>NZ_BAABFQ010000003.1:0-1088205 GCF_039541135.1 Nocardioides caricicola | reverse complement strand
CCGCCACCCAGCCAGCGGCATGATCACCACAACCACCCTGTCCGGATAACTCAGGACGGCTCACGCTGACGTTCCCGACCTGCGTGTTCCCCACCTGCAGCCGCCCCTCACGCACCGCCGACACCGACCACATCACCGAGTACCCGACCGGTCGCACCGAGACAGTGAATCTCGCCCCCCTGTGCCGCGGACACCACCGCCTCAAGACCCACACCACCTGGACCTACCACCGCATCGGCCCCACCACCTTCGTGTGGACCAGCCCCCACGGCCACACCTACCTCGTCGACACCGACCGACATACCCACTGACCACCACCCCGCCGACCACGGCCGGCGGGGCATCAGTCGCGGGGTCAGATCAGAGCTTCGGTCCAGGTGCGCTCGTGCTGGGCGATGAAGCCCGCGGCGGCGCTCCAGTGCGCTCCGTGTCCCCCCAGGTACATCGATCCCCAGGGTTCCACGCCCGACTCGTGGGAGCTGCGAAGCAGGTCGTGCATCGCCAGTGCGCGCTGCGCCATCGTGGTCGGTAGTGCGGAGCGCAGGTGGGCGTCGGCGCCGTAGCCCTCGACGAACGCGGCCAAGCGGGCGCCGGCACGTTCGGGGTCCTCGCCGGCGAACAGCCCGCCGAACGAGATCGCGGCGTACGCCAGGTCCCACAGCCGCGTGCTCGGGCCGGAGCCGTCCCAGTCGATGAAGACCAGGCGCTCGCCGTCGATGACCAGGTTCCAGGTCGCGAGGTCGTTGTGGCACAGCAGGTCCGGGCGGACCGCCGGCAGCAGGACCGGCCATGCGTCGGGGACGGGCAGGTCGGCACTCGCGTCGTGAATGGCGCGGACGAGGGCGCCGATCCGGCCGAGCAGGGAGTCGTCGAGTGGCAGGAGGTCGATCGCGACGGTGCCGGGCACGTACTCGACGGCCAACCGTCCGTGCTGGTCGCGGCCGCGTGGTTCGGGGACGTCGATGCCTCGGTCCCGCAACGAGCGCATGTACCCGACGGTCAGGTCGGTCGTCGGGAGCCACGGCTTGCGGACCGTGTCCCCGACGCGGACGACGCCGGCAGAGGAGTTCCCTCCCGTCAGTGCTTCGTCCAAGGGCTCAGCTCACTCCGGGACGAGCCGGTACGCCCCGTCGGAGGCCGCGGTGGCCATCAGGGCGTAGGCCCGCAGGGCCGCCGACACCGGCCGGTCGCGGTCGACCGGGGTGAACGGCTTGTCGCGCTTCTCCTGGGCGGCCCGGCGCTGGTCGAGGACGAGCGGGTCGACGTCGAGGACGATCGAGCGGTTCGGTATGTCGATGGTGATCGTGTCGCCGTCCTCGACGAGCGCGATCGTGCCGCCGCCCGCAGCCTCGGGGGAGACGTGGCCGATCGACAGGCCGGACGTGCCGCCGGAGAAGCGGCCGTCGGTGAGCAGCGCGCACTGCTGGCCGAGGCCCAGACCCTTGAGGTACGACGTGGGGTAGAGCATCTCCTGCATGCCGGGGCCGCCCTTGGGGCCCTCGTAGCGGATGACCACCACTTGGCCGGCCTTGACCTGCTTGGACAGGATCCCGGCGACCGCGTCGTCCTGGCTCTCGAAGACGATCGCGGTGCCGGTGAACGTCCAGATCTCCTCGGGCACGCCCGCGGTCTTCACGACGCAGCCGTCCTCGGCGAGGTTGCCCTTGAGGATCGCGAGCCCGCCGTCGCGGGTGTAGGCGTGCTCGACGTCGCGGATGCAGCCCTCGGCCGCGTCGGTGTCCAGGGAGCTCCACCGGTTGTCGGTGGAGAACGCCTCGGTCGTGCGCACACCACCGGGAGCGGCGTGGAACAGGTCGAGCGCGGTCTGGCTGGCCTTCCCGCCGCGGATGTCCCACTCGTCGAGCCACTGCTGCAGCGACGGGCTGTGCACCGCGTGGACGCCGGTGTTGAGCATGCCGCCGCGGTTGAGCTCGCCCAGCAGCGCCGGGATGCCGCCGGCGCGGTGGACGTCCTCCATGTGGTACTTCGGCGTGTTCGGGGCGACCTTGGACAGGCACGGCACCCGGCGCGAGACCGCGTCGATGTCGTCGACCGAGAACGTCATGCCGGCCTCGCGCGCGGCCGCGAGCAGGTGCAGCACGGTGTTGGTCGAGCCGCCCATCGCGACGTCCAGCGCGAAGGCGTTCTCGAACGCCTCGTGGGTGGCGATGTTGCGCGGCAGGACCGACTCGTCGTCGTCCTCGTAGTAGCGCTTGGCCAGGTCGACGACCACGCGACCGGCCTCCTCGAAGAGGGCGCGGCGGGCGCTGTGGGTGGCGAGGGTCGAGCCGTTCCCGGGCAGGGACAGGCCGATCGCCTCGGTGAGGCAGTTCATCGAGTTCGCGGTGAACATCCCCGAGCACGAGCCGCAGGTGGGGCACGCGGAGCGCTCGACGATGTCGAGCTGCTCGTCGGTGACGGCGTCGTTGACGGCCAGCACCATCGCGTCGACCAGGTCGAGCTTGGAGTGGACGATGCCCTCGATCGCCTCGGTCTTGCCGGCCTCCATCGGCCCGCCGGACACGAACACCACCGGGATGTTGAGCCGGAGCGCAGCCATCAGCATGCCGGGCGTGATCTTGTCGCAGTTCGAGATGCAGACGAGCGCGTCCGCGCAGTGCGCGTTGACCATGTACTCGACGGCGTCGGCGATCAGCTCACGGCTGGGCAGGGAGTACAGCATCCCGGCGTGGCCCATCGCGATGCCGTCGTCGACGGCGATCGTGTTGAACTCCTTGGCGACGCCACCGGCCTCGGCGACCTGCTCGGCGACGATCTTCCCCAGGTCGCGCAGGTGCACGTGGCCGGGCACGAACTCCGTGAACGAGTTCGCGATCGCCACGATCGGCTTCCCGAAGTCCGAGTCCGTCATCCCGGTCGCGCGCCACAGGGCGCGGGCGCCGGCCATGTTGCGGCCCGAGGTCGACGTTGCGGAGCGGAGGATCGGCATGCTGCACAGGGTATGCGGATCGCGGTGAGCCTCTAGCCTGAGTCCATGACGGAGTCCACACCTGACATCAAGCCCCGCTCCCGCGACGTCACCGACGGTCTCGAGCGCGCCGCCGCGCGCGGCATGCTGCGCGCGGTCGGCATGGGTGACGAGGACTTCGCGAAGCCGCAGATCGGCGTCGCGTCGAGCTGGAACGAGATCACCCCGTGCAACCTGTCACTCGACCGTCTGGCCAAGGCGGTGAAGAACGGCGTGCACGCGGCGGGCGGCTACCCGCTCGAGTTCGGCACGATCTCGGTGTCGGACGGCATCGCGATGGGCCACGAGGGCATGCACTTCTCGCTGGTGTCGCGCGAGGTCATCGCCGACTCCGTCGAGACCGTGATGATGGCCGAGCGCCTCGACGGGTCGGTGCTGCTGGCCGGCTGCGACAAGTCCCTGCCCGGCATGATGATGGCCGCCGCGCGCCTCGACCTCGCCAGCGTCTTCCTGTACGCCGGCTCGATCATGCCCGGCCAGGTGGACGGCAACGACGTCACGATCATCGACGCCTTCGAGGCGGTCGGCGCGTGCCTGGCCGGCAAGATCACCCGCGAGGAGGTCGACCGCATCGAGCGGGCGATCTGCCCCGGCGAGGGTGCGTGCGGTGGCATGTACACCGCGAACACGATGGCCGCGGTCGCCGAGGCGATCGGCATGTCGCTGCCCGGCTCCGCCGCGCCGCCGGCGGTGGACCGCCGCCGCGACGGGTTCGCGCACCGCTCCGGTGAGGCCGTGGTCAACCTGCTCCGGCACGGCATCACCGCCCGCCAGATCATGACCAAGGAGGCGTTCGAGAACGCGATCACCGTGGTGATGGCCCTCGGCGGCTCCACCAACGCCGTGCTCCACCTGCTCGCGATGGCCCGCGAGGCCGACGTCGACCTCACCATCGACGACTTCAACCGGGTCGGCGACAAGGTCCCGCACCTCGCCGACCTCAAGCCGTTCGGCCGCTACGTGATGAACGACGTCGACAAGATCGGCGGCATCCCCGTCGTGATGAAGGCGCTGCTCGACGCCGGCCTCATGCACGGCGACTGCCTCACGGTGACCGGCAAGACGATGGCGGAGAACCTCGAGCAGCTCGCGCCGCCGGACCTCGACGACGACGTGATCCGCAGGCTCGACCGCCCGATCCACAAGACCGGCGGCCTCACGATCCTCAAGGGCTCGCTGGCTCCGGAGGGCGCGGTCGTGAAGACCGCCGGCTTCGACGACTCCGTGTTCACCGGCACCGCCCGCGTGTTCGACGGCGAGCGCGCCGCGATGGACGCCCTCGAGCGCGGGGAGATCGAGCCGCGCGACGTCGTGGTCATCCGCTACGAGGGACCCAAGGGCGGCCCGGGCATGCGCGAGATGCTCGCGATCACCGGCGCGATCAAGGGCGCCGGCCTCGGCAAGGACGTCCTGCTGATCACCGACGGACGCTTCTCCGGCGGTACGACGGGCCTGTGCGTCGGCCACATCGCTCCCGAGGCCGTGGACGGCGGGCCGATCGCGTTCGTGCGCGACGGCGACACCATCACCCTCGACGTCGCGAACCGGCTGCTCGAGATCGAGCCCGCCGGCGACGACTGGGAGCAGCGCAAGGTCGGGTGGGAGCCGCTGCCGCCGAAGTACACGCGCGGTGTGCTCGGCAAGTACGCCAAGATCGTGCAGTCAGCGGCCCACGGCGCGATCACGAGCTAGCACCCGAGCAGGAACCACGCCTGGTGCGTCTCGCCGGGCTGGAGCACGACCAGGTCGGTCCCGGAGTTGAACGCCTCCGGGGGACAGGTCATCGGCTCCAGCCCGAGGGTGGCGCGGTGCTGCGCGCCCTCGTGCGGGTCGGAGCTGAACAGGTGGACCCAGCCGAAGCCGTCGCCGAGCTCCATCCGCACCCGCTGCCCCGAGTCCGGGTCGGCGAGGGTCACGACGTTCGACGCCAGGTCGGTGAACGGGTGGTCGAGCACGACGTCGCCGATGGCGCGCCCGCCGCGGAAGTCGTACGCCGTGCCGTCGACCGGCTCGGGCGCCTCGGGCAGGCACCGCCCGTCCATCGGGCAGTACGTCGCCGCCTCCATCGTCAGGACGAGGTCGTCGAGCCTGCGGTCGAGCGTGACGTACGGGTGGTGCCCGGTGCCGTACCGCGCCGCGGTGGTGCCGGCGTTCGTCGCCCCCAGCGTGCAGCGCAGCCCGTCGTCGCCGAGCACGTAGTCGGCGGTCAGGTCGAGCGCGAACGGGTAGCCCGTCTGCGGCGGCAGCTCGTAGCGCAGCGACGCGCGGGTGTCGTCGTGGTGGACGACCTCCCACTCCACCCAGCCGGTGAGGCCGTGCAGCGCGTGGCCACGCGCCGGCTCGGTCAGCGCCAGCTGGTACGTCGTGCCCTCGTGCTCCCAGACGCCGTCGGCGATCCGGTTCGGGAACGGCATCATCACCCAGCCGCGGTACTGCGGGTTGATCTCGCCGACCGGCCAGCCCGCGACGACGTCCCGGCCCTCGTGGGTCAGCGAGCGGAGGGTGGCGCCGACGGTGACCACCTCGGCGCGGTAGTGGGCGTTGCTGAGGACCAGGTTGTGTCCCGACGGGTCGCGCATGCGCGAAGACTGTCAGAATCCCGACCATGGCGCTCGTAGCGGGGATCGACTCGTCCACCCAGTCCTCCAAGGTCGTCGTCTGCGACGCCGACACCGGCGAGCTGGTACGCAGCGGTTCCGCGCCCCATCCGGAGGGCACCGAGGTGCACCCGGACGCCTGGTGGGACGCGCTCCAGCAGGCGATCGCGGCCGCCGGAGGGCTCGACGACGTCGCCGCGATCGCAGTCGGCGGGCAGCAGCACGGCATGGTCTGCCTCGACGAGCACGGCGCGGTCGTGCGCCCGGCGCTGCTCTGGAACGACACCCGTTCCGCGCAGGCAGCCCTCGACCTGATCGACGAGCTGGGTGGGCCGCAGGCCTGGATCGACGCCGTCGGCCTCGTGCCGGTGGCGTCCTTCACGGTCACCAAGCTGCGCTGGCTGCGCGACCACGAGCCCGAGAACGCCGCGCGCGTCGCCGCCGTCTGCCTGCCGCACGACTGGCTCACCTGGAAGCTCTCCGGGGCCGAGTCCCTCGACACGCTGGTCACCGACCGCGGCGACGCGAGCGGGACCGGCTACTGGTCGCCGACGACCGGTGAGTACCGCCGCGACCTGCTCGAGCTCGGCCTCGGGCACGACGCCGTGCTGCCGCGCGTGGTCGCACCCGCCGAGGTCGCCGCCCACACGCCGGCCGGCCAGCCGCTCGGCCCGGGCACCGGCGACAACGCCGCCGCGGCCCTCGGCCTCGGTGCGGTGACCGGCGACGTGATCATCTCGATCGGCACGTCCGGGGTGGCCTGCGCGGTCGCGGACGAGCCGGTCGGCGACGTGAGCGGGGCGGTGGCCGGGTTCGCCGACGCGACCGGCCGGTTCCTGCCGCTGGTCGCCACCATGAACGCCGCCCGGGTCCTCGACGCCGCCGCGCGCCTGCTCGGCACCGACCACGCAGGGCTCTCCGAGCTCGCGCTGTCGGCCCCCGCCGGCGCGGGCGGCCTCGTGCTGGTGCCGTACCTCGAGGGCGAGCGCACCCCCAACAAGCCGGACGCCACCGGCGCGGTCCACGGGCTGCGGCTCGAGACCGCGAACCCGGCCTACCTCGCCCGCGCGTTCGTCGAGGGCATGATCTGCGGCCTGGCCGACGGGCTGGACGCGGTCCGCGCGCTCGGCACCCCGGTCGAGCGGGTCGTCATGGTCGGCGGCGCCGCCCGCTCCGAGGCGGTGCGCGAGATCGCGTCGGCGGTGCTGGGGCTGCCGGTCTCCGTCCCGCAGCCGGGGGAGTACGTCGCCCGCGGTGCGGCGCGGCAGGCCGCGTGGGTGCTCGCCGGCACCGCCGAGCCGCCGGCGTGGCCGCTCGCGGACGTGGTCCGGACCGAGGTCGCGGCGACGCCGTTCGTGCGGGAGCGCTACGCCGACGTGCGTGACCTCACAGCGAACAAGGTCTGACGAATTCCCCCATTCGGACCATCTACCTCCGTAGAGGGTGGCAGGCTGAGCGCGCCGTCTGTCGATCACGGGGGATTCGTTGCGGAAGCTGGTCTCGGGAGCGATCCCGATCGTCGTCGTCGCCTGCCTGCTCACCATCGTCGGGGTGTCCCCGGCCGAGGCCCGCGGGCCGCAGAAGAAGGGCCGCGGCGTCCTCGAGGTGGTGTGCGTCGACCGCGGTGACCAGTCGCTGCGCGTGCCGTCCGGCGCCTGTGCGCGTGACGAGGAGCGGGTCCGGGTCTCCGTGGCCGAGCGGCTCCGGGTCCGGCGCGGGCTGCTGGTGCCGAACAACGACGGCGCGTGGTTCTGCGCCGCGCCGGGGCGTGGCGCGCTCCGCGTGATCGACCGTCCCGGCCAGTGCAAGAAGGGCACCGCGCTCGAGTCGCGCAACCACCGCCCCGACGCGCCGGAGCTCTCCGACACCTCGGTCCCCGAGGGCGTGCCCGTCGGGACCGCGGTCGGCACGCTGACCGCCGACGACCAGGACACCGCGGACCGGATGACCTACCAGGTGATCGGTGGTGACGTCGACACGTTCCAGGTGGTCGACGGCGCTCTGGTCACCGCGGCCCCGCTCGACTTCGAGACCCGCACGGACTACCGGGTCCGGGTCCAGGTCACCGACCTGCTCGGCCTGACGCGCGCCGCGACGTACGACCTCACCGTCACCGACGCCGAGGAGAACCGGCCGCCGACCGACGTGAGCCTCGACGCCTCCGCGGTCCCCGAGAACGCGCCCGCCGGCACCCTCGTCGGTCGACTCGGCAGCACCGACCCCGACGCGGGCGACGCGCACACCTACACGCTGGTCACCGAGGCCGGCGTGCCGAACGCGAACCCGCTCTTCAGCATCGTCGGCGACCAGCTGCGCACGGTCGCGCCGTTCGACTTCGAGCAGGCCAGTGCCCTGGGCGTCCGGGTCCGCACCGACGACGGCGCGGGCGGATCCTTCGAGAAGGACCTCGCCGTCGCGGTCACCGACGCGCCCGACGCCCCGACCGGGATCACGCTCTCTCCCAGCACCGTCCGCGAGGGCGTCACCGGTCTGGTCGGCACGCTGACCGCCACCGACCAGGACGCGGACGAGCAGCACACGTTCAGCCTGGTCGCGGGCGGCCGCGACAACGCGATGTTCGCGATCAGCGGCAACCGGCTCGACCTGAGCACGCCGGCCGACTTCGAGTCGCGCTCGGAGCTCGTGGTCCGCGTGCGGGTCACCGACAAGGCCGGTCTCGCCTACGAGCAGCCGGTCACGGTGCGCGTGAGCGATGCGCCCGAGGCGCCGACCGGGGTCACGCTGTCGCCGTCGTCGGTGCGGGAGAACGAGCCGGCCGGCACCCTCGTCGGCGCACTCGCGGCGACGGGCGCGGACGCTGGCGGCGTTCAGTTCGCTCTCGTGACCGGCACCGGCGACGACGACAACGCTGCGTTCCGCATCCAGGGCACTGACCTGCTCACGACCGAGTCGTTCGACTACGAGAGCGACGCGGGCCGCTCGGTGCGCGTGCGCGCCACCGACTCCGAAGGCCGGTTCATCGAGTCGGTCCTGGCCGTCGCCGTCGTCAACAAGAACGAGGCAGCGACCCGGCTGGACCTCTCCAGCAGCACCGTGGCCGAGGACGCGGTGGTCGGCGCCGTGGTCGGCACCCTGTCGACCGACGACCCCGACCTGAGCGACCCGATCACCTACACGCTGCTCGACGACGCCGCCGGCCGGTTCGCCGTCGACGGCGACGAGCTGGTCACCGCGGCCGGCCTCGACCACGAGGTCGCGACGTCGCACACCGTCGAGGTGCGCGCCGAGGACGCCGGCGGCGAGCGCGTCGAAGGCACCTTCGTGATCGCGGTTCAGAACGTCAACGAGGCGCCGTCCGCCCCGGGCATCAACGACGACACCGTCGAGGAGAACCTCGCCACCGGGGCCGCGGTCGGCCAGCTCACCGCCACCGATCCCGACGGCGGGGACACCCTGAGCTACACGCTCGTCGCGGGGAACGGTGCTGACGACAACCACCTCTTCGAGGTCGACGGCACCACGCTGCGGACCTCCGCGGCATTCGACCACGAGACGAAGGCGACGTACTCGATCCGGGTCCGCGTCACGGACTCCGGCACGCCGGCCCGGTTCACCGAGGCCGTCTTGACCATCCACGTCGACGACGTGAACGAGGCACCGTCGCAGCCGTCGCTCAGCCCGTCGAGCATCGCCGAGAACCAGGCGCCCGGCACGCTGGTCGGCACGCTCTCGGCGAGCGACCCCGACGCCGGCGACGCGCTGACGTACGCGCTCGTCGACGGCCTGGACAGCGAGCACTTCTCGATCGTCGCCGGTGGCGTCTACGCGCTCGACAGCTTCGACTTCGAGGGCGAGGACAGCTACTCGATCGAGGTCGAGGTCACCGACGGTGACGAGACGGCGTCCGCGACGCTGACGGTCACGGTGACCGACGCGAACGACGCGCCGAGCGGCGTCTCGCTCGCGCACGCGAGCATCGCCGAGAACGCCGCCGCGCGTGCCATCGGCACGCTGTCCACCTCGGACCAGGACGCGGGCGACAGCCACACCTACTCGCTGCCCGACGGCGAGGCCGACAACGACGAGTTCGTGGTCGTCGGCGACGAGCTGCGGAGCGCAGGACCGTTCGACCACGAGACCCAGCCGACGCGCGAGGTGCTCGTGCGCTCGACCGACGAGGCCGGGGTCCACGTCGAGAAGACGTTCACGATCACCGTCGACGACGTCAACGAGGCGCCGACCGCGATCTCGCTGTCCGGGGACGAGGTCGACGAGAACGTCGCCGCCCAGGACGTCGGCACGCTCTCGGCGAGCGACCCCGACGGCGGGACCATGACCTACGCCCTCGTCAGCGGCCCCGGCGACGGCGCCAACGGGTCGTTCGAGATCTCCGGCACGACGCTGCGCGCGATCGCCGCGTTCGACTTCGAGACCCAGCCGACCCTGTCGCTGCGGATCCGCGTCACCGACTCCGGCGGCCTCAGTCACGTGCAGGTGTTCACGCTGGACGTCGTCGATGCCGACGACCGGCCCACCGGGCTGATCTTCCGGTCCGGCGGATCGATCGCCGAGAACCAGGCCGCCGGCACCGAGGTCGGCTGGCTCGACATCGTCGACGTCGACGGCCAGGACCCGGTGGTGTACTCCCTCGTCGACGGTGCCGGGGCGTTCACCGTCAGCGCCGCGGGCCAGGTCACCACCACCGGCGCGCTCGACTTCGAGACGACGCCGGAGGTGACGATCCGCGTCGCGGTCTCCGACGGCGACACGACCACCTACACCGGTGACGTGGTCGTGACCGTCACGAACCGCAACGAGAGCCCGTCCCGGGTGGACCTGTCGGCCACGTCGGTGGACGAGAACGAGCCCGCGGGCACCGTCGTCGGAACACTGACGGCCGTCGACTCGGACGCGGAGCCGCAGCAGCCGACGTTCGAGCTCGTGCAGGGCGACGCCCAGTTCGAGATCGACGGCAACAAGCTCGTCACCAAGGCGGCGTTCGACCACGAGACGACCGCGTCGTACGCCATCCGCGTCCGCGCGACCGACGCCGCGGGCGAGAGCGTCGAGACCTCGATGACGATCACGGTAGGCCAGGTCAACGAGACCCCGTCGATCACGCCGCCGACACTCTCGGTCGCGGAGAACCGGCCGGCGGACACGACCGTCGGCACGATCGTCGGGACCGACCCCGAGTCCGACGCGCTGACCTGGAGCCTGGTGAGCGGCACCGGCTCGGCCGACAACGCGAAGTTCACGATCACCTCGGCCGGCGTCCTGAAGACCGCCGCTGGTCTCGACTTCGAGACCGACGCGGAGCTGCAGGTGCGGGTCGCGGTCTCCGACGGCGCGCTCACGACCGAGCTCGCGGTCACCGTCTCGGTGCTCGACGTCAACGACGCACCGACGCCCGCGGACGACTCGTTCACCGGCGCGATCGGCAACACCACCGCGCGCTTCGGGGCAGGCAGCACCGGCGGCGCGCTGGCCTATACGACCCTGACCGGCACCGTGCTCACCGGCAACGACACCGACGCGGACGCGGGCGACACGGTCAGCATCGTCGCCAACGACGGCATCCCGACCGCCCTCGGCGGGGTCGTCGAGCTCGACGCCGGCGGCAACTTCATGTACTACCCGCCCGCGGGGGTGAAGAACCGAGAGGACCGGTTCTCCTACCAGGTCAAGGACAGTCAGAACGCCTACGGGACGGCCGAGGTCACCATCACGATCGCGGACCGCCGAGTCTGGTACGTCGGCTCCATCGGCGCGGGCGGCATCGCGGCCGGCACCTCGTCCGAGCCGTTCCCGAGCTTCACGCAGCTCAACGGCGTGAACGACGCCGACGGGACCGGCGACGAGATCTTCCTCTACTCCAACGTGACCGGTGCGCTGGCGCTCGAGCAGGACCAGCGCCTCCTCGGCAGCTCCGCCGGCCTGCCCGGGGTGACCCTGTTGTCGGGCATCCGCCCGCGGTTGACCGCGTCCAGCGCCGGATACGCGGTGTCTCTTGCCAACGGCTCGACCGTCGACGGCGTCGAGCTCTACGCCGACGGCGCCAACGACGTCGTGCGGGCGAGCTCGGTGACGACCGCGACCATCGCCTCCGGTGCGGCGATCAGGCAGGACGGCAGCGGCACGGCCGTGCAGATCAGCGGGGCCGCCGGTGGCGACATCCTCATCGGCTCGGCGGTCGCGGTGACCGCCACGGGACGCGCGGTCTCGGTGTCCGGCCGCACGAGCGGCACCGTCGCGTTCTCGCGCACGGTGAGCACCGCGAACGCGACCGCCGGTGGCGTCGCCCTGTCGGGCAACACCGGCGCGACCGTCAGCTTCGCGGCCGTGCTGCTGAGCGGCGTCGGTCCCGCCTTCAGCGCCACGGGCGGTGGCACCGTCACGGTGTCGGGCGTGAACAGCACCCTGCGGTCCACCGCCGGGACGGCGCTGACGGTCCAGAACACGACCATCGGTGCCGCCGGGCTCACGTTCCAGCGGATCGACTCCTCCGGCGGAAGCAACGGCATCCTCCTCCGGAACACCGGCACGTCGGGCTCGCTCACCGTGACCGGCAACTCGACGGGGATGTGCGGCGGCACCCTGACCGCCACGGGTGCCCCGAATATGAACCCTGTCGATGCCGACTGCACCGGCGGCCTCATCTCGGCCTCGACCGGTTCCGGCATCTCGCTGGAGAACACGACGGCGCCGTCGTTCACCCGGATCCGCGTCACGGGTTCCGGCGACGACGGCATCTCCGCCCGCAACGTCGCCGGCCTCACGGTCGTGAACAGCAACATCAGCTCGAACGGCAACGCCGAGGGCGAGAACGGCGTCGACCTCGGCGGCTCCGACGCCACGCCGTACGCCGGCGTCACCGGCACGGTGACGATCACCGACACGGCGATCGGCGGCTCCGGGGACACCAACCTGTTCTCGGGGACCTCGAGCGGCACCACGACGCTGTCGCTGCTGCGCAACCGGATCTACGGGACCACCGCCGCCGGGGCCAAGGACGGCATCCGGGTGCACGCGACCTCCGGTGGGACCGTCGACCTGACGGTCACCGGGAGCTTCGTCACCGGCAACGTCGGCGAGCAGGTCCAGGTCGTCTCCAGCGGCACCGGCACGGTGCAGCGGGCGGCGATCAGCCGGAACACGACCTGGGCCGGCGGTCGCGGGATCCAGCTCGCCGCGGGCGGCAATCCGTTCACGGGAACGCTCGCCTTCGACGTCGCTGACAACGCGATCAGGTCCATCAGCGGCCCCGCCGTCGCGGTGATCGGCACGAACGTCGACGGGACCGGGTACGCCGGGCACGTCCGTCGCAACATCATCGGTACCAACGGCGTCGCCGGCTCCTGCGCGAGCGCGGGCGACGGCGTCCTCGTCTCCACCGAGGACGGCTCCGGTGCACTCACGGTCGGCATCGCGGACAACACCGTGAACCGGTGCGTCGGACGAGGCGTCGCGGTCGAGGCCATCGGCACTGCGGCGGTGAACGCGACGGTCGTGTCGAACACCGTCTCGCTCGCCGACCCGACCTCGTCCGAAGCCCTCCGGGTCGAGCTCGGTGCCGGGATCACGGACACGGGGCGCTCGTGCCTGTCGGCCTCGGGCAACCTCCTGACCGGTGGTCCGGACAAGGTCGGAGACCTGCGCCTCGTCCACAACTACGGCGTGCTCGACGTGGCCGGGATGGTCGGTACCCCGAACGCATCCTCGGTGGTGCTCAGCCTCAGCAACGCCCACCCGGGGGCTGCCGTCTCGATCTCCAACGTCGGCGGCGGCACGTTCGCCGGCGTCTCGACCTGCCCCACGGCACCGAACTGAGGACCCGATGTCTGAGCCCTACCTGTCCGAGATCCGGCTGTTCTCCCTCAACTTCGCCCCGAGGGGGTGGGCGCTGTGCGACGGACAGCTGCTGCCGATCAACCTGTACCAGCCACTGTTCTCGCTGCTCGGCACGACGTACGGCGGCGACGGCCGGACGAACTTCGCGCTTCCCGACCTGCGCGGCCGGGTCCCGGTCCATGTGGGCGACGGCTACTACCTGGGCCAGCGGGGTGGGGCGGAGAGCCACACCCTGACGATCGGGCAGCTGCCGGAGCACACCCACCGGATGCCGGCGACGTCCGCAACCGCGGTCGCCCAGGCGCCGGACGGGGCCGTGCTCGCCACCTCCGGCCAGGACCTCTACGCGAACCCGACCGACCTGACCGCGCTGAGCCCGACCTCGGTGTCACCGGTCGGCGGGTCGCAGCCGCACCTCAACATGCAGCCGTTCCTGACGCTGACCTACTGCATCGCCATCCGCGGTGTGTTCCCGTCCCGCTCCGGCGACGGGTTCTGAGGAGAGACGATGGCCAATCCCTACATCGGCGAGATCCGGATGTTCGCCGGCACCTTCGCCCCCGTCGACTGGTTCCTCTGTGACGGCCAGGTCCTGTTGATCTCCCAGTTCGAGGTCCTCTTCAACGCGATCGGCACGACGTACGGCGGTGACGGCCAGGAGACGTTCCAGCTGCCGGACCTGCGGAGCCGGATCCCGATGGGACGCAGCAGCACCTACACCGTCGGCGCGACCGGCGGCGTGGAGCAGGTGACTCTCAGCGTCCAGCAGATCCCGTCGCACTCGCACGCGCTGCTCGCCAGCACCGCGCCGGCCACGACCGGCGACCCGCAGGGCAAGGTCGTCGCGGCGGCCCCGCTGACCAAGCACTACGCCGCCGCCGCGCAGCCGGTCAGCTCGTCCGCGATGCGCTACCTGGAGCCGACCGGCGGTAGCCAGCCGCACGAGAACCGGCAGCCCTCGCTGTGCGTCAACTTCATCATCTGCTACGCCGGGATCTTCCCGACGCCGGAAGGGTTCTGAGGAGCCAGCATCGTGACTGACCAGTTCGTGGGTGAGATCCGCCTGTTCCCGTTCAACTTCCTGCCTGCGGGCTGGATGTGGTGCGACGGCTCCCTGCTGCCCATCCCGCAGAACACCGCGCTGTTCGCGCTCCTCGGCACCAACTACGGCGGCGACGGCAAGTCGACGTTCGGGCTGCCCGACCTCATGGGCCGGGTGCCGATGCAGCCCGGCCAGGGCAACGGGCTGTCCGAGTACGCCCTGGGGG
Organism: Nocardioides caricicola; assembly: GCF_039541135.1. Taxonomy (NCBI): domain Bacteria; kingdom Bacillati; phylum Actinomycetota; class Actinomycetes; order Propionibacteriales; family Nocardioidaceae; genus Nocardioides; species Nocardioides caricicola. The sequence goes on along the minus strand of NZ_BAABFQ010000003.1, from coordinate 1,073,539 downwards.
AGAAGGCCGGGGCTGAGACCGTGACTCTCCAGGAGCACGAGATCCCGGTCCACACCCATCTCGTCTCGGCGTCCACGACCGCCGCGACCTCGCGCGTGCCCTCCGCCGACCGCGTGCTCGCCCAGCCTTCGCCGGGCGCTGTGCACGCCGTCCCGGGCGGCGTGGTCCATCCGTCGGACCTGGCGGTCAGCCCGGCCGGCGCCGACCAGCCGCACAACAACATGCAGCCCTACCTCACGCTCTACTTCGCGATCGCCACCCAAGGGATCTACCCCCACCGGCCATGACGACGACGAGACCAGCCACCGTCGAGGACGCCGGGTTCCTCCGCGAGCTCTTCGACGACGTGCGCGGCGCCGACCTGGCCGCGATCGAGCCGGTGCAGCGGCGCACCCTGCTCACCATCCAGTACCGGGGCCGGGAGACGCAGTACGCCGCGGCGTACCCGGCGGCCGTCGACCACATCATCGAGGTCGACGGCAGGCCGGCGGGCCGGATCCTCGTCGAGGAGGGCGCCGAGAACGTCCACGTCGTCGACATCGCGGTGTCCGCAGCCGAGCGCGGACGCGGCCTCGGCAGCACGGTGCTGCGCACCTGGTGCGACCGGGCCGATGAGACCGGCCGCACGCTCACGCTCACGGTCGCGCCGGACAACCCCGCGCGCCGGCTCTACGAACGGCTCGGCCTCGAGGCCGTCGCCGAGGACCCGACCGCCGTCCGGATGCGACGGCAGCCCAGGGAGGACAGTCGTGCTTGATCTGACGCGTCGAGCGGTCGTCGCCGGAGGTGGGACCGCGGCGGTGCTCGTGGGTGTCCCGGCCCTCGCCGCGACCACCCCGGCCCTCTCGGTCGGCGTCCTGACGACGGGGAACAGCAGCCGCCCAGGCAGCGCCGCGAAGCTGCTCGGCGGTCTCAGCGCCGGGTTCGCCGCCGCAGGCGTCCCGGCCTCGCTCACCGAGCGCCCGGTCGCCTTCGGGTACGCCGGCGCCGCCGCGGCCGCCACCGAGCTCGCCGCGGCCGGGGCCCAGGTCGTGGTCGCGAGCGTGTCGACGATCGCGGCGCGGCAGGTCGCCGCGGCCTGCGCCGCGGCCGGCGTCGGGCTCGTCGTCGCCAACGTGGGTGCCCAGCTCGTCGACGAGCCGCTCCCGGGCGCCGTCCAGACCTCGCTCCAGCACTGGCAGTCCTCGCTGCGGATGGGCGAGTGGGCCGCCGGCCACCTCGGTCGCAGCCTGTTCTCGATCGTGTCCGCACCGGACGCCGGCTACGACACCGTCTTCGCCGTACGCCGCGGCTTCACCTCCGCCGGCGGCCGGTTCCTCGGCTTCGAGCTCACCCACGGCGCGGACTCGGGCACGGTCGAGCAGGCCGCCCGCGCCGCCAAGCGCAGCGGGGCCGACGTCGTCGCGATCAGTGCCACCGGCAGCCGGGCCGAGCAGATCCTGCAGGCGTGCCGGGCCGTCGGGCTGCGCGCCGAGGTCGTGCTCGACTCGCTGGCCGCCGACGCGCTCGGGCGGCGCGCCGGCGCCGCCTGGTCCGTCGCCTCGTGGGCCCGCGGCGCCGACCCGTTCGCGACGCTCGGCCGCGACGCCGCGCTCCTGGTCGCCGAGGGACAGCAGCGCCTCGCCGGTCGTGGCTGGGACCGGCTCGGCGACATACTCGCCGGCCGGAAGGTCGGGAGCCTGCTCGTCGACCGGGACCTGCGCACGGTGAGCAAGCCCCTCGTCGTCCGCCACGCGGCCTCCGTCGTCGCGAGCCGACCGGCCGTGCGGGGCGTGCCCGCGTCCATGCGGACCATCGACCCCGACCAGGTGGCCGGGTACACCAACGAGTACCTCGCGACGTAGCTGCGCCGGGCCCTGCGAGAGACTGGGCGCCATGACCGACCTGGACCGCGGCGACCCGCTCGCGTCGTACCGTGACCGCTTCGTCGGCGCCGACCAGCCGCTCGTCTACTTCGACGGCAACTCGCTGGGCCGGCCGCTGCGGGTGACCGGGCCGCGGCTCGCCCGCTTCGTCGAGGAGGAGTGGGGCGGGCGGCTGATCCGCGGCTGGGACGAGCGCTGGTTCGACCTGCCGCGCACGATCGGCGACGACCTCGGGCGCGTGGTGCTCGGCGCCGCTCCGGGGCAGGCCGCGGTCGGCGACTCGACCACCGTCCTGCTCTACAAGCTGATGCGCGCCGCGGTCGCCGCGCGCCCCGGCCGCACCGAGATCGTCATCGACCGCGACAACTTCCCCACCGACCGGTACGTCGCCGCCGGGATCGCCGAGGAGTGCGGGCTGACCCTGCGCTGGATCGACGTCGACACCTCCGCCGGCGTGACGGCCGAGCTGCTCTCCGCCGCGGTGTCCGAGCAGACGGCGCTGGTCGTGGTCTCGCACGTGGCGTACCGCTCCGCATGGCTCGCCGACGTCCCCGAGCTGACCCGGATCGCCCACGACGCCGGGGCCCTGGTGCTGTGGGACCTGTGCCACTCGGTCGGGTCCGTGCCCCTGGAGCTCGACGCGTGGGGCGTCGACCTCGCGGTCGGCTGCACGTACAAGTACCTCAACGGCGGGCCGGGCGCCCCGGCGTTCCTCTACGTCGCGGAGCGGCACCTGGCCGAGCTGACCCAGCCGATCCAGGGCTGGATGGGTGCGGTCGACCCGTTCCTCATGGGGCCGTCCTACGCCCCGGCCGAGGGCATCCGCCGGTTCCTCTCCGGCACCCCGGCGATCGTCGGGATGCTCGCGCTGCAGGACATGCTCGCGCTGATCGAGTCGGCCGGGCTGGACGCGGTGCGCGCGAAGTCGGTCGCGCTGACGTCGTACGCGATCGAGGTCGCGGACCGGCTGCTCGCCGACGCCGGCGTGGTCGTCGCGTCGCCGCGCGACCCGGCCCGGCGCGGCGGCCACGTGACGCTCAACCACCCGTTGATGCGGGAGGTCACCGCGGCGCTCTGGGAGCGCGACGTGATCCCGGACTACCGCGACCCGCACGGCCTGCGGCTGGGGCTGTCGCCGCTCTCGACGTCCTTCGACGAGGTCGACCGCGGCCTCGCCGAGGTGCGAGAGGTGCTGAACAGCCTTGCCTGAGACCAACGAGCACGGCCAGCCGGTCGGCGACCTCGTCCCCGGCTGGACGCCCCGGCCGCGTCCCGAGCCGGTCGTGCTGACCGGCCGCTACGTCCGGCTGGAGCCGCTCAGCACCGCGCACGCCCCGGCGCTGCACGCCTCGTTGTGCAACCCGGGCGACGACGTCCTCTGGACCTACCGGCCGACGGACCCACCCGCGGACGTCGCGGCGATGGAGGCCCTGGTCGCGGCGACGCTCGCCGCGCCGGACATGGTCACGTTCGCCCTGGTCCCGACGGGCGAGGCGGCGCAGGGGATCGCGTCGTACATGCGGATCGAGCCGAGCACCGGGCAGGTCGAGATCGCGGGCGTGCTCTACGCGAAGTCGCTGCAGCGCACCCGCGCGGCGACCGAGGCGATCCACCTCAGCATGCGGCACGCGTTCGAGGACCTCGGCTACCGCCGGTTCGAGTGGAAGTGCGACAGCCTCAACGAGCCGTCGGCCCGGGCTGCACGTCGTCTCGGGTTCACCTACGAGGGCCGGTTCCGCAACCACATGATCACGAAGGGCCGCAACCGCGACACCGACTGGTTCTCGGTCACCGACGCGGAGTGGCCGGCGGTGAGGGCCGCGCACGAGCGCTGGCTCGACCCAGCGAACTTCGACGAGGCCGGAACTCAGTTGACCTCGCTGAGCGACCTGACAGGCTGAGCGCATGCGCTTCCCTTCTCCGCTCGAGCCCGGCGACACGATCGGCGTGACCGCGCCGTCGAGCGGTGTGCAGGACGCGATGAAGGCACGCTTCGACGTCGCGGTCCAGACCTTGCGGGACCGGGGTTACGACGTCGTGGTCGGCGAGTGCCTCGGCACCCCATCGGTCGTCTCGGCGCCCAAGGAGCAGCGCGCGGCCGAGCTGACCGCGATGCTCACCGACCCGGCGATCCGCGCCGTCGTGCCGCCCTGGGGCGGCGAGCTCGCGATCGACCTGTTGGACCAGCTCGACTGGGCCGCGCTGGCCGCGGCCGAGCCGACCTGGCTGGTCGGCTTCAGCGACCTGACCACGCTGATGGTGCCGCTCACCCTGCGGCTCGGCTGGGCCACGCTGCACGGCAGCAACCTGATGGACACGCCGTACACGCCCCCCGACGGCATCCGGCACTGGCTCGACGTGGCGTCGGGCACCGGCCCGTTCGTCCAGCACAGTCCCGGCCGCTACCGCACGTCCGGGTGGGACGACTACGTCGCCAACCCGGAGGTCTCGCAGTTCACGTTGGAGACCCCGGGCACGTGGGAGGTGCTCGGCGGCGGCAGCGTCGACGTCTCCGGTCGCCTCATCGGCGGCTGCATCGAGACCGTCGGGCCGATCGCGGCCACGCCGTACGGCGACGTCGCGGCGTTCGGGCGGGAGCACGACGACGACGGTCTGGTCGTCTACCTCGAGGCGTGCGAGGACGGCGCGTACACGATCGCGCGCACCCTGCACTCGCTGCGGTACGCCGGCTGGTTCGAGCACGCGAACGCGATCCTCATCGGGCGCACGCACGCCCCCGACGCCCCCGACCTGACCCAGCACGGCGCGGTGGCCGACGCGCTCGGCGACCTGGGCGTCCCGATCGTGCTGGACGTCGAGTGCGGCCACGTCGCGCCGTACCTCTCGCTGGTCAACGGCGCGCTCGCCCGGGTCGTGGTCGACGGCGACCGGCGGGAGATCACCCAGTCGTTCGGCTAGGTCACCTCGGTCACTCGTGGATGTGTGACTGCCAGTCGTCGGGCACCCGGCCGGCCGGGCCCGGCACGGACTGCGCGTCGGGCCGGGAGTGCGGCGGCGCGAGCTGCGGGCCGAGGAAGCCGCGCTCGGTCGTGTAGTCCCAGAACCAGTCCTCTCCGGGCTCGAAGCTGGTGATCACGGTGTGCCCGGTGGCGCGCCAGTGCGCCGTCGCGTGCTGCGACGGCGAGGTGTCGCAGCAGCCGATGTGCCCGCACTGCGTGCAGCGCCGCAGGTGCACCCACCAGCCGCGCTCCTCCTCGCACTCCACGCAGCCGGTGCCGCTGGGGGAGACGGACGGATCGATGTCGGGGCGGTCGGCGTGCTCGGCCATGCCCCGACGGTACGCGCCCTACGGTGTCCGGCGTGAGCAGACGCCGCGAGCTCCTGCTGGGAGCGGGCATCGGTACGACGGGCATCGCCGTCACCGTCGCGCTGATGGCGGCGGCCGGTGACGTCGACGCGGGCGGCTTCGAGCCCCACGCCGACGTCCTGCTGCGGGGGCTGGTCGTGCTCGGGGTCGCGGCGGTGGTCGAGGAGCTCGTGTTCCGGGCGCTGGTCCTCGGCGGGCTGGTGCGGCTGACCGAGTCGGCCGCGCTCGCGCTGGTGCTGTCGTCCACGCTGTTCGGGCTGCTGCACCTCGTCACCACCGAGGACACGACGACGCTCTCGCTGCTGAGCACCGTCCTGGGTGGCGTGATGTACGGCCTCGCGTACCTGCGCACCGGCCGGATCTGGCTCGGCGTCGGGATCCACTTCACGTGGAACGTCGTCCAGTCGAGCGTGCTCGGCTTCACGATGAGCGGCACCGACGACTTCAGCGGTGGCCTCTGGCACCTCAGTGGCGGCGGCGACTACGGCCCGGAGGGCACCGCGTTCTCGCTCGTCGGCCGGGCGGTGGTCATCGCGCTGGTACTGGTGGTCACCCGCCGAGACCCTCGTCGCGGGCCTTGATCATCGCGGCCGCCCGGTCCGCGACGCCGAGCTTGGTGAGCACGTTGGAGACGTGGTTGCGCACCGTCTTCGGCGACAGCACCATCCGGCGGGCGATGGTCGCGTTGTCGTAGCCGCGCGCGAGCAGGTCCAGCACCTCGCGCTCCCGGTCCGACAGCTCGGGGAACGGCACCCTGACGGCGGTCCGGCCCGACGTCAGCGTCGCCATCGCGCGCATCGCGACCTGCGGGCCGAGGATCATCTCGCCGTTCGCGACCGCGCGGATGCCGCGCTCGACCTCGGTCGGCGAGGCGCTCTTGAGCAGGTAGCCGCGCGCGCCGGAGCGCACCGCCGCGACCACCGACTCGTCGTCCTCGTCCATGGTGATCACCAGGACGGCCAGGCCGGGGAGCCTGCGGACCAGGTCGCGGGTGGTCTCGATGCCCGAGTCGTCGCCGAGATGGAGGTCCATCAGCACGACGTCGACGGCCTCGTCGACCAGCGCCAGCGCCTGCGCGGCGTTCTCGGCCTGCCCGGCCACCTCGATCCCGTCGAGGGACGCGAGCAGGCCGACCATCCCGAGCCGGAACACCGGGTGGTCGTCCACCACGGCCACCCGGAGCGTCCGCTCAGGCACGGGCGACCTCCAGCGGGATCGTGGCGTGGACCTCGGTGCCGCCACCGGGGCGGGGGCGCACGTCGAGCGAGCCACCCTGCTCCTCGGCGCGCTCGCGCATCGAGCGGCTGCCGACGCCGGGGGTGACGTCCGCGGAGACGCCCCGGCCGTCGTCGGCGATGACGAGGAGCAGGAATCCGTCGACGTGCCGGACCGCCGAGATCCAGCAGTGCGTCGCGTCCGCGTGCCGCGCGACGTTCGTCGTCGCCTCGCTCGCGATCCCGTACGCCGCCGCCGCGACCTGGGGGTCGAGACCCTCGAGCCGGTCGCACTCGACGTCGACGTGCAGCCCGGACCCGTCGTACCGCCCGGCCAGCTCGGTCAGTGCGGCGCCGAGTCCGAGCTCGTCGAGGACCGGCGGCAGCAGGTGGTGGGACAGGCTGCGGACGCCGTTCGTGGCCGCGTCGACCTCGTCCTGGAGGCGGGCGAGCAGCACCTGCCCGGCCTCGGGGTCGGTGGCCAGCAGGTTGCGGGCACCCTGCAGGCCGAGCCGGATGCCGGCGAGTGACGGACCGAGGCCGTCGTGGATCTCGCGGCGCAGGACGCGTCGCTCCTCCAGGCGCGCGGCGGCCAGCCGCAGCCGCATCTCGGCGAGGTCGGCGCCCGCCCGGGCGACCGCGACGGCCGCCGCGACGACCGACGACAGGTCGCGCAGCGTCGTGAGGTCGCGCGCGGACAGCGCCTCGCCCGGGAGCGGGGACACCTCGATCACACCGACCCGCTCGCCGCGGTGCCGCAGGTCCACGCTGGTCGGCGCCTCGGTGGGCCGGCCCCACCGCACCGGGTCGATGCCCTCCGCGTCGACGGTCACCGACTCCAGGCGCATCGAGCGACCGATGTCCTCGGTGACGCCGCTGAGCAGCTCCTCGACCGACGTGCTGCCGACCAGCTGCGACCCGAGGCGGCGTACGACGCGTGAGGGATCGGTCGCGTCGCCGTACACGAGCGCGTGCACCCGGCGCGCCGCGACCAGCCGGGCCGGCTGCACGGCGACGGCCACGGCACCGGCGGCGAGGAGGTGGGCCAGGCCGTCGCTGGACGGCAGCAGCCGGGTGAGCACGAGGGTGGTGACGATGTAGAGCCCGAGCAGGCCCGCGGCCAGCAGGCCGGCGAGCACCGCGCGGCTGACGACCAGGCGCAGGCCCCACATGCGGTTGCGCAGCACCGCGACCAGCACCGCCGCGGGGAAGATCGTCTGCGAGACGAGGTGGAGGATCGGCGTCGTCCAGAACGGCAGCCAGGTCTGCGGCGAGACGACGGGGACGAACGACACCGCGAGGATCGTCGTCCCGAGCGCGAGCCAGCCGAGGCCGTTGCGCTCCTCGGCAGGGCCGAAGCGGTGCCGCAGCTCGACGACAGCGGCGGTGAGGAGACCGAGCCCGATCGAGACCCGGAAGAGCGAGAGGATCTGCTCCCACTCGAAGACCGCCGCGAGCGTGATCGCCGTGGTCACGGCGCTGCCCGCGAGCACCCCGAGCCACTCCCAGCCGAGCGGGTGGTCGCGCACCAGCCACGGGACGACCAGGAACAGCGCGATGGTGCCCGGCACCCACGCGGTGTTCTGGAGCATCGCGAGCGTCTCGTTCGGCTCCAGGCCTCCGGGCCGGGCCGACCAGACCTCGTAGGCGTAGCCGAAGGCCGCGAGCCCGCCGCCCACCGCGGCCAGGCCGAGCAGCCACGGCACCGGGTGGGCGCGCCGGCTCAGCGTCACCGCCGCGACCGTGCCGTAGACGCACGCGACCGACGCGTCGACCACGAAGAACCAGAGCAGCTCGTCGATCACCGGGCGGCCGACGAACATCAGCACCACGGCGACGACGGCCAGCGCCCAGGAGACCACGGCGATCGCCGCGGCCGCCCGGGCGCGACCCACACCGGAGTACTGCCGGGTCCCGCCCTCGGTGAGCAGAATCACCGGTCGGGGAGGGGCGGTGGAGGGGGTGGTGTCCGCGCTCATGTCAGCGGGCACTCTAGGTGACCCGTCAGCGTCCCGTGCGGAACCGGCGATCCCCGAAGCCGAAGCCGAGACCGAGCAGGAGGACCAGCACCGGACCGGTGAAACCGGCCATGTACTGCAGCGGCGAGAGACCGAACAGCAGGGTGATCCCGCCGAGCACGGCGCCGACCCAGCCGATCCACCGCGGCGCCGCCTGGTGCCGGAGGCCGGCGACCGCGACGGTGACGCCGGTGACGCCGGCGCCGATCCACAGCCACGGCACCGTGCCGATCCAGTGCCCCACGACGGCGGCGAACTCCGGGTCGATCGGGACCTCGGTCTCCTCGAGCCCGAAGATGATCTCCGTCGTGAAGGCGCCGCCCATCAGTGCGGCCACGGAGGTCAGCAGCAGGCCGCCGGCGGCGACGCCCGGCAGCAGGCTGCCGCTCGGCGCCCGCGCCGCGAGCCGGCGCCGGAGCCCGGCCGCGAACACCAGCAGCAGGACCGCCGCGGCCATCGTCGCGAAGTGGAGCACGAGGATGTTCGGGACGAAGTCGCCCAGCCGGTCGGTGATCGTCTCGGCGTTGCCGGCGTACTCCTCGTTGTAGACGGCGTCGACGGACAAGGACGCCTGCATCGCGACGATGCCGGCCAGGCCGGCCCCGGCGCCGACGAGGGCCCAGGTGCGGGCGACGGTCGGGGCGACCCGGCGCGGGCGGGCGTCGAGCTCGTCGCGGGTGGCGGTGTTGCCGACGGTGCTGCTGACGGTGCTGGACACGGACATCTCCTCCGCTCGGGGACTGATGGGGGAAGGCTCCGTCACCCGATGTCCCAACCGGCAGGGCAGGGCGTCCCGACTTCTCGGGAGCCTTGTCGGCGGGGTGTGCCAAGGTGGAGGCGTGGACCAGCGGATCAGCTTCGTGACCCTGGCGGTGCGCGACCTGGACCGGACCCGTGCCTTCTACGTCGACGGGCTCGGCTGGGAGGCCGCGCTCGACGTGGCCGACGAGGTGCTCATGATCCAGGTCGGCGAGCACGTCGTGCTGTCGCTCTGGGTCGACGAGCAGTTCGAGGCCGAGGTCGGCCCGATCGTGCGCGGCGCGGGCGTCGCCCCGATCACGCTCGCGCACAACGTGCCGACCCGCGAGGACGTCGACGCCGTGCTCGCGACCGCGCGGGCGGCGGGCGCCGAACCCGTGCACGACGCGGTGGAGCGCGACTGGGGTGGGTACACCGGCTACTTCGGCGACCCCGACGGCTACCGCTGGGAGATCGCGTACAACCCCGGACCGATCGGACAGGTGGTGCTCCCATGACCGACCCCAAGACCGTCCTGCGCTACCCGGCCGTGGCGGCTGAGGGCCTCGACGACTGGCGCTTCTTCCTGATGAAGCTGCACGCCCGGTTCCGGACCGGGAGCTTCACGAAGGGGCTCGAGCTGGTCACCCGGATCACCGAGGCGGCCGAGGAGGCCGACCACCACCCCGACGTGGTGCTCACCTATCCGCAGGTCGACGTCGACCTGCAGAGCCACGACGTGCACGGCGTGACCAGCCGCGACGTCGCGCTGGCGCGGCGGATCTCCGAGATCGCCGCCGAGCTCGGAGTCGAGTCCGCCCCGCGCGACGTGTCCACCCTGGAGCTGGCGCTGGACGTCCCCGACGCCGACGAGGTGCTGCCGTTCTGGCAGGCCGTCCTCGGCTACGAGCGGCCCCAGAGCTGGCCCGAGGTCATGGATCCCGGCGGGCGCAACAACACCCTGTGGTTCCAGGAGGCTCCCGAGGCATCGGGGGAGGTGCAGCAGCGCTTCCATCTCGACATCGTGGTCCCGCGCGAGGTCGCCGAGGAGCGCGTGCAGGCCGCGCTCGACGCCGGCGGCACGCTGGTGACCGAGGAGTTCGTCCCGGCGTTCTGGGTGCTCGCCGACCGGCACGGCAACAAGGTCTGCGTGTGCACCGCGGACGGTCGTGAGACCGCCTCCGCGGAGTGACACGGACTGAGACCGCCGTCTTGTATGTTGGGACGCGTGCCGCACTCGGGTGCGGGCGGCTGGGTCGGGCGGCTACGGTGGTGCCATGCGCAAGGACATTCTTGTAGCCACGCGGCGTGCGAGCTGAGTCAACAGCGACTCCGCGCGCACGTCACCCCTCGCCGCCCCTGCCGGGCCGAGGGGTTTTTTGTTGGGAGAAGGCAGGCGGAGGAACGACGACTGCCCTCGACTAGGACAATGGACACCACAAACAGGAAGCAGTATCGATGAGCGAGCAGATGACAGGCGCCCAGAGCCTGATCAGGTCGCTGGAGGCCGCGGGGACGACCGAGATCTTCGGCATCCCGGGCGGGGCCATCCTCCCGGCGTACGACCCCCTGATGGACTCCTCGATCCGGCACATCCTGGTACGCCACGAGCAGGGTGCGGGCCACGCCGCCCAGGGGTACGCCGCCGCCAGCGGGCGGGTCGGTGTCTGCATGGCCACCTCCGGCCCCGGCGCGACGAACCTGGTGACCCCGCTCGCCGACGCGCACATGGACTCGGTCCCGATCGTCGCGGTCACCGGCCAGGTCGGCGCCAGCATGATCGGCACCGACGCGTTCCAGGAGGCCGACATCCGCGGCATCACGATGCCGATCACCAAGCACAACTTCCTGGTCACCGACCCCGCCGAGATCCCGCGCACTGTCGCCGAGGCCTTCCACATCGCCTCCACGGGCCGCCCGGGCCCGGTCCTCGTCGACGTCGCGAAGTCGGCGCTGCAGGCGATGACGACGTACGCCTGGCCGACCGAGCTCAACCTGCCCGGCTACCGCCCGGTGACCAAGCCGCACTCCAAGCAGATCCGCGAGGCCGCGCGGCTGATCCTGGAGTCCCGGCGCCCGGTGCTGTACGTCGGCGGCGGCGTGATCCGCGCCCGTGCCGCGCAGGAGCTGCGGGTGCTCGCCGAGCTCACCGGCATCCCGGTCGTCACCACGCTGATGGCGCGGGGTGCGTTCCCCGACAGCCACCCGCAGCACCTCGGCATGCCGGGCATGCACGGGACCGTCGCCGCGGTGGCCGGCCTGCAGAAGTCCGACCTGATCATCAGCCTGGGCGCGCGCTTCGACGACCGGGTCACCGGCAACCTCGACTCGTTCGCGCCCGGCGCGAAGGTGATCCACGCCGACATCGACCCGGCCGAGATCGGCAAGAACCGCGTGGTCGACGTCCCGATCGTGGGCGACTGCCGCGAGGTGATCAGCGACCTGGTCGTCGCCCTGAAGGCGGAGGCCGACCTCGGCCACACCGGCGACTTCGAGGGCTGGGTCCAGTTCATCTCCGGCGTCAAGGCCAAGTACCCGCTCGGCTACGACAAGCCGGCCGACGGCAGCCTGGCCCCGCAGTACGTCATCGAGCGGCTCGGTGCGATCGCCGGCCCGGAGGCGGTGTACGCCGCCGGCGTCGGTCAGCACCAGATGTGGGCCGCGCAGTTCGTCGGCTACGAGAACCCCAACACCTGGATCAACTCCGGTGGCCTCGGCACGATGGGCTACGCCGTTCCCGCCGCGATGGGCGCGAAGGTCGGCTGCCCCGACTCGACCGTGTGGGCGATCGACGGCGACGGCTGCTTCCAGATGACCAACCAGGAGCTCGCGACCTGCGCGATCAACGACATCCCGATCAAGGTCGCGATCATCAACAACGAGTCGCTCGGCATGGTCCGGCAGTGGCAGTCGCTGTTCTACAACGAGCGCTACTCCAACACCGACCTGCACTCCAAGCGGATCCCCGACTTCGTGAAGCTCGCCGACGCCTACGGCTGCGTGGGCCTCTCCTGCGAGAGCCCGGACGACGTGGACGCCACCATCACCAAGGCGATGGAGATCAACGACGTGCCGGTGGTCGTGGACTTCCGGGTGCACCGCGACGCGATGGTGTGGCCGATGGTCGCCGCCGGCACCAGCAACGACGACATCAAGTACGCGCGCGACCTGGCGCCGCGCTTCGACGACGACGCCGAGACGGAGCTGTGATGAGTGCCCCTGTGAACACCCGCCACACCTTGTCGGTGCTCGTCGAGAACAAGCCCGGCGTTCTGGCCCGGATCGCCAGCCTGTTCAGCCGCCGCGGCTACAACATCGACTCGCTCGCGGTCGGCCCGACCGAGCACCCCGAGATCTCGCGGATGACGATCGTCGTCAACGTCGAGGACTCTCCGCTCGAGCAGGTCACCAAGCAGCTCAACAAGCTGGTCGAGGTCATCAAGATCGTCGAGCTCGACCCGGCCGCGTCGATCAACCGCGAGCTGATCCTGGTCAAGGTGAAGGCCGACCTCGAGACGCGCGGCCAGGTGCTCGACACCGTGCAGCTGTTCCGCGCCAAGGTCGTCGACATCGCGCCCGACTCGGTCACGATCCAGGCGATCGGCAACGCCGACAAGCTCGACGACCTGCTGCTGCTCCTGCAGCCGTTCGGGATCCGTGAGCTCGTCCAGTCCGGCCAGGTCGCGATCGGTCGCGGCTCCCGTTCCATCTCCGAGCGCAACCTGCGCCCGGTGTCCATCCCTGCACCGCCCGCAGCGGTCTGAAGCACCACAACCAGAAGGAGAAGCCCCCGTGGCTGAGATGTTCTACGACGACGACGCCGACCTGTCCCTGATCCAGGGCAAGAACGTGGCGGTCATCGGCTACGGCAGCCAGGGCCACGCCCACGCGCTGTCCCTGCGCGACTCGGGCGTCGACGTCCGCGTCGGTCTGCAGCCGGGCTCGAAGAGCCGGGCCAAGGCGGAGGCCGAGGGCCTGCGCGTGGTGACCCCGGCCGAGGCCGCGGAGGAGGCCGACGTCATCGTCATCCTCGCGCCCGACCAGCACCAGCGGAAGCTGTACGCCGAGGAGATCGCGCCGCAGCTCGCCGCCGGCGACACCCTCGTGTTCGGCCACGGCTTCAACATCCGCTTCGGCTTCATCACCCCGCCCGACGGCGTCGACGTGTTCATGGTCGCGCCGAAGGGCCCGGGCCACCTGGTCCGTCGTGAGTACGTCGACGGCCGCGGCGTCCCGGTGCTCGTCGCCGTCGAGAAGGACGAGTCGGGCAACGCCTGGCCGCTGGCCCTGTCGTACGCCAAGGCCATCGGCGGCCTGCGCGCCGGCGGCATCAAGACCACGTTCACCGAGGAGACCGAGACCGACCTGTTCGGCGAGCAGGCCGTGCTCTGCGGCGGCGCCTCGCAGCTGGTCATGTACGGCTTCGAGGTCCTCACCGAGGCCGGCTACCAGCCGGAGGTCGCCTACTTCGAGTGCCTGCACGAGCTCAAGCTGATCGTCGACCTCATGTACGAGGGCGGCATCGCCAAGCAGCGCTGGTCGGTCTCCGACACCGCCGAGTTCGGCGACTACGTCTCCGGCCCGCGGGTCATCACCCCGGACGTGAAGAAGAACATGGAGGACGTGCTCGCCGACATCAAGAACGGCTCGTTCGCCAAGCGCTTCATCGACGACATGGACAACGGCTCGCCGGAGTTCAACGAGCTGCGCAAGAAGGGCGAGCAGCACCCGATCGAGCAGACCGGTCGCGAGCTGCGCAAGCTGATGGCGTGGGTCAAGAGCCACGACTCGGACTACACCGAGGGCACCGCCACCCGCTGACGCTTCGGGTCGTCCGCCTCTCGGCTGCCTCTGGGCCCGTGAGAGGCGGACGACTCGTCATTTCGGGGTGCGGGACCCGCCTCGCGGCGCGGTATATCTGATATACGATCTGGCGCATGACGACTCCAGCGCCACTCCCGGGGCCGCTCGCCGGCGTCCGCGTGCTCGAGGCGGGCCAGCTGCTGGCCGGGCCGTTCGCGGCCACCCTGATGGCCGACCAGGGCGCCGACGTGATCAAGGTCGAGGCACCGGGGACCGGCGACCCGATGCGGCAGTGGGGACGCACCGACGGCACGTCGCTGTGGTGGCCGGTCGTCGGCCGGAACAAGCGCACGGTCACGCTCAACCTCCGCGAGGAGGAGGGCCAGGAGCTCTTCCTGCAGCTGGTCGCGAAGTCCGACATCATCGTCGAGAACTTCCGGGCCGGCACGTTCGAGAAGTGGAACCTCTCCTACGAGCGGCTGCGCGAGGTCAACCCGGGCATCATCCTGGTCCGGGTGACCGGCTACGGCCAGACCGGGCCGTACTCCTCGCGGGCGGGCTACGGCTCGATCGGCGAGGCGATGGGGGGCCTGCGGTACATCCTGGGCGACCCCGACCGGCAGCCGTCGCGCGCCGGGATCTCGATCGGCGACTCGCTCGCGGCCATGCACGCGACGGTCGGGGCGCTCTCGGCGCTGCAGCACCGCAACGCCACGGGGGAGGGTCAGGTCGTCGACGCCTCGATCTACGAGTCCGTGCTGGCGATGATGGAGTCGCTGGTCACCGAGTGGGACCAGGCCGGCTACCAGCGCGAGCGCACCGGCGCGATCCTGCCGAACGTGGCGCCGTCGAACGTCTACCCCACGAAGGACGGCCAGCTGATCCTGATCGCGGCCAACCAGGACTCGGTCTCCTCGCGCCTGTTCGCGATGATGGGGCACCCGGAGTGGTCCGAGCCGGGGCACCCGTACTCCACCCACGTCGGCCGCGGCAAGGACCAGACCCACCTCGACGAGCTGATCTCGGAGTGGACAGCAACCGTCGACGCGGCGGAGCTGCTCGACATGATGGACGCCGGCGGCGTGCCGGCCGGGCGGATCTACAAGGCCGCCGACATGCTCGCGGACCCGCACTTCAAGGCCCGCGAGTCGATCGTCCAGGTGCCCGACCAGACCTTCGGCACGCTGAAGATGCAGAACGTCGTCCCGAAGCTCTCGGCGACGCCCGGCTCGATCCGGTGGACCGGCGCCGACCTCGGCCAGTTCAACGACGAGGTGTACGGCGAGCTGCTGGGCCTCGACGAGGCGACCCGCGCCGGGCTCACGGCCCGGGGGATCATCTGATGGACCGCGACGCCGACTACGAGGCCGTGGGCTTCCGGGGCCGGATCGGCTTCGGCGAGCGCCCGGCGGTCGTGGTCGTCGACGTCGTCCGCGCCTATCTGGACGGGCCGCTGACGGACTCGGACGGCCGGTTCGAGAGCGCGCGCGCCAGCGCCGCCCGGATCGTCGACGCGGCCCGGGCCGGCGGGCACCCGGTGGTCTTCACCGCGGTGAAGATCGCGCCCGGCGGCGCCGACGCCGGCTGGTTCGCGGTCAAGGTGCCCGGGCTCTCGGTGTTCGAGGAGGGCTCGCCGTACGCCGCCTTCCCGGAGGCGCCGGCACCGCTGCCCGGCGAGGTCGTGGTGACCAAGCAGTACGCGTCGTCGTTCTTCGGCACCAGCCTGGCCGCGACCCTCAACGCCCAGCGCGTCGACACCGTGATCGTGCTGGGCTTCTCGACCAGCGGCTGCGTGCGGGCCACCGCGCTCGACGCGCTGCAGCACGGCTTCCGGCCGATCGTGGCCGCCGACGCGTGCGGCGATCGCGACCAGGCCACGCAGGACCAGAACCTCTTCGACCTCGACAGCAAGTACGCCGACGTCCTCCCCGAGGCGGACGTCGTCGACTACCTGACTTCAGGCCAGACCTCAGGAGCGACCAGATGACCACGACCGACCTCAACGGCGACCTCAGCTGGACGGAGCACGCCATCTCGGGCTCGGACAAGCCGGCCCGGATGGTGATGCTGCACGCGAGCGCGGAGCGCAACACCCGCACGGTGCTCGTCGAGTTCCCGCCGGCATGGAGCCGCGACGCCGTCGGCCACCAGCCGGCCGGTGAGGAGATGGTGATCCTCGCGGGCGCGCTGTCGATCAGCGGCCACACGGCCCCGAAGGGCTCGTACCTGCTCGTCGAGCCGCGCGCGACGCGGTCGGCCACCTCGGTCGAGGACGGCACCCGCGCACTCGTGTGGTTCTCCGGCCCCGGCGGCGGCTGGACCGACGGTGCGGCCGACGACGCCGGCGCGATCAGCACCGCGCCCGTCACCGTCGACCTGAGCCGCGCGCCGAGCGACCGGATGTCCGGGTCGGTGTCGGTGCACGTCGACCTCGCCGAGCAGACCTTCCCGAACGACGTCGACGTGCTCTGGACCGACCACGGTCGGTGGGCGCACGTCGCGTCGGGCGAGGTGGTCCCGGGTCTCACCGGCACCGCCGTCGTACGTCACTGGGGCTGAACCCTCACCAGGTGGCCGAACGCCACCAGGCGGTCGTCGGTGTGCCGGGCGACCGGCTCAGGCCAGCCGGGAGCGCAGGCCTGCGATCAGCGTCTCGACCCCGAAGGTCCAGACGTACTCGTAGTCGGCGACGTCCTTCTCGATGGCCCGCACGAGCGGGAACGACTCCTCGGGCAGCTCGTCGAGATGGGTCTCGAGGATCTCGCCGCGTGCGACCATGCTGCGCTCCATGCCGATCATCAGCGCGAGGTAGGACGCGGACTTGATCGCCGCGAAGCCGTCGCTGGTGCTGAAGCCCGCCTCGGTGAACGCCGCCATCGCCACCTCGAACGACGCCGCCGCGCGGGCACCCTGGACGGGTCGCTGCTGGAGTGCGTGGAACGCGCCCGGGTGGGTGGCGGCGATCCCGACGACGCCGTCGACGTACTGACGCACCCAGTCGTCCCACGCGACCGGTCCGGTCGGCAGCTTCGCCTCGTCGAGCAGCAGCTCGACGATCCCGTCGGTGACCGCGTCGCGGGTGGGGACGTGGTTGTAGAGCGAGGTGACGTGCACGCCGAGCTCGGCGGCGATCTTGCGCAGCGTCACCGCGTCCGGGCCGTCGCGGTCGGCGAGCCGGACCGCGGTCTCGAGGATCCGTTCCCGGGTCAGTGCCACATCGCCTCCCTTGACAAACCTACGCTGTAGGTTAACAGTACCTACACTGTAGGTACGCACCCCAGGAGGAACCGTGTCGCTCACCCAGCCCGATCTCGAGAAGTTGCTTGTCGAGCTCATCGACAAGCACCAGGTCCCCGGCGCGCAGCTCGCGGTGCTCGACGGCGACACGATCACCGAGGTGGCCGCGGGGGTGCTCAGCATCCGCACCGGCTGCCCGGTGCGCACCGACGCGCTGTTCCTGCCCGGGTCGATCGGCAAGCTCTACACCGCCACGCTCGTGCTGATGCTC
The DNA here is from genome assembly GCF_039541135.1 of Nocardioides caricicola. Taxonomy (NCBI): domain Bacteria; kingdom Bacillati; phylum Actinomycetota; class Actinomycetes; order Propionibacteriales; family Nocardioidaceae; genus Nocardioides; species Nocardioides caricicola. The sequence goes on along the minus strand of NZ_BAABFQ010000003.1, from coordinate 1,056,065 downwards.
GCCGACGAGGGCAAGGTCGACCTCGACCGGCCGGTGAAGACCTACCTCCCGGACTTCGAGGTGCGCGACGTCCACGCGCGCGACACCGTCACGGTGCGCGACCTGCTGCGCCACAGCAGCGGCTTCGACGGCGACGTCTTCATCGACACCGGTCGCGGGGACGACGCGCTGCCGCGCTACCTGGACGAGATCCGCGACCTGCCGCAGATCGCCGAGCCCGGGCGGATCTGGAGCTACAGCAACAGCGGTTACTCGATCCTCGGTCGCCTGGTCGAGGTCGTCGGCGGCACCGTCTTCGAGACCGCGCTGCGCGAGCGGCTGCTCGACCCGCTCGGCCTGCAGAGCTCGGTGGTCTTCGCCGAGGAGGTGATCGGGCACCCGAACTCCGTCGGCCACGTGCCGAACCCGGAGGACCCGGACTCGCTCATGGTCAGCCCTCAGTGGGGGCTCTACCGCTCGTGCGGCCCGATGGGCGCCTCGCTGGTCGCCAGCGCCGGCGACGTGATCCGGTTCGCGAAGCTGCACCTCGACGGCGGCGTGGCCGCGGACGGCACCCGGTTGCTGTCGGCCGAGCTGGTGGCGGCGGCCCAGGTGCCGCAGATCGACCTCGTCGACGACACCGTGCTGGGGGAGTCGTGGGGCCTCGGCTGGATCCTCGACCATGTCGGCGACGTGAGGGTGATCGGCCACGACGGCAACTCGCTCGGGCAGAACGCCTTCATGCGGATCGCGCCCGAGGAGCGCTTCGGCTTCTGCCTGCAGACCAACGTCGAGAGCGCGCTGACGATGTACCGCGAGCTGGCGGACTGGCTGTTCGAGCAGCGCCTCGGCGCCACGCTCCGCAAGGACCCGGAGCCGCTCGACTCGCAGGTGGTCGCCGACCCGAGCCGGTACGTCGGCACCTACTCCCGTGAGGGTGTCGCTCTCGAGGTCGCCGCGGCCGATGACGGCTCCCTGGTCGCGAGCTTCATGATCACGCGTGAGGAGCTCGGGGACATGCCGCCGATGAACGACCTGCCGCTGGTGCGGGTCGAGCGCGACGACTCGTTCCTGCTCGACCTGCCGATCGCCGACGCCGCGCTGCTGGCGGTCTTCTTCAACCCGGTCGACGAGTCAGCAGCGCCGACGTACCTGCACTTCGGGGGCCGCGCGCACAAGCGGGTCTAGCCGGCCAGGGCTGCCTGGGCGTCGGCGTCGTAGGTCTTGCGGATCCGGGCCGCTACGCCGATGCAGATGAACACCGGCGGCAGCAGGGTCAGCATCGCGTACTGCAGCGACTGGGCCTTATCGAGGTCGAAGACGTCGCCGAGCAGCGTGGAGACCACGCCGATCAGCAGCGGTCCGGCGGAGCCGCCGAGGGTGACGAGGAAGGTGAGGACCGCGAAGCCCATGCCGCGACCGTTGGCGGGCACGACGTCGGCGTTGGCTGCCGTCATGTTCGGGATCGCGGCGGCGAAGCCGACGCAGGCCAGCGCGATCATCGAGCTGCGCACGGCGACACCGGGCAGGACGACGGCGCCGAGGAGGCCGAGCCCGCCGACGAGCAGGAAGATCGCGGAGACCTGGATCCGCCAGCCCGGCCGCAGCCCGTGGTACTTGTCGCCGAACTTCGAGCCGAGCACGATGCCGACCACGATGCCGGTGCCGCCGACCGCCCCGGCGAGGGAGGACGCGGTCGCCTCGCTCACGCCCTCGACGCGGACGAGGAACGTGGGCATCCAGTAGAACAGCCCGGCGACGCCCAGGGACAGCATCGCCAGGGCGACGGTCACGCCGCGCAGGGTCGGGATGCGCAGCAGGTCGGCGGTCTGGGCCCAGATGGACCGGGTGTCGACCACGTGCTGGGTCTCGGCGACCCGGCCGTCGCCCAGCCGGGCCTGCTCGATCCGGTCGCCGACGCCGCGGATCGGGTCCTTGACCGTCAGCACGAGGGCGGCGACGAGGACGCCGGGGATGGCGGCGACGAAGAAGACCGTGCGCCAGTCGTAGGCGTCGGCGATCGCGCCGCCGAGGATGACGCCGGCGGGCAGGCCCATGTAGTAGCCCGCGCGCTCGAAGCCGTACGCCTTGGAACGGCTGCGGCCCGGGTAGTAGTCGGCCAGCAGCGAGGAGGCCGGCGGGTTGTAGAGCTGGCCGGCGCTGCCGATGAGGACCCGGACGACGAAGAACATCAGGAACGAGGTCGCGAGGCCGCTCGCGACCGAGCAGAGCGCCCAGATCAGCACGACGACGGAGATCGTCACGACGCGGGGCGCCCGGTCGGCGAGGCGGCCGGCGGGGAGCACGAGGAGGGCGCCCGCGAGGGAGGCGGCGGTCGGGATCGCGCCGGCCCAGGTGTCGCTGAAGCCGAAGTGGTCCTGGATCTTGGGCAGCGCGCCCGCGATCAGGTTGACCTCCACGCGGTCCACGAACGCGACGAGGGCGATGACGATCGCGGCCCACCACCCGAACGGCGCGGCGCGCTCGATGTCGACGGCGACCGGCGGCCTGTTCCGGAACGCCGCCACCTCCACGACGCCGCCCTTCGGTGTCACGGACTGATCCCGTGTCGCTTCCGACATCCGGCCTGCTCCTACTGTTCGAGGGGTTCGTGTGCCACGCTTGAGCTAGAGCGTAGATCATATATAGGAGTGGTGAATGTCGATCTTGCGTGTGGCCGCCGTCCAGTTCGCCGTGACGGAGGACGTCGACGAGAACCTCGCGACCTGCCTGCGGATGACCGACCGGGCCGCCGCCGAGGGCGCCCGCGTGGTGGTGCTGCCGGAGTTCTGCAACCACGTCTCCTGGTACGACGACCGCGCGCACGCGCGGAGCAAGGCGCTCACCCTCGACGGCCCGTTCGTCGCCGCGCTGGCCGCGAAGGCCGCCGAGCACGGCCTCCACCTGATGGCCAACGTGACCCTGGCCAGGGAGGACGGCCGCACCACCGGCAGCAACATCCTGTTCGCTCCCGACGGCACGATCCTCGGGGTCACCGACAAGCAGGTGCTGATGGGCAGCGAGCGCGACCACCTCGACCCCGCCATCGCCCCGTCGCCGGTGATCGACACCGCGTTCGGCCGCGTCGGGCTGTACTCCTGCATGGACGGCGTCATCAACGAGACCCCGCGGATGCTGGCGGTCGGCGGTGCCCAGGTGCTGCTGAACAGCCTGAACTCGTTCGCCCTCGACGAGGCCTCGCTGCACATCCCGGTCCGCGCCGTCGAGAACCGGGTCTGGGTGGTGGCGGCGAACAAGGTCGGCCCGCTGGTCCCCGAGCGCAGCATCCAGATGGTCGCCGAGCGGGTCGGGGTCCCGGCCGAGCGCCTCCACGGCGCGGGGGAGAGCCAGATCGTGGCGCCCGACGGCACCGTGGTCGCCATGGCGCCGCGCACCGGCGAGGCCGTGGTCGTCGCCGACATCGACGTCGACCTCGCCGACGACAAGCGCCGCCCCGACGGCACCGACGTGATGAGCTCGCGCCGCCCCGACATCTACGGCCCGATCCTCGACGCGCCCCGCGGCCGCCAGCGACCCGCCGGTGCCGACGAGCTGCTCACCGCCGTCGTCAGCCCCGCCGACGGCGACGACGTGCTGGCGCTGCTGAAGGACGCCATCGGCACCGGCGCCGGGCTGGTCGTCCTGCCCGAGCTCGCTGACGTCGACCGCGACGCGATCGCGGCGGCCCTCGCGGGCACCGACACCCTGGTCGCGACCAGCGTCGCCGAGGGTGACGCCCACCTCGGCCTCGTGCTCGCCGCGGACCGTGTGGTGCTGCGCCAGCCCACCCTGCACCCCTGCGCGCGCACGCCCTGGGCCACTGCTCACGGCGACGGCATCGCGGTCGTCGACCTGCCCTGGGGCCGGCTCGCGATCATCGTCGGCGACGACGCGCTCTACCCCGAGACGTTCCGCCTCGCGGCCCTGCAGGACGTCGACGTCGTCGCGGTCCCGTTCACGACCCAGGCCGGCGCCGACCTCGATCCGCTCCTGCTCGAGCGGGCGGCGGAGAACCGGCTGAACGTCGCGGTTGCCAGCCGGCGCGGCGAGCAGGGCGGGGGAGCGCTGTTCCCGCTGTCGGCCGACTTCACGCTGTGGGCGCCGGACCGCGGTCCGTTCTCGGGCATCATCAGCCGGCCCGACCCGGTGCTCGCGACCGGCCCGGTCGAGGTCGCCACGCTGCGCCCGGCGCAGGCGGTGAACCGGTTCGTCAGCAAGGGCACCGATCTGGTCGACGGCCGCCCGTGGGAGCTGGCCCAGGTCCTGGTCGCCGGCCGGTGATCGAGGAGGCGCGGGCCGTCGCGGAGCGCTGGCTGCCGGCGTTCCTCGAGGGGCGCCGCGCCGACGACGAGCTCTACGCCGAGGGTGTCACCACGTGGCACAACATCGGCGAGCGCGAGGCGGAGGTCCAGCGGACCCCGTCCCGCACGCGGCAGGTCGAGGCCGGTGCCGACCTGCGCGTCGAGGACGTCCGGATGCACGTGTTCGACGGCGGCTGGGTGCTGCAGGCGACCACGGTCGGGACCAACGCGGCCGGCGCGCTGGTGCGGGTCCCCACCTGCCTGGTGGTCACGCTCCGCGACGGCAGGATCGCCCGCTTCGAGGAGTACGCCGACTCGCGGGCGGCCGACGCACTCTTCGGCTGAGCGGCAGGTCAGGCCTCGACGCGCTGCTCGAGCGCCGCGGCCAGGGCGTGCTCGCTCGCCTCGAGGTGCGCGATCCACGCCGCGTGCAGCTCGTCGGTCTTGCCGGCGATCGCGAGGTCCAGCAGGTGCCGGTGCTCCCCGATCCGGCCCTCGGTGGTCTCCGCGCCCCGGTCGAGCCCACCGATGAGGAGGTGCAGGTAGCGGTCGGCGGCGTGCCACAACAGGTCGAGCACCCTCCGGTCCGCGGCGCCGGCGGCGTCGTCGATGAGCGCGGCGTGGAACGCGTGGTGTGCGGCAGCCAGGGCCGCGGGCTCACGCTCGATCTCGGCGTACTCGTCGAGGGCGTCCTGGGCCAGGGCCAGCCGCTCGTCGGACATGGTGGCCATCGCGCGCACGACGAGGTCGCCCTCGATCAGCTTGCGCAGCCGGTAGATGTCGGCGAGGTCCTCGGGGCTGAGGGAGGCGACCAGCGCGGAGCGGCCGGGGCGCAGGCTGACCAGCCCCTCGCTCTCCAGCCGGCGCAGCGCCTCGCGCACCGGGATGTGGGAGACGTCGAACTGCTCGCACAGCTCCACGATCGACACCGCCGAACCCGGCTGGATGTCCCCGTTGAGGATCGCGCGGTGCAGCTCGTCGGTGACCCGGTCGACCAGCGACTGGTGGGCGATCGGCCGCACCGGCGTTGCCGTTCCTGGGCGTCGAGCCATCGTTTCTTCTCTCCCTGGGTCGTCCTTCCGGCGAGCAGCTGATCACCGGTAGCCACATCGTCGCACGCAGCAAACCCCGTCAACGGCACCGTTGCGCTTCCGCGCCTATCGGATATCGTATATTCTCTACCGCCAGGGAGGTGTTCATGGTCGATCCGTCGACGTTCCGCAACGTGCTGAGCCAATGGCCCAGCGGTGTCACTGTCGTGACGACGCTGGTCGACGGCGTGCGCCACGGGATGACGGCCAGCTCCTTCTCGAGCGTCAGCGCCGATCCGCCGCTGGTGTCGGTGTGCCTCTCCCGCCACCTCTACTCGCACGAGCTGATCGCGAGCAGCGGCGTGTTCGGCATCAACATGCTCGCCAAGGACCAGGCCGAGGTGGCCCGCCGCTTCGCCGGCATGGTGCCCGACGTCGAGGACCGGTTCGCCGGCGAGAGCTGGACGACCGCGCAGACCGGCGTCCCGCTGCTCGACTCCGCCCTGGGGTGGCTCGACTGCAAGGTCGTGCACGAGTACCCCGGCGGCGACCACACGATCTTCGTCGGCGAGGTCGTCGCCGGCCACGCCGCGCCGCGTACGGCGCCGCTGCTGTTCCACTCGCGCAGCTGGGGCCAGTTCGCCGACGTCCTGCCGACCGCCGCGACCGTCGCCGACGGCGGCGTGGTCGCGTCGCTGCGGGCCCGTTCCCACCCGATCAGCGCGATCTTCGACACCGTCCGTGAGCTCGCGGCCGCGGGCGTGCGGGTCCGGCTGCTCGACCTCACCCGGGACGAGCCACCGGTCGGCGTGCCGGAGGAGCTCAAGGAGCGCGGCACCGCGCTGGTGGGCACGATCGAGCAGCGCGACCGCGCCCTGGAGCTCGGCCTGTCGACCGTCGAGGTCACCGTCGACCCGTCGAACCTCGCCGACCTCGACCGGGTCCTCGCGATCGCGGACGGCGCCCCCAGCAACGTGGTCGTGATCCTCGACGACGCGTTCGCGCCGGCGCGCCACGACGTCGTGCTCGGCTCGGTCGTCGCACTGTCCGCGGCCGGGGTCGCCGAGATCGGCCTGTCCGAGACCGGCGACACCGCGACGCCGCTGCGGGTGCGCTCCCTGCTGCAGGACGCCGTCGGCCTGGCCCGGCCGGTGCCGCTGCGGATGCACCTGCGCAACCACGACCGGCTCGGGCTGGTCAAGGCGATCGTCGCGCTCAAGAGCGGCGTCCACCACTTCGACACCACCCTGTCCGGCCTGGACGGGACCGTCGCCACCGAGGACCTCGTGCGCCTGTTCGGCGGCGTCGAGGTCGACTCGCCGGCCGACGCCGACCGGGTCGACAACGCCGCCGACGCGCTGCGCCGTGCGCTCGCGCCGACCGGCGTCACCACCCCTGACCTCGTGACCGAGCCGGTCACGACCAACCCCGTAGGAGCCGCAGGATGACGGGCAAGCTCACCGCTGAGTACCTCCTTCCGGACCTGACCGACGCGGAGCGCGAGCGCGCCGCCCGGGTCGAGTCCGTGCTGCCGGCGATCGCCGCTGCCGCCCAGTCCGCGGACGAGTCCGCCGCGCTGCCCGAGGGCCACATCAAGCTGCTCGCCGACGCGGGCCTGCTCGGCCTGGTCGTCCCCGAGGAGTACGGCGGCCTCGGTGGCGGGCTGCGTGACCTCGCGGCGACGACGTACACCCTCGGCACGGTCTGTGGCTCGACCGCGCTGGCCTTCTTCTTCCACTGCTCGTCGTCCTCGCGCGGCATGCTGCCGCTGGCGGCGCTCGACGCCGGCCTCTACGACGAGGACGAGGCGCCGGTCGTGCGCGCCTTCGCCGAGAAGGTGCTGCACCTGATGGGCACCGAGCAGAAGGCGATCGGCAACTTCGCCAGCGAGGCGGTCAAGGCCTCGAACGCCAACGTGCTGATCCGCACCACCGCGACCCGCACCGAGGGCGGCTGGCTGCTCAACGGCGAGAAGTCGTTCGGCTGCCTCTCCGGCACGGCTGACTACTACCTGGTCACCGCCCGCCGCGAGGACGTCGAGGGTCTCGACGCGCTGACGCTGTTCCTCGTGCCGCGCGAGACCGAGGGCTCGCGCCCGCGCTCGGCCTGGCTCGGCCTGGGCATGCGCGCCTCCGACAACAACGGCCTGGTCATGGAGAGCTGCTTCGTCCCCGACGAGCTCTCGCTGGCCGTGCCCGGCGCGTTCACCCGCGCCACCTCGATGTCGCGCGGCTCGTGGGTCGGCAACCAGATCGCGATCGCCGCGATCTACGCCGGCATCGCCCAGGGCGTCTGGGACTACGCGATGGGCCGCACCATGTCGGCGACGTTCGCCGACACCGGCAAGCCGATCGCGTCCAGCCCGATGCACCAGGTCCTCATCGGGGACGGCGAGCAGCACCTCGCCGAGGCGCACCTGTGGCTGCGCCGACAGATCGAGCTCGAGGCCAGCGACCCGCCGATGCTGCCCAAGCAGGAGGTCGTGAAGAGCTGGAAGCTCGCCAAGGGCGCCATCTGCGAGCACGCCCACCAGGTCTCGCTGGCCGCGCTGAAGATGTGCGGCACGTCCGGCGCCCTCCTGGGCAACGAGATCGGCCGCGCCGTCCGCGACACCGCGATGGGGCTGGTCCAGGCGTTCCCGGCCGAGCGCGGGAAGCTGGACCTGGCGAAGATGATTGTCGAGGACGAGGGCTACGCGGGCCTCACCACCACTGACAGCTTCAAGAAGTAGGAGCACCCTTGACCACCACCCGCCTGGAACTGCCCGAGGCCGTCCAGCTGGTCGCAGGCACCTGGTCGGTCCCGACCGGTGCGCTCGACCTGAAGCTCGAGGACTCCTACACCGGTACGACGGTCGGCGCGGCCGCCGAGTCCGACGCGGAGTCGGTCGAGCAGGCAGCCGCCGCAGCCTGGGCGGCGTACGAGAACGGCAGCTGGGCCGACCTCGGCCCCGAGGGCCGGGCGACGATCCTCGAGGCGGTCGCCGATGCACTCGAGCCCGAGCTGGAGCGGCTGTGCGCGCTGGAGTCGTTCGCGACCGGCGTGCCGATCCGGCAGACCTCGATCGTCGGCATCATCGTCCCGGGAGCGTTCCGGCTCGCCGCCGGCATGCTGCGCGCGGGCGTGCTGTCCGACCAGCTGACCTCCGACGCCGGCAACACCGTCGAGGTGCACCGGCTGCCGCTCGGCCCGGCCCTGTGCCTGGTGCCGTGGAACGCGCCGGCGCCGATGGCGGCCCACAAGGTCGCCAGCGCCCTGGCCGCGGGCGCGCCCGTCATCCTCAAGCCGAGCGAGTACGCGCCGTACGGCACGACCGAGCTGGCCCGGGTCGTCGGCCGGGTGCTCGCCGAGCACGACGTCGACCCCGGCGTCTTCCAGCTGGTGCAGGGCGGCTCGTCCGTCGGCGGCCGGCTGGTGCGGGACGCGCGGATCCGCGCGGTCTCGTTCACCGGTGGCGCGCTCGGTGGCAAGGCCGTCGCCGCGGCCTGCGCCGAGGACTTCACCGCGCTGCAGCTCGAGCTCGGCGGCAACAACCCGCTGGTGATCATGCCCGACGCCGACCCGGCCGCCGCCGCGCGCGCCGCGGCCGACCTGCTGACGACGCTCAACGGCCAGTGGTGCCGCGCGCTCGGCCGCCTGGTGCTGCCCGCCGCGATCGCCGACGAGGTCCTCGGCCTCACCCTCGAGCGGCTCGCGGCCCTCAACGTCGGCGACCCGCTCGACCCCGAGACCGACCTCGGCCCGATCGTGCACTCCGGCCACCTGGCCCGGCTGCGCGAGGAGATCGCCGACCGCGAGGGCGCCGGCGGTGTCGCGCACGCGAGCACGCCGCTGCCCGGCGGCCCGGGCGCGTTCCTCGCGCCGACCCTGCTCACGGGCGTCCCGTCGGACGCCGCGACCGAGGAGGTGTTCGGCCCGGTCGCCACCGTGCACACCTACGAGACCGAGGCGGAGGCGCTCGCGCTGGCGAACGGCACGCCGTTCGGGCTCGAGGGCTACGTCGTCGGCACCGACACCGACCGGGCGCTCGCGCTGGCCCGCAAGGTCCGTGCCGGCGAGGTCAAGGTCAACGGCTCGACGATCATGAGCCTGCACCTGATGTCGCCGCGTCCGGCCTGGGGCTTCTCCGGCCTGGGCGAGGAGGGCACCGTCGAGACGATCCGCATCTTCACCGGCGCCCGCGTCGTCGGCGTCGAGGGCATGTCGGCCCTGCACGGGCGATGACTCGTCCCACGTCGGCCCAGCGCTTCAGGGAGATCCTGGCCGGGCCCGACCTGGTCCACTTCCCAGGCGTGCACGACGCCGTCAGCGCGCGCCTCGCCGCACGCGCCGGAGTCGTCGGCGCGCACCTGTCGGGTGCGGTCGCCTCGGCGGTGCAGCTCGGCCTGCCGGACCTCGGCTACGTGCACGCGACCGACATCGTGCGCGTCGCGCAGAGCGTCGTGCCCGCCCTCGACGGCCTGCCGCTGCTGGCCGACGCCGACACCGGCTACGGCAACGCGCTGCAGGCGCGGGCCACGGCCCGGGCGTACGCCGCCGCCGGGATCGCCGGCCTGCACCTGGAGGACCAGGTCGCGCCGAAGCGCTGCGGCCACCTCGCCGGCAAGCAGGTCATCGACGTCGACGAGGCCGTCGCTCGCGTCCGCGCGATGGTCGAGGCCGAGGCGGAGATCGTGGTCGTGGCCCGCACCGACGCCCTGGGCGTCGAGGGCATCGGGTCCGCCATCGAGCGCTGCGTCGGCTTCGCCGAGGCGGGCGCCGACGCGGTGTTCGTCGAGGGCGCCGGCATCGACGACATCGCCGCCGTCGCGCAGGCCGTCACGAGCTGCCCGCCGATGGTGTTCAACCGGTCCGAGGCCGCCGGAACCGGCGCCGCTCCCGACTGGTCCGCGCTGCAGGACCTCGGCGTCCGCGTCGTGATCCACCCCGTGTCCGCGCTGCTCGCCGCCGCGCAGGCGCAGGTCGCCGTGTACGCCGCGGTCGCGGCCCACGGCGACGCCGGGCAGGTCGCCCGGCTGGGCTGGAGCGAGCTCACCGAGCTGCTCGGCCTGCCCGACCTCCTCACCCTCGAGCAGCGGTACGCCGCAGGAGATGCCTCATGACTTCCCCGGAGAAGACGCACGTCGTTGTTGCAGGTGCCGGCCCGGTCGGCATGACCGCGGCGCTGCTGATGGCGCGCGGCGGCGTGCAGGTGACCGTCCTCGAGGCGGGGGAGTCGCTGGCCGGCGAGTCGCGCGCGTCGACGTTCCACCCGCCCAGCCTGGAGATGCTCGACGACCTCGGCGTGCTCGAGCCGCTGATGGAGCGCGGCCTGGTGTCGACCGGCTTCCAGTACCGCGACCGGCGTACCGGCCCGATCGCCGACCTCGACCTCGGCGTGCTGTCCGAGGACACCCGCTTCCCGTTCCGGGTCCAGCTCGAGCAGTCCAAGCTGACGCCGATCGTCCTCGAGGTCCTGCAGGGCATGGCCAACGTGACCGTGCACTTCGGCCAGCGGGTCGTGCAGGCCACGACCGACGGCACGACGGCCACGGTGACCACCGAGGCCGGCGACACCTTCACGGCGGACTGGGTGCTCGGCGCCGACGGCGCCAACTCGCAGGTGCGCCAGACCGCCGGGTTCACCTTCGAGGGCATGACCTACCCCGAGCGGTTCCTGGTCGCGTCCACCACCGAGGACCTCGAGTCGATCCTGCCGGGCATCTCCGCGGTCAACTACGTCTTCGACCCCACCGAGTGGCTGGTGCTGCTGCGCACGCCGGAGCACTGGCGGATCCTCTTCCCGACCGACCAGGACACGCCGGACGAGGTCGAGAGCGACCCGGCCCGGATCCAGGAGCGGCTGCGGGGCGTGGCCGACCTCGGCCGGGACTGGGACGTCCTGCACACCACGCTCTACCGGGTCCACCAGCGCGTCGCCGACACGTTCCGCAAGGGCCGGCTGCTGCTGATGGGCGACGCCGCGCACATCAACAACCCGCTCGGCGGGATGGGCATGAACAGCGGCCTGCACGACGCGTACGTCGAGACCAAGGCCCTGCTCGCCCTGATCGAGGGCGAGGGCACGCTCGAGGAGCTCGACGAGGCGTGCGAGGCGCGCCGGCAGGTCGCGCTGTCGTACGTCAGGACGATCACCCACGACAACTGGGAGAAGCTGCGCCAGGACGACCCCGAGGCGATCAAGGCGTACCACGACGAGCTGCGTGACCTCGCCTCCGACCGTGAGCGGATGCGCAAGCACCTGCTGAACACCTCGATGATCAACTCGCTGCGCGGCGTCGGCGTCGTGGACATGGTCGGTGTGAAGAGCACATGACCGGGGCGATCATCGAGCGGGAGAACCCCGCCCGGAACGACGAGCTCGTCGGCAACGTCGTCGCGGCCACGCCCGCGGAGGTCGACCTCGTCGTCGCGAACGCCCGCAAGGCCCAGCCCGAGTGGGCCGCGCTCGACGTGGACTCGCGGGCGACCGCCGTCCGCACCGGTGCCGAGCGGATCGTCGCCGAGGTCGACACCCTCGCCGAGCTGATGGCGCGTGAGACCGGCAAGGTCCTGGGGGACTGCCGCGGCGAGCTGCTGTTCTCCGCGGCGGTGCTGCGCTGGGCGGCCGACCGCGCGCCGGAGCTGCTCGCCGACCACGTCATCGACGACGAGGCGGGCCGGCTGCTGCTGCGCCGCCGACCGTACGGCGTGGTCGCGGCGGTGACGCCGTGGAACGCGCCGGTCATCCTCGCGGTCCTCAAGCTCGGTCCCGCGCTGGTGGCCGGCAACGCGGTGGTCGTGAAGCCGTCGCCGTTCGCGCCGTTCGCGATCGCGCGCGTCGTGGAGCTGCTCGGCGGATGGATGCCCGAGGGGACCGTGCAGGTCGTGCAGGGCGAGGCCGAGACCGCGACCGCGCTGGTCGGCCATCGCGGTGTCGACCGCGTCGCGTTCACCGGCGGCGAGAACGCCGGCCGCGCCCTGGCGTCGATCGCCGGGCAGGCCCTCACGCCGGCCCTGATGGAGCTCGGCGGCAACGACCCCGCGATCCTGCTCGAGGACGCCGACCTCACGCCCGAGGCGATGGAGCGCCTGGTGATGGCGAGCTTCGCCACCTCCGGCCAGGTGTGCATGGCGGTCAAGCGGCTGCTGGTGCCGCGCCGGCGCTACGACGAGGTCGTCGACGCCTACCGCGCCGCGGCCGACCGGGTGCTGCGGGTCGGCGACCCCCTGTTCGAGGGGGTCACCCTCGGCCCGGTGGTCACCGCCGCGTCGGCGTCCCGGGTGCGCGGCCTGGTCGAGGACGCGGTGGCGTCCGGCGCGGAGGCGCTGGTCCTCGGCGGGACCGACGCCCACACCGACCTGGGCCGGGGCCACTTCCTCCGGCCCACGCTCGTGCTCGGTGCCTCGGACGCCGACCGGCTGGTCGCGGAGGAGCAGTTCGGCCCGACCGTTCCGCTGCTGGCGTACGACACCGTCGACGAGGCGGTCGCGCGCGCCAACGCCGGCGACCTCGGCCTCGGGGCGTCGGTCTGGTCGGCCGACGAGGACCGCGCGTTCGCGGTCGCGACGCGGCTCGAGGCCGGCTTCACGTTCGTCAACACGCACAACCGGACCGGCATGGCGCTGCGCGCGCCGTTCGGCGGCATCAAGCGGTCGGGATGGGGGCGGGAGTACGGCGACGAGGGGCTGCTGGAGCACACTCAGACGTGCGTCGTGCACGCGCCGGGAGCGTTCCGGCCGGGCGGCTCGGGACTCGGTGCCTCGGCGTACCCGGTCTGACTCCTGCGCGTGCCATAGATCATATATAGTTCCCGTGTTGTTCCGTCCGAAGGCAAAGCGAGGAGCCCGATGAGCCAGACCCTGAAGTCCGTGCAGGAGTTCTACGACGAGGCCCCGCCGACCGACATCACGGACATCTTCGGCACCTGGATGGAGCTCGTCGACGGCCTCCAGGCCAAGGTGGCCGAGCGCTTCGACCTCACCCGCGACCCCTCCACGGAGGTGCTCGAGAGCTTCGGAGGCGAGAACGGTGGCCCGACCGGCCGGATCCGCGGGTACGCCGGCCCGGAGATCGACTGGATGATCCACTCCCACATGGAGAACGCGAAGCTGGGCTTCGCCAACATCCACCTGACGATCTGGCTCGGCCCGCAGGTGAAGGTCCCGCACTTCGGCCTCGCGCTCGGCGCGTTCCCGCAGGCGTGGATCTTCGTCGACTCGGTGCCGCGGACCAACCTGCTCACCGACACCGACTCGTACGACACGTACTTCGGGCCGCTCAACGCGGAGTGGGAGAAGGTCCAGCAGGACAACGACTTCCTCGCGCCGTTCGTCAGCCGCAGCGGCTTCGTCCGGGCCAGCCTGTCGCCGATGGCGCACGCCTACACGGCACCGACCGACAGCCGCACCACCGACGTGGTGACCAAGCTCGCGCACGACCACCTCGACCGCTGGCTGCGCTGGGTCGACGAGGCCGAGCGGGTCCCCGCCGAGGAGCAGGCCGCGCTGGCCGCCGACGACCTGGCCACCCGGCGCAACATCGCCGACCGCGACCCGGCCAACGAGATGGGCGACCGGTTCTTCGGCAAGGAGCTCACCGACACGCTGGTCCGCGCCCTGTGGGGTGGCGACCGGCAGCTGCCGCGCCCGCTCGACTGGGCCTGAGCGCATGACGACCTTGGTCCGCAGCCTGCGCACCGCCACCCGGGTGCCCGGCGCGGAGGCGCCGTACGACACCGTGCACATCACCGTGCGCTACCCGGCGCGCCCGCCGCAGGACTCCGTCGAGGAGATGAGCGGGATGCTGCAGGCCGACCCGGACGGCGCGCCGTTCCCGGTCGTCGTGCTGGTCTCGGGCGTCAACGTCGCGGCCGACTCGTACCGCTGGCTCGCGTTCGAGCTGGTCGCGGCGGGCTTCGTGGTCGTCGGCTACGACTGGGTCGGTGAGCTGTTCCCGGGCCAGTACGGCCTGACGCCGGGCGTCGACATCGTCGCCGCCGGGCCCGACCACTACGGCGAACGGCCCACGACCCCGGCGCTGGCGCCGGTGCTGGAGGCGGTCGCCGCCCTCAACGAGTCCGGGCAGCTCGCCGGGCTGCTCGACCTCGACAAGGTCGCGCTGTTCGGGCACTCCGCCGGCGGCACCGTCGTGCTCCAGTCGGCGCGGCCGAGCTGGTTCCCGACCGTGCGGGCCGTGGTCACCTACGGCGCCCACACCATGGCCTCGCAGATGCTCGGCTACCCGCCCGGCATGCTGCTCCCGGTCCCGGTCAGCGCACCGACGATGCTGATCGCCGGGACCAACGACGGCGTCGTCGCCGCGAGCGCGATCCGCTACGGCGAGGACCCGACCTCGCCCGACCACAACCCGATCGAGCGCACCTGGCGCGAGGCGCTGCCCGAGACCACCGAGTCCTGGCTGGTGAACCTCGCGGGTGCCGGGCACCTGCTGGCCGCCCACCCGGAGGACCCGTCCACCGCGCGCGGCTTCCTGGAGACCCCCACCGACGCGGACCCCGAGCGCCTGCGTTCGGTCCTGACCGACGTGGTCACGACCTTCCTGAAGGTCCAGCTGACCGGAGACCCGGCCGCCAAGCAGCGGCTCGAGAGTCTCGCCGAGACCCATCCGACCGACATCGCCGACGTACGTCGCCGCTAGGAGGAACCCCTATGTTCAAGAACTTCTGGTACGCCGTCGAGTTCAGCGACGACGTCCTGCCCGGCAAGCCGATGAAGGTCAAGGTCCTCGGCCAGCAGCTCGTGCTCTACCGCAAGACCAGCGACAACTCGGTGGTCGCGATGTCGGACCTCTGCGTCCACCGCGGCGCGGCGCTGTCGAGCGGCGAGATCAAGGGCGACTGCATCGTCTGCCCGTACCACGGCTGGGAGTACAAGCCGAACGGCGAGGTGCAGAAGATCCCCGCGCACCCCGACAAGGGGATCCCGCGCAAGGCCCGCATCGACTCCTACCCGGTGCAGGAGAAGTACATGTTCGTGTGGGTCTACATGGGAGACCTGCCCGAGGAGGAGCGGCCGCCGATCCCGGACTGGTCCGACATCGACGACACCGAGACCTACCGCGCCGTCACGGGCTCGTTCCTCTGGAAGTCCAACTACGAGCGGATCCTCGAGAACGGCGTCGACGTCGCGCACACCCCGTTCGTGCACGGCGGCGTGTTCGGCAACAAGGAGAAGCCGGAGGTGCCGGAGTTCGAGATCGAGAGCTCGCCGTGGCACTGCAAGGTGTCGGTGGTGCTCAACCCGCCGAACTCCAAGGGCATCTGGGGCATGCTCAACCCCAACAAGACCAAGGACCTCCAGCAGCGTCCGCCGGTCCCGGTCTCCACGACCTGGTACCTCCCGAACATGATCCTGCTCGACGTCGGCACGCCCATGGGCGAGCTGAAGATCTTCGACGTCAACATCCCGATCGACGAGGAGACGACGCTGGTCAAGTTCGTCGCGCTCCGCACGTTCTTCAAGGGCAAGTGGGCCGACCGCGACGCCCGGCGCCGCGTGTTCAAGGTGCTCTACGAGGACCAGGCGATCGTCGACGACGTCCGCCCCGAGCTGCTGCCGTTCGACCTGTCCGACGAGCTGCACGTGAAGAGCGACTACAACGCGGTGCTCTACCGCCGCCGTCGCCAGGAGCTCATCGACGCCGGCTGGAGCGTCGAGGGCAACACGATCGTGGGCGAGGGCCCGGCGCGGGTCGAGGCGCGGGTCATCCCGTCGCCGATCCGCAAGGAGGTCCCCGAGCTGGCGAGCGCCTGGAACTTCAAGGAGGTTCGCAGCCGCCAGATCAAGTCCGGCGTGGACGCCCGGGAGGCGCGCGGCGACGTACCTCGCACCGACACCACCGGCAACTCCGGTTCGACCATCGAGGAGATCAAGGCATGACCAGCCTGTCCGGCACCCTGTGTCACAACACGCTCGACACCATCGTCGAGCGCGGCAACCTCACCGAGGTGCCCGCGGCCGACGGCGGCCCGCTCCTGGAGCTGGTCTCCGAGGCGTTCGGCCCGGTCGGCGAGGCTCGCGTGTTCACGGGCGAGCGGATCGCCAAGGCCGTGTACGTCGGTCTCGCGGTCCCGGCCATCGGGCTGGACAGCCACATGGTGTTCGCGTTCAGCCCGGCCGGCGTGCCGGTCCCGCACTTCACGCTGGACTCGGTGTTCGGCCAGGGCACCTACGCGTTCCACCTCGACCTGATCCCGCGCGTGGACATCGGCACCCACCTGGCGTACCTCGACTGGGCGCACACCCCGCTCGACGCGACGTTCGAGGAGGTCACCAACCGCCCGGGCCTGACCAAGACCGCGATCGGCCCGCGCCAGTTCTCGCTGATGTCGCCGTGGATGCTCGTGCAGCGCGCCGACGAGGAGGCGTTCCGCGGCATGGACGGCGCCGTCAAGGCCTACCTCGACCACTGGTTCAGCCTGGTCGAGGGCGAGGTGCCGGACGCCGTCCTCGCGGACGTGTCCGACACCGACCTGCCGACGCGCGACGAGCGCAACCGCGCCCTGGTCTTCAGCCCCGACGTCGACAAGGTCTGGGCCCAGGTGGAGCAGCTCATCGGCGCCGAGCAGACCGAGGCCGTGCGCACGCTGCTCCTCGACAACTCGATTCCGCAGATCTCTGGGGAAGAGGTGTCCGCGTGAGCAGCGAGTGGCAGAAGCGGATCGAGGGGGAGTGGCACGGTCGCCCGGGTCTCTTCGACGCCGAGGGCAACCACGTCGGCTTCGAGCGGGTCGACCGCGCGAGCGTCGTCGAGGACGGGGTGTCGCGGTACTGGATGCACACCTCGCTGGAGGGTGCGGGTCCGCTGCGCAACCGCTTCGAGCTGGGCGCGCACTTCGACTTCGGCATCGTCGACTCCGACCAGAACCGCGTCTACTGCGGTCCGGACTTCTACGGCACCGGCCAGCCCTACGGCCTGTTCGTCGAGGCCAACTACTACTCGCCGGGCTGGCAGGCCGACCTGCGCACGTGGAACCAGGTGCTCGCCGACGGTGAGACCCAGGTCTACTCCTCGGTCCTGCACGACGGCTGGGCCGTGTGCGCCGTCTTCAACGGCGTCTACAAGCGCACGTTCGACCACAAGACCAACCCGGAGACGCAGAAGTTCGTCGACGAGTGGATCGCGCTGGAGACCCAGCGCGGCTCGCGCCCGCAGGTCCTGCCGACCAAGGAGAAGGGCGCCTGGACCGGCGAGCTCTTCGTGAACCCGGTCGACCAGAGCGACGCGGGCAAGGTCGACGTGGTCATCGAGCACGACCCGCTGTCCCTGCGCCGTGCGCGCCAGCAGGTCACCTGGACCGGCGACGTCGAGCGCAGCTACGGCTTCGAGCGGCTCCGCGACGGCGCCCGCACGCAGTACGAGGGTCCCGACGTCTGGGGCAACGCGATCTCCTACGGCCGCGCGCTGTTCACCACGCAGCACCTGATGAACGCCGACTCGCGCGGGGTCGAGAAGATCCGCGGCCGCGAGGTGCTCATCGACGCCGACACCCGCGAGCTCGCGGTCGTCTGGCAGCTGATGAGCGGCGAGACCACCACGCACTTCGTGCACGGCCTGCTGACCTGGGAGAGCGCGTGACGTCCGGGAACGGCCGCGTCGTCGTCGTCACCGGCGGCACCCGCGGCATCGGGCTCGGCCTGGCCAAGGAGCTCGTCGCCCGCGACTGCCGCGTGGTGATCTGTGGCCGGTCGGAGGCCGCGGTGACGAAGGCGCTCGGTGAGCTGGACGCCGGCCAGAAGGCGACCGGCATCCCCGCCGACGTGACGTCGCGCGAGTCGGTGCAGGCGCTCTGGGACCACGCGGTGGCGACGTACGGCCACGTGGACATCTGGATCAACAACGCCGGCATCTCCGCGCCGCGCCGCCCGCTGACCGAGGTCTCGCAGGACACCGTCGCGTCCGTGGTGGCGACGAACCTGTTCGGCGCCACCAACGGCAGCGTGGTCGCGATGGCCGGGCTGCAGCAGCAGCCGGCCGGTGGCTGGATCTGGAACATGGAGGGCTTCGGCTCGACCGGTCAGGTGCAGCCCGGGATGGCGGCGTACGGCGCCTCGAAGCGGGCCGTGACCTACCTGACCGAGACGCTGGTCAAGGAGGCGAAGGACACCAACGTCAAGGTCGGGTTCCTGTCGCCCGGCATCGTCGCGACCGACCTGCTCATGGACGACTACGACGGCCAGCCCGAGGCGATGGAGAAGGCGAAGAAGATCTTCAACATCCTCGGTGACCGGGTCGAGACCGTGACGCCGTACCTCGCCGACGGCGTGCTCGCCGCGACCAAGTCCGGCACCCGCGTGGCCTGGCTGACCAAGGCCAAGGCCTTCGGCCGGTTCGCGACCGCCGGGTTCAAGAAGCGCGACATCTTCGCGCCCGAGACCCAGGGGAGTGCTGCCTGATGGCGGTCGACCCCTGCACCGAGTACGGCCTGGCGCTCGCCATCGAGGACTTCGTCCCGGTGCTGCTCGCCGGCTCCGGGTCCGTGGTGCTCGCGCAGGCCGCCGGCCGGGTGCTGCCCGCCGTCCGGATCCCGGCGCTGCTCGCCGGCGCGCTGGTCACTCTGGGTGGCTTCTGCAAGGCGCTCTGGAAGACGCTGGTCGCCGCGGAGCCCTGCCGGGACTACCCGTTCCTCGAGGGCATGCTGTTCCCTTGCCTCGCGTTCGGCTTCGCGGGCATCGCCTGCGCCCTGGTCGGCGTCTGGCGCGGCCAGCAGGTGCCGTGGTGGCCGTTCCTGGTCGTCCCCGGTGTCGGCGCCGTCCTGGCGCTGTCGGTGGGCGACACCTGGCCGCTGCTGGTCGTCGCGGCCATCGGTGCGGTGTTCGTCGGCATCCTGGGCATCCGCCTCTCGCGCCGGTTCGGGTTCACCGCCGGCATGGTGTTCTACACCGTCTACATCGTCGGCACGCTCGTGCTGCCGCCGCTGGCCGCCCGTCCGAACCAGTCGGAGGAGGTGCAGTGGGCGGAGCAGCTGACGAACTCCGTGGTCCAGCTGTGCTTCCTGCTCGGTGCGATCGGGCTGCGCAAGCGCGTGGCGCCGGCCGACGAGCCCACGCCCGTCAGTGCAGGAGCCCAGCAGTGACCGACCGCCTCGGCTACCGCCGCAAGTTCGGCGTGATCGCCCCGAGCACCAACACGATCGTGCAGCCCGAGTTCGACATGATGCGGGTCCCCGGCGTCACGTCGCACTACGGCCGGATCCTCATCCGTGACGGCCGGATCGGCGACGACGAGGGCATGGAGGCGCTGCTCGAGCAGATCCGCGCCTCGATGGCCGACTGCGTCGAGGGCATCATGACCATGCAGCCCGACTACATGGTGATGGGCATGAGCGCGGAGACGTTCTGGGACGGTGTCGAGGGCAACCGGCAGTTCGTCGCGCAGATCAAGGAGCTCTCGGGTGGCCTGGACGTCGCGACCGGCGCCGAGGCCTGCGAGCGGGCGCTGAAGCTCTTCGGCGCCAAGAAGATCGGCGTGGTCACGCCGTACACCCCGATCGGCGACGCCAACGTCCGCAAGTTCTTCACCGAGCTCGGCTTCGAGGTCGGCACGATCAAGGGCCTGTGCTGCCCGTCGGCGGTGTCGATCGCCCACGTGTCGGAGCAGACGCTGCGTGAGGCGATCCTCGAGGTCGACGGGCCGGACGTCGACGCGATCGTGCAGTGCGGGACCAACCTCTGCATGACCGAGCTCGCCGACGAGGCCGAGCGCTGGCTGGGCAAGCCGGTGATCGCGATCAACGCCGCGACCTGGTGGATGGCGCTGCGCGACAACGGCATCGACGAGAAGCTGTACGGCTACGGCTCGCTCCTGCGCGACCACTGAGCTCTAGGCTCCTCACGTGTACGCCGCGCTCTGGCGCCTGCTCCCCGGCCCCCTGTGGCTGAAGGTGATCGAGGCCCTCGTCCTGGCCGGGATCCTGGTGTGGGTCCTGCTCGTCTGGGTGTTCCCCGCCGTCGAGCCGCTGCTGCCGTTCGACCGGATCGCGGTGGGGGACTAGGTGCGCCTGGTCGTGGGTAGGAGACGCCCATGACGTACTGGATCATCGCCGCCGTCGTGGTCGCCCTGCTCGTGCTGGCGCTCGTCTGGTGGAGCAGCGGCCGGTCCCGCCACCGCGCCCCCGGCGTCAGCGCGGACTTCGAACGGGGCCGGGGCCAGGGCAACCTCTACGACCGCGGGACGATGTAGGCGCAGGCGTGTCGAATGTCGAGGCGCGGGTGCGCGAGGACCTGGCCGCTGCGTTGCGTGCCCGGGACAAGGACACCGCCCGCGTCCTGCGCACGGTCCTGTCGGCGATCGCTAACGCCGAGGCCCAGCCCGACGTCGACGACACGCCCCTTAGCCTGCGGTCCGAGGGTGCCATCGCCGGCGCCGTCTCCGGTCTCGGCGCCGCCGACGTCGCCCGACGCGAGCTCGACCCAGACGCCGTGCGGGCTGTCGTCGCGGGGGAGCGGGACGAGCGCCTCACCGCCGCCGACGACCTCGACGCCCGTGGGGCTGGCGATGCGGCTGGTGCACTTCGGGCCGAGGCAGCGCTGCTGGAGCGGTACCTGGAGTGACGCTTCGGTGGTTGAGGTGCGAGCGCCAGCGAGCCTCGAAACCACCACCGGAAGGCGAAGGTAAAATCTCAGAAAGTTCTCCACATCCCAGCAAGACAAGGGGATTCTCGGGTCTGACTGTCGGTGGTCGGTGCTTGGGTTGAACCATGACAGCGATCGCCACCCCGAGACACCGAGTGTCGGTGGCGACCGCGCATGTCCACGCCGAGCTCGATGCCGTCGCCGACTCCTCGGTGTGGTCGATGGACGCCGCCGAGACCGCCGATACCCTCGTTGCATTGACCCGGGCCGAGGCGAAGCTGGCCGAGCTGAAAGCCCGCGTCGCAGCCCACGCCGACGACCTCCACGTCGGGCAAGAAGTCGGCGCGTCCTCAGCCGCGACCTGGCTGGCGCACACCACGAACACGACCCGGCCGGTCGCGGCGGGCACCGTGAAGCTCGGCCACTCCTTGGAGCAGCACCCGCTCACGCGCGATGCCCTCGCGCACGGCGAGGTGCTGGCCGACCAGGCCCGGGTGATCATCCACGCGGTCGACCAGCTCTCCGATGACGTCGACACCGAAAGGGCCGAGGCGCACCTGCTGGCCGAGGCGGCCCACCACGACGCGAAAGCCCTGCGCGTGTTGGGCAAGCACCTGTTCGAGGTGATCGCCCCTGACGAGGCCGACGCCCGTGAAGCGGCGATCCTCGAGGCCGAGGAGAAGGCAGCCGCGAAGGCCTGTCACCTGTCGATGTACGACGACGGCCATGGCAAGACCCATGGCCGGTTCACCATCCCCACCGCCCTGGCTGGCGCACCGTTGCGCAAGGCGCTGTTCGCGATCGCTGGCGCCGAGCACCAGCGCCTCAGCCCCGAGGCGATGGGCCAAGCGCTGTGCGACTACATCCAGCGGTTCCCGGCCAAGAAGCTCCCCACGAACGGCGGCCTCAACGCCACCATGCTCGTCCTCATCGACGAAGACTCACTCATGGGCCGCGTCGAGAAAGCCGGGACCCTCGACACCGGAGAGAAGATCAGCCCCAGCGCCGCGCGCCGCCTGCTCTGCGAGGCCGAGATCATCCCCGTCGTCCTCGGCGCCGACTCCGAGCCCCTCGACGTCGGACGCGGCCGCCGCTTCCACACCCGCGCCATGCGACTCGCGATGGTCGCCCGCGACCGCGGCTGCCGCGCAGAAGGCTGCGACCGCACCCACGGACTCCACGCCCACCACCACACCCGCTGGGCCGACGGCGGCCACACCAACGTCAGAGACGCCGTGACCTTGTGCCACTGGCACCACCAACGTGCCCACGACACCGGCTACGAGACCACGTACAGACTCGACGGCTCAGTCGCTTTCCACCGACGCCAATAGGTAGTCAACGGTGACCACAGACTCCGGCGACCCCGTTGTCCGAAAACCAGAAAGCGGAACCAGAAGCAGACCCGCAGGCCGCCTGGCCTCCGCAACCCCGCGCAGGCCGTCGGGCGTCACACCAGCGAAGCGACGCCGGGACCGTCGAGTTCGGCCAGCGCGCCGCTGCGCCCCGAGACCGCGAGCAGCAACGACAGGGCCGGGCCGCGCACCTCGGGCCCGTCGCCGACGACGAGGTAGGCATCGGTCGCGACGAGCTGGACGCGGGAGACGAGCTTCTTGGCGCCGCCGAAGGAGGCGGGCGTCCGCGCCTGCAGCTGCAGGGCACGGGAGACGGCCAGGTCCGGGTAGTCGCGATGGATCCCCAGCGGACGTCGGATGTCCTCACCGTGCACGACCTCCTCGACCAAGCGGGTGTCGACCGAGCCGGGCGGCCGCGACGTGCGCGACGCGACGGAGCGCAGCCGCTCGAGCGTGTCTGCGGGGGAGGCTCCTCGCTCACGCGCGACACCCCGTGCGTTCTGCCGGTCGAAGTCGAAGCCGGCGCGCGCAAGACCGAGGAAGAAGCCGACCCGGGTCGTCCGAGCCGAGTCGACGAGATGGGCGGCGACGTCGTGCACCGACCAGCCCTCGCAAAGCGACGGCGCCTCCCACTGCTCGTCGTCGAGGGCGGATCTCAACTCATCGGCAGGAGTGGCAGCTCTCGATCGCTGACGAAGCGCCGTGGCGCGCCGTCGACCGGATCCACGAACTCGATCTCGCTCGCCAGCAGCTGAAGCGGCCTGCTGAAGTCGTCGATCGAGACGTCGAGCTCGGTGGGGTAGAGCGGGTCGTCGACGATCGGGATGCCGAGGTCGTTGAGGTGCACGCGGAGCTGGTGGGTGCGGCCGGTGCGCGGCGACAGTCGGTAGACGGCCAGCGCGCCGTCGACCGACTCGAGCTCGATCAACGTCTCGGCGTTGACCGGGGCGCCGGGCACCACCTCGGCGCGCAGGACGCCGCGCTCCTTGCGGATGTGGTTGCGGACGGTGAGCGGCAGTGCCAGGTCCTCGCGGAACGGCGCGAGCGCGCGGTAGGTCTTCGTCACCGTGCTGTGCTCGAACATCGACTGGTACGGCCCGCGCCACCGGCGCGCGGTCGTCAGCACGAGTACGCCGGAGGTGATCCGATCGAGCCGGTGCACCGGCGAGAGCTCGGGGAGGTCGAGCTCGTCGCGGAGCCGCACGACGACGCTCTCGCGCACGTGCATGCCGCGCGGGATCGTCGAAAGGAACGGCGGCTTGTCCACGACCACGAGCCGCTCGTCGCGGTGCAGCACCGGGAGCGTGCCCGGGACGGGAGGCTCGTCGCGCAGGTCGCGGTGGAACCACACGAACGTCTGCGGGACATAGGGGTCGTCCTCGCGGACCGGTCGCAGGTCGTCGTACACGAACCGCTCGGCCGCGAGCATCCCGCCGATGTCCACACCGGCCTTGAGCCGATCGCGCAACCAGTCGCCCATCGTCGGCCAGGGCGCCGGCTGGTGCCGGTCGAGGGTGCGGACCCACGCCGCGTTCAGCCCGTGGCGCTGGGGCAACGGGGAGCGGGGCGGCACCCGCCGATGCTAGGCCAGGACGTCGGGCGGACCCGCGGTCGGCCCGCGGCGCTCGACGAGCTGGGTGCCGATCACCAACCGCTCGCTGGAGCCCCAGCGCGGGTGGCAGGTCACCAGCGTCATCGTGCGCTGCTCGGCCTTCTCGCCGGGGTGGCCGGCCACGGGGTCCAGCACCTCGGTGGCGGACGGGGCGAGGATCCGCTCCCACATCACCTGGTAGGTCAGCCAGCCGTCGACCGTCTCGACCACGATCGGGTCGCCGACCTCGAGCTGGTCGAGGTTCGCGAACGGCTCGCCGTGGGTGGAGCGGTGGCCGGCGACCGCGAAGTTGCCGACCTCGCCGGGCAGTGCGGTCCCGGGGAAGTGGCCGGGGCCGTCGGCCAGGTCGTCGTCGGTGACGCCCTCGACCACGACCCACTCCCAGTCCTCGCCGAGCGCGGGGATGTGCAACACGCCGAGGCCGTCGCCGGACTCCGGCTTCTCGACCGCGCCCTTGCCGCCGCCCTTGGAGGCGTCGGCCTGCTCGGCGTGGAAGTCCTCGAGGAGGTCGTCCTGCGCCTGCGCGGTCTGGTGGTTGGTCCACACGAGCAGGTAGAAGACGAACGCCGCGAGGACGACGCCCGCGGTGATCGCGAGCTCGGCGCCGAGACGGATCGTGAACCGAAGTGCGGATCCGAGCCCCGAAGACATGTGCTGGAATATATCATCGCGTCGTTGCGGCACCTCGGTTCCGCTCCGCCCCTAGTCGAAGCGATGGAGGATGCCCCGCATGAGGACTGCCCGCACCGCCGCCGCGCTGCTCCTCGTCGGCGTGACCGCGGGCGCCGGGGTGGTCCTCGTCGGGCAGACGGGAGCGGCCGCGGCGGCACCGACCGGCGGCTGCTGGACCTACGTCCCGGAGCCGTACGCCGACGTCTCGACCGAGCTCGAGCCGTGGACGGTGGAGGACGGCCAGGTCCTGATGGGCACGACCGGCGCGACGACCCCGGGTGGGACGCGCGAGGTCGTGATCGGCCTCTCCAGCGGTCCGGTCGTGTCCGACCTCCCCGCGGTCGGCACCGCGTCCTTCCTCATCGACGTCGACGGCACGCCGGTCGAGACCCCGCTCACGGTCGAGTACGCCGCCGAGGCCGGGCAGCCGGTCCGCGACGTCGTGGTGCGCGGCGAGGTCCCGGTGGGGGCCGCGGGCGACCACGTGGTCCGGCTCGCGTCGATCACGTTCGACGTCCCGGCCGAGGGGGTCGCGGTCACCTGCAACGGTCAGACCGAGGGAGTCCCCGGCGGGGCCAACCCGGCCACCGAGCCGCTGCCGACCGACGTCACCGCCCCGTTCACCGTGGTGGGCTCCTCGGGCGCCGAGGTGGCCCGGGTGGTCGGCCAGCAGGTCACCACCGCGGCGCGCGCCGGCAACGAGGTCGTCGTCGACGCCTCCGGCTTCCCGTCCTCCGCGGCGGCCGTCGCCCGGCTGTGCGACGAGGCCACCTGCGGTCGCGACGTCCGCATCTGGATCGGCCAGGACGGCACGGGCCGCGCTGAGCTGCTGGTCCCCGACGACCTGGCCGCCGGTACGGGCACGGTCGAGGTGACCGACGGCGCGACCAGCGCGAGCGCCGACCTCACGCTGCTCGGCGAGCCCGCGCTCGCCGCGGCCGAGACGCCGGGAGCCGACACCACCTCGGTGGAGCTGACCGGCACCGAGTTCGACCCGCAGAAGAAGGTCACCGTCCGCGGGTACGACGCCGACGGCGAGCCGACCTCCGACGCCCCGGCCACCGCGACGCCGGACGGCGCGGGGGGCTTCACCGCGACGTTCGTCGTCAGCGACCCCGCCACCGAGACCATCACCGCGACCCAGGCCGGCAACGGGCTCAGTGCGGGCTACGCGTTCTCCGGACAGATCGGCACCACTCCGGTGGATCCGGTCGACCCGGTGGAGCCGCCGGTCGTCGTGCCGCCGGTCGTCCCTCCCGTCGAGGTGCCGGTCGAGCCGCCCGTCGACATCCCGCCGCCGACCGACGTCCCGGTCATCGAGGTCCCCGGCGAGGAGCCGCCCGTCGTCGCACCGGTCGGCGAGGAGGAGCTGACGGTCACCGAAGCCCGCCTCGACGGCAACGCCACGCTGGCCGAGCTGTTCGGCGGCGCCGTCCGCCGCGACCTGTTGTTCCTCGTCACCAACGTCGGCGAGACCACAGTCACCGACCCGGTCGTCCGGGTCTCCGTCGGCCGGTCGACGGACCTGGAGCCCGAGATCGTCGACGCGCAGGTGGGGGTCCTCGAGCCGGGAGCCGAGGTCGTGGTCACGGTGCCCCTCGAGCTGCCGATGGCGGCGTTCGGCACCTACCAGGTCGTCGGCCAGGTCGGGGACAGCGAGACCGGCGCCTTCAGCCTGGAGTGGAAGACCTATCCCTGGGGCCTGTTCGCGCTGAACGTGCTCGGCGCCGTCCTCATCGTCTGGGGCGTACGTCGCCGTCGGGCGGCGAAGCTCCCGGCGCCGTACCGCCCGGCCATCGCGGCCACCGGGGACGACTCGGTCGTCGACCTGGCCGCCGCGACCGCGTGGTGGGCGCACCGCGACGGCACCCCGCTCGTGGCGGGCCGGCCGATCGCGCCGCCGCTCGAGCAGGTCCCGCTGGAAGCGGTCGTCGACCTGGAGGCGGCCGAGAAGTGGTGGGCGCGCCGCGCTCCTGAGAAGCCTTCCCAGGCTTCGTAGATATCGTATATTGTCTAGGAGTTGGGGTGTGGGGCACGTTGAGGACACAGGGGTGAGTCACTCGTGACGGGCAAGCAGAGCTGGTTCCGGGACCGGTCGGCGCTGGTGCGCCTCGGTGCGGTCGTGGGAGCCCTCGCGCTCACCGTGGCGGGCTGCGGGACGATGATGCCGGGCGGCAACACCGCCAGCGGCACCGACCTCGCCACCCAGGCCACCGCCGGCCCCGGCCCGGGTGTCACCGACGACGCGGTCAAGGTCGTGTTCGTCGCCGTCGACCTCGACGCGGTGAAGAAGTTCACCGGCTTCAACACCGCCTCGGTCGGCGACCAGGAGGCGCAGCTGCAGGCCCTCGAGGACTGGGTGAACGACAACGGCGGGATCGGCGGGCGCGAGCTGGACGCCGTGTTCCGCCTGTACGACGCCCAGGCCGACTCGCCGGCTGCCGAGGAGCAGCTGTGCAACCAGATCACCCAGGACGACCAGGCGTTCGCCGTCGTGATGACCGGGCAGTACCAGACCAACGCCCGGCCCTGCTACGCCGACCGGCAGACGCTCGTGCTCGACGCGTCGCTCTACGCGATGAGCACCGACTACCTCGAGGAGTACTCGCCGTACCTCTGGACCGCGAGCTTCCCGGAGTACACCGCCTTCGTGAACTCCTACGTCGAGGTCCTCGACGAGCAGGGCTTCTTCGAGGGCGAGGAGGGCATCGGTGTCGTCGCCGCCGACTCGCCGGTCAACCGCGACACGATCGAGAACCTCGCCGTCCCGCTGCTGAAGGAGCACGGCATCGAGCCGGAGGTCGCGTGGGTCGACACCACCGACACCGGCACCCTGTTCCAGGGACTCGAGCAGGGCGCGATCACCTTCCGCAGCAAGGCCATCGAGCGCGTGATGTTCCTCGGGGGCTCGCGGATGGCGTCGGTGTTCGCGACCGTGGCCGGGTCGCAGGACGGCTTCAAGCCGCGCTACGCGATCTCCAGCTTCGACAACCCGTCGTTCTTCGTGAAGAACCCCGACACGATCCCTCCCGACATCATGGACGGGATGGTCGGCATCGGGTTCCACCCGCCGCAGGACGTGCCGGACTCGCAGTTCCCCTTCCCGACCGGCGAGGCCGAGACCGCGTGCGTCGACATCTACTCCGCCGCGGGCATCACGTTCGAGTCGCGCGAGTCGGCCCGCGTGGCGCTGCCGTACTGCGACGCGGTCCGGCTGCTGAAGATGGGCGCCGACTCCATCGACGGCGACCTGAACGCCGCCGCCTGGGCGCAGGCGGTGGACCGCGTGGGCGGTGACTTCCAGAGCGCGTCCGGCCCCGGCAACGCCCTCGGTGGCGGTGGTCGCGCGGCGATCGGCGGCTACCGGGTGCTGAAGTACGACGAGACCGTCGAGAACTTCGTCTACGTGGGTGACGAGGTCCCGTTCGATGAGTGACGCACCCGCGCTGAGCTGTACCGGCATCCGGGCCTCCTACGGCCCGGTGCAGGTGCTGTTCGACGCCGGCCTGACGGTCGGCGCGGGTGAGATGGTCGCGCTGCTGGGCCCGAACGGCGTCGGCAAGAGCACGCTGCTCAAGGTGATCGCCGGGCTGCTGAAGCCGGACACCGGCGCGGTGACGCTCGGCGGCATCGACGTCACCGGCTACAACACCCGTCGGCGGGTGGGGCTCGGCCTCAGCCAGGTCGTGGGTCAGGCGACATTCCCGTCGCTCACCGTGACCGAGAACCTCACGATGCACGGGTACGCGACGAAGGACAAGCGCTGGACGCGCGACTCCGTCGAGGCCGCGCTCGCGGTGTTCCCGCGGCTGCACGCGCGCCGCAACCAGCCGGCCTCCACGCTCTCCGGGGGCGAGCGGCAGATGCTCGCGCTCGCCAAGTCGATCGTCGTCGAGCCCAAGGTGCTCGTGATCGACGAGTTCTCGCTCGGCCTCGCGCCGGTCGTCGTCGGCGGCCTGATGGACCTGGTCCGCCGGCTCAACGAGCGCGGCAGCGCCGTGCTCGTCGTCGAGCAGTCGGTGAACGTCGCGCTCTCGCTGGTCGACCGCGTCTACATGATGGAGAAGGGCGAGATCATCGCTGAGGAGACCGCCGCCGAGCTGGCCCAGGATCCCGAGCGGGTGCGCGCACTGATGCTCGGCGGGCACGTGGCGGTGCCGAGCTGATGGGCGGCTTCGACTTCGGCATCGACCGGTTGGTCATCGGTCTCTTCACCGGACTGACCTACGGCCTGCTCGCCGTCGGCCTGGTCCTCGTCTACCGGTCCAGCCGGTTCGTGAACTTCGCGCACGGCTCGGTCGGCGCGTTCGGCGCGTCGGTGCTGGCGCTCTTCGTCGTGGACTGGGGCCTGCCGTACTGGGTCGCCTTCGCGGTCGCGATCGTCGTCGCGGCTGTGCTCTCGGGAGCGATCGAGGTCGTCGTCGTCCGGCGCCTCGAGGGCCGGCCGAGCCTGGTCGGCATGATCGCGACCCTCGGCCTCTCCCAGCTGATCCTCGTGATGTCGCTGCTGATCAACAGCGACGGCGTCAGCGGCTTCACGTTCCCCGAGCCGACCCTGCTGCCCACGTTCGAGATCCAGGAGCTGCCGATCGGCACGCCGTACGTCGCGATGCTGGTGCTCGCCCCGGTGCTGCTGGCCGGCCTCGGTTGGTTCCTGCGGCACCACCGCATGGGCATGGCGATCCGGGCCGCGGCCGACGACCCGGACACCGCCCGGCTCGAGGGCATCCCCGCGCGCTGGATGGCCACGCTGGCCTGGGCGATCGCCGGCGGCATCGCGGCGTTCTCGGCGATCCTCGTGACGCCGACGACCGCCGGTGCCGGCATGGAGGGCCTCGGTCCGGACCTGCTGCTCAAGGGCCTCGCCGGCGCGGTGATCGCGCGGATGTCGTCGATCCCGATCGCCCTCGGGGCGTCGCTCGGCATCGGCGTCGTCGAGCAGATCCTGCTGTCGAACCCCGACACCCGCGACCTCGTCACGGTCGTGATCGCGCTCATCATCGTGGTCGCGCTGCTCCGCCAGCCGCAGCTCGGCCGGGCCGGCCAGGACAAGGGTCGGTGGCGCCGGGTCGTGCTGCCGCCGCTGCCCGCGCAGTACCGCCAGGTCCGCGCCATCGTCTGGCTGCCGCGGGTCCTCGTCGCGCTCGGCATCGCCGGCGCCGTCGGCGTCGCCTACGTCGTCAGCAACGACACCGCGTCGGTCCTCTCCCTGGTGTGTGGCTACACCCTCGTCGGCCTCAGCGTCGGGCTGCTGACCGGGGTCTCGGGCCAGCTGTCGCTCGGCCAGTTCGCGTACGCCGGCATCGCGGCCGCGGCGTCGGTGCACGTCGCGGAGTCGACCGACAACTTCCTCTTCGGCCTCCTGTGCGGCGTGATCACCGCGGCGGTCGCCTCGGCGCTGGTCGGTATCCCGGCGATGCGGCTCAAGGGCCTCGCGCTCGCGGTCTCGACCCTGGCGTTCGCCCTGGCGACCTCGACCTGGCTGCTGCGCCAGGAGCTCTTCCTCGGCGACGGCATCGCCCCGGCGAAGCCGACCTGGTGGGACTACCCGCTCGAGTACGCCGTCGACTACTACCTGTTCGCGCTGCTGGTGCTCTGCATCGGGCTGTGGGTCACCAACAACCTGCGGCACGGCGGCTTCGGTCGGCAGCTCCAGGCGCTGCGCGACAACGAGGACGCGGCTCGCGCCTTCACCGTGCCGAACCGGATGCGGATGCTGCAGCTCTACTCCGTCTCGGGCGCACTGGCCGGCCTCGGCGGCATCGTGATCGGGCACGGCCAGTCGCAGCTCACCGTGAACTCGTTCCCGGCCTCCGCGAGCATCGAGGTCGTCGCGGTCACCGTGGTCGGCGGCCTCACGGTCACCCTCGGCCCGCTCATCGGCGCGCTGATCATGGTCGGCATGCCGGCCATGTACGGCCTCGGCATGGGCGGCGAGGCCGCGCTCGCCGTCGGCTGGCTGCTGGTCGTGATCTTCCTGCCCGACGGACTCGGCGGCATCCTCGTCAGCGGCCGCGAGCGCCTGTACGACGCGCTTGCGCGGCGCCACGGCATCGACCCGATGCTCGCCCGCCACGGCGTGACCGAGGGTGCCGACACGTCGTCCCCGCTGCACCAGGCACCGCACCTGGAGGGCCTCTTCGACCGCGCCCCGGCGCCGGAGTCCGGCGGTGCCAGGCCGATCCTCACGGTCGCCGGCCTGTCGCGCCGCTTCGGTGGCGTGGTCGCCGTCGACCACGTGGACTTCCAGGTGGCGGCGGGGGAGATCCTCGGCGTGATCGGCCCGAACGGCGCCGGCAAGACCACCTGCTTCGAGATGGTCGCCGGCTTCACGAGGCCCGACACCGGCACGGTCGTCTTCGACGGCACCGACGTGACCCGCGCGACCCCGGAGCAGCGCGCCCAGCACGGCCTGGTCCGCTCGTTCCAGGACGCGGCCCTGTTCCCCACGCTGACCGTCCGCGAGACGCTGATGGTCGCCCAGGAGCGGGCGCTCCCGACGCGGCTCTGGGAGTCCGCGCTCGGCGTCCCCACCAGCGAGCGCGCCAAGGCGGCCGCCGCCGACGAGATCCTCGAGCGGATGCGGCTGACCCGGCACGCGTCGCACGCGGTCGGCGAGCTCTCGACCGGCACCCGGCGCGTGGTCGAGCTCGGCTGCCTGCTGACGCTCGAGCCGCGGGTGCTGCTGCTCGACGAGCCCAGCGCCGGCATCGCGCAGAGCGAGAGCGAGGCGCTCGGCGACCTGCTGCTCGCGATCCGCCGGGAGCTCGGCACGACCATGGTCGTCATCGAGCACGACCTGCCCCTGCTCTCGCGACTCTCGGACCGGATGCTGGCCATGAACCTCGGCCGTGTCATCGCGACCGGCACGCCCGACGAGGTCCGCAACGACCCCGCCGTCGTGCGGTCCTACCTCGGCGCCGACCAGGCCGCCATCCAACGCTCCGGCCTGCACCTGGCCGCCACCAACGGCTGACCACCCCAAGGAGATGACGTGAAGAACCCACTGAGGCCGCTGATGCGAGGACTCGCCGTCGTCGGAGCGCTGCTGCTGGTGACGCTGGTCGCCGCGCCCGCCTTCGCCGCGCCGACCCTCAACGTCAGCCAGCTCACCGGGCTGACCGACGGCCAGACGGTCACCGTCTCGGGATCCGGGTTCGAGCCGAACCTCCCCAGCATCGCGATCGGCCAGTGCATCGAGGGCTACTCCGGTCCGTCGGACTGCAACACCGCCGGCGGCGCGACGTTCCGCAACGCCGACGCGAACGGCAACGTCGCCTCGTTCACGATCACCGTGAAGGAGGTCTTCGGCGGCCATGACTGCACCCAGATCACGTGCATGATCGCCGCCGCCCCGCTGCCGAACGCGACCGACGAGGCGACGATCGCCGCCAACACCGTGGAGCTGGCGATCAGCTTCGGCGCCCCGGAGCCGGCCCCGAGCCAGACGCCGACGACCGAACCGGCCCCGACCGGTAGCGGCCAGGAGGGGCTCCCGCAGACCGGCGCCGGTGACTCGATCCCGGCGATCCTGCTCGCCGCCACCGCCATGCTCGCCATCGGCGCCGGTGTGGTGCTGCTGGTCCCGGGTCGCCAGAAGGGACACCACGCCTGATGCGGATCCGCGCCCTGACCCACTCCTGTGCCGCGCTCTGCGCCGCGGGCGGCCTCGCCCTCGGGGGCGTAGCGCTGGCGGGGACCGCCGACGCCGCGCCCGACGGCCGTGCCGGAGACGTGCTCGGCAAGGTCACCGGCAGCACGACCTTCACCTGCACCGCGGGCCAGTTCCCGTCGTTCGAGTACGTCGCCGACGTCACCGTGACCGCGTTCCGCGAGACCGACGGCGACACCGCCGTCACGCTGGTCGGCGAGCTCTCCGACATGCCGGGCGTCATCCCGGTCTCGCTGGGCAAGGCCGCGATCACCGACGAGCTCGTGCTCGACCTGGGTGGCACGGCGGCGACGCTCGCCGGCAACGGCAACACGACGCTCACCGCCGGCGCGCCGTTCCCGGTGCCGAAGACGTACGGCGACTTCACCACGGCCGCGACCAGTGTCACCGCGACCGTCACGACGTTCGAGTACGCGCTGCCGTCGTTCAACATGGGCGGCACCTGCACGCCGACCAGCGGTGCTGCGCTCGGGACGCTCACCATCGAGACCGGCCCGGCGCCCACGCCGACCGCCACCGCGACGGCGACCGCCACCGCGACCGCGACGGCCACGGCGACCGCGACGGCCACCGCGTCCGAGACGACCGCGCCGGAGGCCTCGCCGGCCAAGGGTGACGTCGACTTCTCCTGCGTGCTCGAGCCGCTCGGCTCCGAGTTCGAGTACCCCGCGACCATCACGGTCAACGGCTACCGCGAGGAAGAGGGCGGCGACGTCGAGCTGCGCGCCACGATGACCGACATCCCGGGCATCTCGCCGGTGGCGATCGACGGCGACATGACCGTCGAGCTCGAGGCCACCGTCGGCGGTGAGGCCGTCACCCTGAAGGGCGCCTCGAAGGTCGTCGAGGACCCGCAGGCGACCGTCCCGGTGCCGACGCTCAAGGGCACGGTCGCGGCCGAGGGCGACGAGATGGAGGTCTCGATCTCGAGCTTCTACTTCAAGATCGTGACCACCGGCCTGACCGTCGAGGCGCCGTGCGAGACCGACGAGACCTCGCTCGGCAAGATGGTCGTCGGCACCGAGGCTCCCGAGGAGGAGGAGTCCGAGGACCCGACCTCGACCAGCAGCCCGACGACCGCCCCGTCCACGGGCGGCGGCACGCTGCCGCAGACCGGTGGCGGCGACGCGATGCCCGTCCTCGTGCTCTGGGCGGGTGCCTTCACCCTGCTCGGCGCCGCGGGCCTGATCGCCGTGCCCCAGGTCGTCCGCCGTGGGAAGCACGGCTGAACCCCGACGTACGCACCAACCCGTCAACCAGGAGGAACCAGATGAAGCAGTCCATCGCCCGCCGCGGCGCGGCGGTCGTCACCGCCGCCGCCCTCACGCTGGGCGCGAGCGCCCTCCTGGCGCCGACCGCCGACGCCAAGCCCAAGCCGAAGCCGCTCAAGGGCAGCACGACCGGCACGGTCCTGTTCAACTGCGAGTTCGCCGGCACGGCGTTCGAGTACCCGGCGACGATCACGCTGTCGGGCACGCGTGCGTCGAAGACCGCCAAGCCGGTCAAGCTCGTCGCCACGATGTCGGACCTGCCCGGTGTGGCGCCGCTGGCGCTCAACTTCGACGCCACGAGCGCGATGGACGTGACCGTCGGGACCGTGGACACCGTGCTCAAGGGCAAGGGCAAGCTGGTGACCGAGGGTCCCCGCGAACCCGCCAAGATGTTCCCGGCCAAGGGTGCGGCGACCACCAAGAGCAACTCGCTGCCGATCACGGTCACGGCATTCGAGGCCGTGGTCTTCGGCAACGCGATCCCGTGTGTCCCGGCCGAGGGCCAGGGCGCGCTCGGCACGCTCACGCTGAAGTGACCTGACCGTCACCCGACGCTCGCTGGAGCCCCGCAGCCGGTCCGGCTGCGGGGTTCCTATATTTATCTACGATATACGTTTGTTCCACCTCGCTGGAGGGGAGCCTCGCGACTGGGGAGGTCGACCCGAGACACGAGGAGGACCACATGTTGCAGCACCCGTCCATCGCCCGGCGCAGCGTCGCCGTCGTCGCCACGGCCGCGCTGGCCCTGGGCGCGAGCACGCTCGCACCCGCACCGGCGCAGGCCGCCACGGCGCTGAAGGGAGGGGTGTCGAAGACCGTGCCGCTCACTTGCACGGTGTTCGACGACGAGTTCGAGTACGACGCCACGATCAAGCTCTCGGGCGTCCGCGCCAAGCGAAGCGACCCCAAGGTCGCCCTGCGCGCCACGATGTCCAAGATGCCCGGCGTCTCGCCGGTGGCGATCGACAACGACGTCGAGGCGACGCTGAAGCTGAAGGTCGGCTCGTCCAGGGCCACGCTCAAGGGCAAGGGTCACGCCACCGCCGGACCCAACGAGCCGGTCGCGGTCCCGAAGGTCAAGGGCTCGGTCAAGAACCCCAAGAACTCGCTGCCCGTCACCGTGACCTCGATGTCGGTGTACATCCCGGACTACGCCCTCACCATCAGCTGCGTCCCGACCGGGTCGGGCGCGATGGGCACGCTGAGGCTGAAGTAGCCCACGCCGACGCACGAAGGCCCCGCGACCGATCCGGTCGCGGGGCCTTCGCCTCGTACCCCCACTGCTAGCTGGAGAGACCCGCCTGCAGCGTGGCGGCGTCGTACGACCGGCTGGCGGTGAAGCCGGTCGCGCTCAGCCTGGCCACCGAGATCGGGCGCTTCGGCGAGGCGATCTCGTCGCGGTAGACCAGCGCGGGCAGGCCCTGGGTCGCGGAGATCGCGTCGAAGAGGGCGGCGTTGGTCGGCGGCACCTCGGCGTGGGTGAGGTTGTGCAGGCCGGTGATCCGTGCCTCGAGCGCGTGCACGATCGCGTCGGCCGCGTCCTCGACGGCGAGGCGGTAGAAGAGGGCGTCGCCGCTGAACGGCACCGAGCCGCCGAGGTACTGGTGCGCCATGCCCACCTTCGCCTCGATCGGCGGGTCGCCCGCACCGAAGATGTCGCCACAGCGGAACACCACGGCCCGGTCGCCGGCGCGGTCGAGGTAGACCCGCTCCATCGCGAGGAACATCGTCGGGCTCGGGTCGGGCGAGTCCGTGACCGGACCGTCCTCGGTGACCTCGGCCAGGTCGTCCTGGGCGTCGCCGTACACCGACAGCGACGACAGGGCGACGAGGTACGGCGAGCCGTCCGCCGCGACGACCGACTCGGCGGTGTCGACCAGGATCTCCCGGTACGACGCGGCGCGGTCCTCGGGCGTCATCGCGCGCTGGGCGTTCGGGCCGGCGGCGACGACGACCGCGTCGTGCCCGGCGACCGCGGCCGCGACCGCCTCCCGGTCGCTGCCGCGCAGCACGTAGACCGCGTCGAAGTGCTCCCGGAGCCCGTCGACCTTGCCCGGGGTCGTGGTGGTCCCGGCGACCTCGTGGCCGAGCGCCTTCAGGCGGGCGCCGACCTCGGTGCCGACCAGGCCGGCGCCGATCACGAGCACCTTCATGCGCGTCCCTCGAGAGCGGCGATCTGGTCGAGACCGGCGCGGGTGGCGACGAGCTCGTTGACCCGCTGCTCGCCGAGGAACTTCTTGGACAGCTCGTTCATCGGGTCCAGCGTGTAGCCGTACTCGCGGACCTTGTGGTCGCGCTCGCGCAGCGCGGCGCGCTCCTCGACCGGCACGGGCTGGGCCTCGCGCACCCACTGCAGCCAGGTGTCGACGCGGTCCCGGACGGCCTCGCCGAAGCGCTCGACGGCCTCGGCGTCCGAGCAGGTCGCCATGTAGGAGTTCGCGATGGGGGAGTTGAACGCCCGCATGTAGGTGCCGTGGCTGACCGACCAGACGAACCGGTCGTCGCCGCGCAGGTCGAGCCACTTCTGGTTCTGCGGGTCGAAGTACTTGTTGAGGTAGTCCACGTCCACCATCGGGTCGCGGCGGGGGACGACGTCGGAGAAGTGGAAGACGTTCGGCACGGTGCCGAAGACCAGCACGAGGTGCGGCACGTCGATGTGCGGGCCCAGCCAGACCTGGAGGTTCATGTCCAGGATCGAGTTCTTGCGGTTGCCGATCCAGGAGTGGACCAGCCACTCGACGCCGTTGTCCGGGTCGCCGACGTACGGGTTCAGCGAGCCCTCGTACCCGCCGTCCTCCGAGGTCCAGTACTCCAGGCCCTGGCCCGAGGGGTACGGCTGGACGTCGAGCTCGGCGGTGATCTTGTCCTTGGCGTCGCTGAGGATTCCCCAGAGGGCGGTCCAGAGCTCCATGCGGTCGACGTTCGGGGCGTCGGCCAGGAACTCGTGGATGGTCTTGGTCTGTGTGCTGCTGCTCATACCGCAGAGGATATGGATATATGATCTACGAAGTCACGCATTCCGCGGGAGGAGAGCCAAAATGATCGTGGTGGTCAGCCAGGCGTGGACCAAGGACGGCGACGCCGCCGAGGAGCACGCCCAGGCCTACATCGCGCTGTCGGGCGAGTTCGGCCGCTTCTTCCGCGACCACCCGGGCTACCGCGGCCGCCGCCTGGTGCGCGGCGTCGAGGACCGCACGCACTTCACCCACCTGCGCTACTTCGAGACCGTGGCCGACTACGAGGAGTGCACGCAGCACCCGGAGTACCAGGCCCACCTGCTCGCGATGTACGAGCACCTGAAGCCCTACGAGTCCTACCCGCGCGAGTACCTCGAGGTCGTGCTGGACGAGCCCGGGAACGCATGAGCACCTTCGTCCTGGTCCACGGAGCGTTCCGCGGCGGCTGGTCCTGGGACCGGGTCCGGCCGCTGCTGGAGGCTGCCGGTCACGAGGTCCGCACGCCGACGCTGAGCGAGACCGCGACCGCGCTGGACACCTGGGTCGACGAGGTGGCCGCCGCGGTCGCCGACGACACGATCCTGGTCGGCCACAGCCAGGGCGGCGTGGTGGTCCGCGAGGTCGCGCTGCGCGATCCGCAACGGGTGCGCCACGTCGTGTACGTCGACGCCGCTGTGCCTGACGCCGGGGAGCGCGCGGTCGACCTCGGCGCGTCCCCGCCGGTGCTGCCACCGCGCGAGACCGTGATCGCGCCGCGGCCGGTCGAGCCGGCCGGCGACCTCGACGCCGACACGGCGGCGTGGATGAACGAGCGGCTCACCTCGGTGCCGTTCGCCCCGTCGCTGGACCCGGCCTCGGACGGCGAGCCGACGGTCCCCGCGACCTACGTCTTCTGCACGGGGACGCCCTCGGCGTACCCCTGCGGCACCACCCGCAGCCGCCTCGACGAGCGCGGCATCCCGTACTCCTGGATCGCGACCGGGCACGACGCCCCGCTGACCAGGCCCGACGCGGTCGCCGAGCACCTGCTCGCGGCCACCCGATGAGGAGAGACAGAAGCATGAGCGTGCAGCCCGGCTGGCAGGGACGGTTCTTCGAGGACTTCACCGTCGGCGACATCTACCAGCACCCGCTGGGGCGCACCGTCACCGAGGCGGACAACATCCAGTTCTCGCTGCTGACGATGAACACCAACCAGATGCACTTCAACGCGGAGTACGCCGCGCGCTCGGAGTTCAAGAAGCCGCTGGTCGTCTCGACCCTCACCGTCGCGATCGCGGTCGGCCAGAGCGTGACCGACCTGACCCAGAACGCGTTCGCGAACCTGGGCTGGGACGACATCAAGATGACCCACCCGGTGTTCGCCGGCGACACGCTCTTCAGCGAGTCCATCGTCAAGGAGAAGCGCGAGTCGTCCTCGCGCCCGCACGCCGGCATCGTCACGGTGCGCACCCGCACGCTGAACCAGGACGGCAAGGAGGTGTGCTCGTTCCTGCGCACCTTCTACGTCTACAAGCGCGGCGCCGAGCAGCTCGAGGGGATCTTCCCCGTGGGCGAGACCCCGCTGACGCTGGAGGACTGACGCGCCCATGACGCTGCAGATCACCTACGGCCCGTGGGGCGAGTCGCTGGCCGAGCTCGCCGAGGCCGCACGGGCGGCCGAGGAGGCCGGGGCCGACGCCGTGTGGGTGCCCGAGCTGCACCGCAGCGCGCCGGTCAGCGCCGCCGCGGTCGCGCAGGCGACCTCGACCGCTCGGGTCGGTACGGCGATCGCGCTCGCGTTCCCGCGCAGCCCGATGATCACCGCGCTCGAGGCGCTCGACCTCGACGAGCTCTCGGGTGGCCGGTTCGTGCTCGGGCTGGGCAGCGGCGTCCAGAAGCTCAACGTGGACTGGCACCACGTCGACTGGGACAAGCCGGTGACCCACCTGCGCGAGACGGTCCGCAACATCCGGGCGTTCTGGGCCGACTGCACCACCGGCGCGCCGATCGACCTGCCGGGCGAGCGCGAGCCGATGAAGATCCGCGGCTACCGCCGGCCCTATCCCGTGCAGCGCACCGAGATCCCCATCCACCTCGCCGCGATGGGCCCGGCGCTCACCCGGCTCGCCGGGGAGGTCGCCGACGGCTGGATCTCCCACGAGCTCACGTCGCCGGCGTTCCTGCGGGAGCGGATCCTGCCCGAGATCGAGGCCGGCATCGAGAAGGGCGGGCGGACCCGCGACGCCGTCGAGGTCGTCACCTCGTCGTGCTGCTCGGTCGACGCCGACCCCGCGGTCGCGCGCCGTCGCAGTGCCGGCATGGTCGGGTTCTACGCGACCGTGCGGACCTACGCCGACTTCTTCGACTTCCACGGCCTCGCCGAGGACCAGCAGAAGGTCATCGACGCCTTCGCCGGCGCCACCACGGCCGGCGAGCTCGCCGGCCACGTCTCGGACGCGATGGTCGACGCGCTGACCCTGTCCGGCACCCGCGACCAGGTGGCCGAGCAGATCGCGTCGTACGACGGTGTCGCCGACACCATCAAGCTCACCCCGCCCACGCACGGGCTGTCGCCGGACGAGATCCGGACCGCCCAGCGCGAAGTCATCGGCCTGATCGCCGAGCTCACCGGAGGTACCGCATGAAGCCGTTGGAGGACGTCCGTGTCGTCGCCGTCGAGCAGTACGGCGCCGGCCCGTTCGGCAGCGTGCACCTCGCCGACCTCGGGGCGGAGATCATCAAGATCGAGGACCCGCGCGTCGGCGGCGACGTCGGCCGCTACGTGCCGCCGTACGCCGAGGGCGAGGACTCGCTGTTCTTCGAGGCGTTCAACCGCAACAAGTCGAGCCTCTCCCTCGACCTGGCCACGCCGGCCGGCCGGGGTGTGTTCGAGGACCTGGTGAAGGTCAGCGACGCGGTCTACAGCAACCTGCGCGGCGACGTGCCGGCGAAGATCAAGATCACCTACGACGACCTCAAGCACCTCAACCCGGCGATCGTGTGCTGCTCGCTGACCGGCTTCGGCATGACCGGGCCGCGCAGCAAGGAGCCGGGCTACGACTACGTGCTGCAGGCGCTCGCGGGCTGGATGGACCTGACCGGTGACCCGGACGGACCGCCGACGAAGTCCGGCCTGTCGATGGTCGACTACAGCGGCGGCTTCGTGGCCGCGATCTCGCTGCTCGCCGGCATCCACGCCGCGCGCCGCGACGGCGTCGGCATGGACTGCGACGTCAGCCTGTACGACACCGCGATGGGGCTGCTGACCTACCCGGCCGCCTGGCACCTCAACGCCGGCTTCACGCCGGTCCGCACCCGGCACTCCGCGCACCCGTCGCTGGTGCCGTTCCAGGCGTTCGAGGCCAAGGACGGCTGGTTCGTCGTCGGCTGCGCCAAGGAGAAGTTCTGGCAGCGGCTGACCGTGGTCATCGACCGCCCGGAGTGGGCCGCGGACGAGCGGTTCGCGACGTTCGCCGACCGCGACCGCAACCGCGACGTCCTGATCCCGTTGCTGGAGGAGATCTTCGTGCAGCGCACCGTGGCCGAGTGGGTCGAGCCGCTGCAGGCCGCCGCCGTGCCGACCGCGCGGATCAACGACGTCGCCGCCGCGATGACCGAGCCGCACACGATCGCCCGCAACCTGCTGGTCGAGACCGAGCACCCGCGCTACGGCACGGTGCGCCAGGTCGCCTCGCCCGTGCGGGTCGGCTCGGAGCTGCCGACGTACCGCCGCGCGCCGCTGCGCAACGAGGACGCGGACCGGATCCTCGGTGAGCTGCTCGGCTATGACTCCACGGCCGTCTCGGACCTCCAGGACCGAGGCGCCTTCGGATGATCACCCCACGAAGGAGCGTGTCTCCTCCGCTTCGCTCCTCCGCCCCACGCTTCCGCGGGGGCCCCACAAGATGACCGTCAGCTCTGACCTCGCGGCGTGGGCCCTGGGCCTGCGCCGTGAGGACGTGCCCGAGGAGGTGGCCGCGACCGCGCGCCGCCACCTCCTCGACGGGCTCGGCACGGCCGTCGCCGCGGCCCGCCGAGGTGCCGCCGAGCCCGCGCTCACCGTGGCAGCCGGGCTCGGCGGCCCACCCGAGTCGACGCTCCTCGGCCGGGGCATGCGGATCTCCGCGCCCGCCGCCGCGCTCGCGACCGGCACGTTGGTGCACGCGCTGGACTTCGACGACACCCACGCCGGGGGGCTCGTGCACGCCACCGCCGTCGTGCTCCCGGCGGTCCTGGCCGTCGGGGAGCAGGTCGGCGCCGACGCCGACGAGGCGCTGGTCGCCGCGGTCGTCGGCTTCGAGGCGGTCTGCCGGATCGCCGGCGCCGCGCCGCACGCGTTCCACGGCCGCGGCCTGCACGCGACGATGGCGTGCGGCGTGTTCTCCTCGGCGCTCGTCGCGGCGCGGCTGATGAAGCTCGACCAGGCGACGACCGTCGACGCGCTCGGCATCGCCGGCAGCTCGGCCGGGGGACTGCTGGAGTTCCTCGCGACGGGCTCGTCGACCAAGCAGCTGCACCCGGGCCTGGCCTCGCAGGCCGGCATCATCGCCGCACGGCTCGCCGCCGCCGGCGCCAACGGCCCCGACAGCGTCATCGAGGGCGACCGCGGCCTGTACGCCGCCCTCGCGGACGGCCACGCCGACGCAGGCCTGGTGACCGCAGACCTCGGCGTCCGCTGGGAGACCACGCGAATCACCCTCAAGCCCTACCCGGCGTGCCAGCTGATGCACGCCGCGCTCGACGCCGGCCGCCAGGTGCTGCCGCTCGACCCGGCCGCCGTCGAGGCGATCGCGGTCGAGG
The DNA here is from genome assembly GCF_039541135.1 of Nocardioides caricicola. Taxonomy (NCBI): domain Bacteria; kingdom Bacillati; phylum Actinomycetota; class Actinomycetes; order Propionibacteriales; family Nocardioidaceae; genus Nocardioides; species Nocardioides caricicola. The sequence goes on along the minus strand of NZ_BAABFQ010000003.1, from coordinate 1,014,857 downwards.
TGCACCCGGACAGCGCCGCGATCGTCTGCACCCCCGACAAGGTCGACCCGCGCACGGCGTACGACGCGAAGTTCTCGCTCCCGTGGAGCCTGGCCGCGCTGCTCACCGACGGCGAGGTCACCGTCGCCACCTACGAGCCGGAGTCGCTGGGCCGCGCCGACGTGCGCGCCCTCGCGACGCGGGTGCAGGTGACCGAGGTGCCCGACGCCCGGGTCGCCGCCGATGCGCCCAGCCGGGTGACCGTCTCGCTCGCCGACGGCCGGACGCTGACCGGCCACGTCGACCGCAGCGCCGGCGCCGCGCTGGACGCCAAGCTGGCCGGCAACGTCGGCTCGGCCGAGGACGCCGCCGAGCTGACCGCCGCCGTCGAGGCCTTCGACCTGCCCGTCCTGATCACCCTCGCCGACCGCCTGGCCAAGGAGAACCGTTGAGCACGTCCACCGAGTACATCGCCGTCGCCGCCCTCGAGCGCTACGAGGAGCTGCGCGCCGGCAACGAGGCCGTGACCACCATCGTGGTCGAGAACCTGCCGGGCGGCGCGGACTACCGGATCGAGCAGGACACCCCGCCGGTCGGTGAGGGAGCGGTCGTGCTGCCGACGGTGATCCCGGTCGACGCCAGCGGGGAGGTCGTCCACGAGGGCGACTTCGTCGGCCAGTACGCCTGGTGCCTCGACGAGGCCGACCGGCAGCTGCGCGAGCTGGGGCTGTCGCTCGACGCCGCGGTCACGACGTTCGACTACTCCACTCCCGAGACCCGCGACGTCTACCGGCGTACGCATCGCGAGCGGAAGAACCGGCTCGGCGGCGCGGGCGTGTTCCCCGGCGCCGGCGGCATCCTGATGTCGCGGCTGCACCGTCCCGGCCAGCTGGTCGCGCTCGACGTCACCGCCTCGCGACTGCCGCTCAAGAACATCAACCCCGGCTGGACCCGCTACGAGACGCTCACCTACATGCCGGGCGTGCTCGCCGGCGACACGCTCTACATGAGCGGCTTCGGCGCCCTCGACATGGAGACCCAGGAGGCGCTGTTCCCCGACGACTCGGTCGCGCAGGCCGAGTTCACCTACGCCGCCGTGCTGAAGGTGGTCGAGGAGGCCGGCTTCTCGGCCGAGGAGGTCGTGCACGTCCTCGAGCTGATCTGCCCGGGTGGTGACGCTGCCGGCATCGGCGCCGTGCGGGACCGGATGTTCCCGAACGTGCAGGCCTCGGTCGCCGGCTGCGCCGGGCTGCTGCGGCCGGAGTTCCTGTACGAGGTCTTCCCGCTGGCGGTGCGTGCATGAGCCTGCTGACCGAGGAGGTGCGCGCGCTCGAGGGGAGGACCAAGGTCTACACCGCCCCCGAGCCGTTCGGCGCCGCCGCCGGCCGCTACTTCGGGCTCGCGATCGGCGACGACAACCCGCTCTACTCCGACCCGGCGTACGCGCAGGCGCAGGGACTGGCCGGCGTGACCGCTCCGCTCACGCTGGTCTGCGAGACCAACCAGTACGCCGCGTTGCCGATGGACCACGAGGGCTACGCCGGTCACACCTGGGGTCTCGACATCCCGGGCACCCGGCAGGTGCGCGGCGGCAACCGGTACACGTTCCACCGCCGGATCCGGCCGGAGGACGTCGTCACCGCGACGTGGCGCATCACCTCGGTGACCGAGAAGGTCACCGGCTCCGGCAACGAGATGCTGGTCATCGCCTCGACCGCGACGTACACGAACCAGGACGGCGAGCTGCTCGCCGAGAACGCCGAGACGATCATCTTCGTCGGACTGGAGAAGAAGTGAGCTCCGTCGACCACGCCGCGATCTCGGTCGGCGACGCGATCCCTCCGCTCGAGCGCACCATCGGCCTGACCGACATGGTCGCCTACGCCGGCGCCACCTGGGACTGGCACAAGCTGCACTACGACCAGGCGTACGTCGCCGAGAAGCAGCTGCCCGGCCCGATCGTCGACGGACAGGTGTACGGCGCCCTGCTCGTCGAGATGCTGCAGGACTGGCTCGGCCCGCAGTCCTTCGTGCGCGAGCTGGAGTTCAGCTTCCGCAACCTGGTCTTCGCCGGCGAGACCCTGCGGTGCGCGGGCACCGTCGCCGAGGTCTCGGCCGACCGGCTGGTCGCCGAGATGACCGTGGTCGTGGTCGCCGAGGACGGCACCGACGCCCGCACCGCCGCCGCGCCGTGCCGTGCCGTCGTACTTCTCGGCCGCGCCGACGGACCGGGGGGGAGCCCCCGATGACCGTCGCGATCGTCGGCGCCGCGGAGTGCGACCTGGGCTCGACCGGGCTGTCGATCCTCGGCCTGCAGACCCAGGCGATCACCCGCGCGCTGGCCGACGCCGGTCTGTCGCTCAGCGACGTCGACGGGATCGCGACGACCAGCGTGGCGCGGTTCTCCGCCACGTCGCTCGCCGAGCACCTCGGCATCCAGCCGGCCTGGACCGACTCGACGTTCGCGGGCGGCAGCGCCTACGAGATGTTCGTGGCCCGCGCCGCGCAGGCGATCGAGGCCGGCCAGTGCCACACCGTCGTGATCTCGTTCGCCTCCAACCAGCGCTCGGCGAAATCCCGCTCGCTCGGCGGCGTCTACGAGGCGCACACGCCGGAGGCGCAGTTCGAGCAGCCGTACGGCCCGCTCTACCCGGCGTCCTACTACGCGATGGCGGCCGGGCAGTACCTCCACAAGTACACCGCGGCGCGCGAGGACCTCGCCGAGGTCGCGGTCGCCGCGCGCGAGTGGGCCCTGCTGAACCCGCAGGCGTTCCGGTACGACGCCGGCCCGCTGACCGTCGACGACGTCCTCGGTGCCAAGCCGCTGTCGACGCCGCTCACCGTGGCCGACTGCTGCCTGGTCACCGACGGCGGGGGCGCGATCGTGCTCACCTCGCTGGAGCGGGCGCGCGACCTGCCGAAGCCGCCGGTGCTCGTGCTCGGCTACGGCGAGAGCACGACCAACGCGTCGATGACCGCGGTCGACGACCTCACGGTCACCGGCGCGGTCGCCTCGGGTGCCGCGGCGTTCGCCCGGGCCGGTCTGACGCCGGCCGACGTCGACGTCGCGCAGCTCTACGACTCGTTCACGATCACCGTGCTGCTCAGCCTCGAGGCGCTCGGCTTCTGCGCGCCGGGGGAGGCGGGCGACCTCGTGCGCAGCCGCAGTCTGCCGCTCAACACCTCGGGCGGCGGCCTGTCGTACTGCCACCCCGGCCAGCTCGGCGTGCTGCTGCTCGTCGAGGCGGTCCGGCAGCTGCGCGGCGAGTGCGGTGACCGGCAGGTCGCGGGCGCCGAGGTCGCGCTCGCGCACGGCACCGGCGGCATCCTGTCGACGCACGCGACCGTCCTGCTGGGGGTGGACCGATGAGCACCGTTCCCGAGCCGGACGAGGCCACCCGCACCTGGTGGGACGCCACCCGTGATCGGCGGCTCGTCGTGCAGACCTGCGGCAGCTGCGGCCACGCCCAGCACCCGCCGCGCACGCTCTGCACCGGCTGCGGCCGCACCGACGCGCTCGGCCACCACGACAGCGCCGGCACCGGCCTCGTCGACGCCTGCACGGTCGTCATGCGCGCGCCGGACGCCGAGCACGAAGCGCCGTACGTCGTCGCCCGCATCCGGCTGCCCGAGGGCGTCGTGCTCCTCAGCAACGTCGTCACCGACGACCCCCAGGCCGTTCGGATCGGCGACCCCGTGACCGTTTCCTGGCGACCCCTCGACGATGGTCGAGCGCTGCCCATTTTCCGGCCCGCCTTCACACCACAGGAGAAGTGATGGACTTCCAGCTCGACGAGGACCAGCGCGAGTTCAAGGCGCTGCTGCGCACGTTCGTGGACAAGGAGATCGTCCCGGTCGCGCGCGAGTGGGAGCAGGCCGGGCGCTACCCGACCGAGATCGTCGACGGCATGAAGGAGATGGGTCTCTTCGGCATCACCGTGCCGGAGGAGTACGGCGGCCTCGACCTCGACCCGGTCTCGTTCGCGCTCGTCTTCGAGGAGATCGCCCGCGGCTGGATGGGCGTTGCCGGCATCCTCGGCAGCCACTCGCTGGCCTGCCGCCTGATCGCGATGCACGGAACCGACGAGCAGAAGCAGAAGTACCTGCCCGGGCTCGCCACCGGCGAGCTGCGCAGCGGCATCGGGCTCACCGAGCCGGACGCGGGCACCGACCTCCAGGGCATCCGCACCACCGCGCGGCTGGAAGGCGACCACTACGTCGTCAACGGCGCGAAGATGTGGATCACCAACGCCCGCTACGCCTCGCCCCTGCCGGTGCTCGTGAAGACCGACCCGTCCGCCTCGCCGGCGCACAAGGGCATGAGCGTCCTGCTCATCGAGTCCGACACGGAGGGCTACGAGGTCACCAAGGACATCCCGAAGCTCGGCTACAAGGGCACCGAGTCCTGCGAGATCTCGCTCAACAACGTGCGCGTCCCGGTGACGCAGCTCGTCGGCGGCGTCGAGGGCAAGGGCATGCAGCAGGTGCTGTCCGCGCTCGAGTGGGGCCGGGTCAACATCGCGGCCCGCTCGGTCGGCATCGCCCAGCGCGCGCACGACGAGGCGCTCTCCTATGCCCAGCAGCGCAAGGCGTTCGGCCAGCCGATCTCGGACTTCCAGGCCATCCAGCTCAAGCTCGGCGAGCTCGGCACCCAGGTGCAGGCCGCCCGGCTGATGGCCTACTGGGCCGCCGACGCCGTACGTCGCGGTCGCGCCGACGGGGAGACCGGCATGGCGAAGATCTTCTGCTCGGAGGTCGCGCTCAACGCCGCGATCGACTCGATGAAGGTCCACGGCGGCTACGGCTACTCCACCGAGTTCGAGGTCGAGCGGCTCTACCGGGACTCGATCCTGATGAGCATCGGCGAGGGCACCAACGACATCCTGCGCACGGTCGTGGCGAAGTCGCTCATCAAGGGGGAGACCAAGGTTGGCTGACATGCTCGCGCGATCCGCGCTCTACGTCCCCGGCGACGCGGGCGACAAGCTCGCCAAGGCGCTCGACCGGGGCGCCGACGAGATCATCGTCGACCTCGAGGACGCCGTCGCACCGCCCGCGAAGGACGCCGCGCGCGAGCGGGTCCGGGTCTGGCTGCACGACCTGCCGATGCTCGCCAACGTCGGGGTCTGGGTGCGGCTGAACACCGGGGACCTGCGCGACACCGACGTCCGTGCGATCGCCGACGCCCCCGCACTGACCGGAGTGATGGTCGCCAAGACCGAGACCGCCGACGAGCTGGTCGAGCTGGACGGGCTGCTGACGTCGCTGGGCAGTGCCGCGGCCGTCGTACCCCTGCTCGAGAGCGCGGCCTCGGTGCTGCGGGCCGCCGAGATCGCGGCGGCCCCGCGAGTGCAGCGCCTGCAGATCGGCGAGGCCGACCTGCGCGCCGACATCGGCGTCACGCCCGGGGACGACGAGCGCGAGCTGCTGCACGTCCGCTCGCAGGTCGTGCTCGCCTCGGCCGCGGCCGGCATCGCGCCCCCGATCGCGCCGGTGTCGACGAACTTCCGCGACCTCGACGCGTTCCGTGCGTCGACCGAGGCGCTGGCCCGGCTCGGGTTCGTGGGCCGTGCCTGCATCCACCCCGCCCAGGTCGCGATCGCCAACGAGGTCTTCACGCCCTCGGAGGAGCAGGTCAGCCGCGCCCGGGCGCTCGTCGAGCAGTGGGAGCGAGACGGCGCCGGGGTCGCCGTCGACGACCGCGGCCACTTCGTCGACGAAGCCGTCATCCGCCAGGCCCGACTCGTGCTCGCCCGAGCCCGCTGATACCCGAGGAGAACGACATGGTCAATGCAGTCATCACCGGCAGCACGAAGGGCATCGGCTACGCGCTCGCGCAGGAGCTCGTGCGCCGCGGCCACGCCGTCGTGGTCACCGGCCGCACCCAGGCCGCGGTCGACGCGGCCGTCGAGAAGCTCGGCCTCGAGGCCAAGAACGGCGGTCGCGCGGCCGGCCAGGTGGTCGACGTCAGCGACGCCAAGTCCGTCCAGTCGCTCTGGGACGCCGCGGTCACCGCGCTCGGCTCGGTCGACCTCTGGGTCAACAACGCCGGTGTCGCGTACACGATGCGCACGATCGCCGAGACCACGCCCGACGAGGTCTCGACGATGGTCAGCACGAACATGCTCGGCACGATCTACGGATCCCAGGTCGCGCTGCGCGGCATGTCCGCGAACGGCGGCGGCCAGCTGTTCAACATCCTCGGCGGCGGCAGCGACGGCTCGGTCCGCCCGGGCATGGGCGTCTACTCGACGACCAAGCGCGGCCTGGACATGTTCACCAAGGCGCTGGTGAAGGAGGTCGAGGGCACCCCCGTGCGCGTCGGCCAGGTCCGCCCCGGCATCCTCATCACCGACGGCTGGCTGCGGGAGGCCGCGACCAGCCCCGAGTCGGTCCAGAGCCAGCGCAAGATGGTCAACATCCTCAGTGACCACGTGGACGACGTCGCGCCGTTCCTCGTCGAGAAGATGCTGGCCTCGACCAAGAACGGCGACGAGATCGCCTGGCTCACGACCGGCCGGATGATGAAGAAGTTCCTGGGCAAGAAGGACGACAAGCTCGCGCGCTACGGGCTGTAGATGCTGAACGGCCCGGCCGCGCCGAACGCGCGCGCCGCGAACCGGCGGCCGATGAGCCGCTGGGTCGCGGCGTCGGGGTGCAGCTCGTCGGGCAGCGGGTTCTCCGCGTAGTCGTCGGGACCGTAGAGCTCGAGACCGTCCAGGTAGTACAGGTTCGGGTCGTCCTTGGCGCGCGCCTGGACGATCCGGGCGAGCTCGTCGCGGATCACCGACAGCGTGAGCTTGCCGGCGCGCACGTCCGCCGGGTCGCCCCCGGCCGCGAAGTGGATGCCGTTCTCGTCGAAGCTCGGCGCGCTCGGCCCGGGCGTGTCCTCGTGGATCGGGCAGCAGATCGGCGAGACCACCAGCAGCGGGGTCTCGGGGTGCCCCTCGCGGATCGTGTCGATGAAGCCGTGCACGGCGGGGCCGAAGACCCGCAGCCGCATCGCGTCGTGGTTGACGACGTTGATCCCGAGCTTGACGCTGATCAGGTCCGCTCGGGCGTCTCGGATGACCCGCGCGGTGTACGGGTCGACCAGGGCGCTGCCGCCGACCCCGAGGTTGACCAGCTTGACGCCGCCGCCGACCGCGGCGACGGCGGGCCAGGTCGTGGTGGGGCTCGCCGCGTTCGAGCCGTGGCTGATGGAGCTGCCGTGGTGCAGCCAGACCCGCCGCCCGTTGTCGGGCAGCGGCTCGGCGGGCGCGTCCGTGCGCAGCGCCACCAGCTCCGTGGCCTCGTTCCAGGGGAGCCAGATCTCGACGTCCTTGGCGGTGTCGGCCAGCCCCTCGAACCGCACCGTCCCGGCCTGGCCGGCCCGGAAGTCGGCCTCGCCCGTGGCCATGTCGATCTCGAGCACGTGCCCGGCCGACCCCGTCGCCTGCCGCGCGAGCCGGCCGTCGACCACGAGGTCGTAGATGCCGTCGGGCCGACCCGGGAGACCGACGTACGTCACCGTCGTGCGGATCGTGTCGAGCTCGATCACGGTGGCCTTCGTGCGGAACACCAGGCGCACACCGGAGGGCTGGGCCTCCGCCATCGCCAGCTGGCCGTCGGCCTGGGCGCGGGCGGAGGCTGGGAACCGGTGGGGCCTCAGCCCCTGCTCGGTGGGCTCGAGCTCGAGGGCGCCGCGGACCAGGTCAGGAGTGATCGGGGTCGAGGTCAGCACGGATCCATCATGGAGGTCGGCGCCGGGGTCCTCAAAAGAGGATTTACCGTGAAACGATGTCCGGTGAATAGGGGGAGGGCGCATACTCGAGGGGTGTCCAGCTCACAGCCGCCGCAGCGCCACCTCGCGACCAGCCCGTTCGCGCCCGCTCCCGAGATCTCTGTCGAGACGTTCGCGTGCGACGACCTGGTGCAGCACGACGCCTACGGCATGGGGCGCGTCATCCACGCCGACTCCGCCGCGGTGATCGTCGACTTCCGCACCCAGAAGGTCCGGGTCCCGAGCCCGTTCCACAAGATGACCAAGCTGTAGGTTCGCGCCCTCCGGCAGGATGGCCCGCATGACTGCCTACTGGATCAGCATCTACCAGGAGATCACCGACGAGGCGAAGCTCCAGGCGTACGCCGCCCTCGCCGGCCCCGCGCTGACCGGTGCCGGTGGCACGTTCCTGGCGCGCGGCTTCCCGGAGGCGACCTTCGAGGCGGGCGAGAAGACCCGCACCGTGCTCATCGAGTTCGACTCCGTCGAGGCGGCGGTCGCGGCGCACGACAGCGCGGCGTACCAGGAGGCGCTGGCCGCGCTGGACGGCGGCGCGGTGCGCGACATCAGGATCGTCCCCGCGGCGGAGTGATCGCATGGCAGCATCTGCGCCATGCGACGTACGTCACGTGCCGCGCTGGCGGCCGCCACCCTGTTCGCGGGGCTGCTGACCGCACCCGGCCTCGCCCAGGCTGACGACCCGGCCGGCTTCACGCTCCGGCCCGGGGCGAACCAGCTCTACGTGCTGGACGCGACGCCGGGGACCGCGCTCGACCTCGTGCAGGACGGCGCGGTCGTGCAGAGCGGGACCGTGGACGCGGCGGGCAGCCTGGTGTGGCGTGAGGTCGACGCGGGGGAGTACTCCGTCGCCGGCAGCAACGTGACGGTGCCCGACTTCGACGACCCGGCGCCGCCGCAGTCGTTCTACGACGGCCAGAGCCTCGACGAGGGCTTCAACTACATCACCGCCCGCGACGGCACGACGCTCTCGGCGAACGTGTGGTTCCCGCCCGGCGAGGGTCCGTTCCCGACCGTCGTCGAGTACTCCGGCTACAGCCCGAGCGACCCCGGCGAGACGACGTTCGCCCAGCTCTACAACGCGCTCGGCTTCGCCTACGTCGGCGTGAACATCCGCGGCACCGGCTGCTCCGGCGGCTCGTTCTTGAACTTCGAGCCGATCCAGAGCCTCGACGGGTACGACGTGATCGAGACCGTGGCCGCGCAGCCGTGGGCGAAGTACCACGAGGTCGGCATGGTCGGCATCTCGTACCCGGGCATCACCCAGCTGTACGTCGCGCGCACCCAGCCGCCGCACCTGTCCGCGATCACGCCGCTGTCGGTCATCGACGACACCTACCGGAGCACCCTCTACCCGGGCGGCGTCCTCAACACCGGCTTCGCGGTCCCGTGGGCGAAGGAGCGCGCCGAGCAGTCCGCGCCGTTCGGCCAGGGCTGGGAGCAGGGCCGGGTCGACGCCGGCGACACCACCTGCGCGGCGAACCAGGAGGTCCGGCTGCAGAACCCGGACCCGCTCGCGCTGGTCACCGACAACCCGTTCTACGGGGCGCGCTACTACGACATGGTCAACCCGACGCTGTTCGCGGACCGGATCGACGTACCGGTCTTCCTCGCCGCAGCCTGGCAGGACGAGCAGACCGGCGGGCACTCGCCGGAGATCCTCGACGAGCTCACCGGCTCGCCGCACGTCTACGCGTCCCTGGTCAACGGCTCGCACACCGAGTCGTTGAGCCTCGGCATCCTCGGGCGGTACGCCGACTTCCTCGACCTGTACGTCGCCCGCCGGGTGCCGGCGCCGAACGACGCGTTCCCGCGGAGCTTCATCGCCACGACCCTGGCCAAGTCGCTGACCGGGGTCGACGGCCTCGCGATGCCGCCCGGCCCGTCGTACGCCGGCATGACCTTCGAGCAGGCTCTGGCGTCGTTCGAGTCGCGGGACCCGATCCAGGTGCTGTTCGAGGAGGGGGCTGCCGACGGCCAGCCGTCCGGGTCGCCGCTGCCGCGCTTCGTGGAGTCGTTCCCGGCGTGGCCGGTCCCCAGGGCCAAGGCGACCGCGTGGTACCTCGGCGGCCGCGGCGAGCTGCGCGGGCGCCCACTGACCCAAGCGGCGAAGGACCTCTCGGCGCGCAGCTACCGGGCGCGCCCGAAGGCGCTCCCGGCCACGACGTACTCGGGCTCGAACTCGGGGATCTGGCAGGCGCACCCGGAGTACGACTGGCGGCAGATCCCCGCACGCACGGGGCTGGGCTGGATCAGCCGGCCGTTGAAGAAGGACACCGTCGCGGTGGGCACCGGGTCGGTGGACCTGTGGATCCGCAGCAACGCGGACGACACCGACCTGGAGGTGACGCTGAGCGAGGTGCGGCCGAACGGCACCGAGATCTACGTGCAGTCCGGCTGGCTGCGCGCCGGCCACCGCGCGCTCGACCTCGACGAGTCGACGCCGATCCGGCCGGTGCACACCGACCTCGAGGCGGACTACCGCCCGCTGCCCGCGGACACCTTCACCAAGGTGCGGGTCGAGCTGTTCCCGTTCGCCCAGCCGTTCCGCAAGGGCTCGCGGCTGCGGATCACCGTCGACGCGCCGGGCGGCGCCCGGCCGCTGTGGGACTTCGACACGACGATCGCCGGCGGTGAGCGGGTGTGGATCGCGACCGACCGCACCCACCGCTCGCGGCTGGTGCTGCCCGTGGTGCCCGGCGTCGACGTGCCCCGCAAGGCGCCGCCGTGCGCGTCGCTGCGCAGCCAGCCGTGCCGGAAGTTCCCGGGCTGATGGCGCAGCGGGACAGGAGAGCCTGAGGAGCGAGGGTCAGGCGGTCGTCGGACGCGAGAGGTAGCGACCCACCGGCTCGGTCGAGACGACGCCGTCGGCCATCACCTGGTGCCCACGCACGAAGGTGTCCGTCACGCGAGCGGTCAGCTCGGCACCCTCGAACGGCGTGTACTCCTGCGTGGACTCCGACTCCTCGGCGCGCACGGTCCAGGTCACCGTCGTGTCGACCAGCGCGATGTCGGCGTCCTTGCCGACCTCGAGCGAGCCCTTGGTGCCGCCCAGGCCGTAGCGCACGGCCGGGTTGGTCGAGGTGAGCTCGGCGATCCGGCCGAACGGCAGGCCGCGCTTCGAGCCCTCGGAGACCATGCCGGCGAGGAGGTACTCCGCGCCGCCGAAGCCGGACTTCGCCAGGAAGACGTCATCGGCAGGCTCGCCGAACTTCAGCTCCTCCTTGCAGCACGCGTGGTCGGAGACGACCCAGTCGATCTTGCCGTCGAGCAGGTACTGCCACAGCGCCTCGACGTCCTCGCGCGGACGCAGCGGCGGGTTCACCTTGCCGCCGACCCCGTGCGCGGTGTCGCAGTCGGCGAGCAGGTGGCCGACGGTGACCTCGCGACGGAAGTCGATGTGCGGGAACGTGCTCGCCATCATCAGCGCCGCCTCGACCGCCTTGCGCGAGGTGAGGTGCAGCAGGTTGATCGTCGGCAGCTCGGTCTCGTGCGCGAGGTACGACGCGATCGTGACCGCGAGGCCCTCGGAGTGCGGCGGGCGCGAGGCGGAGTACGCCGGGAGCCCCGTGAGCGTGCCGTCCTCCTCGACCAGCTTCGTGTACGCGGTCATGATCTCCGCGGTCTCGCAGTGCAGCGACAGCGAGATCTGGTCGGCGATCTCGGGGTACTTCTCCCGCGCCTCCTGGATGCCGCGCATCACGAACTCGAAGTGCGCGTAGTCGTACCGCTCGCCCTCGGGGGTCATGAGGAACGAGCTCTGGTCGGCGCTGCGGCCGTGCAGCCCGTGGCCGCCGTAGAACATGAAGATCTTGAACGACGTGACGCCGTGGTCGCCGACGAGCGACGGGATCTCGGCGATGTGGCCCTTGCTCATCGGCGCGAGGTGGAACGCGTAGTCGATCAGCGCCTTGCCCTCGGTCAGCGACAGCACCTCGGGGAAGAACTCGGAGTACGGGCCGCCCTTGTTCAGGTAGTACTGCCCGGTGCGCATGTAGGTGATCGCGGTGGTGACGCCACCCTGCGCCGACGCGCGGCTCTCGCTGACCGCGTCCTCGGGCAGCGGGTTGTAGATGCCCCAGTGCTGGTGGGCGTCCACGACCCCCGGGAACGCGACCTTGCCGCCGCCGTCGACCACACGGTCGGCACCGGACAGGCCGGCCTCGAGCCGCGCGATCTTGCCGTCCTTGACGCCGATGTCGAGCGACTGCGGCTCGTCCTGGCCCGGCACGACGACCGCGACGTTGGTGATGATCAGGTCGAGCTCGCTCATGCGTGGGTCTCCTTGGGGACGGCGAGAGGGGACAGCAGGTCGGTCACGCCGTCGGCGTGACGCAGGTCGAGAGCGGCACGCCGTACGGCGTCCGCGGCGCCGGCGTCCAGCCGGCCGGCGACGTTGTCGCGGAACTTGGTGGCCAGCTCGTCGTCGCTGAGCGGCCGGGCGGGTCCGCCCCGGTTCGTCAGGACCTTCTCGACGAGGGTCTCGCCCGAGGTGGTGGTGAGCGTGACGACGGCCGGGAACTGGAAGGGGTAGATCGCGTTGCACTCGTCGTCGGCGACGACGTCGACCTTCGCCATCAGCGCGCGCCGCTGCGGGTCCTGGGCGAGGGCGTCGCTGTAGTCGTCCAGGCCGGTGCCGAGGCCCCCGCCGCCGAGCAGCCCGGCGGCGAAGGCGTAGGGGCCGGAGAACTGCGCCTGGTAGCCGGTCTCGGGGGCGCGCTTGACCTCGATCGGCTCCCCGATGGTGCGCACGGTCGACCCGGCGACGCCGATCACGACCGACGCCACCTGGTCGGGCGCGATGCCCCGCTCGCGGAACGCGCGACCCGCATCGACGGTCGTGTGCGTGAAGTGGTTGGCCGGGTAGGGCTTGAAGAAGATGCCCGGCACCGACCACTCCTCGCCGAGGCCGTCGCTGACGGCCTCGGGGAAGAACTGACCGTGCAGCCAGGCCTGGAAGAACCCGAACCGGCCCTCGAGCACGGTCGGCGGTCCGGTGAACCCGCGGCGCACGAGCTGGGCGGCGTTGACCCCGGCCTGTGCGGCGAGGCCGCAGTGCAGCCGCTTCACGGTGCCGCCGGTGCGGTTGGCCTCGATGACACCGGACGCCATGGACGCGGTCAGGCCGAGCGCGTCGACGACGTCGGTGCCGTAGAGCAGCGACGCCGCGACCGCCGAGCCCATCGCGCCGGTGATCGACGTGGCGTGCTGGCCGTGCTCGAAGAACACCGAGTTGCCGAGGTCGTCGTCGTACCCCGCCATGCCGAGGCGTACGGCGACCTCGAGGCCGACCGCGATCGCGCGGACGGTCTGGGCGCCGCTCGCACCGGCGTGCTCGGCCGCGGCCAGCGCCGCCGGAACCACGCTGGCGCTCGGGTGCAGCACCGACGGCAGGTGGGTGTCGTCGTAGTCGAGGGAGTGCGCCAGCACGCCGTTCGCGAACGCCGCCTGCGCGGCGGTCACCCGGCCGCGCACGCCCACGGCGGTCGCCTGCGGGTGGCCGCCCTGGTCGCGGACGTGGCCGAGCGCGGCGGCGCTGGTCGGCAACCGGTGCGCGGCGACGCAGAGACCGAGCACGTCGAGGACGCGCTGCTGCACCGAGACCGCGACGTCGTCGGGCACGCCGTCGGCATACGCCTTCTCGGCGAACTCGCCGAGCTGCTGGGCGAGCGTCGGCTCGGTCATGCGCCGACCACCGCGAGGGGCCGGACGGGGGAGCCGGTCGCGCCGAACAGCGGAAGCGGCGACAGCACGAACACGAACTCGTGGATCGCGTCCTGGGCGAGCTCCTCCAGCGCCATCGTCTCGACGATGTAGATGCCGTTCTCGACGAGCAGCACGCGGTGCGCGGGCAGCAGCCCGTGGCCGGCGCCGGGCGAGAGCATCTCGAAGGCGATGGTGTCCGCGCCGACCGCGTGCACGCCCTTCTCGGCGAGCCAGGTCGCGCCGGCCGTGGAGACGCCGGGCACGCCGGTGCTCAGGCCGCGGAACGTGTCGCCATCACCGCTGTCGAAGTGCTGGCCCCAGCCGGAGCGCACGAGCACGACGTCGCCGGCACCGATCGCGGTGCCCTGGCGCGAGACCGTCGCCTCGAGGTCGGCGACGGTGATCTCCTGACCGGCGTCGAGCCGGTCCACGCCGAGCGTCGCGGGGACGTCGAGCAGGACGCCGCGGCGGACCATCGGCTCGATCGTGTGGACGCCGAGCTCGATCATGCCCAGGCCGTCGTGCATGCGGCCGTCCTGCGAGACGTGCGAGAGCGCGTCGATGTGGGTGCCGACGTGGGTGCCCATCGAGATCATGTCGTTCGCGGCGGAACCGCCGTCGGCGCGCACCATGTCGCCGTGGCGGCGCGGGTGGGCGTGCCAGTACGCCGGGTGGTTCGGCGACTGCGGCATGCCGACGGTCAGCCGGCGACCGAGGTCGACGACGCGGACGCCGCCGGCGACGGCGTCGAGGAGGGCCTGGGTGGTCACTTGATCACTTCCTGGGAACGGAGGGTGGCGATCTCGTCGGCGCTGAGGCCGAGCTCGGTCAGGACGTCGTCGGTGTCGGCGCCGTGCGGGCGGCCGGGGAAGCGGATCGCGCCGGGGGTCTGGGACATCCGCCACATCACGTTGTGCTGGAGAACCTCGCCGAGCGCCGGGTCGTCGACCGGCGTCAGCATCTGGGTCGCGCGGACGTGCTCGTCCTCGACCAGGTCCTTCGCGCTGTACACCGGCGCGACCGCGGCGCCGGCCTCGGTGAACGCTCTGACGACCTCGTCGCGGGTGCGCTCGGCGATCCAGCCGCCGACGTACCCGTCGAGCAGGTCGGCGTGCTGGGCGCGGGTGTGGCCGGAGGCGAACCACGGCTCGTCGAGCACCTCGGAGTGGCCGACCAGCGTGAGCACCCGCTCGGCGATCGCCTGGGCACTGGTGGAGATGGCGACCCAGTGCCCGTCGCTGGTCTCGTAGGCGTTGCGCGGTGCGTTGTTCGTGGAGCGGTTGCCGTGCCGCTGGCCGACCTGGCCGGTGAGGCCGTACACGGAGGGGCCCGGCCCGACCGCGGTCATGATCGGCTCGAGCAGGCTGAGGTCGATGACCTGGCCGGTGCCGGACCTCTCGCGCTCGTAGAGCGCCATCGAGATCGCCGAGCTCGCGGCGATGCCGGCGATCGAGTCGGCGAGGCCGAACGCCGGCAGGGTCGGCGGCCCGTCGGGCTGCCCGGTCAGGTGCGCGAAGCCGCTCATCGCCTCGGCGAGGGTGCCGAAGCCCGCGCGGGCGGCGTACGGCCCGGTCTGGCCGAAGCCGGTGATCCGCGCGATCACCAGGCGGGGGTTGAGCTCCTGCAGGGTGGCGGGGGAGAGGCCCCACCGCTCGAGGGTGCCGGGCCGGAAGTTCTCGACGAGCACGTCGGCGGTCGAGACCAGCTTCTTCAGCACCCCGGCGCCGGCCTCGGAGGAGAGGCTGAGCGCGACCGTGCGCTTGTTGCGTGAGATCTCCGACCACCAGATCGGCGTGCCGTCCACGGACGGGCCGTGCCCGCGCATGCCGTCCCCGGCCGACGGGTGCTCGATCTTGATCACCTCGGCGCCGAAGTCGCCGAGGATCTGGCAGGCCAGCGGCCCGGCCAGGATCGTCGACGCGTCGACGACCCGGATGCCGGCGAGAGGTCCGTTCGCGGTAGTCATCGCGGCGAATCATATATGATCTAGGCGTGGCCGGGTGGGAGTACGACGCGGTGGTGGTCGGCGCTGGTCCGGCCGGGCTGACCTGCGCGGTGCGCGCCGCCCGTGGCGGTGCCCGGGTGCTCCTGGTCGAGAAGGACCGGCGCATCGGTGGCGCCCTCCACCTGAGCGGCGGCCACCTGTCCGCGGGCGGCACCAGCCTGCAACGGGCGGCCGGCATCGAGGACGACCCCGAGCGGCACCTCGCCGACATCGACCGGATCAGCAACGGCACCGCCCGCAAGGACCTCGTCCGCCTGGTGGTCGAGGAGGCTCCGGGCGTCGTCGAGTGGCTGGTCGGCAGCGGCATGCCGTTCGACCCCGAGACCCCGCGCATCGTCTACGGCCACGAGCCCTACGAGGTCCCGCGCACCGTGTACGGCGTCGAGGGCGGGCTGTCGGTGCTGCAGGTGCTCGAGGCCGAGCTCACCGAGGCGCTCGCGGCCCACGACCTCACCCTCTGGAGCAACGCCCCGGTGACCGGGCTGCGCACCGACGACGACGGCCGGGTCGTCGGCGTGGACGTCTACCGCGACGGCGCGGAGGTCGAGGTCGCCGCGGCCGCGGTCGTCCTCGCGACCGGGGGGTACGGCGCGGACGCCGAGCTGTTCGCCGAGCGGCACGGCGTCGAGTTGGTGACCGTCGCGGCGCGCACGTCCACCGGCGACGGCATCCACCTCGGCCGCGCGGTCGGCGCGGCCCTGCAGGGGGAGGGCACCTACCTGCCGACGTTCGGCGGGCTGCCGGACCCGCAGGCGCCCCACCGCGCGAACTGGGCCGAGCGGCTGCTGCTGACCGTCGAGCGCCCGCCGCGCGAGATCTACGTCGACCGGACCGGTCGCCGCTGGATCGCCGAGGACGAGCCGTCGATCGACGTGAAGGAGCGGGCGCTGACCGCGCTGCCCGACCAGGTGTTCTGGACGATCTTCGACGACGACGCCGTGGCCCGGTCCGGCGGCGGGCAGCCGCCGATCGTGCTGGGCTGGGAGCCCGACGACCTGCGGCGGCACGCGAACGTGCGCCCCGGCATCCATGCGGCTGACACCCTGGAGGAGGTCGCGGCGGCCGCCGGCATCGACCCCGACGGGCTGGTCGCCGCGGTGGCGACGTACAACCGCGCGGTGGCCGCCGGTGTGGACGAGGAGTTCGGGCGCACCCACCTGCCCGCGCCGATCGCGGTCCCGCCGTTCTACGCGCTGCACAACCAGGGGATCGCGGTCGTGACGTTCGACGGCCTCGACATCGACGACACGTTCGCCGTGCTCGACGAGGCGGGCGCACGGATCGGCGGGCTGTTCGCGATCGGTGAGGTGATCGGCGCCGGTGCCACCTGTGGCAACAGCTTCTGCTCGGGGATGCTGCTCACGCCGGCGCTCGTCTTCGGCCGGCTCCTCGGCGACCGTCTGGCCGAGACGCGCCGCGCGTAAACGGCCAGATCCCGTCCGATGGGAGCGTCGGTAGGCATACTCAGCCACGTGTCGACCCCGGATCAGCAGCAGCGGCGCTACGCCGACCCCTCGGGCTGGTCCGACTCCTCTGCGCGCTCGGTCCTGCAGCTGATGGCCGAGTCGGTCGCCCAGATGGTCGGCTTCGAGGTGACCGCCCTGTCGGTGGTGATCGAGGACGAGCTGGTCACCGTCGCCTACGTCGGCCCGGAGGAGTACCGCGCGTACGTCGAGCAGCCCGACCCGGCCGACGTGCTGGAGCCGGTGCTGGTCGCTGCCGAGCAGTGGGGGCCGCGGCTGCGCTTCCTCGCCGCCGAGGACCACGCCGAGCTCGAGGGGCACTGGGTCGAGTTCGAGCAGGAGCAGCTCGACCACCCGGACGCCTGGCGGGCCCAGGACGTGCTGCTCGCGGTCCTGACCGACGACGACGGCACGATGGTCGGCGCGGTGTCGGTCGACCGGCCGCTGTCGGGCCTGCGCCCCGACGCCGTCCAGCGCGACCTGCTCGAGCGGTACGCCGCCCAGGCCGAGCGCGCCGTGCTCACGGCGTTCGAGCGCGAGGAGCTGCTGCAGCAGGTCGCCCACGCGGAGTCCGCGCGCCGGATGATCCGCGCCGCTTCGATGCCCGCGCACGCCTCGCTGGAGGCCGTGCTGCGCAGCACCCACCGTCCGCTCGTCGAGGGCTTCCGCGCCAGCGGCTCGTGGATCCACGTGCTCGACGCCGACTGTCCCGGCGGCAGCTACGCGCGACAGCATGACGGCGAGACGGTGACCATGCGGCCCGAGGTGGTCGAGGAGGCGCGGCGGGTGGCGCCACGACTGTGGCGCGACCAGACCGTGCTGGTGGTGGTCGCCGGCGAGACCCCCGGCGTGCCTGACGTCATCCACCGCGAGCTCGAGGCGCTCGGCCTGTCGACGGTGCTCGCCGTACCGCTCGGTGCCGGCGAGGAGTGCCTGGGCTTCATGGCGTTGACCCGGCGCGAGCAGGACCCGCCGTGGTCGCCGGTCGAGATCGACTCGGCCCGCCAGATCGGCCACGACCTGGGCGCCGCGCTGATGACCGCGCGGGCGCTCGAGAGCGAGCGGGCGCTGGTGCGCGAGCTGAAGCAGCTCGACGACTACCGCAGCCAGCTGATCGCCACCATGTCCCACGAGCTGCGCACGCCGCTGGCGGTGATCGCGGGGAACCTCGAGATGCTCGGCACCTTGGACCTCGAGGCGGTCGCGATGATGCACCACGCGGCGATGACGCGGGGCTCGGACCGGATGAAGAAGGTCGTCGACGACCTCCTGATGCTGGCGCGGGTCAGCAACCCGCGCTACCCGCTGGCCACGGTGCCGGTCGACGTCCGGGACATCACGCTCGAGGTCGTCGAGCTGATCGAGACCTCGGCGCGGGCCAAGCAGCTCACGGTCGAGCTCGCGCTCGAGCCGACCGACCTGGTCGTGCCCGGTGACCCGACGGAGCTGGACCGGCTGATCGGCAACCTGGTCAGCAACGCCGTCAAGTACACGCCCGCGGGCGGCACGGTCACCGTCGAGGTCGCGCTCGGCACCGACGAGGTGGTGATCCGCGTGTCCGACAACGGCATGGGGATCTCGGAGGAGGACCAGGCCGGGTTGTTCGGCGCGTTCTTCCGTACGACGAACCCCGAGGCGCTCGCCCAGCCCGGCACGGGGCTGGGGCTGGCGATCGTCGCGACCATCGTCGAGCGCCACGAGGGCTCGGTCGCCGTGCAGTCGGAGCTCGGCGCCGGCACCACCTTCACGGTCGGCCTGCCCCTGGCCCACAGCCGCAAGGGCACCCCGGTTCCCGGCGTCCCGGCCCCGCGCCGCGCCGCCGTCCAGATCGCGTAGCGGCTGCACCACCACGAAAGCCCCGTCCCGGTTGCGGGACGGGGCTTTCGGGACGCGTGCTCAGAACGCGGTGGAACCGGGCTTCATCACGCCGAGGAGCGCGGCGACCAGGACCAGCGCCCAGATCGCGTAGACCCACGGCTCGCAGCGCCTGATCGAGCCGAGGATCTGCTTCTCCACCTCGGGGGTGGAGCCGGACGTCACGAGCTTGCCGAACGCCGGCCCGAACGGCTTGAGCTGCCGGCGGATCATCACGCCGCTGAAGATGCACAGCGCGTACGCCACGACCTTGGCCCCCAGCCACTTCGGGTTCGTGTCCACGCCGAACGGCTCGGACACGATCATCGTGTAGACGCCGACGGCCACCAGCCCCACGCTCAGCGCGTAGCGGACCGTGAGGTCGGTCTTCTGCGAGAGCCGGGCCAGCGGGGTGTCACCGCCGCGGTAGTCGATGAGGGACACCGCCAGCCAGGCCAGGCCGGCCACCCAGGTGAGGGCGAGCAGCCAGCCGTGCACGAAGAACTCGTCCCCGAGTGGACCCCACGCCATCAGCGTGACGCCGCTGGGCAGGATCAGCACCAACGAGACCCGCGGCGCGATGTCGGTCGCGTGCATGATCTTCGTGGCGACCCCACGCGCCTCCGGGCCGACCTCGCTCTTGATGATGTACCGGCTCGCGTAGAAGACCCCGACGTCGCCGCCCAGCCAGTAGGCGAACAGGACGACGTGCAGGAAGATCGCGACGGTCTGCCCGTTGAACCCGTGGGCGGCCTCCGCTGCTTGGGCAACGAGAGGGGTCATCACATTCCGTCGCCGTCCCAGCGGCCGCGCGAGCGGCTGCGGACCGGCAGCGAGGAGATGATCGGCGCGGGGATCGGGTCCCCGTCCTTCCAGTCGACGCGGGTGCCCCAGTTGTGGGCGTGCTCGTTGGTCCGCTCGTCACGGTGCTCGACGTCCCTGCCCGACCAGCCCCAGTCCAGCTCGGGGGTCTCGTGCGCGTGGTCGTGCGCGTGATCGTGGTCGTGGTCGTGGTCGTGCGCGTGGTCGTGACCGTGGCCGCCCTGCAGGTTGGCGGCGTCCATCGCCTTCATGAACGCGAGGATCGACGGGTCCGCCCCGGTGCCCTGGTGCTTGACCGGCGAGTTGTTCTGGCCCTGGTCGATCTGGAACTGCCAGGCGGCGTTCATCTGCCGCATGTCCTCCTCCGACCGCCACGGGGTGGCGAGGTCGTGGGTGGACGACGACCAGCGCTGCGGGGTGTGCGGCTCCTCGTTGAGGCCCTCGGCGGTGTAGTTGACGCCGTCGCCGCCCCAGCGGACCCATTCGTTCTGGGTGTACCAGTTCTTCAGCTCACCGTCCGAGCGCAGCAGCCACGTGGCGCCGCCCTCCATGGTGGTGAAGTGGCCGTGCTTCACGCGGGCCGGGCGGAAGAAGTAGGTGCCGAGGTCCAGGGTGCCGAAGTTGTACTCCATGTGGCCCTGGGTCGTGTAGGCCTCCTCGTAGCACGGGTGGTGCGCGAGGCGGTGGTCCGACCAGCCCTCCTGGGCGTGCACGAGGCGCGTGTAGAAGCCCGTGACGGGGTCCACGTGCAGGTACTTGATGTACAGGCCGGGCATCGGGCCCGGGTTCGGGACGGCGTCCCACTGCATCGCCTCGGAGTCGATGACGATGACGTCCTCGCGGGCGTCGGCCCAGCGCTGGGCCGCGGCGACCGACTCGACGGCGTCGAAGCCGGCGTCGCCGTACTCGCGGTAGTGCAGGAGCTTCGATCCCTCGGCGATCTTGAGGTAGTCGGTCGGAACGCCCTTCGGCGCGTAGACGTAGCCGCCCTTGCCGATCGTGCGACCGCCGTAGTCGATCTCGCCCTCGAGCACGTAGTACTCGGTGTTGGCGTGGTGGATGCCCGGCCCGCGGCCCCAGTCGGTGTGGAAGTCGACGCGCAGCGAGGACGAGCCGTCCTCCTCGTCGACGGAGAGCCGGCGCTCGCTGGCGCGGCCCTCGCCGCCCGGCAGCTCGGCGCCGTGCCAGACGTAGTCGTCTTCCTGGATCAGTTCGACGTGCGGTCGCACTTACAGCTCCTTCGTGGATGGGATGAGGCGGTCGCGCAGCTCGCGCTTGAGGATCTTTCCGGCGGCGTTGCGGGGGAGGGTGTCGGTGACGGTCCAGCGGCGGGGGACCTTGAAGCCGGCGAGGCCGGTGCGGCAGTGCGCCTCGAGCTCGGCGGCGATCTCCTCCGGGGACACGCTGACGCCGCCGCGCAGCACGACGTACGCCGCCACCTCCTCGCCCCAGGTCTCGCTGGGGACGCCGACGACCGCGGACTCCGCGACGGCGGCGTGGGTCGCGAGGACGTCCTCGACCTCGCGCGGGTAGACGTTCACGCCGCCCGAGATGATCAGGTCCTTCTTGCGGTCGACGATGTGGACGTAGCCGTCCTCGTCGCGGACCACGACGTCACCGCAGGTGAGGAACCCGTCGTCGGTGGTGCACGCGGCGGTGGCCTCGGGATCGTCGTGGTAGCCGTTCATGAGGAACGGCGAGCGGCTGAAGAGCTCGCCGGGCTCGCCGTTGGGCACCGGGTTGCCCGCGTCGTCGACGACGCGCAGCTCGGTGAGGAACCAGGCGTGGCCGACCGACCCGGGCTTGGTGTGCTGGTCGGCGGGGCGGAGGTTGGTGATGATGCCGCCCTCGGTCGAGCCGTAGAGCTCGTGGATGCCGCACTGCGGGAACTCCGCCATCACCCACTGCTTGAGCGGCCAGGGGAGCGCGGCGGCGTTGAAGTACAGGGTGTCGAGCGAGGACAGGTCGTGCTTGGCGACCGCTCCCTCACCCAGGCCGCGCAGCATCTGCGCGTGGGTCGGCACGAGGAACGTCGACTGCACCCGGTCGCGGGCACACAGCGCGAGGAACTCCTCGGGGTCCCACGAGCGCAGCATGGTCACGGTGCCGCCGGCGAACACGGGCGCGTAGCCGAAGGCGAAGCCAGCGCCGTGGTACATCGGCGCGACCGCGGCCGAGGTGCGGCCCGGGCCGAGGCCCCACTCCAGCGCGGAGAGGTAGAAGGTGAGCGCCCGGCTGCGGTGCGAGACCACCACGCCCTTCGGGCGTCCGGTGGTGCCCGAGGTGTAGGCGATGCAGAACGGGTCGAGCTCGCTGACGGGGGCGTACGGGTCGCGGGCGTCGGCCGCCGCGAGCGCGGCCTCGTACTCCGGCCCGAGCTGGGTGGCGCCGTTGCCCGACGAGATGCAGAGCACCGTCAGCTGGAGCTCCTCGGCGGCGTCGCCGGC
This sequence comes from Nocardioides caricicola, assembly GCF_039541135.1. Classification (NCBI taxonomy): domain Bacteria; kingdom Bacillati; phylum Actinomycetota; class Actinomycetes; order Propionibacteriales; family Nocardioidaceae; genus Nocardioides; species Nocardioides caricicola. The sequence goes on along the minus strand of NZ_BAABFQ010000003.1, from coordinate 992,801 downwards.
CAGGGCCGCGAGCTTGTCGTCCAGGACCAGTGCGCGGGCGCCGGAGTGCTCGAGGATGTAGCGACTCTCCGCCGGCGTGAGCCGCGGGTTCAGCGGCACCATCACGAGCCCGGCCTTGGCGATGCCGGCCGCGACCTCGGGGTACTCCAGCCGGTTGCCGAGCAGCACCGCCACCCGCTCGCCCGGCTGCAGGCCCTTGCCGAGCAGCCAGGTGGCGAGCCTGCTGGCCCGCTCGTCGAGCGCCCCGAACGTGAGCGTGCGGTCCCCGTCGATGACCGCCGTCGCCCGCGGCGTGGCCCGGGCGAACTCCCGGATCCCGCCCGCGATGGTCATCTGCGCGCCGCCGGACGCGATCGCCATCTGTCCCTCCTGAGCTCGATGTCTGCGGAACTATATACGATATAAAGTGTATCGGAAACGGTTTCCACCGGTGGTTGAGGTGCGGGCGAAGCGAGCCTCGAAACCACCGTTCTCCACAGGCATGGGTACGCCGCTTGCTCGGGCGTGACGGCGAGCGCAGCCTGCACTGGTGCCGTACACCTACATCGTTCGATGCGCCGACGACTCCTACTACGTCGGCAGCACGTGGGACCTCGAGGGCAGGGTCTGGCAGCACAACAGCCCCGACCTCGGTGCGGCGTACACCCGGCGCCGGCAGCCGGTCACCCTGGCGTGGAGCTGTTGGTACGACTCGATCGAGGAGGCGTTCCTGTTCGAGAAGCGCGTCCAGGGGTGGAGTCGCAAGAAGCGCGAGGCGCTGATCCGGGGCGACTTCGAGGCGCTGCCGGACCTCTCGAGACGGGCGGCAGTGCAGCGGCGGATGGCCGACGGCGGTGGTTTCGAGGCTCAGGCCTAGCGGCCTTCGCACCTCAACCACCGAGACACGGTGGTTGAGGTGCGAGCGAAGCGGGCCGCTGCGGTGGTTGAGGTGCGAGCGAAGCGGGCCGCTGCGGTGGTTGAGGTGCGAGCGAAGCGGGCCGCTGCGGTGGTTGAGGTGCGAGCGAAGCGGGCCGCTGCGGTGGTTGAGGTGCGAGCGAAGCGAGCCGACCTCGGTGGTTGAGGTGCGAGCGAAGCGAGCCTCGAAACCACCTCCCACGTGATCGGCGTCTCGGAACAGGACGCCGGTCGTGCGACGTTCCACCACCGTGAAGATCGAGATCTGGAGCGACGTCGTCTGTCCGTGGTGCTACGTCGGCAAGCGCCGGCTGGAGACGGCGCTCGCCGGCTTCGAGCACGCCGACGACGTCGAGATCGTCTATCGCTCCTTCGAGCTGGACCCGACGGCGCCGCGGCACGGCCACGAGCTGTCGACCGGCGTGATCGCGCGCAAGTACGGCCGCAGCGAGGACGAGATGCGCCAGATGCAGCAGCAGCTGGTCGACCTGGCCGCTCAGGAGGGGCTGGCGTTCCGGCTGTTCGACACCGTGCACACCAACACCGTCGACGCGCACCGGCTGCTCCACCTCGCGCTCGAGTCCGGTGGCCCGGCACTGCAGCGGGAGCTGAAGGAGGCGCTGCTCTCGGCGTACTTCGAGCAGGCGCGCAACATCGGCGACCACGACGTGCTCGCCGAGGTCGCCGTCGCGACCGGCCTCGACCGGGACCGCGTGGCCGAGGTCCTCGCGAGCGACGAGTACGCCGCCGCGGTCGCCGCGGACGTCGCGCAGGCCCGTGCGTACGGCGCCACCGGCGTGCCGTTCTACGTCGTCGACCAGAAGTACGGCGTCTCCGGCGCCCAGCCGGCCGCGACGTTCAGCCAGGTGCTGGAGCAGGCGTGGGCCGAGGCCCACCCGGTGCTGCAGTCCGTCGGCGGCGACGCCGGGTCCGAGGCGGGCGCGTGCGGCCCGGACGGCTGCCCGATCTGACCTGGGTGAGCCGCCTCACCTTTGGTTAGGCAATCCTAACCGAGCGGCGTATCGTCGCGGCGTGCTCGCCAACTACCTGATCGGACTGCGCGAGGGCCTCGAAGCGGCCCTCGTGGTGAGCATCCTCGTCGCCTACCTGGTCAAGACCGAGCGACAGGAGCTGCTCCCGCGGATCTGGGTCGGCGTCGGCATCGCGGTCGCCGTGTCGCTCGGCTTCGGGTTCGCCCTGTTCTACGGCCCGCGCACCCTGACCTTCGAGGCGCAGGAGGCGATCGGCGGCATCCTGTCGATCGTCGCGGTCGGCCTGGTCACCTGGATGATCTTCTGGATGGCCCGCGCGGCCCGCTCCCTGAGCGGCGAGCTGCGCGGCCGGATCGACGACGCCGCCGAGGGACCGTGGTTCGCGCTGGTCCTGGTCGCGATCCTCGCGGTCGGCCGCGAGGGACTCGAGACCGCGCTGTTCCTCTGGTCGGCCACCGAAGCGGTCCGGGACGACACCGGCACCTGGCAGCCCCTGGTCGGCGCCGCCCTCGGCATCGCGACCGCGGTCGTGCTCGGCTACCTCATCTACCGCGGCGCGATCCGGATCAACCTGAGCAAGTTCTTCACCTGGACCGGCGCCTTCTTGATCCTGGTCGCCGGCGGCGTCCTCTCGTACGGCGTCCACGACCTCCAGGAAGCCGGCATCCTGCCCGGCCTGAACAACCTCGCGTGGGACGTGTCGGACACGATCGACCCGACGACCTGGTACGCCACCCTGCTCAAGGGCATCTTCAACTTCTCCCCGCAGACCACCGTGCTCGAAGCCACGGTCTGGGTCCTGTACGTCGTCCCCGTGATGACCCTGTTCCTCCTCTCCGCCCGTCGGCGCAGCAAGCCGACGCCGGCGCCCGCCACCGACCCCACCCCTGTGAGCTGAAGGAACCTGATGCGCATCACCGTCGTCGCCGCCCTTGCGGTGGCTGTCCCGCTCCTCGCCGCGTGCACCGAGAACACCCGCGGCGACGCCGACTCCGGCGACGAGCGCACCGTCGCGGTCACCTCGACCGACGACGGCTGCGAGCTGTCGGCGGTCGAGGCGCCGTCGGGGACCCTCACGTTCGACGTCACCAACGACGGCTCGCAGGTCACCGAGTTCTACCTGCTCGACGAGGACGGTCTGCGGATCGTCGGCGAGGTCGAGAACATCGGTCCGCAGCTCTCCCGCGAGCTCGTCGTCAACGCGCCGGCGGGGACCTACCTCACCGCCTGCAAGCCGGGGATGAAGGGCGACGGCATCCGCGCCGACTTCACCGTCACCGAGTCCGGTGACGAGCCGAGCATCTCCGCCGACGAGCAGGAGCTGGTCGACGCGGCGCTGGCGAACTACCAGGCCTACGTCCAGGACCAGTCCGACCAGCTCCTCACGAAGACGCAGGAGTTCGTCGAGCTGTACAAGAACGGCGACGACGACGCCGCTCGGGCGCTGTACCCCGTCGCGCGGACCCACTGGGAGCGGATCGAGACCGTCGCCGAGTCCTTCGGCGACCTGGACCCGAAGATGGACGCCCGCGAGGCGGACCTCGAGGAGGGCCAGAAGTGGACCGGTTGGCACCTGATCGAGAAGGACCTGTGGCCGCAGGAGGCCGTCGACTACACCCCGCTCACCGACAAGGAGCGGGCGACGTACGCCGACGACCTCCTGACGAACACCGAGATCCTCGACAGCCGGGTCCAGAAGCTCACCTACACCGTGGACCAGATCGCCAACGGCTCGCGCGGCCTGCTCGAGGAGGTCGCGCTCGGCAAGGTCACCGGCGAGGAGGAGATCTGGTCGCACACCGACCTGTGGGACTTCCAGGCGAACGTCGACGGCGCCCGCGTGGGCTTCGAGGGCGTGAAGCCGATCGTCGAGCAGTCCGACCCCGAGCTCGCCGAGACCCTGGACGCCCGGTTCGCCGAGCTGCAGGAGCTGCTCGACGCGCAGCGCACCGACGACGGCTTCGTCTACTACGACGAGCTCACGCCGGAGCAGGTCCAGGAGCTGTCGAACGCGGTCAACGCGCTCTCGGAGCCGTTGTCCCGCCTGACCGCGGCGGTGTTGTCCTGACCGAGGGGATCTCGCGACGAGGGCTGGTCGGAGGCGGCGTCGCCGCGGCCGGCCTGGCGGCCGGTGCGTTCGCGGCCGGCCGGGCGACCGCTGCCGAGCCGAAGCCCGAGCCGACGGGCCGCGACGCCTTCGCGTTCCGCGGCGACCACCAGGCGGGGATCACGACCCCCGCCCAGGACCGGCTGCACTTCGCGGCGTTCGACGTCACCACCGGCTCGCGCTCGCAGCTGATCGCGCTGCTGCAGGCGTGGACGGTCGCCGCGGACCGGATGACCCGCGGTCTGTCGGCCGGTGAGGTCGGCCCCACCGAGGGCGCCAGCAACCTGCCGCCCGACGACACCGGCGAGGCGATCGGGCTGCCGGCGAGCGGGCTCACGATCACGTTCGGCTTCGGTCCCGGGCTGTTCCGCGACGCCGAGGGTCGCGACCGGTTCGGGCTCGCCGGCCGGCAGCCGAAGGCGCTGCGCACGCTGCCGCACTTCCCGGGGGACGTGCTCGACCCCGAGCGGTCGTACGGCGACCTCTGCATCCAGGCCTGCGCCGACGACCCGCAGGTCGCGGTGCACGCGATCCGCAACCTGGCCCGGATCGGCTTCGGCACCGTCGCGGTGCGCTGGTCCCAGCTCGGCTTCGGACGTACCTCGACCACGTCGACCTCCCAGTCCACGCCGCGCAACCTCTTCGGGTTCAAGGACGGCACGGCCAACGTGAAGGCCGAGCAGACCGCCGATGTCAACGAGCACGTCTGGGTGGGCGCCGGAGACGATCCGCGCGCGGAGTGGCTCACCGGCGGCTCCTACCTCGTCACCCGCCGGATCAACATGACCATCGAGGTCTGGGACCGGCAGCCGTTGGGAGACCAGGAAGCCTTCATCGGCCGCACCAAGGACGCCGGTGCCCCGCTCTCGGGTGGCAGCGAGTTCACCGAGCCGGACTTCTCGATGCCCGGCAGCGACGGACCGGTGATCCCGACGGACTCGCACGTGCGTGTCGTCCACCCGGACTTCAACGGCGGCGCCCGGATGCTGCGCCGCGGCTACAACTTCGTCGACGGCTCCAACCCGCTCGGCGGCCTCGACGCGGGGCTGTTCTTCATCGCGTTCGTGCGCGACCCGGACACGCACTTCATCCCGGTCCAGAACGCGATGGCGAAGTCCGACGCGCTGATGGAGTACCTCCGCGTCACCGGGTCCGCGCTGTTCGCCGTACCGCCCGGGGTCGGCGAGGGGGAGTACGTCGGTCAGGGACTCTTCGCGTAGTCCTCGGCGGTGATGACGAAGCACCGCGAGGGCTCGTCGTACCACTTCCGCACGACGCCGTGGTCGGTCATGCCGAGCTTGCGCATCACGTTGATCGACGCGTCGTTGTCGAGGTGTGCGACCGCGATGATCTCGGGCAGGCCGGCCGCGAACCCGTGCGCCAGCACGGCCCTCGCCGCCTCGGTCGCGTATCCGTGGCCCCACGAGTCGGGGTGCAGGTGCCAGCCGATCTCGACCTCGCCGTGCTCGTCGTTCGGCAGCGTCAGCAGCAGCACGGTCCCGACCGCGAGCCCGTCTTCCTTGCGCTCGACGGCCCACATGCCGAGCGGCGGGTCGTTGCGCTCGTTGTTGTAGCGGTCGATGCGCGCGTGGGCCTCGCCGAGGGTCTTGAGGAGCACCGGCGGGCCGTCGCCGAGCCACTTCATGACCTCCTCGCGGCTGAGGATGTCCAGCAGCCGCGGCCCCTCGTCGCGGCGCCACGGCCGGATGACCAGACGTTCTGTCTCCACGTGCACGCGCCTACCTTGCCAGCCGGCCGATCGCTGCCACTATGTCGCGCGTGAACGACTGGGCGCTGCTCCTCCTCAAGGCCGTCGTGCCGCTGGCGGTGGCGGGGCTGGCCGCGCTGCTGACCCCGGCCCTGCTCCCGACCCGCGCCCTGCGCCGCGAGCTGGCGGTCGACGTCGGCATGCTCGAGAACCTGCCGGCCGGAGGCGCCCGCGCCGAGCTGAGCGACAGCGTCGAGAGCCGCGCGGTGAAGCTGCTCGCCTGGACCCGGTACCGGTCGCTGACGCGCTCGGAGATGTTCACGTTCGTGCTGAGCGGACTGCTCGCGGCGGTGGCCTTCTGGGAGGTGGCCGACGACCTGTTCAGCCGCCGGGAGAGCGAGCTCGCGGCGGCTCTGGCGTTCACCGTCGCCCTCGCCTCCGGCGCGATGTGGCTGCTGGCCACCTGGTCGTGGCACTCGCGCTCGCTCGACCGGCTGCACCACCTCCAGGACCGCGGCGCGACCGAGGCGGTCGCGGACGCGCGGCGCGGTCTCAAGGTGGGGGTCTACCCGCTGCTGGCGGTGCTGGCGCTGATGCTCGTCGTCCAGCTCGGCGCGATCGCGTGCTTCGTGCTCGCGCGCTGGGACTCACCTCTGCTGGCCGTGGCCCTGGCCTCGGTCTGGGCGCTGATCACGGTGGTCCCGTTCGTGAACACCGCGACCGACACCGAGAACGACGTGCTCGAGGCCGCCGGAGCCTGACTCAGCCACCCAGCTCCACGACGCGGTCGATCCCGATGTCCTCGAGGAACGCCGGGTCGTGGCTCGCGACCACGAGCGCGCCCCGGTAGGACGCGAGCGCGGAGACGAGCGCGTCGTACGACGCGAAGTCCAGGTTGTTGGTCGGCTCGTCGAGCAGCAGCAGCTGCGGGGCGGGATCGGCGAGCAGCAGCGCGGCCAGGGTCGCGCGGAACCGCTCGCCTCCGGACAGGTCGCCCACCTTGCGGTCAGCCGCCGCGCCCCGGAACAGGAAGCGGGCCAGCCGCGCGCGGACCTCGTTGGGCTCCGCTCCCGGCGCGCGCCGCGCGACGTTGCCGAACACCGTGTCGTCGCGGTCCAGCAGGTCGAGCCGCTGGGGGAGCAGCCCGACCGGGACCCGCGCGTCGCCCGCGACCCGGTGCAGCATCGTGGTCTTGCCGGAGCCGTTCGGCCCGACCAGCGCGACCCGGTCGGGACCACCGATGTACAGCTCGCCGTCGAGCACCACCCGACCACGCGGCACCTCGGTGCCGGGCAGGTCGATGCGGATCTCCCGGTCGCCGCGGAGCCGGGACTCGGCCGCGTCGAGCCGGTCCTTCGCGCTCTCGATCCGCTTCTCGTGCACGCCACGCAGGCCGGCCGCGGACTTCTCGGCCTGGTTCTTCTTGAAGTTGATCTGCGCCTTGCCGAGCCCCGCCGACCCTTCCGCCTTCTTCGCGGTACGGCGCCGCTGCGCGAGCTGTCGCTCCGCCTCGGCCCGGTCGTTGCGCTGCCGGCGCAGGTCGGAGCGGGCGCTCGTCACCGCGTGTTGGGCGGCCTCCTGCTCGGCCTCGACCTGGGCGGCGTACGACGAGTACCCGCCGCCGTACCACCGCACCCCGCCGTCGCGCAGGTCACCGATCCGGTCCATCCGCTCGAGCAGCTCGCGGTCATGGCTGACCACCAGCAGCGACCGGCTCCAGCCGTCGATCACGTCGTACAGCCGGGCCTTGGCGGCGGTGTCGAGGTTGTTGGTGGGCTCGTCGAGCAGGAGCACGTCGGGTCGGCGCAGCAGCAGCCGCGCGAGACCGAGCTCGGTCACCTCGCCGCCGGAGAGCTGGCCGAGGCGCCGGTCGAGCACGTCGGTGGGCAGGCCGAGCCGGGACAGCTCGGCCTCGGCTCGGTCCTCGACGTCCCAGTCGTCGCCGATCACGTCGAAGTGGGCCGGATCGGCGTCGCCGCCCTCGACCGCCCGGATCGCGCGGCGTACCGCCCCGATCCCGAGGAAGTCCTCGACCGGCTGGTCGACGTCGAGGGTCAGGTCCTGGGGGAGGTACCCGACCTCGCCGGCGACGGTGATGTGGCCGGACGTGGGCTGCAGCTCGCCGGCGACGAGGCGCAGCAGGGTGGACTTCCCGGCACCGTTGGTGCCGACCAGGCCCGACCGCCCGGGGCCGACCAGGAGGTCGAGGCCGCTGAGGGCGGGGGTGCCGTCCGGCCAGGAGAACGAGAGGCCGGACGCGCTGATGACAGATGAAGACATGGAGGCTCCAGGTGAGGTGGGTGCTGCGGACGCGAGGTCACCTCAGAGGAGCAACTCGACCTGCCTTCGTCGGGGATGGGACCGCACGAGCGTAGGCCGGGACCGCCCGTGGACTCCACCGATTAATCGGGACCCGTCGGGTACAGTCGTGAGCCAGCACAGCGTCGTGCGCCCCTCTGCTTCCCGCACACTCCGTCAGGACCCCAGCGCTGTGACCATGCCTGTCGTACTCATCGCCGAAGAGCTCAGCCCCGCGACCGTCGAGGCGCTCGGGCCGGACTTCGAGATCCGGTACTGCAACGGCGCCGACCGCGCGGAGCTGCTCGCCGCGATCCCCGAGGCGGACGCGATCCTGGTCCGTTCCGCGACCAAGGTCGACGCCGAGGCGCTGGCCGCCGGGCGCCGGCTGAAGGTGGTCGCTCGCGCCGGGGTCGGCCTCGACAACGTCGACGTGCGCGCCGCGACCATGGCGGGCGTGATGGTCGTGAACGCCCCGACCTCCAACATCGTCTCCGCCGCCGAGCTCGCGGTCGCGCTGATGCTCGCGGCGGCGCGGCACGTCTCGCCGGCGCATGCCGCGCTCAAGAACGGCGAGTGGAAGCGCTCGCGCTACACCGGCATCGAGCTGTACGAGAAGACCGTCGGCATCGTCGGCCTGGGCCGCATCGGCGTGCTCGTCGCGCAGCGGCTGAGCGCCTTCGGCATGAAGGTCGTCGCCTACGACCCGTACGTGCAGGCCGGCCGCGCGGCCCAGATGGGCGTCCGGCTCGTCGACCTCGACACGCTGCTCGCGGAGGCCGACTTCATGTCGGTGCACCTGCCGAAGACGCCGGAGACCGCGGGACTCATCGGCGCCGAGCAGCTCGCGAAGGCGAAGTCCTCGCTGGTGCTCGTCAACGCCGCCCGCGGCGGCATCGTCGACGAGACCGCGCTGTACGCCGCCCTCAAGGAGGGCCGCGTCGCCGCGGCCGGCCTCGACGTGTTCGCCGAGGAGCCCTGCACCGACAGCCCGCTGTTCGAGCTCGAGAACGTCGTCGCCACCCCACACCTCGGCGCGTCCACGGACGAGGCGCAGGAGAAGGCCGGCATCGCGGTCGCCCGCTCGGTGCGGCTGGCGCTGTCCGGCGAGCTGGTGCCCGACGCGGTCAACGTGCAGGGCGGCGTGATCGCCGAGGACGTGCGGCCCGGCATCCCGCTCACCGAGAAGCTCGGCCGGGTCTTCACCGGCCTCGCGGGCGAGGTCGCCCAGCAGGTCGACGTGGAGGTCCGCGGCGAGATCACCGACTACGACGTGAAGGTGCTCGAGCTCGCGGCGCTCAAGGGGATCTTCGCCGACATCGTCGAGCAGCAGGTGTCGTACGTGAACGCACCGCTCTTCGCGGCCGAGCGCGGCATGGCGGTCCGCCTGGTCGCCGACCCCGAGAGCCCCGACCATCGCAACCTGGTGACGATCCGCGGCACCCTCGCCGACGGGTCGCAGGTGTCGGTGAGCGGCACCCTGGTCGGCATCGGGCAGCGTGAGCGGCTGGTCGAGGTCAACGGCTTCGACGTCGACCTCGAGCCCACCGCGCACCTGGCGTTCCTGACGTACGGCGACCGCCCCGGGATGGTCGGCACGGTCGGCGTGATCCTCGGCGACGCCGGCATCAACATCGCCGGCATGCAGGTCTCGCGGCAGGCGCCGGGCGGCCAGGCGCTGGTCGCGCTCTCCGTCGACACCGCGATCCCCGCCGACACCCTCGCCGACATCCAGCACGCGATCGACGCCGAGTCCGTGCGGGCCGTCAACCTCGTCTGAGGCGCCGTCCGGGCCGCGCGCCCAGCACGACGCCGTCGGTGACCACCGGCTCGCCGTTGACCACGACGTGGTGCACCCCGGTCGAGTAGCGGTGCGGGTCGTCGTACGTCGCGTGGTCGCCGACGGTCACCGGGTCCAGCACGACGATGTCGGCGTACGAACCCGGCGTCAGCCGGCCCCGCCCGCTCAGGCCGAGCTCGTCGCACGGCAGTGAGGTCAGCCGCCGTACGGCGTCGGCGAACGTGGTGACGCCGCGGTCGCGGACGTAGTGGCCGAGGAACCGCGCGAACGTGCCGTAGGTGCGCGGGTGTGTCGGCTCGTCGGTGTGTGGCGGCACGGCGGCGCAGGCCTCGGCGTCGGACCCGAGCGAGACCCACGGCTGGGCGAGGCCGAGCTCGACGTTGGCCTCGTCCATGAGGAAGTACGTCGCAGGCGTCTCGGGGTCGCGGGCCACCAGCTCGAGCAGGGCGTCGGTGGGCGCGAGGCCGAGGTCGCGGGCGACCTCCGGGAGCCGCTGGCCGGACGACAGCCCGATGCCCTCGCCCTCGCTGGCGGCGAGGAAGAGGTTCTCGAACCCGCCGCCGGTCTCGGTCCGCATCGCGGTGGAGATCTCCCGGCGTACGACGGGGTCGGCGAGCCGGGCCGCCAGCGCGTCCGGTCCGCCGTCGTGGAACCGCGGCGGGATGCAGGCCGCGAGCGCGGTGCCGCCGGCGGTGTAGGGGTACATGTTCGCGCCCACCGCGCGGCCGGCGTCGCGGGCGGCCTGGATCCGCTCGATCGCGGCGGCCATCTTCGGCCAGTTCCGCGGCCCGGCGGCCTTGAGGTGGTAGACCTCCGCGCGGCAGCCCGCTCGCTCGCCGATCAGCAGCAGCTCGTCGAGACACTCGAGGAGCTCGTCGCCCTCGCTGCGCAGGTGCGAGACGTACGTCCCGCCGTGCTCGCCGACCGGGCCGCACACCGCGACCAGCTCGTCGGTGCTCGCGTAGTTGCCGGGCGGGTAGATCAGCGCCGTCCCGATCCCGAGCGCGCCGTCCTGCATCTCCTCGCGCATCAGCCCGACGAGGCGGTCGAGCTCGGCCGCGGTGAGCGGCCGGTCGTCGAAGGCCGCGCCGAGCACGCGCAGGTTGTGCCCGCCGACGAAGCTCGCGACGTTCTGCGCCACGCCCTTGCTCTCCAGGTGGTCGAGGCCGTCGGCGAGGCGCTCGAAGACCAGGCGTACGTCGCTGCTCTCGTGCCCGCCCGCCAGCGCGCCGACCATGTCGCGCACGTCGTCGTTGCCCGGCCCGAGCGAGAACGCCTCGCCGAACACCTGGGTCGTCACGCCCTGCAGGAGGTCCGACGTACCCGCGCCGTCCTGCTGCAGCGACCCCCACGCATGGCTGAGCACGTTGACGAACCCGGGCACCACCGCCAGCCCGGTCGCGTCGAGCACCCGCGCCCCGGGCGCCTCGGGCAGCTGCCCGGGCGGAGCGACCTGCACCACCCGGTCGCCCTCGACCGCGACGTCGGCGTGCCGGCCCGCGCTCCCGGTGCCGTCGTACACCGTGCCCCCGGTGATCATCAGCGTCGTCGCCATGACCCCCAGCCTGCCCCGCACCTGGTGGCGGTGGTTCGTTCGTGCGGACGAAGATGCCGGTCGACAGTGCCGGTCGACAGTGCCGGTCGACGGTGCGGGTCGACGATGATGTGCGGATGGAGCTGTCCATCGTGCCGGTCACCGAGGCGACCGCCGGGCTGTGGGCCGAGGTCCACAACCGGATCATCCCGGCCGACCCGCTGTCGGAGGCCGACGTCGTCGAGCGGATGGGCCGCAACGAGCTGACGCTGGCGTACGACGGGGACGTGCTCGTCGGCAACGCCACGCTGCGACCGCCGAGCGACGAGGAACGGATCGCGACCGTGATCGTCCGGGTGCTCCCTGAGCACCGGGGCAAGGGTCATGGGACGGAGTACTACGACCGGGTCCTCACCCGCGCCGCCGAGCTCGACGCCGAGCGGATCGAGACCGTCGTCTTGGCGGCGAACGCCGACGGACTGCGGTTCGCGGAGAACCTCGGCTTCGAGGAGCACGACCGGTACGTCCTCGACGGTGACACCGCCGAGTGGGTCGACCTGCACCTCGCCTGAACGGCTCTGCGCTCCTGGGCCCTGACCCGGCAGACTGTCACCGTGACCGATGAGTGGCGGATCGACGAGCTCGACCTGGACGGCTACCTCGCACGGCTCGGCGTACCAGCTCGCGAACCCAGCGCCGACGCGCTCGCCGAGATGCACGAGGCGCACGTGCGAACCTTCACGTTCGACAACATCGACGTGCTGCTCCAGCAGCACCCGGGCGTCTCGCTCGACGCCGTGCAGGGGAAGTTCGTCCGCCGCGGCCGCGGCGGCTACTGCTTCGAGCACTCGACGATCTTCGCGGCGGCGCTGGAGCGGCTCGGGTACGACGTACGCCGCCAGCTCGCCCGCGTCGGCGACCCCGCGGCCGGCACCCAGCAGGCGCGCACCCACATGATGGTCGTGGTCACGATCGACGGACGCCGGCTGCTGTGCGACCCCGGGTTCGGGATGAGCACGCTGCGGCCGATCGAGCTGTCCGACGGCGCCGAGGACGACTACCGCGGCTGGGCCTACCGCATCGCCGAGACCGAGGACGGCTGGCTGATGAGCCGGCACCGCGAGGGCGGCTGGGAGGTCATGCACCTCACCGACGAGCTGAAGGTGATCCCGCTCGACGTCGTCCACGGGCACCACTACACGAGCACCTACCCGGGCTCGCACTTCACGACGACGCTCGTCGTCGCCAAGCACCTTCCCGGACGGCACGTCACCGTCACCCACCAGACGCTGACGGTCCGCACGCCCGGCGAGCCGACCGAGCACCGGCCGCTGCGCGACGGCGAGCTGGGGGAGTGGCTGGACACGCTCGAGGTGCCGCTGACCGAGGACGAGCGCGAGCGGCTGCTCGCGAAGGTCGCCGCTACGCGATGAGCACCGGCAGGTCGCGCTCGGCGAACTGACTGGTCGTCCGCGCGATCAGCTCGTCGGACGGCGGCGCGGTGTCGGCCAGCGGGAACGGCAGCCGCAGGGCGTCGTACTTGTGCTGGCCGAGCCGGTGGAACGGCAGGATCTCGACGCGCTCGACGGCCGGGCCGAGGGTGGCGGCGAACCTGGCGATGCCGTCGACGTTGGCGGGGTCGTCGGTGACGCCGGGGACGAGCACGAAGCGGATCCACATCTTCTGCCCCACCGCTGCGAGTCGCTCGGCGAACCGCAGCGTCGGCTCGACCTCCTTGCCGGTCAGGTCGCGGTAGGTGCGCGGGTCCCACGACTTGATGTCCAGCAGCACGAGGTCGGTGACCGACAGCAACGTGTCGTCGGCGCGGATGCCGAGGTGGCCCGACGTGTCGAGCGCCGTGGTCAGGTCCCACTCCCGGCAGGCCGTGAAGAACGACGTGACGAACTCCGACTGCAGCAGCGGCTCGCCGCCCGACGCGGTGACGCCGCCGCCGGCGACCTGGAGGAACCGGCGGTACAGCGCGACGTCCTCCAGGATCGAGTCGAGGCGGCGTCGGGTGCCGTCGCGCATGTACCAGGTGTCGGGGTTCTGGCAGTACAGGCAGCGCAGCGGACAGCCCGACAGGAACAGCACGAACCGCGTTCCCGGCCCGTCCACGCCGGTGGACAGGTCCCAGGAGTGGACCGAGGCCTCGGTGATCGCCGGCATCACATGGAGTGGTGGAACGTCCGCGAGATGACGTCGCGCTGCTGCTCGGGCGTCAGCTTCACGAAGTTCACGGCATACCCCGACACCCGCACCGTCAGCTGCGGGTAGTTCTCCGGGTGCTCCATCGCGTCCTCGAGCGTCGCGCGGTCGAGCACGTTCACGTTGATGTGGAAGCCGCCCGCGTCGAAGTACCCGTCGAGCACGCCGACCAGGTTGCCGATCTGCTCCGCGCGTTGCCGGCCGAGCCCCGAGGGGGTGATCGTCGAGGTGAGCGAGATGCCGTCGCGCGCCGCGTCGTACGGCAGCTTCGCGACCGACAGTGCCGAGGCGACGACGCCGCGGTGGTCGCGCCCGTTCATGGGGTTGGCGCCCGGCGCGAACGGCTCCCCGGCCTGGCGGCCGTCCGGCGTCGCGCCGGTGTGCTTGCCGTAGACGACGTTCGAGGTGATCGTCAGGACCGACTGGCTGTGCTCGGCGTTGCGGTACGTCGGCTGGCGGCGGATCCGCTCCATGAAGCCCTCGACCAGCCACACCGCGATGTCGTCGGCGCGGTCGTCGTTGTTGCCGTAGGTCGGGAAGTCGCCCTCGACCTCGTACCCGACCGCGAGGCCGGACTCGTCGCGCTGCACCCGCACGGTCGCGTTCTTGATGGCCGAGAGGCTGTCCGTCGCGACCGACAGGCCGGCGATGCCGCAGGCCATGAAGCGCCGCACGGGGTAGTCGTGGAGCGCCATCTCGATGCGCTCGTAGGCGTACTTGTCGTGCATGTAGTGGATGACGTTGAGGGTGTCCACGTAGAGCGCGGCGAGCCAGTCGAGGGTGCGCCCGTACGCCGCCAGCACCGCGGCGTGGTCGAGCACGTCGCCGGTGATCGGCGGCGAGGCCGGCGCGACCTGCTCGCCGGTGATCTCGTCGCGGCCGCCGTTGATCGCGTACAGCAGCGCCTTCGCGAGGTTGACCCGCGCGCCGAAGAACTGCATGTCCTTGCCGACCCGCATGCCCGACACGCAGCACGCGATCGCGGTGTCGTCGTCGAGGCTCCCGCGGAGCAGGTCGTCGGACTCGTACTGGATCGCGCTGGTGTCGAGGGAGACCTGCGCGGCGAACCGCTTGAAGCCGTCGGGCAGCGCCGGGGACCAGAGGACCGTGAGGTTCGGCTCCGGCGCGGGGCCGAGGTTGTAGAGCGTCTGGAGGAACCGGAAGCTGTTCTTCGTCACCAGCGTCGCGCCGTCGGCGCTCATCCCGCCGATCGCCTCGGTGACCCAGGTCGGGTCGCCGGAGAAGAGCGCGTCGTACTCCGGGGTGCGCAGGAACCGCACGATGCGCAGCTTGATCACGAAGTCGTCGACGAGCTCCTGGGCCTGGGTCTCGTCGATGCGGCCGGCGGCCAGGTCACGTTCGAGGTAGACGTCGAGGAAGGAGGAGGTGCGGCCCAGCGACATCGCGGCGCCGTTCTGCTCCTTGGTCGCGGCCAGGTAGGCGAAGTACAGCCACTGCACGGCCTCTCGGGCGGTGGTGGCCGGACCGGAGACGTCGTAGCCGTAGGACTGCGCCATCTCCTTCAGCTCGGCGAGTGCGCGGATCTGCTCGGCGAGCTCTTCACGGTCGCGGATCACGTCGTCGGAGGACGGGACGAGGTCCAGCGCGGCGCGGTCGCGCCTCTTGTCCGCGATCAGCCGGTCCACGCCGTACAGCGCGACGCGGCGGTAGTCGCCGATGATCCGGCCGCGGCCGTAGGCGTCCGGCAGGCCGGTGATGATGCCGGCCTTGCGGGCCGCGCGCATCTGATCGGTGTAGGCGTCGAAGACGCCGGCGTTGTGGGTGCGGCGGTACTTCGTGAAGATCTCGCGCACCAGCGGATCGACCTCGTAGCCGTACGCCTCGAGGCCGGCCTCGACCATCCGCAGCCCGCCGTTGGGCATGATCGCGCGCTTCAGCGGAGCGTCGGTCTGGAGGCCGACGATGAGCTCCTTGTCCGCGTCGATGTAGCCGGGCGCGAACGCCGTGATGCCCGCCGGCGTGGCCGGGTCGACGTCGTAGATGCCGCGGGAGCGCTCCTCGGGGAAGAGGCTGCTCACCGCCTGCCACACCGCGGTGGTGCGCTCGGTCGGCCCGGCGAGGAAGGAGGCGTCACCCTCGTACGGCGTCCGGTTGCGGCGCACGAAGTCCGCGACATCGATGCTGCCCTTCCAGGGGCCTCCGACGAAGCCGTCCCAGGCGGTGGTCTGCTGCTCTGCGTGTTCGATCATCGTCATCACTCGCCTCCGGTGACGACGCTACGCCGGCCCGACCGGGCCGACCACGGTCTTTGGTCCTGAAAGGACCTATGCCGTCAGGCGGTCGCGACGCGGAGGTCCCGGTCGTCGTGCTGGACCATCGCCTTGCCGGCGAGCACCGGCTTGATGTGGTCGGTGACCACGGCGACGTGGGCCGGGTGGCTGCCGTACGCGCGCCACGACGCCTCGTCGTCGAAGACCATGTGGAAGCGCAGCGAGGCGTTGCCGTCGGCGAGGCCGGCGTCGCGGGCGACGCGCGCCTCCCGCAGCCCGTCGATCTGGCCGGGCAGCGCGAGCAGGCCGTCGAGGATGGCCTCGACCTGCGCGTCGGTGGCCTCGGGGGAGAGGGTCAGGTGGCCGTGGTGGTTGAACATCAGTGCAGCTCCATCAGCGAGCCGTAGCCCGCGATCTTGTCGTCGATGCCGTTGGTGCGGAAGGCGTGCCACATGGTGGCGAGATTGATCGCGATGACCGGCTTGCCGAGCTCCTTCTCGAGCTCCGCGGCGACCGCGATGCACTCGAGGTTGGTGCCGCACTGGATCAGCGCGTCGACGTCCGGGCCGTCGACCTTCAAGAACGCCTCGCGCAGCGTCTCGGGCGTCTCGTCGGCGATCGACGTCGCGGACTCCGAGCACAGGCCGTGGATCGCGGCGACGTCGTACCCGAGCTCGGTGAAGTACGCGACGACCTGCTCGTCGCCGACCGGCTGGTACGGCGTCACGATGCCGATCCGCTTCGCCCCGAACGCCTTCAGCGCCTCACCGGCCGCGGTCGCGCCCGTCGTGACCTCGAGCCCGGTCATGTCGCGCACGCCCTGCTCGAAGGCCGCGTTGCCCTGCACGCCGCCCCAGAACGTCTCGGCCGACATGCCCATCACGATGTACTCGGGCTTGCAGGTCATCACGACCTCGAGCGCGCTCGGCAGCGCCTCGTTGAGGCACTCCCGGAACGCCTGGAACGCGTTCGCCGAGTCGAGCGCCGGCGCCTTGATCATGATCCGGCCGGTGTGCCAGGAGCAGTCCTGCGGCCGGAGGTGGTGGAACTCGCGCTCCACCGACGTGTTGGTCGAGGGCAGGACCAGGGCGAACTTCTTGCCCTTGGTGAGGACGGCACTCATCGACGGCTCCTAGACGGCTTCGGCGGACAACGCGGAGCAAGAATAGAGGATATATTCTTCTCTCGGAACCGCTTGAACACGGATGTGCGTGGCTCCCCGCTGCGGCACCATGGGTCCGTGCTGGCGGCCGAGCAAGGCAATGGAGACGAGCGGCCGCTGCCCGACGTCGATCCCGCTGGCGTGCTCTTCAATGCCCTCGTCGGGCACGGAGTTCCCTGGGCCGTCGTGGCGGTTCTCGTCTACATCCTCGCCTTCTTCTCCTGGCTGCGAGTCGCGGCGGTGGTGGCCTCGGGCATCACGTTCGTGGTGACCGCCGGCACGATCGGGATCGAACGCACTCCCGTCGTCCTGAAACGTCTCGCGACTGCTCTGGCTGCGGGGGCCGTGCTCGTCGTCACGGGCACGGCGTCCAGCCAAGCGCTGACGGTGATGGCAGGCGATGTCGGTGCCCTCGACTACGAGTCCTTGCGTGACGTGTTCGCTGACCTCTTCGCCTTGCGACATGTCACCGAGGTGACGATCTACGTGTCCACCGCACTGCTCGTCGTGTCGGCGCTCATGCTCTACGACGTCAGCCTCGGGCGAAGGACGTCCTTGCCGCTGCTCTACCTCGCGGCCGTCACGGCGGTTCCAGCAGTCCTCATCGCCGGCCTGGTCGGACTCTTCTCGTTCATCGCGATCCTTCTCGGTGGGCTGTTCGACGGGGCCGAGTCGCGCATGGTCACCCTCGGGTGCGTGGCCGTCACTGTGGTGTGCGCCGGTTACGCGTGGTCTATCTGGGCTGCGGTGCAGCTGGTCGACCCGGCGTCGACGCCGCGGTCCGTACGTGGAGGGCCGTCCTAGCCTGGTCTCGACGCCGAGACCAAGTGGACGTGCCCGAACGAGGCGCCGTTCACGGGCTCCTCACCGCTCGCCGACGGCGGCGTCGCCGAGCCGGCTCACAGGCGCGCCGCCGTGCGCACCAGCCCAGCCACGCCGGGCGACGTGCTGTGCGGCGGCCAGGCGATGACGGTGGTGACCTGCGGCGCGTCGGACACCGGTACGACGGTCAGCTCGGAGTGGAGGTTCGCCTGGGCCGACTCCGGCAGCACGATCGCCGTCCGGCCGAGCCGCACCAGCTGCAGCACCTGCGTCTGGTCGCGCAGCTCGGGCCCAGGTCCGTCCGGGTAGCTGCCGTCGAGCCGGGGCCAGCGCGGCAGCGGCAGGTCGGGGATCGAGGTCGCCTCGGCGAGGGTGATCGAGCTCCGGGTGCTCAGGGGATGGCCGGCGGGCAGGACCAGCACCTGACCCTCGACGTTGAGCGGGTCCGTGTCGAAGCCGCTCAGGTCGTCGAACGGTCGGTGCAGGATCGCGACGTCGGCCCGCCCGTCGCGCAGCATCGGCGCCTGGTGGCCGGGCGGGCTCAGCACCACCTCGACATCGACGGCGTCGGGCTCGGCGGCGTACGCGTCGAGCAGCTTGGCCATCAGCTCGCTGGACGCGCCCGCCTTGGCGGTGAGCACGACCGAGGCCCGGCCGGCGTTCGCGACCGTACGGCGGGTGCGCCGCTCGGCCGCCTCGATCGCAGCCAGCGCGGCGCGCCCCTCACTGAGCAGCGTCTCGCCGGCGCTGGTGAGCGTCACGCCCCGCGGCGTCCGCACGAACAGCTCCGCGCCGAGCCTCCGCTCGAGCTGCGCGATCGCGCGCGACAACGGTGGCTGGGCGATCCCGAGCCGCTCGGCCGCCCGGCCGATGTGCGACTCCTCGGCGACGGCGACGAAGTAGCGCAGCTCACGGGTCTCCACCCGGCCGACGGTACCCCTGACCTGGTGTCATACCGCCGCGGTATCAGGCCTGACCCGATCGGTCTTGGAACGCGATGCACCGGCGAGCACACGATCGTGGCATGACTGAGAAGAAGATCGCCCTGGTCACCGGGGCCAACAAGGGCATCGGCTACGAGATCGCCGCCGGCCTGTCCCGTCTGGGGTTCCGCGTCGGCGTCGGCGCCCGAGACACCACCCGCCGCGAGGAGGCCGTGGCGAAGCTGCAGGCCGACGGCCACGACGTCTTCGGCGTCCGGCTCGACGTCGCCGACGACGCGAGCGTCGCGGCCGCCGCCGCCCAGCTCGAGGCGGAGGGCGGTCTCGACGTCCTCGTCAACAACGCCGCCATCACCGGCGGTGCGCCGCAGGAGCCGACGAAGGTCAGCGCCGAGCAGGTCCTCGAGGTCGTGAACACCAACGTGGTCGGGGTCATCCGGGTCACCAACGCGATGCTCCCGATGCTCCGACGTTCCTCCTCGCCGCGGATCGTCAACGTCTCGAGCACGGTCGGCTCGCTCACCCTGCAGACCGCGCAGGCCGACGCGGTCGGCCCGATCTCGGCGGCGTACTCGCCGAGCAAGTCGTTCCTCAACGCGGTCACCATCCAGTACGCCAAGGAGCTCGCCGGCACCGGCATCCTCGTCAACCTCGGGTGCCCCGGCTACGTCGCGACGGACCTCAACAACTTCCAGGGGTTCCGTACGCCGGAGCAGGGTGCGGCGATCTTCCTCGAGCTGGCGACCCTTCCGGACGGCGGCCCGTCGGGCACGTTCCGCGACGACTCCGGCATCCAGCCGTGGTGACGTCACGCGGCTGACGTCGGCGAAGAGCCGAGAATCCGCCCGATGGCGTACGGTGGTCCTGTTGAAGGGATGACGCCACCGTCGTCCTGGCCGCACCCGATGGTGGGGCTTGTATCTAGTACTCCTGGTTTCGGTTCGCTGGACATCAGTACACGTGGATGTCTTCAGCGGTTCGGAGGCACCTCGCCCCGAACGAAACAAGGGAAAACATCATGGCTCAGGGCACCGTCAAGTGGTTCAACGCTGACAAGGGCTTCGGCTTCATCGCGCAGGATGGCGGCGGCGAGGACGTGTTCGTCCACTTCTCCGCGATCCAGTCCGGTGGCTACAAGTCGCTCGACGAGAACCAGAAGGTCGAGTTCGACCTCACCCAGGGCCCCAAGGGCCCGCAGGCGGAGAACGTCCGCGTCTCCTGATTCACCTCGAAGGGCCCCGACCGCGCACGCGGTCGGGGCCCTTCGTGCGTGTGGTGTCAGGCCACCATCACCCGGCTGGCGCGGGCCGGACCCGTGGGGCGGGACCGGACGACGCCCCAGGCCTCGGCGACCCGCCGCGCGGCCTCGGTGAGCTCGTCGGCCGGGCGGGTCCAGGGGATGCGGACGTAGGAGTCCAGGCCGCCCTCGGCGGCGAAGACCGGTCCGGGGGCGATGATCACGCCGTGCCGTTCGGCCTCGGTGACCAGCGCGGTGCCGTAGGTGCCGGGCAGCCGGCACCACAGCGCGAGGCCGCCGGTCGGCAGGTGGAACGTCCACTCCGGGAGGAGCTCGGCCACCGCGGTGGCGAGCGCGTCGCGCTGCTCGCGGAGCCGGAGCCGGTTCGCCGGGAGGATCGAGTCGTCGGCCAGCAGGTGCGTCAGCACGAGCTGCTCGAACACCGGCGCGCCGAGGTCGAGCGAGACCCGCGCCTGGGTGAGGCGCTCCATGCGCTCGCGCGGCGCGCGGATCCAGCCGAGGCGCAGGCCACCCCAGTGGGACTTGCTCGACGACCCGATCGTGATCGTGTCGGGGGCGAACGCCGCGAACGGCCGCGGCATCTGCTGGCCGTCGAGCGCCAGCGACTGGTGCGCCTCGTCGACGACCGGCACGGTGCGGGTGCGCCGGAGGTGGCCGGCGTACTCCTCGCGCTGCGCGTCGGTCATCAGGTGGCCGGTCGGGTTCTGGAAGTCGGGGATCAGGTACGCGAGCTTGGGTGACGTCTGGCGCAGCGTCGCCGCGACCGCGTCGAGGTCCCAGCCCTCGGGGTCGACCGCGGACGGGACCAGCCGAGCGCCGGCGTGCCGCAGTGCGTCGGTCGCGTTCGGGTACGTCGGAGACTCCACCAGCACCCGGTCGCCTGGCGAGGTGAACGCTTGAGCCACGATCGCGCCCGCGGTCAGCGCGCCGGGCGTGACCATGATCTGGTCGGGCGAGGTCGGCAGCCCGCGCTCGGCGTAGGACGCGGCGATCGCGGCCTGGAGCTCGGGCAGCCCGGCCGGGAAGTACCCGTGCCCGCCGAGGTACGCCGGCAGGTCCCCGGCGGCGGCGGCGTACGCCTGCGCCAGCCCGGGTGGGGCGGACGGCGCCGCGCAGTTGAGGTCGATCGCGTCGGAGTCGCCGGGCCGGGGGAGCAGCGCCCGGTCGTGTGCTCGGGTCCGGCCGCCCGGCACCCGCGTGAACGTGCCGGCGCCCTGTCGCGCCTCGGCGTACCCGGTCTCGCGCAGCGCCGCGTAGGCCCGCGTCACCGTGGTCCGCGAGACCCCGAGCGCCTCGGTGAGCTCGCGCTCGCTGGGCAACCGCGTGCCGAGCCCGATCCGCCCGTCGCCGATCAGCAGCGTGAGCGCGTCGGCGAGACCGGCGTACGCCGGGGACCGGTCGAACCCGTCGACCAGGGTGGCCACTCGGGTGGCGGAGATGGTGCGCGACATGCAGGCCACTCTCGCACGATTGGCTATTTCAGAGAAGGCCAATCGGCCGCCAGAATCGGACCGTGTCCACGATCGCCACCGCGCCCCCCATGCTCGCCGACCTCGGCCCGATCGCGCAGGTGCGCGCCGGGCGGCTCGGCCGCCGGCTCCCGCAGCTGTACGTCGGCCTGGTGGCGTACGGCGTCTCGCTCGCGCTGATGATCCGCGGCGACCTCGGCCTGGCACCGTGGGACGTGCTGCACTCCGGCCTGACCGAGTACGTCCCGCTCACGATCGGTGAGGTGGTCGTGGTCATGAGCTTCGTCGTGCTGCTGCTCTGGATCCCGCTGCGCGAGAAGCCCGGTCTCGGCACGATCTCCAACGCGATCGTCGTCGGCTTCTCCGCCGACGCCACGCTCGCGCTGATGGACCGGCCCGACGGCCTGGCCGTCCGGGTCGCGCTGATGGTCGGCGGCATCGTGCTGTGCGGCCTGGCGACCGCGATGTACATCGGCGCCCAGCTCGGCCGCGGCCCCCGCGACGGGCTGATGACCGGGCTCGCGCGGCGTACCGGCCTCTCGCTCCGCCTGGTGCGCACCGCCCTCGAGGTGACCGTCGTGGTCATCGGCCTGCTGCTCGGCGGGACGCTCGGGCTCGGCACCGTCCTGTACGCGCTGGCCATCGGTCCGCTCGCTCAGCTGATGCTCCCGGCCTGGGTCGTGCGGCTCGAGGAGTGAATGTGTATATGATGTACACATGGCCTACAGCACCATCACCGACCTCGACAAGGACGCCGCCCAGCGGCACAGCCACGAGCTGCTCCAGCGGGTCCTGAGCACCGAGTCGAGCACCTACGTCACCGGCCCGACGGGCACCGGGAACGGCGAGCGCGTGCTCGTCCTCGGTGGCACCGGGTACATCGGCCGGGCGCTGGTCCCCGAGCTCGCCCGCCGCGGCTACCGGCCCGCGGTGCTGTCGCGCAGCGCGGAGGTGAAGAACGAGGCGGAGTACGCCGACGCCGAGGTCATCGTCGGCGACGCCACGAAGGCCGCCGACGTGGCCGCCGCGGTCGCCGCCGCACCGACCGCCGTCGTGATCTCGCTGCTGTCGGGCCGCAAGCCCAACGACGCCGAGGACTGCCGCCAGGTCGACCACGAGGCCGTCGTGCACGGCATCAAGGCCGCCGTCGCGAACGACGTGAAGCAGTTCATCCACATCAGCGACTACGGCGTCTACCGACCCGAGCTGATCCCGCAGGTCTACAAGATCCAGGTCGAGGGCGAGCTCATCGGCCAGCACCACGGCTACGTCCCGTGGACGATCATCCGGCCCACGGCGTACTTCCCGTACCTCTCGGTCGCGTTCGGCGACGTCAAGAACGGCCTCGCCTACCGCATCTACGACCACGGCGAGTGGAACGTCGTGAACCCGATCGCGCGCGAGGACCTGGCGGAGTTCATCGTCAACCAGGTGCTCAACGACGACGCGATCGGCCGGATCCTGCCGGTCGGCGGCCCGTGGAGCGCCGACAACACCGTGACGCTCAAGGGCGCCGGCGAGTTCATGTTCGAGCTCACCGGCAAGGAGCCCCAGTGGGAGGTCGTCACGATGGCCAGCTGGGACAAGAAGATCAAGCGTCTGGCCCGGCTCAGCAAGCTGACCAAGCAGCTCAAGCCGGTCGTGTTCTACCTCGAGGCCGCCAAGTACTGGTCGGTCGTCGACCACGTCGCGCCGGCCTACGGCACCCGCACGCTGAAGGGCTTCATGGAGAAGCTCGTCGACCGCGAGTTCCCGACCGGGAGCTACCGCGAGCGGATGCGCTCCGGCACGAACGTGATGCCCACCGACATCTGAGGGTGAGATGGAGCAGCGGCCCCGGGGCGATCCTCCGGGGCTGTTGCGATTTCGGCCCCTAGCCGCGGTAGCTGCTGTCCGGCAGCATCTCGGGACACGTGCCGCCGGGAGAGGTGGCCAGCTCGAAGTGCCAGGGCTCGTTGGCGAACATCTGGCACAAGCCGTACGCCGAGCCGTGCTCGCCCAGCCACGCCGCGCTCTCGGGCGGGCCGATGTCGAGGGCGTCGCCGGTGACGTGCGCGGACTCGTCCGGGGTGGCGACGTACCGGCTCGCCTCCTCCTCGCTCCCGTACTTCTGGACCGCCTCGTCGAAGAGCCGTTGCTGGTGCGCCGGGCTGCGCCATCCGCTGTTGACCACCAGCGTCACGCCGTCGGCGCGGGCGGCGTCCTTCGCGTCGAGGAACGCGGCGCGGAGGTCGGGGTCGACCCGGTTGACCGCCGCCTGTCCCTGCGGCAGGTGCACGGCGGGGCGGAACAGCGGCTGGCCGCCGGCCCCGAGGGTGTCGTCGCTCCCGCAGGCCGCGGTCACCAGGACGACGGCGAGGAGGGCGGCAGGAAGGCGGAGGTTCGTGGGCACCTCACCACGGTGTCAACGCCGGCGGGTGCGCACCTCCGTCGCAGGTGCCGGGTCGCGGGACCTGAGGACAGCGCTCGTCCTCCCCGTGGATCAGTACCGCTGCATCTCCCACGCCAGGTCGATCGCCGCGCGCACCGCGGCGGGGTCGGCCTCGTCGAGGTAGGCCTCGACCTTGTGGTGCGACTCCATGCGCGGCGGGACGCCGAAGCTGCCGGGGTGGCTCTCCAGCAGCGACTCCCGCTTCTCGAGCGGCACCCGGATGACCACCGTCCGCGCGTCGTCGAGACGGGCGACCAGGCGGTCGCGGACGTACCACGCCGGGCGCGCCTCGGTGCCCTTGCGCTTCACCTCCGGCAGCGACTCGGCGTACCGGCCGACCTCGTCGGGCGTCATGTGGGCAGCGTAGTTCTCGATGGTCTGCAAGACTCTGGCTCGCAGGGGCCGAACGTCGCTCGGAGGATGCCATGACCACGCCAGCCGGAGAGTCCGATGCGAGTGCGGCCGCGGTCGCGCCGCTCGCCCCGCCCGACGCGTCACTGACCCTCGTCGCGCCCGCGGCGCCGGCACCGGTGGTCGCGACCCAGGCGCCGAAGATGGCGCCGCAGGTGCCGTCCGCCGTGCTGCCGGAGCTCGACGCCAAGGTCGAGGGCTTCATGTCCGCGTTGGGCAGCACGGCCGTGGGGAGCCCGGAGTTCGCGCAGCAGGCGGAGAGCGTGCGGACCATGGGTGACGACGACATCCGCCGGGCCGCCGAGACGTCGAACCGGATGCTCCAGCAGCCGGTGAAGGCGCTCAAGGACGGCGGCATCTCCGAGGGCTCCGCGGTCGGCAAGACGTTGCTCGAGCTGCGGCGCACCGTCGAGGACCTCGACCCGAGCCAGGCCGCCGGCGCCAAGCGCTGGCTGGACCTGCTGCCCTTCGGCGACAAGGTCACCGACTACTTCCGCAAGTACCAGTCCGCGCAGAGCCAGCTCAACGGCATCCTGCACAGCCTGCGCAACGGCCAGGACGAGCTCACCAAGGACAACGTCGCGCTCAACCTCGAGAAGACGAACCTCTGGGCGTCGATGGGCCGGCTCAACCAGTACGTCTACGTCGCCGAGCAGCTCGACACGAAGCTGTCGGCCAAGATCGCCGAGCTCGAGCTCACCGACCCCGATGCGGCGAGGACGCTGTCGCAGGACGTGCTGTTCTACGTCCGCCAGAAGCACCAGGACCTGCTGACCCAGCTCGCGGTCTCGATCCAGAGCTACCTCGCGATCGACATCATCATCAAGAACAACATCGAGCTCATCAAGGGCGTCGACCGGGCGTCGACGACCACCATCTCCGCGCTGCGCACGGCGGTCATCGTGGCGCAGGCGCTGGGCAACCAGAAGCTCGTCCTCGACCAGATCTCGGCGCTCAACACCACGACCTCCGGGATGATCGAGCGGACCTCGGAGATGCTCAAGGACAACTCCGCGCAGATCCAGGAGCAGGCGGCCTCGTCGAGCATCGGCATCGAGCAGCTGCAGGCGGCGTTCGCCAACATCTACGCGACCATGGACTCCATCGACGAGTTCAAGATCAAGGCGCTGGACACCATGTCCCAGACGATCGGGGTCCTCGAGACCGAGGTCGACAAGTCCAGGGCCTACCTCGACCGGGTGCAGGCGCACGACGCGCGCAACGCGGCCGGGACCCTCGACCTCTCCACGCTGCCGACCAGCTGACGTGGGCCTGAAGTCGTGGCTGGGGCGCCGACGCGGTGAGGAGCAGGCGGCGGCCGTCCCGCCCGCGCCGACCGAGCAGGACATCCTGGCTGCGCTCAACCGGGTCAACGCCATGCTCGCCGAGGGCAACGCCCCGCCGGTCATCACCTCTCGGGTGCAACGCATCGCGCGCACGATCCGCGACACGCTGCCGCAGCTGCGCCACCTCGGCGTCGGCACGATCGAGAGCTACTCCGTGATGGCGACCGCCACCGACTACCTCCCGGAGGCGGTCGGGGGCTACCTGCGGCTCCCGCGGGAGTGGGCCGACACCCGGCCGATCGACGGCTACAAGACCTCGCTGATGGTGCTCGTCGACCAGCTCGAGCTGCTGGCCGCGACCATGGACAAGATCCTCGATGCGGCCAACCGTGCCGACGCGCAGGCCCTGATCGCGCACGGGATGTTCCTGCAGGCCAAGTTCGGCCCGCCCTCCGGGCCCGACCTCACGTTGGGACCGACGCCATGAACCTGCGCGACGCGCTGAAGGCGCTCGAGGACGCCGCCACCGCGGCCGGCGTCGACCCCGGGGAGGCGCGGGTCGAGGGGGAGCGGCTGGCTGCGACCGTGGCCGAGCCGGCCAAGGGCGCGTACGTCGACTGGGTCGAGCTGACCGGTGGAGGACGCAGCGCCGAGGACTTCATGGCGGCCGCGTCGAAGGGCCGTCGCTACCGCTCGGCGCCGACCCCGACGATGAGCGCGCTCGCGCTCGCAGGCTCGGCGCACGCGGCGGCGTACGCCAAGGCGCTCGCGGACGTCGCGCTCGCGGGCAGCGAGCTCGGGGAGGTCAACCCTCGCGCGGTCGGGAACGCCGCGACCGCCGCCTCGGCGCAGCTGATGGAGGCGCCGCTCGCCTCGCCGCGAGAGCCGGTACAGCAGGCGGCCGCGCCGCCGGCGGAGCAGCCGGAGGCGGAGCCGGAGCCGGAGCCGAAGACGGTCGAGGAGCTGCTCGCCGAGCTCGACGCGCTGGTCGGGCTGACGGAGGTGAAGGCGGAGATCCACCGCCAGGCCGCGGTCCTGCGCGTCGAGGGCCTGCGCGCCGAGGCCGGGCTGAAGGCACCGACGATCACGCGGCACATGATCTTCAACGGCAACCCCGGCACCGGGAAGACCACGGTGGCGCGGCTGGTCGCGGGCATCTACCGCGCGCTCGGGCTGCTCTCGAAGGGCCAGCTCGTCGAGGTCGACCGCTCCGAGCTGGTCGCGGGCTACCTCGGCCAGACCGCGATGAAGACCGCCGAGGTCGTGAAGTCCGCCGAGGGCGGGGTGCTGTTCATCGACGAGGCCTACGCGCTGGCGGGCGACCAGTACGGCACCGAGGCGATCGACACCCTGGTCAAGGAGATGGAGGACAAGCGCGACGACCTGGTGGTGATCGTGGCCGGGTACCCGCTCCCGATGGCGGTGTTCATCGCGCAGAACCCCGGGCTCGAGAGCCGCTTCCGCACCACCATCGACTTCGCGGACTACACCGACGACGAGCTCGCCGAGATCTTCCGGGTGATGGCCGCCGCGGCCGAGTACGACGTCGCCGAGACCGTGGTCGACCGGCTGCGCGAGATCCTCGGGACGGTGACGCGCGGGCCGACCTTCGGCAATGCTCGGTACGTGCGCAACCTCCTCGAAGCCGCGATCGGCGCCCACGCGTGGCGGCTGCGCGACGTCGGGTCGCCGACGGTCGAGCAGCTGCGCACGATCCTCGCCGAGGACCTCGCCCCGGTCGCAGAGGAGCCATCATGACGGTGACCCAGGCGCCTCCCGCGAAGGCGGAGAAGCGCACCGAGGACGTCCCCGGCCTGCTCAGCCGCTGGCAGCTGTTCGCCGTCCTGGCGTGCCTGGTCTTCGCCGCGCTGACCGCCGGCATCCAGGCGCTGTCGTGGAACGCGAACCGCCAGGCCGCGAACAACACCGAGCAGCTGGTGCGGGTGCAGAACATCCAGTCGACGCTGTTTCGCGCCGACGCGCTCGCGACGACGGCGTTCCTCACCGGCGGTCTCGAGCCGCCCGAGCAGCGCGCGGAGTACGACGAGGCGATCGAGACGGTCACCCGGCAGATCGCCGAGGCGGCCGAGGCCCAGCCGGCCGACCGCGACGCGCTCGCGGCGCTCAACACAGCTGTCACGGACTACAACGCGACGATCGCCCAGGCGCGGGCCAACAACCGCCAGGGCTTCCCGGTGGGCGCGGAGTACCTCCGCACCGCCTCGACCGGGCTGCGCAACACCGCGGTCGAGGGCTCGGCGATCCCGATCGCGCAGGCGCTCGTGGCCGCGAACGCCGAGCGTGCCGAGGACGAGCTCGGCGCCCAGCACCCGTACCTCATCCTGCTGCCCGGGCTGGCCGCTCTCGGCGTCCTGTACTGGGTCAACCGCCAGATCGCGAGCCGCTTCCGGCGGCGCATCAACGTCGGGCTCGCGGCCGCGTTCATCGCCGTGGGAGTCCTCACCGTCGTCGGCTTCTTCGTAGCCGCGGTCCAGGCCGGCAACAACAACGACCTCGAGGACGGCAGCTACGCCACGTCGTACCGCGAGTCGACCGCCCGTACCGCCGCCAACGACGCGAAGGCCAACGAGAGCCTGCGGCTGATCTCGCGCGGATCCGGCCAGGTCTACGAGGACAAGTGGGTGGTCGCCTCGCAGACCGTGGAGGACAACGCCTCGAGCGAGACGCTGCCGTTCTGGGCCGACTACGTCGCGGTCCACGACGACGTCGTCCGGCT
The DNA here is from genome assembly GCF_039541135.1 of Nocardioides caricicola. Classification (NCBI taxonomy): domain Bacteria; kingdom Bacillati; phylum Actinomycetota; class Actinomycetes; order Propionibacteriales; family Nocardioidaceae; genus Nocardioides; species Nocardioides caricicola. The sequence continues at coordinate 964,511 of NZ_BAABFQ010000003.1, read as the reverse complement.
CGACACCGAGGGTCAGTACGACCAGGCCGTGAAGCTGTCGACGACGGACACCACGCTCGACGCGTTCGACTCCCGCTCGCAGGAGGTCATCGCGGACGCCGGCTTCGAGACGACCGACGCGCTGCGCAGCGGCAACACCGGGATCCTGGTCCTCGCGTTCTTCACGCTGGCGATCGGGATCGCCGCCGCCGGCGCCGCGACCTGGGGGATCGGCCTGCGACGGAGGGAGTACGCATGAGACGCCTCGTTCTCGCCGTCGCGACGTTCGCCCTGCTCGCCGGGTGCGGTTACTCCGACACCGAGGTCCCGGCCGCAGTCACGCCGGAACCCGCGAAGGTCACGCCGGCCCCGCCCTGTGACGACACCGGCGACCCGACCCGGTCGTACGCGCCTGCGGGCGTGACCAACGGCCCCACCATCGCCGAGATCCGCGAGCGTGGGTTCCTGCGCGCAGGGGTGTCGGCCGACAGCTACCTGCTCGGCTCGCGCAATCCGTTCACCGGGCAGATCGAGGGCTTCGACATCGACATGGTGAACGCGATCGCAGCCGCGATCTTCGGCACCGCGCAGGGTCACGTGCAGCTGCGGGTGATCTCCGCGGCCGACCGGATCCCGCTGCTGCAGAGCAGCGAGCTCGACATCGTCGCCCGCAACATGACGATCAACTGCTCGCGGTGGAAGGACATCGCCTTCTCCGCCGAGTACTTCCGCTCCGGCCAGAAGGTCCTGGTCGCCCAGGACTCCGGCATCCGCAGCGTCGCCGACCTGTCCGGCAAGCGCGTCTGCGCGCCGTCCGGCACGACCAGCCTCGACAACATCCAGCAGATCGCGCCCGACGCGATCCCGGTGACCGCGGGCAACCACACCGGCTGCCTGCTGAAGTTCCAGAACGGCGAGGCCGACGCGATCACCGGAGACGACACCGTGCTCGCCGGCCTGGCCGCGCAGGACCCGTACGCCGAGGTGCTCACGGGCGAGGCCCTGACGGACGAGCCGTACGGCATCGGCGTCAACGAGGACGACGTCGACCTCGTCCAGCTCATCAACGGCGTGCTCGAGGACATGCGGGCCGACGGGTCGTGGCAGGCGTCGTACAAGAAGTGGCTGCAGCCCTCGCTGAAGGCGCCCGCCACCCAGCCGCAACCGGTCTACGGCCGATGACGGCTGCCCCCACGCCTCCCGGCGCGCTCGGCTCCGCGCCCGAGCCGATCGTGCTCCAGGGCTACCTGAACGACCTGGACGCGTGGGTGCGCGCCCGCAAGCTCGAGCTGGACGAGCTGGACGCCGCCGCGCTGGCGGCCGGCCGCGGCGACGAGGTCGCCGCCGACATGGCGCTGGCCCTCTCGCTCTGGAAGGCGGTCTCCGACCGCTGGCAGCTGATGTGGGCGACGTGGGACGGCGGCCGGGTGGGGGAGGCGGAGCGGGCCCGGATCACCACGCTGGCCTGGGGCCGCCTGGACGGTACGACCGGCGCCGTGTCCGTGCCCGAGGCCTGCCGGCTGTCGGATGCGCTGGCGGCTCAGCTGCGCGCGACCCTGTCGCTGATGCCCGGCGCGGATGCCGCGGCCGCCCGGATCAAGGAGCTGCGCGCCCAGCTCGAGCGGGTCCGCGACCAGGTCGCCCTCGAGCCCGCGATCGCCCGGGACGAGCCGGTCGAGCGGCTCGCCGGGCTGCTGCAGCGGCTGGCCGAGGTCGCCGAACGCGCCTCGCGCGGCGCCGACGTCGGTGGGCTGCTCGGCCCGCTCGAGGCGGACGCGTCCACCTTCGAGCGCGACCTGATCGTCGGCAACGCCCGGCGCCGCGAGGCGCGCGACCAGCTCGAGGACGCGCGCGAGCTGCGCGCCGACCTGGCCGCGCGGGCCGCGGCGCTGCACGTGCTCGCCGAGACGTGCGTCCGCACCGTCGACCCGTCACCGCGCTACGCGGTGCCCGACGTCGACGCGCTCGGCCCGATCCCGAACACCCCCGACGCGCTGGCGGCGTACGTCCAGAAGCTGCAGCGGGTCGCGGCCGCGCTCACCCTGGCGGAGCAGGAGTACGCCGGCGCGCTCGCCGAGCACACCCAGCTCGTGGAGCTGCTCGACGCGTACGTCACCAAGGCGCGCTCGCTGGGTGTCGCCGACCGGCCCGACCTCGCCGACAGCGAGCGCCGGGCGCGTGAGGTGCTCGACCGCGAGCCGGCGCCGATGGCCGTGTGCCGCCAGCTGGTGAGCACGTACCAGACGTGGCTCAGCCAGCTCGACCACTCGAAGGAGTCCGCATGAGGTGCACCCAGCCCGGCTGCAGCGGAACCATCGCCGACGGCTACTGCGACGTGTGCGGCATGGCCGCCCAGCCCGGGAGCGCTGCGGCCGCCGCGCCTGCGCCGGCCGCGTCCGACGGCTCGGCCTGCACCCAGCCGGGCTGCACCGGCAAGATCCTCGACGGGTACTGCGACGTCTGCGGCTCGCCCGCCGCGGCCGCGCCGTCGGTCGCCCACGAAGCCCAGCCACTCTCGGGCGGTGTGTCCGTCGCGACCGCGTCCGCCAGCAAGATGCAGTCGGCCGCGATCGGGTCGAGGCTCGCCAGCTCGACCGGATCCACGTCGACCCACCGCACCCGCACCGGCTCGCAGCGGGTCCGCGCCGCCCGCCTCGGCGCCGGGCTCACGGTCGTGCCTCCCGCGCCGCCGGTGGACGCGAGCAAGGCGATCAACCCAGATCCGCGGGTGCCCGAGGACAAGCGCACCTGTTCCAAGTGTGGCAACGCGATCGGCCGCAGCATCGACGGCAAGCCCGGCCGGACCGAGGGCTTCTGCCCGCAGTGCGGACAGGAGTTCTCGTTCACGCCGAAGCTGCAGCCCGGCGACGTCGTGGGCAACCAGTACGAGGTGGCGGGGGCGATCGCGCACGGTGGTCTCGGCTGGATCTACCTCGCCAAGGACCGCAACGTCTCCGACCGCTGGGTCGTGCTCAAGGGCCTGCTGAACTCCGGCGACCCGGACGCGCTCGCGGCGGCGATCGCCGAGCAGCGCTTCCTCGCCCAGGTCGAGCACCCGCTGATCGTCGAGATCTACAACTTCGTGACCCACGAGGGCGCCGGCTACATCGTCATGGAGTACGTCGGCGGCAAGTCGCTGAAGCAGATCCTCAAGGCCCGGATGGCCGCCAACAACGGCGCCTACGACCCGCTGCCGGTCGACCAGGCCCTGGCGTTCATCCTCGAGGTGCTGCCGGCGTTCCAGTACCTCCACGACCTCGGCCTGGTCTACTGCGACTTCAAGCCGGACAACCTGATTCAGGTCGGCGACGCGGTCAAGGTGATCGACCTCGGCGGCGTCCGCCGCATCGACGACCAGGAGTCGGCGATCTACGGCACCGTCGGGTACCAGGCGCCCGAGGTCGCGCACGTCGGCCCCAGCGTGGCCAGCGACATCTACACGATCGGGCGCACCCTCGTCGTGCTGTGCATGGAGTTCCGCGGCTACCAGGGCACCTACCTGCACACGCTGCCCCCGCCGGAGTCCACGCCGCTGTTCGCCCAGCACGACTCGCTGTACCAGCTGATCGCCAAGTGCTGCGCACCCGACCCGGCCGACCGGTTCGCGTCGGCCGACGAGCTGCGCGGCCAGCTGCTCGGCGTCCTGCGCGAGGTCGTCGCCGCGCGCACCGCCGGCACGGCGCTCACCTCGGCGGCGTCGGTGCTGTTCGAGTCGCCGTCGGCCTCGGCCTCGGTGCTGCACTGGGACGACCTGCCCGCGCTGCGCCCCGACACCACCGACCCCCAGCACGCCTGGCTGTCCACCATCGGCAGCGACGACCCGGCCCGGCGGCTCGAGGACCTCGCGGCCGCGGCCGACTCGACCGCCGAGGTGCTGCTGGCCCGCGCGCACGCGGCGCTCGAGCTGGGGGACCCGAAGCGTGCGCACGCGTTCGCCGACGAGCTGCTCGCCCAGGACCCGTGGGACTGGCGGGCGCTGTGGATGGACGGGCTCGCCGCCATGCAGGAGGAGGACTGGGCGTCGGCGCAGTCGGCGTTCAACGCGGTCTACCAGCAGGTGCCCGGCGAGCTCGCGCCCAAGCTCGCGCTGGCGATCGCGTGCGAGAAGGGCGGTCTCCCGGACGTCGCCGAGGGCCTGTACGGCACGTGCGCCGCGACCGACGCGACGTACGTCGCGCCCGCGGCGTTCGGCATGGCCCGCGTGCGCGCCCAGCGCTCGGACACCCAGGGCGCGGTCGCCGCGCTCGACATGGTGCCGTCGACCAGCCGCGGCTACCCCGAGAGCCGGCAGCTGCGCGCCGAGGTCCTCCTCGCCGGCGGGAGCGCCGACCTGGCCGTGCTCGACCAGGCGATGCGCTCGATCGAGTCGGTGTCGATGGACGCGACCGCACGCCAGCTCTACACGGTGCGGATCCTGTCGGAGGCGCTCGAGGCGGTGGCGACCGGCACGCCGGGCGGCACCATCGGCAGCTACCCCGCGACCGAGGACGGGATCCGCGACGGGCTGGAGAAGGCGTTCCGCACGCTCGCTCGCGAGGCGCCGTTGCGCGAGGACCGGGTCAGCCTGGTCAACCAGGCGAACGCCGTCAGGAGCTGGACGCTGACATGACCGACGCCACCTGCCCGTCCTGCGGCGCCGTCGTCGCCGTCGGCGCGAAGTTCTGCGAGAGCTGCGGCAAGCCGCTCGGCGGTAACCCGCCGGCCGCTCCGGTTGCGCCCACCGCGGTCGACGACCTGAGCCCGATCAGCGCACCCACGCACCGCAAGGTCGCCGACTCCGACGTCGTGGCAGGCCCGCGCCCCTGCCTGTCGTGCGGGGGAGCGGTGGGACCGGACGGCTACTGCGAGACGTGCGGGGCCAAGGCGCCGACCGAGCGCGACCACTTCCGCGAGACCCCGGCGTCGTGGGTCGCGGGCGTCTGCGACCGCGGCATCGTCCACCACCGCAACGAGGACGCGATGGCGCTGCTCGCGTCTGAGGGACGCGCGGTGCTGGTCGTGCTCGACGGGGTCTCGAACTCCATCGACTCCGACGTCGCCTCGCTCGCCGGCGCCAAGGCCGCGCGCGACGTGCTCGCGACGCCGTTCCCGCAGGGCATGGGTACGCCGGCCAGCCGCACCGGCGCGATCACCAAGGTGCTCGCCGAGGCAGCCACCGCCGCCAACGACGCCGTCGTCGCCGCCACGGACCCGGCGTCGACCAACCCCGCGTCCGCGACGTTCGCGGTCGCCGTGCTGGAGGGGAGCCTGCTGGCCTACGCCAACATCGGCGACTCCCGGGTGTACTGGCTGCCCGACGGCGGACCGGCCGTCCAGCTCACCGTCGACGACTCCGCGGCGCAGCAGCAGATCGAGGCCGGCGTCCCGCGGGCGGTCGCGGAGACGTCCAAGGACGCGCACGCGATCACGAAGTGGCTCGGCCGCGACGCCCCCGACGTCACGCCGCGCACCGGTCAGGTCGAGCTCACCGGCCCCGGCTGGCTCGTCGCGTGCTCCGACGGGCTGTGGAACTACGCGTCCGAGCCGGACGCCCTCGCGGCCCAGGTCGCGGCCGCCGGCACCGCCGTACCGCTCGACCTCGCCCTCGCCCTGGTGGCCTTCGCGAACGCCCAGGGCGGGCGCGACAACATCACCGCGGCCGTTGCCCGCGTAGAGCAGAATGCCAGCGAACCCGCGACCGCAGGAGGAGCCTGATGGCTGAGTTCAGCGCCACCGTCTACCAGAACGAGTTCCTCCCGGACGGGGGCACGGACGTCAACGCGATCGTCACCGTGACCTGCTCCGGTGCCGGCACCGCGGGTCAGACCGGGGCGGGCTCGGCGGGCGAGATCATCATCGTGGACACGTCGGGGTCGATGGGTCCGGAGACGATGGCGGCCGCGAAGCGGGCGGCGCAGGCCGCGCTCGCCGAGATCGTCGACGGCACGTACGTCGCGGTGATCTCCGGCTCGAACCGCGCCCAGCTGGTCTTCCCGCAGGTCCGCTCCGGCCCGGCCATGGTGCCGATGGACGCACGCGCGCGGGAGTTCGCCAGCCAGGCGATCGAGGGGTTCCACGGCTCGGGCGGTACGGCGATGAGCACCTGGCTGGACCTGGCCGGCTCGGTGTTCGCGTCCGTGCCCGAGGTGACCCAGCGGCACGCGATCCTGCTGACCGACGGCGAGAACCGCGAGTCCGAGGGCGCCCTCACCGAGGCGATCGGCCGGGCCACCGGCTACTTCCAGTGCGACTGCCGCGGCGCCGGCACCGACTGGCAGGTCGAGGAGCTCCGCCGGATCTCGCAGGCGCTGCTCGGGACCGTCGACATCATCCCGGAGCCGGCGCAGATGCAGGCGCAGTTCCAGGAGATGATGCGCAACTCGATGGCGCGCGGCGTCGCCGACGCGCAGCTGCGGGTGTGGACCCCGCAGGGCGCGCAGATCCTGTTCGTCCGCCAGGTCGCGCCGTCGGTCGACGACCTCACCGGACGCCGGGTCGAGGTCAACGCGCTCACCGGCGCCTACCCGACCGGTGCCTGGGCCGACGAGTCCCGCGACTACCACGTGGGCGTCCGGGTCGCGGCGAAGGCGATCGGGCAGGAGCAGCTCGCGGCCCGCGTCCAGCTCGCGATCGGGGAGAACGTCGTCGCGCAGGGGCTGGTCAAGGCGACCTGGTCCAACAACTCCGAGCAGACGGCCAAGATCGACCCGCAGGTCGCGCACTACACCGGCCAGACCGAGCTCGCCGCGATGATCCAGGAAGGCCTGGCCGCCAAGGCCGCGGGCGACACCGCGACCGCCACGACCAAGCTCGGCCGCGCCGTCCAGCTGGCCGCCGAGACCGGCAACGACGAGGCGACGTCCAAGCTGCGCAAGGTCGTCGACATCGACGACGAGAAGGAAGGCACCGTCCGGCTCAAGGCTGCGGTGAACAAGGCCGACGAGATGGCCCTCGACACGGCGTCCACCAAGACCACCCGGATCAAGAAGTGAGCACCTGCCCCGCCGGTCACGAGTCGACCGCCACCGACTACTGCGACGTCTGCGGCCTCGCGATGGGAGCCCCTGCTGCTGCCGCTGCCCCCGCCGACGCTCCGGTGGACACCAGCAGCTGCCCGAACTGCTCGGCGGCCAACCCGCCGAACGCGCTCTTCTGCGAGGCCTGCGGCTACGACTTCACCACCGGCTCGATGCCGCGGCCGCTGACCCCGCCCGCGAGCGCCGCCCCGGCCGAGCCCGCGGCCTCCGCGAACCCGTCGCCGCCGCTCACCGAGCGCTGGGTGGCCGAGATCTGGATCGACCCGGACTGGTACGCCGACCAGGAGTCGACCGACCCGCTCCCGTCACCGGGGCTGCCGCGCGTCGTACGCCTCGAGAACACCTCGATCCTGATCGGCCGCGCCTCACGCAGCCGCAACATCACCCCCGACATCGACCTCTCGTCCGACAACGGGATCAGCCGCCGGCACGCCCAGCTCACCACCGACGGCACCCGCTGGTGGGTCGAGGACCTCGGCTCGTCGAACGGCACGTACGTCGGCGGCAACGTCGGCGCCCTGCCGTCCACGCCGGTGCCGGTCGGGCAGAAGCAGGAGGTCTCCGACGACGACCGGATCTACGTCGGCGCCTGGACCCGCATCGTCGTGCGCCGGGCCGCCGAGGGGGAGTGAGCTCGCCGAGCCGGCTGGTGTCGCTGCTGCCGGTTCACCACGGTATGTAGCCGAACCTGCACTTCCCAGGGCGTGCACACCATGGGAAGTGCTGGTTCACCAGGGCACCATGGTGAACCTGCGACGACGCCCGGTGACCTACCGCTTGGTGGCGATCAAGGCGCTCGCGTCGGGGGCGACCATCACCTCGACGGACGTGAACCGCTCGTCGGTGAGCCACTGCTCGCGCAGGGTGTCGACGCGGCCGTAGGCGATCGGCGGCCAGACCTCGCAGGGCGTGAAGTCGTCGAGCACCACGATGCCGCCGGGCTCGACCAGGTCGGCGACGGAGTCGACGCCGACCTCGCTCGGCTCCCCGGAGTCGAGGAACAGCAGCGAGAACGGGCCCTTGTCGAGCAGCGTCGACCAGTCCGCCGAGAGGACCTCGACCTGCTCGTCGTCCACGAAGATCTCGGCGGCGGCGTCGGCGAGCTTCGCGTTGAGCTCGGCGGTGACGATCTTGGTGTCGGGGCCGCGGACGCCGGATCGCAGCCACGCCGTACCCACGCCGCAGCCGGTGCCGAACTCCGCCATCGTGCCTTCGCGGGTCGCGGCCAGCGCGGCCAGCAGCCGACCGGTCTCGTTGCGGCAGAACGAGACGTACCCGGCCTTGCGGGACACGTCGAACGCGCGCGCGACGACGTCGGGAAGGTCCGGGGGAGCACTCATGCGAGGGAGTCTTGCATTTCGGATCAACCGTCTCGCATGTCGAACACTCCGTGGAAACTGCGCCCATCGGCGCGATCGCTACCGTACGGTAATCGCACCATGCGGAGCGTCTTCGTACTTATTGAGCGCCGCGGCGGGGCCTGAGAGAGGCCACCTCGCCGCGGAGTTCGGCGTTGCATGGGCTTCTCGATACATCTGCATCGAAGACGCCCCGGCGAGGTCGCCAGCACTCCGCGCGATCCGCCGTCTGCATGGTTCTAGCTCCCCTCGTGCGATCCACGAGCCCGGACTGACTTTCGTCCGTGGTGTCTTCGTTTCAGGTGTATCGGGCCGATCAATACCGATGACCGCACCATCCGGAACCGACACCAGACAGGAAGAGCAGACCGATGTACGACATGTACCCCGACTGGGGACCCGCCCAGCACCACCCGGACAACCCGCGCAGCCACGAGAACGTGACTGCCGCCCTGCAGGCGTCTCTCGACCTGCGGGACAACGGCGGCCAGCGCCCGGACGACAACTAGCGTTCGGCCCATGACCACTGACTCGTTCGCATCCACCGGCACGATCAAGCTCGCCGTCATCCCCGGCGACGGCATCGGGCAGGAGGTGACCGCCGAGGCCCTCAAGGTGCTCGAGGTCGCCTCGCCGGCCGGCGTGAAGTTCGAGCAGACCCGCTACGACCTCGGGGCCGAGCGGTACCTCGCGACCGGCGAGGTGCTCCCTGACTCCGTGCTCGACGAGATCCGTCAGCACGACGCCATCCTCCTCGGCGCCGTGGGCGGCAAGCCCAACGACCCGAACCTGCCCCCGGGCATCCTCGAGCGTGGGCTGCTGCTCAAGATGCGCTTCGCGCTCGACCACTACGTGAACCTCCGCCCGTCGCGGATCTTCCCCGGCGTCCCCGGCCCGTTGGCCAGCCCGGGCGAGGTCGACTTCGTGGTCGTCCGTGAGGGCACCGAGGGGCCGTACACCGGCAACGGCGGTGCGCTGCGCGTCGGTACGCCGCACGAGATCGCGACCGAGGTCTCGGTGAACACCGCGTTCGGCGTCGAGCGGGTCGTGCGTGACGCGTTCGCCCGCGCCCAGCGCCGCCCGCGCAAGAAGCTCACGCTGGTCCACAAGACCAACGTTCTCGTGCACGCGGGCTCGGTCTGGTGGCGCCTCTTCCAGGAGGTGGGCGCGGAGTACCCCGACGTGACCACCGACTACCTGCACATCGACGCCGCGACCATCTTCATGACCACGGACCCGTCGCGCTTCGACGTGATCGTCACCGACAACCTCTTCGGCGACATCATCACCGACCTCGCCGCCGCCATCACCGGCGGCATCGGCCTGGCCGCGTCCGGCAACGTCAACCCCGACCGGACCGCGCCCTCCATGTTCGAGCCGGTCCACGGATCCGCGCCCGACATCGCGGGCCAGCAGAAGGCCGACCCGACCGCCGCGATCCTCTCGGCGGCGCTGCTCCTCGACCACCTCGGCTTCGCCGACGCCGCCGCCTCCATCGAGGCCGCGGCCGTCGCCGACATCGCCGAGCGCCCCGCGGGCAGTGGGCCCACGGGCGGTCGCCGTACCTCCGAGGTCGGCGACGCGATCGCCGCCCGAGTAGCCGGCTGACGCCCCTCGTCCATTCGCACGGACGGCCGGGCCACCTTTGGTGCGCCCGGCCGTCGGCATTTACCTGGAAGGCCTACTAAGTTGTCACCCATGGAGATCAGCACCACTGCGTCGACCACGCCCGTCGACGACGCCCGCCTCGCGGAGATCCTCGCGAACCCCGGCTTCGGCCAGCACTTCACCGACCACATGTTCACGGTCGAGTGGACCCCGGACGCCGGCTGGCACGCCGCCCGCATCGAGCCGTACGGCCCGCTGACCCTCGACCCGGCCACCTCGGTCCTGCACTACGCGCAGGAGATCTTCGAGGGCATGAAGGCCTACCGCCACGAGGACGGCTCGATCTGGTCGTTCCGGCCCGAGGAGAACGCCGGGCGGATGGTGCGCTCCAGCCACCGCCTCGCGCTGCCCGTGCTCGAGGTCCCCGACTTCATCCAGGCCGTCGACGAGCTCGTGAAGATCGACCAGCGCTGGGTCCCGGACGCGGCGGGGGAGAAGAGCCTCTACCTGCGGCCGTTCATGTTCGGCTCCGAGGCGTTCCTCGGCGTCCGGCCGTCGCAGCACGTGACGTTCATGGTGATCGCCAGCCCGGCCGGCGCCTACTTCAAGGGCGGCATCAAGCCGGTGTCGCTGTGGCTGACCGAGGAGTACACCCGGGCCGGCCGCGGCGGCATGGGCGCGGCCAAGACCGGCGGCAACTACGCGTCGTCGCTCGTCGCGCAGCAGGAGGCCACCGCCCACGGCTGCGACCAGGTCGTCTTCCTCGACGGCCAGGAGGGCAGGTACGTCGAGGAGCTCGGCGGGATGAACATGTACTTCGTCTACGACGACGGGCACATCGTCACCCCCGCGACCGGCACGATCCTCGAGGGCATCACCCGCTCCTCGATCATCGAGCTCGCCGGCAAGCTCGGTCACCAGGTCGAGGAGCGGAAGTTCTCCATCGACGAGTGGCGCGACGGCGTCACCAGCGGCCGGATCACCGAGATCTTCGCGTGCGGTACCGCCGCGGTCGTCACCCCGGTCGGCTCGCTGAAGTGGGCCGGCGGCGAGGTGCCCGGCGCGTCCGAGGGCGGCGAGGTCACCACGCAGGTCCGGCAGGCCCTGGTGGACATCCAGTACGGCCGCGCCGAGGACACGTTCGGCTGGATGCACCGCATCGTCTGAGGGCTCAGCGTCCCTTCGTGCCCCTCTTCGCGTTCCGCTTCACCCGGTAGACGTCGGCGACCAGGCGGGCGACCTCGGGGTCGGTCGCCAGGTCGGGCGCCGCGAAGACCACGTTGTACTGGTGCGGGCGCTGGGCGTCGCGCGCGATCGGCGTGAAGCCGAGTCCGGCCAGGTGCCGGGCGACGTCCACGTCGAGCCACTGGTCGTGCCACTTCGCCTCGCGCTCGACCTCGATGTAGAGCAGCGACGTACGGCGCAGCACCTCGGGGCCGCTGCCGAGCACGACCTCGGTCGCGCCCTCCACGTCCACCCAGGCGACCAGCCGGTCGTCGGCGTCGAGCGTCAGGAAGTCGTCGAGCCGGACCGACTCCACCTCGACCGTCTCGGCGCTGTCGGACTCGGTGTGCAGGCTGAGGCTGGCCATCCGGTTGGTGAGCCGCCGCTCCTTGTGCCGGACGCTGGTCGGGATCACCAGCTGGGCGGGGCCGTTGGTCGGTCCCACCGCGAGATGGCGGTACTCGACGCCGGTCGCAAGCACCCGGTCGCGGTACTTCTCCGCGACGTGCGGGTTCGCCTCGAACGCCAGGCACCGCGTCGACGGCGACGCCGCCTTGAGCCACTGGCTGAACGACGCCTCGTGGGCACCGATCTCCAGCCCGATCGTGGGCTCGAGCCGCAGGCAGAGCTCGAGGAAGAGGTCGTGCACCCGCTTCCGGAGCGGGTCGCGCCGGAAGTCGGCGGCGTACTCCCCGAACAGGTTGCGGAAGTACAGGTATCCGGCGTCATCCACTGCTGGCCTCCGAGTGGCCTCTCGTCGGGCTGGTGCGCTCGACCGTAGCGGACTTCCACGAACCGGACCCCGTGTCGGGGCGCTCCCGGCGTGCCCTAAGGTAAGGCTCACCTAAGAAAGGGTGCCCTCATCATGCGTCTTGCCGGAGTCCTCGCCGCCGCCCTCGCGCTGCCGCTCCTCCTCACCTCCTGCGGCTCCGACGACGAGCCCGCCGCTGCCACGCCGGAGTCCAGCGCGAGCACCGACGCGGTCTTCCCCGTGACCGTGACGCACAAGTACGGCGAGACCGTCGTGCCGGAGGAGCCGACCCGAGTGGTCTCGGTCGGCGTGACCGAGCAGGACGTGCTGCTGCAGCTCGGCGTCGTGCCGGTCGGCGTCACCGAGTGGTACGGCGAGCAGCCGGACGCCACCTGGCCCTGGGCCCACGACCTGCTCGACGGCGCGCACCCGGAGGTGCTCCAGACCTCCGACGGCCTCGAGTTCGAGAAGATCGCGGCGCTCGAGCCCGACCTGATCGTCGGCACCAACGCGGGCCTGAGCGAGAAGGACTACGAGCTGCTGTCCGCGATCGCGCCCACGATCACGTCGGTCGAGGGCTCGACGGACTACTTCTCCGAGTGGCCCGAGCAGACCCTCCAGATCGCCCGCGCGCTCGGCCGGGAGGCCGACGGCCAGGCGATCATCGACGAGGTGGCCGCGGAGTACGCCGCGGTCGCCGAGGCGCACCCCGAGTGGGCCGACCTCACGGCGACGTTCTCGCAGGGCGGGCCGTACGACGGCCTCCTCTACGTCTACCCGCCGGGCCTGAGCACCGACTTCCTCACCGACCTCGGCTTCACGATCACGACCGGGTTCGAGGAGTACGCGCCGAAGGGCTCGCAGGCCGAGATCTCCGCGGAGAACGTCGGTCTCATCGACGCCGACGTGATCGTCTTCGCCACCGAGAGCGCCGAGATGCTCGAGGAGCTGCAGGACTTCGGGACCGTCTCCTCGCTGTCGGCCGTCACCGAGAACCGCGCCGTCTACACCGACGACATCCTCGCCGGTGCCATCTACTTCGACACCCCGCTGGCCCACCAGTACACGCTCGAGCGCCTCGTTCCGATGCTCGAGCAGGCCGTCGCGGGCGAAGCACCTCGGGAGTACCCGTCATGACCCGTCACCACCCAGATCAGTCAAGGAGCACGATGAACACCTCTCGCCGCCGATTCCTCGCCGGCCTCTCCGTCCTGGCCGTCGCGCCGGTCCTCGCCGCCTGCGGCTCGGACTCCGGCGGCGGCACCGCGGCCACGGACAGCCCCTCGGGCTCGGCCGCGCCCGAGGAGGCGGCGTTCCCCGTCACCATCACGCACAAGTACGGCGAGACCACGATCGAGTCGGCGCCGAAGCGCGTCGTGTGCATCGGCCTCACCGACCAGGACACCCTGCTGGCGCTCGGTGTCGTGCCGGTCGGCGTGACGTACTGGTTCGGTGACGAGGAGCTCAAGGGCATCTACCCCTGGGCGCAGGAGGCGCTCGGCGACGCTGAGCTGCCGACCCTGTTGAAGGACACCAACGGCGTCGAGATCGAGAAGATCGCCGGGCTGGCGCCGGACCTGATCATCGGCCAGTACGCCGGTCTCACCGAGCAGGACTACAAGAAGCTGTCCGCGATGGGCGTGCCGGTCGTCGCCCAGAACGGCGACTACACCGACTACGGGACGCCATGGGACGAGGCCGCGCTGACCCTCGGTGCCGCCGTCGGCAAGCCGAAGGCCGCGCAGGAGCTCGTCGACTCGGTGAAGAAGCGGATCGCCGACGAGGCCGCCGCGCACCCGGAGTTCAAGGGCCAGACCGCTGCGGTCATCACGCCGTGGGAGGGGCTGTTCATCTACGGCCCCGAGGACCCGCGCTCGCGGATGCTCACCGACCTCGGCTTCGACCTGCACCGGGTCATCACCGACGCCGACGACAGCGAGTTCGGCATCTCGCTGAGCGCGGAGCGCACCGCGGACCTCGGAGACATCGGCACCGCCGTGTGGATCGACTTCGACGCCGACAAGCAGGTCAGGGAGATCTTCGAGGGGACCCCGGCGTACGCCGAGGGCCGCTGGTGCAACATCAGCGATGCTGACGGCTCCTACTACGTCGCGCACAGCTTCGTGACGCCGCTGAGCATCCCGTACCTGCTCGACCGCTACGTGCCGCAGCTCGTCGCGGCCGCCGACGGCGACCCGAAGACGGAGCCGCCCGCCGTCACCAGCTGACGCTAGTGTCCGGCAGGTGCTGACGACCCTGCTCGCCGTCCTGGTCCTCGGCTTCGCCGCCGCGGTCCAGATGGCGAGCGGGTTCGGCTTCGCCCTGATGGCGGTGCCGATGCTCGCGGTCGTGGTCGGCGCCCACGACGCGGTGCTGCTGGCGGTCCTCGCGGGTGCGGTGTTCTGCGCGTACCAGGCGATCGAGGGCCGCGGCCACCGCGACGGCTGGGTCGTCGCCCGGCTGCTGGCCGGAGCGGCGGCCGGGCTGCCGGTCGGCTACCTCGTGTTCCGGCGCATCGACGCCGACCTGCTCACCCTGCTGATCGGCGTGCTCGTCCTGGTGGCGACGGCCGCCCTGGCCAAGGGCCTGATGTTCTCGTCGCGGTCGCCGGCCGCGGACCTCGTGGCCGGCGCCTGCGCGGGCGTGCTGACGACGTCCACCGCGACCAACGGCCCGCCCGTGGTGCTGCTGCTGTCGGGCCGCCGCCTGCCGCAGCAGGAGTTCCGCGCCACGCTGACCGCGGTGTTCCTCGTGGTCGATGTGGCCGCGGTCGCGATGTTCGCGGCAGGCGGCGAGCTCGACCGCTCCCTGCTCGAGGTCGCCTACTGGTGCCTGCCGGGGCTGCTCGCCGGCGGGTACGCCGGCTGGCGCGCCCGCGCCTTGCTCAGCCCGGAACGCTTCCAGACGCTGGTGCTCGCGCTGCTCGCCCTCGCCGGCGGCACGGCCGTGCTCGCCGCGCTCACCTGACCCGGGCCGGTGCCGGTCGGTAGCGTGCGCCCATGCGCCTCAAGCTCGGCCGTCCCGACATCTCCCGCTACGCCGGCCGCTTCGACGTCCCAGCGGCCGAGAGCGACCTCGGCGTCACGTTCCTCGGTGTCGCGAGCCTGTTGATCGACGACGGCGAGACCGCGCTGATGACCGACGGCTTCTTCTCCCGACCGTCGCTGCCCAAGGTCCTGCTCGGCCGGATCGCCCCGGACCGCGCCCGCATCGACTCGGTGCTCGCGCGCGCCGGCGTCGACCGGCTCGCGGCGGTGCTGCCCGTGCACACCCACTTCGACCACGCGATGGACTCCGCGGTCGTCGCCGACCGGACCGGCGCCGTCCTCGTCGGCGGCGAGTCGACCGCGCACGTCGGGCGCGGGCACGGGTTGCCCGAGGAGCGGATCCGCGTCGTGACGCCCGGGGAGCCGATCACGTACGGCGCCTTCACGCTCACGCTGGTCGAGTCGCACCACTGCCCGCCGGACCGGTTCCCCGGCGAGATCACGGCGCCGGTCGTCCCGCCGGTGAAGGCGGCGGCGTACAAGTGCGGCGAGGCGTGGTCGATCCTGGTCGCGCACGCGAACGGGTCGTCGGCGCTGCTGCAGGGCAGCGCCGGCTTCATCGCCGGGTCGCTCGCGGGGCACCGCGCCGACGTCGCCTACCTCGGGATCGGCCAGCTCGGCGTGCAGAGCGAGGAGTACATCCGCACCTACTGGGCCGAGACCGTCGAGACAGTCGGCGCGCGGCGGGTCGTCGTCACGCACTGGGACGACTTCTTCTGCCCACTGGACCGCGAGCTCAGGGCGCTGCCGTACCTCGGCGACGACCTGGACGAGACGATGCGGGTGCTCGACGACCTGGCCGCGGGCTCCGGTGTCAGCGTGCACTTCCCCACGATCTGGCGCCGCGAGGACCCCTGGCGCTGAACGCCCCGGCACCCCGTGTGCCAGGATCCCCAGACATGACCTCCTGGCGCGACACCGCATCCGCTTCGGCGCAGGAGGACCTGGACGGCCTCCTCAACCTCGTCCTCCCGCTCGCGCAGGAGCTGCTCGGCAAGAACGGGCGGTTCTACCCGTTCGGCGCCTCGGTCTCGAACGACGGCGAGGCCGCGGTCACCGCGTCCGACCCGAGCCTGGGGGAGCACCCGCGACCCGAGCGGGTGCTGGCCGGGGTGTACGACGGAGCGCGCGCCACCGCCGCCGACCACCGGGCGGCGGCGTTCGTCACCGACGTCCTCGTCCAGGGCTCCGACGCGGTGCAGGTCGAGCTCGAGCACCGCGACGGGATCGCGCTGGTCGTCGTGGTGCCGTACACGCCGGGGACGTACAAGAGGTACCCGACGTTCGGGCAGATGAGCGTGTCGCCGGGCGAGCAGCGGGTCTGGATCGACGGATAGGCGCCGTACGCCTGAGTGGGCTTCATCACGCGGATCGGTGTAACGCCGAGCGGTGGAGCGCCCGGATCTGTGACCTGCGTCGCGCAAATCGCGGTCGACCGATTTCGGGTGCCTGGCGGCGTCGCCTACGTTCGTGGAGCGCGTTCGTCCCGAACCGGGTAGTCCGGTGGTCGTCCCGCTGCCCTTCCTGAGGCGGCGTTGGGCGGGGACGGCGCCCCGTCCGATGTCATCCACCTGTAGGGAGAGAGACGCATGTCCATGCGTGCCATCACCCGCGTCGCACGACGCAGCTCATCCGTCCTCCTCGCCGGCGCCCTCGTCGCCGGGGCCGGCAGCCTGGCGGCCAACGCCGCCGGCCCCGACCTGCTGCGGAGCTCCGACCCGACGACCGTCAAGCTCAAGGTCGGCTCCCGCGACGCCGACCCCGTCGACACCGACGCCACGCGCGCCCGGGGCGTGCTCGAGCAGAACGGCGTGGAGCTCAGCCGGCTCGACCAGATCGACCTGTTCCGCAACGGCCGGCTCGTGCAGGACAAGGACCGGCGCGAGCTGCGTGACGGCGACCTGGTGAAGGTCGTGCGGGTGTGGCACCGCGAGCACGTCCACACGGCTCGCTGGGAGCCGAAGACCCGGACCAAGCACGTCACCTCGCTGCCCCCGGGCAAGCGCAAGGTCGTCAAGAAGGGCCGCGTGGGTATCCGCAAGGTCCACGTCCGCGCCGAGGTCCACAACGGGCGCGTCGTCGACCGCCAGATCCGCAAGCACTGGGAGCGCCGCCCGCTGCCGCGCGTCGTCCTCGTCGGCTCGCGCCTCAACTGGGCCGCGCTCGCGAACTGCGAGTCCGGCGGCAACCCGCGCGCGGTGAACCCGGCCGGCTACTACGGCCTGTATCAGTTCGACCTCGGCACGTGGCGCAGCGTCGGCGGCTCCGGCATGCCGCACCACGCGTCGGCGGGCGAGCAGACCCACCGGGCGCAGATCCTCTACTCCCAGCGGGGCCGCTCGCCGTGGCCGAACTGCGGCCGCTACCTCTGAGCCTGAGGCTCAGGCGACGTCCGCGTCGTTGGTGAGCCAGTCGGTCAGCTCGGTCATGTACGAGGTGAGCGACGGGTAGTCCATCGACTTGAACTTCCAGGCGTGCACCTGGCCCGCCTCCACGGCGGCCAGTGAGCCGAAGACCGGCTGGTCCTCGAGCTGCTCGGTCGTGTATGAGCCACGCTGGGAGTTCAAGACGATGTCGGGGTCGTACTTGTCGGAGTTCTCCCAGCTGAGGATCTCCCAGTAGTAGTCGTCCTTGCCGCCGGTCTCCTCGAACTGCACGCCGAGGTCGGCGAAGTACGCCATCGCCGGGTCGTCGGCGGGGATGACGGCGTACAGCCCGGAGTCCTCGGCGTACATCGGCAGCACCGTGCGGCCCAGGCCCGCGGCCTCGGTCAGCGCCTCCGACGCGTCCTCGAACGCCGCCTTGTCCTCGGCGACGTCGGAGCCGGCGCCGGTGTCGACGCCGAGGGACGCGGCGAGCTCCTCGTTGGTCGCGATCACGTCGAGCGCGCTGCCGGACTGCTCGACGGCGATGACCGGCGCGATCGCCTTGACCTTCTCCAGCTGCGCCTCGTCCTTGAAGCCGTACATCGACTCGGGGGTGTCCCCGTCGTACGACGTCGTGACGATGAGGTCGGGCTGGGCGGCCGCGAGCTCCTCGAGGTTGAGCTCGCCGTACGCCGTCCCGATCACCTCGGTCTCGCCGAGGTCGAGGTCCTCGAACGTGGGGTCCTCGGCCGGGTCCATGTAGTGGAAGAGCGCGACCGGCGTGATGCCGAAGTTCCACAGCGCCGCGCCGGCGTCACCGTACGCCGCGATCCGGGTGGGCGTCTCGTCGAGCTCGATGGTCTGGCCGACGTCGTCGGTCCAGGTCCACGGACCGCTGGCGGCCTCGGGCTCGGTGGTCGGCTGGTCGTCGCTGTCGCTGCCGCAGCCGGCCAGGGCGAGCACGAGTGCTCCAGCGATCAGGAAGTTACGCATCGGCGAGCTCCACGGTGTCGAGGGTGTCGGGGACGGGGGCAGAGGAGACCGGCACCACGATCGGCAGGCCCGTGCGCGGGCAGGCGAGCACGTCGGCGTCCAGGCCGAACGTCGTGGCGAGCAGGTCGGGGGTGAACACGTCGTTGGGCGTGCCCTCGGTGACGATCGCGCCGTCCTTCATCACGACGATCACGTCGCTGTAGCGCGCGGCCAGGTTGAGGTCGTGCAGCACCATCACGACCGTGCGGCCGCGCTCCCGGTTGAGCCGGGAGACCAGGTCGAGGACCTCGACCTGGTGCGCGAGGTCGAGGTAGGTCGTCGGCTCGTCGAGCAGCAGCAGGTCGGTGTCCTGCGCGAGCGTCATCGCGATCCACGCGCGCTGGCGCTGCCCACCGGACAGCTGGTCGAGCGCGCGGTCGCGCAGCTCGGCGGTGTCGGTCATCTCCAGCGCCGTCTCGACGATCGCCTCGTCCTCGGGCGACCACTGGCTGAACCAGCGCTGGTGCGGGTGGCGTCCACGGCCGACGAGGTCGCGGACCAGCAGGCCCTCCGGCGCGATCGGGCTCTGCGGCAGCAGGGCCATCCGGCGTGCGACGTCCTTGGTGGACAGGTCGTGGACCGGGTCGCCGTCGAGGAGCACCCGCCCGTCGGTCGGCTTGAGCAGCCGGGCCATCGTGCGCAGCAGCGTGGACTTCCCGCAGCCGTTGGGGCCGATGATCGTGGTGACCTTGCCCTCCGCGATGGCGAGGCTGAGGTCGCGGACGACGGGCTCCTCGCCGTACCCGACGGTGACGGACTCGGAGCGGAGCCGGCTGGCCTGGACGTCGGACATGGTCATGCCGTGACCTTTCGGTTGGTACGGAGCAGGAGCCAGATGAGGTACGGCGCGCCGATCGCCGAGGTGACCAGTCCCGCGGGCAGCGGGAACGGGATGACCACCCGTGTGAGGAGGTCGGCGCCGACCACGAGGACCGAGCCGAACACCATCGACGCGAGCATCGGTGGCCGCGAGCCACCGGTGAGCAGCAGCGCGATCTGGGGGACGACGAACGCGACGAAGCCCAGCGGGCCGACCGCGGCGACCGCGACCGCCGCGAGGCCGCACGCGGCGACGAGCGTGAGCAGCTGGGTGACCTGGAGGCGTACGCCGAGCCCGCGGGCGGAGTCGTCGCCGAGCTGCATGACGTTGAGGGTGCGGGCGATCAGCAGGGACACCGGCACCAGCACGATCAGCGCATAGAGCAGCGGCTTGCCCTGCTCCCAGCCGCGGGCGTTGAGCGACCCGTTCAGCCAGACCTGCGCGGACGCCGCGTCCTGGATGCGCGCCTTGACCAGAAGCCAGTTCGTGCCCGCGACCATCGTGGCGGTGAGCCCGATGCCGATCAGCACCAGACGCTGCCCGTCGATGCCGCGGCGCCAGGACAGCGCGTACAGGAGCGCCGCGGTCAGCAGGGCCCCGGCGAACGCCGCAAGGGGGAGGCCGACCTCCTGCAGGGTCCCGGAGACCAGGCCGCCGCCGTACCCGGACGAGCCGGTGAGCACGATCACCGCCACCGCGCCGAACGCGGCACCGTGGTTGATGCCGAGGGTGTCGGGGCTGGCCAGCGGGTTCCGGGCGAACGTCTGCGTGAGCGCACCGGACAGGCCGAGCGCGGCGCCGGCGAGCACGGCCACCATCGTCTGCGGGAGCCGCAGCTCCATCACGATGAAGCGCTGGCCCGGGTCGCCGCCGCCGAGCAGCGTGCGCACGACGTCGGCGACGGGTACGTCGAAGTCGCCGAGCGCGAGGTCGAGCGCGACCAGCACGGCGAGCACGACGAGACCGGCCAGGGCGACCAGGCCGGCGCGCAGCGGGACCAGCCACGAGGCGACGCCGAGGCGGAACGGGACGGTCATCGTGGACATCAACGTCGTCATATCCGCACCATCCGGGTCCGTCGTACGAGGTAGATGAACACCGGCCCGCCGAGCATCGCCATCACGATGCCGACCTGGAGCTCGCCCGGGCGGACGACCACGCGGCCGACGACGTCCGCGACCACCAGCAGCAGTCCGCCGAGCAACGCGGAGTAGGGGATCACCCAGCGGTAGTCGATGCCGGAGAAGAAGCGGGCGACGTGCGGGACGACGAGGCCGAGGAACGCGATCGGGCCGCAGGCCGCGGTCGCCGCGCCGGTCAGCATCATCACCCCGAGGACGCCGATGATCTTCGCGCGCATCGGGTGCAGGCCCAGCGAGGACGCGACGTCGTCGCCGAGCTGGAGCAGGTTGAGGGTCGAGGCGCTGAACGCCGCGAGCAGGAGGCCGACCAGGATGAACGGCAGCACCTGCCAGAACACGTCCATGCCCCGGCCGGCGACCGAGCCCACGGCCCAGAACCGGTACGCGTCGAGGGTGTCGACGTCGCGGAGCACCACGACCTGGGTGAGTGCGTACAGCAGCGCGCTGATCGCCATGCCCGCGAGCACCAGCGAGACCGGGTCGGGCCCGCCGCGCGTCGAGCCGATCGTGAAGACCGCGGCCGCGGCGAGCCCGGCGCCGACGAGGGAGAACCAGGCGTAGCCGGTCAGGTCGGTGACGCCGAACGCGTAGATCCCGATGACCACCGCGAACGCGGCGCCGGCCTCGACCCCGAGCAGGCCGGGCTCGGCGAGCGGGTTGCGGGTGTGGCCCTGCATCAGGGCGCCGGCGACGCCGAGCGCGACCCCGACCGCGATCGCGAGCACGGTCCGGGGGAGCCGCAGCCCGTGCACGATCGTCGACGCGTCCGAGCCGTCCGGGTCGAAGAGCACGTCGACCACGGTCGAGAGCGGGATGTTGCGGCTGCCGATCGCCAGGCTGAGCAGCCCGGCGAAGACCAGCAGTCCGGTCAGCACCAGGACGCCGCGCAACGAGCCCCGGCGTGCGGGACGCGGGGTCGCCGGCGCGGCGTCGGGTGCCGTCGCGATCGTGGTCATGGAGGTCCTCACGGATGAAAAGGTAAGGCTTACCTTAGTAGATCTCGGACGCGCCGGGCAGAGGGGTCCCAGGTGACGTCTCGTGGCCTCGGCCACAGGTAGCCTCGGTCCGTGACGACGGCGGAGCAGTCCGGGCGCCCGACGGTGGGCGGCTACACCCTGCTCACCAAGCTCGGCGAGGGCGGGATGGGCGTCGTCCACCTGGCCCGCCGCGGCGACGGCGACCGGGTCGCGCTGAAGGTGCTCCGGCCGCAGATCGTCGGCGACGACGAGGGCCGGCACCGGCTCGCCCGCGAGGTCGGCTCGCTGCAGCGCGTGCACAGCAAGTGGGTCGCGGGGATCGTGGACGCGGACCCGTGGGCCGAGATCCCGTACGTCGCCACCCGCTACGTGCCCGGCCCGTCGCTGCACGACCTGGTCCTCGACGAGGGCCGGATCGAGGGCGCGGACCTCTACTGGCTGGCCGCCTGCCTCGCCGAGGGCCTCGCCTCGGTGCACGCCGCCGGGGTGCTGCACCGCGACGTCAAGCCGTCCAACGTGCTCATGGAGGGCCGCACCCCGATCCTCATCGACTTCGGCTTGGCCCGCGTCGCCGACGACCCGCGGCTCACCCACACCGGCTGGCTGCTCGGCACCCCCGGCTACCTCGCGCCCGAGATCCTGTACGGCGAGGACGCCACCGAGGCCTCCGACGTGCACTCCTGGGCGGCGACGGTCGCGTACGCCGGCACCGGTCACTCGCCGTTCGGCGGCGGCCCGTCGATGGCGGTGATGGACCGGGTCCGCCGCGGCCAGTTCGACCTCGACGGGCTGCCCGGCGACCTGCACCAGGTCGTCGCCGCCGCGCTCGACCCCGACCCGCTCCACCGGCCGACCGTCGACCAGCTCCTCGCGTGGCTGCGCCCGCTGACGATGCGGCCGCACGACCGGCGTACGCCACCTCCGGTCAACCCGCCCCACGACCCGTACACCGTGCCGCTCGCGCTCGCCGCCCAGGCCGGCGCGGACGACGTCACCGACGTGTGGCCCGGCCACAACCAGGCCGAGCCCTACACGCTCGCGCTGCCGCCCGAGGGCGGGACGGCGTACCTCCCCGGCGAGCCCGAGGAGTACGTCGAGCCGGTGTCCGTCGGCGAGCGCCTGCGCCGCGGCTCGCTGCTGGTCGGTCTCGCGGCCGTCGCCGGCGCCGGATGCGCGGCGTTCCCGTGGGTCACGCTCACGCTGCTGATGCTGCTCGTCTGGCTGCTGCGCAGCTGGTCGCTCGCGGCCGCCGCGCACGACCAGCGCCGGCAGTACCGCGGCCGCCGGTGGTACGACGGCATCCAGCTGCTCGTCGCCGCGCCGTGGCACCTCGTGCAGTCGATCCCGGGCACCGTGCTGCTGCAGCTGTGGAGCCTCGGTCTCGCGGTCGCGGCGGCGCTGGTCTGCTACGCGATCGCCACCGGGCTGGCGCTGTCGCTGTTCGTGTGCGGCACGGTGCTCACCGTGTCGCTGTGGCTCGGGCCGGGTGGCTCGCGGGTGCGCGGACCGGTGTCGCAGATCGTGATCCCGCTCGCCGCGGACCCGCGGCGCTGGGTGGTCGCGCTGCTCGTGCTGGTCGGTGTCGCGTTCGCCCTGGGCCTGCGCGCCGACCTCTCCGGGGTCACCTGGACGCCCGCGGGCGACCGCCCGCATGTCGAGAATCCTCGCCGCTGACGGCTCGCTCGTGGCACGATGAATCCGTGCTGCACCAGCAGATCATCATTTCCTAGCGCGTCGAGCTCCCGCCCGACGCGCTGCCTCTCGT
The DNA here is from genome assembly GCF_039541135.1 of Nocardioides caricicola. Taxonomy (NCBI): domain Bacteria; kingdom Bacillati; phylum Actinomycetota; class Actinomycetes; order Propionibacteriales; family Nocardioidaceae; genus Nocardioides; species Nocardioides caricicola. The sequence goes on along the minus strand of NZ_BAABFQ010000003.1, from coordinate 941,426 downwards.
ACTCCGAGAGGCTTTTTTGTTGCCCGACCCACTGCTCAGCCCGACCTCGGAACAGGAACCTCAGATGGACCTGCACGGCGCCTTCCACGTCTACGACACCACCCTGCGCGACGGTGCGCAGCAGGAGGGGCTCAACCTCTCCGTCGCCGACAAGCTGTCGATCGCGCGGCAGCTGGACGGGCTCGGCGTGGGCTTCATCGAGGGCGGCTGGCCGGGCGCCAACCCCAAGGACACCGAGTTCTTCCGGGTCGCCAAGACCGACCTCGACCTGAAGAACGCCAAGCTCGCGGCGTTCGGCGCCACCCGCCGCGCGGGCGTGAAGGCCGCCGACGACCCGCTGGTCGCGGCGCTGCGCGACAGCGGCGCGTCGGTCGTGACGCTGGTGGCGAAGTCGCACGACCGGCACGTGGAGCTGGCGCTGCGGACCACGCTCGAGGAGAACCTCGCGATGATCCGCGACACGGTCACGCACCTGCGCGAGGAGGGGCAGTCGGTGTTCCTGGACGCCGAGCACTTCTTCGACGGCTACCGGGCGAACCGCGACTACGCGCTCGAGGTGCTGCGCACGGCGTACGACGCGGGCGCCGAGGTGATCGCGCTCTGCGACACCAACGGCGGCATGCTCCCCGGCTGGGTCGCCGACGTCGTCCACGACGTCCGCGAGAACGCCCAGGTGCGCGTGGGGATCCACTGCCACAACGACACGGGCTGCGCGGTCGCCAACACCCTCGCGGCTGTCGACGCGGGTGCCACGCACGTGCAGGGCACGATCAACGGGTACGGCGAGCGCACCGGCAACGCCGACCTCGTCGCCGTGGTCGCGAACCTCGAGCTCAAGCTCGACAAGCGGGTGCTCCCGCAGGGGCTGCTCGGTGAGGCCACCCGGATCGCGCACGCGGTCGCCGAGGTCACGAACTTCCCGCCGGCGTCGCGGCAGCCGTACGTCGGCAGCTCGGCGTTCACCCACAAGGCCGGCCTGCACGCCAGCGCGATCAAGGTGGACCCGGACCTCTACCAGCACATGGACCCGGCCGGGGTCGGCAACGACATGCGGCTGCTGGTCTCCGACATGGCCGGGCGCGCGTCGATCGAGCTGAAGGGTCGCGAGCTCGGCTTCGACCTGTCCGGCGACCGCGAGCTGGTCACCCGGATCACCGAGCGGGTGAAGGTGCTGGAGAACCGCGGCTACACGTTCGAGGCCGCCGACGCGTCGTTCGAGCTGCTGCTGGTCGAGGAGGTGGAGGGCGTGCGCCCGTCGTACTTCGACGTCGAGTCGTGGCGCGTCATCACCGAGACCCGGCCCGGCGATGACGCCATCTCCGAGGCGACGGTCAAGCTGCGCGCCGATGGTGTGCGCTACGTGCAGACCGGCGAGGGCAACGGCCCGGTCAACGCGCTCGACCACGCGCTGCGCGAGGCGATCGGGCAGGCGTACCCGGGGGTCTCGAAGTTCGAGCTCATCGACTACAAGGTGCGCATCCTCGACCAGGGCCACGGCACCGACGCGATCACGCGGGTGCTGATCGAGACCACCGACGGCGAGTCGTCGTGGGTCACGGTCGGCGTCGGTGCGAACGTGATCGAAGCGTCCTGGGGCGCACTGGTCGACGGGCTCACCTTCGGGCTGCGCCGCCAGGGGGCGTGACCTTCGGCCCTGTCCAGGTCCGAGGCAACGAGGGAGCGTGGAGGTATGAAGGACAGGGTCCTGCGGACGGTGGCGCTCGGGATCGGCACGGCGCTCGTGCTGGTCGGCTGCGCCGCTCCGGACTCTCCCTCCGCGCGACCTGACGACCGGGCGACCTTCTCCGCCGACTCCCCGGCGCGGGGCGCCGAAGCTCCGCTGAGGGTGGGCCGGCCCGCGTGGGTCTCGGTCTCCGTGGCCACCGTGTGGCGCTCGCCCGAGAGCCCGCGCGCGGTCGACGCCCCGGCCCTGGAGAACCCGGCGCGGATCAGCCGGTGGCTCGACGACATGACGACCGACCAGCGGCGGGCGCTCGGTGGCCGCTCGGACACCCAGGCGCTGCTGGGGGACCGGGTCGTCGTGCTCGAGCTGCCGAAGAGCTCGCCGGGCTGGGCCAAGGTCGTCGTCCCGTCGCAGCCCACTCCGCAGGATCCCCGCGGCTACCCGGGTTGGGTGCCGGTCCGCCAGCTGGCCGGCGAGGCACCCGTTCGGGAGCGCCGGCACGCGACCGTGGTGACCCGCCTGACGTGGCTCCGCGCGGACACCGACGAGGCCGAACGGCTGGAGCGGATCAGCTTCGGCACCGAGCTGCCCGTCGTCGGGACGACGGCCGAGTTCGTGCGCGTCTCGGCGCCCGGCGGCGTGGTCGCCCGGCTGTCCCGCAGCGCGGTCGCCCTCCATGCCGCCGGCCGGCCTGCGCTGGCGCCCACCCGCGCCAGCCTGGTGCGGACCGCGAAGATGTTCCGCGGCCTGCCGTACCTGTGGGCCGGCACGTCCGGGTTCGGGCTCGACTGCTCGGGCCTGACCTCTCTCGACTACCGCGTGCACGGCATCACGATCCCGCGGGACTCCTCGCCCCAGTCCGAGAACGGCGCCGCGGCCAGGCCTCCGCGCCCCGGGGACCTGCAGTTCTATGCGACCGACGGCAAGGTGCACCACGTCTCGATGTACGTCGGGCACGGCCGCATGGTGCACAGCCCGGGCACCGGTCAGACCGTCGAGGTCATCGCGACCTCGACCCCGGGCTACGCCGAGGAGTACGCCGGCGCGCGGCGCTACCTGCCCTGACCGACGATCCTGCTGGCCAGGTCCACCCAGCCGGCGTAGACCCGGTCGACCGGGATGCCGTCGAGCTCGACCTGGTCCAGGATCGGCGCCTCCAGCGGCGCCAGCAGTGCGATCGCGAGCAGCTGCAGGTCGCCGGTGACGCCGAGCTCGGCGAGCAGGTAGCGCACGTGCATCGCGATGAACGAGTAGGCCGCGGTCGACCGGGTGCTGGCGCGGCCCGCGGCGCGAATCAGCTCGGCGTGCACGATCGTGGTCTCCAGGCGCGAGCGCCCGAACGCGAGCAGCCGGTCCCACGGGTCGGCGCCGGGACCGAGCGGCGGCGGCCCGGAGATCACCGCGGCCTGCCACTCGGTCTCGGAGTGGTTGAGCAGCGCCGCCATCAGCCCTTCGCGCGACTCGAAGCGCCGGAAGACCGTGCCCTTGCCGACCCCGGCCTCGTGGGCGACCGCGTCCATGGTCACCCCCGCCACGCCATGCGCGGCGACCAGCCGCTCGGCCGCCTCGAGCAGCGCGACCCGGTTGCGTGCGGCGTCACGGCGCTCGGCCGGGGGCGTGTCGGCGAGGGGGAGGAGGACGGGCTCGGGCATCGCCGCCACCCTAGTGACCGCGACCACGCGGTGCCCTGGAATAGAAAACGGACCATAGTCCGTTTAGCCCGGCATGACTGACACCACGATCGCCGTCCTCGTCGGCAGCCTCCGCGCCGAGTCCACGAACCGCAAGCTCGCCGAGATCCTGGTCGCCCAGGCTCCGGAGGGCGTCACCGTCGAGATCGTCGACGGTCTCGACCAGGTGCCGTTCTACAACGAGGACCTCGACAACCCGAGTGACATCCCGGCCGCCGCCGCGCGGCTGCGCGACCAGATCGGCCGTGCCGACCGCGTCCTCGCGGTCACCCCGGAGTACAACGCGACGATGCCGGCCGTCCTCAACAACGCCATCGACTGGGTCTCGCGGCCCTACGGCCAGGGTGCGGTCTTCGGCAAGCCGTTCGGCGTGGTGGGTGCGACCCCGACGCCGTACGGCGGCAAGTGGGCGCACGAGGACGCGCTGAAGTCCGCCAAGATCGCCGGCGCCGTCCCGGTCGAGGACGTCACCGTCTCGCAGTCGGCCCTGGAGGTCGACGTGCTCACCGACCCCGACGTGCTGGCCAAGCTGACCAACGCCGTGCGGGTGCTGGCCGACTACGACACCGAGTCCAGCGCCGCCTGAGCGCTACCGTCGGGTCGTGGCCGAACTCCATGACCTGACCGCGGTCGAGCAGGGCGAGCTGGTACGACGCCGCGAGGTGTCGCCGCTCGAGCTGACCGACCACTACCTCGAACGCGCCGACCGGCTCGACTCGGTCGGCGCGTTCGTCACGCTCACGCCCGACCTGGCGCGCGACCGGGCGACCGAGCTGACCGCGACCCTCGCGGTGTCGGAGCCGCACACGCCGCTGTGGGGTGTGCCCACCGCGATCAAGGACCTCAACCTGACGGCCGGGGTCCGCACGACGTTCGGCTCCGCGGCGTTCGCCGACTTCGTCCCCGAGGTGTCCGACGGGGTGACGCAGTCGATCGAGGAGGCCGGGCTGGTCAGCCTCGGCAAGACCAACACCCCGGAGTTCGGCTCGCCGTGCTACACCGAGCCGGACGTCGCCCCGCCGGCGGTGACCCCGTGGGACCGCACCCGCACCGCGGGCGGCTCGTCGGGCGGCGCGGCCGCCGCGGTCGCGGCCGGCCTGGTGCCGTTGGCCCAGGGCTCCGACGGTGGCGGCTCGATCCGGATCCCCGCCTCCTGCTGCGGGCTGTTCGGCCTCAAGCCCAGCCGCGGGCGGATCAGTGGTCACCCCATGTACGGCGACCCGGTGGGTTTGGCGACGGCCGGGCCGATCGCCCGGACCGTGCGCGACGCGGCGGCGATGCTCGACGTGCTCGCCGGTCGTCGGGTGGGGGATCCGTCCTGGGCGCCACCTCCTTCCGAGACCTTCCTGTCGTCCTGCGACCGCGACCCGGGGCGGCTCCGGGTCGCTCGCTTCATCGAACCAGTGATCACCGACGTCGCCGTCGACCCCGCGTGCGTGACGGCGTACGAGGACGCCTCGCGGCTGCTGGAGTCGCTGGGCCACGAGGTGGTCGACATCGAGGTGCCGCTGCCGCGCGAGGCGGTCTCGACGTTCGAGACCTGCTGGGCGGTGCTGACCGCGCTGTCGGTCGTGCCGCCGGAGAGGGAGCACCTTGTCCGGCCGTTGACCCGCTGGCTCAGCGAGCGTGGCCGGGCGGTCAGCGCGCCGGAGTTCGGCCTGGCGATCGGCGCGATCCGCCGCTACGCCGCGGCCGCGCTGACCGCGCTCGCGCCGTACGACGCCGTGCTCACCCCGACCCTGGCGACCCCGCCGGTCCCGGTCGGGGCGATGCGCGACGACGCCGACCCGGCGGCCGACTTCGAGGCCCAGAAGGCGTTCACGCCGTGGACCTCGGCGTGGAACGTGACCGGCATGCCGGCGGTCTCGCTGCCGCTCCACTGGACGCCGGAGGGCCTCCCGGTGGGCGTGATGCTCGCCGCCCGGCCCGCGGAGGAGGCGCTGCTGCTCGCGCTGTCGGCGCAGGTCGAGGCGGCCGCACCGTGGCTCGAGCGGAGGCCGCCCCTGTGGTGACGGTGCGCCGCTGCCACACCGGGGAGCTGACCGACGCGGAGCTCGCCGAGGTCCGTGGCCTGATGGAGGTGGCGTTCGAGGGTGACTTCGACGCCCACGACTGGGCCCACGCCCTCGGCGGCATGCACGTCACGGTCCGCAACCAGCGCGGGCTGGTCGCGCACGGCGCGGTGGTGCAGCGCCGGCTCCTGGTCGCCGGCCGTGCCCTCTCGTGCGGGTACGTCGAGGCCGTCGCCGTGCATCCCGAGCACCGCCGCGCCGGGCTGGGATCGGCCGTCATGGCGTCGCTCGAGGAGCTCGCGCCGGCGTACGACCTGCTCGCACTGAGCGCCTCCGACGAGGGCGTGGCGTTGTACGAGGCGCGTGGCTGGCTGCGCTGGCGTGGTCCCACCTCGGCGATCTCGCCCGACGGCCTGGTGCGCACCGAGGATGACGACGACTCCGTGTACGTCCTCCCCGGCGCCGTCGTGCTCGATCTCGACGCACCTGTCGCGTGCGACTGGCGCGACGGCGACGTCTGGTGAAGAGTCGTCCCGTGACCCGTCCCGTGATCGTCGTCGTCGGAGCCGGACCCGGTGTGAGTGGATCGGTGGCGCGCCGGTTCGCGCGCGAGGGGTACGACGTCGGCCTGCTCGGCACCGACGGGGAGCAGCTGGTGCAGCTCGCCGGCGAGCTCGAGGCGCTCGGTGCCGCGGTCGGGCGGACGGTCGTCGACGTGACGGACGCCGAGGCCACGACCGCGGCGATCCAGCGCTTCGGCGGGTTCGCCGACCGCATCGACGTCCTGCACTTCAATCCCAGCGCGTTCCGGGAGAAGGACCCGCTCGAGCTCACCGTGCCCGAGCTGCTCGAGGACGTCGCGCTCGGTGTCGGCGCGCTGCTGACCGCCGTCCAGGCCGCCCGCCCCTTCATGTCCGGGGGTGGCCGGGTCACAGTCACCGGCAGCATGGCGGCCGACAAGCCCTGGAACCGCGCCGCGTCGCTCGGCGTGCAGAAAGCGGGCGTGCGCAACCTGGTCCGCAGCCTCGACGCGACCCTCGCCCCGGACGGCATCCGCGCGGTCACGGTGACCGTGCGCGGCACGCTGTCGACGGAGGGCGCGTTCACGCCCGACAACGTCGCGGACGCGCTCTGGTCCGCCGCGCACCAGGTCGTCGCCGACTGGCAGGTCGAGGTGCCGTACGCCGGCTGACGGAACCGGCATGCTGGCGGCCATGTACTCACGGTGGCTGGCGGTCACGGCCCTCTCGTACGCCGTCGTCCACCACCTCGGCCTGCTGCCGGAGGGTCTCGGCGACGGGCCGGACCAGACCCGGTGGGCGGACTGGATCGACCTCCTCGTCCCGTGGGCGGTGCTCGTCCCCGCCGCCTTCACGATGCGGGACGCGCCCGCGACCCAGCGCGCCTGGCTGTGGTTCGGCGCCGGGTCGGTCCTGTACCTCACCGGACACGGCATCCACCTCGCCGCGAACTCCATCTACAACGCGCACCCGAGCGACACCGCCCACCTCTGGGACGAGGTCGTCGGTCACGCCATCTGGTACGCCGGCGCCGCGCTGATCCTGGCCGCGCTGGCCCTGACGATGCTCGGCCGGCCGCGACCCGCGCCGGTCGGCTACCTGCTCGCGATCGCTGCCGGACTCACCTGGGCCACGAACATGCTCGGTGGCGGGCCGATCGTCCTCGGCCTGGTGGTAGCGGTCGCGGCCTGCGCCTTCGGGTGGATGCGACGTGCCGAGCTGGGCGTCGTGCTGCTCGTGGGATTCGCGCCGGCCGTCCCCGTGGTGCTTCTCGGGGTCTACGCGGGCTGAAGGAAGTCGAGCACGACGGCCGTGAACCGCTCGGGCTCGGCCGCGTGCACGAGGTGCCCCGCCTCGATCGTCGCCATCTGCGCCTTCGGGATCCGGCGCACGATCTCCTCGACCCGCTCGCGCGGCATCGGGCTCGGTGCGCCGCCGTACACGACGAGCGTCTCCGCGGTGATCCGCCCGAGCCCGTCGAGCCAGGCGGGGTCCGGGTCGTCGATCTGGCGGCGGACGGCGAGCACCATGTCCCAGTCGAACGCGAGCTCGCCGTCCGGGCGCTCCGGCGGCGGCACCGACCGGGGGAGCGGCGCGGTCACGTCCTCGAGCACCAGCCTGGCGACGCGGTCCGGCGCGTGCTGGGCGACGAGGTGGGCGACGAAGCCGCCGAGCGAGTGGCCGATCAGGTCGATCCGGTCGAGGTCGAGCGCGTCGAGCAGCGCGAGCACGTCGTCGCGCATCAGCTCGAGCGAGTACTCGCCCGGGTGGTCGCTCGCACCGTGCCCGCGCAGGTCGACGGCCAGCACCCGCCAGTGCTCGGCCAGGGCCGGGACGATCGGGTCCCAGTCCGCCGCGTCCTTGCCGAGGGCGTGGAGCAGCACGAGCGGCGGGCCGTCCGCCGGCCCGGCGGTGCGGACCTCGAGGTCGATGCCGTTCGCTGTGATCTGCACGCGGCTACCGTAATCGGCATGCGCCAGGCCCGGATCGAGGACGTGCACGCGCTCGCGCTCGCGATGCCGCACGTGACCGTGCACGACCCGGAGAAGGCGAACCCCGTCTATCAGGTCGGCGGCAAGTCGTTCATCTTCTTCCGCAATCCACGGCCGGACGCGTTCGACCCCGAGACCGGGGAGCGGTACGACGACGTCATCGTCTTCTGGGTCGCCGAGGAGCAGGACAAGGAGGCCCTCGTGCTCGACGAGTCGACGCCGTTCTTCACGACCCCGCACTTCAACGGCCACAAGTCGGTCCTGCTGCGCGGCAGCCGGATCGGGGAGCTGTCGTACGACGAGCTCGCCGAGGTCGTCCAGGACGCCTGGTTGTCGCGTGCCTCCACTGCCCGTGGTCGCGCCTGGCTGTCGTCGCGGACTGACTAGTCCTCACCGATCCCGCGTGCGTGCAACGCGTCGCCGGTCTCCTGAGCGCGGGCGACCACGCGGATCACGAACGGCGTGAGGTACGACCGCGGGTGCCGGCCGAGGCCACGCGCCCGGGCCGCGTCGCGGGTCTCGTAGGCGAGCGCGATGGTGCCGGGGAGGGCTTGGATCGCGAGGCCGATGGTGAGAGCCACCCGGTCCGGGTCGACGCCGACGCGCCGCAGCGGCGTGATCCAGCGGATGAACGCGTCGAGCATCTCGTTGACCGGCGTCGTCGCGCTGACGACGACGGCAGCCAGCGACAGGGCGAGCAGGTCGACGACCGTCTCGATCGCCTTGTCCGGCCCGCTCCAGAACCACTGCAGCGCCGCGATGAAGACTGCCATCAGCAGCACCAGGCGGGCGGCCCGCAGCAGGGTCGCCAGCCGGATCTGCGCGAGCAGGGCGATCAGCAGGGCGACCGCCAGGAAGACCCAGGACGCGGGCATGCTGCGCACGAGCACGATCGCCAGGCTGAACCCGGCGAGCCCGCCCAGCTTCACCCCGACCGGCAACCGGTGCAGGATCGAGCTCCCGGGCTGGTAGACGCCGACGAGGTCGGTGGCGCTCATGCGACCGACGCCAGGTAGTCGGCGACGGCGGCCTCCGCTGGGCCGTCGAAGCGGACGCGGGCGTCCTCGACCACGATCACGCGGTCGCAGCGGCGCGCCTGCTCGAGGTCGTGGGTCACCAGCACCAGCTGCTGCTCCAACCCGAACAGCAGGTCGGCGACCCGGCGTGTGTTCGCGAGGTCGAGCAGCGTCGTGGGCTCGTCGGCCACCACGATCGCGGGGTCGGTGGCGAGCACACCGGCCAGCGCGAGCAGCTGGCGCTGCCCGCCGGAGATCGCATGCACGCTGACGTCGGCGCGGTGCTCGAGGCCGAACCGCTCCAGGACTTCGAGTGCCCGGGCACGGCGCTCCGACGCCTTCTTGACCGTACGCCGCAGCGACAGCTCGACGTCCTCGACACAGGTCGGCATCACCAGCTGCGCGGCCGGGTCGGTGAAGCAGAACCCGACCTTGCGGCGTACGGCGGCTCCCTGCTTCGCCACGTCCAGGCCGTCGACCAGGACCTGCCCCGTCGTCGCGGTCACGAGCCCGTTGATCATCCGTGCCAGGGTCGACTTCCCGGACCCGTTGGCGCCGATCACGCCGATCCGGTGCTCGGTCAGCTCGAGCGTCGTGGGCTCGAGGAGGACCTTGTCGCCGGTCGGGGTCGAGACGCTGACCCCCGCGGCTGCGAACGTGATCAGCGTCGGCTCAGCAGCCATGGGAAGGCGCGGTGCACCTCGGCCGCGACCAGCGCGACCAGGGTGGTCTTCAGCAGGTCGCCGATCCAGTACGGCGTGTCGTAGGTGAACGCCTCGTGCCAGGAGACGTCGAAGTACAGCTTCATGCCGATGATGCCGAGCGGGTGGATCACGAGGACGCTGCCGGCCAGGGAGCAGAAGAAGACGTAGACGGCGCGGGTGCGGTTCTCTCGCGCGACGTACTTCACCAGGAACCCGGCGAGCGCGGCGGCGAACGGGAACGCGATCAGGTAGCCGGCGCTGGCGCTGCTGAAGACGCCCAAGCCGGAGGAGTGGTCGGCGAAGACCGGCAGCCCGATCGCGCCGAGCAGCAGGTACAGCGACACCGCGAGGAACCCGCGGGCCGGGCCGAGCACGCAGCCGGCGAGCATGACGCCGAACGTCTGCAGGGTGATCGGGATCCCGGAGCCACCGGTGGGGATGCCGCCGATGTAGGCGCAGGCCGAGATCAGCGCCGCGAACGAGGCGATCAGCGCGAGGTCGGTCGTCGTCTTGTTACGCCGCTTCGCCGGTGCCTCGGTCGAGGTGGGGGTGGTCTCTGCCATGGCCATGATTGTTCCTTCGCCGTCCGTCTCGGGGAACACCTGAACGCTGGTCAGGTGAACGGCGTTCAGGTTAGGGTTCGGACTCTCGACAGGTCAACGGTGACCGGGCAGTACGAAGGGTGTGACATGCGTTACCGCCGCACGGACGTGGTCGACCAGGCGCTCGGCGTCCTCGACACCTACGGCCTCGCCGACCTCACCATGCGCCGCCTCGGCGCGGAGCTCGGTGTGCAGCCGAGCGCGCTCTACCACCACTTCGCGAACAAGCAGCTGCTGCTCGCCGCGGTCGCCGACGAGATCCTCGCCCGCGGCGCGCGCGGGCAGCGCCCGGACCCGTGGCACGAGCGCGTGGTCTCGATCTGCTCGGGACTGCGCGACGCGATGCTCGCCTACCGCGACGGCGCCGAGCTGGTCGCGACGGCGTACTCCTTCGGCCTCGGCGCGCGGACGCCGTACGACGAGCTCACGGCTGCGCTCGCCGACGGCGGCCTCGACCCAGCGCTGGTGCCGACCGCGGCCCGCACGCTGCTGCACTTCGTGTTCGGTCACGTGACCGACGAGCAGACCCACCTGCAGGCCGGCAGTGCCGGCGCCCTCGAGGACGATCCCCGCACGGAGTCCGACTTCGCGGTCGGTCTGGGGATCGTCCTCGACGGCATCCGCGTGCGCGTCGCGGACCGGTCAGGAATCGAGAAGCGCCGCCGCTGAGCAGTTCCTAGCGTGGTGGTCATGACCACGACCCAGAAGACCAAGCAGACCGAGGGATTCAGCCAGGCCGAGCGCGATGCGATGAAGGCGCGTGCCGAGGAGCTGCGCGCCGAGGGCAAGAAGGGGGCGAAGAAGGCCGACGACCTCCAGAACCAGCTCGACAAGATCGCCGAGATGCCCGACGAGGACCGGGTCCTGGCCGAGCGCATCCACGCGATCGTGACCGCGGTGGCGCCCGAGCTCGACCCGAAGACGTGGTACGGGATGCCGGCGTACTGCCGCGACGGCAAGGCGATCATCTTCTTCAAGCCGGCCTCGAAGTTCGGCAACCGCTACTCGAACCTCGGCTTCAACGACGGCGCCCACCTCGACGACGGGACCATGTGGCCGACGGAGTACGCCATCACGACCCTGACGGACGCCGACGCCGAGAGGATCGAGGAGCTGGTCCGCAGGGCTGCCGGCTGACCCGGGAAATGTTCCTCGGGCTCTCGACCGGGAGCGCCCGCCGCGTGACGATGGTCAGGTGGCGCAGGAGCCAACGCGACCCGACGGTCTGCCACTGTCGGTCTATCTAGCGGTGCGGAGACGACATCCCACACTGCCGGCGGTCCGCGTGCGCAAGCAGACCCTGAGCGCGCTGAGCCACGCCCTCGAGGACGAGATCGCCGCGCGTTGTGATCACCCGGTCCTGTTCGGCGGCTTCCAGCAGGTGCGGCACCTGACGATCCCCCTGCCGCGGTGGCAGGAGCTCGCGCGTCGCGCGAGGTCCGTGGTCGTCTTCGTGGAGGAGCCGGCGGACGGCGCTCCGACACCGGACACCGGTGTGCGCGTGCTGCGCACACCCACGGACGCCCCGGTGCGATGGGAGTGGATCGTCGTGGCGGCCGACCCGGGATTCGGGGTCGCCTTGGTTGCGTGGGAGATCCCCGGCCAGGAAGCCATCCGCGACCGGGACCGGGCCTTCGAGCTGGTCTGGAGCCTGGAGCCCGGGCCGGTCGAGGTGGCGACCCGGACGTGCGCGCTGATCGCCGCGCACGCCGGACTGCCCGAGGCTGACGAGCTCGTCCCCGCGACACCGACCCATGACGTCGACCTCCGCACCGCCTCCGAGGTGTTCTCCCGGGTGTTGGCCCGGGTCGACGCGACGAGGTCGACCTAGGCGGTGTCGACGACCGCGCCGTGCAGCTCCGCGAGCAGCACCGCGCCACCGAGGTCGAGCCGGGTGTCGTGCAACCGCGCCGCGGACAGGTCCACGCCGTCGAGCATCGCGCCGCGCAGGTCGGCGTCGGCGAGGTTCGCGTCGCGCAGGGTGGCGCCACCGAGCCGGGCGCCGCGCAGCGACGTGCCGGTGAGGTCGGCCATCGACAGGTCGGCCTCGCGCAGGTCGAGGTCGGCGAGCTCGAGGCGCGCGAGGTTGGCGCCGCGGAGCGTCACGCCGCGCCACTGCCCGCCGCGCACCGAGATCGGGCGCAGCGTGCACTCGGCGAACACCGAGCCGTTCAGCTTGCAGCCGTCGAACATCGCGTCGAAGAAGCTGCAGCGCCGGAAGTCGCAGGCCACGAACGCCGACGCGACGTGGGTCGACGAGTTGAAGCGGCAGTTGTGGAAGGTGCAGCTCTCGAACGTCGCTCCCCGCGTGACGACCTCGCTGAGGTCGACGTCGACGAACGTCACTCCGGAGTACGACGCCGCGCCGAGGTCGTCGCCGTACCAGTCGAGGTCGCGCAGCTCCGCGGCGTCAGACATCGACGGTGCCGCCACTGCGCCAGTAGACACCGGCCTCGCGGTCCAAGAAGCCGTTCTCGACCAGGTAGCGCCGCAGCGCGGCGTGGTCGGGGTGGATCCGGCCGAGCACCAGGTTCACCTCCGCCTCCGCGTAGCGCTGCCCGGGCTCGAAGACCTGCGCGACGTGGTCGAGCACCACGAGCAGCTTGGCGCGCTTCGACGGGATCGTGTGCAACCGGCCCTCGGCGTCGAGGAACCGCGACAGCACGTCGCTCATCGCCGCCTCGGGGTGAGGTCGAGCAGCTTGCGGGGCCAGACCGCGGTGGACAGGCCACCGCCGACCGCGCGCTGCTCGAAGTGCAGGTGGCAGCCGTCGGGTGCCCCGCTGTCGTTAGCGCGCGCGAACATGGTGCCGGCGCGCACCACCTGGCCCTCGCGGACGTAGACCTTCTCGGTGTGCCCGATGACCAGGTCGAAGTGCCGCTTGCGGTTGCGCAGCAGCACCGGGTTCACGCCGTACGCCGAGCCGAGCGAGTCGTTCGAGACCACACGCGCGCGGAACCGCGCGTAGAGCGGCGTCCCGCACTCCATCGCGATGTCCAGGCCGTGGTGGAAGCCGCGGCCGTCGCTGCACCGCGGGTCGGGGGAGTAGTACGGCGCGGAGGTGCAGCCGAACGGGATCATGATCCGGTGCCCGCCGTGGAACCACGGCGAGGTGTAGCGGGTCTTGTCCTTCGTGTAGAACACCCACCGCGGGTCGCCTCCCGCACCGGCCGCCGGCGCCAGGCCGAGCACGAGCAGGACGGCGATGATCAGCGCACCGAGACGTCGCATGGACCACAACCTAACGTCCAGGACGCGATCGCGCGGGTCCGGTGCGGCTCGTACCACGCGAGGTCGACCCGCTCGGCGCGGCACGTGGCGGGCAGCGCGGCGCCGATCAGCGCCAGCGTCGACTCGGCGGTGACCTCGGCGGTCGCCAGGTCGAGCGTCAGGTGCGGGACCGGCTCGAACGTCCCGCCGTACGGCGGGAACTCGGGGAACTCCGCGACCAGTCGCGCGGTCAGGTCGCGGAAGGCCTCGTCCGGCTCGGGGCGCAGGTGCAGGATGCCGTCGGCGAACCGGCCGACCACGGGCTTCAGCACGAACGTGAACGGCTCGGTCGCAGCGGCGACGGCGGCCACCCGTCGCGCGACGTCCTCGGTGAGCGTCGGGGCGAACGGCCCGAGCGCCGTGACGTGCGCGTGGGTGTAGGCCGGGTCGGAGGAGAGGTACGACGCGTCGTGGTGGATCGTCCGCGCCCGCACGAACTCCTCGAGCTGCGGCACCGGGACCTGCAGGACCGAGTGCCCAGTCCCAGCTGGGTTCACAGGCTGAACTCGCCCGGAGCGAGACTGCGCAGCACGCAGAACTCGTTGTCCTCCGGGTCGAGCATGACCGTCCACGACTGGTTCTCCGCGCGCGGCAGGTCGGCCCGGCGCGCGCCGAGCGACTCCATCCGCGCCACCTCCTCGGCGTGCGTGCAGTCGACCGGCGAGATGTCGAGGTGCAGGCGGTTCTTGGCCGACTTGCCCTCGGGCACCTGGATGAAGATCAGCGACGGGTCGGCCGGGCCGCGCCGGAACGCCTCGACCAGCTCGGCGTCGGGGACCTTCGAGGGCGCGATCTCGACGACCTGCTCCTCGGCGTCGACGACGACGTACCCGAGGGCCGCGCACCAGAACTCGGCGAGGGCGGCGGGGTCGGCACAGTCGAACGCGATCTCGGTCAGTCGGGAGGTCATGCGACCGGATTATGCAGCGTCCCCGCGTAGATCAGCGACTGGCTTTGGTCGGCGATGTCCACCATCTCCACGGTGTTGCGCAGCTGCAGCCGGTTCAGGCACGAGTGCCGGAACTCCGCGCGGTGGAAGTCGTACGTCGCCACCGCTTCGGCGAGCTCCGGGTGCTCCTCGGCGTGCTCGCGCAGGCAGCGCGCGACCTCGGCCCAGAACGCGTCCTGGTCGAGCACGCCGTCGGTGTGCAGGATCGCGGCGAGGTGCCGCAGCACCCCGTCGAACACGTCGGTGTGCAGCGCGAGGGCGCGCACGTCCGGCTCGACGTCCGCGCGGATCCGCTCGACCTCCTCCGGCACCGGCCGGCGGCCGTCCATCACGCAGACCTCCTCGCCGATGTCCTTCATCAGCGCGCGCACCGGCACCTGGTCACGCAGCACGAGGATGAGGTTCTCGCCGTGCGGCATGAACGCCAGGTCGTGCGCGAGCAGGCAGTGCACGATCGGCCGCACGTAGCAGCTCAGGTACGCCCGCACCCAGGCCGCGGGGTCCAGGGGCGACGCGGTGATCATCGCGGCGGCCAGCGACCGGCCGTCGTCGTCGCGGTGCAGCAGCGCGGCCATCGTGACCAGCCGCTCAGCCTCCCCGGCCCGCGGAGCCGGGCTCTCGCGCCACAGCGCCGCGATCATCTTCTGGTACGGCGAGCGCACCCCGGCCCGGTGGTACGCGTCTCCGGTGAAGCCGATCGCGGCGTGCTCGCGCAGCACCGAGAACCCGCACTCCTGCAGGGTCGGGTCGGACGACACCAGGTCGTGGACCCACGCGTTGATCGCCGGCGTGGCCGCCATGTAGCGCGGCGACAGCCCGCGCATGAACCCCATGTTCTGGATCGACAGCGCGGTCTTCACGAACGGCTGCTCGGGCCGGGTCACGTTGGCGAACGTGCGGATCGACTGCTGCGCGCGGTACTCGTCGGCGCTCTCGCCGAGGTGCACCAGGTCTCCGCGCGCCAGCTCGGGTGCGAACGTGATCGCGATCTTGTTCCGCCACTGCCACGGGTGCACGGGGATGAGG
The DNA here is from genome assembly GCF_039541135.1 of Nocardioides caricicola. NCBI lineage: Bacteria > Bacillati > Actinomycetota > Actinomycetes > Propionibacteriales > Nocardioidaceae > Nocardioides > Nocardioides caricicola. The sequence continues at coordinate 925,960 of NZ_BAABFQ010000003.1, read as the reverse complement.
AGGTACTCCTCCGGGTCCAGGCCCGCGTCCAGCAGCACCCGCGTGTCCTGGACGCTCGGGTCGCCCGAGAGGTGGGTGTGCTCGCGCCGCGCCGCCAGCCAGTGCAGCCGCACGGTGCTGCCGGTCTCCGGGGCGTAGGCCGCGTAGTCGTCGGCGCCGAACCCGACGCGCCCGTTGTTCGCGACGAACCCGGGGTGCCCCTCGGTCATCGCGGCCTCCACGGTCTGGTGGTCGGCGGTGAGCAGGTCGTCGACGCTCGCGGTGGAGTGCGTCAGCTTCCAGCACGCCGCCGCCAGGGTCGCGGCGACCTCCTCCAGGTAGGTCGGCAGCAGCGGGTCCGGGATACCGAGCACCTCGGCGAGCTCCACGACGAGCTCCTGCGCGTCGAGCGGCGCGGGCTGGTCCTTGACCGACCGCTCGAGCGACGCGGGCTCGACGGCCCAGTGGTCGAGGGCGAGCCGGCTGGCGCGGAACGAGTACGTCGTGTCGCCCGCCGGCGTCGTCAGGAGCCACCGGTCCCCATCGGGTGCCGGTGACAGAAGGCGCTCGTGCGCGAACTCCGCGATCGCCTTGGCCACCAGGTGCCGCTGCGCACGCTCGAGGTTCTCGGGGGTCAGGTGGTCACGATCCAGGACGGACAAGGTCGCCTCCTTGGTGGGCAGGGTGATGGTGCGCAGCTCCCGGAACCCGAACGCCCGGTTGAGCGCGCGGATCTTGTCGTTGCGGGAGTCCGGCTCCACGACGACCCGGCGTACGGACGCGTCGGCGAAGCAGTGGTCGAGCACGGCCCGGAAGACCGTGCGGGTGTAGCCGCGCACCGGCTGCTCGGGCGGGGCGACCAGCACGTGCATCCCGAGGTCGCCGGGGCGCAGCTCGGGCAGGCCGCCCAGCTCGGAGTGGAACGGGTCGTAGGTCTCGGCGAGGAACGCCGGCACCCCGTCGACCCGGCCGAGCCAGGCGTGGTGGTGCGGGCTGTCCTCGACGAGGCGGTACTCGCGCTCGACGTCGGCGGGCGTCGCACCCTGCATCTGCCAGAACGCCGAGCGTGGGTGGGTGACCCACGCGTGCACGAGGGCGAGGTGCGCATCCAGGTCGAGGGGCTCGATCGTCGTCCTCATCGCGGTGCCCCGAACGTCTGGACGGCGATCCGCTTCTCGATCGGGTACACCTCGCGGCCGGTCAGCGCCGCCAGGATCACCGAGTTGCGGTAGGCGCCCATGCCGAGGTCGGGCGCGACCAGGCCGTGGGTGTGCTCCTCGGCGTTCTGCACGAAGATCTCGCTGCCGTGGACGTCGACGGCGTACTGCGCTGAGACCGCGAACCGTCCCTGCGAGTCCCACCGGATCCGGTCGCGGACCGGGTCGAGGAACGTCGGCACCGTGGCGGCGTACCCGGTCGCCAGGACCAGGCCCTGGGTGGTGAGCGTGAACTCGTCGCCGGTCTCGTCGTGGCGGCAGGTCAGCTGGTCGCCGGAGCCGCCAGTCACCGTCGTGTTGGTCAGCAGCGTGGTGTGCGGTCCGTCGCCCTGCACGCGCAGCCGGTAGTGCAGGTCGAAGATCTCGTCGACCAGGTCGGCGCTGATGCCCTTGTAGAGCGAGCGCTGGTCCCGGACCAGCCGGTCGCGCGTGGGCTCGGGCAGCCCGTGGAAGTACGACGCGTACTCCGGCGACGTCATCTCGAGGGTGAGCTTGGTGTACTCCATCGGGAAGAACCGCGGGCTGCGGGTGAGCCAGGTCAACCGGTAGCCGTGCTGGGGACTCTCCAGCAGCAGGTCGCGGTAGATCTCGGCCGCGCTCTGCCCGCTGCCGACGATCGTGATCGAGTCGAGCCGCTGCAGCTCGGCCTTGTGGTCGAGGTACTCCGACGAGTGGATCCCCAGGCCCTGCAGGGGTTCCGGCACCCGCGGCGTCGTGCCGACCCCGAGCACGAGCTTCCGGGCGCGGTGGGTGTCGGTGGCGGTGCGCACGACGTACGCCGCCCCGTCGTGCTCGACCGCGGTCACCCGCTGGCCGAACCGCACGGAGCCGAGACGAGCGGCCGCCCAGCGGCAGTAGTCGTCGTACTCACGGCGGAGCGGGTAGAACGACTCGCGGATGTAGAACGGGTAGAGGTTGCCGGTCTCCTTGAGGTAGCTCAGGAACGACCAGCGCGAGGCCGGGTCGGCCATCGTGACCAGGTCGGCCAGGAACGGCACCTGGAGCGTGGCGTCGTCGAGCATCATCCCGGGGTGCCAGGAGAAGTCGTCGCGGGCCTCGAGGAACAGGCCGTCGAGGTCGTCGACCGGGTCGGCGAGGCAGGCCAGGCCGAGGTTGAACGGGCCGAGGCCGATGCCGACGACGTCGTGGACCCGGCTCATGCGACCGCCTCCTGCAGCCGGTCGCCCGCCTCGACGACGGCACCGACGATCGCGAGGACGTCGTCGCGGGTCGCCATCGGGTTGAGCAGCGTGAGCTTCAGCCAGCGGCGCCCGTCGGTGCGGGTGGCCGCGACCATCGCCCGGCCGCTCGCGTAGAGCCGCTCCCGGATCTCGGGGAGCAGCCGCTCGGCGTCTGCCTCGGTGAGGCCGGCCGGTCGGAAGACGATCGTGCTCAGCTGCGGCGTCGCGGCGAGCTCGACCGCCGGGTCGGCGTCGAGCGCGGCGCCGACCTGCGCGGCGAGGTCGACCACCGCGTCGACGTACTCGCCGATCCGGTCGGGTCCCATCACGCGCAGCGTCATCCAGAGCTTGAGCGCATCGAAGCGGCGGGTCGTCTGCAGGCTCTTGTCGACCTGGTTGGGGTGCGCGGCGTCGTGGGGGTTGAGGTAGTCGGCGTGCCACGTGACGTGCCGCAGGTCGCGCCCGTCGCGCACGACGAGCGCGCTCGCGGACACCGGCTGGAACCAGGTCTTGTGGTAGTCGATGGTGACCGAGTCGGCTCGGTCAACGCCGTGCAGGAGGTGCCGGCGGGTAGGGGAGACCAGCAGGCCGCCGCCGTACGCCGCATCGACGTGCAGCCAGGCGCCGTACCCCTCGCAGAGCGCGGCGACCTCGGGGAGCGGGTCGATCGCGCCGAAGTCGGTCGTGCCCGCGGTCGCGACGACCGCCATCGGCACGTCGCCGGCGTCGGCGATGAGCGCGAGCGCGCGCCCGAGGGCGCCGACGTCCATCCGGCGGTCGCCGTCGGTGGGCACGGTCACCACGGCGGCGTCGCCGAGCCCGAGCAGCCGCGCGGACTTCTGGACGCTGAAGTGGCTGTCGCGGCTGGCCACGATCCGCAGGGTGCGCAGGTCGGCGCCGGCGGCGACCGCTCGGTCGCGGGCCAGGTGCAGCGCCTGCAGGTTGGACTGGGTTCCGCCGCTGGTGAAGACCCCGTCGGCGTCCGGACCGAAGCCGACGCGGTCCGCGGTCCAGCGGACCAGGTGCCGCTCGACGAACGTCGCGCCGACGCTCTGGTCGAACGTGTCCAGGCTGGAGTTCACCGCGCTCACGAACACCTCGGCGAGCAGCGCGGGGATCACGACCGGGCAGTTGAGGTGGGCGGCGTAGGACGGCTCGTGGAACCAGATCGCGTCGTCGAGGTAGACGCTGCTGACCTCGGCCAGCGCCGCCGCGACGTCCCCGAGCGGGCGGTCGAGGTCGATGTCGACCACGGCCTTCGCGGCCTGCTCCGGCAGCACGCCGGTGGCCGGCCCCGAGACGCGGCGGAGGGTGTCGGCGAGGTGGTCGACGCCGGTGCGCATGGTCGCGACGTACTGCTCGACGTGGTCGGGGTGGAGCAGGTGCTCGAGCCCCGTGCGGGCAGGGGAGATGGACACCGTTCATCCTTCCGAGAATGGGATTTAGGTAAGGCTTACCTAAGTCACTCTCGGTCGGATGTGCAAGCCCGGATCCGGGATGCGGGATCTCTGCTCCACGGCTCGGGTGCTGACGGATTCCCCGGTGGGCCGGGGAAACCTGACGTTCTCGGCCGAAACTTCACCCCAGAAGGTCAGGGATTGGCCCAACAGTCCGTCAGTGGGCGGCCAGGTGCTCCCGCCGCAGCTCGGCCAGGCGCGCGCGGAGCTCGGGGTCGCGCATCACCTCGGCCACCAGCGCGCAGTCCGCCGGGCCGGTTGCCCCGGGCACGCACAACGAGCACGCGTCGCCGATGCGGATCGGGCACTGGGCGTCGGGTCTGGCCATGGCTCCACGCTAGGTCGGCCGCTCCGTCCGCCGTAGGGGCGAAGGTCACTCGGCCCGCCGGCGGCGGTGGCGCCCGACGAGGTTTGCCCCGGGCCGGGCTCGGGGACGAGGTCCTCGTGAGGGTGTGGCAGGAGTGGCGAGGTCCGCGGCAGAGCTGGTCACGCACGACCAAGGTGGCGTCCTGGGTGGCGGCGCTGGTGCTCGTGCTCGCCTGGGTGACGCTGATCGACCACCTCCGCTAGCTGGGTGGTGGCGCGGTCCCGACCGACAACCGGCTCGCACCATCCACCGCCAGCAGCCGCTCGCACTCGGCGAGCAGCGCGGCCCGCAGCGGCGCGCCGCGATCGGCGAACCCGCGCTGCGCCTCGGCGTACTCCGCCTTGCCGGCGGCGGTCTCGACCTTGATGGGGGAGAAGCCTAGGTCCTCGAGGTCGTACGGCGCCGCGCGCATGTCGAGCTCGCGGATGTCGCGCGCGAGCTCGAAGCAGTCGGCCACCAGGTCGGAGCAGATCATCGGGGTGAGCCGGAAGGCGTGCTTGTAGAGGTCCATGCCGGCGTGCAGGCAGCCGGGCTGCTCGAAGTCCGGGCGATCGGCAGACGTAGGTCGCAACGTGTTGAGCGGCAGCGCCGCCGGCGTGAAGAAGCGGTAGGCGTCGAAGTGCGAGCAGGCGATCCGATGCGACTCGACGACCTCGTCGGTGCCGGCCGGTCCCAATCGGAGCGGCCAGTCGTGGCGAGTGTCGGAGGTCCGGTAGACCATCGCCCACTCGTGCATCCCGAAGCAGCCGAAGTTCGCGGCCCGCCCGGCGGTCGCGGCCAGCCAGCGGTGCAGCGTCTCGAGCAGCACCCGCTGAGAGGAGACGTACGACGCGGTGACCGCGCCCCCGGAGTAGCCCTTGAGCCCGTCGTACTCCGGGGCGTCGAGCAGCGTGACGCCGTAGCCGGGGTGCCACCGGCGCAGCTGCGCGGGGCGATGGGAGTAGTACGTGAACAGGAAGTCGTGCACGGGGTGCTTCACGCGCGACTCGCGGCGCGCGAGGTGCGGGGCGACGAACGCGTCGACCCGGGCGGCGTGCGCGTGGGCGCTCGCCTGCCAGGCGTCCCGGGTCAGCTCCTCCACGGGACGATCGTAGGAAGGTTTTTACGGACCCCTTGCATCCGATGAAGGTGTGACGTCGGTTACCTTTCGGTAGTGAAGGTTCTCCAGGGCCCCCTCGTCGCGCTCACCAGTCTGCTGATGCTCGTTCCGGCCGCCTCGGCCATGGCCGCCCCTCAGACCGCGGCACCCGCGAAGTCGGCCGCCGCGCCGGCGTACGACGTGACCATCGAGATCACCGAGCACGGGATCCCGCACATCACCTCGGACACGTTCGAGGGCATGGCGTACGGCGCCGGCTGGGCCACGATGTCCGCGGCGACCTGCAACCTCATGGACACGATCCTGACCGCGCGCGGCGAGCGCTCGAAGTACCTCGGCCCGGAGGCGACGTACGAGGACAACGTGGGTGGGAAGGGCACGAACCTGCAGTGGGACACCCTGGTCACCGACCTCCACGACCGCCAGGTGGTCGAGAAGCTGCTCGAGGACGAGGTCGCCGGGCCGACCGATCGCGCCGAGGCGATGGTCGTCGCCGAGACCGCGGCCTTCAACCGCTGGCTCACCGAGAACGAGATCACCGACCCCGCGTGCGCGGACGCCGAGTGGATCAAGCCCGACATCACCACCACCGACGTCTGGTACGCCTTCTACCTGGCGCAGCTGATCTCCTCGACCAGCCGCCTGCTGCCGCAGATCACCACCGCGACACCGCCGACCGCGAACACGCCGGCCGCCAAGCCCACGGCTCGTGGCTGGAAGGCCTTCCAGGAGCAGGACTTCGGCTCGAACGCCACCGCCGTCGGCGGTGACGACACCTCCACCGGTCGCGGCATGATCCTCGGCAACCCGCACTTCCCGTGGCTCGGGCGCTACCGGTTCACGCAGATGCACCTGACGGTGCCGGGCGAGTTCAACGCCGCGGGCGGCGCGCTCACCGGCTTCCCGGCGATCAACATCGGCTTCAACCGCCGGGTCGCCTGGAGCCACACGGTCTCGACGGGCTACCGCTTCACGCCGTACCAGTACCCGACGGCGGGCACGCCGACCAGCTACAAGACCGCGACCGGCACCGCGGAGCTCGACCGGCGCGACGTGGAGGTCGAGGTCAAGACCGCCGACGGCGTCGAGACCGTGACCCGGACGCTGTGGCGCACCCCGCAGGGCTACGTGCTCTCCGCGCCGAGCCTGTTCATGCCGTGGTCGGCCACCAGCTTCTGGGCGATCCGCGACGCCAACGCCGAGCACCTGCGCACGTTCGACACGTTCCTGTCGATGGGCATGGCGTCGTCGGTGCGCGACCTGCTGCAGCGGCAGGACCGGGGTGGTGGCATGCCGTGGGTCAACACGATCGCCGCGGACCGCAAGGGCGACGTCGTGTACGCCGACCACTCGGTCGTCCCGCACGTCACCGACGAGATGGCGGAGCGCTGCATGACCGGTGTCGGCCGCCTCATCTTCGCCTCGGCCGGCCTGCCCGGCCTCGACGGCACCCGCGCCACCACCGACTGCAGGTGGGGCACGGACAAGGACGCGCAGCGGCCCGGCATCCTCGGGCCGCAGCACCTGCCGGAGACGTTCCGTCGCGACTGGGTGATGAACGCCAACGACTCCTACTGGGCGCCCAACGACAAGGTCCGGCTCACCGGCTACCCGCGGATCATCGGCTGCGAGGCCGGCGATGTCGGCTGCGACCGCACGATGCGGACCAAGGTCGTCATGGCCTACGTGCGCGACCAGCTGAAGCAGGGCAAGGAGACCCCGGAGACCTTGGCCTCGCACCAGTACGCCAACCGCGTGTACGCCGCCGAGGTCGCGCGCCAGGGCGGTCGCCTCGACCAGGTCTGCGCCGCCACGGACGAGACCGACGCCTGCCAGGTCCTGCGGGACTGGGACGGCCGCTCGGACGCGACGTCGAACGCCGGTGCCGCGATCTTCCAGGAGTTCGTGCAGGTCGCGGATGCCCGCGACCTGAAGATCTGGGCGGTCCCGTACGACTTCAGGAAGCCGTTCACGACGCCGAACACCCTGTCGACCGCCCAGCCGGTCGTCGACGCGATGGCCGCGGCGATCGCGAAGGTGGAGGACAAGGGACTCGGCAAGTCGTACGGCGAGCTCCACTACTCAGGTGACCGCGGCTCGGAGAAGTGGCCGCTCGGCGGTGGCCTGGGCGACCTGTCCGGAGACGCGAACGCCGTCAGCAGCGCCACGGGCGACCGCGTCCTCGACCCGGTGACCCGCGGGTCGTCGTACATCCAGACGATCGCGTTCACCGGCAAGAAGGGCCTCAACGCCCGCACGATCCTCACGTACAGCCAGTACGAGGACCCGACCTCGCCCTGGTCGGACGACCAGACCCGACTGTTCAGCAAGGAGAAGTGGGTGCGCCTTCCCTGGACCGCCAAGCAGGTCGAGGCCCACCTGGTCGACACCATCCACCTGGTCGGCTAGCACTGGCGAGTCGATAGGCTCGCCAGGTGCGTATCGCGAGATTCACCACTGGCGAGGACCCCCTGTACGGCGTGGTCACCGGCGACCTCGACGAGTTCGGCCAGCCCGAACCCGACAGCGTGGTGGTCGCGCTCGCCGGCGACCCGCTCTACGTCGGCGTCAAGCTGCTCGACGAGGAGCACCGGCTCGAGGACGTCCGCCTCCTCGCGCCGGTGCTCCCGCGCAGCAAGGTCGTCGGCATCGGCCGCAACTACGCGGCCCACGCCGCGGAGATGGGCAACGACCTCCCGACCGAGCCGCTGATGTTCCTCAAGCCGAACACCAGCGTGGTCGGGCCGGGCGACGCGATCTACTACCCGCCGCAGACGCAGAACCTGCACTTCGAGGGCGAGCTCGCCGTCGTGATCGGCCGGATCTGCCGCGACGTGCCCGCGGAGCAGGCGACCGACGTGATCTACGGCTACACGATCGCGAACGACGTGACCGCCCGCGACCTGCAGAAGAGCGACGTGCAGTTCACGCGCGCCAAGGGCTTCGACTCGTTCTGCCCGCTCGGGCCGTGGATCGAGACCGACCTCGACCCGCACGACTTCGCCGAGGGCCGCCGTCTGCAGACGCACCTCAACGGCGAGCTCAAGCAGGACGGGTCGACCCAGGACCTGATCTTCGACATCCCGACGCTGATCGCGCACATCTCCAGCGTGATGACGCTGCTGCCCGGCGACGTGATCCTCACCGGCACCCCCGAGGGTGTCGGCCCCATGGAGGTCGGTGACGAGGTCGAGATCTCGATCGCCGGCCTCGGCACCCTCACGAACAAGGTGGCACTGCGTTGAGCAACGTCCGCGTCCGCTTCTGCCCGTCCCCGACCGGGTCGCCCCACGTCGGCCTGGTGCGCACGGCGCTCTTCAACTGGGCGTTCGCCCGCCACCACGGCGGCACGATCGTCTTCCGGATGGAGGACACCGACAAGGAGCGCAGCACCCAGGAGTCGTACGACGCGATCCTCGACCTGTGGCGCTGGCTCGGTCTGGACTGGGACGAGGGCATCGAGGTCGGCGGCCCGCACGGCCCCTACCGGCAGAGCGAGCGCGGCGACATCTACCGCGACGTCCTCGCCCGGCTGCGCGACTCGTCGTACACCTACGACTGCTTCTGCACCAACGAGGAGGTCGACGCGCGGCGCAAGGCGTCGGGCTCCAAGGTGATGGGGTACGACGGGTTCTGCCGCGACCTCGACCCCGCCCAGCGCGCGGCGTGGGAGGCCGAGGGCCGCAGGCCGATCGTGCGCTTCCGGATGCCCGGCGGCTCGATCACCTGGAACGACCTGGTCCGTGGCGACATCACCTTCGAGACCGAGAACGTGCCCGACTACGCCCTCTCGCGGGCCAACGGCGACCCGCTCTACACGCTGGTGAATCCGGTCGACGACGCGCTCATGGGCATCACGCACGTGCTGCGCGGCGAGGACCTGCTCTCGAGCACGCCGCGCCAGCTCGCGCTGTTCGACGCCCTCGTCGAGCTCGGCGTCGCGTCCGGCGTGCCGGAGTACGGCCACCTGCCGTACGTCATGGGCCAGGGCAACAAGAAGCTGTCCAAGCGCGACCCCGAGGCGCACGCGCTGGCCTACCGCGACCAGGGCTTCCTGCCCGAGGGCCTGCTCAACTACCTGGCCCTGCTGGGCTGGGCGATCGCCGCGGACCGCGACATCTTCACGATGGACGAGATGGTGGCGGCGTTCGACATCAGGGACGTGAACCCCAACCCGGCCCGCTTCGACCTGAAGAAGGCCGAGGCCATCAACGCCTCGCACATGCGGCTGCTCTCCGTCGAGGAGATCACCGACCGGGTGCTGCCGTTCCTCAAGGACGCCGGCGTCGTGTCCGACCCGGTCACCGACGCGGACGCGCAGCTCCTCGAGCTGGCGATGCCGCTGGTCGCCGAGCGGATCAACAAGCTCTCCGAGGCCGCCGACATGCTGGCCTTCCTGTTCGTCGACGAGGCCGCGTTCACCCGCGACGAGGCGGACGTCGAGAAGCTGCTGAACGACGACGGCCGGGCCGTGGTGACCCGGGCGCTGGCCAAGCTCGAGACCGTCGACACCTGGTCGACGGCGTCGATCCAGGAGGCCCTGCAGGCCGAGCTGGTCGACGCGATGGGGCTCAAGCCGCGCAACGCGTTCGGTCCGGTCCGTGTGGCCGTCACCGGACGTCGGGTGTCGCCGCCGCTGTTCGAGTCCATGGAGCTGCTGGGTCGCGAGCGCAGCCTCGGCCGGCTGCAGAGCGCGCTGGCCTGACGTGTCCGACCTGCCCGGGCTCCCGTACCACCTGATCCACCGGGGCGGCCGGCCCGGCTGGTGGCGACCGCTCCTCGGCGTGCTCGCGCTGATCGCGGCGTTCGTGGTGTTCGTCCCGCTGCTGCTGCAGGTCCCGTTCGCGCTCGGCCTCTCGCTGGCCGGCCGCGACGTCTCGGACGGGATGGAGGAGCTGCTCGACTTCGACGACCCGACGCCGCTGGGGCTTGCGTACCTCAACATCACGATCGCCTGCGCGATCCTCGTCACCTGGCTGATCAGCCGGGTGCTGCACGGCCTCCGCCCGGGCTGGCTGGCGTCGGTGGCGCCGCGGCTGCGGTGGGGCTGGCTGGTGACCTGCTTCGGGGTGTCGATCGTCGCGCTGTTCGCGACGCTGGTGGTCTCCGCGCTGCTGCCACAGCAGAGCGAGGGCACCGAGATCAGCACCACCGTCAACGACTTCACCGAGACCACCCGCAACTTCCTGCTGGTCGTGCTGCTGCTGACCCCGCTGCAGGCGGCGGGGGAGGAGTACGCCTTCCGCGGCTACCTCACCCAGGCGTTCGGCGGCCTGTTCGGCCGGGAGTGGGCCGCGGTGCTGTTCCCGGCGATCCTGTTCGCGGTCGCGCACGGCTCGCAGAGCGCGCCGATCTTCTTCGACCGGTTCGCGTTCGGCCTCGTCGCCGGCGTGCTCGTCGTCCGGACCGGCGGGCTCGAGGCGGGCATCGCCATGCACGTGCTCAACAACTGGCTGGCGTTCGGGATCGCCCTCGCGTTCGGCGACATGGCGTCGTCGCTGAACCCGAGCGGCGGCAGCTGGTGGTCGATCCCGGTGACGCTCACGCAGTCGCTCGGCTACCTGTTCCTGGTGCTCTGGATCGCCCGCCACCGCGGGCTCAGGACGACCACCGCGACGCCCCGGGAGCAGGGCGTTTTGGTCGGCCAAAGCGATGCCGTGTAAGGTTTCCCCGGTTCGTTCCGGTCGCCCGGAACGGTGTCACCATTGGGATATGGTGTAATTGGCAGCACGACTGATTCTGGTTCAGTTAGTCTAGGTTCGAGTCCTGGTATCCCAGCGAAATCGTCGCCCACGGGCGGCGATTTTGAACGAGACAAGCGCTTCGGCTAAAGTTTCGCTCGCTGTTCGAGGCCGGGAAACCGGGCAAGAACGACAGGCTCCGTTCGTCTAGTGGCCTAGGACGTCGCCCTCTCACGGCGGTAACACGGGTTCAAATCCCGTACGGAGTACACATCACAGCAGGGCCCGGACGAGAGTCCGGGCCCTGCTGCTTTTTCTGTGCCTGTAGCGGAACGACGCGGGCCTTCTGGAGATTCGAACCACGCGTGAGCGGGTACGTCCTCGGCATCAGTGTTCCGGGGGCGGAGAACAGGGAGATTCACTGTGGTCATCGGACTGGGCATCGTCTTGATCGTGCTCGGGCTCGTCCTCGTGCTGGACGTGGTCGACATCGACACCTCGGCGGTCGACACCGGCACCTTGGGCTGGATCCTGCTCGTCGCAGGTGTCCTCGCCATCATCGTGTCGCTGGTCGTCAACCAGCAGCGGACCCGGTCGACGACCGTGGTCGAGAGCCGCCGCGACAGCCTGCCGCCGCGGTAGCCGGAACGGGGACGGGAGTGGACAGCCCCCTGCAGCAGACGAAGCAGCCGGACGGGGCCGCGGGAGTGCTCGGCGACCGCTACCGTCTCGGCGACCTGCTGGGGCGCGGCGGGATGGCGGACGTGTTCCGAGGCACCGACCAGGTGCTCGACCGGCCGGTGGCGGTGAAGGTCCTGCGCGACGGCGCCGACGTCGGCGCCGACCGGGCCCGGTTCACCGGCGAGGCGCGGACCCTGGCCCGGCTCTCGCACCGGGGGCTGGTCACCGTCCTCGACGCCGGGATCACCGACGACTGCACGGCCGACCGGCCGTTCCTCGTGATGGAGCTGGTGGAGGGGCCCACGCTCGCGGCGCTGGTCGCCGACGGCCCGCTCGACCTGGAGCGGGTGGCGGCGATCGGGTCCCAGGTCGCGGAGGCCCTCGCCTACGCGCACGAGCGCGGGGTCGTGCACCGCGACGTGAAGCCGGGCAACGTGCTGCTCGGCGACGGCGACCGCGTCAAGCTCGCCGACTTCGGCATCGCCCGGCTGATCGGTGACACCGTCCGGCACACGCGGACCGGCCAGGCCATCGGGACGGCGGCGTACCTCGCGCCGGAGCAGGTCACCGGGCGTGAGGTCGACGGCGCGACGGACGTGTACGCCCTCGGCCTGGTGCTGCTCGAGGCGATCACCGGGGTCCGCGCCTACCCGGGCACGCCGACCGAGGCGGCCATCGCGCGGCTCACGCGCCAGCCCGACGTGCCCGACGACCTCCCCGCGAACTGGCGCGACCTCCTCGTGGCCATGACCGCACTCGAGCCGGCCGACCGGCCCTCGGCGTCCGCGGTCGCCGCCCTCCTCCGCGACGCACCCGCGGCGGACCGCACCCGAGTGGCGCCCGCCGTCGCTCCGCCCCCCGAACCGGCGTGGCGGGCGTGGGTCCGGCAGCGGCCGGCGCACCAGTGGGGCGCCACCGGCGCGGTGTTCGCGCTGCTGGTCCTGCTGCTGGTGACGGCACTCGTGTCCGGTGGCGCCGAGGCCGGGAACGACATCCCGCCGGACACGCCCACCGAGCTCCAGCAGCCGCTCCGCGACCTCCACGAGGCGGTGGAGGGATGAGGGCGCGCCTGCTCCTGGCCGGGCTCGTCGCCGCGGCGGTCGTCGCAGGCTGCGGACAGGAGCCCGGCCCGGCCGACTCCGTCCCGGGGCTGACGCGCGACCTCGACCGCGTGGACGCGGCCATCGCGGCCGGGGACTACGACGCGGCGCGGACCGCGCTCGCCGCGCTCGCGGACCGCGCTGGCCGGTTGGACGACGACCAGGAGGCCGAGGTCGTCGCGGCCGCCGAGGCGCTCGCCGCGCAGCTCCCCGAGCCCGCCGAGTCGCCCACCCCCACGCCCACCGCTACGCCGACACCCGAGGCCCCCGAAGAGTCCGAGGACTCCGAGGACTCCGCCCCCGAGGCGGAGGAGCAACCGGAGCCCGAGAAGTCGAAGCCGGGGAAGAAGCCCAAGCCGGGGAAGAAGCCCCACCCGCACGGGAAGCACTAGGCCAGGGTCACCCCGCGAGGTGCTCGGCCAGCAGCGCGGCCGCGGGGCCGACGTGGTGCCCGAGGCGCAGGCACCGCTCGGGGGCCAGGTCCTGGAAGCCGCCGCCCACCGCGACCAGCACGTCGGGGGCCCGCTCCTCCAGGGCCGCGACGGTCTCGGCGAGGGCGGTCGCGTCCCGCTCCATCGGCACCGCGAGGACGGCGGCCGCGGCCGAGCGGGTGAGGACCGCGGTGACCCAGTCGTCGACGGGCACGTCGGCGCCGAGGTAGGTGGTCGCCAGCCCTGCTCGACGGGCCGCGGTCGCGAACGACATCAGCCCGAGGTCGTGCCGCGCGCCCGGCGGCAGCCCGACGACGATCCGCGGACCGACGGGGCCCTCGCCCGCGGCTTCGTACGCCGCCGCGAGCCGGCGCACGACGCACCCGGCGACGAGGTGCTCGCCGGCCACCGAGATCCGTCCGGCCTCCCAGCCGAGGCCGACCTCGCGCAGCGAGGGGAGCAACCAGTCGTCGACGACCGACTCGAACGACGCGTTGTTGAACCGGTGGTCGAGCACGGCGGTCAGGGTCGCGAGGTCGAACTCCTCGGCGCCCTGGACGAGCGCGCGGTCGAACGACGGCGCGGTCTCGTCCACCATCGTCGCCGTCCGGCGCAGCACCTCAGCGGCCGCGGACTTCACCGACCAGCCCTCGGCGACCAGCGTGTTCATCGCGGTCAGCGCGCGCACCGCCTGCTCGTCGTACAACCGGTAGCCGGACTCGCTGCGGTGCGCCGTGCCCACGCCGTAGCGCCGCTCCCAGGCGCGCAGCGTCGACTCACTCACGCCGACCTGCTCGGCGGCCCGCTTGATGGTGTACATGCCTAGTTCGACACGCCTCGGCCCAGCGCTTCGTGCAGCCCCTTCTCGGCCTCGTCGCCCAGACGCTTGAACGCCGGGGCGAGCAGCGGCGCCACGAGCTTGGCGAACCCCTTGAACGTGAACTCGGCGCGGTAGGTCAGCTCGGTGCCCGTCGCCGTGGGGACCATGGTCATGGTGTCCTCGGAGACGACCGTCTTGTTCTCCCCGCGCAGCCGGAGGCGGCTGGGGGAGTCGGCCTCCTCGACGACGTACTCGAGCTCGGTCTCGCGGCCGAGGAAGCGCGACACGTTGCGGTAGCGGGTGCCCACGCCGCCGTCGCCCTCGAGGCGGGTCGTGCGGACGGTGCCGGGGTCCCACTCCTCGGTCGACGTGAAGTCCTGGAGGTAGGCGAAGACGTCCTCCGGGGGTCGCGGGACCTGCAGCGTGCGGCTGATTTCCATGTCTGACCTAACCTTTGACAAACCTTGTACAAAGACTCTAGCGTCACGCCCACCGATCGGCAATCCAATCCAGGGGCCGGCGTCGAACAACCTTCAACCGCACCGCCCCCAGGAGCCGCCATGACCAGGTCGACCGTCGCCGTCATCGGGGCGGGTGTGTCCGGACTGACCGCCGCGCACGTGCTGTCCACCGCCCGCGAGGTGACGCTCTTCGAGGCCGACGACCGCCTCGGTGGACACGCCCACACCCACGACGTCCCTGCCGGCGACCGCACGGTCCCCGTCGACAGCGGCTTCATCGTCCACAACGAGCGGACCTACCCCCAGCTGCTGCGGCTGTTCGCCGAGCTGGGTGTCGAGACCCGGCCGACCGAGATGAGCATGAGCATCACCTGCACCTCGTGCGGCCTGTCGTACGCCGGCGGCCGCGGGCTGCGCGGGGTCCTCGCCCAGCCGTGGCGTGCCGCCGACCCGCGGTTCGTCCGGCTGCTCACCGAGGTGCCGCGGTTCCACCGCGACGCCCGTCGGCTGCTCGCGACCGCGGGTCCGGAGGTCACCTGGGGCCAGTTCCTGGCCGACGGCGGCTACTCCGACCACTTCGTCCGGCACTTCGCCGTCCCGCTCGTGTCCTGCGTGTGGTCGTCGGGCGACCAGGACGCCCTCGCCTACCCGGCGCGGCACCTGTTCGCGTTCCTCGAGCACCACGGGATGCTCACCGTCACCGGCTCGCCCACCTGGAAGACCGTGGTCGGCGGCTCGCGGACCTACGTCGAGCGGCTCGCCGCCCGGCTGCCCGACGTCCGTCGCGGCACGCCCGTCACGTCGGTGATCCGGCACGACGACGGGGTGGACGTCATCACCGCGGACGGCAGCACCCAGACCTTCGACCAGGTCGTCCTCGCCACGCACGCCGACCAGGCCCTGGCCGTCCTCGGCGACGCGACGCCGGAGGAGAAGGACGACCTCGGCGCGATCACGTACTCGGTCAACCGCACGCTGCTGCACCGCGACCCGGCGCTGTTGCCCGCGCGTCGCGCCGCCCGCGCGTCCTGGAACCACCGCACGTCCTGTGGTCCGGGCACGGTCGAGGACGGCGTCACCGTGAGCTACTGGATGAACCGGCTCCAGGGCCTCGACGTCGCCGACGACCTCGTGGTCACGCTCAACGGCGCGGAGCTCGTCGACCCGGATACCGTCGTGGCGGAGATGACGTACGCGCACCCGGTGTTCACGACGGCGGCCGTCGAGGCCGCCCAGCGGCTGCGCGCCGCGGGCGGTGACCGGCTCGCGTTCGCGGGGGCGCACCTGGGCTGGGGGTTCCACGAGGACGGCTGCCGCTCGGGCGTCGAGGCGGCCGCGCGGCTCGGGGTGACCTGGTGAGCGTTGAGGCCGCGATCGTCGCCCCGACCGTGCCGAGCCTGGTCGTCGGCACGGTCAGCCACTCGCGCCGCGCGCCCGTGCAGCGCTCGTTCGAGCACGCCCACTACCAGTGGCTGGTCGACGTCGACGACCTGCCGCGGGTGCCGTTGCTCGCGCGTTTCGACGCCCGCGACCACCTCGACGGCGGCCGCCGTGGGGGTGGGATCCGTGGGGACCTCGCCCGGTTCCTCCGGGCCCGCGGGGTCGAGCTCGAGCCCGACGACCGGGTGCTGATGCTCGCTCACGCGCGGACCCTCGGCCATGTCTTCGACCCGCTCACGGTGTTCTGGTGCCTGCGCCCCGACGGCGAGGTCCGAGCCGTGGTGTTCGAGGTGCACAACACCTACGGCGAGCGGCACGCCTACCTGCTCGACACCGACGAGCGCGGCCGTGGCTCGGTCGACAAGGCGTTCTACGTGTCGCCGTTCAACGACACCTCCGGCCGCTACGAGGTCGCGCTCCGGCTGGATCCCGACCTGGTCCGGGTGAGCGTCGCCCTCGAGCGCGACCACCGCCGGGTGTTCACGGCCGTGACCACCGGCACGCCGGTGCCGGCGACGACCCGCACGGTCCTGCGCACCTTCCGCCGCCACCTCTTCATGACCCACCGCGTCAGCGCGTTGATCCGCTACCACGGCATCAAGCTCTGGCTCGCCAAGCTGCCCGTCCAGCCCCGACCCCCGCACTCCCAGGAGGCCGTCCGATGACCATCACCGCACCCCTTCCGCCGCAGCCCGTGCTGTCGCGGACCGACGTGCGCACCCTGCTCGCCCGCCGGATCATGAAGGCCGTCCTGCGCCGGGTGCCGGTCGACGTGCGGATGCCGGACGGCACGTCGCTGGGTCGCCGCGAGGGTCCCGCGATCGACCTCGTCCGCCCGGACGCGCTGTTCCGGCGCATCGCCGAGCACCCGAAGATCGGCATCGGCGAGGGCTACATGGCCGGCGAGTGGCGCCCGGCCGACGGCACCGACCTGGCCGAGGTGCTCCTCCCGTTCGCGGAGCGGGTGACGACCGCCGTACCTCCCGCGCTGGCCAAGCTGCGCCGCGTCGTGGACCGGCCGATCCCGACGGCGGAGCGCAACGACCTGGCCGGGTCGCGCCGCAACATCGAGGCGCACTACGACCTCAGCAACGACCTGTTCGCCGCGTTCCTCGACGAGACCATGAGCTACAGCTCGGCGCTGTTCGACGAGAGCCGACCGTTCGCCGGCCAGGACCTCGTGGAGGCGCAGCTGCGCAAGGTGCACGCCATCCTCGACATGGCCGAGGTGCGCGACGGCAGCCGGGTGCTCGAGATCGGCACCGGCTGGGGCACCCTCGCGATCGAGGCCGCCCGCCGCGGTGCCACGGTCACGACCGTGACGCTCTCGCGGGAGCAGGCCGCGCTGGCCCGCGAGCGCGCAGATGCCTCCGGTGTGGGCGAGCGGGTCGACATCCGCATCGAGGACTACCGATGCGTGACGGGGGAGTACGACGCCGTCGTCAGCGTGGAGATGATCGAGGCGGTCGGCGAGGAGTACTGGCCGACGTACTTCGCCACGCTCGACAAGCTCCTCGCCCCCGGCGGGGTCGCGGCGATCCAGGCGATCCTGATGGGCCACGAGCGCTACCTCGCGACCCGGCGCTCCTACGGCTGGATCCAGAAGCACATCTTCCCGGGTGGGATGATCCCGTCGCTGCAGGCCATCGACACCACCACCCAGGCGCACACCGGGCTGCGCGTCGACCGGGTGCACGCGTTCGGCACGCACTACGCCGAGACCCTGCGCCGCTGGCGGCACACGTTCGCGGGCGTCGACCTCGCGTCGCTCGGCTTCGACGAGACGTTCCGCCGCAAGTGGGAGTTCTACCTCGCCTACTGCGAGGTCGGCTTCCAGTCGGGCTACCTCGACGTCGCGCAGATCCGGATGGCCCGCCGGTGAAGTACTGGTTGGTCGGGGCCAGCAGCGGCATCGGCGCAGCGCTGGCGCAGGAGCTCGTCCGTCGTGGCGCGGAGGTGGCGATCAGCGCCCGCAAGGCCGACGACCTGCGCGAGGTCGCGGGTGACGACATGCAGGTCGTGCCGCTCGACGCGACCGACCGTGACGCCGTGCTCGCGGCGGCCGAGCAGCTGGGCGACGTCGACGTCGTCGTGTGGTGCGCCGGCTACTGGCAGCAGTTCGACGCCGCCGAGTGGGACGCGGACGTGTTCGAGCGGCACATCCAGGTCAACCTGCTCGGCCTCAACAACGTGCTGGCCGCCGTGATCCCGCGGTTCGTCGGCAGGCGCCGGGGACACATCGTCGGCATCGCGTCGGTCGCGGGCTACCGCGGCCTGCCCGGTGCCGAGGCGTACGGCGCCACCAAGGCCGCACAGATCAACCTGCTCGAGGGCCTGCGGGCCGCGCTCTCCAAGCACGGCGTGCGCGTCACGACGGTGTGCCCGGGCTTCGTCCGCACCCCGATGACCGACACCAACGAGTTCCCGATGCCGTTCATCATCGAGGCCGACGAAGCCGCCCGCGCGATCGCCGACGGCCTGGAGAAGCACCGCACCGAGATCGTGTTCCCGCTGCCGATGGCGGTCACGATGAAGCTGGCCCGCCTCGTGCCCGTCCGAGCCTGGGCGGCGCTGACCAAGCAGCGGTGACGGACGAGCGATGACCGCGATCCTCTGGCTGCGGCGCGACCTGCGCCTGGACGACCACCCCGCCCTGTGGGCCGCCACCGAGGACGGGCCGGTGGTGCCGGTCTTCGTCCGCGACCCCCGGCTCGGCACGTCGGCGCGGCTGGACGCCTCGCTCGCGGCGTTCGACGACGCGACCGGCGGCGCCCTCGTGGTCCGCACCGGTGACCCCGTCGACGTGATCGCGGGCCTCGTCGACGAGCTCGGCGCGCGCCGGGTGCACGTCACTGAGGAGTTCACGCCGTACGCCCGCCGGCGCGACGCGGCCGTCGCGGAGCGGGTCGAGCTGGTCGCGACCGGGACGCCGTACGCCGTCCGTCCAGGCACCCTGCTCACCGGCGCGGGCACGCCGTACCAGGTGTTCACGCCGTTCGCCCGGGCCTGGCGCGAGCAGGAGGTAGAGCCGCCGCTGCCGCGCCCGCCCGGCGTTCGCTGGCGGACCACCGCCGGCGAGGAGCTCGCGCGGCACCGGCTGCGCGAGTTCTGCGAGGAGGAGTACGCCGACGCGCGTGACCGCCCCGACGTCGAGGGGACGAGCCGGCTCTCGGAGCACCTGCGCCACGGAGAGATCCACCCGCGGACCGTCCTCGCGCACACGAGCGAGCCGGCGTTCGTCACCGAGCTGATCTGGCGCGAGTTCTACGCCGACGTGCTGTGGCACCGGCCGGAGTCGGCGTGGGAGGACCTGCACCCGCTCGGGATGCCGTGGGACGACGACGAGAAGCTCGTCGAGGCGTGGAAGCAGGGGCGTACGGGCTTCCCGTTCGTCGACGCCGGGATGCGCCAGCTGCTCGAGACCGGCTGGATGCACAACCGGCTGCGGATGGTGACCGCGAGCTTCCTGGTCAAGGACCTGCACGTGCGCTGGCAGGTCGGCGCCCGGCACTTCCTCGACCACCTGAACGACGGCGACATCGCGTCCAACAACCACGGCTGGCAGTGGGTCGCGGGCACCGGGACCGACGCGGCGCCGTACTTCCGGATCTTCAACCCGGTGAAGCAGGGCCTGCAGTTCGACCCGAACGGTGACTACGTCCGCCGGTGGGTCCCGGAGCTCGCGCACCTACCGGGCAAGAAGGCGCACGAGCCGTGGCGGTACGACGACGGGTACGCCAAGGGCTACCCCGAGCAGGTCGTCGACCACGGCGACGAGCGCCGCGAGTCGCTCGACCGCTACCAGCGGTCCCGCCGCTGACCCGTGCCCGAGCGCAGGCGGGCCCCCAGGAAGAGGAAGCCGTCCTCATCGAGGACGCCGCCGTCGCCGGTGTGCAGCCAGCCGTCACCGAGTGCGAGCGCGGTCGCCTCGGGGTCGTCGACGTAGCCCTGCATCACCGTGCGGCTGCGGACGACGACCTCTCCGCACGCACCGGTGGGCAGGAGCCCGCCGTCGGGGTCCATGATCGCGACCTCCTGCCCGGGGAGGGCGACCCCCACGGTGCCGGGCCGCCGGTCGTCGAGCGGGTTGGCTGTCGTGGCGCCGGAGCCCTCGATCGGGCCGTAGCCCTCCACGACCGGGCAGCCGAGCGCCTCCTCACCGGCCGCGACGACGTCCGCGGCGGGGGTCGTGCCGCCACACAGCGCGACGCGGAGGCTGGAGGTGTCGGCCCGGCGCTCCTCCAGCGTCGAGGTCAGGGTCGAGGTCAGGGTCGAGGCCAGGGTCGAGAAGGTCGTGGCGGTCCCCGAGAAGTACGTCGGGCGCAGGCGCTTCACCGCGTCGAGGACCGACGCCGCGGAGGCATCGTGGCCGATCATGCTGACCCGGCCCCCGACCGAGAGCGGCGCGAGGAAGCTCGCCCCGATCGCGGTGCTGTGGGCCAGCGGGAGCACCAGCAGGCTGTGGTCCTCGAGGGTGATCCGCAGATGGGCGACGAGCGACTTCGCCATCTCGGCCAGGTTGCCGTGGGTGAGCACGACGCGCTGGGGCCGGCCGACTGAGTCGCTGGCGTGGACGATGAGGGCGGGCGCATCGAGCGCGGTCGTGGGCGCCGGCAGGCGCATCCCGATCCGGGTCCGGCGCAGGCCGGCGGCGGTGAGCACCCGGCGCCGATGGCGCGCGGAGCGGTCCTCGGTGGCGACGACGACCGCGGCTTCGCTGGCGGCGACCTGGCTGTCGGACTCGAGGGTGGTGAGCGAGGGGTCGATCGGGGCCGCGACGGCGCCGAGCTGCCAGGCGGCGAGCATCGCCACCACGAGCTCCACCTGGTTCGGGAGTGCCAGCGCGACGACCGAGCCGCGGTCGACGCCGTGCTCGGCCAGCTGCTCGGCGACGGCCTCGACCTCGTAGGCGAGCTCGGAGTAGGTGAGCGCACGTCGCTCGTCGGCCACGCACGGCCGCAGGTCGTAGGCGATGCGGCTGTGCCACGGAAGGTAGGTCGGAACGGTCAACTCAGGTCCTCGTGATCGGGATGGTCGTGCACCTCAAGGTAGGGCCGCTCCGACTGCCAGAACTTGTACGCTGGATACGAAGTCGAGCCCTCGATTGGTGCAATCGGGCTCGTTAGTCGATGATTCTTGGGTCTCTGATGCCGAAAAGGAGGTGTGCGTCACATGGAGGTGCATCGAGGAGCGGAGCGTCGAACCGCCCAGCTGGGCGAGCTGCTGGCGCGCGACCTCGCGGGAGTCACCGGCGACATGGCGGGCCACCTGGCCGCCACGATCGAGCCGCTCCAGGGCGACGAGCAGCTGCTGCGGCTGCTCGCCGCCAGCACCGAGAGCAACCTCGACGCGCTGGCCCGGATCATGCGCTACGCCGTCCGGGCGACCGAGCCCGTGGCGCCGATCGCGGCCCAGGAGTTCGCCCGGCTCCTGGCGCAGCGGGGCATCTCCTCGAACGCCATGGTCCGGGCCTACCGACTGGGGCAGGAGGGCCTGCTCGACTGGGCCCTCGACCAGCTGGCCGAGATGGAGTCGGACCCGGCCGTCGCGGTCGCGGCCGCGCGGCACCTGGTGGAGCTGACCTTCGGCTACATCGACGCGATCTCCGAGCAGGTCGTCCACACCTACGAGGCGGAGCGGGAGCGGTGGCTCGCGCACCGCAGCACGGTCCGGGTCGCGATGGTCAGCGAGATCCTGGGCGGTGGGCAGCCGGCGATCGAGGCGGCCGAGCGCGCGCTCGGCTACCGGCTGCGGCAGCAGCACCTCGGGATCGTCCTCTGGTCGCGCGGCGCCACGTCGGGCCTGGACATGGCGGTGGCCGAACGGGTCCTGGAGGCACTCTCGCGCCTCACCCGCGCGGTCGGTCAGCCGCTCGTCCACGCGCGCGACCGAGCGGTCACCTGGGCCTGGTTGCCCCTGGGCCGGGAGGCGGTGCTCGCCGATCCGGCGCTGCTCGCCCTCGAGATCGAGCAGTACGCCGGGCAGGTCCTGGTCGCGACCGGGACGCCCGCCGCCGGCGTCGAAGGGTTCCGGACCAGCCACCTGGAGTCGCTGCGTGCCCAGCAGCTCGCGATGGCCGCTGGGGACGCAGCCCGTCCGCTGACGTCGTACGACGACGCGGAGGTGCGCGCCGGCGCGATGCTGGCCGGCGACCTCGAGTCGACCCGCCGGCTCGTGCGGTCCGCCCTCGGCCGCCTCGCCGAGGACACCGCCGGATCGGCACGGCTGCGCGAGACGCTGCACGCGTTCTTGGGGGAGCAGGGCAGCTACACCGCCACGGCGGAGCGGCTGCACCTGCACAAGAACACGGTCCGCTACCGCGTGGAGCGAGCGACCGAGGCGCGGGGCCGACCGCTGGACGACGACCGGTTCGAGCTCGAGCTCGCCCTGGTCGCCGCCCGCTGGCTGGGCTCGACGGTGCTCGTCGAGCCTGGCTGACGGAGCACGGCCCCGTCTGCTACCTCGTCTCGCCGCGGACGGCGCGGCCCGGGTAGGCGCCGAGGTCGAGCTCGCCGTCGCGGATCACGAACGTGCCGCCGACCAGCAGGTGCCGCACGCCGCTCGACGGACGCGTCGGGTCCGTGACGGTGGCGTTGTCGGTGACGGCGGCCGGATCGAGCACGACCAGGTCGGCGTCCGCGCCCGGCGCGAGCAGACCCTTGGCGCGCATGGCCGGAGCGACCTCGTCGAGCACCCGGGCGGGCAGGAACGAGCAGCGGCGGAACGCCTCGGCCCACGACCACAGGCCGTGCTCGCGCACCATCAGGCGCAGGCTGCGGGCGAACGTGCCCGCGGTCCGCGGGTGCGTCTCTGCGCCCGGCGGCAGCGGCCACTCACGGGAGTCCTCACGGCGGTCGGGCCACTCCAGCGGCATCGCGTCGCTGGCGACGATCGCGTCCGGGTAGGCCAGGGCCTGGCGCAGCAGCGCCCGGTCCGCCTCGTCGCGCTCGTCGAGGAACTCCACGACGCAGGTGGCGCCCGGGTCGAGCTCGCGCAGCTCCGCGAGACGGCGTACGTCGGAGATCCGCTCACCGCTCGCGAGCATCACGATGCTCGAGGCGGTCAGGCCCCACGCGTCCAGCCGCTCGGGCGCGAGGAAGAACGCGCCGATGCTGGTGCTGCCCATGCCGTACGGGTAGACCTCGACGCTCACCCGCGAGCCGGCGGTGCGGGCGTCGTCGAGGGTGCCGAGCACCCGGTCGACATGGCGGCGCGAGGTGCTGTTGACGTGGCAGTGGTGCATCGCGGCACCGGTCTCCTTGGCCGCGATCGCGATCTCCCTGGAGCCGTCGATCGGTGTCGTCGGGTCGGCCTCGACCAGCTCGCGCACGTGGGTGAACGTCGGGGCGCCGGCGTTCGCGGCGAGCTGGGCGACCGCGAGGAACTCCTTCGGGTCCGAGCGCGGCGCGTAGCCCATCAGGATCCCGATGCCGAGCGCGCCCTGCGCGAGCTCGCCCTCCAGCAGCTCGAGCCACGCGGCGAGCTCGGCGGGGGAGGAGGTGCGCTGCCAGTCCGGGTCGCCGAGCAGGTTCGTCGACGAGTCGAAGCGGGCGGTCGGCGTGATGCCGGAGAGCACCTGGCCGCGGGCGTCGGCCCACGACGCGGAGAAGCCGTAGTTGAGGACCCGGCCGGCGGCCGCGGCGTCGGCGTACGCCTTGCCGATCGGCATCAGGCCGGCCTCGAGGTCGAGGTTGGTGGTCACGCCGTCGAACGCCTGGAGTCGCTGCCCGGCGATCGAGTGCACGTGGCTGTGCAGGTCCACGAACCCGGGCCCGACCACCAGGCCGGTGACGTCCACGACGGTCGCATCGGCGTCGAGCACCGGCACCGTCGACACCTCGGCGACCCTGCCGTCGCGGACGACGACGTCGGCGACGGTCTCCGTCCCGGCCGCGGGGTCGATGACGCGTCCACCGCGCAGGATCGTCGTAGTCATCCCTCGATTCTCACGTCCGCGCGGTCGTGGCGGTTGGGTGGGGGCTACAACACCGCGGTGGGTGCCTCGTCGATCTTCACGAGTGAGACCACCGGCCTGTCGGGGACCCGGTCGACCAGGAACCACCGGAACGCGAGGTTGCCGCGCGGCAGGCCGAGCGTGGTGATCGCGTTGGGGTGGTCGAGCTGCCGGCGGGCGATCACGGTCGTCACGGTGCCGTCCGCGTTCGGTACGGCGGCGCCGCCGTTGACCGAGATCCGGCCGTCGGTGACGTTGCGCCCGGCCATGTACTGGTTCCACACGATCAGGCTCCAGAACCGGCACTCCGGCGGCCGGTGGGTGACCACGAGCGCCTCGTCCTCGGCGAGGTCGAAGCTGCCGAACGAGTAGCACGCGTCGGTGGCCGACCAGCCGAAGTTGAAGTCGGGCACCTGGTAGGGGTCGGCGAAGTCGTTGGCGACCTGGGAGATCTCGTGCCCGAGGTCGTGCCGCTCGTCGTCGTTGCGCACCCCGACGGCGAGCGGCACGATCGCGAACATCGTGCGCAGCCAGGTGAGCGTGGAGCGCAGCGCCTGCGCGGTCCCGGCGTCGCCGCGGTCGAGCGGACCGGGCTCGTCGAGCGCCTCGACCTCCCACTGCACGCGCCGGCCCGTGAGCGGGTCGACCTGGTAGTCGCGGGTCAGGACGGCGGCCGCGTCGGGCGCGAGCTCGACGAAGACGCCGTCGTACCCCTCCGGCCGGGACGGCCCGAGCTCGAAGGAGAACCGGCCGGCGGCGTCGAACGCGAGGTCCTCGTCCTTCACGACGCCGATCACCTTGTCGGACCAGGCGCCGGGGGCGGGCTCGTTGTAGACCGTCGCCGAGAAGTAGGCGCTGTCGCCGCGCTGCCCGCTGATCCGGTAGCGCCGCTGCGGATCGATGACGATGAACGAGTAGTAGGCGTCGGTGTTGTCGCCGCCCCAGCGCCGGTCGCGGCGGAACGGCGTGACGATGTCGGAGAACACCGGGCGGCCGGGGTCGGAGAACAGGTACGTGTCCAGGCCGACGCCGAGCACGGTCGCGAGCATCCGGTAGCCGTCGGCGACGGCCTGCTCGCCGGAGACCGCCCGGTCACCGGTGAGGAAGCTGCCCTCGAGGTCACGCAGGCCGTCGAGGAGCTCGTGCCACGCGGCGGTGGATTCGTACGTCATGCGGCGATGCCTTTCAGGAGGAGGTCGGTCGTGCGGTCGATCCAGGCGTCGTCGAGGCCGTCGCCGCCGCGGAAGAGCAGGGCGAGCAGGGTCGTCCCGGCCATCGCCTCGATCACGGCCTCGGGATCGAGGCCGGGGCGGGAGAGCCGGTCCCGTGCCGCACCCAGCGGTCCGTCAGCGAGACGCCCGACGAGCGTCGCGTGCAGCGTGGGATCGGCGGCGAGCTCCGCGATCAGGCCGGGGACCGCGGCGCGCGCGACCGGATGGGCGAACACGTCGACGCAGGCGCGCACCATGGCACGCAGGTCGGTCGCCAGCGAGCCGGTCGTGGGCACCTGCACCCGCTCCGCGTCGGTGGGGAACGCCGCCTCGTGGACCAGGTGCGCCTTGCTGCGCCAGCGCCGGTAGATCGCGGGCTTCGTCGTCCCGGCGCGCTCGGCGACGGCGTCCATCGTGAGGTCGGCGTACCCGACCTCCACGAGGAGCTCGGCGGTCGCGGCGAGGACGGCGTGGTCGATGCGCCGGTCACGTGGTCTACCAGGTGCTGTCGTCATTACGGAACTGACCGTAACGTAACTGCGCGCGATGCACCTGGACCGTCGACCACCGTGCGGCCGACTTGGGCTCGACGAGGACGAGCTGCGCGAGCGGTTCTCGCGCCGTACGTCGCGAGGTTCCTCTAGGCGCAGAGCCCGTTCGCGGCGGCGACGTCCTTGTCGCCGTTCTGGTTGTTGCCGCTGATCGCGCCCTTGCCGAAGCTGCCGAGCGGCTCGTCGTTCGCGACCTTCTCCCAGAGCCGGTCGGCCTCGGTGGTGAGCTGCAGGCGGCCCCAGTTCGGGTCGACCTCCGGGAACTCGGCCGTGGGCGCCGTGACGAACTTGATCTTGTCGAGGTTGGCGTCCTGCAGCGAGAGCCCGAGCTTGCCGAGCTTGCCGACGCTCGCGATGTCCGGGCTGGCCGTGATCGACCCGGCGACCGCCTTGGCGAACCGGTAGACGCTGGTCGGGTTCGTGAGGATCTGGGCGGACGTGATCTTGTTGAGCATGGAGGCGATGAATGCCTGCTGCCGCTTCATCCGGCCGAGGTCGGCGTTCGGGGTCGAGGTGCGCTGGCGCACGTACGCGAGCGAGGCGTCGCCGTCCAGCGTCTGGGTCCCGGCGTCGAGGTGGATGTTGTGCTCCGGGTCGTCGATCTCGGCAGGGATGCAGACCTCGACGCCGCCGAGGGCGTCCACCATGTCCTTAAAGCCGCCGAAGTCCACGACGATGTAGTCGTCGACGTAGACCCCGGTCACGGCCTCGACCTGGGCGACCGTGCACGCAGGACCACCGGCTGCGAGCGCGTCGTTCCACATCACGTCGGTGGCCGCGGGGATCGTCGTGCCGTCCTCGAGGGTGCACTCGGGGCGGTCGACGAGGGTGTCGCGGGGGATCGAGATCCCGTAGGCCGACCGGCGTCCGTCCGCGACGTGGATCAGCAGGGTCAGGTCCGAGCCGCCCTTGCCGCCCTCGCCGTCGATCCCGCAGTCGTCGCAGTCCCGGGTGTCGGTGCCGAGCACCAGCAGGTTGTACGTGCCGGACGGCAGCTTCGGCTCCGGACGCTGGGCCACGTGCTCGATGTCGCCGCCCTCGTCGATCTCGGAGTCGACCCGGTGGTAGGCGAAGACCACGGTGGCGGCGGTGATCAGCGCGACGACGAGCTCGGCGACCACGATGACGCGCAGGACTGTGCGTCGGCGTCGAGCATCCGGCACGGTGGTGTTCCCTCCCCAAGGATCCCCGAGATCCGGGATCAGCCTAGACGCGGCCTGTTAACCCGGCGTTACTACGCTGATGGCGGTGTCCGATTTCCGCCAGAAGGTGTCGGCGGCGTCGGTCAGGATGGGAGACATGACCAGCACCGAGAGGCTCGACCCGGAGTCGTGCTACCGCGCGGTGAAGTCGCGCGACCGGCGCTTCGACGGAGTCTTCTACACCGCGGTCCGCACGACCGGCATCTACTGCCGCCCGTCGTGCCCGGCCCGCACCCCGGCGTTCCAGAACGTCACGTTCCACCCAAGTGCCGCGTCCGCCCAGGCCGCCGGGTACCGCGCCTGCAAGCGCTGTCTGCCCGACGCGACGCCCGGCAGCCCCGACTGGGACGTCGCCGCGACCGCGGCCGGCCGCGCGATGCGCCTGATCGCCGACGGAGTCGTCGACCGGGAGGGGGTGGACGGCCTCGCGAGCCGCGTCGGCTACACGCCGCGCCACCTGGCCCGGATCCTCGCCGCCGAGCTGGGCGCCGGTCCGCTCGCCCTCGCGCGGGCCCGGCGCGCGCAGACCGCGCGGGTGCTGATCGAGACCACCGAGCTCACGTACGCCGACATCGCGTTCGCGTCCGGGTTCTCCAGCGTCCGGCAGTTCAACGACACGATCCGCGAGGTCTACGCGTCCTCGCCGACCGACCTGCGCGGCCGCCGCGGCGGTGGGGCGACGACCGGTGCGGTGACCATGCGGCTCGCGGTGCGCACGCCGTTCGCGGGCCGGGCGCTGCTCGACTTCCTCGCGGTCCGCGCGATCCCGGGGGTGGAGACCGCCGGTGCCGGGTGGTACGCCCGGACGCTCTCGCTCCCGCACGGGTCGGGCACGGTCCGGCTCGAGATCCCCGACGTCGTCGAGACCGGGCAGACGGCGTTCGTCTCCGCGACGTTCGCGCTCGAGGACCTCCGCGACACCGCGGCCGCGACCGAGCGGGTACGCCGCATGCTCGACGCGGACTGCGACCCGGTCGCGGTCTCCGACGCGTTCGCCGGCGACCCGGTGATCGGCCCGCTGGTGCGGGCGACGCCGGGGCTGCGCGTGCCGGGCCACGTCGACGGCCACGAGATCGCCGTCCGCGCCGTGCTCGGGCAGCAGGTCAGTGTTGCGGGCGCGCGCACCGTCGCGGCGCGGTTGGTCGCCGAGCACGGCCGGCCGGTCGCACACCCGGGCGAGGGGCTGACCCACCTGTTCCCGTCCGCGGCGACGTTGGCCGCACTGTCCCCCGAGGACCTGCCGATGCCCCGCTCGCGGGGGCGCGCGCTGGTCGCGCTGTGCTCGGCGCTGGCCTCGGGCGAGATCGCGCTCGACCGCGGCCCGGACCGCGGCGCCGTCCGCGAGGCGCTGCTGGAGATCCCCGGCATCGGCCCGTGGACCGCCGACTACATCGCGCTCCGCGCGCTCGGCCACCCCGACGTCTTCCTGCCGACCGACATCGGCATCCGCGACGCGCTCGCCGGCCTCGGCCGCGACCCGTCGACCGCCGCGCACCTCGCCGAGGCATGGGCGCCCTGGCGCTCCTACGCGCAGCTGCACCTCTGGCATACCCTCACGCCGACCACCAAGGAGCATTGAGATGTGGACCGTCATCGACTCACCGATCGGCGAGCTGCGGCTCGTCGAGCAGGGCGGCGCGATCACCGCGATCGAGTTCTCGCCGTTCCGTGACAACGACGGCCGGGTGCGCGGCGACCGCGCCGACGACAACCCGCTGCTCGTCGAGGCCGCCCGGCAGCTCCGCGCCTACTTCGACCGCGACCTCAAGGAGTTCGACCTCCCGCTCGCGCCCCAGGGCAGCGACTTCCAGCAGCGCGTCTGGGCCCAGCTGCTCGGCGTCGGGTGGGGCGAGACCGCGTCGTACGGCGAGATCGCGCACCGGCTCGGCCACACCAACGCCGCGTCCCGCGCGGTCGGCCTCGCCAACGGCCGCAACCCGATCCCGATCGTGATCCCGTGCCACCGCATCATCGGCGCCAACGGGACCCTGACGGGCTACGCGGGCGGACTCGAGCGCAAGCAGCTGCTGCTCGAGCTGGAGCAGGACGCCCTGTTCTGAGCCGGTGTGACGGAACGACAGCAGCCACCGACGCGTCCGATGGGCATGCGCGCGCCGTTCCTCGTCCTGATCACCGCCCTGCTCGGCCTGGCGCTGGTGCCCTATCCCGGCAGCCCGGCGGCGGCCTCGTGCGCTGGTCCCACGCTGGCGATCGAGGGGCACGACGACGGAAGGCGGATCCCGCTGGTGCCGGGCGAGGAGGTCACCGTGACCGGGCGCGGGTTCAGCACGGGGTGCGACGACACCGGGTCACAGTCGGTCACTCCCAGCTGCTCGGGTGACGACGTCGGGGAAGAGGGGAAGTCCGAGCCGATGTCCGACATCGAGCTCGTCGTGCTCCAGGGGAAGCAGACACCGGAGCAGATCTCGCTCGCCGTGGCCGACGCCGGCTCGGCCGAGGACAACGAGCTCGGCCAGGTGACGTGGACGTTCGTCGTGCCGAGCACCCTGTCGCCAGGGCCCGCGGTCCTCGAGACCGTCGAGTCCGAGCCGCTGCGCGTCAGGATCGTGCGGCCGTCGCCCGTCGAGTGACGTGAAATGGCTGCCGGAAGGCCGACTTCACGGCCACTTCACGTCACTCGACGGCAACATCACTCAGCTGCAGCGCGCCGCAGCGACTCCGAGAGCCGCTCCGCGGCGGCGAGCACGGCGGGGGCGTGCATCCGGCCGGGCTGACGAGACAGTCGTTCGAGCGGGCCGGAGACCGAGACCGCGGCGATCACCTTGCCGCCGGGGGAGCGGACCGGGGCGGACACCGACGCGACGCCCTGCTCGCGCTCGCCGATCGACTGGGCCCAGCCGCGGCGGCGGATGCCGGAGAGAGCGGCGGCCGAGAACGCGGCGTTCTGCAGGCCGCGGTGCATGCGCTCCGGGTCCTCCCACGCGAGCAGCACCTGGGCGGCCGAGCCGGCACGCATCGTGAGCTGGGAGCCGACCGGGATCGTGTCGCGCAGGCCGGAGGGGCGCTCGGCGGCGGCGACGCACACGCGGTGGTCGCCCTGGCGGCGCCAGAGCTGGGCGGACTCCCCGGTGATGTCGCGCAGCCGTGCGAGCACCGGGCCGGCGGTGGCGAGGAGCCGGTCCTCGCCGGCCGCGGCCGAGAGCTCGGAGAGCCGCGGCCCGAGGACGAAGCGGCCCTGCATGTCGCGCGCGACGAGACGGTGGTGCTCGAGGGCGACCGCGAGCCGGTGGGCGGTCGGCCGGGCCAGGCCGGTGCCGGCGACCAGGCCGGCAAGCGTGGCCGGTCCGGACTCGAGGGCGGTGAGCACGAGAGCGGCCTTGTCGAGTACGCCGACGCCACTGGAGTTGTCCATATGGCAATACTGCCGTCTCACAACCTGGGATGCAAGTGGTACGGTATGTGAGATCGAAACTCGATCACGAAGGCGTGAGGGAGAGGTAAACGATGGGCAAGACCCTGTCAGAGAAGGTGTGGGACGAGCACGTCGTCCGCTCGGTCGAGGGGGAGCCGGACCTCCTCTTCATCGACCTCCACCTGATTCACGAGGTGACCTCGCCGCAGGCCTTCGACGGCCTCCGCCTCGCCGGCCGCCAGGTGCGCCGCCCGGACCTGACGCTCGCCACCGAGGACCACAACGTCCCGACCCTCGACTGGGACAAGCCGATCGCCGACCCCGTCTCCCGCACGCAGGTCGAGACGCTGCGCAGGAACTGCGAGGAGTTCGGCGTCCGCCTGCACCCGCTCGGTGACATCGAGCAGGGCATCGTGCACGTCGTCGGACCGCAGCTCGGGCTGACCCAGCCGGGCATGACGATCGTGTGCGGTGACTCGCACACGTCCACGCACGGCGCGTTCGGCTCGATCGCCCACGGCATCGGTACGTCGGAGGTCGAGCACGTGCTCGCGACCCAGACGCTGCCGCAGGCGCGGCCCAAGACCATGGCCGTCACGGTGAACGGCTCGCTCCCGGAGGGCGTCACCGCCAAGGATTTGATCCTCTACCTGATCACCCAGGAGGGGACCGGCGGCGGCCAGGGCTACATCGTCGAGTACCGCGGACAGGCGATCCGCGAGCTCTCGATGGAGGCCCGGATGACCGTCTGCAACATGAGCATCGAGTGGGGCGCCAAGGCGGGCATGATCGCGCCCGACGAGGTCACGTTCGCCTACCTCGAGGACAAGCCCGAGGCGCCCAAGGGCGCCGACTGGGACGCCGCCGTCGCGCACTGGAAGACGCTGGTCACCGACGACGACGCCGTCTTCGACAAGGAGATCGTCATCGACGCGGCCGACATCACGCCGTGGGTCACGTGGGGCACCAACCCCGGCCAGGGCGCACCCCTGGGTGGCACGATCCCGTCGCCGGCGGACTTCGAGGACGCGAGCGACCAGGTCGCGGCGAAGAACGCGCTGACCTACATGGACCTCGAGGCCGGCACCCCGCTGCGCGAGGTCAAGATCGACACCGTGTTCGTGGGCTCCTGCACCAACGGCCGTCTCGAGGACCTGCGCGCCGCGGCCGCCGTGATCAAGGGTCACAAGGTCGCCGACGGCACGCGGATGCTCGTCGTCCCCGGCTCGGCGCGGGTCCGGCTCGAGGCCGAGGCCGAGGGGCTCGACCAGGTCTTCAAGGAGGCCGGCGCCGAGTGGCGCGGCGCGGGCTGCTCGATGTGCCTGGGGATGAACCCCGACACGCTGTCGCCGGGCGAGCGCAGCGCGTCGACGTCCAACCGCAACTTCGAGGGCCGTCAGGGCAAGGGCGGACGCACCCACCTGGTGTCGGTCCCGGTCGCCGCGGCGACCGCCGTCCGCGGCACCCTGTCCTCGCCCGCCGACCTCGTCTCTGTTGGGAGCAACTGACATGGAGAAGTTCACGACGCACACCGGCGTCGGGGTCCCGCTGCGCCGCAGCGACGTCGACACCGACCAGATCATCCCGGCGGAGTACCTCAAGCGCGTGACGCGCACCGGCTTCGAGGACGGCCTGTTCGCCGCGTGGCGCAACGACCCGACGTTCGTGCTCAACAACCCGGCGTACGCCGCGGGCTCGGTGCTGGTCGCCGGCCCGAACTTCGGCACCGGCTCGTCGCGCGAGCACGCGGTGTGGGCGCTGCAGAACTACGGCTTCAAGGCCGTGCTGTCGCCGCGCTTCGGCGACATCTTCCGCGGCAACTCCGGCAAGGCCGGCCTGCTGACCGGGCGCGTCGACGAGAAGGTCGTCCAGCGGCTGTGGGACTACCTCGACGAGAACCCGGGCGCGACCGTCAGCGTCGACCTCGAGTCCCGCACGGTGCGCGCCGGCGAGGGTCCGGACGCCATCGAGGACTCCTTCGACATCGACGACTACACCCGCTGGCGGCTGCTCGAAGGGCTCGACGACATCGGGATCACGCTCGGACACGAGGCCGACATCGCGTCGTACGAGGCGAATCGGCCCAGGTGGAAGGCCGTGACCATCCGCGGCTGACAAACCATCTCTCTGAGGGCGAATTCCCAAGCAGGCTTGGGGATTCGCCCTCAGTGCGTTGTGAAACCCGCTCAACAGAGGCGAATACCCGTCCTGAGAAAACGGAAAAACATCACGGGAAACGCGGCGTGGTGATTGTGGCGAGCACAGCGATTACCTAGCGTGCATTGAAGAAAGTCGAGCACGGGCTCGACCACCTGTCGTTCATTGGAAGGGAAGACAGTGAACAAGTCTGAGTTCATCGACGCGCTGGCCGCGCGTTACGAGGGGAACCGCAAGGCCGCGGCTCACGCTCTCGAGTCCGTGCTGGACACGATCACGCGCGAGGTCGCCAAGGGCGAGAAGGTCGCCATCACCGGTTTCGGGTCGTTCGAGAAGCGGGTCCGCGAGGCCCGTTGGGTCCGCAACCCGCAGACCGGCGCCCGGATCAAGGCGAAGAAGACCGCGGTTCCGAAGTTCACCGCCGGTGCGGACCTGAAGAACGTCGTCTCCGGGGCCAAGAAGCTCCCGAAGCTGACGATCACGGCCGCTCCGGCTGCCGCGAAGAAGGCCGCGGCGCCGGCGAAGAAGGCCGCCGCCGCTGCGACCAAGAAGGCGGCTCCGGCCAAGAAGGCCGCTCCCGCCAAGAAGGCCGCTCCGGCCAAGAAGGCGGCTCCGGCGAAGAAGGCTGCCGCGAAGAAGGCTCCGGCCAAGAAGGCGGCTCCGGCGAAGAAGGCGGCTCCCGCCAAGAAGGCCCCGGCCAAGAAGACCGTGGCCGCCAAGAAGGCGGCTCCGGCCAAGAAGACCGTGGCGAAGAAGGCTCCGGCCAAGAAGGCGCCCGCGAAGAAGGCTCCGGCCAAGAAGGCCGCCAAGAAGGCCTGACCCTCGCTGGTCCGAACCACGACGGGCCGTCACCCCACACCGGGGTGGCGGCCCGTCACTCGTTCCCGGGGGCTACCGCTGCCGTGCGTGGGCCGATCCCCAGCGCCACCGCGGACCTGAGGTCGTCGAGGTCGTCGACGTCGCGCCGCACGGACGCCGGGACGTCGGACAGCTCGTGGGCACCCGCGTCGAGATGGGCGTCCCGGGAGCCGGGGCCGAAGCGCGGGTCGAACTCGTCGTGGCCCGCGACGTACAACGTGGTCCCGGTGCCCGCGGCGTCTGGGACGAAACACGGGTGCGGCAGAGCGGCGAGCGCGAGCGCAGCATCGAGATCGGCAGCACGGAGTGACGGCAGGTCGGCGCACAGCGCCACCGGCGTGAGGTCGGGCCAGCGCCGGTGCGCCTCGGCCGCGGCCAGCCGGAGAGCGCCGTTGAGGTCGTCGGTGACGCCGTCGGGGATGGAGGCCGCACCGAGCGCGCCGAGGATCGCCGAGAACCGCGCGTCGTCGGTCACCGCCAGCACCTGCGCGACCGACGTCGCGGCGAGGCAGGCGGCGACGGTGTCCTGGGCGAACGCCTCCGCCAGCGCGCGGCGTACGTCGGTGTCGAGGCCGAGCAGGCGCGACTTGCCGACGGCGGGCGGCTTGACCGGTACGAGGACCACGAAGTGCGGAGCGGACATCGGCTTGATCCTGTCAGGCCGATCCACGGACGCGGCACGGTGTCCGAGTAACCTGCGTCCGTGACGGTACGCAAGCTCCAGCAGAAGCGCGGGTGGGCATTCGCCCTCGGCGTCGCCATCGTGAAGCCACTGCTGCTGCTGACGACCCGTCGGGACTGGCGCGGGGGCGAGAACATCCCCGCGACCGGCGGCTTCATCCTGGTGCTGAACCACATCTCGCACCTCGACCCGTTCATGGCCGCGCACATCGTCTACGACCACGGCCGGATGCCGCGCTACCTGGCCAAGTCCGGCCTGTTCAAGAACAAGCTGCTCGGGTTCTTCCTGCGCTCCGCGGGCCAGATCCCGGTGGAGCGGCTCAGCAAGAACGCCGCCGGTGCGTACGACGCCGCCGTCGCCGCGGTCCGCGCCGGCGAGTGCGTCGTGGTCTATCCCGAGGGCACCATCACCCGCGACCCGGCGGGCTGGCCCATGGTGGGGAAGTCCGGGGCCGCGCGGATCGCGCTGGAGACGGGCTGCCCGGTGGTCCCGGTGGGCCAGTGGGGCGCCCAGGCACTGCTCGCGCCGTACGCCAAGAAGCCCGACCTGTTCCCGCCCAAGCCGATCCGGATGGCGGTCGGGGCGCCGATCGACCTGTCCGACCTCGCCGCGCAGCCGCGATCGGCCGCCACGATCGCGCAGGCGACCGACCGGATCATGACGGCGATCAAGGGCCTCGTCGAGGACGTCCGGGGAGAGCCGGCCCCGGCCGAGCTGTTCGACCCGAAGAAGGCTGGCGTGAACGAGATCGGCAACCCCCACCGCAAGAACATCCCGGGAGAGGACCCCACATGAGCAAGGTCGCCGTCTTCAGTGCCGGCTCCTGGGGCACTGCGTTCTCGATCGTGCTCGCAGACGCGGGCAACGACGTGACGCTCTGGGCGCGTCGCGAGGAGCTCGCCGCCGCGATCAACGACCGCCACGAGAACCCCGACTACCAGCCGGGCATCGAGCTGCCGGCGACGATCAGCGGCACCCACGACGTCGAGAAGGCCCTGCGCGGCGCTGACCTCGTCGTGCTCGCCACGCCCTCGCAGACGATGCGCGAGAACCTCACCCAGTGGGCGCCGTACGTCGAGAAGGACGCGGTGTTCGTCTCGCTGATGAAGGGTGTCGAGCTCGGCACCCTCGAGCGGATGAGCCAGGTCATCGCGGAGGTCACCGGCGCCGGCCCGGACCGGATCGCGGTCGTCAGCGGCCCGAACCTCTCGCCGGAGATCGCGCGCCGCGAGCCGGCCGCTTCCGTCGTCGCGTGCGAGGACGAGGACGTCGCGAAGATGATCCAGAAGCGGATCCACTCGCCGGCGTTCCGTCCGTACACGTCGGTCGACGTGCTCGGCTGCGAGCTCGGCGGCGCCTACAAGAACGTCGTCGGTCTCGCCGTCGGGATGGCCGTCGGCCTCGGCTTCGGCGACAACACCACCGCGTCGGTGATCACCCGCGGCCTCGCCGAGACCGCGCGGCTCGCGATGGCGCTCGGGGCCAACCCACTGACGCTGATGGGCCTGGCCGGCCTCGGCGACCTCGTCGCCACCTGCTCGTCGCCGCTGTCGCGCAACCGCACGTTCGGCGAGAAGCTCGGGCAGGGCATGACCACGGCGGACATCTACGCCTCGACCAACCAGGTGGCCGAGGGCGCCAAGTCCTGCTCGTCGCTGCTCGCGCTCGCCGACCGCACCGGCGTCGACGCCCCGATCGCCCAGGCCGTCACCGCCGTCGTCGACGGCCGGATGACCGCGCAGGACATGATGGAGGCGTTCATCGCCCGCGACACCAAGGCCGAGACGGATTGATCGAGATCCAGGCGCCGGCCGGCGTCGCCGAGGCCTACCTGACCGGTGAGCCCGGCAAGCCGGGTGTCCTGCTGTACGTCGACGCGATCGGGCTGCGGCCGCGGATCGAGGAGATGGCCGACCGGGTCGCCTCGTGGGGGTACGTCGTCCTCGCGCCGAACGTCTTCTACCGCGACGGCCGCGCCGCGGACCTCGCGCCGACCGGCGACCTGCGCGACCCGGGCGCGCGCGAGGCGTTCTTCGCCGCCGGCGTGATGGAGCGCGTGCACGGGCTCACCCCTGACCTCGCGGAGCCGGACGCCCGCGCCTGGGTCGCCGAGCTCGAGCGGCACGCCTCCCCGGGACCGATCGGCGTCACCGGGTACTGCATGGGCGCCCGGCTCGCGGTCCGCGCTGCGGGCTGGTTCCCTGGCAAGGTCGCCGCCGTCGGCGGCTTCCACGGCGGTGGGCTCGTCACCGATGCCCCCGACAGTCCGCACCTGTCGATCGCCGCATCGACCGCGGCGTACGTCTTCGGGCACGCCGACCGCGACCCCGGCATGACGCCCGATGACGTCGCGGCCCTCGAGGTGGCTCTCCAGGACCACTCGCACCGCAACGAGATCTACCCCGGCGCGCGGCACGGCTACACGATGGCCGACACGTCGGTGTACGACGAGGCCGGCGCCGAGCGGCACTTCGCCGAGCTGCGTGCCCTCTTCGACCGCGTCCTGCGCTAGACGGCGTCGAGCGCCTGCACGAGGTCGTCCCAGAGGTCGTCGACGTCCTCGATGCCGACCGACAACCGGACCAGGCCGGCGGGGATGGTGTCCGGCTCGGCGTTCCAGCGGCGCCGGCGCTCGTACGTCGACTCGACGCCGCCGAGCGAGGTCGCGTGGAGCCAGGTCCGCAGGTGCTGGGGGAGCAGGTCGGCTGGGTGCGCGCCGCCGGCCAACACGATCGAGACGATGCCGCCGAAGCCCGGGTAGCGGACCTCGCTGAGCGCCGGGTGTCCCTCCAGCCGTCGGACCAGCTCGGTGGCGTTGGCCTGGGCACGCTCGACGCGCAGGTGGAGCGTGCGGAGCCCGCGCAGCGCGAGGTAGGCCTCGAGCGTGCCGGGCGTGGTGCCCAGCAGGTCGCGGCGGCCCTTGAGGACGGCGTACAGGTCGTCGTCGGCGGTGACGATCGCGCCCATCAGCGCGTCGCTGTGCCCGGCGATGTACTTGGTCGCCGAGTGCAGCACGATGTCGGCGCCCTGCTCGAGCGGGCGCTGGAGCACCGGGGTCGCGAACGTGTTGTCGACGACCACCCGGGCGCCCGCCTCGTGCGCGGCCGCGATGATCGCGGCGACGTCGGCGACCTCCAGGGCGGGGTTCGTCGGCGACTCGAACCAGACCAGGGCAGCGTCGTCGCACGCGGCCGCCACGGCCGCGGTCTCGGTGATGTCGACGAGCTTGGTGCGGATCCGGCCGCGCATCTCGAGGTCGGCGAGCTGCAGGAGGGTGCCGGTGTAGGAGTGCTTCGGCGCGACGACCAGCCCGTCCTGCCCGACCAGGTCGAGCACCGTCGTGACCGCGCCCATGCCGGAGCCGAAGCTCAGGCAGCGGCCGCCCTCGAGCGCGCCGAGCGCGTCCTCGAACGCCGACCAGGTCGGGTTGCCGTAGCGGCCGTACTCCAGGTCACCGCCGGCGCCGTACGTCGAGGCCATGCTGATCGGCACGTTCAGCGGCTGGTCGGGGCTGCGCTCGGGACGTCCGGCGTGGACGGCGACGGTGGCGGGCTTCCTGCTGTCGGGCATGGACCACAGATTAGGGTCATGGCGTGATCGCGATGACGCTGGCCGAGGTCTCGGAGGTCGTGGGCGGCGAGGTCGTCGGCGCGCAGGAGCCGGTGGTCGTCGACGGCCCGGTCGTCATCGACGGTCGCGAGCCGGCGCCGGGCGGGCTGTTCGTCGCGTTCGTCGGCGAGCGCTCCGACGGCCACGACCACGCCGCCCAGGCGGGGGAGAACGGCGCGGTCGCCGTGCTGGGCAGCCGGCCGACGCCGCTGCCGACCGTCGTCGTCGAGGACGTCCAGCTCGCCCTGCAGCGGCTGGCGGCGCACGTGGTCGCCCAGCTGCGGCGCACCCACGACCTGACGGTGGTCGCAGTGACCGGGTCCCAGGGCAAGACGTCGACCAAGGACCTGCTCGCAGCCGTGCTCGCGGGCGCCGCACCGACCGTCGCGACCCGCGGCTCCTACAACAACGAGATCGGGATGCCGCTGACGGCGCTGCGCAGCGACGCGAGGACCCGCTACCTCCTGCTGGAGATGGGCGCCCGCGGCCGAGGACACATCGCCGAGCTCGCTGCTCTGGTCGCTCCCGACGTGGCGATGGTGCTGAACGTCGGGGTCGCGCACCTCGGCGAGTTCGGCTCCCGCGACGCGATCGCGCAGGCCAAGGGCGAGCTCGTCGAGGCGTTGACCCCCGCCGGTACGGCGGTCCTGAACGCGGACGACGACCGGGTCGCGGCGATGTCCTCCCGGACGTCCGGCACGGTGCGGACGTTCGGCGCCGAGCGGGACGCCGACGTCCGCGTCGAGGACCTCACCCTCGACCGCCTCGGACGGCCCTCGTTCGTGCTCGTGGCCTCGGGCCAGCAGGCGCCGGTGACGCTGCGGCTCGTCGGCGCGCACCAGGCGCTCAACGCGGCCGCCGCGGCCGCCGCCGCGCTCGCGGTCGGGCTCACCCTGCCCCAGGTCGCGGCGGCCCTCTCCGAGGTCACGGAGCTCTCCCAATGGCGGATGGAGCTGCACGAGCTCGACACCGGCGTGATCGTGCTCAACGACGCCTACAACGCCAACCCCGACTCGATGCGGGCCGCGATCGACGCACTGGCCACGATCGGCGCCGATCCCGGGGTCCGCCGTACGGTCGCGGTCCTCGGCGAGATGCGCGAGCTCGGCGAGACGTCGGAGGCCGAGCATCGCGCCGTCGGGGAGTACGCCGTCGCGCAGGGGATCGACGAGATCGTCACCGTGGGCGAGCCGGCGCGCCAGATCGGCGGCACCTTCGTCGCCGACAACGCGGCCGCGGTCGCCTGGCTGTCGGAGAACGTCCGGCCGGGTGACGCAGTTCTCTTCAAGGCATCCAACGGGGCGCGCCTTTTCGAGGTCGCGGCCACGCTTGCGTAGGCTCGTGTTCCATGTCTGACAAGGTCCGCGTCGCCCTGCTGTTCGGAGGCCGCTCCGGCGAGCACGCGATCTCCGCGGCGACCGCGGCGGGCGTGATGAAGGCGATCAGCCGCGACAAGTACGACGTGCTGCCGGTCGGCATCACCCGCGAGGGCCAGTGGGTGCTCACCGGCGGTGACGCGGACCGCTGGGAGCTGACCTCGAGCAAGCTGCCCGAGGTGACGACCGACGCGGGCACCTCCATCGCCACGCTGGCCGAGCTCGGTGACGTCGACGTGGTGTTCCCGCTGATGCACGGCCCGTTCGGTGAGGACGGCACCATCCAGGGCCTGCTCGAGCTCGCGGACGTCCGCTACGTCGGCTCCGGCGTGCTCGCCTCCGCCGTCGGCATGGACAAGCACTACATGAAGATCGTCTTCGCCGGCCACGGCCTGCCGGTCGGGCCGTACGTCGCGATCACGCCGCGGGACTGGGAGCGCCGGCAGGACGCCGTGCTGGCCGAGATCCAGGAGCGGCTGACGTTCCCCGTGTTCGTGAAGCCCGCGCGCGCCGGCTCCTCGCTGGGCGTGCGCCGCGTCGACGTACCGTCCGACCTCGTCGAGGCCATCGAGGAGGCCCGCTTCCACGACCCGAAGGTGCTCGTCGAGCAGGGCATCGAGGGCCGGGAGATCGAGTGCGCCGTGCTGGGCGGGCGCCAGGGCGGCGAGCCGCGCACCTCGGTGCCGGGCGAGATCATCGTCGACCACGACCAGGCGGACTTCTACGACTTCGAGGCGAAGTACCTCAGCGACACCGAGGCACGCACCGAGGCGCCGGCCGACCTGCCCGACGAGATCACCAAGCGGGTGCGCGACCTGGCCGCGCAGGCGTTCGACGCGATCGGCGCCGAGGGGCTGGCGCGCGTCGACACGTTCGTGACGCCGCAGGGCGAGGTCGTCCTCAACGAGATCAACACGATGCCGGGGTTCACCCCGATCTCGATGTACTCCCAGATGTGGGAGGCCAGCGGCCTGTCCTACACCGACCTCGTCGACGAGCTGATCCAGCTCGCCCTCGAGCGCGACACCGGGCTGCGCTGACGCCCTAGAGGCAGGTGCCGACCTTCTCGAGGTCCGCCTCGATCAGGTCGGCCAGCGCGCCCGCGGTGTTGGGGAACCCGTCGGGCCGGTACTCGCCCGGCAGCTCGACGTGGATGCGCGGGCGGTAGTTCATCTCGGTCATCGGCACGTCGGTGGTGTCGTCACCCTCGAACATGTCCTCGAACACGTCGTCCGGGACGAACCAGCCTGTCTTCTTCACCGCGATGCACGTCGAGGTGTCGCTGAACTCCCGCGGCTCCTCGACGCCGCACGTGAGGACGATGGCGGGATCGCCCCAGGCCGCGCCGTACTCGGTGTCGCCGTCGACCTCGACCGACTCCTGCCCGGCGAGGGTGTCGGGCAGGGCGGCGACGAAGTCGCGGCAGGCCGCGGCGTCCTCCTCCGACATGTCAGCGGCGTGGATCTCGGGCGGGCCACCGCTGCAGCCGGCGAGGACGGTGACCGCGGCGAACGCGACGACGCCCCGCGTCCACCAGGACACGGGGCGTCGCGAGCGACGGGGGTGCGACACCCTCAGATGTGCACGACCGGGCAGGTCAGCGTGCGGGTGATGCCCTCGAGGTTCTGGACCTTCGACACCACCAGCTTGCCGAGCTCGTCGACGTTGCGCGCCTCGGCGCGCACGATCACGTCGTACGGACCGGTGACGTCCTCGGCGAGGGTGACACCCTTGACCTGAGCAATCGCGGTGGCGACCTCGGCGGCCTTGCCGACGTCGGTCTGGATCAGGATGTACGCCTGGACGACCATCGAGCTCTCCCTGGTGTCTGGATCACGGGTTCGTGTCGCGGCCAACCTATCGTGCGGCCCACCGGTGCGCATCTGGTGGGATGGTCCCCATGGGGTTCCCACAGGACGCGACGCTGGGCGACGCGGGCGAGTTCGGTCTGATCGCCGAGCTGGTCGCGCTGTTCCCGCAGGGTGAGCAGGTGCTGGTCGGGCCTGGCGACGACGCCGCGGTCCTCCGGGTCCGGCACGGTCACGTGGTCGTCTCGACCGACCTGCTGGTCGAGGGCAACCACTTCCGGCTCGACTGGTCCTCGGCCGAGGACATCGGCCACCGGGCCGCCGCGCAGAACCTCTCCGACATCAACGCCATGGGCGGTCGCGCGAGCTCGCTGACCATCGGGCTCGCGGCGCCGGCCGACCTTCCGGCGCGGTGGGCGCTCGACTTCGCCCGCGGGTTCGCCGCGGAGTGCTCGTTGGTCGGGGCGAGCGTGGTCGGCGGTGACCTGACCCGCTCCGACAAGGTCGTCATCGCGGTCACGGTGCTCGGCAGCGTCACCGAGGCGCCGGTGCTGCGCTCGGGCGCCCGGCCTGGCGACACGCTCGCCCTGTGCGGCCGCCAGGGCTGGGCCGCGGGCGGGCTCGCCGTTCTCGGCCGTGGCTTCCGGTCCCCGAAGGTCCTCGTCGACGCCTACAAGCGCCCGGAGCCGCCGTACGACGCCGGGCGGACTGCCGCCGAGGCCGGCGCGACCGCGATGATCGACGTCTCCGACGGGCTGCTCGCCGACGCCGGCCACATCGCCTCCGCCTCCGGTGTCGCGATCGACGTGCACGCGGCGGCGTTCGACGTCGCCGAGCCGCTCCAGGCCGTCGGCGCCGCCCTCGGCGCCGACCCGATGCAGTTCATCCTCGGCGGGGGAGAGGACCACCCGCTGCTCGCGACGTTCCCCGACGCCCTCGCCGTACCTCCCGGGTGGCTGCGGATCGGGACGGTCTCGGAGGGCTCGGGCGTCACCGTGGACGGTGCCGAGTACGACGGCCCGACCGGCTGGACCCACTTCTGACCGCGACGGAGGGGCGCTGACGCGAGCGCCTCAAATGCAGCGAGCCCCGACCAGGACGGTCGGGGCTCGCTGGGAGAGCTCAGATCAACGGGTGACCTTGCCGGCCTTGAGGCAGCCGGTGCACACGTTGAGGCGCTTGGGGGTGCCGTTGACCTTGGCACGCACGCGCTGGATGTTGGGGTCGAAGCGACGCTTCGTGATCTTGCGGGACCACGGCCGGTTGTTGCCGAAGCCGGGCTTCTTGGCGCAGATGTCGCAGACGGCAGCCACCGTGTACTCCTGAACGAATCGATGATGTGAACTGAACTGAAAAGCTGGGGGCCCGGCGGGCGGGCAACCGCACAAGAGTATCCGATGCCCGGGCGCACTCGAAAATCGAGCCGAACGCACTAGCCTGTGGCACTCGACTCACCGAGCAGGTGCGCGGTGCACAGTCTCCACCATCGAGGACGGCATGGACACTCCGGGCAGCGCGAGCATCACGCTCGGCGCGGTGCTGCGGTTCGTCGACATCGCCGTGGACGCGCTCGCGCAGGCGCGCGAGGAGATCGACGCGCTCAACGTCTACCCGGTGCCCGACGGCGACACCGGCACGAACATGTACCTCACGATGTCGGCCGCGCGCGACGCCGTGCGGGACGCCACCGGCGGTGACCCCGAGGCCGACCTCGCGCCGGCGCTGGCGGCGTTCAGCCGGGGTGCCCTGCTGGGGGCACGCGGCAACTCCGGGGTGATCCTGAGCGAGATGATCGGCGCGCTCGCCCGGCGGATCGTCCACGCGACGCCCGACGAGCGCCGCGCCCACGTGATGGCCGAGGCGCTGCGGCAGGCCACCGAGGCGAGCTACGCCGCCGTCGGCGAGCCGGTCGAGGGCACCATGCTCACCGTCATCCGCGGAGCCGCGGAGGCGGGCGCCGAGGCCGCGCAGGCTCCGACCGCGCGCTCGAGCGACGTGTTCACCGCCGCCGCCCAGGGCGCGCGTACGGCGCTCGCGCGGACGCCGGAGCAGCTCCAGGTGCTGCGCGACGCAGGTGTCGTCGACGCCGGCGGCCGCGGCATCAGCGTGATCCTCGACGCGGCCGAGACCGTGCTCACCGGCCGGCGCCCCGTCCCGGTCACGTCGCCGCTCGGGAGCCGGAGCATCCCGATCCCGACGACCCCGAGCGGTGACCTCACCGCGGAGGGGCCGTCGTACGAGGTGATGTACCTGCTCGACGCCGAGGACGCCGCGATCCCCACGCTGCGCAGCGCGCTCGCGCCGCTGGGCGACTCGCTCGTGGTCGTCGGCGGCGAGGGGCTGTGGAACGTGCACGTGCACGTCGATGACGTCGGCGCCGCGGTCGAGGCGGGGATCGCCGCCGGCCGTCCGCACCGGATCCGCGTCACCCACTTCGCCGAGCAGATCGCCGAGGTCCGGCAACGGGCCACCGACCGGCAGGGCCGCCGGGTCGTGGCGGTCGCGGCCGGCCCGGGGCTGGCCGCGCTGTTCGAGGAGGCCGGCGCGATCGTCGTACCGGGTGGGCCCGGGAAGCGCCCCTCCACCGGCCAGCTGCTGGAGGCGATCACGACGTGCGGCGCGTCCGAGGTGATCGTGCTGCCCAACGACGCCGACTCCGTCCGGGTCGCCCAGATCGCCGCGAGCACTGCCGAGGCCGACCTCGAGGGCGTGATCCGCGTCGCGGTGATCCCGACCCACGCCCAGGTGTCCGGCCTCGCCGCGATCGCGGTGCACGAGCCCGGCCGCGCGTTCGACCAGGACGTGCTCGAGATGACCGCGACCGCACGGCACGCGCGCCAGGGCGCGGTGACCGTCGCGTCGCGGCAGGCGATGACGATGGCGGGTCCCTGCGAGCCGGGCGACGTGCTCGGCGTGGTCGCGGGCGACTTCGCGGTCGTCGGCGAGGACCTGTACGACGTCGCCACCGACGTGCTCGACCGCCTCCTGGGCGGTGGCGGGGAGCTGGTGACGATCGTCGCCGGAGCCGAGGACGCCGAGGGCGCGCTGGCGACCCGGTGTGCTGGGTACGTCGAGGAGCACCACCCCGCTGTCGACGTCGTGGTGTACGACGGTGGCCAGGAGCGGTACCCGCTCCTCGTGTCCGTCGAGTAGAGGAGCCCGGTTGATCAGTCTCGACTCACCGGTGATCGCGGTCCTCGGCGACCACAAGAAGAAGCGGGAGGGGATCGAGGAGCGTCTCGGCCTGCGCACGGTCGGCGACCTGCTCCACCACTTCCCGCGCAGGTACGTCAAGACGGGCGAGCTGACCCGTGTCGACGACCTCGAGGACGGGCAGATGCTCACCGTCGTCGGCCAGATCGCGCACAGCAAGCTCAACAGCTACACCGACCGGCGTACCGGCCGACCGGCGTACCGCCTCGACGTGAGCGTCCGTACCGACGGGCCGTCGTTCCGGATGTCGTTCTTCG
Source organism: Nocardioides caricicola (assembly GCF_039541135.1). Lineage (NCBI taxonomy): Bacteria > Bacillati > Actinomycetota > Actinomycetes > Propionibacteriales > Nocardioidaceae > Nocardioides > Nocardioides caricicola. The sequence goes on along the minus strand of NZ_BAABFQ010000003.1, from coordinate 881,795 downwards.
CCAAGAGCAAGCACATCGGCGAGTGGCACCAGAACCGCCTGCCCGTCGGGCGCCGCGGGATCTTCCTCGGCAAGGTCGGGAGCTTCCGCGGCGACTGGCAGCTCACGAACCCGCAGCTGGTGCTGTTCGGCGACCCCGACGAGGACGCCGCGCAGCTCTCGCTCGACAAGATCGGCGAGTTCTACCCGATCTACCCACTCACCAAGGGCGTCGACTCGTGGGACATCCAGCGCGCGGTCGCGTTCGCGCTGACCGTCGTCGACGACGTGCCTGACCTGATCCCCGAGGCGGTGCGCGACGAGTACGGCCTCCTCGACGTCCACACGGCGCTCGAGCGCATCCACAACCCCCACGACTACGGCGAGATCTCCAGCGCCCAACGCCGCTTCCGGTTCGAGGAGGCGCTGGTCACGCAGCTGGCGCTGGCCCGGCGGCGTCGCACGGTCCGCGAGCTCGGCGCCCGGGCGCGCACCGGCGGTGGCGGGCTGCTGGCGGAGTTCGACTCCCGGCTGCCGTTCGAGCTGACCGCCGGCCAGCGCGAGATCGGCGCCCAGATCGAGGAGGACCTGGCCCAGTCGCACCCGATGAACCGGCTGCTCCAGGGTGAGGTCGGCTCCGGCAAGACCCTCGTCGCACTGCGCGCCATGCTGCGGGTGGTCGACTCCGGCGGGCAGGCGGCGCTGCTCGCGCCGACCGAGGTGCTCGCCCAGCAGCACCACCGCTCGATCACCGCCATGCTCGGCGACCTCGCGGCCGGGGGGATGCTCGGGGGCGCCGCCGAGGCGACGAACGTCGAGCTGCTCACCGGCTCGATGACCAAGGCCCAGCGCACCGCGCCGATGTCACGCATCGCGACCGGTGAGGCCGGCATCGTGATCGGCACCCACGCGCTGCTCGAGGAGAAGGTGATCTTCGCCGACCTCGGCCTCGTGGTCGTCGACGAGCAGCACCGCTTCGGCGTCGAACAGCGCGCCGCGCTCACCGACAAGGCCGGCACGCCGCCGCACGTCCTCGTCATGACCGCCACCCCGATCCCGCGCACCGTCGCGATGACCGTCTTCGGCGACCTGGAGACCTCCACGCTCACCGAGCTGCCCGCCGGCCGCGCGCCGATCCAGACCAACCTGGTCCCGCTGGCCGAGCACCCGCAGTGGATCGCCCGGGTCTGGGAGCGGGTGCGCGAGGAGGTCGAGAAGGGCCACCAGGTGTACGTCGTCTGCCCGCGCATCACCGGCGACGAGCACGAGCAGGGCGAGACCGACCAGGTCGACGTCGACGAGGACGGCAATGCCGTCACCGCGGCCGCGCCGACCGCCGGACTCAGCGCGGTCGAGGAGGTCGCCGCCGAGCTCGTCGAGGGCCCGCTTCACGGCCTGCGGGTGGAGAAGCTGCACGGGAAGATGCCGCCCGACGACAAGGACGCCGTGATGCGCGCCTTCGCGGCCGGTGACGTCGACGTCCTCGTCGCGACCACCGTGATAGAGGTCGGCGTGGACGTCGCGAACGCGACCGCGATGGTGCTGCTCGACGCCGACCGGTTCGGTGTCTCCCAGCTCCACCAGCTGCGCGGCCGCGTGGGCCGTGGCGGCCTGCCGGGCCTGTGCCTGCTGGTCTCCCGCGCCGAGCCCGGCTCGCCAGCCCGCGACCGGCTCGACGCGGTCGCCCAGACGACCGACGGCTTCGAGCTCAGCCGGGTCGACCTCGAGCAGCGTCGCGAAGGTGACGTTCTGGGGAAATCGCAGTCGGGATACCGCTCGGGCCTGCAGACTCTGCGGGTGCTGCGTGACGAGAAGACGATCGTGGAGGCCCGGGCGGCCGCGGTCGCCCTGCTGGACGCCGACCCCGACCTGGCCCGCGCGGGCGACCTCGGGGCCGCCGTGAGCCGGCTCGAGGAGTCGGTGCAGTCTGACTTCATGGAGAAGTCCTAGGGATGACGCGGATCATCGGTGGCGTTGCCGGTGGCCGGCGGATCGCGACTCCGCGGGGTGCGGCGACGCGTCCCACGAGCGACCGGGTGCGGGAGGCACTGTTCTCCGCCGTCGAGTCCTGGTGCGGCTCGCTGCACGGGCTGCGGTTCCTCGACCTGTACGCCGGCTCCGGGGCGATCGGGCTCGAGGCGTGGTCGCGCGGCGCCGGCGTCGTCACGCTGGTCGAGCAGGACCGCAGGACCGCCGCGCTGATCACCGACAACGCTCGCTCCATCGGGTTCGCGCGTGCCAACGTCGTGGCCGGCCCGGTGGCGAGCACGCTGCGCCGCCCGCCGAGTGCGCCGTACGACATCGCGTTCCTCGACCCGCCGTACCCCCTCTCCGAGGACGCCCTGGCCGCGGACCTGTTGGCGCTGACCGCCGAGGGCTGGCTCGTGCCGGGCGCCCTCGTCGTCGTCGAGCGTTCCGTGCGCAGCCCCGAGCCGCGATGGCCCGACGGCATCGTGCCCAGCCGGGAGAAGCGGTACGGCGAGACCGTGCTTTGGTACGGTCACGCCGGCCCCGAGAGCCCCGACGACAGCAAGGAGTAGCCGTGCGCCGAGCGGTCTGTCCGGGTTCGTTCGACCCGGTCACCAACGGACACATCGACATCGTCGGCCGTGCCGCGAAGCTCTTCGACGAGGTCGTGGTCGCGGTCGGCGTGAACGCCTCGAAGAACCGGCTGTTCACGGCCGACGAGCGGATCGAGATGCTGCGCGAGGTGTGCGCGGACCTGCCGCACGTGAGCGTGCGGAGCTTCAGCGGCCTGATCGTGGACTTCTGCCGCGAGATCGACGCCCAGGCGATCGTGAAGGGCCTGCGCGGCGGCAACGACTACGAGTACGAGCTGCCGATGGCCCAGATGAACGCCCACCTGACCGGCGTCGAGACCGTCTTCGTGCCGACGACCGCGGCGCTGGGCTACGTCTCGTCGAGCCTGGTCAAGGAGGTCGCGTCGCTCGGCGGCGACGTCGCCGGGCTGGTGCCCGAGCCGGTCCTCGGACGTCTCACGGCGAGGCTTGCCGAGCGCTCCTGACCGTATTTTGCCGGTCGGGACCCCGGGCCGGTACGCTTCTCGCTGATCTGTTTGTGCCTGAAACCGGAAGTAGAACCCTGAGCAGCCTGGACCCGAGAGCGCCGCTCGTGCTCGACACCCGCGAGCTCGGCCGCCGCCCGGGGTCCCAGCGTCAGGTGAAGCGGACGGTTCCGGCACCGGCAGATCTAGGCATCGAAGTCCTCGGTGTCCCGGAAGGTTCGCAGGTCGAGCTCGACCTGCTGCTGGAAGCGGTCATGGAGGGCGTGCTGGTGACGGGCACGGCGCACGCCGTGCTCGACGGCGAGTGCGCACGGTGCCTGGAGCCGATCTCCGACGAGATCGAAGCGCGGTTCCAGGAGCTGTTCGTCTACGTCGAGCACCAGACCGCTCACGACGAGGACGACGAGGTCAGCAGGCTTGAGGGCGACCTGGTCGATCTCGAACCCCTGTTGCGGGACGCGGTGGTGCTCGCACTACCGTTCCAGCCGCTGTGTCAGGACGACTGCCCAGGACTGTGCACCGAGTGCGGTGCTCGCCTGGCGGACGACCCGGACCACACCCACGTTGCACCGATCGACCCGCGCTGGGCCGGCCTGGCCGCCCTGACGCAGGACCAGCAGGACCCCGAAGCAACCGAGTAGCACCCCGTACGGCCGGAGATCCCGGTCCTGGTAGAGGAGAAAACAGTGGCTGTCCCGAAGCGGAAGATGTCGCGCAGCAACACCCGGCACCGTCGTTCGGCCTGGAAGGCCGTCGCGCCGAGCCTCGTGACGTGCGCGAACCCCGCCTGCGGCGCCAAGCACCTGCCGCACCGTGCGTGCGGCGAGTGCGGCCAGTACGGCGCGCGCGCTGACCGTCGTCAGGTCCTCTGACCCGGTCAGAACGCTGACCAACTACGCCGAGCTGCGCGCCGCGCTCGGGGATCCGGAGCTGGACCCCGAGCTGCTCGAGCGCGCGCTCACGCACCGGTCGTACGCCTACGAGAACGGCGGGCTGCCGACCAACGAGCGCCTGGAGTTCCTGGGTGACTCGGTGCTCGGCGTCGTCGTGACCGAGACGCTGTACCGGACCCACCCGGACCTCTCCGAGGGCCGGCTGGCCAAGCTGCGCGCCGCGGTCGTCAACGCCCGCGCGCTGGCCGAGGTCGGTCGCGGCATCGGCGTCGGCGACCACGTGAAGCTCGGTCGTGGCGAGGAGTCCACCGGCGGCCGCGGCAAGGCGTCGATCCTGTCCGACACCGTCGAGGCGGTGATCGGCGCGGTGCACCTCAGCGGCGGCTTCGAGACGTCCGCCGTCGTCGTGCACCGGCTCTTCGACCCGCTCATCGAGGCGGCGTCGGCGCTCGGTGCCGGCCTCGACTGGAAGACCTCGCTCCAGGAGCTCTCCGCCGAGCACGGCCTCGGCGTGCCGGAGTACGTCATCGAGGACGACGGCCCGGACCACATGAAGACGTTCACCGCCCAGGTGCGCGTCGGCGAGGGCCTCTACGGCAACGGCGTGGGCCGCTCCAAGAAGGAGGCCGAGCAGGCCGCCGCGGAGACGGCGTACGGCGAGATCGCCACCAGCCTCGGCGTCGACGACTCCGTCGACATCGCAGCGCAGATCGTCTCCCGCAAGAACTGATGCCGGAGCTCCCGGAGGTCGAGGTCGTCCGGGCCGGGATCGAGCGGCACGTCCTGGGCGCGACCATCAGCCACGTCGACGTCCTGCACCCGCGTCCGGTGCGCCGGGACCCAGGTGGCCCGGCCGGCTTCGCCGCGGCGCTGACCGGCCGCCGGATCGAGGCGGCCCGCCGGCGCGGCAAGTACCTCTGGCTCCCGCTCGACAACGGTGACGCCCTGCTCGGCCACCTCGGCATGAGCGGCCAGATCCTGGTGCAGCCGCCCGAGGCTCCCGACGAGCGGCACCTGCGGGTCCGGTTCTCGCTCGAGGGCGCCGACGAGGGCCGCGAGATGCGCTTCGTCGACCAGCGGATGTTCGGCGGCCTCTCGGTCTCGCCCGGGGGAGCCGACCTGCCGCCGGAGATCGCCCACATCGCGCGCGACCCGCTGGACCCCGAGTTCGACGACGACCTCTTCGTGCGCAAGGTCCGCAAGCGGACGTCGGGGATCAAGCGGCAGCTCCTCGACCAGAACCTCATCTCCGGGGTCGGCAACATCTACGCCGACGAGGCGCTCTGGCGCGCGCGCATCCACGGCGAGCGACCCGGCGACCGGCTGACCGCGGCCCAGGTGCGCGAGCTGCTCGGCCACGCCCGCGACGTGATGGTCGCGGCGCTGGGGGAGGGCGGCACGTCGTTCGACGCGCTCTACGTGAACGTCAACGGCGAGTCGGGCTACTTCGACCGCTCCCTGCACGCCTACGGCCGCGACGGCGAGCCCTGCGAGCGCTGCGGTACGCCGATGCGGCGGGTCGCGTTCATGAACCGTTCGTCGTACTTCTGCCCCGTGTGCCAGCCCGCGCCGCGGAGGCGGCGTACTCCTGGGAAGCAGGCTTTGCCCGTCCCGGATTGACCAACGCGAGCCCCGGTGGGACTCTTGAAGACGGCCCCGTCACCACCCCCGGTGACCCATCACGACCCCTGGAAGGCACGTACATGGCCAAGGCGCTGATCGGATACATGAACAGCGACCTGCGGACCCCCGCGAACCTCGTAGCCGAGAACGCTCGGCTGCGTGCGCGCGTGGGCGAGCTCGAGGCGCTGGTGCTGCGCCTCAGCGAGGAGAACGACAACCTGACGGCCGCGCAGGCCGCCGTCCTTCTCGACGAGGCCTCCCTGCAGGAGATGCAGCCCGCCTGACGCGAACCTGATTCGCACGACGCCGTCCCGGACGGCTAGCCTCGCTGCCTTGTGAGCAGCCTGGTCGAGATCGTCGCGCCCCGACGGTTCGGGACCGGCTTCCGCTGGCTCCTGTCGTCGTCGTGGGTCTCGAACCTCGGCGACGGGATCGCGCTCGCCGCCGGGCCGCTGCTGGTCGCGTCCATGACGCACGACCCCGTGCTGGTCGCGAGCGCCGCGCTGCTGCAGTGGCTGCCGCCGCTGGTGTTCGGGCTGCTCGCGGGCGCTCTGGCCGACCGGCTCGACCGGCGGCTGATCATCGTCACCGTCGACCTGCTGCGCGCGGTCGTGCTCGTGCTGCTGACCGCCGTGGTCGCGGCCGACCTGGCCCAGATCTGGATCGTGCTGCTCGCGATGTTCCTGCTCGGCACGGCGGAGGTGTTCGCGGACAACACCGCCGGGACCCTGATGCCGATGCTCGTGGACCGCGACGACCTCGCGGTCGCGAACGCGCGGCTCACGACCGGCTTCATCACCGTCAACCAGCTCGCCGGGCCGCCGATCGGGGCGGCGCTCTTCGCGGCCGGCCACGCCGTGCCGTTCGCCGCCCAGGCGGTCCTGGTCGCACTCGGCGCCGTGCTGATCTCCCGGCTGGTGCTCGCGCCGCACCGTCGCGAGGTCGCGCCGGAGACGCACCTGCGCCACGACGTCGCCGAGGCGTTCCGGTGGGTGCTGCACAACGCGGCGGTGCGGACGCTGGTGATGACGATCTTCGTCTTCAACATCACGTTCGGCGCGGCCTGGTCGGTGCTGGTCCTCTACGCCACCCAGCGCCTCGACATGGGGCCGATCGGCTTCGGCCTGCTGACGACGGTCTCCGCGGTCGGCGGGCTGCTCGGGACGCTGGCGTACCCGTGGATCACCCGGCACGTGAGCCTCGGCGACCTGATGCGGATCGGCCTGGTCTTCGAGACGTTCACGATGCTCGCCCTGGCGATCACCACCCACGCCTGGGTCGCGATGTGCATCTTCTTCGTGTTCGGGGCGCACGCGTTCATCTGGGGCACGACGTCGCTCACGATCCGCCAGCGCGCCGTGCCCACCGAGCTCCAGGGCCGGGTCGGCAGCGTGAACCTCGTCGGCGTCTTCGGCGGGCTGGTGATCGGCTCCGGGATCGGCGGGCTGATCGCGCGGGAGTGGGGCGTGACCGCGCCGTTCTGGTTCGCGTTCGTCGGCTCGGCGGTCTTCGTCGTGCTGATCTGGAGCCAGCTCAGCCACATCGCGCACGCCGACGAGGCGGACGCGCCCGCGCCCGCCTAGTCAGCGCGGAGGGGTGCGGGCGGGTATCGTCGGGCTCGCTGAGCTTCCCCCGCGCCCGGCTGCGATGATGCTGCGACGTTTCAGTACCTCGGATCGATGAGCTGGGAGCCGCACGTTGTACCTGAAGAGCCTGACCCTGAAGGGGTTCAAGTCCTTCGCCTCCTCGACGACGCTCCAGCTCGAGCCGGGCATCACCTGCATCGTCGGGCCGAACGGCTCCGGCAAGTCCAACGTCGTCGACGCGCTCGCGTGGGTGATGGGTGAGGCCAGCGCCAAGTCGCTGCGCGGCGGCAAGATGGACGACGTCATCTTCGCCGGCACGTCCGGCCGCCCACCGCTCGGCCGCGCCGAGGTGCTGCTGACCATCGACAACTCCGACGGCGCGCTGCCGATCGAGTACGCCGAGGTCACGATCAGCCGGACGATGTTCCGCTCCGGCGGGTCCGAGTACGCCATCAACGGCAACTCGTGCCGGCTGCTCGACGTGCAGGAGCTGCTGAGCGACTCCGGCATCGGCCGCGAGATGCACGTGATCGTCGGGCAGGGCCAGCTCGACCAGATCCTGCACGCGACCCCGGAGGACCGCCGCGGCTTCATCGAGGAGGCCGCAGGCGTCCTCAAGCACCGCAAGCGCAAGGAGAAGGCGCTCCGCAAGCTCGACTCCACCGAGGGCAACCTCAACCGCCTCAACGACCTGCTGACCGAGATCCGGCGCCAGCTCAAGCCGCTGGGTCGTCAGGCCGAGGTGGCGCGCCGCGCCGCGACCGTCCAGGCCGACGTCCGCGACGCCCGCGCCCGGCTGCTGGCCGACGACATGGTCACCGCCCACACCGCGCTCGAGCAGGAGATGGCCGACGAGTCGATCCTGGTCGCGCGCCGCGAGCAGGTCGAGGCCGACATCGCCAAGGCCCGCGAGGCCGAGGCGCGCCTCGAGGCGGCGCTGCGGGAGGACCTGCCCGCGCTGGCGCAGGCGCAGGACACCTGGTTCGCGCTGTCCGGCCTGCGCGAGCGGCTGCGCGGCACCCAGTCGCTGGCCCACGAGCGGATCAGGAACGCCGCCGGCACCACCGAGGTCGAGGAGGTCCGCTCCGGGCGCGACCCGGAGCAGCTCGAGGCCGAGGCCGAGCAGGTCCGCGAGCAGGAGCAGCGGATCGCCGCCGAGGTTGACGCCAACCGGACCGCGCTCGAGGAGGCCGTCACCGCTCGCCGCGCCGCCGAGGACGCCGCCGCCGAGGAGGACCGCCGCGTCGCGGGGCTGCAGCGCGCGGCCGCCGACCGCCGCGAGGGCCTCGCCCGGCTGCACGGCCAGGTCAACGCGCTGAAGTCGCGGGCCGCAGCCGCCGACGACGAGGTCGGCCGGCTCACGCTCGCCCGCGAGGAGGCCGTCGCCCGCGCCGACCGCGCCCAGCGCGACTTCACCGCGCTCGAGACCAAGGTCGCCGGCCTCGACGCCGGTGAGGAAGGGCTCGACGCCGAGCACGAGGCGGCGGTGCTCGCCCTCGACTCCATCGAGGAGAAGCTCGCCAAGATCCGTGACGAGGCGCTGCAGGCCGACCGCGACCGGACCGCGCTCGCAGCGCGCAAGGACGCGCTCGAGATGGGCCTCAACCGCAAGGACGGCGCCGGCGCGCTGCTCGCGGCCTCCGACTCGGTCTCGGGGCTGATGGGCTCGGTCGCGGCGCTGCTCGGCGTGCGCTCCGGCTTCGAGACCGCGGTCGCGAACGCGCTCGGGTCCGCCGCCGACGCGGTCGCGGTGACCGACGCCGACTCCGCCGTCCACGCGATCGGCCTGCTCAAGGGCGACGACCTCGGCCGCGCCGGGCTGCTGCTCGGCGGTGCGCCCGACACCCAGCGCGACTGGCCCCCGCTGCCCGCGCACGCGACGTACGCCGTCGACGCGGTGGAGTGCCCCGACACGCTGCGCTCCTCGCTGGAGCGGCTGTTGTTCAAGGTCGCCGTCGTTGACGACCTCGACGCCGCCCGCGCGCTGGTCGCCGACCTCCCCGACGTCACCGCGGTGACCCGCGACGGTGACGTCCTCGGCACCCACTTCGCGGCCGGCGGCTCGTCGAGCCAGCCGAGCCTGATCGAGGTCCAGGCCGCGGTCGACGAGGCCGTCGAGCAGCTCGCCGAGGCGGTCGCCGCCTCCGAGCGTCTCGGCTTCGAGATCTCGCGCGCCGAGAGCGAGCGGCTCGAGGCCCAGAAGCGCGTCGACGTGGCGCTCGCGAAGCTGCACGAGTCCGACGCCACGCTCGCGGCGGTCGCCGAGGAGCTCGGCCAGTACGGCTCCCAGGCCCGCGCCGCCCGCGGCGAGGCCGAGCGGCTGACCCAGGCGATCGCGAAGGCCGAGGAGGCCCGGGTCCAGGCCGTGGCCGGGCTCACCGAGCTCGAGACCCGCCTCGCCTCGGCCGAGGACGCTCCCGAGGAGGAGCCCGACACGTCGGTCCGCGAGCAGCTGGTCGAGCAGGCCCGCGCCGCTCGCCAGGGCGAGATGGACGCACGCCTCGCGCTGCGGACGTCGGAGGAGCGCGCTCGCGCCCTGCACGGCCGCGCCGACTCGCTGCTCCGCGCCGCGCGCGCCGAGCGCGAGGCGCGCGCCAAGGCCGCCGAGCGGCGCGAGCGGCTGATCCGCGAGGGCCGGGCCGCCGAGGCGGTCGGCCAGGCCGTCGCGTACGTGCTCGGCCGGCTCGAGGTCTCCGTGCACCGCGCGACCGAGGCTCGCCTGGCGGTGGAGCAGGCCCGCGCCGGCCGCGAGCAGGAGCTGCTCTCCGTACGCACCACACTGCGCGAGCTCGGCAAGGAGCACGACGAGCTGGTCAACTCCGTGCACCGTGACGAGATGGCCCGCACCCAGCAGCGGATGCGCTTGGAGCAGCTCGAGGAGAAGGTGCTCGAGGAGCTCGGCATGGACGCCGCCGCGCTGATGGCGGAGTACGGCCCCGACCAGCCGGTGCCGTTCTCCGGCGAGCTCGAGGAGGGCCAGGAGCCGCCCGCGCCGACGCCGTACGTGCGCGAGGAGCAGCAGAAGCGGCTCAAGTCCGCCGAGCGCGCGCTGCGCGAGCTCGGGCGGGTCAACCCGCTCGCGCTCGAGGAGTTCTCGGCGATGGAGGAGCGGCACAAGTTCCTGACCGAGCAGCTCGAGGACCTCAAGAAGACCCGCAAGGACCTCCTCGACATCGTTCGCGAGGTCGACCAGCGCGTCGAGCAGGTCTTCACCGAGGCGTACGCCGACGTGTGCACGGCCTTCGACGCGACGTTCGCGCGGCTGTTCCCGGGCGGTGAGGGCCGCCTGGTGCTCACCGACCCGAACGACATGCTCAACACCGGCATCGAGGTCGAGGCCCGTCCGGCCGGCAAGAAGGTCAAGCGGCTGTCGCTGCTGTCCGGTGGCGAGCGGTCGCTGGTCGCGGTGGCCTTCCTGGTCTCGCTGTTCAAGGCCCGGCCGTCGCCGTTCTACATCCTCGACGAGGTCGAGGCGGCGCTCGACGACACGAACCTCGGCCGGCTGCTGGAGATCTACGAGGAGCTGCGGGAGAACTCCCAGCTGCTCGTGATCACGCACCAGAAGCGGACCATGGAGGTCGGCGATGCGCTGTACGGCGTGACCATGCGCGGCGACGGCGTCTCCGCGGTGATCAGCCAGCGCCTGCGCGAAGCCGAGTCCGCCTAGTGCCCGCCGAGCGGCCGACCCGCGACCAGTACGTCTACTGGGAGCAGGTCACCACCCGCTGGGCCGACATCGACGTCTACGGGCACATGAACAACGCCCGCTACTTCGAGCTCATCGACACCGTCGTCAACAACCAGTTGGCCGTCTCGACCGGCGTCGACATCCGCGCGCTCGACGCGATCGGCGTGGTCGCGGAGGTGGGCTGCCGCTACTTCGCGGAGATCGGCTACCCCGAGCCGGTCGACGTCGGGGTCGTCGCCGACAAGGTCGGCACCTCCTCGGTGGTCTACCGCGTCGGGCTCTTCCAGGGCGGCGACCAGGCCTGCGCGGAGGGTCGCTTCGTCCACGTGTACGTCGACAACACCGACCCGGCGCGTCCGGTCACCCCGATGCCGGACGTGATCCGGGCCGCAGTCACGCCGTTGCTGCGTGGCTGAACCGTGACCTCGCCGCCGGTGTGGCACGGTGGGGGCGCGGGTACCCGTCCGGGTGTCCGCATCTCTCGGGAGGTAGTTCGTGCTCGCAGTCGTCATCGTGATGGTCCTGATCCTGCTGCTCGCCGGCGCGGTCACGGCGTACGTCGCCTATCCGCATCGCGGCGAGGAGATGCCGGTCGCACCGTGGATCGGTGAGGCGATGGAGCGGGCCGCCGACGCGGCACCGGTGATCGAGCCGGAGTACCACGACTCCGAGCGCAAGCACTGACGCTTCCTCTGGTTGGATTGAGGGCATGGAGTCCTCGCTTCTGCTCATCCTGATCATCGCGCTCCTCGCGGTCGCCGTCATCGGCATCGGCGTGGGGCTGGTGATCTCCTCCCGGGGCAAGTCGACCCCGCCGGTCGTCGAGGCGCCGCCGGTCGACACCACCCCACCCGTCGAGGCGCCGGAGGCCGAGGCCCCGGTGGCCGAGGCGCCCACCGCGCCGACGCTCGAGCGGCCCGAGGGCCGCGAGTCCCGCCTGGTGCGGCTGCGCCAGCGGCTGGCCGGGTCGCAGGGCGGCCTGGGCCGTGGCCTGCTCGCGCTGCTCTCGCGCGACCGGTTGGACGAGGACACCTGGGAGTCGATCGAGGACACCCTGCTCACCGCGGACGTCGGCGTGGCGCCGACGCAGGAGCTCGTCGAGAAGCTGCGCACCCGGCTCCGGGTCGAGGGTGCGCCCGAGGACGCCCGCGGGGTGCTGCGCGAGGAGCTGCTGAACCTGGTCGGCCCGGACATGGACCGCGCGCTGCGGGTCAGCGGCGCCGACGGCCGGCCCGGCGTCGTGCTCGTGGTCGGCGTGAACGGCGCCGGCAAGACCACCACCGTCGGCAAGATCTCCCGGATCCTCGTCGCCGACGACCGCAAGGTCGTCCTCGGCGCGGCCGACACGTTCCGTGCGGCGGCCGTCGAGCAGCTGGCGACCTGGGGCGAGCGGGTCGGCGTCGACGTCGTGCGCGGACCCGAGGGGACCGACCCGGCAAGCGTCGCGTTCGAGGCGGTCAAGGAGGGCGTCGACACCGGCGCCGACACCGTCATCGTGGACACCGCTGGCCGGCTGCAGAACAAGGCCGGCCTCATGGACGAGCTCGGCAAGGTCAAGCGGGTGATCGAGAAGCAGGCGCCGGTCACCGAGGTGCTGCTCGTCCTCGACGCCACCACCGGCCAGAACGGCCTCATCCAGGCCCGCGTGTTCAGCGAGGTCGTCGACGTCACCGGCATCGTGCTCACCAAGCTGGACGGCTCCGCCAAGGGCGGCATCGTCGTCCAGGTGCAGCGTGAGCTCGGCGTCCCGGTCAAGCTGGTCGGCCTCGGCGAGGGCGCCGACGACCTGGCACCGTTCGACGCCGGCGCGTTCGTCGACGCGCTGCTCGGGTAGGGCCGGCCGGCGCGCATGACGGCCGCGGAGGAGGTGATCGCGGCGGCGGAGGAGCGCGCGCGAGCGCTTGCGGCCGGCGACGCCGCCCGGCTCCGGCAGCTCCTCCACGAGCGGTTCACCTGGACGAGCCACGTCGGCGAGGTCCTCGACCGCACGGAGTACGTCCGCCGGAACACCGAGGGCCACACTGTCTGGCTCGCCCAGCGGCTGGACGCCGTCGAGGTGGCGGTCGTGGGGGACACCGCCGTCCTGCGGGCCGAGGTGACCGACGAGGTGGCGTCGTCCGAGGGCTCCGCCGAGACCTTCCGGATGCCGGTGACCCAGGTCTGGGTCCGCGTCGCGGGGGCCTGGGCCTGCCTGGCCGGGCACGCCGGTCCGCGCCGGCCGTAGCCGTGCGTCCTTGAGTTCGGTGTAACACCGAAGTAACACGGGCCGGGAACTCGTTGCACGACCGCAACATGTGGCCACCGGGCTTGAAACCTCCACGGCCGAAGGTCTTCCCCAATGGGGCGGACCCCGGGTGCGACAGAGCGGTCGCCGCGACCTGCCCTCCTTGATCTGCACCCCTGGAGGTTCTGTGGACGGCTACTACGCCTTCATGCTGATCGCGACGGCGTTGGTCCTGATGATGACCGTGCCGGCGCTCGCGCTGTTCTACGGCGGCATGTCTCGGTCGAAGTCCGTGCTCAACATGATCATGATGTCGTTCATCGCGGCAGCGATCGTCGGCATCCTGTACGTCGCGGTCGGCTGGTCGATGGGCTTCGGCGGCGAGGGCACCTTCTTCGCCAACCCGTTCGAGCTGTTCTGGCTCGACGGCGTCACGACCGACAACTACATCTACGTGATGTTCCAGATGACGTTCGCGATCATCACCGTCGCCCTGATCAGCGGCGCGGTCGCCGACCGGATGAAGTTCGCGGCCTGGGTCGTGTTCGTCCCGCTGTGGGCGCTGCTCTGCTACTTCCCGATGGCCCACATGGTCTTCAGCTGCACCGAGGACTCGCTGATCTGCGGCCGCATCGGCGCCCAGGACTACGCGGGCGGTACCGCCGTCCACATCAACGCCGGTGTCGCGGCCCTGGTGCTCGTCCTGCTGCTCGGCAAGCGCCTCGGCTGGCCGAAGGACAAGATGCGTCCGCACAACCTGACCCTCACCATGCTCGGCGCGGGCATGCTGTGGCTCGGCTGGTACGGCTTCAACGTCGGCTCGATCGTCTTCGCCGGCGAGGAGGGCGACGCCTTCACCGCGCGCTTCATGTCGGAGACCGGTCGCACCTTCGCCAACACCACCCTCGCCACGATGGCCGCGATCCTCGGCTGGCTGGTCATCGAGCGGCTGCTGCACAAGAAGGCGACCTCGCTCGGCGCGGCCTCGGGCATCGTCGCGGGTCTCGTCGCGATCACCCCGGCCGCCGGTGCGGTCGACATCGAGGGTGCGGTCGCGATCGGCGCCATCGCCGGTGCGGTCTGCGCCTGGGCCGTCGGCCTGAAGTTCAAGCTCGGGTACGACGACTCGCTCGACGTCGTGGGCGTCCACCTCGTCGGCGGCGTCGTCGGCACCATCCTGATCGGTGTCTTCTCCACCTCGGCCGGCGCCGGCGGCGTCGACGGTCTCCTGTACGGCGGCGGCTTCTCGTCGCTCGGCGACCAGGCTCTCGGCGTCGTGGTGGCGGTCCTGTTCTCTGGCATCGTGACCACCGTGATCGCCGTGGCCGTGAAGTACACCGTCGGTCTCCGGATCTCCGAGGACGCCGAGGTCGAGGGCATCGACCTGGCCGCCCACGGTGAGACGGCGTACGACCTGCACACCAGCAGCCTCGGCGGCGGTGGCAAGTCCGGCGTGCTGGCTGCCTCCACCACCGCCCCTGCTTCGGAAGGAGCCAACGCATGAAGCTCGTGACCGCGGTCATCAAGCCGCACAAGTGGGAGGACGTCCGCGAGGCCCTCGAGACCTTCGGCGTGACCGGGATGACGGTCAGCGAGGTCAGCGGCTACGGCCGCCAGAAGGGCCACACCGAGGTCTACCGGGGCGCGGAGTACGACATCGCCCTGGTCCCGAAGATCCGGATCGAGATCGTGGTCAGCGACGACGACGCCGACGACATCGTCGGCATCGTGGTGAAGACCGCGGGCACCGGCCGGATCGGCGACGGCAAGGTCTGGGTCAGCCCGATCGACACCGTGGTCCGGGTGCGGACCGGCGACAAGGACGAAGCGGCCCTGTGAGGTCGTCTCTGTGACGCACACCGTGGCCCGGCTCCTCACGCAGGAGCCGGGCCCCGGCGTTTCCGGGAGAATCTCGTCATGACCGCCGCGGACCGGGCGCAGCGCGCCGCCGACGCCGACGCGCTGTGCGCCAAGGCCTACGAGCAGAGCGGGGGACCGGACTCCGGTGCGGCCCTCGTCGCGGTCGGTGGCTACGGCCGCGCGGAGCTCGCGCCGTACTCCGACCTCGACGTCGTGCTGGTGTCGGCCGAGGGGGTCGACGTCCGGGAGGTGGCCGGGCAGGTCTGGTACCCGCTCTGGGACTCCGGGGCGAAGCTCGACCACTCGGTGCGCACGCTCCCGGAGATGATCGCGGCCGCCGAGGCGGACCTGAAGGTCGCGCTCGGACTGCTCGACGTCCGGCACCTCGCCGGCGACCCGGCGCTGACCCTGCAGCTGCGGACGACGATGCTCGGGCAGTGGCGGCGCAGCGCCCGCGACCGGCTGCCCGCGCTGCACGACCTCGTGCGCAACCGGCACGAGCTGGTCGGCGAGCTCGCGCACCTCTCGGTGCCCGACCTCAAGGAGGCCGAAGGCGGTCTGCGGGACGCGACCGTGCTCAAGGCGCTGGTCGCCACCTGGCTCGTGGACGTGCCCCACGTCGAGCTGGAGCGCACCCGCGTGGCCCTGCTCGACCTGCGCGACCAGGTGCAGGACTGCGCCGGGCGCGCGACCGACCGGATCGCGCCGGAGATGTGGGAGGCGCTGGCCGAGCGGCTCGGGGCCGGCGACGCCCGGGCCGCCCAGGTGCAGGTCCGGGAGCTCGGCCGCCGGATGGCGCACCTGTCGCACCTGACCTGGCGCCGGGTCGATGCCGCGCTGGCCCGGCCCGCGGCGTACGAGTCGGCCCGCAAGCCCGGGCTCACGCCGCTCGCGCCGGGCGTGGCGCTGGCCAGCGGCGAGGTCGTCCTGGACGCGAAGGCGCGCCCGGGCGACGACCCCGCGCTGCTGCTGCGCGCTGCCGCGATGGCAGCCGAGCGCGACGTCGTGCTCGCGCCCGCGACCGCGGCCCGGCTGGTCCGCGAGTGCGCCCCGCTGCCGGTCCCGTGGCCCGACGAGGCGCGGCAGCTGCTCGTGCGGCTGCTCGCGTCGGGACGCGGGCTGCTCGGTGTCTGGGAGACGCTCGAGGAGACCGGTGCCCTCGACAGCTTCCTGCCCGAGTGGGAGCGGGTGCGGCTGCTGCCGCACGCGTCCGCGATCCACCGGTTCACCGTCGACCGGCACGTCGTCGAGACCTGCGTGGAGGCGTCCGCGCTGATCCGCGACGTGGCCCGCCCGGACGTGCTGATGGTCGCGGCCCTGCTGCACGACATCGGCAAGGGCGGCCTGACCTCGCACAGCGTGGCGGGCGAGCCGATCGCCCGCGAGATCGCCGCGCGGATGGGCTTCACCCCGGACGCGGTGGAGCTGATCGCGCGGTTGGTCCGCTGGCACCTGCTGCTGGCCGAGACCGCGACCACCCGCGACCCGGACGACCCGGCGACCGTCGAGCAGGTCGCCTCCCGGGTCGGCGACGCCGAGGCGCTCTCGCTGCTGCTCGCGCTCACCGAGGCCGACGCCAAGGCGACCGCGCCGAAGGCCTGGTCGTCGTGGCGGGCGGGCCTGATCCGCGACCTGGCCCGACGTACGCGCACCTCGCTGGACTCGGGCACCACCCTCCCGCCGATCGTCACCGACGAGGTCTCCGTCCCGCGCGAGGTGCGCCGTCGCGGGAACGTCTCGATCGAGACCGAGGGTGCCGGGGACGGCACTCGGGTCACGGTGATCGCGCCGGACCGCGTCGGCCTGCTCGCCGACGTCGCCGCGATGTTCGCCATGCAGCGGGTCCCCGTCCGGGCGGCACGCGCCTGGGCGCAGGAGCAGTACGGCGTGTCCGTGTGGGAGGTCGGCGAGCCCGACCTCGACCCGGCGGTGCTGCGGCAGCGGTTCGAAGCGGTCGTCGACAGGCGCGTCGACGTCGCGCGCCGGCTCACCGTCCCGTCATCCGCGCTGGATCCCAGCGTGGTGGTGCGGCCCGAGGCCAGCGACCACGCCACGGTGCTCGAGGTCCGGGCCGCGGACCGGCCGGGGGTGCTGTACCAGGTCTGCGCGGCGCTGGCCGGCCTCGACGTCGCGGTGCGCTCCGCGCACGTGGACACGCTCGGGCCGCAGGCGGTCGACGTGTTCTACCTGCAGGAGGCGTCCGCGGGCGTGCTGTCGGACCGGCGCGCGGCGGAGGCCGCGCACGCCGTGCGGGACGCCCTGACGAGCACCGCCGAATCCTGAGCGCGGGCCCGGGCGACTAGGATTGCCCCGTCTCTGACCTCTGCTGCAACAGGACCACGACTTGTTCGCCACACTCTCCGACCGGCTCGCCGACACCTTCAAGAACCTCCGGGGCAAGGGTCGGCTCTCCGAGGCCGACATCGACGCCACCGCGCGTGAGATCCGGATCGCGCTGCTGGAGGCCGACGTCGCCCTCCCCGTGGTCAAGGAGTTCGTCGCCGCGGTCAAGGAGCGGGCGCGCGGCGAGGAGGTCAGCCAGGCGCTGAACCCGGCCCAGCAGGTCGTGAAGATCGTCAACGAGGAGCTCGTCAACATCCTCGGCGGCGAGACCCGCCGGCTGCGCTACGCCAAGAGCGGCCCGACCGTCATCATGCTCGCCGGCCTCCAGGGCGCCGGCAAGACGACGCTGGCCGCCAAGCTCGCGCTGTGGCTCAAGGAGCAGGGCCGCTCGCCGATGCTCGTCGCCGCGGACCTCCAGCGCCCCAACGCCGTCAACCAGCTCCAGGTCAACGGCGAGCGCGTCGGCGTCACGGTCTTCGCGCCCGAGCCGGGCAACGGCGTCGGGGACCCGGTCGCGGTCTCGCGGGCCGCCATCGAGGAGGCCAAGCGCACCCTCCACGACACCGTCATCGTCGACACCGCCGGCCGCCTCGGCGTGGACGCCGAGATGATGCAGCAGGCCGCGGACATCCGCGACGCCGTGCAGCCCGACGAGGTGCTGTTCGTCGTCGACGCGATGATCGGCCAGGACGCCGTCGTCACCGCCCAGGCGTTCCTCGACGGGGTCGGGTACGACGGCGTCGTACTCACCAAGCTCGACGGTGACGCCCGCGGTGGTGCCGCGCTCTCGATCGCCTCGATCACCGGCAAGCCGGTCATGTTCGCCTCCAACGGCGAGAAGATGACCGACTTCGACCTGTTCCACCCCGACCGCATGGCCTCGCGCATCCTCGACATGGGTGACGTGATGACCCTGATCGAGCAGGCCGAGAAGACCTTCGACGCCGAGCAGGCGGCGAAGGCGGCGGCGAAGCTCACCGGTGAGGGCGGGGAGTTCACCCTCGACGACTTCCTCGAGCAGATGCAGCAGGTCCGCAAGCTCGGCTCGATGTCGAAGATCATGGGGATGCTCCCCGGGATGGGGCAGTTCCGCGACCAGCTCGAGAACTTCGACGAGCGCGAGATCGACCGGATCCAGGCGATCATCCAGTCGATGACACCGGCCGAGCGGGCCAACCCGAAGATCATCGACGGCTCCCGCCGCGCCCGCATCGCGCGCGGCTCGGGCCGCCAGGTCTCCGACGTCAACCAGCTCGTCGACCGGTTCTTCGAGGCCCGCAAGATGATGCAGACCTTCGCCAAGGGCGGCGGGCTCCCCGGCATGCCGGGCATGCCCGGGATGCCGGGCATGGGCGGCAAGCGCGCGAAGGCCAAGCAGGCGCCGAAGAAGGGCAAGGGCAAGCGCGTCTCCGGCAACCCGGCCAAGGCCGCCCAGCAGGCCGCGGCCCAGAAGGAGAAGGCGGCCGCCGCCGGCAGCAACCCGTTCGGCAACCCGAACGGCGCCGAGCCGGTCGACTACGAGAAGGCCGCCGCCGCGCTCGACCTGCCCAAGGACTTCTCCAAGTTCCTCAAGTGAGCACGGCAGCCCCTGCAGGTTTCCCGGTGGGCCGGGGAAACCTGACGTTCTGCCCAGAAACTTCGGCCCAGAAGGTCAGGGTTTGCCCGAGAGGTCCGGCCTCACGTGACCACGCTCATCGTCGACGCCGCGAACGTCGTCGGCAGCCGGCCGGACGGCTGGTGGAAGGACCGCGCCGGCGCCGCGCGCCGACTGCACGAGCAGCTGCTCGTCGCGGACCTGCCGTACGACGAGGTCGTGGTCGTGCTCGAGGGCGCGGCCAAGGGCGGCACCAAGGCCGGCCGCGACGGCCACGTCCGCACCGTGCACGCCAAGGGCGCCGGTGACGAGACCATCGTCGAGCAGGCGCGTGCCGCCGCCGCGAAGGGCCGCACGGTCGTGGTCACCGCCGACCGGATGCTCCAGGCCCGGGTCGGGGGAGTGGGCGCCCAGGCGCTCAGCCCGTCCTGGCTGCTGGACCAGCTCTGAGCTGCTGTCTTCCCGTCGAGAGACGCAAAACGGCCCCGTCCGACAGGCTTTGAGGGCCGATTCGCGTCTCTCGACGATTCTCGGCGCCAGCCGAGCACCGCTACGATGGATGACAGCTCAACAGGTTCAGGGTTTCACGCGTCTTGGAGGTGGGTTCGGCGCGTCGTATCGACGCACCCGAAAGGCCCGCCCCGTGTCACCCCTCGCCTCCTACCGCCGACTCTTCGAGCTCGCCGGACCGGCGTACGTCGCCGTCGCGTTCGTCGCTCGGCTCCCGCTGGCCATGGCCCAGCTCGGCACCCTCCTCCTCGTCTCCGGCGCCACCGGCAGCTACGGCCTCGGCGGGCTGGCCGCCGGCGCCCTGGCCGTCGCGAACGCGGTCGGCGCACCGTTCGCGGGCTCCCTGGCCGACCGGATCGGCCAGCGCCAGGTCGTGCTCGTCCAGTCGCTCGCCGGCGCCGCCGCGCTGACGCTGCTGGTCGCGCTGGTCCACGGCGACGCGAGCGACGCCGCCGTCGTGGCGGTCGCAGCCCTCGCAGGCCTCACGATGCCGCAGGTCGGGCCGCTCGCCCGGGCACGCTGGCGCCCGATCACGGGCGGCCACCGGCGTCTCGTGGACGTCGCGTTCTCCTACGAGGGCGCAGCCGACGAGGCGTCGTTCGCCATCGGCCCGGCGTTGGTCGGTCTCGGCGTCGTCGCGTTCTCCCCGAGCGGCGCGCTGCTGCTCGCCGCGGCCATGCTCGCGATCTTCGGTACGGCGTTCGCGCTGCACCCCACCGCCCGGACCACGCGCGGCGAGGGCCCGCAGCTCCCGACCGGTCGGCTGTTCTCCGCCGCCCTGGTCGTGCTGATCACCGCTCAGCTGCTGATCGGTGTGCTGTTCGGCGCCACCCAGACCGGCACCACCGTGCTGGCCACCGAGGTCGGCCAGCCGGGCCTCGCCGGCCTGGTCCACGCCACCCTCGGCGTCGGCAGCGCGCTCGCCGGCATCGCGACCGCGTTCATCCCCGACCGGATCGGGCCCGAGCGCCGGATCCTCGTCGCTGCGGCCGCGCTCCTGGTGTTCTCCATGCCGCTGCTGCTGGTCGACGGGCTGCCGGCGCTGGTCCTGGTGGTCGGCATCCTCGGCTTCGCGGTGGCGCCGTTCATGATCGGCAACTTCACGCTGGGGGAGCGGGTCGTGCACCCGAGCCGGGTGGCGACCACGATGACGGTGCTCGCCAGCGCCACCGGTCTCGGCTACGCGCTCGGCTCCGGCGTCGCCGGCCGGCTCGCTGATGCGCACGGCTACACCGCGGCGTTCGCGGTCACGGTGTCGGCGATGGCGGTCGCGGTGACCCTGGTCGCGTGCTCGCAGCGACTGCTGCGCAACGCCCTCGCCGCCGCCAAGCCCGCGCCGGAGCTGGTCGCCGCGGCGTAGTCAGGCCGAGATCCGGGCGATTGCCAGCGAGACGGCACCGACCACCTCGGCCCGGTCGCCGAGCTCCCCGGAGACGACCCGCAGCGCAGCCGCCGTGTCCGGCTGGGCGTAGCGACCGACCGAGGACCGGATCCCGTCACCGAGTGACGCGGACCTGCCGAGTGAGCCTCCGACGACGACCAGCTCGGGGTTCAGGCTGTTGCACAGGTCGGCGAGCGCGCGTCCGATCACCCGGCCGGCGTCGCTGAGCACCCGGCGCACCCCGGCGTCGTCGTCCCCGTCCAGCTCGAGGATCCGCTCGACCGACAGCTCCTCGTCGTACGCCGGCTGCAGCAGCTCCACCAGCCGGGGCGCCGCGACGAGCGTCTCCAGGCAGCCGCGGTTCCCGCACCGGCAGACCTGGCCGTCCTCGCCGATCTGGACGTGGCCGAGCTCGCCGGCGATGCCGGTCGCCCCGCGGTGCAGCCGGCCGCCCAGCACGATCCCGGCGCCGAGCCCGCTCGCGACCTTGACGTACACGACGTCGGCGACGCCGCGGGCGACCCCGCGTGTGAGCTCGGCGAGGGCGCCGAGGTTGGCGTCGTTGTCGGCGAACACCGGGACGTCCAGCCGGCGGTGCAGCTCCTCGGCGGGAGACAGCTGCCGCCAGCCCGGCAGGATCCCGGTGCGGATGCTCGCCGACCGGCGGTCCAGCGGGGCCGGCACGCACATGCCGACCGCGTGCAGGTTCGCGCGAGCCAGCCCGGCCACGCGGAGCGACTGACGCACCATCCGGGCGGCGCGGTCCAGGGCCGCGCCGCCGTCCTCGTCGACGTCGACGGCCGCGGTGTCCTCGGCCAGGACGGCCCCGCTCCGGTCGGCGACCGCGACCCGCACGTGCCGGTGCCCGATGTCCACCCCGGCGACGCCGCCCCCGGGCGTGCTCAGCGTGACAAGCAGGGGCGGCCGCCCGCTCCCGCCCTTGTGTGGTCGGCCGCGGTCCGCGGTCTCGACGACGTGGTCGTGGGCGATCAGCTCGCTGACCAGGCTCGAGACCGTGGTCCGGGACAGGCCGGTGGCGCGCGCCAGGTCGGCGCGGCTCATCGGCCCCTCGCTGGCGAGCAGCGTGGTGATGGCGCGACGGTTGTTCTCGCGAAGCCGTTCGAGCGAGGCCATGTCGCGACGGTACGTCGGTTCGTCCGGGAAGCGCACTAATAACTGGCCGATCCGGCTTCATTACGCATTGACCCGGACGAACCCGGTTCCTAGCGTGACGGCCATCACTTCTTGATCGGGCAAGGAGAAACCCATGATCCGTGCTGTCCTCGCCACCCTCGCGGGTAGCGCTCTCGCCGTCACCCTGCTCCAGCCGACGTCACCGGCCGCGGGCGACGAGCCACTGCCGTACCAGGACCCCACCCAACCCACCGACGTCCGCGTCGCCGACCTGCTCGGCCGGATGACGCTGGCCGAGAAGATCGGCCAGATGACCCAGGCGGAGCGCGTCGACATCGACGCCGACCCCTCGCTCATCACGGAGAACCGGCTCGGCAGCGTGCTGTCCGGCGGCGGCTCGGTGCCGGCCGACAACACGCCGGAGGGGTGGGCCGACATGGTCGACCGCTATCAGGAGGCCGCGCTCGCCACGCCGCTCGGCATCCCGCTGCTCTACGGCGTCGACTCGGTGCACGGGCACTCCAACCTGCTGGGTGCGACCGTCTTCCCGCACAACATCGGCCTCGGCGCGACCCGCGACCCGGCGCTGGTGGAGGAGATCGCGCACATCACCGCGATGGAGACCCGGGCGACCGGGCCGCAGTGGGCGTTCGCGCCGTGCGTGTGCGTGGCCCGCGACGACCGGTGGGGGCGCACCTACGAGAGCTTCGGCGAGACGCCGCGGCTGGTGATCTCGATGGAGACCGCGATCGACGGCCTGCAGGGCAAGCCGGGCCAGCTCGACCGGCCAGACCGGGTCCTGGCCAGCGCCAAGCACTTCGCCGGTGACGGCCTCACGGCGTGGGACACCGGCGAGGGCGACTACACGGTCGACCAGGGCATCAGCCAGGTCAGCCGCGAGGAGTTCGAGAAGCTCGCGCTCTCGCCGTACGTCCCGGCGGTGAAGGAGCACCACGTCGGGTCGATCATGCCGTCGTTCTCGAGCGTGGACTGGACCGAGGACGGGCTGGGCAACCCCGTGAAGATGCACGCCAGCGAGGAGCTGATCACCGGCTGGCTCAAGGGTGAGCAGGAGTTCGAGGGCTTCGTGATCTCCGACTGGCGCGCGATCCGGCAGATCCCGGGCACGTACGCCGAGAAGGTCGAGGCGTCGGTGAACGCCGGCGTCGACATGTTCATGGAGCCGATCCAGGCGCCGAACAACCCGACCGGCTGGGACGAGTTCATCCCGACCCTGACCCAGCTCGTGGAGGACGGCGACGTCTCGATGGCGCGCATCGACGACGCCGTCTCGCGCATCCTCACCGCGAAGTTCGAGCTCGGCCTCTTCGAGAACCCGATGACCGACCGCACCCACCTCGGCAAGGTCGGCAGCAAGGCCCACCACCAGGTGGCGCGCCGGGCCGCCGCGCAGAGCCAGGTGCTGCTGCGCAACAAGCAGGGCACGCTGCCGCTGAAGGCGAAGCAGGACGTGTACGTCGCGGGCAGCAACGCCGACAACATCGGCAACCAGGCCGGTGGCTGGACGCTCACCTGGCAGGGCGGCTCGACCAACGTCATCCCGGGGACCACGATCCTCGACGGGATCGAGAAGGCCGCGAACGGCGACGTCGTCTTCAGCGAGAAGGCGACCAAGCAGGTGCCGCGGAAGTCCGTCGGGGTGGTGGTCGTCGGCGAGACGCCGTACGCCGAGGGCTTCGGCGACGTCGGCGGGCCGCAGTGGGCCTACGACCCCGGCGACAACGGCGTCCCGCGCCCCGAGCAGACGATGGAGCTCTCCGACGCGGACACCAAGGCGGTCGAGAAGGTCTGCGCCCGCACGGTCTCGTGCACGGTGCTCGTCGTGTCCGGCCGGCCGATGGTGATCCCGCCGGCGCTGCTGCGGCAGACCGACGCGCTGGTGGCGTCGTGGCTGCCCGGCAGCGAGGGTGCCGGTGTGGCCGACGTGCTCTACGGGCGGCGTCCGTTCACCGGGAAGCTGCCGGTGACCTGGCCGCGGACCGTCGACCAGGAGCCGATCAACGTCGGTGACGCCGACTACGACCCGCTGTACCCGTACGGCTTCGGGCTGCGCACCCGGTAGCGTCCGGGGGCATGCCCGCGCTGTCCTTCTCCGGCCCGGTCCTGCCCGATGGCGAGCCGCGCACCCTGTACGTCGTCGACGGGCTCGTGACCCACGAGCCCGTCGCCGGCGCCGAGCGCGCGGTGGACGGCTGGATCGTCCCCGGGCTGGTCGACGCGCACTGCCACCTCGGGCTCGACGACGACGGCGCGATCTCCGACCAGGCCACCGAGGAGCAGGCCGTCGCCGACCGCGACGCGGGCGCGCTGCTGATCCGCGACTGCGGCTCGGCCGCCGACACCGCGTGGGTCCACGACCGCGAGGACCTGCCCCGCCTGATCCGCGCCGGCCGGCACATCGCGCGCACCAAGCGCTACATCCGCAACTACGCCCACGAGGTCGAGCCGGCCGAGCTGGCGACGTACGTCGCCCAGGAGGCGCAGCGCGGCGACGGCTGGGTGAAGCTGGTGGGCGACTGGATCTCCCGGGAGGACGGCGACCTGCGGCCGTCGTTCCCGCCCGAGGCGTTCGCCGAGGCGATCCGGGTCGCCCACGAGAACGGCGCGAAGGTCACCGCCCACTGCTTCGGGCACGAGGTGCTGAGCGGCCTGATCGAGGCGGGGATCGACTGCATCGAGCACGGCACCGGCCTGCACGTCGACCAGATCGAGGCGATGGCGGCGCGCGACGTCGCGCTCGTGCCGACGGTGATGCAGCTCGACAAGTTCCCGGGCTACGCGGCCGCCGGGCGCGAGAAGTTCCCGGACTACACGTCGACGATGACCGACCTCTACGTCCGCCGCCGCGACACGATCATGGCGGCGTACGACGCCGGGGTCGCGCTGTACGCCGGCTCCGACGGTGGCGGGATCAGCCGGCACGGCAACCTGGCCGGCGAGGTGATCGCGATGGTCGCGCTCGGGCTCCCGGCGGAGTACGCGCTCGGGGCGGCGTCGTGGCGGGCGCGCGACTGGCTGGGCTGGAACGCGACCCTCGACGAGGGCGCACCCGCGGACTTCGTCGTCTACGACGCGAACCCGCTCGAGGACCTGTCCGTGCTGCTGCGCCCGGCGTGCGTGGTGCTGCGCGGGCGGGTCGTCGCCTAGTCAGCCGTCCTGGCGGACCAGCTTGAGCCGGCCCTCGCTGACCGCGAACCAGCGCGGCGAGACCGTGCTGTCGCCGACGGTCTTGAGGAGCTTCGGCATCGTCGCGTCGAACCACTTGCGGTCCTGGTCGGGCGCCGTGGTCGGCTTCTCCTCGTTCTCGCCGCGGAAGCGCAGCGCCAGCTGGCGCGAGGTCAGCGTGAGCGTGCCGGCGTACAGCATCGTCTCGATGAGCTTGATCGTGTCGGGGTCCACGTCGACGATCCGGTCGTCGATGACCAGCAGGTCGCGGGCGGGGTTGATGCGCAGGCCGGCGAACTCGATCCAGCTGCCGACGAAGCGCATGCCCAGCTCGAGCATGCCGTCGCGGCCCTCCTTGCCGTCCTCCTCCTCGACGATCTCCTCGAAGCCGACGGACTCACCGGCGACGACCTGGCGCAGGTACGCCGACCGCGCGGCGTCCTCGGCCGCGGGCGCCCAGGCGACGCCGGTGGCGGCGCCGATCGAGGCGACCGGGCGGCGGGCCACGGCGGCGAGGCGGGCCTGGAGCTCGCGGGGGCGGATCGGCTTCGGGACGTAGTCGTCGGCGCCGGCGTCGAAGCCGGCGAGGATGTCGTGCTCCTGCGAACGGCTGCTGATGATGACGACGTACATCGTCGGGCCGGTGGCCTCGCGGATCCGGCGGGTGACCTCGAGCCCGTTCATGTCGGGCATGGTCACGTCGATGGTCGCCAACGCTGGGCGGTGCTGGATGGCCAGCGCGATGCCGTCAGGACCGTTGGAGGCCGAGATCACCGCGAAGCCGGCCTGGGTCAGCACGATCTCCAGCAGGTCCACGGTGTCCTGGTCGTCGTCGATGACGAGGGCGACAGGCTTGGCGCTCACCGAGGCTTCAGACACGCGGCGAAGTATCACAGGACCCGAGGGGTCCTGTCAGGTCTTCGCGCGTGTCGGGGCGTACCTCACCGCGGCGTCGTCGCGGCGGGCGAACGTGCCGGGCGCACCGCCCAGAGGATGCCGGTGACGAGCAGGACGACGAGGCCGGCGAGGCCGAGCCCGAGCGGCACCAGGATGGTCAGCAGGATGCCGATGGCGAAGCTGCCGATCTGCGGGGCGGGCGCCACGAGCGCGGTCCCGCCTCCGGTGCAGGTGACCTCGAGCGTGCCCGACCCGGGGTCGAAGCTGCCCGTCGCGTGCCACTCGCCGTCGGAGTCGGACCGCTGGTAAGAGCCGATCAGGGGGTCCTGGGCGACCGCTTCGCCGGTCCTGGTGTCCACGACGTCGCACGACTGCCCGGTGCCGTCCTGCAGCCACAGGGTGCGGTCCCCGTCCGTCTCGACCGTCACGACGTGCGGTTGTCCGTCGGCCGGCACCTTCGCGTCGGTCTCCAGGAACGAGGAGAGGACCCAGACGAACATCGCGACGCCGACCGCCACGGCGGCGACGACCAGGGCGCCCCCGAGCACGAACCACCACCCGCTCGGGCGCTTCTTCGGCGGCGGCAGGGGACCGTGGCCGGGCGGGTAGCCTGACGGTGTGCCGTACGGCGGCGGCGCCTGGGTCATGGCGCGACTCTGCCCGATTTTCCTCGTGCGGACGACGTCTGGCAGACTTGGCCGCTGAGTCCTGCGCGCCCGCGACCCTCTATCTCGGACGCCGCAGAGCCCATCGAGGATGCCGAGCCGGTGCTTTCCCCACCTGGCGGCGGGATCCTCACCATCCACATATTCCTGAGGAGACACCACAAACGTGGCCGTCAAGATCCGTTTGAAGCGCCTGGGCAAGGTCCGGGTCCCGCAGTACCGCATCGTCGTCGTCGACTCGCGCAAGAAGCGCGATGGTCGGGTCATCGAGGAGATCGGCAAGTACCACCCCAAGGAGGACCCGTCGTACATCGACGTCGTCTCCGAGCGGGCGCAGTACTGGCTGGGTGTCGGCGCGCAGCCGACCGAGGCCGTCGCCAAGCTCCTGAAGATCACCGGCGACCTGCAGAAGTTCAAGGGCACGTCGGGCCAGGAGGGCACCCTCAAGGTGAAGGAGCCCAAGCGCGACAAGCTCGAGATCTTCAACGAGGCCCTCAAGGAGGCCGCGAGCGAGCCCAAGGGCGACGCGGTGACCAAGAAGTCCGCGAAGAAGAAGACCGAGGAGCCCAAGGCCGAGGAGACCCCGGCCGAGGAGACCAAGGCCGAGGAGACCCCCGCCGAGGAGACCAAGGCCGAGGAGACCCCCGCCGAGGCGCCCGCCGCCGAGGAGGCTCCGGCTGAGGCCGAGGCTGCCGCCGACGCCGAGAAGACCGAGGCCTGAGCGAGATGCTCGCCGACGCGCTCGAGCACCTCGTGCGTGGCGTCGTCGACCACCCGGACGACGTCCGGGTGCGCGACAAGCAGCTGCGCCGCGGCTCGATCCTCGAGGTCCGGGTGCACCCCGACGACCTCGGCAAGGTCATCGGCCGCAACGGTCGTACGGCGACTGCGTTCCGCACCGTGATCTCCGCGCTCGCGGGGCGCGGTGGTGCGCGGATCGACTTCGTCGACGTCGACCGGCGGAACTGAGCCAGCAACCGCTTGAATGGGTGTCGCCCCTCCGGGGGCGGCACCCGTTCTGCATTCACGAGGGGTACTAGTGGAGACCATCGACGTCCTGGTCGGCCGGATCGGCAAGGCCCACGGGCTGCGCGGTGACGTGACGATCAACGTCCGCACCGACGAGCCGGACCGCCGGTTCGCGCCCGGCGCCACGCTGGTCGTGGAGGCGCCCCAGGGCTCGGCGACCAAGCTGCGGACCCTCACCGTGGCGAGCACGCGGTGGCACTCGGGCGTTCTGCTCGCCCGCTTCGAGGAGCTCCCCGACCGCACCGCGGCCGAGGGCGCGCGCGGGATCCTGCTGTACGCCACGGTGCCGGCCGACGAGTCCCCCGAGGACCCCGACGAGTTCTACGACCACCAGCTGGTGGGGCTGACGGCGTACGACCTCGACGGCACCGCCATCGGCGAGGTCACCGGCCTCGTGCACGGCGCGCAGGACCTGCTGGCGATCCGGGCGAACGACGGCCGCGCCACGCTGGTGCCGTTCGTGAAGGCGCTCGTCCCCGAGGTCGACGTGGCCGGCGGCAGGGTCGTGGTCGCCGACCGTCCCGGTCTGGTGACCCCGCTGCCCGAGGACGGCTGACGATGCGCATCGACGTCCTCACGATCTTCCCCGAGTACCTCGCCCCGCTCGAGCTCTCGCTCGCGGGCAAGGCCCGGGAGAAGGGCCTGATCGACGTCCGCGTCCACGACCTGCGGCAGTGGGCCCACGACAAGCACCGCACCGTCGACGACACGCCGTACGGCGGCGGCGCGGGCATGGTCATGAAGCCGGAGCCGTGGGGCGAGGCGTTCGACGAGCTCGGGATCGAGGGCGCGACGGTCGTGTTCACGACGCCGTCCGGGCAGCCGTTCACCCAGGCGGTCGCCCGCGACCTCGCCTCGCGGGAGCGGATCGTGTTCGCCTGCGGGCGCTACGAGGGCATCGACCAGCGGGTGCTCGACGAGGCGGCCACGCGCGCCGAGGTCCGCGAGATCTCGCTCGGCGACTACGTGCTCAACGGGGGAGAGGTCGCCGCGCTGGCGATCACCGAGGCCGTCGTGCGGCTCGTGCCCGGCTTCATGGGCAACGCCGAGTCGCTGGTCGAGGAGTCCCACGAGGACGGGCTGCTGGAGTACCCCGTCTACACCAAGCCCGCCGCCTGGCGCGGCCACGACGTGCCGCCGGTGCTGCTCTCCGGCGACCACGGCGCGATCGCTGCCTGGCGGCGTGAGCAGGCGGTACGCCGTACCGCCCAGCGCCGGCCCGACCTCGTGCACCCGTCGGTGCCGCTCGAGGGCGTCGAGATCCGGCCCGTCCAGCCGGGCGACGCGGGCGAGCTGTTCGTGCTGCAGCGCGCCTGCTGGGTGCAGGAGGCGCACGACAACCCGGGCGTCCGGATCCCGGCGCTGCACGAGACCCTCGACGACCTGCGCGCCTGGATCGCGCACGACACCGTCCTGGTCGCGCGCTCGGCCGGCCGGCTGGTCGGCGCGGTGCGCGCCTCGCTGGATGCCGAGTCCTGGGAGGTGGGCCGGCTGATGGTCGCCCCGGACCTCGCCGGCCGCGGGCTCGGCCGCGCCCTGCTCGAGCGGATCGAGGCGCTCGCGCCGACCGAGGCGTCGACGTACGCGCTGTTCACCGGGGCGGGCAGCGCCCGCAACCAGCGGATGTACAAGAAGGCCGGCTACCGGCTCCGCGGAGAGATCGCGCCGGGCGTCGTGCGCATGACCAAGACGATTTCTCGCCCCTGATCCCGCTGTGGCAGACTTGACCCTCGGTCCAGCCGGCCAAACAAGGATCGCTTCGGGGACGTGTTCGCGAAGGGTCCGCACCGGTTCCTGCCACAGGGGGAGCCCGGCGCCGCCGGCCATCCAGGCTCGACCATCCAACTGAACCAGTTCCCCGTACCGCGGCTGACCTGTGGCACTCGCGAGGAGAGACAATGAGCAACGTCATTGCCGAGCTCGGCAACGCCATCAAGCGCGACGACGTCCCGGACTTCCGCGCCGGTGACACCGTCAAGGTCCACGTCAAGGTCGTCGAGGGCAACCGCTCCCGTGTCCAGGTCTTCCAGGGCGTTGTCATCCGCGTCCAGGGCTCGGGCATCGGTCGTAGCTTCACCGTCCGGAAGATCTCCTTCGGCGTCGGTGTCGAGCGGACCTTCCCCCTCAACTCCCCGATCTTCGAGCAGATCGAGGTCGTGACCCGCGGTGACGTCCGCCGCGCGAAGCTCTACTACCTGCGCAACCTGCGCGGCAAGAAGGCGAAGATCAAGGAGCGCCGCGAGCTCTGAGAAGGAATTCTCAGCCTTCGAGGCTAATCTCTGCGCGTGACTTCCGAAGACCGCGACCCGACTTCCGTCGCTGAACCCGACGAGCCGGTGTCGCGGTCTTCGTCTGTC
Organism: Nocardioides caricicola; assembly: GCF_039541135.1. NCBI lineage: Bacteria > Bacillati > Actinomycetota > Actinomycetes > Propionibacteriales > Nocardioidaceae > Nocardioides > Nocardioides caricicola. The sequence continues at coordinate 851,822 of NZ_BAABFQ010000003.1, read as the reverse complement.
GAGGGGCAGACGACTCCCCAGGACGCGCCCGAGGGCAAGCCCGCGAAGAAGAAGCACCTGCCGGTCTGGCAGGAGACGATCCTGCTGCTGGGGATCGCGCTGGTGCTGGCGATCGTCATCAAGGCGCTGTTCGTGCAGGCGTTCTACATCCCGTCGCAGTCGATGGAGCCCGGGCTGGTCAAGAACGACCGGATCCTGGTGCAGAAGGTGTCGTACTGGCTCGGCGGCAGCCCCGAGCGCGGCGACGTCGTGGTGTTCAAGGACCCGGGCGGCTGGCTCAACGCCGCGGAGTCGGCCGGCCCGGAGGGCGGGGTCGCCTCCCTGCTGTCGAAGATCGGGCTCTACCCGTCCGGCGGCCACCTCGTGAAGCGCGTCATCGGCGTCGAGGGCGACACCATCGTGTGCTGCGACGAGCAGGGCCGCATCGAGGTGAACGGCGTACCTCTGAACGAGGAGGACTACGCACGCCCCGACCGCAAGGGCTGCTATGGCCCGATGCCCGAGGGCGGCAAGTGCGACTGGAGCGCCGGTCCGGTGCCCGAGGGGCACGTGTTCGTCATGGGCGACAACCGCAACAACTCCGCCGACTCGAGCGCGCACCTGTGCGACGGCGCCGACACGTGCAACGACAGCCCGTTCGTCGACGCCGACAACGTCGTCGGCAAGGTGTTCGTGCTGCTCTGGCCGAGCGACCGGTTCACGTTCCTCCACCGTCCCGACACCTTCGCGGACGTCTCCGACGCGTCGTAGGCCCTCTCGTGAGCGAACTGCCCCGCGGTGCGACGGTCCGGAAGGATGCCGGGCTCTACGGCTACGAGCGCGCCCTGCGTCGGCACGGGATCGAGCCGATCGCCGGCGTCGACGAGGCCGGCCGCGGTGCCTGCGCCGGCCCCCTCGTCGCGGGCGCCGCGATCCTGCCGGCGGGCAAGGCCGGCATCGTCCCCGGGCTCGCCGACTCGAAGCTGCTCACCGAGAAGGCCCGCGAGCGTTGCTACGACCAGATCGTCAGGCGCGCACTCGCCTGGTCGGTCGTGGTCGTCTCGCACGAGGAGTGCGACCGCCTCGGGATGCACGTGGCGAACGTCGAGGCACTGCGCCGCGCCGTGGCCCTGCTCGACCTGTCTCCGGCGTACGTGCTGACCGACGGGTTCCCGGTCGACGGCCTCGGCGTCCCGGGGCTGGCGGTCTGGAAGGGTGACCGGGTCGCGGCGTGCATCTCCGCCGCGTCCGTGCTCGCCAAGGTCACCCGGGACCGGATCATGCACGACCTCGACGCCCAGTGGCCGGCGTACGACTTCAAGACGCACAAGGGCTACATCACCGACGTGCACGCCGCGGCGCTCACCGAGCACGGGCCGTCGCCGGTGCACCGGATGCGGTTCGTGAACGTACGACGCGCCGCCGGGCTCGAGCCGCTCCCGGATGAGCCCGTGGACCCGGTCGCCTCGTAGGCTCACCGCGTGAGCACGGACGAGCCGGCGGCTGATGCCTCGAAGAAGCACCTGCCGCTCTGGCAGGAGACGCTGCTGCTGCTGGTGATCGCGGTGGTGCTGGCGATCGTCATCAAGGCGCTGTTCGTGCAGGCGTTCTACATCCCGTCCGAGTCGATGGAGCCGGGGCTGGTCGAGGACGACAAGATCCTTGTGCAGAAGCCGTCGTACTGGTTCGGCGGTCCCGAGCGCGGCGACGTGGTCGTGTTCGAGGACCCGGGCGGCTGGCTGCCCGCGGAGGACGGCACGACCGGCGGCTTGTACGGGCTGCTGACGAAGGTCGGCCTGTATCCCTCGGGTGGCCACCTGGTGAAGCGGGTCATCGGCGTCGCCGGGGACACGATCGTCTGCTGCGACGACGACGGCCGCATCGAGGTGAACGGCGTGCCCCTGGACGAGGAGGAGTACGCCCGGCCGGACGAGAACGGCTGCTTCGGGCCGATGCCCGAGGGCGGCGAGTGCGACTGGACCGCCGGCCCCGTCCCCGCCGGCCACCTCTTCGTGATGGGCGACAACCGCGACCACTCCGCCGACTCGAGCTTCCACCTGTGCGAGGGCCAGACCGACTGCACCGACGACCCCTTCGTCGACGTCGACGGGGTCGTCGGCAAGGTGTTCGTGCTGCTCTGGCCCCGGGAGCGGTTCGGCTTCCTGCACCGACCCGACACGTTCGAGGACGTGCCCGACGCGTCCTGACGGCGCCCGATAGAGTCGGCACCGTGAGCGCGGAGGACCTCGAGAAGTACGAGACCGAGATGGAGCTGACGCTCTATCGCGAGTACCGCGACGTCGTCGGCATCTTCAAGTACGTCGTCGAGACCGACCGGCGGTTCTACCTGTGCAACCAGGTCGACGTGAAGGCGCGCACCGAGGCCGGCGACGTGTTCTTCGAGGTGTCGATGAGCGATGCGTGGGTCTGGGACATGTACCGCCCCGCCCGGTTCGCGAAGAACGTGAAGGTGCTGACGTTCAAGGACGTGAACGTCGAGGAGCTCAGCCCGGCGGAGATCGACCTGCCCAAGGGCTAGCAGCCACTTCCCGTCCACATCGCCCCTTCCGGCGCCGCTCTCCACACGGCACCCACGCGACGGCCCGGCGTGTCCCCGTCTCCGGCGAGGCTCGTCGCATGGCGAAGACGACAACGGCGGCGATCAAGCAGGCGCTGGGTGCCTACGGCGAGGTGCTCGCCGCGCGGCACCTGGTCGAGCAGGGGATGGTCGTGCTCGACCGCAACTGGCGCTGCGACGCGGGCGAGATCGACCTGGTGCTCCGCGACGGCGACGTGCTCGTCGTCTGCGAGGTGAAGACCCGCAGCAGCCTGCGCTACGGCACACCCCACGAGGCGGTCACCGACATCAAGGTCGCCCGCCTGCGACGGCTGGCCACGCGCTGGCTCGAGGCCCGCGGGGTCGCCGTGCGCGACATCCGCATCGACATGGTCGGGATCGTCCGGCCGCGGCGCGGGGCCTCGATCCTCGATCACGTGCGGGGGATCGGCTGATGCCCTTCGCCACCGCCCACACCGTCTCCCTGCACGGCGCCGTCGGCCACCTCATCGACGTCCAGACCGACGTCTCACCCGGCCAGGTCGGCGTGACGATGGTCGGCCGCGCCGACACCACCATCCAGGAGGCGCGCGACCGGTGCCGGATGGCGATCATCAACAGCCACCTCGACTGGCCGGCCACCCGGCGGATCACGATCCTGCTCTCGCCGGCCGACCTGCTCAAGCACGGCACCCACTTCGATCTCGCTGTGGCGGTCTCGGTGCTCGCCGCTGCGGGGACCGTGCCGGCGAGCCGGCTCGCCGCGACCGCGTTCATCGGCGAGCTCACCCTCGACGGCAACCTGCGCTCGGTCACCGGGGTGCTGCCCATGGTGCTGGCCGCGGCCGAGCGCGGGGTCCGGGCGGTGTTCGTGCCCGAGCCCCAGGCCGCCGAGGCCGCGATGGTCGCGGACATGAGCGTGATCGGCGTGCGTTCCCTCGGCCAGGTGGTCGCGGTGCTGCGCGACGAGGAGGTCCCGGACGCGCCGCCGGTCGCGCCGGCGTCCGGTGCCCGGCTGCTGGCGTGGCGCGGTCAGGAGCGCCTCGACGAGCTCGATCTCGCCGACCTGCTCGGCATCTCCGACGCGCGGTACGCCGTCGAGGTCGCGGCCGCCGGCGGGCACCACCTGATGCTGTCCGGGCCCAAGGGCTGCGGGAAGACCAGCCTGGTCGAGCGGATCCAGGGGATCCTGCCCGACCTCAGCCCCGACGAGTCGGTCGAGCTGAGCGCGATCCACTCGCTGGCCGGCACGCTCGACCCCGAGGCCGGCTTCCCGACCCGGCCGCCGTTCTCGGCACCCCACCACGACGCGAGCAAGGCCAGCCTGATCGGCGGCGGGTCCGGCGTCGTGCGCCCGGGCGAGGTCAGCAAGGCGCACACCGGGGTGCTGTTCCTCGACGAGTTCCCGCTGTTCCGCTCCGACGTGATCGAGGCGCTGCGGCAGCCGCTCGAGAACGGCGACGTCACGATCGCCCGCCGCGACGAGTCGGTGACGCTGCCCGCGCGCGGGATGGTCGTGCTCGCCGCCAACCCGTGCCCGTGCGGCGACTACTCCGGCGACGTCCGGGTCAACCGGTGCACCTGCCGGGAGGTCCAGCGCCGCGACTACCGCAACAAGGTCGCCGGCCCGGTCGCCGACCGGGTCGACATCGTCCGGCACCTGCCGCCGTTGCGGAAGCACGCGGGGCCTGCCGACCTCGAGCCCGCCGAGTCGTCGGCGGTCGTGCGCCGGCGCGTCGAGGCGGCCCGGGCGCGCCAGGCCGAGCGGTACGCCGCGGACAGCTGGCGGCTCAACGGACACGCACCTGGCCCGGTGCTGCGGGACCGGTGGCCGCTGACGAAGGCTGGGCAGCAGGCCGTCGACGACCAGCTCTACGACGGCAGGCTGAGCCGTCGCGGCGCGACCCGCGTGCACCGGCTCGCCTGGACGGTCGCCGACCTGCGTCGCCTCGACCGGCCCGGGCTCGACGAGGTGGACACCGCGCTGCGGCTGCGCACCGGCGACCCGCTGCTGCTCGCGATGCTGGAGCGCGTGGGATGAGCACCACGGCCAACGACGACCGGCTGGCGCGGGTCGCGCTCTCGGCGATCGGGGAGCCCGGCGACCCCCGGCTGCTGGACCTGGTGACGCAGCTCGGCGCCCTCACCGTCCACGACCGGCTGCTCGGCGACCACGACGTCGCCGACCTCCAGACCGACCCCGAGGCCCGGCGCTCCGCGACCGACCCCGAGCGCACCCTGACCGACGCAGCGCGGCTCGGGATGCGGTTCGTGGTGCCCGGCGACGAGGAGTGGCCGGCCCAGCTCGACCACCTGGCCGTCGCCGCACCCCTGCAGCGCCGCGGCGGCGTCCCCCTCGGGCTGTGGGTGCGCGGGCCGGTCCGCCTCGACCAGCTCGCCGGCTCGGTCGCGGTGGTCGGGTCCCGCTCCGCGACCACCTACGGCGCCGACGTCGCCGCCGAGATCGCCGCCACGGTCGCCGAGGCCGGCCGGTCCGTCGTCTCGGGAGCCGCGTTCGGCATCGACCAGGCCGGTCACCGGGGAGCTCTGGCCGGTGGAGGCGCGACCGTCGCGGTGCTCGCGTGCGGCGCGGACCGGGTCTATCCCGCGGCCCACCGGCAGCTGCTCGAGCACATCGGCGGCTACGGCGCGGTCGTGTCCGAGGCGCTGCCCGGCTGGGCCCCGACCCGGCTGCGCTTCCTCGCCCGCAACCGGCTGATCGCCGCGCTCACCGCCGGCACGGTCGTCGTCGAGGCGGCCGTGCGCAGCGGGGCGCTGAACACCGCCAACTGGGCCACCAGGTTGAACCGGCCGCTGCTCGGCGTCCCCGGGCCGGTCACCAGCGCGCCATCGCAAGGGGTGCACCAGCTGATCCGCTCCGGTGCGGCGACGCTGGTCACCTCGGGCGCGGACGTGCTCGAGGCGGTCGGGGCGGCGGGAGAGCACCTGGTGACCGAGCCACGCGGCCGGGCCCGCTCCCGCGACCGCCTCAGCACCCGCCAGCAGCAGGTGCTCGACGCCGTCCCGGTCGCCACGGCGGCCACCGTCTCCTCGATCGCGCGCACCGCCGGCCTCGGGGTCGCCCTGGTGCGCGACGAGCTGGAGCGGCTGGCCGGTCTCGGGCTGGTCGAGGGTGACCAGACGCGGTGGCGGCTCGCCGCGCGGGCTCAGGAGTGAGGAGGCCGATGGTTCCTAGACTCCAGGGGTGACCGACGCCGACGCGCTGCCCGAGCCGATGGCGCGGGTGCTGGGGGAGTACGAGCGGCACCTCGCCGTCGAGCGCGACCTCACCGCCCACACCGTCCGGGCCTACGTCGCGGACGTCTGCGGCCTGCTCGACCACGCCGCCCGGCTCGGTCTCGGCGACGTCGCCGAGCTCGACCTGCGGACCCTGCGCAGCTGGCTGGCCAAGCAGCAGACGCTCGGCAAGTCCCGGACCACGATCGCCCGGCGGGCCACCGCCGCGCGGGTGTTCACCGCGTGGCTCGCGCGGACCGGCCGTGCGCCGACCGATGCCGGTGCCAGCCTCGGCTCGCCGAAGGCGCACAAGACCCTCCCGCCGGTGCTGCGGGCCGACGAGGCCAGCGATCTGATCCGGGCGGCGACCGAGGCCGCCGACGACGGCAGCCCGGTCGGGCTGCGCGACGTGGCGATGCTCGAGCTGCTGTACGCCACCGGCATCCGGGTCGGCGAGCTGGCCGGCCTGGACATCGACGACCTGGACCGCGAGCGCAACGTGGTGCGCGTGTTCGGCAAGGGTCGCAAGGAGCGGACCGTGCCGTTCGGCCGCCCGGCTGCCCGCGCGGTCGACTTCTGGCTCAAGCACGCCCGCCCGCTCCTGGTCGTCGAGGGCAGCGGCCCCGCGCTGTTCCTGGGCGCGCGCGGCAAGCGCATCGACCAGCGGGCGGTCCGCGAGATGGTGCACCGCCGGATCGCGGAGGTCCCGGGCGCGCCCGACATCGGACCGCACGGGCTGCGGCACACGGCGGCCACGCACCTGCTCGAGGGTGGCGCCGACCTCCGCTCGGTCCAGGAGCTGCTCGGTCACGCCTCGCTCGCGACCACGCAGCTCTACACCCACGTCACCACCGACCGCCTGCGGCGGGCCTACCAGCAGGCGCACCCGCGTGCCTGAGCCGGGGGAGTACCGCACCGTCGTCGCCGACGGCCTGCCCGAGCTCGACCAGCGCCTCTCCGACGAGCTGGACCGGGTCAATGCCGCCGCCACCCCCGGCCTGGCCCCGGCTCGCGAGCTCACCGTGCAGGTGCTCGACGAGTCCGGGGAGCTCGCGGCCGGGCTCAGCGGCTGGACGTGGGGTGTCGCCGCCGGGATCGGCATGACCTGGGTGCGCGAGGACGCCCGGCGCGCCGGGCTCGGCTCCCGGCTGCTCGCGTCGTTCGAGGGCGAGGCGCGAGCCCGCGGCTGCACCCACGTGTTCGTCACGTCATTCACCTTCCAGGCGCCGGGGTTCTACGAGAAGCACGGCTACCGGGAGATCCTGCGGTGGGAGGGCGTGCCGACCCCGGACGCCGCAGATGTGCATCTGCGCAAGGACCTCTGAGCCGCAGCTGCGAGCGCGCAGGTCGGCCACCAGGGGCTGCCAGCCGGGGTACGACGGCGCCACCCGCGCCGTGACCGGCTGCGCGCGCCACAACGGCAGCAGGCGCACCGGCCCGGCGCCGACCAGGCGGAGCGGGTCGAGGTAGGTCTCCGCACCCTCGATCCAGCCCCAGTGCAGGCACGACCGTGGCAGGCAGTGGGACCCGACGGTGGACAACCTCCCGATCCGGTCGCCGGCGCCGACCGACGTGCCGGGGGTGACGGTGGCGTCGACCGGTTCGTACGTCGTGCGGGTGTCGCCGTGGTCGACCACGACGACGCCGCGGCCGGCGAGCACGCCGGCCCAGCTGATCGTCCCGGGGAGCGCGGAGCGGACTGGCTGGCCGGGGGAGCCGAGCAGGTCGACGCCGCGGTGACCGGCGCCCCACGGGTCCGCGGGCGGGTCGAAGCCGGTGACGACCTCCGGCTCGGGCGCCAGCGGCCACACGCCGACCGGGTCGGGCGCAGCGGCGTGCGCCGCAGCCGGGAGGAGGAGCGCGACGAGGACGCTCAGGAGGAGGGCGAGTCGGGTGGTCATGGCTCGACCTTGCGCGCGAGCGAGGACGATCGGGGGAGCAGCCGTCCGAGCCTGTGGACGACCGGGTCGGAGCGGCGGCTGTGGATTCGCCGTGGGCCGTCTCGGTCGACTACTCTGGACGCCGCAACCCGCATGGGTTGACTTCGCACGTCCGCAGACCGCGACGGGCCCTGGAACTCCGAGGTCCCGACCGCCCGCGGGCGCGTCCCTCAGTCCGGCTCCCAGCAGCATCCAGGAACCGGTCGGGCCGCGCGCAGACGTCAGGGCGACCGGCACCCGCCGGGAGCGAGAACTGTAAACACCGATGGGTCCCACCCGGTCCGGCCTGGTTCAAGGCAGGACAGCACGGGCGCGGGCTCGAACACAGGAGATTCACATGGCAGTCGTCACCATGCGCCAGCTTCTCGAGAGCGGCGTGCACTTCGGACACCAGACCCGTCGCTGGAACCCGAAGATGAAGCGCTTCATCATGACCGAGCGCAACGGCATCTACATCATCGACCTGCAGCAGTCGCTGGCCTACATCGACCGCTCGTACGCCTTCGTCAAGGAGACGGTCGCCAAGGGCGGCACGATCATGTTCGTCGGCACGAAGAAGCAGGCCCAGGAGGCCATCGCCGAGCAGGCGACCCGCGTCGGCATGCCGTACGTCAACCAGCGCTGGCTCGGTGGCATGCTCACGAACTTCCAGACGGTGCACCAGCGGATCAACCGCCTCAAGGAGCTCGACGAGATCGACTTCGACGACGTCGCCGGCAGCAGCCGCACCAAGAAGGAGCTGCTGCAGATGCGCCGCGAGCGGGACAAGCTGAACAAGTCGCTCGGCGGTATCCGCGAGATGACCCGGACGCCGTCCGCGGTCTGGATCGTCGACACGAACAAGGAGCACCTCGCCGTCGAGGAGGCGCGCAAGCTGCGCATCCCGATCATCGGCATCCTGGACTCCAACTGCGACCCGGACCTCGTCGACTTCCCGATCCCGGGCAACGACGACGCGATCCGCGCGGTCGGCCTGCTGACCCGCGTGGTCGCCGACGCCGTCGCCGAGGGCCTCATCGCCCGCTCGGGCGCGAAGCCGTCCGAGGGCACCGAGGCCGTGGGCGCCGAGGAGCCGCTGCCCGAGTGGGAGCGCGAGCTCCTGGGTGGCGACGCTGAGAAGGCCGCCGTCGAGGCGACCGGTGGCGACGTCGCCGCGGAGGAGGCCCCGGCCGCCGAGGCGACCGGCGCTTCCACCGAGGCCGCCGAGGCCGCTGAGGCGGTCGAGGCCGCCGAGCCGCAGGCCTGACCGACTCCGCACACCGACGTACCTGAGAAGGAACCCACATGGCTTACACCGCAGCCGACGTCAAGAAGCTCCGTGAGCTGACCCAGGCCGGCATGATGGACTGCAAGAAGGCGCTCGACGAGACCGACGGCGACTTCGACAAGGCAGTCGAGCTGCTCCGCGTGAAGGGTGCGGCCAAGGCCGCCGCCCGGGCCGCGGAGCGCGAGGCCTCGGCCGGTCTGGTCGCTGCCTCCGGCAACGCCCTGATCAGCCTCAAGGCCGAGACCGACTTCGTCGCCAAGAACGAGGCGTTCATCGCGGCCGCGCAGCAGATCGCGGACGCCGCCGACGCCAACAAGGCCGGCGACGCCGAGGCCCTCAAGGCCGTCTCGCTGGGCGACAAGACCGTCGGCGAGACCGTCGACGAGCTCGCCCGCACCATCGGCGAGAAGATCGAGCTCGGCGAGGTCGCCTACTTCGAGGGCAACACCACGGTGTACCTCCACAAGAAGGCGTCCGACCTGCCCCCGACCCTCGGCGTGCTCGTCGAGTTCGAGGGTGACGAGGCCGCCGCGAAGCAGGCCGCCCAGCAGGCCGCCGCGCTCAAGGCGCAGTTCCTCACCAGCGACCAGGTCCCGGCCGACGTCGTCGAGGCCGAGAAGGACGTGCTGACCAAGAAGACGCTCGAGGAGGGCAAGCCCGAGGCTGCGGTCGCCAAGATCGTCGAGGGTCGCATCAACGCCTTCTTCAAGGAGATCGTCCTGCTCGACCAGGAGTCGGTCTTCGAGGCCAAGAAGTCGGTCAAGCAGGTGCTCGACGCCGCGAACACCTCGGTGACGCGCTTCGCCCGCTTCGAGGTCGGCGCCTGACCAGATAGGTTCTAGCCAGACCACACGAGGAGGCCGGTTCGATGACAGCAGACCTGATCATCGGACCGGCCTTCTCGCATCTCCGCCTCCGGGCGGACGCCCAGTTCCACGACGTACGAAGGAGCCGCCCGTGACCGGTTACAAGCGAGTTCTGCTCAAGCTCTCCGGAGAGGTGTTCGGCGGCGGCAAGGTCGGAGTCGACCCCGACGTCGTCCAGACCGTGGCGCGCGAGATCGCGGCGGTGTCCCGGGCGGGTGTGCAGATCGCGGTCGTGACCGGCGGTGGCAACTTCTTCCGCGGCGCCGAGCTGCAGCAGCGCGGCATGGACCGCGTGCGCGCCGACTACATGGGCATGCTGGGCATCGTCATGAACTGCCTGGCGCTCCAGGACTTCCTCGAGAAGCTGGGCGTCGAGACGCGGGTGCAGACCGCGATCACGATGGGCCAGGTCGCCGAGCCGTACATCCCGCGGCGCGCCATCCGACACATGGAGAAGGGCCGAGTCGTGATCTTCGGCGCCGGCATGGGCATGCCGTTCTTCTCCACCGACACCGTCGCCGTCCAGCGGGCGCTGGAGAGCAAGTGCGACGTGGTCCTGGTGGCCAAGAGCGGCGTCGACGGCGTCTACACCGCCGACCCGCACCTCGACCCGACCGCGACGAAGTTCGACGAGCTCACCTACGACGAGGCGATCTCGCGCGGCCTGCGGATCATGGACCAGACGGCGTTCGCGCTGTGCGGCGAGAACAAGCTGCCCATGGTCGTCTTCGGCATGGAGCCGGAGGGCAACATCCTGCGGGTCGTGCAGGGTGAGAAGATTGGCACGCTCGTCAGCGCCGGCTGACCGGCGCACGAGCCCCCACCAGCAACGCACCAAGGAGCACCCGTGATCAACGACATCCTCAACGAGGCCGACGGCAAGATGGACAAGTCGGTCGAGGCGACTCGCGAGGAGTTCGCGGCGATCCGTGCCGGTCGGGCCCAGCCGAGCATGTTCAACAAGATCGTCGTCGAGTACTACGGCACGCCGACCCCGCTGCAGCAGCTCGCGTCGTTCACCTCGCCCGAGCCGCGCATCATCATCATCGCGCCGTTCGACATCAGCGCGATCGGCAACATCGAGCGCGCCATCCGCGACTCCGACCTCGGCGTGAACCCGTCCAACGACGGCAAGTCGCTGCGCTGCGTGTTCCCCGAGCTCACCGAGGAGCGCCGCAAGGAGTACATCAAGGTCGCCAAGGCCAAGGCGGAGGACGGCCGCGTCGCGGTGCGCAACGTGCGCCGTACGGCCAAGCAGCACCTCGAGAAGCTCGAGAAGGACGGCGAGGTCGGCAAGGACGACGTCACCGGTGCCGAGAAGCGCCTCGACGGCCTCACCAAGAAGCACACCGACACGATCGACGAGATGCTGAAGCACAAGGAGTCCGAGCTGCTCGAGGTCTGAGCACCGGAATCCCCGATGAACGCATCCCCTGCGCCCGCGGTCCCGCCGCTGAAGGACCACGGCCGCGCCGGTCGTGACCTGCCTGCCGCGATCGGCTCGGCCGTCGTGCTGGTCGCCGCGATCGTGCTCTCCCTGCTGTTCTGGAAGACCGCCTTCATGGTGATCGTCGCGATCGCCGTGGTGGTCGCGATCTGGGAGCTGCACCGCGGCCTGCTCGCCAAGGACATCGACATCCCCGAGCAGCCCCTCATGCTCGGCGGCGTCGTCATGGTCGTGGTCGCCTACTTCTGGGGGGCGCCAGCGCTGGTCACCGCCACCGCGGTCACGGCGCTGATCACCATGCTCTGGCTGCTGCGGCGCGGCGTCGACGGGTACGTCCAGAACTCGACGGCCGCGGTGTTCAGCCTCATCTACGTCCCGTTCCTCGGGTCGTTCGTCGCGCTCCTGCTGGCCGAAGGCGAGGGGCCGAACGGCGGCGGTCTCAACGACCCCGGCGTGCAGGGGATCATCACGTTCATCGCCATCACGGTGGCGTCGGACACCGGTGGGTACGTCGCCGGTGTGCTGTTCGGCAAGCACCCGATGGCGCCGGTGATCTCGCCCAAGAAGTCCTGGGAGGGCTTCGCGGGGTCCGCGGTGTTCTGCCTCGTCGCCGGCTGGGCGCTGGTCGTGTTCCTGCTCGACGGGGACTGGTGGGTCGGGCTCCTGCTCGGCGCGATCGCGGTCGTCATGGCGACCCTGGGCGACCTGTGTGAGTCCGTGATCAAGCGGGACCTCGGCATCAAGGACATGAGCAACGTGATCCCCGGCCACGGCGGCCTGATGGACCGCCTCGACTCGCTGCTCGCGACGGTCGCCCCGATCTGGCTCGTGCTGCACTACCTGGTCTTCAGCTGACGCGCCTGCCCGGGCCCACGCCGCCCGCGTCGTAGCATCGAGTCGATGTCGACCGATCAGCACCACCACGAGGGCGAGGCGCCCGCGGAGGACGCCGAGCGCCAGCCGGACTGGTGGCACCGCGACCACCCGACGTTCACGGCGCTCACCGGCTTCTTCACGGGGCTGGCGTTCGTGATCGTCGTCCCGGGCCTGTTCGCCGCGACCCTGGGCTGGATCTTCGAGTACGACCGCGCCGAGGAGCTGTTCCCGCTGGTGCTGCTCACCCTCGCGGTGCCGATCGGGCTGGTGATCGTGCCGAGGACGCGGCGGTTCGGCCTCTACATGCTGATCGGGCTGTTCACGACGGCGCTGGTGGTGCTCGGCGTGGCCGGGCTCGTGCTCTGGTACATGGTCACCTACCAGAGTTAGGGCTACCGCGCCTGCGGATGGGATGATCGTCGTCTGATGTCCGAGTCTGAGCGCACCAACCTCCCCCTGGTCTTCGACGAGCCGCGCGGCCGCAAGAAGCCGCCGCCGCACCTCGCCGACCTCGACCTCGACGCGCGCGTCGAGCGGCTGAAGGAGCTGGGGCTCCCCGGCTTCCGCGCCAAGCAGCTCTCGAACCACTACTTCGCCCGGTTGGTCGACGACCCGGCGGAGATGACCGACCTGCCGGCCGGCCAGCGCGACGAGCTCGTGGCCGCGCTGCTGCCGGACCTGATGGCGCCGCTGCGGGTGATGGAGGCCGACCGCGGCACCACCCGCAAGACGCTGTGGAAGCTCTTCGACGGCGCCCTGGTCGAGTCCGTGCTGATGCGCTACCCCGACCGCGCCACGATGTGCGTCTCGAGCCAGGCCGGCTGCGGCATGGCCTGCCCGTTCTGCGCGACCGGTCAGGGCGGGCTCCAGCGCAACATGTCGACGGCGGAGATCGTGGAGCAGGTCGTCGCCGGCGCCCGGGCGCTGGCCCGCGGCGAGGTGCCCGGTGGCCCGGCCCGCGTCTCGAACGTCGTGTTCATGGGTATGGGCGAGCCGCTGGCCAACTACAGGGCCGTGATCGGCGCCGTACGCCGCCTGACCGACCCTGCTCCGGACGGCCTCGGCATGAGTGCGCGCGGCGTCACGGTCTCCACGGTCGGACTCGTGCCGCGGATGCTGCAGCTCGCCGAGGAGGGGATCCCCGTCACCCTCGCGCTCAGCCTGCACGCGCCGGACGACGAGCTGCGCAACGAGCTGGTGCCGATCAACACCCGCTTCTCGGTCGAGGAGACCGTGGCCGCGGCGTGGAACTACGCGCAGAAGACCAAGCGCCGGGTCTCGATCGAGTACGCCATGATGCGCGGCATCAACGACCAGGCCTGGCGTGCCGACCTGCTCGGTGACGTGCTGCAGTCGTACGGCGACTGGGGCTGGGTGCACGCCAACCTGATCCCGCTCAACCCGACGCCGGGCTCGAAGTGGACCGCGTCCGACCCGGCCGACGAGCGTGAGTTCGTGCGCCGGCTCGAGGCCAAGGGCATCCCGACCACGGTCCGCGACACCCGTGGCCGGGAGATCGACGGCGCCTGCGGGCAGCTGGCCGCTGCGGAGTAGCAGGAGACGTTCACCGCCGCGCCACGTCGCGATCGACGCCTGTTCGGACCGGCTGTCGACCGTGGAGGTCGTGGACAAGCTCCGGGTGCTGATCGTCTCCGAGTCCTTCCTGCCGCAGGTCAACGGCGTCACCAACTCCGTGCGCCGGGTCCTCGACCACCTCGCCGCCACCGGCCACGACGCCGAGCTCGTGGCGCCGACGGGACCGCCGACGTACGCCGGGTTCCCCGTCACCCGCGCCCGGGGCGCGGCGCTGCCGTTCTACCGGGACTTCCGGATCGGGCTCGAGACCCGGGCCCGGCTGCGCGCGGTGATGCTCCGCTTCCGGCCTGACGTCGTGCACGTCGCCTCGCCGGCCACGCTCGGCTACCAGGCGGCGCACGCGGCTGCCGACCTCGGCATCCCCACCGTCGCGATCTACCAGACCGACCTGATCGGGTTCGCCGAGCGCTACGGCATCGCCGGGGGAGTGCGCGCGATGTCGGCGCTGACCCGACGCATCCACGTCGGCGTGGACCGCACCCTCGCGCCGTCGTCGGCGAGCCTGCGCCAGCTCGAGGAGCTCGGCGTCCCGGGCACGGCCCTGTGGCCGCGCGGCGTGGACCTCCAGCAGTTCCACCCGGTGCGCCGCTGCACCGACCTGCGCCGGCAGCTCGCCCCGGACGGGAGGCTGCTGGTCGGGTACGTCGGCCGGCTCGCCCCCGAGAAGGAGCTCGAGCTGCTCACCTGCCTCGCCGACGACCGCCGCTACGCGCTGGTGGTCGTCGGCGGGGGCCCGGAGGAGAAGCGGCTGCGTGCGCTGCTCCCCGGCGCGGCGTTCCTCGGGGTGCTGCACGGCGAGGAGCTCGGCCGCGCCTACGCCTCGCTCGACGTGTTCGTCCACACCGGCCGGCACGAGACCTACTGCCAGTCAGCCCAGGAGGCGCTCGCGTCCGGCGTGCCGGTGGTCGCGCCCCGCTCCGGTGGCCCGGTCGACGTGGTCGCGGACGGCACCGCCGGGTTGCTGTACGAACCGGGCAGCCGCGAGCAGCTGGCGGCGTACGTCGACCGGCTCGCCACCGACCACCTGTACCGGCGCCGGATGGGGCTCGCCGCCCGGCGCAGCGTCGCGGACCGCTCGTGGGCGGGCGTCAACGCGCGGCTCGTCGACCACTACCGCGACGTCATCGGTGCGCGCCACGGCTGGCGGCGAGACGCCGCCTGAGCCCGGCGGCTCAGCGCAGGAACGCGGGCGCCTTGAGCAGCAGCTCGACGTTCCGGGCGTTCCGCGGGCCCTCGCGGCCGTCCTCGCGCTCCTGCCAGTCGTTCGCCCCGATCTCGCGGGACAGGCCGGCGAGCTGGAGCGGGTCGGTGAGGTCGCCGTTGAACGTGAGCGAGCCGCCGTGGTCGACCATCGTGGTGAAGATCGAGAGCGTGCCGTCCTTGTTGTCGGTGATCTCGAGCAGGCGGGACTGCTGCGGCCAGTCGATGTGCGACGCGGTGTTGATCTCCCAGAACCCACCGACGACCTTGCCGCTCTTCTTGCGGGGGTGCGCCCAGATCTGGTTGCGGTGGGTGTGGCCGTTGACCCACGCGATGACGTTCGGGGAGCCGACCAGCAGCGTGGTCAGCTGGGACCGCATCGCGGTGTCCTCCCACGACGCGAGCGGGTGGTGGCTGGCCAGCACGACCAGCTTGTTGCGGCTCTTCTCCAGCAGCTTCTTGAGCCAGGTGAACTGCATCTTCGACAGGTAGCCCTTGTCGCCGAACTCCGCGACGGTGTCGAGGACCACGAACCGGACCTTTCCGCGGTCGAAGGAGTAGTACGCGGTCTTCTTGGCCTGGTTCTCCGCGGTGAAGCCGTGGCCGACCGGGGCGCCGGTGGTCGTGAAGTGCTCGGCGATCCACTCGTCGCGCTCCAGGAGCCGGCGGTCGGGGTCGGCGGTCACGGTGCGGTCCACGATGATGTTGCCGGCCTTGAACTTCTTGACGCTGCCGGTCGCCTGCGCCTGGTAGGCCCCGGTGACCGGCCAGTTGCCCTGGATGAGCCCGTCGTGGTTGCCCATCACGGCGTACCACGGCATCGAGAGCCCCTCGGCCTCGAACGGCTGGCGGACCGCGTCGAGCAGCCCGGGGACCTCCGGGAAGCCATAGGTGCCGCGGGCCTGGTCGATCTCCTTGCCGTCGGGCGTACCGTCCGGGTGCCAGTACATCGCGTGGTACGTCGCCGGGTCCTGGTCCATGACGCCCTCGTACTTCGTGAGGTCGCCCGAGTCGATGCGGACCGTGCCGCCGTCGAGGACGTCGATGTTCCAGCGGATCTCGTTGAGCTGCGTGGTGTCGGAGTTGTCGCCGGTCTGCACGGCGAACGCCAGGGGCGCGCCCGTCACCGGGCCGGTGCCGATCGCGTTGATCTCCCGCACCATCGCGTCCGCGACGTGACCGCAGAAGATCTCCTGCGGACGCCAGGCGCTGCTGCTGACCGCGTCGCCGTGCTCGAAGCGCATCGGCGACTGGACGTCGATCATGTGGACGTCGCTCAGCTGGACGAACGCGAGCAGCGGCTTGCGGCGGTCGGCCCGCCCCCGCTTCGCCCCGGCGCCCAGGCCGGTGCGGACGACGTGCTTCTCGCCGGGCAGCTCGACGATCGGCCGGTAGCCACCGGGACCGGGCTCGCCCTTGCCCAGGACGCGGGCCGTGGTGATGGCGCGGCCCGCATGGCCGGTGACGGCCTGGGCGGACAGCCCGTTGCCCAGGCTGCCGAGTGCGGCGACGGCGCCGACAGCGGCGGAGGAGCGGATGAGGTCACGACGCGAGATCTGCACCGCGTCAACGTACGTCTCGCCAGCCGTTTACGTCCCCGAAATGACGAGTGTCGCGGCTTCCTTTACGGAGTCGACCAGATGCACGTGCTGCTCCATCGCCGTGCCCCGCGCCAGCCGCTGCAGCAGCGGCCACGCGGGCAGCTCCTCGGTCCAGTACGACGCGCCGACCAGCACCATCGGCGCGATCGACGACTCGTCGGCGTAGTAGTTCTCGCACGCGTCCTGGAAGATCTCCTGGACCGTCCCGCCGTGGCCCGGGAGGAAGACGATCCCGGCGTCGCAGACCTGCAGCAGGATCGCCTCGCGGGTCGAGTTGCGGAAGTACTTCGCGATCGCGGTGGCGAACGGGTTCGGCGGCTCGTGGCCGTAGTGCCAGGTCGGGATGCCGAGCGAGTCGGCGCCACCGGGGAAGCGCTCGCGCACGGCGAGCGCCGTCCGCACCCACGCGTCGATGGACGGGCGGAACGTCGGCACCGCGGCGAGCATCGAGACCGCCTCGGGCAGGTCGCCGGGGCGCTGCGCCATCCAGGCGCCGAGGTTCGCCGCCTCCATCGCGCCCGGCCCGCCTCCGGTGGCGACGGTGAGGTGGGCGCCGAGGGTGGCGCCGAGCAGGGCGGTGTCGAGGTAGGCCGGGTGCCCGCGGTCGAGGCGGTGCCCTCCCATCACCCCCACCAGGCTGCGCCCGGCGACCCACGACTCGAGGGCGAGGTCGACGGTGTGGTCGTGCAGTGCGCGGGCGAGCGCGGCGCCGCGGCCGCCCGGGCGCTGGGACCAGGCGTAGGCCAGCGCGTCGGCCGAGTCGGCGTACCGCGGGGTGTCGTACAGCTCCTCGGGCGCGTAGAGCGCGGCACGGGGCTCGATCGGGAGGTCGGGCGGCACCTCCAGCACCAGCGCCCCGGCCGCCTGGATGCGGTCGGCGTCGCCGGCGGCGAACCGGCAGCCGAGGAACGTCGCCCCGGCGACCGAGACCCGGGCGAGCGCGTCGTGGCGCTCGGTCAGGTCGACGCCGCGGACGCGCCACCCCCGGAGCGTGCTGGCCCCCGCGGCCAGCCGCCCGTCGAGCTCCTCGAGGGACTCGACCTGGACGACACGGCCACGGGAGCGCTTCACGCGCCGAGCCTAGAGGTCACCCGGACCTCAGAAGGCGTGCGCCATGAGATCGCCGAACAGGTCGTGCTCGTCGACGTCGAGGCCGCGCGCCCTGAACCAGGTGCACACGTTCGTGCAGTCCCGCATCAGGAAGTCCAGCGCGTTCATGTTCCCGGCCAGGTCCACGATCTGCGGCAGGTCGATGATCACCAGCCGCTCGCCGGCAGCGAGCAGGTTGTACGCCGACAGGTCGCCGTGGATGATCCCCGCGCCCACCATCGTGGCCAGCGACTCGCGGAGCTGGTCGAAGTACGACGCGAGCAGCGCCGGGTCGGGACGGGTCTGGGCCAGGCGCGGCGCGCTCTCGCCCTCGTCGTCGGTGATCCACTCCATGAGGATCTCCGTCCCGTCGACCTGCACGGGGTAGGGGACCGGGAGGCCCAGCTGCCAGCAGCGGTTGAGCGCGGTCCACTCCGAGATCGCCCACTCGCTGGTGGCCACGATCTTGCCCCAGGTGCTCTTGGCCTTGAGGGCGCGCTCGTCGCGGGACCGCTTGACGCTGCGGCCCTCGGTGTACGACGCGGCGCGGTGGAACGTGCGGTGCTCGGCCCTGCGGTAGCGCTTGGCGACCATGACGACGGACTCGCCCCGTGCGTCGCTGTCCGGGACGGCGCGCTCGAGCAGGAACGCGTCGGCCTCCTTGCCGGTCTTGAGGATGCCGAGCTCGGTGTCGACCGCCGCCTGGGAGGTCACCACCCAGTCGGGGCGGGGCTCCGGGCCGCGGCTGAGCGGCTCGACGTCGAGCCAGGTGCTCCAGCGCTGGCCGTCGCCGAGGTCGTCGTACGCCTGGAAGTCGAAGACGAAGGCGGGGTCGAGCTCGGCAGCGTCGTGATCAGAGAAGTCGTGCGAGGTGAAGTCGTGAGACATCGGTGGAGGTGCTCCATGAGGTGAGAGGGGTGTGGTCTGCGGACAGGCCAACGACAGTCATGGACATGTCACGCTCCTCTCGGTCGGGCACCCGGCACTCACCGGACGACTGTGGGCAAGTGTGGAGGGTCGCGCGGAACCGCCGCAACCGAATAAGAGAACGGCCCGCCCAGGGGGTGCACCCGGGCGGGCCGTCCGTCAGGGGCGGCGCTAGCAGACGGAGTCCGACGGCTGCGGGTTCCGCAGCCCCAGCAGCGGCCGGAAGGCCAGGCCGACGTAGGTGCCCACGATCGCCATCACGCCCCACAGCCAGCCGTGCAGGCTGAACGACGCGATGCCGCTGAAGTAGGCGCCGATGTTGCAGCCGAACGCGATGCGCGCGCCGTAGCCCATCAGCAGCCCGCCGACCACCGCGCCGGCCCCGAGCCGCAGCGGGACCCGCCGGTGCAGGACGAACGCGCCGGCCGCGGCCGAGGCGATCAGGGCGCCGATGATGATGCCGAAGTCCATGACCGAGGTCTTCTCGGCCCAGATGCCCGCGTCGTACTTGGCGAGGTTCGCCGGGTCCTGCCAGAAGCCCCACGACATCACGTCCACGCCGACGGCGTCGAGGATCTTCGATCCCCACAGCGCGAACGCGAACGTCACGCCCCACGCGCCGCCGGAGATCCACAGCGTCGCGGCGTTGAGGCCGGCCAGCAGGAGCGCGCCGACCCACAGCGGCCAGGAGCCGCGGACGGCGCGGGCCGCGCCGTGCGCGACCGGGGCCGGCTCGAGGTCGGGGACCGAGCGGTTGCGGGCGAGGAGGTACGTCGCCCCGACGATCGCGGCCATCAGCACGAGCGAGGCGACCCAGGCGCCGGCGTACCCGCCGAACCAGTCGGTCAGCGACACCGGCTCCTGGCTCGGGAGCTCCATCCACCAGGGGAAGTGGTAGGCGCCGAGCGTCGCGCCGCCGACGAAGCCGGCGAGCGTCAGCAGGATCGCGGTGTGGCCGCTGCCGATCGCGAACAGGGTGCCCGACGCGCACGAGCCGCCGAGCTGCATCCCGACCCCGAACAGGAACGAGCCGACGAACAGCCCGTACCCGATCGGCGCCAGGGTCGGCAGCGTCGCGACGTCCTGGAAGCCGACGCCGTTGGCCAGGATCGGCGCGAACAGCGTGCAGGCGACCGCGAGCATCAGCATGTGCGCGCGCAGCGCCTTGCCCTGGCGCACGGCGACCAGCTGCCGCCATGCCGACGTGAAGCCGAAGCGGCTGTGGAACAGCACGAAGCCGAGCGCGAGCCCGAGGCCGAACAGCAGGGCAGGGACCTGGCCGGACCTGGTGAAGATGAAGCCGCCGAGGACGAGCGCGGCGACCAGCCCGGCGATGACGACGCCGGCTTGCGCGGGTGGCTCGGTGGCGGCGAGCGGTGCCGGTCTGCGGGTGGAGCGGACGGTGGAGGACATGACGTTCCTTTCCGAGAGTCAGTGCGTGAGCGCGCCGACGGGGGTGACCGTGCCGCCGGGGAACCAGGCGACGGTGGTCTCGTGGTGCCCGCTGCTCGCGGGCATGTAGGCCGCGCGGGACGCGGCGTAGAGGGTCAGCGGCTCCGGCTCGCCACCGCGCGCGGCGCGCCACGCGAGGTACGCCGACCCGGTGGGCGCCTGCCCGGGGAAGTACTCCGCCAGGGTCTGGCTGAACTCCCGGGCGGCGGTGCCGCGGATGTCGAAGTCCAGCGCCAGCACGGCCCCGGCCGTCGCGTCGACGACGCCCGGCGTGAGCAACCACGGCGCCAGCCAGGTGCCGTCGGAACGGATCGGCTGCTCCCGCAACGGGCGGGCGCTCACCGCGCCGAGGTGGCGGGCCGCCGTGCCCCAGCCGCTGACGACGACCAGGGCGTTCCGGGCGCCCGGTGGGTCGTCCGGGGACACGACGGCCACGCCGGCCTCGGTCGCCGCCTCGCGCACCAGGCCCAGCGCGGACCGGCTGCGCGCGGAGTCGTCGTACTCGACGGCGAGCTCCTCGACGCCCCGGTCCACGAGCATCCGCACCATCGAGCGCAACGCCTCGGCGTCGCCGGCGTGCAGCCCGTCGCCCGGGCACTCGGCCGGAGGCGGCCCACCCGCGAGCACCGCGGCGCTCGCGGCGGTGAGGCACTCCGGCCCCTCGGCCCCGGTCCAGGTCGCGGTCTCGGGACGGTCGGTCCCGGTCTCCACCGTGAACGGCAGCCGGTGCTCGCGGCCGTGGGTGACGACGACGGTGCCGGAGCCGGGCGGCAGGTCGACGACGGCCCACAGCCCGTCCGCGCCGGGTCGCGGCACGGCGCGGACCAGGTCGTCCTCGCCGGTGCCGACCAGCACCGGCGGACCGGAGCGCCCGTGGTCGTGGGCGCTGTCGACCCGGACCAGGTTCGGCCCGGGCCGTGCCGGCGCGACGGTGACCGTGAACGTCACGTCGTCGTGCCGCAGCCGCTGGACGCTCGGCACGCCGGGGGTCCGTGCGCCGCCGAGGACCTGCTGGCCCTGGGCCTGCCCCGACCACTGCTGCTCCAGGGCGTTGCCGGAGCGGTGCTCGTCCGAGCCCGCGGCGACGGCGTACGACGCCGCCCCCACGAGGAGGCCGCCGGCGATGACGGCGGCCCCCACGCGAGCGGCGTTACCTGATGTCGTCATCGGCGGTGACGAACAACATCGAGTGCGGCTTCGCCGGACCCCAGTCGCCGTGCGGCCAGGACTCCCGGTCGAAGTCGATGCACGACTCCCCGCTGGTCTCGTCGACGAACTCCTCGTCGAGCGAGAGCGTCGCGTCGTCGTTGACGTCCGCCACGCAGACCCGGTGGTCGCCGTTGAGGCCGGTGCGGGCCACGAAGTAGTTGGAGTACGCGATCCGGCGCACGTCCGAGGTCTCGTGGTAGTACCCGTCGTCGCCGAGCTCGAGGTTGTCGAGCGTGCCCCAGTGCGGGCCACCGGGCGCGGAGAGCGTGTCGACGATCGCGGGGCAGTCGCTCTCGGCGCCGCCCGCGACGGTCTCCTCGATCGTGTCGATGTTGCACGCCACGTCGGTGCCGGACGCCAGCAGGTCCTGGATGTCCAGCTTGAGGATGTACGACGGGCTGCCCGCGTCGGTGCCGGCGGGCGTGCGCCCGGCGACCGCGACGTACAGGTACTTGTCGTCGAGGCTGGTCTGCGTCCAGCCCGCGTTGGAGCCGCCGCCGTACGGGTTGCGGGACGGGTCCTCGGCCTTGTTCGACGCGGTGAGGTCGAACACCTCACGCCACTCCGGCTGCTCGGCGGTGATGTCCGGCGAGTAGTAGATCGCGCCGCCCTGCATCGTGCTGGCGAACGCCCCCTTGTGCTCGGGCAGGTTGGTGACCGTGGTCTCCATCGCCGCGCGCGGCTCCTCCTGGTGCGGGACCCGCCCGACGCGCGGGCCGTCCGGCAGGAAGGACACCGCCTTCAGCTTCGGGTGGTCCAGGTCGGAGATGTCCCACGTGCGCACCGTCGGCCGCCGCAGGTACGACGACGGCGCCTGCACCGGGTTGAGGATGATGTTGCGCGGTTCGTTGTAGTCACTGGTGATCAGCACGTCGAGGTCCTCGCGCGCCTGGATGCCGTGCGGGTTCGCGCACGTGGCGGCAGCGAGCTGCGGGATGTTGTCGCAGCGCTGCTCGTTCTCGGCGGTCTTGGGGGTGGCCGGGGCCTCGAACACGGTCTTGCCGTTCTCGTCCA
Organism: Nocardioides caricicola; assembly: GCF_039541135.1. Taxonomy (NCBI): domain Bacteria; kingdom Bacillati; phylum Actinomycetota; class Actinomycetes; order Propionibacteriales; family Nocardioidaceae; genus Nocardioides; species Nocardioides caricicola. The sequence goes on along the minus strand of NZ_BAABFQ010000003.1, from coordinate 829,565 downwards.
GCCGGACCAGCTCGCCGGGGGAGCCGGCGAAGCCGTTGCCGATGCGCGTGGTGCCGTCGGAGTACGTGCAGGGACCGGGGACGTCCGGGCCGCCCATGTAGGTGCCGAACGCGCCGCCGTCCTTGGTGACCCAGTAGGCGTCGGGGACCGAGCCGCAGAGCGTGTCGGTCGGCAGGTTGACGTGCTTCAGCTCGAGCGCGGGCAGCTTGCTGGTGTCGATGACGTAGGTGACGTCGGTGAACAGCCCGCCGGCGAAGATGTTGTTGCCCTTGTGCCAGATGTACTGCATGTGGTGCGGCTCGTTCTCGACCAGCGGCCCGACGGTCGCGGTGTTCACGACCTTGCCGTACGTCGAGGAGCCCTTGGTCGCGTCGACGACCGCGAAGAAGTCCGGCCCGATCTGGTCGCCCTTGCCGAGCAGGTCGGGCGTGATCACGTCGGGTAGCGACGTGAGCTGCTTGCCGCTGCGGTCCAGGACGTTGTTGTCGCCGGCCCACACGACGAGGTACTCGCGGCGCAGCCCGTCGTCGGGCACGGTGCCGCCGCTGTCACCGCCGCCGAGCACCGGGAGCTTCGGGATGACGTCGCCGAGCCCGAGGTCCTGCAGGACGGTGGTCGGCACCAGGTCGGTGCGCAGGTTGTTGGTGAGCCAGTAGGTCTCGCCGTCGCCGCCGAGCACCGTGTTGGTGAGCTCGTTGACGACGCCGCTGTTGAAGATGCCCTGGAGCGCGGCGTTGAGCGCGGCGATCGCCGAGGCGGCGATGTCCACCGGCTGGCCGGGATCGCTGGCGGGATCCTGGGCAGGCTTCGGCTCCTGGGCCGAGACGGCGGTGCCGCCCAGCATGATGACGAGTCCGGCGGCTGCCGTGGCAGCGAGCACGCGCCGGATGAGGGAATGCTTGTGCAAGGTCTTTCCTCCGAGATAGAGGCCCCATGTGGCCTTCCTGACAAGCGAGTCAGTGCGGGTGGTTCAGGCGGCACCTCCCCAGTGGCTGGCTCGCAGGCTCGCCTGCTCTTCCGTCGTGGTGGGGATCGCCAGCTCGGCGACCCGCTCCCAGGCGTCGTCGACGTGGACGACGCTGCGGCCCATCCGGTGGAGCACGCTGGCGGCGACGCCAGCCCGGTAGCCGGAGCGGCAGTGGACCCAGAGCTCGCCGGAGGGCAGCTCGAGGCCGCGGGCGTCGGCGTCCTGCACGGGCAGGTGCAGGGCGCCGGGCAGGTGGCCGGCGTCGTACTCGTCGCGCTGGCGCACGTCGACGACGACCTTCGGTCCGGCTGCGTCGAGGAACTCCTGCCAGGTCGCGCGGCGGTACGTCGCGGTCAGTGGGGTGGAGGGCGCCAGCAGGTGCGTGCCCGGACCGTCGATGCCGATCGCGGCGAGGTCGTGCAGCGCGGACTGGATGTCGTCGGGACGGTCGCACAGGAGCACCAGGTCGTCGTCCCACGGCACCAGCCAGCCGACGTACGTCGCGAACTGCTGGCCGTACTCCACGCTCACGGTGCCCGGCAGGTGCCCGGCGGCGAACGACGCGCGGTCGCGCAGGTCGACGACCCACCGCCCCGCGAGCACCGCGTCGGTCACCTCGTCGGCCGTGACCGGACGTGCCGGCCGGGGGAGGGCGCGGCCCGCGCCGGCCCGGTTGAGCGGGGCCATGTGGTCGTAGTACGACGGCACGGGTCCGTAGCCCGCGACCAGGTCGGCGACGAACCGCTCGAGCGGGACGGTCAGCGCCGGGTTCGTCGTGCGTTGCTCGCCGACCGTGACCGGGCCGTAGGACGGCGTCGTCGACGCGCCGGCGCAGAAGCTGCCGAAGCCGTGGGTCGGGAGCAGGAGCGTGCCCGGGGCGAGGTCGCCGAGCAGCCGGGCGCTGGCCCACTGCTGGCGGGCCAGCGCCTCGGTGAGTTGCTCGTCCACCAGGTCGGTGCGACCCACCGTGCCGTGCAGGAGGCTGCCGCCGCTGAGCACCGCCGCCGGCGTCGCGGGCTGGTCGAGGTGGCGCACCAGGAACGACTGGTGGTGCCGGGTGTGGCCGGGAGTCGCGAGCACGGTGACCTCGAGCCGGCCGACCGGCACGACGTCCCCGTCGCGCACCCCGACGCGCTCGAACGAGACCGGCTCGTCGGCCGACACCAGGTAGTCGGCGCCTCGGCGCCGGGCCAGCCCGAGGGCGCCGGACACGTAGTCGTTGTGGATGTGCGTGTCCGCGACCGCGGTGATCTCGACACCGGCCGCCTCGGCAGCGGCCTCGACCGGCCCGGTGTCCCTCGGCGGGTCGACCACGAGAGCCTGCCGGCCGTCGTGCACGAGGTGGCACCGGTTGCCGAGCTCGGGGATCTCGAGGGGGACCACGTGCATCTGCCGCTCCTGTTTGTTGTCTAAGTCGAGTGAACTACTACGGTTATATCACGATCCTCGAACTCGGCTAGGTTGCTCGCGTGATCCGTCGCTCCCTGGCCCTCGCCGTCGTCACCGGGCTCCTCGTGACGCCGCTCGTGTCCTCCCAGCCGGCCTCCGGTCGGGCCGAGGACCCGCCCGGCTCCGCGGGCATCGGCGACCCGTACTTCCCCCTCGACGGCAACGGCGGCATCGACGTGGAGTCCTACGACATCCACGACCGCTACCGGTTCGGCGACCGCCGGCTGTCCGGCTGGACCCGGGTCACGCTGCGGGCGACGGCCGACCTCTCCGGCTTCAACCTCGACCTGCTGCTGCCCGTGCAGTCGGTCCGGATCGACGGCGCCGACGTCGCGTTCGAGCACGACGGGCACGAGCTGGTCGTCGACCACGCCGTGTCGGAGGGCGAGCTCCTCGACGTCGTCGTGAGGTACGCCGGCCACCCCGGCCACTACTCGTACGCCGGCGAGAGCAACTGGCTGGCCGACCGGCACGAGGTCGTCGCGATGAACCAGCCGCACATGGCGCCGTGGTGGTTCCCGTCCAACGACCACCCCCTCGACCGCGCGGACATCACGATCGCGATCACCGCGCCCCGGGACAAGCAGGTCATCGCCAACGGCAAGCGGGTCGGTCGCACGGTGCAGGGCCGACTGGCCACCACGACCTGGCGACCGGACGAGCCGATGGTGCCCTACCTCGCGTTCTTCGCCGCGGGCGAGTTCGCCGTCGCGCAGGGCAAGGACCACGGCCACCCCTGGGTGGTCGCGGTGTCCAAGCGGCTGCCCCAGGACCTGCGTGCCCGGGGCATGTCGCTGCTGAAGAAGTCCGCGGCGCACACCGCGTGGATCGAGGACGTGCTCGGCGCGGACTACCCGTTCTCCACCACCGGCGGCGTCGCGACCAGCCTCGAGCCCGGGTTCGCGCTGGAGAACCAGACCCGGCCGACGTACTCGCCGGGCAGCCTGAACACCGCGACCGTGATCCACGAGCTCGCCCACCAGTGGTTCGGCGACTCGGTCGCCGTCGAGGGCTGGAAGGACATCTGGCTCAACGAGGGCTTCGCGACGTTCTTCGAGGTCTACTACGCCGAGGAGCACGGCGACCTCACCGGCGACCAGTGGCTGCGCGACCAGTACGACGGCATCGGGGCGAACAACGACTTCTGGGACCACGAGGTCGCGGACCCGTGCCCGACGTACGAGAACTGCGTCAGCAGCATCTTCGCGTGGTGGGTCTACAACCGCGGCGGCATGGCGCTCCAGGCGCTGCGCAACGTGATCGGGGACGACGACTTCTTCGAGGTGCTGCACCGCTGGGTCACCGACCGCGAGGGCGGCAACGGCACGACGTCGCAGTTCGAGGCGCTCGCCGAGGAGGTCAGCGGTGAGGACCTGGACGCGTTCTTCCAGGCCTGGCTGCACGACATGTCGAAGCCGGCCGACACCGCCGCGAACGGTCTCGGCTGAGCGATCTCGGGGCCGTTTCGAGCGGCGCTGGCCAGGGAAGGGTCCGGCCACGGCCGAACCCCTGTTGGGCCGATCCCTCTGGCCCGTTGGAGGATCTGATGCGACATGGGTTCGCGATCCTGACGCTCGTGTTGTCCATGACGGTCGTGACGACCGTGCCGGCCGGGCAGGCCTCCGCAGACGGCCCCCGGCTCTGCGGGTGGGGCTCGAAGTACAAGAAGTCCGCCTCGACCAAGTTCGAGCCCGGTCCCGCGGCGTTCACCCTCGCCATCGACAACCGCGGCAACCCCCAGGCGCAGGTCGAGACGTGGACCGTCAGCAAGACCCGGACGGTCACGCACAGCAAGAAGAAGTCCGGCCAGGTGGCCACCTCGGTCTCGGCCGGGCTGAAGGGGATCGCCGAGGCCAAGGTCGACTCCACGTTCAGCCGCGAGCGCAGCACGGAACGGGCCGTCAGCGTGTCCGTGACGACGAGCTCGCAGCGGACCTTTCCCGCCGACACGTTCAGCAGCTGGACCAGGGGCATCTACACGGTCACGGCCAAGGCCGTCCACCTGTGCTGGAAGCCGAGTCAGCAGGAGTGGGTTGTGGTGGGCACCGACGTGCAGAAGTGGCCGGTGATGAACGCCTGGAAGTTCAAGGTCATCCGGCGCGGCTGACCTCAGCCGAGCAGGGGACTGACGAGCTTCGCGGCCAGGCTGGGCAGCCGGGTCAGGGACTCCTCCGCGTCGGCGAGCGTCATCGCGTGCAGCCCGGCGTTGATGCCCAGCCACCGCAACGGCTCCCGTTCCCACGCGGGGGAGCGGTGGCCGACCCACGGCAGCGCGGTGAGCTCGGAGTCGTGGCCGAGCACGAGGTCGCGCAGCGTGCGGCCGGCGAGGTTCGTCGTGCTCACCCCGTCCCCGACGTACCCGCCGGCCCAGCCGAGTCCGGTCTCACGGTCCAGGCCGACGGAGGCGCACCAGTCGCGCGGGATGCCGAGCGCGCCGCCCCACGCGTGCGTGACCCGGGTGCCCTCGAGCACCGGGAACAGGTCGGTGAGCGTCGCGTAGAGCCGGGCGAACACCTTCTCGTCGCGGTCGAACTCCGGCCGGATCCGGGATCCGAAGTGGTACGGCGCCCCACGGCCGCCGAACACCAGGCGGTCGTCGGCGGTGCGCTGTCCGTAGACGATGAGGTGCCGGTGGTCGGTGAAGGTCTCGCGTCGGGCGAGCCCGATCTCGTCCCACGTCGAGGCGGGCAGCGGCTCGGTGGCGATGATCAGCGAGTAGACCGGGACGACGGTGCGCTCCTCCCCGCGCAGCGAGGGCGTGTAGCCCTCCGTCGCCCGGATCACGGTGGCCGCACGCACGTCGCCGTTCGCGGTGTGCGCGCGGCCGGGCTGGATCGCCCGGACCGGGCTGCGCTCGTGGATCGTGACACCGCGCCGCTCGACGACGTCGGCGAGGCCGCGGACCAGCCGGGCCGGGTGGATCGCCGCGCAGTCAGGGGTGTACGTCGCGCCGATGGTGCGGCTGCCGCGCAGGATCGCGGTCGCCTCGTCGCGGCCGAGCAACCGGAGGTCGTCCTCGCCGCGGTCCCACTCGCGCGCGTGCTGGACCTCCGCGCGGGCCCGGCGCAGCTGCGCCCTGCTCCGCGCGAGGGCGATCGTCCCGCCCCGGGCGATGTCGGCGTCGATGCCCTCGGCGGCGGCGACGCGGACGACCTCGTCGACGGTCGCGCGCATCGCCCGGTGCTGGGCGATAGCGCCGTCGCGGTCCGCCATCTGCGCGAGTGTCCCGGCGGAGGCGGGGAACAGCGCCGAGCACCAGCCGCCGTTGCGCCCGGACGCGCCGTACCCGGCGGTCTCGGCCTCGAGCACCACGATCCGCAGGGAGGGGTCGGCCTCGGCGAGGTAGTACGCCGTCCAGAGCCCGGTGAATCCCGCACCGACGATCGCGACGTCGGCGTCGACATCGCCGGCCAGCGCCGGGCGCGGCGTCCAGTCGGTCTCGACGGTGTCGTGCCAGAGGGAGAGTCGCTCCCAGTGTGGGTCGACCATCGAGATCAGCGGACTCCCCACGAGTAGGTCTGCTTGCGCAGCCGGAGGTACATGAACGTCTCGGTCGAGACGACCGTCGGGATCGTGCGGATGTGGCCGGAGATCAGCTCGAGCAGGTGCTCGTCGCTCTCGCACACGACCTCGACGAGCAGGTCGTAGGAGCCGGCGGTGACCACGACGTAGTCGACCTCCTCGAGCTCGGCGATCGCGTCGGCGACGGGCTCCAGCGGGCCGCTGACGCGGACGCCGACCATCGCCTGCCGGGCGAAGCCCAGCTCGAGCGGGTCGGTGACCGCGACGACCTGCATCACGCCGCCTTCGATCAGTCGTTGCACACGCTGGCGGACGGCCGCCTCCGAGAGCCCGACGACCTTGCCGATCGCGGCGTACGAGCGGCGGCCGTCTTGCTGCAGCTGCTCGATGATCGCCTTGGACACGTCGTCGAGCTGGACGGCGCTGCGTCCCGGGTTCCTTGCCATGCAGGCATCGTATACAAGCGATTTCGTTGCGAGAACGTTTCATATCGACGGGATCGCTTGTTCAGCGCGGGCATGCATGGCACGATCCGAGCCATCGAGCCGAATGTTGCCGAAGGGAGTCGCATGCCGCCGGAGTCACCGGGTCGCCGTGGTGGCCTGTCGCGCCGGAGCCTGCTGAAGGGAGGCGGCGTCGTCGCCTTCGGCGGGCTGAGCCTGGCCGCGCTCCAGCTGCCGTTCTTCGAGGTCCAGGGGGCCCAGCAGGATCCGAGCCTCTGCACGGCGCCGGACGTCTCGGCCGAGGAGATGGAGCTGATCATCTCCAACTGGCCGGGCTACATCGACCCGCGCAAGAACCCGAACGGCACCTTCCAGACGTTCCAGAGCCAGACCGGGATCTCCGTCGCCTACACCGACGACGTCAACGACAACGCCGAGTTCTACGCCAAGGTCCGCAACCAGCTCGGCGCCTGCGAGCCGATCAACCGCGACATGATGATGCTGACCGACTGGATGGCGGCGCGGATGATCGGGCTCGGGTGGATCCAGCCGATCGACAAGGCCAAGGTCCCGAACCTGCACGCGAACCTGATCGACCCGCTGCGCGACAAGCAGTGGGACCCCGACCTGGAGTTCCACGCCCCGTGGCAGAGCGGCCTGACCGGCATCGCCTACAACGCCGCGAAGACCGGGGAGGTGAAGAGCTTCGAGGAGCTGCTCAGCCGCGCGGACCTCAAGGGTCGGATCACGCTGCTCTCGGAGATGCGCGACACGATGGGCTTCATGCTCCGGGTCGTCGGGGCGGACCCGAAGAGCTTCACCGACGCCGAGTGGGAGAACGCGATCGACCGGCTCCGGAAGGCGGTCGACGACGAGCACGTCCGCCAGTTCACCGGCAACGAGTACATGCAGGACCTGGCGGCCGGCAACATCCTCGCCTGCGAGGCGTGGTCGGGCGACGTGATCCAGCTGCAGCTCGACGACCCGAACATCAAGTTCGTGGCGCCGGAAGAGGGCCTGTCGCTCTGGAGCGACAACATGATCGTCCCGAACCTCGCGGCCCACCGGGCGAACGCCGAGAAGTGGATCGACTACTACTACGAACCGGCGGTCGCGGCGAAGCTCGCCTCGTGGGTGAACTACATCTGTCCGGTCAAGGGCGCCCGCGAGGAGATGGAGAAGATCGACCCCTCACTGGTCGACAACGAGCTGATCTTCCCCTCGGACGAGCTGCTCGCGAACACGTTCGACTTCATGCCGCTGACCGACCAGCAGCAAGTCAAGTACGAAGGAGACTGGTCCGATGTCACAGGTGGCTGAGACCAAGGGCGCCGATGCCGCGCCCGCCCCGGATGCGACGTACGACGGGCTGCGGCTGCGCGGCCTGACCAAGTCGTTCGCGGCGTTCACGGCCGTCGACGACCTCGACCTCGACGTACCGCGCGGTTCGTTCTTCGCGCTCCTCGGGCCGTCCGGCTGCGGCAAGACCACGACGCTGCGGATGGTGGCCGGGCTCGAGACGCCGACGTCCGGGTCGATCACCCTGGCCGGGCAGGACATCACCTATGCCAAGCCGTACAAGCGTCCCGTTAACACGGTGTTCCAGAGCTACGCGCTGTTCCCGCACCTCGACATCCACGAGAACGTCGCCTTCGGCCTCAAGCGGCGCAAGGCCAAGGACGTCGACGCGCAGGTCCAGGAGATGCTCGACCTGGTCGAGCTCGAGGCGCAGGCGCGCAAGCGGCCGGCACAGCTCTCCGGCGGCCAGCAGCAGCGGGTCGCGCTGGCGCGGGCGCTGATCAACAAGCCCGAGGTGCTGCTGCTCGACGAGCCGCTCGGCGCGCTCGACCTGAAGCTGCGTCGGTCGATGCAGATCGAGCTCAAGCGGATCCAGACCGAGGTCGGGCTGACGTTCATCCACGTCACCCACGACCAGGAGGAGGCCATGACGATGGCCGACACGGTCGCGGTGATGAACGCGGGCGTGATCGAGCAGATGGGCAGTCCGGCCGAGCTCTACGAGAACCCCCGCAGCACGTTCGTCGCGAACTTCCTCGGCCAGTCGAACCTCATCGAGGGCCGCGTGCTGAGCCGCGCCGCCGACCTCGTCAGCGTCGACATGCACGGCATCAACGTCTCGGTCCCCGTCGACCGCTCGCACACCGACGGCGACATGGGCTGGATCGGGATCCGCCCCGAGAAGGTGCTGATCGGCGAGCCCGGCGAGGCGCTCGACGCTCCGGGCAACACCATCCCCGGTGGTGTGATCAGCGACGTCAGCTTCGTCGGCGTCAGCACGCAGTACCTCGTGCGGATGCCGTGGGGCCAGGAGCTCCAGGTGTTCGCGCAGAACACCGGCCGCAGCCGGCTGTTCAGCCAGGGCGAGCCGGTCGAGCTGTCCTGGCGACCCGAGTACGCGTTCCTCCTCGACCACGCGCAGGACGCCCGGGCCGGCGCCCAGAAGGACGACGAGTGACCCGGCGCAAGGGCAGCCTCGGCTACCTCCTGCTCGCCCCGGCCGCGTTGTGGCTGGTGCTGTTCTTCGTCATCCCGTTCTACTCGCTCGTCGCCACCAGCCTGTTCGACCCGTCCGGCTCGGACTTCCGCGGCTACGAGATGACGTACCACTGGCAGAACTACGTCGACGTCGTGGAGGAGTACTGGGAGCCGATGCTCCGGTCGCTCTGGTACGGCGCGCTCGCGACGTTCTTCTGCCTGATCCTGGGCTACGTCCTCGCCTACGCGATCGCGTTCAAGGCTGGCCGGTGGAAGAACCTGATGCTGGTGCTGGTCATCGCGCCGTTCTTCACCAGCTTCCTCGTGCGCACGCTGTCGTGGAAGCTGATCCTGGCCGACGACGGCTGGATCGTGGACTTCCTCCAGACCCTGCACATCCTCGGTGCGGACGGTCGGCTGCTGGTCACGCCGGTGGCGGTGGTCCTCGGCCTGACGTACAACTTCCTGCCGTTCATGGTGCTGCCGCTCTACGCGAGCATCGACAAGATCGACCACCGGCTGATCGAGGCCGCCGGGGACCTGTACGCGAACCCGGTCGTCGGGTTCTTCAAGGTCACCTGGCCGCTGTCGCTGCCCGGCGTGATCTCGGGGACGCTGCTCACGTTCATCCCGGCCGCCGGGGACTACATCAACGCGCAGCTGCTCGGCGGGCCGAACCAGCGGATGGTCGGTGGTGTGATCCAGAGCCTGTTCACCGACGCCAACGACTATCCGTCGGCGGCCGCGCTGTCGGTGATCATGATGGTCGGGATCATCGCGATGGTGCTCGTCTACGTGCGCCGGGCCGGGACGGAGGAGCTCCTCTGATGCGCTGGTTCCGCAACAACCTCGTGCTGCTGCTCGGCATCGCCGTGCTGATCTACACCTTCATCCCGATCGCGATCGTGATCCTGATGAGCTTCAACGACCCGGACAACCGGCTGGTCTACAGCTTCGACGGGTTCACGCTGCAGAACTGGCTGAACCCCTGCGAGCCCGACGGCATGTGCGGCTCGCTGTGGACCAGCATCCAGATCGGCTTCCTGTCGACGCTGTTCGCGACGATCCTCGGCACCCTGGCGGCGTTCGCCCTGGTCCGCCACGACTTCCAGGGCCGGTCGTCGTCGAACCTGCTGATCTTCATGCCGATGGCCGCGCCCGAGATCGTGCTCGGCTCGTCGCTGCTGGCGCTGTTCGTGGCCGCCGGCTTCGCCGGCCAGCTGGGCTTCTGGACGATCCTGATCGCCCACATCATGTTCTGCCTGTCGTTCGTCGTCGTCACCGTCCGAGCCCGACTCGCGGGCCTCGACGACAACCTCGAGCAAGCGGCGATGGACCTCTACGCCACACCGAGACAGACGTTCTGGCGGGTCACCTTCCCGCTGGTGTTCCCCGGCATCCTCGGCGCCGCACTGCTCAGCTTCTCGCTGTCCTTCGACGACTTCATCATCACCAACCTCAACGCCGGCAACACCACGACGTTCCCCATGTACGTCTGGGGCGTCTCCCAGCGCGGCGTCCCGATGCAGGTCAACGTCATCGGCACCGTGATGTTCATGATCTCGATCCTGATCGTCGTCGGTGGCGAGGTCACCTCGCGGCGCCGCAACGCCAAGCTGGCCTGACTCGACCGTCGAGAGACGCGAAACGGCCCCGACACGCCGAACGTGCGGGGCCGTTTCGCGTCTCTCGACGGTCCCGGCGCAGCCGGGCCCACGAGGCTCAGAGCATCTGGCCGGCCTTCTCCAGGACGCTGCGCAGGATCTGCTCCATCTCGTCGAAGTGCTGCTGGTCGCAGATCAGCGGGGGAGAGAGCTGGATGACCGGGTCGCCGCGGTCGTCGGCGCGGCAGTAGAGGCCCTCGGCGTACAGCTGCTTGGAGACGAAGCCGAACAGGATCCGCTCGCACTCCTCCTCGCTGAACGTCTCGCGGGTGGTCGTGTCCTTGACCAGCTCGATCCCGTAGAAGTACCCGTCGCCGCGGACGTCGCCCACGATCGGGAGGTCCAGCAGCCGCTCGAGGGTCGCGCGGAACGCGCCCTCGTTGGAGCGGACGTTCTCGAGGACCTTCTCCTCCTCGAAGATCTCGAGGTTCTTCAGCGCGACCGCGGTGGAGACCGGGTGGCCGCCGAACGTGTAGCCGTGGGCGAACATCGCGCCGTCCTCGAGGAACGGCTCCATCAGCTTGTCCGAGGCGATCATCGCGCCGAGCGGGGCGTAGCCGGAGGTGATGCCCTTGGCGCAGGTGATCATGTCGGGCTGGTAGCCGTAGCGCTCCGCGCCGAACATGTGGCCGAGCCGGCCGAAGGCGCAGATGACCTCGTCGGAGACCATCAGGACGTCGTACTCGTCGCAGATCTCGCGGACCCGCTGGAAGTACCCGGGCGGCGGCGGGAAGCAGCCGCCGGCGTTCTGGACGGGCTCGAGGAACACCGCGGCCACGGTGTCGGGCCCCTCGTTCTCGATCGCGACCGCGATCTGGTCGGCCGCCCAGCGGCCGAACGCCTCCGGGTCGTCGCCGTGGATGGGCGCGCGGTAGATGTTGGTGTTCGCGGCCCGGAACGTCGAGGGCACCAGCGGCTCGAACTGCTGCTTGAGCGGCGGCAGGCCGGTGATCGACAGCGCGCCCTGCGTGGTGCCGTGGTAGGCGATCTGGCGGCTGATGACCTTGTGCTTCATCGGCCGGCCGGTGAGCTTGAAGTAGTTCTTCGCGAGCTTCCACGCCGTCTCGACCGACTCGCCGCCGCCGCTGGAGAAGAAGACCCGGTTCAGGTCGCCGGGCGCGTACGACGCGACCTTCTCGGCGAGCTGGATCGCGGCCGGGTGGGCGTAGGACCACAGCGGGTGGAACGCGAGCTCCTTGGCCTGGGCCGCGGCCGCGTCGGCGAGCTCGGTGCGCCCGTGGCCGAGCTGGGAGACGAACAGCCCGGCGAGCCCGTCCAGGTAGCGCTTGCCCTGGGCGTCGTAGATGTAGGCGCCCTCACCGCGCACGATGATCGGGACGTCCGCCTCGTCGTAGGAGGAGTGCCGCGTGAAGTGCATCCACAGGTGGTCCTTCGCGGCGCGCTGGAGGTGCTCGTAGTCCGGGTACATGGCACCCATGGTGCGCGGTCGACCGCCTCCGAAGCAAGTGAATCAGTCGTCTGAGCGCGTGATTTGCGCGGATTCCGAAGGAATCTGCCGTGATAGACATTGCCCATGACCCGCTACGGCCCCCAGTTCGGACCCGACATCACGTTCCTCGGCGTCGACCGGGTCGACCTCGACGACGCGGCCGCGCTCGCCGCCGCGGACGTCGTGGTCGTGGGCGCGCCGTTCGACGGGGGTACGTCGCACCGCCCGGGCACCCGGTTCGGCCCGATGGCGATCCGGCAGACCGACTACCTCCCCCACGACGGCTCACGCCCCCACCTCGCGCTGCGCGTCGACGCCCTGCAGGACCTCACCGTGCTCGACGCCGGCGACGTCGAGATGCCGCCCGGCGAGATCGAGCGGTCGCTGGGCAACCTCGAGGAGGCGGTCTACGCCGTCGCCAGCGCGGGCGCCGTGCCGCTGGTCCTCGGCGGCGACCACTCGATCGCGTTCGCCGACGCGAAGGGGCTGGCTCGCCACGTCGGGTTCGGCAAGGTCTCGATGATCCACTTCGACGCGCACGCCGACACCGGCGACATCGAGTTCGGCTCGCTCTGGGGCCACGGCCAGCCGATGCGCCGGCTGATCGAGTCCGGCGCGCTGCGCGGCGACCGGTTCCTCCAGCTGGGGCTGCGCGGCTACTGGCCCGGACCCGAGACCCTCGGCTGGATGGCGGAGCAGAACATGCGCTCCTTCGAGATGACCGAGATCGGCCGGCGCGGGCTCTCGGCCTGCCTCGACGAGGCGTTCGAGATCGCGCTCGACGAGTGCGACGCGGTGTTCCTCTCGGTCGACATCGACGTGTGCGACCCGGGCCACGCACCCGGCACGGGCACCCCGGAGCCCGGCGGCCTCTCCGCGCGCGAGCTCCTCGACGCCGTGCGCCGCATCTGCATGGAGCTCCCCGTCGCGGGCATCGACGTGGTCGAGGTGTCGCCGCCGTACGACCACGCCGAGATCACCGCGTTCCTCGCCAACCGCGTGTGCCTGGAGGCGCTGTCCGGGCTGGCGGTCCGCAAGCACGGGATCACGCACGACCCGGCCGGCCCGCTGCTGGAGGGCCGATGACCAGGCTGCGCGCGGCGGCGGCGTTCGACGGCCACCGCCACCTCGGCCCGACCGAGATCGAGGTCGCGGACGGCCGGATCACGGCGGTCCGCCCGTCGAGCGGTCCCGCCGACGTCGCGTTCCTGTCGCCCGGCTTCACCGATGCGCACGTCCACCCGATCCAGGGCGGGCTGGAGCGGCTGCGCTGCGACCTGTCCGAGGACGAGACCCGCGAGGACTACCTCGCCCGCATCAAGGAGTACGCCGACGCGCACCCCGACCGCGAGTGGATCCTCGGCGGCGGCTGGGCGATGCCGGCGTTCCCGGGCGGCACCCCGACGGCAGCCGACCTCGACGCCGTGACCGGTGGCCGGCCGGCGTTCCTGCCGAACCGCGACCACCACGGCGCGTGGGTGAACAGCAAGGCGCTGGCCATCGCCGGCATCGACGAGCACACCCCGGACCCGCCCGACGGCCGGATAGAGCGCGACGCGGACGGGCGCCCGAGCGGCACCCTGCACGAGGGCGCGACGGCGCTGGTCTCCCGGCACGTCCCGCGCACCAGCGGCGAGGAGTACTACGCCGCGCTGCTCGAAGGGCAGTCCTTCCTCCACTCGGTCGGCGTCACCTCGTGGCAGGACGCGATCGTCGGCGCCTACTCCGGCATGGACGACCCGGCGTCGACGTACACGACGGCTGCGGCCAACGGCGACCTGACGTCGTACGTCGTCGGCGCGCTGTGGTGGGAGCGCCGGCTCGGCGTCGAGCAGGTCGCGGACCTGGTCGGCCGTCGCGAGACCATGAGCGGCGGGCGGTTCCAGGCCACCAGCGTGAAGATCATGCAGGACGGCGTCGCCGAGAACGGCACGGCCTCGATGCTGCTGCCGTACCTCGACAGGTGCGGCCACCCGACCGACAACACCGGCCACTCGTTCCTGACCGCCGAGGCGATCCGCGACGCGATCCGAGCGCTCGACGCCGCGCGGTTCCAGGTGCACGTGCACTGCATCGGCGACCGCGGCACGCGCGAGGCGCTCGACGCGTTCGAGGGCACCGACCCCGCTCTGCGCCACCACGTCGCGCACCTGCAGCTGATCCACCCCGACGACGTGCGCCGGTTCGCCGAGCTCGGCGTCGCCGCGAACATGCAGATGCTGTGGGCCTGCCTGGACGACCAGATGGTCGAGCTGACCATCCCGTTCCTGGGCCAGGAGCGCAGCCGCTGGCAGTACCCGTTCGGCGACCTCCACCGCACCGGGGCGCGGCTGGTCGCCGGCAGCGACTGGCCGGTCAGCACGCCGGACCCGCTGGCCGCCATCCAGGTCGGTGTCACGCGGCGCGAGCCGGGCGGCGAGCCGCTGCTGCCCGAGCAGGCGCTCGACCTCGACACCGCGTGGTCGGCGTACACCTCCGGGTCGGCCTGGGCGAACGGCCGAGACGACGCCGGGGTCCTGGCTCCCGGCGCGGTCGCGGACCTCGTGGCGCTCGACCGCGACCCGTTCGCGGGGCCGCCCGAGCAGATCGCCGATGCGCGCGTGCTCACCACCTGGATCGACGGAAGCCCCGTCTTCGAGGCCTGAATCAACGAAATCCGAACGAAAACGCCGGTCAGCCCTACAGATTCCGTTGTGCTACCTCTAGGGTCGTCCCATGGCCGATCAGACCTTCAAGAACGTCATCAACGGTGAGCTCGTCGACAGCGCGTCGGGCGAGAGCTACGACATCATCGACCCGACCACCGGCGAGGTGTACGCGCAGGCGCCCAAGTCCGGGGCCGAGGACATCGACCGGGCGTACGCCGCGGCAGACGCCGCGTTCGAGTCGTGGGGGCAGACCACACCGCAGGACCGCGCGAACGCGCTGCTGAAGATCGCCGAGGCGATCGAGGCCCGCGCCGAGGAGATCAACGCCGTCGAGTGCAAGGACACCGGCAAGCCGCTCGGCCTGACGATGTCCGAGGAGATGCCGTACGCCTCGGACCACTTCCGCTTCTTCGCCGGCGCCGCGCGCGTGCTCGAGGGCCGCTCCGCGGGCGAGTACATGGCCGACCACACCTCGTGGATCCGCCGGGAGCCGATCGGCGTCGTCGGCCAGGTCACGCCGTGGAACTACCCGCTGCTGATGATGATCTGGAAGATCGCGCCCGCGCTGGCCGGCGGCAACACCGTCGTGCTCAAGCCGAGCGACACCACCCCGGCCTCCTCGACGCTGCTCGCCGAGCTGGCCCAGGAGTTCCTGCCGCCGGGCGTGCTGAACGTCGTCACCGGGGACCGGGACACCGGCCGCCTGCTGGTCTCGCACAAGACCCCGCAGATGGTCGCGATCACCGGCTCGGTGCGCGCGGGCATGGAGGTCGCGGAGGCGGCGTCCGCCGACCTGAAGCGCGTGCACCTCGAGCTGGGCGGCAAGGCGCCGTGCATCGTCTTCGACGACGCCGACATCGAGAAGGCGGCCGAGGGCATCGCTGGCGCCGGCCTGTTCAACGCCGGCCAGGACTGCACCGCCGCGACGCGCGTCCTCGCCGGCCCCGGCATCCACGACGAGTTCGTCGCCGCGCTGACCGAGGCCGCGAAGGGAATGCCGACCGGCGACCCGGCCAACGAGGACACCTACTACGGCCCGCTGAACAACCAGGGCCAGTTCGACCGCGTTGCCGGCATGGTCGACCGGCTGCCCGACCACGCGAACCTGCAGACCGGCGGCGCGCGCCAGGGCGACCGGGGCTACTTCTACGAGCCCACCGTGGTCTCCGGCCTCAAGCAGGACGACGAGCAGATCCAGAACGAGATCTTCGGCCCCGTCATGACCGTGCAGAAGTTCACCGACGAGGCCGAGGCGCTGCGCTGGGCCAACGGCGTGCAGTACGGCCTGTCGTCGAGCGTCTGGACCAAGGACCACGGCCGCGCGATGCGGATGTCCAAGCACCTCGACTTCGGTGTCGTCTGGATCAACACCCACATCCCGTTCGTCTCCGAGATGCCGCACGGAGGCTTCAAGCACTCCGGCTACGGCAAGGACCTCTCCATGTACGGCCTCGAGGACTACACGCGCATCAAGCACGTGATGTCCTACATCGGAGAGTGAATGCACGGAGGTGTGTTCGCACTCGTCGCTTCGCTCCTCTCATGCGCATCTCCTCGGCTCGACGTCCGAGCTCCGAGGACGGTTCGAGCGTGAGTGACCGTCTCGCCGTCCCTAGGAGGGTTCAAGGATGAGGATCCTGCTCGTCGGCGCCGGTGGCGTCGGCTCGGCCTTCGCCGCCATCGCGGCCCGCCGCGACTTCTTCGAGACCATCGTGGTCGCCGACTACTCGCTCGAGCGCGCGGAGAAGGCGGCGGCCACCGACAGCCGGTACGTCGCCGCCCGGATCGACGCGTCGTCCGAGGACGCCGTCGCCGCACTCTGCCGTGAGCACGGCATCACGCACGTGATGAACGCCGTCGACCCGGTGTTCAACATGCCGATCTTCAACGGCGCGTTCGCGGCCGGCGCGGACTACCTCGACATGGCGATGTCGCTGTCGAAGCCGCACCCCGAGGCGCCGTACGAGAAGACCGGCGTGAAGCTCGGCGACGAGCAGTTCGCAGTGGCGGGGGACTGGGAGTCGTCGGGCCGGCTGGCGCTGGTCGGCATCGGCGTCGAGCCCGGGCTGAGCGACGTCTTCGCGCGGTACGCCGCCGACCACCTGTTCAGCGAGATCGACGAGCTCGGCACCCGCGACGGCGCGAACCTGGTGGTCACCGACGACGAGGGCAACGAGATCTTCGCGCCGTCGTTCTCGATGTGGACCACCATCGAGGAGTGCCTGAACCCGCCGGTGATCTGGCAGGACGGCGACTGGCACACGACGCCGCCGTTCTCCGAGCCGGAGGTCTTCGACTTCCCGGAGGGCATCGGGCCGGTCGAGTGCGTGAACGTCGAGCACGAGGAGGTCCTCCTCATGCCGCGCTGGGTGGACTGCAAGCGCGCGACGTTCAAGTACGGCCTCGGCGACGAGTTCATCAACATCCTCAAGGTGCTGCACACCCTCGGCCTCGACTCCACCGAGAAGGTGCGGGTCAAGGGCGTCGAGGTCAGCCCGCGCGACGTGGTCGCCGCGGTGCTCCCCGACCCCGCCACGGTGGGCCCGCGGATGAAGGGCAAGA
The DNA here is from genome assembly GCF_039541135.1 of Nocardioides caricicola. Lineage (NCBI taxonomy): Bacteria > Bacillati > Actinomycetota > Actinomycetes > Propionibacteriales > Nocardioidaceae > Nocardioides > Nocardioides caricicola. Next base: position 812,364 of record NZ_BAABFQ010000003.1, on the reverse strand, counting down.
CCTGCGCGGGCCTGTGGGTGACCGGCAAGGGCAAGGACGGCGCGGCGCGGTCGACGTACCTCTACCACGTGGTCGACAACGAGTGGACCATGCAGGAGTACGGCCACCAGTGCGTGGTGTGGCAGACCGCGATCAACCCGGTCGTCGCGCTCGAGCTGCTGTCGCGCGGCACCTGGCAGGGCGCGGGCGTGCTCGGCCCGGAGGCGTTCGACGCGGTGCCGTTCCTCGACCTGCTGACCGAGTACGGCAGCCCCTGGGGGATCAAGGAGCTCTGACCTCAGGTCGCACCCCCGCCTGCCGATGGGCAGAGGTGCCCATTCCTCTGCCGACGCAGCTCCCGCGGTGGCCGACGTGGCTGCCGCGCGGTGGCTCGCTGCCCGAACCGGCGTGGCGGACGCGGCATCGCGCGGTGATGGCGCTGCTCTGGGTGCACGTGGTCGCGATCCCGGTGTACGCGGTCTACCGGGGCAACTCGGTCGGGCACGCGTGGGTGGAGATGGCCCCTGTCCTGATGGCCGCCCTGGTCGCCGGCTTCATGCGGCTGGGGCGTGCGGTGTCGTCCTCGGTCGCGGCCGCCGGGCTCATGGTCTGCTCCGGAGTGATCGTGCACCTGTCGGGCGGCATGATCGAGGCGCACTTCCACTTCTTCGTGATGATCCCGGTGATCGCGATGTACGAGGCGTGGGCGCCGTTCACGCTCGCGGTGTCGTACGTGCTGGTCCACCACGGGATCATGGGCACCCTGGACCCGCACGCGGTCTACAACCACCCGGCCGCGCGGGAGCAGCCGTGGGTGTTCGCCGGCGTGCACGCCGCGTTCTTCGCGTTCGCCAGCGCCGCCTGCATCGTGAACTGGTGGCTGCACGAGCGGGCGCGGGAGGCCTCGCAGTCACAGATGCAGCTGCTCAGCACGATCGTCGACTCCTTGCGCGACGGCCTGGTCGTGATCGACTCGCAGGGCAAGATCCTGCTGCGCAACCCGTCGGGCATGCAGCTGATGGGCGGCCTGCACGACGACGTGCACGAGGTCGGCGGCTCCGAGCAGTTCGGGCTGTTCCACACCGACGGTGCGCCGATCGCCCAGGACGACCTCCTGCACGTGCGGGCGCTCGCCGAGAACCGGGTGCAGGACCTCGACCTCGTCGTACGCAACCCCGGCGTGCCCGACGGGCGGGTGCTCAACTTCGTGGCCACGCCGTTGGAGACCTCCGTCGGCGACGCCGACCGCGACGTGGTCGTGGTGTTCCGCGACGTCACCGAGCGGCACCGGACCGAGCAGGCGCTGGCCGACGCTCTCGCCGTCGAGCAGGACGCGGTGGAGCGGCTGCGTGAGCTCGAGCGGGTCAAGTCCGACTTCGTGTCGACGGTCAGCCACGAGCTGCGGACGCCGATCACCAGCATCATCGGCTACCTCGAGGTGCTCGAGGACGGCATGGCCGGTGAGCTCGACGACGCCCAGCGCAGCATCGTGGGCCGGATCGACCGCAACAGCCACCGGCTGCTGCGCCTGGTCGAGGACCTGCTCAAGCTCTCCCAGATCGAGTCGTCGAGGCTCCAGATCGAACGCGAGCGCACCGACCTGCGCGAGGTCGTCGCGGCCGCGCACGACTCCATCGGGTGGCTGCTCGAGAGCCGCGCGCTCGACGTGGTCGTCGAGGTGCCGGACGACGCGGTCGAGCTGGAGGTGGACCCCGACGAGATGGAGCGGATGCTCGCCAACCTGCTCACCAACGCCGTGAAGTTCACCCCCGACGGCGGCCGGGTCGAGGTGCGCCTCGACGCCGACGACCTCGGGGCGACCCTCGTCGTCTCCGACACCGGCGTGGGCATCCCGGAGTCGGAGCAGGACCAGCTCTTCAGCCGCTTCTTCCGCTCGTCGATCGCGACGGAGCAGGCGGTCCAGGGCACGGGCCTGGGCCTGACGATCGTGCAGGCGATCGTCGCGCTGCACGGGGGCTCCGTCGACGTCGACTCCGGCGCCGACCGCGGGACCACGTTCACGGTCCGGCTGCCCCGGCGTCCTGCTAGAACGTCCGTGGAAGCCGAATCAGTGGCCATCTGACCTCGGCGACCGCGGCGCGCGCGGCCTCCAGCCAGGTCTGTTCGGGGGGCCTGACGGTCAGGGTCGCGGTCGTCTCGCCCGCCCGGAGCCGGGTCGTGCCCACCGGCGCCGTCAGCGTCCCCGTGCCCACCCGCTCGCGCGCCGGCACGACGACGTCGACCGCGCCGAGCGGAGTCCGTACGACGACCGGCAGGTCGCGGTCGCGCGGCCGGTCGAGGCGCACGGTGATGGTCGCGGTGGTCGGCAGCAGCGGCGACGCGGTGACCGTCGTGTCCTCGACGGTCACGACCGGCGCCGGGTCGTCGTCGAGCACGCGGAGCACGGCGCGCGGGCCGAGCGCGATCCGCTCGACCGCCTCGTCGACGGGGTCCTGCGGCGCCCGGAACCACGTCCGGCCGACCAGCTCGCCGGCCGGGACCCGGACGATGCCGGCGGGCGTCGGCACCCGCGTCGCACGGGTCGTCGGCCGGTCGAGCCGGACGGTCAGGCGCACCCGGTCTCCCTCGGCGATCCGCTGGTGGTCGGCCCGCACGCTCGTGCGCGGCACCGGCGGCGTCGGGTTGCCGGCGGCGTCCAGGTCCGCGAAGCAGTAGCCGCGCTCGCGCAGCGTCGCGATCTCGCCCGGCAGCGCCTTCAGCGTGGCGGGGGAGTTGGTGACGCCGTCGTGCTGGAGCACCACGTTCGTCCGGTGCGGGCGCACCGCCGCGACCACGCTCCTCTCGATCTGCTTCGGCGTGAGCCCGGTCCAGTCACGCGAGTCGACCGTCCAGAGCACCGGCACCAGGCCCTCCGACGCCATCGCCCGCCGGACCCGGTCGTCCACGGCGCCGTACGGCGGTCGCGCCAGGTCGGTCGGCTGCACGCCGGCGTCGAGGAGCGCCTGCTGCGTGTCGGCCAGCGCCTGCCGTGCCTCGGCCCTGGTCTGGGACGTGAGGTCGGCGTGCTCCCAGGTGTGGTTGCCGATCGCGAAGCCGGCCCGGTCGACGAGCCGCACCAGCTCCGGGTCCGCCGCGACGCGGTTGCCCACCATGAAGAACGTGGCCGGGACCTCCAGCCTGGTCAGCAGCCGCACCATCTGCGGCGTCACGCTGGCGAGCGGGCCGTCGTCGAACGTCAGCGCGACCAGCCCGCGCGAGCACGGCTCGACCGGGGTGCGCGGCTTCGCATCGGCAGGAGTCGGCACGAGCAGGGTGGCCGCCAGTGCGACGAGCAGGGCGCGAAGCATCACCCGAGTGTGACGCGCGACCCCAGGGCGATGTTGTCCGCCCCGACGAGCGAAAACGATGCGACGACTGTCGGCGTCTCGTCATACCGTCGTCCCCAGCCATGACTGCCACTCTCGGAACCGATCGCCCGGTCCACTCCGCGCCCCGCCCGCCCCTGCCGCCCGAGCGCACCGTCACCTGGCGCCGGCTGCGCGGTCCGGTCGCCGTCTGGTCGCTGGTCGCCGCCGCGATCGCCGCGATCAGCACGTCGCTGGGCTCGCTGGTCGCGGGACGCCTGGCCGAGTCGGCCACCGCCGAGCTCGTCGAGCTGCTGGCGCTGCTCGTGGTCGGCGCGGCGGTGCTCGACACCGCGGCCCGCACGCTGTGGGCCGGGGTGGTCGACCGGGCCGAGGGCCGCCTCCGTGCGGACCTCCTCGACGCCGCCATGCACCAGCCGCTCTCCGTGCTCACCGAGCAGGCCGTCGGCGAGGTGCTCGACCGGGTCGACGACGACACCCACGAGGTCGGCAGCCTGCTGCGGCAGAGCGGATGGCAGGCGATCCGTACGACGCTCGCCGCGGGGCCGCTGTGGATCATCGCGGGCGTCACCTGGTGGCCGGCGTTCCTGCTGTTCCCGCTCGCCGGGGTCGGCGCGGTCGCGGTCGCGTGGCGACTGCTCCCGCAGGTCGCCGCGCGCAAGGTCGAGGAGGAGGCCGCCTGGACCGACCACGCCGCCGCCCTGGAGGAGGGCATCGCCGGCCGCGACGACCTGCGCGCCAGCCTCGGACAGGCGCACGTGCTGCGCCGCTGCGTCGAGCTCGCGTCGCTGGTGCACCGGCGGTTCGCGGTGGTCCTCGGCCTCGAAGCGCGGATCGGGCGACGCACCGGCACGCTGCTGCACGGCGTGCTCGCCGCCACCGCGCTGATCGGCGTGGTGCTGGTCGTGGACGGCCGCCTCGACACCGCCTCGCTGGTGACGCTCTACCTCGTCACCACGATGTTCGTCGGCCAGGTCGACATGCTCGCGCGCCACCTGCCGGACCTGCAGGCCGGCTTCGGCGCGGTGCTCCGCCTGCGCGACCTGCTCGGCTCCGAGCCCGAGCCCGTGGGTGGCGCCGACCTCCCGGAGGGCCAGCTCGACGTGCAGCTGCGCGACCTGCACTTCGCCTACGTCGAGGGCACCTTCGCGCTCCAGCACGTCGACCTGCACGTGCCGGCCGGCACCACCTGCGCGCTGGTCGGGCGCACCGGCTCCGGCAAGTCGACGCTGGCGTCGCTGCTGTCGCGCGCCGTGGAGCCGGAGCCGGGATCGGTGTTCCTCGGCGGGGTCGACGTGCTCGACCTGGACCTCCAGCAGCTGCGCTCCTCGGTCGGCGTGGTCACCCAGCGCACCGAGATCCTCGCCGGCACCCTCGCCGAGAACATCACGCTCTTCCAGCCCGTCCCGCGGTCCGAGGTCGAGGCCGCCGTGACCGAGCTCGGTCTCGACGCCTGGGTCGCCGGGCTGCCCGCCGGGCTCGACACGCTGCTCGGCCCGGGCGGCACCACGCTGTCGTCGGGGGAGGAGCAGCTGGTCGCATTCGCCCGGCTGCTCGTGCGGCACGTCCGCGTCGTCGTCCTCGACGAGGCGACCGCCCGGATGGACCCGGTCACCGAGGGCCACGTGGTCCGCGCCTCCGAGCGGCTGCTCGCGGGGCGCACCGGCATCCTGGTCGCGCACCGGCTCTCGACCACCGAGCGAGCCGAGCAGGTCGCGGTGCTCGAGGGCGGCCGGGTCGTCCAGCGCGGTCCGCGCGCGCGGCTCGCCGCCGAGGACGGCCCGTTCCGCACCTTGCTCCAGGCGTCGGCCGAGGAGGACCTCGCGCCCCCGCCCGACGACGCCGTCCGCGGCCAGGTCGGCACCGCCCGGCGTACCGGCGCACCCCCGGCGCCGCCGGAGCTCCTCCCGACGCCGAGCCTCACGCGGGCCACCTTCTCCGCGATGACCGTCGAGCCGAAGTGGGGCCTGGTCAGCGTCGCGCTGTTCCTGTTCTCCGCGCTGACCGGCGCGCTCGGCGCGATCAGCGGCTGGATCTGGGGACACCTGGTCGCGACGTTGCAGGCAGGGGAGAGCCCGACCGCGCTGACGGCAGCGCTGGTGCTGTCGCTGGTGCTGTCCCCGCTGCTGCTCGCCGAGGCGATCCGGCGCTACCCGCGCTGGTGGATCTCGGTGATGCTGCGGGTCCGGACATCCGTGCTCGCCGGCCAGACCTCCCAGCACCGCCTGGAGCGGACGCCGCCGGGTGAGGTGGTCGCGCGCACCATGGACGCCGACCGGCTCGCGCGCTACTCCGACCGCTGGATCGACTTCGTCAACGGCTTCATCATCGCCGGCGTGACCGCCCTCGTGGCGCAGAGCTTCCTGGCCGGTGGCGTCCTGCTGACCGTGATGTTCGCCTCGGCGCTCGCGTCCTCGCTGGGCCGCACGATCGCGGGTCGCTCGGCGGCCGCGTCCGCGACGGCGCGGGCCGGGTTCGGCCGGTCGTTGGTGTCCGCGCTCGACTCCGTGCGCACCGTCAAGCTCGCCGCGTCGACCCCGAGCGTGCACGCGCACCTGAAGGAGGTCGACGGTGGCCGGGTCGACGCCGCGGTGCGCGAGCACCGGGTGCAGGCGATGCTCGACGGCGTCCCGATCGTGATGGTCCAGTGCGGTGTCGTCGCGGCCTGGGCCGTGATGGTCGCCGGCGGCTGGGGCCTGGCCACCGCGCTGCTGGTCTCGACCGCGGTCAGCGGCTTCGACTGGTTCGGTCGCGTCGCCGGCGCGGTCGTCACCGAGGCCCCCGGCGTGCGCGCCTGGATGCGGACGACGAGCGGGCTGGCCGGTGGGGGCGACCTGATGGACCTGCCCGCCGGGGTCGACCTGGTGGCCGGCTCATCACCTGCGCCGGAGCCGGGCGTCCGCGACCCGCTGCGGACCCTCGAGCTGCGCGGCCTGACCGCGGTGCACGACGACGGCACGATCGGCGTCAGCGACGTCGACCTGACCGTCGGCTCCCGCGAGCTCGTGCTGCTGCTCGGCCAGGTCGGCTCGGGCAAGTCCAGCCTGCTGTCCGCGCTGGCCGGGCTGGTCTCCAGCACCGGCGAGATCTCCTGGAACGGCCAGCCGGTCGGTGACCGGCAGGTCTTCCTGCGCCCGGGCCGGGTCGCCCACGTCGCGCAGGTCCCACGAGTGCTGTCCGGCACGTTCGCCGACAACGTCAGCCTCGACCACCCCGACCGCCAGGTGATGCCGGCGGTCGAGACCGCTCGGCTCACCCGGGACGTCGAGGCCGCGGGCGGACCGGACGCGCTCGTCGGGCACCGGGGTGTGCGGCTGTCCGGCGGCCAGGTGCAGCGCCTGGCGCTCGCCCGCGGTCTCGCCTGCGACGCCGAGCTGCTGCTGGCCGACGACGTCTCCTCGGCGCTGGATGCCGCCACGGAGGTCGAGCTGTGGACCGCGCTGCGCGAGCGCGGCGCCACCGTGATCGGCGCGACGTCGAAGCGGGCCGCGCTCGTCCAGGCCGACCGGGTCGTCGTCCTGGTCGAGGGCCGGGTCGCGGCTACCGGTCCGTGGTCGGAGCTGGCCGGGTCGTGGGGGCACCTGGCGGGCTGAGCCGGCGCGCGAGCCGGACGGGGAGCCCGACCGCGATCTCGAGCGGACCACGCAGGCGGAACGCGGCGAACGCCGCGCCGATCGCGAGCAGCACGGCCACGTGCCTCAGGTGCGCGTGCGACACCTCCGGCGGCCAGAAGTCCGGCGTGCGCAGGACGACGTGCAGGGAGTACAGCGTCAGGGTCATGGCGCCGGCCCCGAACGCGACCGCCAGCAGCGCCGTCGCCCGTGCGGCCAGCGCCCGCTCGACCAGCAGGCACGCCCCGATGACGAAGACGGCGCTCCCGATCGTCTGGGCCAGGTCGAACGGCGTGGCCGAGTGCGGTGCGACGAGGAGCAGCCAGCCCCAGTCGCCGTCCGGCGGCGTGGTGCCGTACATCCCGGTGGCGTGCTCGTCCGCCACGGTGGGATCGGTCAGCGACCGGGAGACCTGGGTGGCGAGGACCGCGACGCCGAGACCGCCGAGGGTGAGGCCGACCAGCAGGTGGCGGTCGCGCAGGTCCGCCCGGCCGAGCGCGAGCCCGGCCAGCAGGTAGGCGAGCCACGGGACGACGGGGTAGTAGCCGGTGAACAGCAGCTCGCTCGCCAGCTGCCACGGGTCCGCCAGCTGTCCGAACGTCGGGCTGGCGTAGCCGCGCGGGGGCAGGTCCGGCCGCACGAGGTGGGACAGGACCGGCCCGAGGACGACCCACACGACGGCGAGCACCGTCAGCGCGCGACCGCCCAGGACCGTGAACGGCAGTCCCAGCACGAACAGGACCCCGTAGTACGTCAGGATGATCGCCAGTCCGCTCTCCAAGCCACCGAGCAGCAGTCCGAGCGCGGCGATCAGCAGCGCGCGCACCACGATCCCGGCCGCGCGCAGGCTCGCGGCCCGTCCGCGCACCGGCTCGCGGGTCATCATCGCGAGGCTCACCCCGGCCAGCACCGCGAACAGCGCCGATGCCCGGCCACCGGCCAGCCACTGCCCGAACGTCAGGTCGCCTGCGGGCGTCCGCTCGTCGAGCATGTGCGTGGCGACCATGCCGAGCAGCGCCAGGCAGCGCGCGACGTCGAGCCCGACCAGCCGCTCGCCCGCCCGCTCTGTCATGGGGCCACGGTAGGCCGGGGCTACACCTCGTCGGTCGCGTCGTACACCCAGGAGGTGTCGGCCGTCGCCAGTCCCTCGACCCAGGAGGCGGGCGCGTTGTTCATGATCGCGCCGTAGTCCCAGTAGTCCTTCCAGAGGCAGACCCTGCCGTCGCGGACCCGGTGGACCGTGACGAACGCGAGCGTGAAGACCTCACCGGTCGGGAACGACCACGTCTCGGTGTGCTCGTACATCACGTTGCCGTCGGCGTCGGACAGCAGCAGCCCGTCGTGGTTCTCGTACGCCGAGAGCCCACCCCAGCCGACCTGCAGCCGCTTGGCGATGTCCGCCGGTCCCCGGGCCGCCAGCGCCGGGCCGACCGGCATGTCGAGGTAGATGCAGTCGTCGGTGACCCAGTCGGCGATGCCGTCGTAGTCGCGCGCGGACAGGGTCCGCCAGAGGCCGCGCACGGCCTCCTCGGGGGTGCGGGTCACGAGGCGGCGACCACGGCGCGGGAGGGCTGCTCCGCGCGCAGGAACTGACCGGTGCGCTCGCGGCCGACGAGCTCGGTGGGCTCACCGGCCTCGACGACGCGGCGGCCCGCGATGAACACGGCCGGTACGGCGGCGTCGTTGCGGTTCACCATCCGCGACAGGTTGCCGTACTGCTCGACCGGGCTCTCGTGGTACTCCTCGAGGGTGGCGTCGAGCCGCTCCGGGTCGATCACCACGATGTCGGCGCGGTCGCCCTCGCGGAGGAAGCCGGCGTCGATGCGGTACCACTCGCCGAGCTCGCCGGTCAGCCGGTGCACGGCCTGCTCGGTCGTCATGAACGGCTTGCCCTGGATCTCGGCGTCCCGCACGTGCTTGAGCAGCCGCAGCGCGAAGTTGTAGAACGCCATGTTCCGCAAGTGCGCGCCGGCGTCGGAGAACCCGACCTGGATGCCGGGGTCGGCGGCCAGCTTCTTGAGCACCTCGGGGCGGTGGTTGCTGATCGTCGTGCGCCAGCGGATGTCCGTGCCGTGCTCGAGCACCAGGTCGAGGAACGCGTCGACCGGGTGCTTGCCGCCGCGCTCGTCGCCGACCTGGCCGAACGACTTGCCGACGACCGACGGGTCGGGGCAGGCGACGATCTCGGCGTCGTAGAAGTCGCGGTGCCAGACCCGCGGGCCGTACTTGCTCTCGTAGTCCTTGCGGAACTTCTTGCGGTACTCCGGGTCGCGCATCAGCTCGTCACGCGCCAGCTTCTCCTGGATGTGCAGCGCCATCGCGCCGGAGCCGAACTCCTCGAAGATCACCAGGTCGATGCCGTCGGCGTACACCTCGAACGGCACCGGCAGGTGCTGCCAGCGGAAGTCGGCGCCCATCTTGTTGACGAGGTTCGCGATCGGCCGCATCAGGTGGATCACGAACGGGATCGCCTTGATGTCGGCCGCCGACAGCAGGCTGGTGCGCAGCGCGGGCTTGCCGAACCACCCGATCGAGCCGAGCGCCTGCACGCCGATCGTGTGCGGGTGGCTGGCGTCCGGTCCGGCCTGCAGCGCCCGGCGGCGCCGGCGCAGGATCTTGCGCAGGCCGCGCATCTCCTTGCCCTTGGCGTACGTCGACGGCAGCGTGCGGGACCGGCAGAGGTCGCCGTCGACCTTGTCGAAGAGCAGCTGCTGGGCGGACATGCCGACGAACCCGGCGTCCAGCGCCTCGTTCAGCATCCGCTCCATCCGCGCCTGCTCGCTGCGCGAGGGCTTGACCTCCTTGCGCGTCGCGCGGTCCAGGCCCATCGTCGCGGTGCGCATGTCGGAGTGACCCACGAACGCCGCGAGGTTCGGGCCGAGCGGCAGCGACTCGAGCATCTCGACGTACTGCTGGGCGTTGTCCCACGTCTTGTGCTCGTCGACCGCGCGGATCACGTGCTGGCGCGGGATCGCCTCGACCCGGCCGAACAGGTCGCCCGCGTCGACCCCGCCGACGTGCACCGTCGAGAGGGAGCAGGAGCCGAGGAGCAGCGTGGTGACGCCGTGCCGCAGCGACTCCGGCAGCCCCGGGCCGTCGAGCACCTCGATGTCGTAGTGCGTGTGGATGTCCACGAACCCGGGCAGCACCCACTGCCCGGCCGCGTCGACGACTTCCGGGCATCCGGTCTCGTCGAGGTCCTCGACGGAGACCACGGCCACGCGGCCGTCCTTGATGCCGAGGTTCCGGACCGCGGAGGCCGCGCCCGTCCCGTCGAACCAGCGCCCGCCCTTGATGATGGTGTCGTAGGTCACAAGGGCATGGAACAGGTTCTAGTTGACGCGCGTCAAGGGGTCGAGGCTCGCTTCGCTCGCACCTCAACCACCCGTCGCGGCGAATGCCTCCGCGACGACGTCGAACGCCTCCTCGAGCAGCGTGTCGCTGATCGCCAGTGGCGGCAGGAAGCGGAAGACGTTGCCCCAGGTGCCGCAGGTGAGCGTGACGACGCCGTTCTGGTGGCAGTACGCCGACACCGCGGCGGTGCGGACCGGGTCGGGCTCGGTCGTGCCCGGCGCGCACAGCTCGATCGCCATCATCGCGCCGCGACCGCGCACCTCGGCGATCACCTCGTGCTGCGCCGCCAGCTCGCCGAGCCGGGTCGCCATGATCGCGCCGAGCTCGCGGGCCCGCGCGTCGAGGACCTCGGTGCGCATCTCCTCGATCGCGCCCAGGGCGGCCGCGCACGCGACCGGGTTGCCGCCGTACGTCCCGCCGAGGCCGCCGACGTGGACGCTGTCCATCAGCTCGGCCCGGCCGGTGACCGCCGCGAGCGGCAGGCCGCCGGCCATGCCCTTCGCGGTCGTGACGAGGTCGGGCACGACCTCCTCGTGGTCGCAGGCGAACCAGTCGCCGGTGCGGCAGAAGCCGGTCTGGATCTCGTCGGCGATGAACACGATGCCGTTCTCCTCGGCCCAGGCCGCGAGCGCCGGCAGGAAGCCCGGGGCCGGCACGACGAACCCGCCCTCGCCCTGGATCGGCTCGATCACGAGGCAGGCGAGGTTCGCGGCGCCGACCTGTTTGTCCAGGACGTCGATCGCGCGCGCCGCGGCCTGCTCGCCGGTCAGCCCGTCGCGCAGCGGGTACGACATCGGCGCCCGGTAGACCTCGCCGGCGAACGGGCCGAACCCGTTCTTGTACGGCATGTTCTTGGCCGTCATCGCCATCGTGAGGTTGGTGCGCCCGTGGTAGGCGTGGTCGAACACGCCGACCGCGTCCCGTCCGGTCGCGACGCGGGCGATCTTCACGGCGTTCTCGACGGCCTCGGCCCCGGAGTTGAACAGCGCCGACTTCTTGGCGTGGTCTCCCGGCGTCAGCTCGGCCAGCGCGGCGCACACGTCCACGTAGCCGTCGTACGGCGTGACCATGAAGCAGGTGTGGGTGAACTTCGCGACCTGCTCCTGCACGTTGCGCACGACGCTCGGCGCCGCGTTGCCGACGGTGGTCACCGCGATGCCGGAGCCGAGGTCGATCAGGTGGTTGCCGTCGACGTCGACGAGCACGCCGCCGCCGGCCTCGACGATGAACACGGGCAGGGTGGTGCCGACGCCGTCGGCGACGTGGGCCTTCTTCCGGTCGAGCCGCTCGAGCGAGCCGGGGCCGGGGATCTCGGTGACCAGTCGACGTTCCTGCGCGATGCTCATGTTCGGAGCGTAGTGCGGGAGACTGGGGAGCGTGAGAGGCCTTCCTAGGGACATCGTCATCCTCGGCAGCACCGGCTCCATCGGCACCCAGGCCCTCGAGATCGTGCGGGCCAACCCCGATCGGTTCCGGGTGGTCGGGCTGACCGCCGGCGGCTCCAACCGGGAGCTGTTCGAGGCGCAGGTCGCGGAGTTCGCGCCGGCGTGCTCCGACCTGTTCTGGGGCCTGGGCGAGGACGCCTCGGTCGAGGCCGCGTCACGGGAGTGCGACGTCGTCCTCAACGGCATCACCGGCGCCGTCGGCCTGCGCCCCACGCTCGCCGCGCTGGACGCGGGCAACGTGCTCGCGCTGGCCAACAAGGAGTCGCTGATCATGGGCGGCCCCCTGGTGCTGGACCGCGCGAAGCCCGGACAGCTCGTGCCGGTCGACTCCGAGCACAGCGCCCTCGCCCAGTGCCTGCGTGGCGGCACCGCGGAGGAGGTGCGCCGGCTCGTGCTCACCGCGAGCGGCGGCCCGTTCCGCGGCCGCACCCGCGAGGAGCTCGCCGGGGTCACCCCGGAGCAGGCGATGGCGCACCCGACCTGGGACATGGGCCCGGTCATCACGATCAACTCGGCCACCCTGGTGAACAAGGGCCTCGAGGTCATCGAGGCGCACCTGCTCTTCGGCATCCCGTTCGACCGGATCGAGGTCGTCGTCCACCCGACCTCGATCGTGCACTCGATGGTGGAGTTCGTGGACGGCTCGACCCTGGTCCAGGCGAGCCCGCCGACGATGCTGATCCCGATCGCACTCGGTCTCGCCTGGCCGGAGCGGGTCCCGGACACCGCGCCCCCGGTGGACTGGACGAAGCCGGAGACCTGGGAGTTCTTCCCCCTCGACGACGACGCCTTCCCCGCGGTCGCGCTGGCGCGCGAGGCGGGGGAGCGCGGCGGCACCGCGCCGGCGATCTACAACGCGGCCAACGAGGTGTGCGTGGACGCGTTCCGCCGCGGGCTGCTCCGCTTCACCGACATCGTGCCCACGATTCAGGCCACTCTCAGGCGCGACGACGTACCCTCGTACGGGCAGGCGATGACCGTGGAGGACGTCCTCGCCGCTGACGCGTGGGCTCGGGACACCGCCCTCGCCCAGATCGAAGGGTTGCGATGAGCGGGCTGTTCTACCTGCTGGGTGTGCTGATCTTCGTGGTCGCCATCCTGGCCTCGATCGGCCTGCACGAGCTCGGCCACATGATCCCGGCGAAGAAGTTCGGCGGGAAGGTCACCCAGTACTTCATCGGGTTCGGCCCGACCGTGTGGAGCAAGCAGGTCGGCGAGACCGAGTACGGCGTCAAGGCGATCCCGCTCGGCGGCTACGTGAAGATCGTCGGGATGCTGCCGCCCGGCGCCGCGGACCTCGCCGACGAGGTGTCGTACGACGCGCAGGGAAACCAGGTCCTCAAGGTGCGCAAGTCCAACACCGGCATGTTCACCCAGCTCATCTCCGACGCCCGCGCGGCGGAGTGGGAGCTGATCGGGCCGGAGGACGACGAGCGCCTCTTCTACAAGATGGCCTGGTGGAAGAAGGTCATCGTGATGGCCGGCGGGCCCACGGTGAACCTGCTGATCGCGTTCCTCATCTTCTGGGGCGTGTTCGCGACGTACGGCCAGCGCACCATGGAGCCCGAGCCCGGCCAGCCGGTGATCGACACCGTCTCCGAGTGCATCATCCCGTTCTCCGAGGAGGGCCGGGCGTGCGCCGCCACGGACCCCGCCAGCCCCGCCGTGGAGGCCGGGCTGCGCCCCGGTGACGTGATCACGAGCTTCAACGGCACCCCGGTCGACGACTGGGAGGACCTGCGGTCGATGATCCGCGGCAACGACGACGGCCAGGCCGTGATCGGCTACGAGCGCGACGGCCAGCAGCTGACCGGCACCACCAGCACCACGGTCGAGGCGCGGCCCACGTCGGGCACCGACCTGACGCTGCGCCAGGTCGGCTTCCTGGGCGTGACGCCGACGTCGTACATGAAGATCGAGACCGGTGGCCCGGTCTACACCGTCGACCAGATGGGCACGATGGCCGTCGACACGGTCCAGGCGCTCGCCACGCTGCCGGTCAAGGTCTGGGGCGTCGCCGAGGCGATCGTCGGCGCCGAGGAGCGCCAGATCGACAGCCCCGTGAGCATCGTCGGCGGCGGCCGGCTGGCCGGCGAGACCGTCTCCCACGAGACCTTCCCGGTCAAGGAGAAGGCCGTCTTCCTCCTGATGATGATCGCGGGCTTCAACTTCTTCATCGGGATGTTCAACTTCATCCCGCTGCTCCCGCTGGACGGCGGCCACATCGCGGGCGCGCTGTGGGAGGCGATGCGGCGTGGCTGGGCCCGGTTGTGGGGCCGTCCCGACCCCGGGTACGTCGACGTCGCCAAGCTGCTGCCGATCGCGTACTGCGTCGCGGCCAGCCTGCTGGTCATGGGCGTGGTGCTGATCGTCGGGGACCTCGTCGTACCCCTCCACCTCGAGTCCTAGGATTCACCACATGACCGCCATCAGCCTGGGCATGCCCGAGGCGCCCCCTCCGGTGCTCGCTCCCCGTCGCAAGACCCGCCAGATCAAGGTGGGCAAGGTCGGCGTCGGCAGCGACTCGCCGGTGTCGGTGCAGTCGATGACGACCACGCTGACCTCGGACGTGAACTCCACGCTCCAGCAGATCGCCGAGCTCACCGCGACCGGCTGTGACATCGTCCGCGTCGCGTGCCCGAGCCAGGACGACGCCGACGCGCTCCCGGAGATCGCGCAGCACTCGCAGATCCCGGTCATCGCCGACATCCACTTCCAGCCGAAGTACGTCTTCGCCGCGATCGACGCCGGCTGCGCCGCCGTCCGCGTGAACCCGGGCAACATCCGGCAGTTCGACGACCAGGTCAAGGAGATCGCGCGCGCCGCCAAGGACCGCGGCACCTCGATCCGGATCGGCGTGAACGCCGGCTCGCTCGACAAGCGGCTGCTGGAGAAGTACGGCAAGGCCACGCCCGAGGCGCTGGTCGAGTCGGCGGTGTGGGAGGCGAGCCTCTTCGAGGAGCACGACTTCCACGACTTCAAGATCTCGGTGAAGCACAACGACCCGGTCGTGATGGTCCGTGCCTACGAGCTGCTGGCCGAGGCCGGCGACTGGCCGCTGCACCTCGGCGTGACCGAGGCCGGCCCGGCGTTCCAGGGCACGATCAAGTCCGCGACCGCGTTCGGCGCGCTGCTGTCCAAGGGCATCGGTGACACGATCCGCGTCTCCCTCTCGGCCCCGCCGGTCGAGGAGGTCAAGGTCGGCATCCAGATCCTGCAGTCGCTGAACCTGCGCCCGCGCAAGCTCGAGATCGTCTCGTGCCCGTCCTGCGGCCGCGCCCAGGTCGACGTGTACACGCTCGCCGAGCAGGTGACCGCCGGCCTCGAGGGCATGGAGGTGCCGCTGCGCGTCGCGGTCATGGGCTGCGTCGTCAACGGGCCCGGCGAGGCCCGCGAGGCCGACCTCGGCGTCGCGTCCGGCAACGGCAAGGGCCAGATCTTCGTCAAGGGCGAGGTCATCAAGACTGTGCCGGAGTCGCAGATCGTCGAGACCCTCATCGAAGAGGCGATGCGGATCGCCGAGGGCATGGAGTCTGTCGACGGCGCGTCGGCGTCGGTCACGGTGTCCTGACACGACGTAGGCTTCGGCCGTGCTCACGACCCGGCACGGCGTCCGCCCGCTCGGCGCCGCCGACCTCGACGCGTTCCTCGCGCTCGCGCGCCGGGACCCGGTCGTGAACGTCTTCGCCGACTACCGGGCCAGCACCACCAACCTCGAGCCGCGCTGGCTCGGCGGTGAGATGTGGGGCCGGTTCGTGGGCGGCACCCTCGCGGCCGCGTGCCACGTCGGGGCGAACCTGGTCCCGGTGCAGGCCACCGCCGACGACGCCGCGGTGTTCGCCGAGCGCGCGCTCGCGCGGGGGCGCACGGTCTCCACGATCGTCGGTCCGCAGGAGGCGGTCCGGGTGTTCTGGAACGGCGTCGCCGGCAGCTGGGGGCGACCCCGCGAGGCGCGCTGGGAGCAACCGCACCTCGAGATCGCCGAGTCGCCCCACATCGATCCGGATCCGCTGGTGCGGCGTACGACCAAGGAGGACCTGGACGAGGTCTATCCGGCCTGTGTGGCGATGTACACCGAGGAGGTCGGCGTCTCGCCGGAGTACGGCGGGGGAGCCGAGCTGTACCGCGCGCGGGTCCTGCAGCTGATCAGCCGTGGCTGGTCGTTCGCGCGCTTCGACGGTGACCGGCTGATCTTCAAGGCCGAGGTGGCGTGCGCGACGCCGTACGCCGCCCAGATCCAGGGCGTGTACGTGCCGCCGGAGTGCCGGGGCCAGGGCGTCGCGACCGCAGGGATGGCGGCAGTGGTCGAGCTCGTGCGGCGCGAGATCGCGCCCGTCGTGTCGCTGTACGTCAACGACTGGAACACCCCAGCGCGTGCGGCGTACGAGAAGGTCGGCTTCCGCGAGACTGCGCGCTTCGCGACGGTGATGTTCTGATGACGCGGTCGACGCGCTTCCTCGTGGCGATCTTCGGGGTCTCCGGTGTCGTCCACCTGGTGCGGCCCGAGGTCTACGAGCCGCTGATGCCGTCGTGGGTCCCGGCCCACCGCGAGGTCATCATCGGCAGTGGCGTGGCCGAGCTCGCCTGCGCCGCCGGCCTCGCCGTACCCGCCACCCGGCGGTTCGCCGGGCTGGCCTCGGCGCTGCTGCTCGTCGGCGTCTTCCCGGGCAACGTCAAGATGGCCGTCGACGCCGCCGGCACTCGCAACACCCGGTTCAAGGTCGCCGCCTTCGCTCGGCTCCCGCTCCAGCTGCCGATGATCCGCGCCGCCCTCCGCGCCGCCCGCGGCTGAGGTTCTCCACAGGCCCCTCGCTCGCGGTTTCGCTTCCGCGCGGCCGGGGGAATGATCGGCACCGTGACCGGTGCTCGGGCGGTCATCGCCGCCACAGTCCTCATCCTCGGAGTCAGCGCCTGCTCAAGCGACGACCCGGAGCCCATCGTCGCGCCCACGCCGAGCGCGTCGGAGCCGAGTGATCCGACTACGTCTCCGGTCGCGGGGGCGCTCGGCCCGGAGGAGACGCTCGCCGCATGGATTGACGCACGGAACCAGGCACTTCAAGACGGCGACGTGTCTGCGGTCGAAGCGCTGAGCGCCGAGTCCTGCAAGACCTGCCGTGACTCGATCGCCCCTATCAAGCAGGTGTACGGGGACGGCGGACACTTCGACACTGATGGTTGGGTGTTGGTGTCGTCTCGCTTGAAGTCGGAGAAGGCCTCAAAGGCCTCCCTCACTGCAGCAATCGATTACGCGGCCGGTAAGACAGTGGTCAAGGCGGGCGCTGAGCCAGTCACCTACGCCGTCGAGCACCACATCATCATCGTCGACCTGATCAAGGAAGACGGGGTGTGGCTCGTCCAGTTCATTGGGTATCTGTCGTGAAGTGTCTGATCGGTCTGGCCCTCGTCGTCGCTGGCCTGGTGTGGGTGGCCCCAGCTGCTCACGGCGCGTGCGATCGGTCTGCTCAGGTGCAGTTGGTTCAAGGTGCCGCTCAAGTGAACACCCAGGTCAATTGCAGCGGCGGCGGCAACGGAGAAGCGGGCCTGACTCCGGCAGCCGACATGCCAGCTCGCGATTCTGGCCTTGACGCACTCTGTGTCAATGCGGCCATTTCTAATGGTGTTGATCCATTTGCTTACTGCCCTGAGCAATCGGAGGCTCCAGAGCCCGAACTGACCGTCGGGATGGTCGCCACCGCCTTCCAGCGGCTGCCTCTGCCTCCTGCTGAGCTGGTCGTTCAACCACCCAACGGCCGGACCCTGGTGAACTTCGAGACGAACTTCTACACCGAGCAGGGCGAGTTCACGCGGACCGTGCGGCTGCTCGGGCGCGAGGTCGAGCTGCGGATCTGGCCCGAGCGGTTCGGGTGGCGGTTCGGTGACGGCCACGAGCGCTGGACGACCTCGCCGGGGGATGCGTACCCCAACCTCGAGGTCACGCACCGCTACCTGTCGAAGGGGCGGGTGGCCCCGAGCGTGGCGACGACGTACGCGGCTCAGTTCCGCGTCGGCAATGGTCCGTGGCGCGACGTGTCGGGGACGGTCACGATCCCCGGTGCTCCACAGAGCCTGCGGGTCGTGGAGGCCCGGCCAGTGCTGGTCGGGGGGTCCTGAGCACGGTTGTGGCCCCGCCGGCCGTGGTCGGCGGGGTGTGGGTCAGTGGGTATGTCGGTCGGTGTCGACGAGGTAGGTGTGGCCGTGGGGGCTGGTCCACACGAAGGTGGTGGGGCCGATGCGGTGGTAGGTCCAGGCGGTGTGGGTCTTGAGGCGGTGGTGTCCGCGGCACAGGGGCGCGAGATTCACTGTCTCGGTGCGACCGGTCGGGTAGGCGGTGATGTGGTCGGTGTCGGCGGTGCGTGAGGGGCGGCTGCAGCTGGGGAACACGCACGTCGGGAACGTCAGCGTGACTTGTTCCTGCTGCCGTGGAGTGGGTGTGTAGGAGTCGGTCGACAGGTTGTCGTTGAGGTCGAGCACCGGCCGGACGGTCACCCGGGTGCCGGCCTGTTGGCACCAGTGCTTGATCTGGTCGGGGGTGACGACGGTGCGGGTTTTCTCGACCTCGACCATCTGTTGGTCGGGGCGGGTGTGGGTGTAGATCACGACCTCGCGGTGGCCGTCGGCGGCGAGCATCCCGGCGGCGATCGAGCGGCGCACGTCCAACGGCAGCGCTGGGTCCTGGGCGGCGGCCTTCGCGGTGATCGCCTCGTCGAGGGCGACCGCGTCGGCCAGGTCCAGCACTCCGGCGACGGGGACCTGCCCGTCGACCACGTTGCGCCAGTAGAACGTCAGGTGCCGCTGCTCGGCCGCCGCCTGTCGGCGTTCCTCCGCGGCGGTCGGGTCGTACTCGGCGTGGGCGGCCTCCACGGTCCGCTCGATCTGCGCGAACGAACACCGGTGCAGCACCGGCGCGAGCGCGCGGTCCACGAACCCGGCGGCGTCGGCCGGCAGGGACCGGGTCTGCTGGGCGACCTTGCGGGCCTTCCACGCCAGCACCTCCCCGGCGAGCACGCGGGTCCAGGTGGACGGGAGCCGGTGGCACAGCTCGACCGCGTCCCCGATGAACACCCGACCCGCATCAGACGACAGACCCACGGCCAGGGCGAACTCCGCGATGCAGAACTCCGCCACCGTCGGTGCGCCGTCGCCGGCGACCTCCAGTTCCCGCTCACCCCACGACCGCGTCTCGTCGACCTCGTCGCCCGGGTGCAGGTCAGCCCACTCCAGCGCGAGGAGCAGCCGCTCGACCTCCAGCTGGGTGGCGGCGTCCACGTTGTTGCGGGCAGCCGCGAGCACCATCTCGGTGCGGGTGATCGTGGTGGCTGCCATGGATCAACTCAACCAGGGACCACCGACAATCGAGGCCCGAAAACCCTTGTTTCGACCGGGATGTGGACACATTCGCGAGAAAGTTCTGAGAACTTTTCGGTGGTGGTTTCGAGGCTCGCTAGCGCTCGCACCTCAACCACCGAAGGAGCGGCCGGTGAGCCGGGAAGCAGCGCCAGCCCGAACCCACCGCGCCCGCGTAGAAGCCCTGTCGGCGAGCAACCACGGCGGACCCGCAGCCAACCGACGGTCGGGTGGTTTCGAGGCTCGCTAGCGCTCGCACCTCAACCACCGCAGAAGCGGCCGGTGAGCCGGGAAGCAGCGCCAGCCCGAACCCACCCCATCCGCGTAAAAGCCCTGACGGCGAGCAACCAGGGCGGACCCGCAGCCAACCGACGGTCGGGTGGTTTCGAGGCTCGCTAGCGCTCGCACCTCAACCACCGCAGAAGCGGCCGGTGAGCCGGGAAGCAGCGCCAGCCCGAACCCACCCCACCCGCGTAGAAGCCCTCACGGCGAGCAACCACGGCGGACCCGCAGCCAACCGACGGTCGGGTGGTTTCGAGGCTCGCTAGCGCTCGCACCTCAACCACCGCAGGAGCGGCCGGTGAGCCGGGAAGCAGCGCCAGCCCGAACCCACCGCGCCCGCGTAAAAGCCCTAGCGGCGGCCAACCACGGCGGACCCGCAGCCAACCGACGGTCGGGTGGTTTCGAGGCTCGCTAGCGCTCGCACCTCAACCACCGTGCCAGCTCGCTAGCGCTCGCACCTCAACCACCGGAGGAGCGGCCGGTGAGCCGGGAAGCAGCGCCAGCCCGAACCCACCCCACCAGCGCAAAAGCCCTAACGGCGAGCAACCACAAGCGACCCGCGACCCAAGGACCAACCAGCTCAGTACCGCGGCGTTCGCCGCAGCTTCGAGGCCCGCTCACAGTCGGACAGGTCGCAGCGGACGGTGGCCCAGCGGCGCTGGTCGTAGGTGTCCATGAGCAGCGCGGTGTCGGACTCCCAGCGGATCGAGCCGAAGAAGTACGGCGCGTCGTAGCGGTCGAGGCGGTCACCGGTGGCGCGGCGGACGGTGACCCGCGACGGCCCGATGCCGTCGGAGAGGATCCCGATCGCGGCCACCCGCCGGCCGTCGGGGGAGACCGCCGCGACCCGCTCGGTGCAGGAGCGCGAGAGCCGGTTGCCCGCCAGCGAGGTGAGGACCGAGCAGCCGCCCTGGTAGGGATCACGGGTGTACGACGCAACGCGGCCGGCCTCGATCGAGGCGAAGTAGCCGGTGCGACGGTTGATGGGCGTCGTGTCGTCGGTGCCCGCGTAGGTCCACCAGAACGTGCGGTTCGGCGCCCAGCCACCGAGCACCGCGCGACCGGAGGAGGCGTCGAGGACCGACACCGAGCCCGGGAACGTGCGGGTCACCAGGACCCGGCCGGTCCTCGCGCTGCGCACCCGGACCGTCGTCGAGGAGCTGGAGGCGTGCGGCGTCGAGATCAGGTGGCGGCCGTCGTCGCTCAGCAGGGGAGACGCGGACGCGTCGCGGTTCGCCGTGAGCAGGCGCTCGCGCCCGTCGGGACGCACCGACACGATCCGGGCGTCCGAGCCGTCGGAGGAGGAGAGCCGGACGACGTACCGGTCGCCTGCCGTGCCGAGGAGGCCTACCCGGTCGGCGTCGAGGGAGATCCGCACCGCGTCGTCGTGGAGCACCCGGCCGTCGACGTGCGGACCGGCCGGGTGCGGACCGGCCGGGAGCGCGGCGGGGGAGAGGGTGACGAGGAGGGCCGAGACGAGTGCGGTGATCATGACTGGAGGACGCGATAACCCGGGCGAAGGTTGCAGTACTCAGCAAGTAGCCTTCTCCGCATGATCTTGCGGATGTCGAGCTTGTTCGTACGGACCCTGCGCGAGGACCCGGCGGACGCCGAGGTGCCGTCGCACCGGCTCCTCGTCCGCGCGGGCTACATCCGCCGCGCCGCGCCCGGCATCTACTCCTGGCTGCCGCTGGGGCTCAAGGTGCTCCGTCGGATCGAGAACATCATCCGCGAGGAGATGGACGGGATCGGCGCCCAGGAGCTCAGCTTCCCGGCGCTGCTGCCCCGCGAGCCCTACGAGGCGACGGGCCGGTGGACGGAGTACGGCGACAACATCTTCCGCCTCCAGGACCGCAGGGGCGGCGACTACCTGCTCGGCCCGACCCACGAGGAGATGTTCACCCTCGTCGTCAAGGACCTCTACAGCTCGTATAAGGACCTGCCGCTGTCGATCTACCAGATCCAGACGAAGTACCGCGACGAGGCACGTCCCCGGGCGGGTCTGCTGCGCGGGCGCGAGTTCGTCATGAAGGACAGCTACTCCTTCGACGTCGACGACGCCGGTCTCGAGGCGAGCTACCAGGCCCACCGCGACGCCTACATCCGGATCTTCGACCGGCTCGGCTTCGAGTACGTCATCGTCTCCGCGATGTCCGGCGCGATGGGGGGCTCGATGTCGGAGGAGTTCCTCGCCCGCGCCGACAACGGCGAGGACACCTACGTCCGGTGCTCGACCTGCGACTACGCCGCGAACGTCGAGGCCGTCCGGGTGCCCGCTCCCGCGCCGGTGGCGTACGACGACACGCCCGCCGCGCACGCGGAGCAGACGCCGGACACCCCGACGATCGAGACGCTCGTCGACCACCTCAACGAGAGGTTCGCGCGCGACGACCGGCCGTGGACGGCCGCGGACACGCTCAAGAACGTCATCGTCTTGCTGCACCACCCCGACGGCACCCGCGAACCGCTGGCGATCGGCGTCCCCGGCGATCGCGAGGTCGACCTCAAGCGCCTGGACGCGCAGGTCTACCCGGCCGAGATCGAGGCGTTCGACGACGCCGAGTTCAAGAAGCACCCGAGCCTCGCCAAGGGCTACATCGGCCCCGGCGTGCTGGGGGAGAAGAACGAGTCCGGCATCCGCTACCTCGTCGACCCGCGCGTTGCCCAGGGCACCCGGTGGGTCACCGGTGCGAACGTCTCCGGCAGCCACGTGCTCGACCTGGTGGCCGGCCGCGACTTCACGCCCGACGGCACCATCGAGGCGGCGGAGGTCCGCGAGGGTGACCCGTGCCCCAACGGCGACGGGACCCTGCACACCGCGCGCGGCATCGAGATGGGCCACATCTTCGCGCTCGGACGCAAGTTCGCCGACGCCCTGGACCTCAAGGTGCTCGACGAGAACGGCAAGCTCGTCACCGTCACCATGGGCTCCTACGGCATCGGCGCCTCCCGCGCCGTCGCCGCCATCGCGGAGAACACCCACGACGAGCTCGGCCTGGCGTGGCCGCGCGAGGTCGCGCCGGCCGACGTCCACCTCGTGGCCGCCGGCAAGGAGGAGTCGATCTTCGCCGCCGCCGAGCGGATCGCGCACGAGCTCGACAAGCAGGGCATCACGGTCCTGTACGACGACCGCACGGGCAAGATCAGCCCCGGAGTGAAGTTCAAGGACGCCGAGCTCATCGGCGTCCCGACGATCGTCGTGGTGGGCAAGGGCCTCGCCGAGGGGACCATCGAGGTCAAGGACCGCCGTACCGGCGAGCGCGAGCAGGTGCCCGCGGACCACCTCGTCGACCACGTCGTGCGGGTGGTCCGTGCCTGAGCGGAGCATCGACGCGGTCATCTTCGACTGGGGCGGCACCCTCACCGCCTGGCACGACATCGACTTCCACGCGGAGTCGCTCGCGCTCGCCCAGGCGGTGGTGAACGCCGACCACGACATCGAGGTCTCGCGGACCCTGCTGCACCAGGCCGGCGACACGATCTGGGGCCGCTCACGCGACCACCAGCAGAGCGCCACGGTCGCGGACCTGTTCACCGCCGCCGGGCTCGAGCACGACCCCGAGCTGCTGACGGCGTACTACGAGTTCTGGGAGCCGCACACGCTCACCGACCCCGACGTCGTGCCGCTGTTCGAGACGCTGCGCGCCGAGGGGATCAAGATCGGCGTGCTGTCGAACACGATCTGGCCGCGCGCGTGGCACGAGGGCTTCTTCCGCCGCGACGGGGTGGACCACCTCATCGACGGCGATGTCTACACGAGCGAGATCCCGTGGACGAAGCCGTCGCCGCTGGCCTTCCGGGCGGCCATGGACGCCGTCGGCGCCACCGACCCGGCGCGGTGCGTGTACGTCGGCGACCGGCTGTTCGACGACGTCTGGGGAGCGCAGAACGCCGGGATGCGGGCGATCCACATCCCGCTCAGCGCGATCCCGCCCCAGCAGCTGGGCCACACCGAGGGCGAACCGGACGCCGTGGCGCACCGGCTCGCGGACGTCGCGGACCTCGTTCACGCCTGGTTCTGAAACCTGTTTCACTGCACCTTTGTGCAATGCACAAAGGTGAGCACTCGATCTGCGCCGGAACCGCGCCGGTCTGTTGCATGCTTTTGCACGAGCGGCCTCCCCGCCAGTCCCCCCACATCCCGGCGGGGGCCGCTCCACTCGGCCTCTCGGAGGCCTCAGCGGTCCGTGTACTCGTCCAGCCCGGGGAACGTCTCGGGAGTTCCCCGGAAGGCGAGTTCACGGACCGCTGCGTCGTTCAGGGCACCGATGGCCAGCCGCCGCGGCGCGCCGGCCGTGCTCGCCACGAGGTAGGCGTACGTCGCGGCGCAGGACCGCTCGAGCTCCCGGGCCGCCCGCTCCACGTCGCGCGGCGACTCCAGCCGCGGCACCTCGTACGCCGGCGCAGCGGCCACGGGCTCGCCCTCGGCGTCGATGACCGCGGCGGTCAGCAGGTCACGGCGGGCGCGGTGCGCGGTGTAGGCCGCGCTCACCGCCTCGAACAGGGCCGGCGTCGCCGACGCGGACGTGCGGCCGCCCAGGGCGCCGTACACGTGGACGGCGGCGTGCTCACCGGCGAGCGCGGTCTGCAGGGCGTCGAGCTCGCTCATGCGAGCCTCTGGGCGACGGCGGCGCTCATCGAGGCGAGCAGCCGGGCCAGCGCCCCGCTCTCGGCCTCGAGGGACGCCTGCACCAGCTGCCGCTGCAGGCGCTGCTCGGCGCGGCGTACCGCCGCCTTCGACGCGCCGCCGGTGCCGGGCTCGGCCTCCGGGCCCTCCAGGGCCTCGATGTGCGCCCGGTGCAGCGCGGCCAGGTCCACGAACCCCGCGCCCAGCGCGAGCGTCTCCGCGCGCGCCAGGTCGGCGAGCACCGCGTCGACCAGCACGGTGTCCGGGTCGGACGTCGGCGTGGCCGGCGGGGCGCCTGCGGGGTCGGAGCTGTCGCCATCGTCACAGCCGGTCGCCACGATCGCCACGGCGCCGAGCGTGAGCGCCGTGCGACGGGCGAGGAGGTGGGGAGCGGCGGGCACGCGGTGACCCTATCCAGCCGCTATGGTGGTCGATCAACAACAGCACAAGGAGGTCGCGTACCCGTGACAAGTTCCAAGCAGGACGTCATCCGGGACCGGATCGAGACTGAGCTCGTCGACCCCCTGAGTGCCCTCGACCTCGACATCGAGGCCGTCGAGATCAGCCCCGCGGGCAACCGCCGGGTGCTGCGCATCGCCGTCGACAAGGACGGCGGCGTGACCCTGGACGACGTCGCGGAGGCGACGCGCACGATCGACACCGCGCTCGAGGCGTCCGACGTGATGGGCGAGCAGCCCTACACGCTCGAGGTCACCTCGCGCGGCGTGGACCGACCGCTGACCCTGCCGCGGCACTGGCGGCGCAACGCCAGCCGGCTGGTGAAGGTCACCCTCGCCGACGGCCAGGACGTCACCGGGCGGATCAAGGAGTCCGACGAGACGAGCGTGACGATCGAGGTCGACGGCACGCGGCGGGAGATCGCGTACGCCGAGGTGAAGAAGGCCCTCGTGCAGGTGGAGTTCAACCGCAAGGGCCAGGACGAGGCGGACGACGAGCTCGACGAGGCAGGGGAGGCCTGATGGACATCGACATGAGCATCCTGCGCATGCTCGAGCGGGAGAAGGAGATCTCGTTCGACGTGCTGGTGGAGGCGAT
This sequence comes from Nocardioides caricicola, assembly GCF_039541135.1. NCBI lineage: Bacteria > Bacillati > Actinomycetota > Actinomycetes > Propionibacteriales > Nocardioidaceae > Nocardioides > Nocardioides caricicola. The sequence continues at coordinate 787,340 of NZ_BAABFQ010000003.1, read as the reverse complement.
CGAGCAGGCCCTGCTCACGGCGTACCACAAGACGCCCGGGGCCCAGGAGAAGGCCCGCGTCGAGCTGGACCGCAAGACCGGTCACGTCACCGTGCTCGCCACCGAGGTGGACGACGACGGCAACCCGGTCGGCGAGTACGAGGACACCCCCGAGGGCTTCGGCCGGATCGCCGCGACCACGGCGAAGCAGATCATGCTGCAGCGTCTGCGCGACGCCGAGGACGACATCCGGTTCGGTGAGTTCTCCGGCAAGGAGGGCGACATCATCTCGGGGATCATCCAGCAGGGTCGCAACCCCGACGACGTGCTCGTGGACCTCGGCAAGCTCGAGGCGCTGCTGCCGCCGGGCGAGCGGGTCCCCGGTGAGCGGTACGACCACGGCACGCGCATCAAGTGCCTGGTGGTCTCGGTGCGCAAGGGCATGCGCGGCCCGCAGGTCACGCTGTCGCGCTCGCACCCCAACCTCGTGAAGAAGCTGTTCGCGCTCGAGGTGCCCGAGATCGCCGACGGCACGGTCGAGATCGCCGCGCTGGCCCGCGAGGCCGGCCACCGCACCAAGATCGCGGTCCGCTCGACCGCGTCGGGGGTCAACGCCAAGGGCGCGTGCATCGGCCCGATGGGCTCGCGGGTGCGCAACGTGATGTCGGAGCTGCACGGCGAGAAGATCGACATCGTCGACTGGTCCGACGACCCGGCCGAGCTGGTGGCGCACGCGCTGTCGCCCGCGCGGGTCACGTCGGTCGAGGTGATCGACGCCGAGGCCCGCGCCGCGCGGGTGGTCGTCCCCGACTTCCAGCTGTCGCTGGCGATCGGCAAGGAGGGGCAGAACGCCCGCCTGGCCGCGCGCCTGACCGGCTGGCGGATCGACATCCGCAGCGACGAGGCGCCCGCCGACGAGTGATGCACCTCGTGGTGGCCGTACCTGCTCGGGTGGATCAATCCCTGACCCAGTCGACGACCAGCTCCGGCACCAGCTGGTCGTCGCTGCCGTCCGACCACTCCGGGAAGTCGAAGACCGCGATCATCACCTGCATCGGGTACGTCGGCGGCCGCGGACAACGCCGTACGACCTCGTCGTCGACGGTGAAGACCGCCTCGGCGGCGTCCCAGTCGACCGCGTAGGTGTGGAAGTCGGCGACGTCGATCGGCAGCCGGGGCGCGGCGAAGTCCTGGGTCAGCGCCGGGTCGCGGAACGCCTTGATACCGACCCCGACCGCGGTGGGGTCCTTGCCGAAGACCTCGACCACGCAGAGCTCGCCGCACTGCTCCTGGGCGGGGTCGTCCTCGAAGCCGCTGAGCCACATCGCGCCCATCGAGCGCGGCGACAGTGTCATCGCGCACCGGATCGCGACCCGCCCCGAGGCGGGGAGCCACCCCTCGAACCGCTGCTGCTCCTCCCGCACGACCAGCCCCTCGCGGTAGCGCTGCTGGCCGCGGGTGCTGCCGACCGGCCCGGACCACGACCCGGACTGGATGCCCGAGACCCGCAGTGGCGGGTCGTGGTCGCCCGCGCACCACAGTCCCTGGTCCACGGGAATGGTCAGCCGGAGCAGGGAGTTGTCCACGGTGTAGGTCGCCGCCGCGTCCGACGTCGAGCTCCAGACCGGCAGGTACGACGCCAGCCAGGTCGACCGATCGAGGTCGGGGCCGGAGAAGTCGTCCGAAAAGCCGGGCATCGTCCGACGGTAGCCCTGCCGGTTCGAAATCCCCGTGCCGATAGCGGTAGGCTCTACGACAGTGGCGCGTGAACACATCCCTTCTGCATGCCCGGACCCCGTTCGGACCTGCGTTGGATGCCGCACTCGTGCCGCGAAGAGCGAGTTGTTGCGGGTGACCGCCGGCTCGGACGCGCACGGCCAGCCGGCCGTCGTACCCGATCCGACAGCCACCGCACCCGGACGTGGAGCGCACCTGCACCCCACAGCCGAGTGCTACGAGCTCGCGGTACGCCGGAAGGCCTTCGGCCGCGCCCTACGGGTCGCGACCGGGCTCTCCAGCGCACCGGTGGGTGAGTACCTCGACTCCCGGCTCGACCAGCACCACCAACCATGACCGCCCGACAGAGACTGGAGCAGCAGCTCATGAGCACTCGATGAGTACTTCGCGATGAGCGTGCACACCCCACTAACGGTCTGAATCACCCCCCAGCCGAAGAACTGGACCCGGGTCTCAGGCCAGAAGGAGAAGCGTGGCTAAGACCCGAGTTCACGAACTCGCCAAGGAGTTCGGAGTCGAGAGCAAGTTCGTTCTCGAGAAGTTCAAGGAGATGGGGGAGTTCGTCAAGTCGGCGAGCTCCACTGTCGAGCTCCCCGCGGAGATGCGTTTCCGCAAGGAGTACGGCCCCCAGTTGAAGGCCGAGACGGCCGACAAGCCGGCCGAGAAGGCCGCCGAGAAGCCGGCTCCGGCCAAGAAGGCGCCCGCCAAGAAGGCCGCCGCCGCCCCGGCGGAGGAGGCCCCGGCCGCCGCCACCGAGGTCGAGGCCGCCCCGGCCCCGGCCAAGAAGGCTGCCCCCAAGCCCGGCCCGAAGGCCCCGGCCCCGGCCGCCGAGGAGCCCCCGGCTCCGCCGGCCGAGGAGGAGAAGGCCCAGCCCGAGGCTCCGGCCGCGGCTGCCCCGGCCACCCCGAAGGCGCCGACCCCGGCGCCCAAGCCGGTCGGCAAGCCCGGCGCCCCGCGCCCGGGCAACAACCCGTTCGCGTCCAGCCAGGGCATGGGCCGCAAGCCCGCAGCCCCGGAGCGCACCGACGCCGCCGCCCCTGCTGCCGGCGACAACCGCCCGCCGCGTCCCCCGGCCGCCCGTGAGGGCGGCGCGCCGGGTCGCCCGGGCATGCCGCGCCCGAACCCGGCCATGATGCCCAAGTCCCCGGCCGCCTTCGGCGGTGGCCCCGGTGGCCGTCCTGGCCCCGGTCGCCCGGGTGCTCCCGGTCGCGGTGCCCCGGGTCGTCCCGGCGCGCCCGGTCGTGGCGCTCCGGCCGGTGCCGGTGCCCCCGGTCGTCCCGGTGGCGGCGGCTTCGGCCCCAGCGGCGGTGGCCGTCCCGGCGGCGGTGGCCGTCCCGGTCAGCGCGGCCAGACCCAGGGTGCCTTCGGTCGCCCCGGCGGCCCGTCGCGCCGCGGTCGCAAGTCGAAGCGGGCGCGTCGCCAGGAGTTCGAGGCCATGGAGGCCCCGACGATCGGCGGCGTGCGCGTCCGCAAGGGCAACGGCGAGACCGTCCGCCTGCCGCGTGGCGCGTCCCTGACCGACTTCGCCGAGAAGATCAACGTCGACGCCGCCTCGCTGGTGCAGATGCTGTTCAGCCTCGGCGAGATGGTCACCGCGACCGAGTCGGTGAACGACGAGACGCTCGAGCTGCTCGGTGAGGAGCTCAACTACGTCGTGCAGGTCGTGTCCCCGGAGGACGAGGACCGCGAGCTGCTCGAGTCGTTCGACATCGAGTTCGGCGAGGGCGAGGGCGACGACGAGTACGCCGAGGCGCGCCCGCCGGTCGTCACCGTCATGGGTCACGTCGACCACGGAAAGACCAGGCTCCTCGACGCGCTGCGCAACGCCAACGTCGTCGCGGGCGAGGCCGGTGGCATCACCCAGCACATCGGTGCGTACCAGGTGCACACCGAGGTCGACGGCGAGGACCGCCGCATCACGTTCATCGACACCCCGGGTCACGAGGCGTTCACCGCCATGCGTGCGCGTGGTTCGCAGTCCTCGGACATCGCGGTCCTCGTGGTCGCGGCCGACGACGGCGTGATGCCGCAGACCGTCGAGGCGCTCAACCACGCCAAGGCGGCCGGCGTCCCGATCGTGGTCGCGGTCAACAAGATCGACAAGCCGGAGGCGGACCCGACCAAGGTCCGTGGCCAGCTCACCGAGTACGGCCTCGTGCCCGAGGAGTACGGCGGCGACGCGATGTTCGTCGACGTCTCGGCCAAGTCCGCGCTCAACCTCGACAAGCTGCTCGAGGCGATCGTGCTGACCGCCGACGCGTCGCTCGACCTGCGGGCGAACGCCGAGCGTGAGGCTCAGGGTCTGGTCATCGAGGCGCACCTCGACCGCGGTCGCGGTCCGGTCGCCACGATCCTCGTCCAGCGCGGCACGCTCAAGGTCGGCGACTCGATCGTCGCCGGACCGGCCCACGGCCGCGTCCGCGCGATGCTCGACGAGTTCGGCAACGAGCTGGAGGAGGCCGGTCCGTCGCGTCCGGCGATGGTGCTCGGTCTGTCCGCCGTCCCCGGCGCGGGCCAGAACTTCATCGTCGTCGACGACGACCGGATGGCTCGTCAGATCGCCGAGAAGCGCGAGGCGCGTGAGCGTGCGGCCATGCAGGCCAAGCGTCGCGTGCGCCGTACCCTCGAGGACTTCATGGCCTCCATGGAGAAGGGCGAGAGCCAGGAGCTCAACCTCATCCTCAAGGGCGACGTGTCCGGTTCGGTCGAGGCGCTCGAGGACGCGCTGGCCAAGATCGACGTCGGCGACGAGGTCGGCATCCGGGTCATCGACCGCGGTGTCGGCGCGATCACCGAGACCAACGTCGACCTGGCTGCTGCTTCCGACGCGATCATCATCGGCTTCAACGTCCGCCCGCAGGGCAAGGCGACGGAGCTGGCCGACCGCGAGGGCGTGGAGATCCGGTACTACACCGTCATCTACCAGGCCATCGAGGAGATCGAGGCCGCGCTCAAGGGCATGCTCAAGCCGGTGTACGAGGAGTCGACCCTGGGTCAGGCGGAGATCCGTGCGATCTTCCGCTCGTCCAAGATCGGCAACATCGCCGGCTGCATGGTCACCAGCGGCCTGATCCGCCGCAACGCCAAGGTCCGGGTGATCCGCGACGGCAGCGTCGTGGCCGACAACCTCGACCTCGCGTCGCTCAAGCGCGAGAAGGACGACGCGTCCGAGGTCCGCGAGGGCTTCGAGTGCGGTCTCGTCCTGCGCAACTTCCAGGACATCAAGGAAGGCGACATCATCGAGGCGTTCGAGATGCGCGAGATCGCGCGCAGCTGATCAACAGTTGACGTCGGCGCAGTCCTCTCGCAGGACTGCGCCGACGTTGCATTCAGGGAGTATGAAGGAACCATGAGCAGCCCACGGGTCCGCAAGATCGCGGACCGCATCCAGGTCATCGTCGCGGAGATGCTCGAGCGCCGGATCAAGGATCCGCGCCTCGGCTTCGTGACCGTCACCGACGTACGCCTCACCGGCGACTCGCAGCAGGCGACGGTCTTCTACACGGTCCTCGACGCCACCGGGGACGACGAGACCGCGCTGGCCAACACCGCCGCGGCGCTGGAGTCCGCCAAGGGCCTGATCCGCTCCGAGGTCGCCAAGCAGCTCGGCATGCGCACCGCGCCGTCGCTGACGTTCATCGCCGACGCGCTCCCGGAGAGCGCCCGGCACCTCGACGAGGTGCTGGCGCGCGCGAAGGCGCTCGACGAGGAGGTCGCGGCCCGACGCGTGGAGTCGTACGCCGGCGATGAGGACCCCTACAAGAAGCCCCGCGAGGTCGAGGACGACCTCGAGGACGAGGACGAGTGACCGACGGGCTCGTCGTCGTCGACAAGCCCGGAGGGATGACCTCGCACGACGTCGTGTCCCGGGTACGCCGGCTGGCCGGCACCCGCAAGGTCGGTCATGCCGGCACGCTGGACCCGATGGCGACCGGCGTGCTGGTGCTCGGCGTGAACCGCGCGACCCGCCTGCTCGGCCACCTGATGCTGACCGACAAGGGGTACGACGCGACCATCAAGCTCGGTGTGGCCACCACGACCGACGACGCCGAGGGCGAAGTCGTCGCGACCGCCTCGACCGAGGGGTTGGACGAGGCCACGATCCGGTCCGCGGCGGCGGAGTTCGTCGGCGACCTGATGCAGGTCCCGACCGCCGTGTCGGCGATCAAGGTCGACGGCAAGCGCGCCTACCAGCGGGTCCGCGACGGTGAGGAGGTCGAGCTCAAGGCCCGGCCGGTCACCGTCCACGAGCTGACCGTGACCGACGTGCGCGGGGACGAGCTGGACGTCTCGGTGCGCTGCACCAGCGGCACCTACATCCGCGCGATCGCGCGCGACCTGGGCGCCCGGCTCGGCGTGGGCGGCCACCTGACCGCGCTGCGGCGTACCGCCGTCGGCCCGTACGACCTGTCGGTCGCCCACACCCTGGAGGACCTGAGCGACGAGTTCAGGCTGCTCCCGATCGCCGACGCGGCGCGCGCGGCGTTCCCCGCGGTCGACCTGGACGACCGCCAGGCCGGTGACGTGCGGGTCGGACGCCCCCTCGACCTCGAGCTCTCGGCGCTCACCGGGGTGTTCGCTCCCGACGGCTCGTTCCTCGCCCTGTACGAACCGAAGGATGGACGGGCGCGCCCCGTGGCCGTGTTCACGGGGTGACCCCCGATAGTGTTCTCGCCGTGCGCATCTGGCGATCCCTCGACGAGGTCCCGGCCGACCTCGGCCCGACCGCCGTCGTCATCGGCAACTTCGACGGCGTGCACCTGGGCCACCGGCACGTCGTCGCCCGGGCGCGGGAGATCGCGGCGGAGCGCGGGCTGACCGTCGTGGCGGTCACGTTCGACCCGCACCCGATGGCGGTGCTGCGGCCCGAGCACGCCCCGACGACGCTCACCTCGCTCGAGGTCCGCGCCGAGCTCCTCGCGGACGCCGGCGCCGACGCCGTGCTCGCGGTGCCGTTCGACCGCGACGTCGCGGCGTGGACGCCCGAGCAGTTCGTCGAGCGGGTCCTCGTGCACGGGCTCACGGCGAGCGCCGTGGTCGTCGGTGCCAACTTCCGCTTCGGCAACCGCGCCGCCGGTGACGTCGCCACGCTGCGCGAGCTGGGGCAGCAGCACGGCTTCTCGGCCGAGGGCATCCCGCTCGACGGCGGCCCCCAGGTGTGGTCCTCGACGTACGTCCGGATGAGCCTGGCCGCCGGCGACGTCGCCGGCGCCGCGGAGGCGCTGGGCCGGCCGTACTCCGTGCGAGGCGTCGTCGTGAAGGGCGACCAGCGCGGCCGCGAGCTCGGCTTCCCGACCGCCAACGTCCCCACTGACGTGCTCACCGCCGCGCCGCCGGACGGCGTGTACGCCGGATGGCTGCGCCGCGTCGACACGAACGAGACGTTCCCGGCCGCGATCAGCGTCGGCACCAACCCGACGTTCGACGGCGACCGCTACCGCCGCGTGGAGAGCTACGTGCTCGACCGCACCGACCTCGAGCTGTACGGCGTCGAGGTGGAGGTCAGCTTCGTCGACCGGCTCCGCGGGATGGTGGCGTTCGAGTCGGTCGAGGCGCTCGTCGAGCAGATGAACGCCGACGTGGACCGCGCCCGCGAGCTCCTGACGTGACCCGCGAGGAGACCCTGGCGGCCACCGACGCGTGGTTCCTGGAGCACGGGCTCTCCTACTTCGTCCCGGAGAAGCGCGCCGACGTCCGCAACGCGCTGCGGCTGAGGCGGACCGTGCCGCTCGTGCTCGTGGTCGCGCTGGTCGCGGCCGGCGCCGGGGTCGGGATCGCGCTGCTGACCGACGAGTTCAGCGCTGCGCCGGCCCTGCTGGTCGCCATCGGGGCGCTGGCGGCGCTCTGGTACGCCCTGACCGCGCTGCACGCCCGCCAGATCGTCGGGTGGGCCCTGCACCGCACGCTCGGCAGCCTGCGCTTCCTGTTGCCGATGACCACGCGGGCGCTGCCGCTGCTGCTGCTCGCGATCACGTTCCTCTTCATCAACACCGAGATGTGGCAGGTCGGCGGCAACCTCACGATCGGCACCCTCTGGCTGGTGATCGTGCTCTTCGCGAGCCTGGCCGTCGGGTTCCTGCTGGTGCGCCTCCCGGAGGAGGTCGACCGCGCCGACGACGAGGTCGACGACGCGTTCCTGCTCCGCACCACCGCGGCGACGCCGCTGGCCGACGCCGCCCGCGAGCTCGTGGACGATCCCGACGCCGACCCGGCGGCGTACGCCGAGGTCACCGGCTACGAGCGGTGGAACCTGATCCTGGTGCTGGTGATCGTGCAGTTCGTCCAGGTGCTGCTGCTGGCGCTGATGGTGTTCGCGTTCCTGCTGCTGTTCGGCACGCTGATCATGAGCGAGACCGTGATGGAGGGCTGGCAGACACCGGACCCGTTCAACCCGTCGCGCGCGCTCGTGCAGGTCTCGGCGTTCCTCGCGTCGTTCTCGGGCCTCTACCTGACGGTCTCGACCGTGACCGACGAGGCCTACCGCGCCCAGTTCTTCGGCAGCGTCACCCGCGAGCTCGAGCGGGCCGTGGGCATGCGAGCGGTCTACCTGGCCTACCGGAACCGTTAGGCGTCGAGGTCCTTCTCGACCAGGGCGACGATCGCGTCGAGTGCGGCCTGGTCGTCGCTGCTGACCTCGACCTGGTCGCCGGGGCCGGCGCCGAGGGTCATGATCAGGAGTGAGGAGCTGGCGTCGACCGGCTCGTCGCCGGGGATGCCGATCAGCACCTCGACGTCGAGCTCCTCGACGGCCTCGGAGATGATCTGCGCGGGCCGGGCGTGCAGGCCGACGGAGGAGCCGACGGTGACGGTCTTGCTGGGCATGGAAATCTCCTAGGTCAGGTGGTGGCGAGCTCGCGGTCGTCCGCGGACTCGTGGGCCGGGCTTCGCCCGATGGACTTGAGCACGATCACGGCAACCGCCCCGACCACCGTGCCGGCGATCAGCGCGATGAAGTAGCCGAGGATGTTGTGCACGGCGAACAGCACGAAGATGCCGCCGTGCGGGGCCCGGACCGCGACGTCCATGGCCATGGACAGTCCGCCGGTGACCGCGCTGCCGAGCATGATCGCCGGGATCACGCGGAACGGGTCGGCCGCGGCGAACGGGATGGCGCCCTCGGTGATGAACGACAGCCCGAGCGCCCAGCCCGCCTTGCCGTTCTCGTCCTCGGCGGAGGTGAACAGCCGAGGACGGAGCACGGTGGCCAGCGCGAGCGCGATCGGCGGGACCATGCCCGCGAGCATGACGGCCGCCATGATCTTCAGCTCGGGGGAGTCGCTGGCCGCGCCGGCCGCGCCGACGCCTGCGGCGGCGAAGCTGTAGGCCACCTTGTTGAGCGGGCCGCCCATGTCGAAGGCCATCATCAGGCCCAAGATGACGCCGAGGATGATCGCCGAGCCGCCGCTGAGGCTGTTCAACCCTTCGGTGAGCTGCTCCATCAGCCAGGCGATCGGCTTGCCGAACACGATGATCATCAGCAGCCCGACGATGACCGAGGTGAAGAGCGGGATCACCATCACCGGCATCAGGCCGCGGGCCCAGGTCGGCACCTTCCAGCCGCCGATCCAGTGCGCGACGACGCCGGCGAGCACGCCACCGATGATCGCGCCGATGAACCCGGTCACGGGCATCGAGACCGCCGGGTCGGCGGACGTCTGGACGTTGAAGATGTTCCCCGCAAGGCCACCCATGACGAAGCCGGGGGCGATGCCCGGCCGGTCCGCGATCGCGTAGGCGATGTAGCCGGCCAGCGCCGGGATGAACAGCATGAACGCCGTCTTGCCGATGATGAAGAACAACGCGCCGATGTAGGCCGCGAGCCCGGAGCCGAACAGCGCGTGCTCGAGGCCGAGGGCCTCCGGGTCGGGAAGGTCGAAGATCGAGTTGTTGACGGCGATGTCGCCGTACGGGCCGACGATCTCGTAGCCGCCGAGCAGGAACGACAGGGCGATCAGCAGGCCGCCCGCGGCGACGAACGGGATCATGTACGACACCCCGGTCATCAGCACCCGGCGGGTGCGACCACCCCAGGACTCGCCCGCGCCGCCGGTGGCGGCCCCCGAGCCGTCACCGGCGCTGCCACCGCCGCTGCCGCCGGAACCCTCGACGCGCGGGGCGTTCGGGTCGTCGGCGTAGCGCAGCGCCTCGGCGATCATCTCGTCGGCCTGGTCGAAGGGGCGCTTCACTCCCGAGGACACCAGCGGCTTGCCGGCGAACCGGTGCCGGTCGCGGACCCCGACGTCGACCGCGAAGATCACGGCCTCCGCCGCGGCGATGGTGGCAGGGGCGAGCGGCTTGGCGCCCGCCGAGCCCTGGGTCTCGACGGCGAGGTCGACTCCAGCCCGCTCGGCCGCGGCCTCGAGGGCCTCGGCGGCCATGTAGGTGTGCGCGATGCCGGTCGGGCAGGCGGTGACCGCGACCAGGCTGCGGCGCTTCGCCGGCGCCGCGGCTGCCGGGGCGGACGCGGCTGGAGCGGGAGCGGCCGGGGGAGCGGTGCCGACCACGTCGCTGACCAGCTCGGCCACCTGCTCGGGGGTCTCGGCGTCGCGCAACGAGTCGGTGAACGCGGGCTTCACCAGTGCCCGCGCCAGCTTGGTGAGCAGCTGGAGGTGGGTGTTGCCGCCGCCGGCCGGGGCGCAGATCAGGAACACGAGGTCGGCCGGGCCGTCCTTGGCGCCGAAGTCGACCTTCGGCTCGAGCCGGGCGAACGCCAGCACCGGCTCGGTCACGCCCTCGGTGCGGCAGTGCGGGATCGCGATGCCGCCGGGCAGTCCCGTCGCCGACGTCGCCTCGCGGGCGAACGCGTCCTCGATGAGCTGGTCCACGTCCGCGGCGCGATCGGCGTCGCCGACGATCCGCGCGAGGGCACGGATCACCTCGTGCTTCTCGGAGCCGAGGTCGGCGTCGAGACGCACCAGTCCTGCGTTGATGAGATCGGTCATGTCACCCTCCCGGGGTGAGGTCGAGGGCGCGCACCGAGACCTGCTCGGGGTGCACCTGGCGGGGGTGGGGGATGGTCGTGCCGGGGAGGCCTGCGGCGGCGCTGCCGTAGGCGACTGCCAGAGCGAGTCGGTCGGCGGGTGCCTGCTGGCGCAGGTCCCCGAGGAGGTAGCCGAAGAGGCTGGAGTCACCGGCGCCGACGGTGCTGACCACGTCGACCGGCGGCGGGGTCGCGTGCCAGGCCCCGTCGGCGGTCACCAGGACGGCGCCGTGCGGGCCGAGCGTGGCGAGCACGGCCTCGACGCCGCGGTCCACCAGCGTGCGGGCGGCGCGCGCGGCGGCGGGCGGGTCGGCCTCGAGCGCGTCGCCGGCGGCGGGGGTGCCTGTCAGTGAGGCGAGCTCCGCGCCGTTCGGCTTCATCAGGTGTGGCGCTCCCAGGTCGAGGCCGTCGACCAGGGCGCGGAGCGGGGCGTCGCTGGTGTCGACCGCGATCCGGGCGGTCTGGCCTCGCAGCGCGGCCACCAGCTCGGCGTACCACTCGACGGGCGCACCCGGTGGCAGCGAGCCGGCCAGCACCACCCAGTCGGCGTCTTTGGCGCGGCGGCGCAACGAGTCGGTCAGCGCGGTGAGCACCTCGCGGTCGACCGTCGGGCCGGGGCTGTTGAGCTTGGTGGTGGTGCCGTCGGGCTCGCTGATCGTGAGGTTGACCCGCAGCGTGCCCGACGTCGGGACCGGTCGGCAGTCGATGCCGGCGCTCAGCAGCTCGTGCACGAACGGGTCGTCGGGGTCGGCCGGCAGGACGGCGATGGAGGGGATGCCCGCCGAGACCGACGCGCGGGAGATGTTCACGCCCTTGCCGCCGGCCTGCGAGGTCACCGACTCGACGCGGATCACGGCGCCCCGCTCGAGCCTCCCGCCGAGCGCGACGGTGCGGTCGTGGCTGGGGTTCGGGGTCAGCGTGAGGATCATGCGACCACGACCTGGACGCCGGCGCGCTCGAGGTCGCGCCGGTCGGCGGCGGCGATCCCGGCGTCGGTGACCACGACGTCGACCTCGGCGAGCTCGGCGAACCGGATCGGCGACTCGGTGCCGACCTTGCTGGAGTCGGCCAGGCAGACCACGCGGCGCGCGGCGGCGACCATGGCGCGCTTGGTCGAGGCCTCGTCACGGTCGGGCGTGGACAGCCCGTGCCCGACGCTGAGCCCGTTGGTGCCGACGAACGCGACGTCGGCACGGATCCGCTCGAGCGCGATCACGGTGTCGGCGCCGACCGCGGCCTGGGTGGTGGACCGGACCCGGCCGGGCAACAGGTGCAGGTCGACGTTCGGCCCCCCAGCGAGCCGCGCCGCGACCGGGACGGCGTGCGTGACGACGGTGAGCCGGAGGTCGCGGGGGAGCTGGCGGGCCAGCCGGCCGGTCGTCGAGCCGGCGTCGAGCAGCACGGTCCCGTCCGCGGGCGGAAGCAGGTCGAGCGCGGCTTCGGCGATCCGGTCTTTCGCGTCGGTGTTCGCCTGGTCGCGCTCGAGGAGCCCGGCCTCGATCGCCGCGAGCGCCGAGGCCGGCACCGCGCCACCGTGCACCCGGCGGACCAGTCCGATCCGCTCCACGGCGGAGAGGTCGCGGCGCACGGTCTCGGTGGTGACGTCGAACTGCGCCGCGATCTCGTTGACCGACACCCGGCCGCGCTCGATGACGAGCTGCGCGATCGCCTGCTGGCGCTCCTCGGCGTACATGCTGGTCGCGCTCCTCCGGGTCGGGTGAATCTGTGTATATGTTGTTTTACGCCCGAACGTGTTGACTGTCAACCCTGGGGCGGTGTTGACTGTGGTCATGGTCACCAGCTCAGAACCCGCTCTCCGGGGCACGCCCGTGGTTCCGGGCGTGGCCTTCGCTCCCGCGCTGGTCGTGCGGGCCGAGGTCTCGCCGGAGGCGATCGCACGCTTCGACGCTGCGGCCTACGCCGACGCGGACGCGGCGCTCGCGGCGTACGACGACGCCGCCCAGGCCGTGTCCGACGGGTTCGTACGCAAGGCCGCGGCCGCGTCCGGTGACGCCGCCAACGTGTTGACGGCGGGCGCCGGCCTGGCCCGTGACAAGGGCCTGCGGGGCGCGGTCCGCAAGCACCTGCGCGCGGGGGAGGACCTGCTGGCCGCGGTGCACGCGGGCGTCGAGCAGTTCGTCACCGTGTTCACCGGGATGGGCGGCCTGATGGCCGAGCGGGTGACGGACCTGCGCGACATCGAGCTGCGGATCGTCGCGCACCTGGTCGGCGAGCCGGAGCCCGGTGTCGGCGTCCCAGCCGCGCCGTGCGTCCTGGTCGCCGAGGACCTCGCTCCCGCGGACACCGCCGGCCTCGACCCGGCCCTGGTCGTCGCGCTGGTCACCGAGAGAGGTGGCCCGACCAGCCACACCGCGATCATCGCCCGGCAGCTCGCCATCCCGTGTGTCGTCGGTGTGGCGGGAGCGATGACGGTCGCCACCGGCACCGCGGTGCTCGTCGACGGCACCGCCGGCACCGTCGAGACCGCACCCGACGCGGAGGCCGCTCAGACGCGGGTCGTCGCGGACGTCGCCGCCCGCGCCGCGCTCGCGTCCTGGAGCGGGCCGGGGCGTACGGCGGACGGCGAGCCGGTGAAGATCCTCGCGAACGTCGCCGACGGCGAGTCCGCCCGGTCGGCCGCGAGCGCGCCCGTGCAGGGCGTCGGCCTGTTCCGCACCGAGCTGAGCTTCCTCAACCGCACGGACGAGCCGTCCGTCGAGGAGCAGGCCGACATCTACGCCGAGGTGCTGGAGGCGTTCGGCGACGACCGGTACGTCGTCGTACGCACCCTCGACGCCGGCTCGGACAAGCCGGTCGCCTACGCGACCCTCGAGGGCGAGGAGAACCCCGCCCTCGGCGTTCGCGGGCTGCGGCTGTCCTTCGAGAACCCGGGGCTCCTCGACCGCCAGCTCGACGCCATCCAGCGCGCGGCCGCGTCGACCGGCACCGAGGCCTGGGTGATGGCACCGATGGTGGCGACCGTCGCCGAGGCCGCGGAGTTCGCCGCCAAGGTGCGCGCCCGCGGGCTGAAGGCCGGCGTGATGGTCGAGGTGCCCAGCGCGGCACTGCTCGCGCACCGGATGCTCGAGGTCGTCGACTTCCTCTCGATCGGCACCAACGACCTGACCCAGTACACGATGGCGGCCGACCGGATGGCCACCGACCTCGCGCACCTCACCGACCCGTGGCAGCCCGCCGTGCTCCAGCTGATCGCGATCACTGCCGAGGCGGGACGCCGGGCCGGCAAGCCGGTCGGCGTCTGCGGCGAGGCCGCTGCGGACCCGCTGCTCGCGTGCGTGCTCGTCGGCATGGGGATCACGTCGTTGTCCATGGCCGCGGCCGCCGTCCGCCCGGTCGGCGCGCAGCTCGCTCGGGCGACCGTCGACGACTGCGAGGACGCCGCCGAGGCCGCGCTTGCCGCCGCCGACCCGCTGTCGGCGCGAGACGCGGTGCGGTCGGTCCTCGCCTAGTCCCGAAGGACCATGGGCGAGTAGTCATGGTCCGCGAGCAGACGCGCGACCATCTCGGCGCGGCTGGACACCGCGAGCTTGGCGAAGATCCGGCGCAGGTGCGTCGACACCGTCCACACGCTGATGTCGAGCGACGTCGCGATCGCCTGGTTGGTGCGCCCGTGCGCGACCATCAACGCGATCTGCCGCTCGCGCGGCGACAGGGTGACACGCGACGGCTCCTGGTGCACCAGCAGGCAGCGCACCTGTCCCACGGTCACGTCGAGCAGCACGCCCTCGCGCTCGTCGGTGTCGTACCGGCCGCCCTGGACTATCTCGCACACCTGCTGGAGCAGCGCGTCGAGACGTTCCGGCTCCGCGAGATGGCGACTGGCCTGGTCCCTGTGCTGGTCACTGGCCTGGTCACTGGAGTGCGTGATCATCTGGGCTCCCGAGCGTCCGGTGCCGGCGTCCTCGGCCCCATGCGAACGTCCGGCTTTGCGAACGTAGCACCGTCGGGCGGACACCTGCCGTGGTCCATCTGGGTGGTTCGGACGGCGGCCATCCGTTCCAGCAGGACGACGTGGGTGTCCACCTGGGCAGGCCACTCGCGCAGGTCGAGGTACTCGTCCGGCCCGTGCGCCCCGTCGTCCGCAGGCCCGAGCCCGAGCAGCACCGGCGCCGTGCCGTAGACGCGGCGCAGCACGTCGACCGCGCGGATGGAACCGCCCGACGCGGCGGTCGTCGTACGCCGCCCGTAGCCCGCGCGGCACGCCGCGTCGACGGCCGCGCGGGCCGCGGACGGCGGGTCGAGCAGCGACCCGCCGTCCCCGGTCCCGGTGCGCAGCGTGAGCCGCACCCCGGGCGGCAGCGCGCGTCGCAGCGTCCGCTCGAGCCGGGCCAGCACGGCGGCCGGCCGCGACCCCGGCGGCAGGCGTACGTCGACCGATGCTGCGGCGCGGGTCGGCACGGCGCCGGCCGCGGCCGCGGCGTGCACCCGGTTCACCGTCAGCGTGCCGCGGCGCGTGGCGCGCCCGGGCAGGTCGTCGGCGTGCACCGCCCGGCGGCCGGCGGCGGAGCGGATCGCGGCCGCCGTCGGGTGCGCCGGCCACGGGCTGGGTGGCCGGGGGAGCCGGTCGAGCTCGCGGGAGGCGCGGCCGAGCAGGTCGGCCAGGACCAGCGCCGGGTCGACCACCGCCCCGCCGAGCCGGCCCGCGTGGACCGGCTGCCCGCCGACGTCGACCACCAGGCGCACCGGCACGGCGCCGCGCTGGCTCAGCGTCACCGTCGGCCGCCGGGGACCCGCCGCTCGGGTGTCGACCACGACCACGCCCGCGACCGGCTCACGCAGGCCGGACAGCGCCGCGCCGAGGCCGGGGCTGCCGACCTCCTCGGCGCCGTCCACGATCGTGACGACGTCCCCGGGCGGGCCGCCGTACCGCGACCACGCGCGCAGCGCCACCAGGTGCGCCATCAGCTGGCCCTTGTCGTCACTGGCACCGCGGGCCTGCAGCCGGTGCCCGAGCCGCACCGGGCGGAAGGGCTGCGTCGTCCAGCCCGGACCGGGCGGCTTCACGTCGAGGTGGCCGTAGACGACGCACGTGGCGCCGCCCCGGCCACGGGTCCGCGCGACGACGACCGGCCCGGGCAGCCGGCGTACCTGCGACCCACATCGGCGCAGGTACGCCGTCACCCAGTCGGCGGCGCGGCCGACCTCGCGGGTGCGGCTCACGGACGGGATCCGCAGCCACGCCTCGAGGTCGTCCAGCGCGGCCGGGGCGGCCCGCGCAGCAGCACGTCGGGCCTCCCCGAGCCGGGCGTCCATCACGCGGAGCCCGGCTACCGACGACTCGGGCGCACGCCACCACGGCTGCCGCGGTAGGTGCCGCGACCGCTACGTCGCGGGTACACCGGCGGCGCCGCACGGCGCGGCTGCACGAGCGGCGGCACCGTGAGCGGGCTGCGGTGGGCGACCGGGGCCGCGACCCCGGACTGGCCGAGCTGCTCCCAGGGGAGCACCCGGTCGGTGCCGGTGCGCCGGGCCAGGCTCATGGCCTGGGCCGACGTCAGCCACTCCTCGGCGGGTTCGGCGATGTCCATCAGCAGCGTCTCGAACTCGCCGCGCCCGGTCTCCAGGATGTGCGGACCGGCGAGCCAGCGCAGCACCTCCCGGCCGGTGACGGCCATCCGCTGCCGCGGCGAGCTCTGGAGCCGCTCGTCGAAGTACCGGATCAGGACCTCGTCCACGACGTCCCACGCGTTGTCGGCGCCGAACAGGTCCTTGACGTCCTCCGAGCCGAGGATGCGGAAGCACTCCTCGAGCACCTGCATGACCTCGACGCGCAGCACGTTCAGGTGACCGAACGACGTGAACTTGAGGTTGTTGCGCAGGTCGAGCCCGGAGCGCCGGACCACCGCGATCGAGCCGAAGCTCGGGTCGAGCGCGCGCTCGCGGATCACGTCCGAGATGCGCTTGTCGCGCCAGAACAGCGTGACCTGGTTGACGAAGTGCCCGAACAGCAGGTGGAAGTCGGTGTTCGGGCGGCTCTGCGCGGACCCGAGGCCCTTGCCGTAGCCGAGCACCCGCCGGTAGGCGTCCCACCGGTCCTTGCGCGTGTAGCGCAGCACGTCGCGCCGGTCGAACTGGTAGAGCCGGTAGGCGCCCGGCCCGCTCGACAGCCGGACCGCGCCGGACTCGAACAGCTCCTTGAGCTTCTGCACGACCTTGAACACGCCGATCGCCTCGTGCTGGTACAGGTAGTACAGGTCGCCGACGGCGACGATGCGCTCGGAGTTGACGTTGTCGTCGTACGGCGTGACGCCCTGCGAGGTCAGCGTCTCGCCGAAGTGCTGGGCCGCCTCGGGGCCGAGGCCGACCAGCGACGCGAGGCCGAGGTCCGGCGGCCTGCCGGCGGCCTCGTCGGCGCGCACGGCGGCGGCGACGAGGTCGTCGATCTGGCCGTTGAGCTCCTCGGCGAGGGCCGGGTTCGACACCAGGCTCCCCGAGAGCCGGTCGGCGACCTGCTCGCGCAGCGCGTGGATCCGGTCGATCCGCTCCTGGTATTCCTTCTCGGTCAGCATCTCAGTGCTCCTCACCCGTGGTCCGGCCGTTCATGGCGGCGACCTTCGACTGGCGACGTTCGACGTACCGCTTGACGCCGTCGGTCTTCTGCAGCGCCTCGCGAAGCGCCTCCACCTGCTTCTCGGCCACGGCCAGCTCGGCCTCGGTCTGCGCGAGCTTGTCGTTGCAGTCGGTCAGCTCGCCGTCGACGTCGCGCATCTGCCGTCGGAGCCGTCTGATCTCGGACGCGATCTTGTCGCGCTGGTCCTTGCGGACGCCCGCGGCGTTCCGCTTGCCGTCCTGGGCCTCGATCTGCGCGGCCAGCACGCCGCGTCGGCCCTCGGCCCGCGCGACCGCGTCGCGGTGCAGCCGAGCGTTCTCGAGCAGGGCGTCGTACCTCGCCTGGGCGAACACGGACTGGCCGTGCAGCGCGGCGCCGAGGCTCGCCATCCCCTCGGCGGCGGCCTGGACCTCGTCGGGGTCGTCGTCGAGATCGAAGTCGAGGCTGCGGGCGCTGAGTGGGAAGCCGTCGCCGTCGATCGTGTCGTCGTCGAAGCGCGGCCGGGTGTGCAGCCGGTAGTCGGCGACCTTCCAGTCCGGGTCATCGTCGTCGGGGTCCGGGACGTGCCGGCCCTTGCCGACGTCACGCGGCCGGTCGGCCCGCGTGAGCCGTGGCCACGTCGTCGGCCACGGCGCGTGCACGACGGCACCGGTCTCCAGGTCGAGGATCGCGATCGGCACGTCGGCGGCGGGCAGCAGCACCCCGGCCCGGTCGAACTCGACGCCGGCCTCGCCGAGGACGCGTTGCACGGGCGCGATGCGGAACAGCGCGGAGACGCTCTCGCCGTCCGAGGTCGCGGACAGGTCCATCGGCAGGACCAGGTCGTCGAGCGTGAGCTGCTCGGCCGTGCAGCGACCTTCGCCCTTGGCGCGGACCTCCTCCTTCACGAACGCCGGGATGTACGACGGCCGCATGTTCAGGCCGCGGAACTCGACGTTCGCCGCGCGCGACTGCCTGCCGTCGTCGACGCGACCGGTGACCTCCGAGACGGTGACGTCGATGACGACGACCCCGGCCCAGCGCCCGATCCGCTGCGCGGTCCGGGCCAGGTCCATCAGCAGCCGGCACAGGCTGGACACGGCGATCTGCACGCGCGCGGAGTACATGCCGGCCGGCCACTGCTGGCAGCAGCCGACGGGGAGGTACTGGATCGGCACCCGTCCGGCCCGCGGCTCGCGCGGGATGATCGGGTCGGCCAGGAACCGCTTGAACGTCTGCGCCAGCGCGAGCACGGTCGGCGTCAGGGCCGACACGATGCCGTCGCGCCCGGCGTCCTGCGCCAGCCGGCGGCCCTCGTCGGACAGGAAGGCGCGCAGCCAGGAGATCAGCCCGTCGAGCGTGAGGTTCGACCGGTCGTGCAGCCGGATGGTCTGCCGCTCCGACTGGGGGATCAGCACGGAGTCCAAGATGTTCTCGAGCTCCTCGGTCTGGTCGGCCGCCGCCTCCATCAGCCGCGAGAGCAGGATCAGCTCGGTGCCGAGGAAGCCGGCGCCGTCGCCGCCGCCGAAGTGCAGGGACTGGGAGTCCCACGCCTCCTTGAGGTCGCGGACCATGTCGACCAGCGTCCAGAACGCCGTCCGCAGTCCCTCCTCCTCGATCGTGTTGACGTTGTCGTCGATCAGGCCGAACCGGTCGCGCAGGGCGCCGAGCTGGCCGCCGATCGTGTCGGGGGACTGTCCGTGGTCGCCGCCGGTCAGGCCGGTGAAGTAGGCGTCCACCATCCCGACCCGCGGTCCGCCGGCGGCGCCGATCTCGTCGACCAGGCTCTGCACGGCGTTGCGGACGATGGTGCGGTAGGCGTCCATGTCCTCGTCGTCGCCGTCGTTGCGCAGCGCGGTGAGGCCGTCGAGGATCCGGAGGATCTCGGTGCGGGACACCATCGCGCGCCGGTACAGCGAGGCCTGGCCGCCGGTGACGGCGCCGAGGTCGGCCTGGATCGCGTAGCCGCGGGGCACGAACTGCGACTCGACGTGGCCCTCGACCCAGGTGAGCCGGAACGCCGCGGTGAGCGCGTCGGTGAACGCCTTGGCGTCCTCCTCGCGGCTGCGCACGCCGAGGACGTCGCGGATCGCCGCGCGGACCGTGGGGCCCAGGTCGTGCGTGGCGCCGGCCGTGGAGCCGGCCGACGTGCCCACCAGCGCCGGGAAGGCCTGGTCGACGTCGACGACGGGGATGTGGCCGCATGACTGTGAGCTCATGTGCTCCTCCTGGTGTTCTCTGCTGCCGGTACGCCGGCGTCGGTGGTCGGGGACGGGTCGGGGACGGGGACCGGTGGCGGGTGCGCCAGCCAGAGCGAGACCAGCTCGGCGAGCTCGACCCAGACGGCGCGGGCGGCGGTCGTGGCGTCGAGCAGGGGCTGCTCGCACCGGTGCTGGGACTGCTCGATGCTCACCTGCCACGACCGCCAGTCCTGGCCACCGCGGCGGGCGGCCTGGCGCATGGCCGAGGTGGCGTCGTACGAGCGGAGGTCGCGCCAGTAGAGCAGCGCGGCCGCGGCGATCGCCTCGTCCACGAGCCCCATCCGGTCGGCGAGCCGCTTCGGGCCGTCGATGCGGGAGAGCTCGTGGTGGGCGATCACGACCGAGCTCTGGAGCTCGGAGACCTGCTCGGCGAAGTGGTCGACCGCGGCGGTCTCGCTGCCGTCCGGCCGGTCCTCGTGGGCGATCATCACCAGCTCGGTGACCGCCTCGGACAGCCGGCTGGTCGAGGCCCGCAGGTCCTGGAGCGCGTGCGCGATGGTCATCGGTCAGCCCTCCGAGAGCGCGGCGTAGAAGTTGCGCATCGCGGTCTCGGGCGTCGCCAGGCCGCGGTCCACCGCGACCCGGACGGCGCCGATGAGGAACCGCTCGGGCACGACACCGGGATCGATGCCCTTGGCGAGCCGGCCGGCGGCCTCGTCGATCATCGCCTGCTGCTGCGGCGCGAACGTGATGACCTCACGCACGGACTTGTTGCCGAGCGAGGGGAACTTGGTCCAGCACATCGCGTCCACCACGATCGCGGCCGCCTCCTTGCGGCTGGCCAGCACCGCCCGCGGGATCGTCGTACCGGCCGTCGTCGGGTAGAGCCGCGTCCAGATCCGCTCGTACTGCGTGGCGGTCTCGTCGAAGCCCATCCGGCGCAGCAGGTGCGTGGAGATGAACGTGCGCAGGTACGGCGTGGGGTGCACGCCGTGCGGCGAGAACGCCAGCGCCTGCTCGGGGGTCCGGCCGATCACGTCCATCAACGACGCGACGAACGCCTCGCCGCCGAGCATGCACCCGACCAGGTCCGCGAAGATCTCCCGGTTCCACCGGGCGTAGGTGCGCGCGACCCCGGCCGACATCCCGGCGGCACGCAGCCGGCGGTAGACGACGCGCGGGATCTCGTTCTCGAGCCCGAGCTCGTTCTGCAGGTTGTGGCAGACCTCGTGCAGGATCGCGCCCATCGTCCAGGGGTTCACCATCCGGTGGTACGGCAGCTGCACGAGCGGGAACGGGTTGAGCTGCCGCCCGAGCTTGCGCAGCGGGATGTTGCGCCGGTACGTCGCGGGGGAGAAGCCGGTGCGCATGTAGGCGAACGGGGCCGGGCTCGGGATCGACCGGGCCTGGCCGAGGTGCATGTAGATGTGCTGGTAGCAGTCCAGCGCGATCCGGTCGCACGCGTAGAGCCACGGCCCGAACGAGCCCTGCCGCTGGCCGAACAGCTCGTAGTAGAAGTCCCACACCCGCTCGGTCGCGCGGACCCAGTCGTGGGCCTTGCTCTTGAGCCGGAGCAGCTCGGCGAGGTCGGAGGCGCCCGGGTTGCGGGCGGCCTGGCGACCGGCGCGCTCGACGTCGGACACCGCGCGCTCCAGCGGCCGGCGCAACCGGCCGAGCAGCTCGTTGACGGCCTGCACGTGACCCTCGGACGGCCGGGCGATCGACGTGCCGAACTCGTTGCGGCGGAAGTCCCGCAGCGCCTCGAAGTGCCGGCGGACGTTGACGCCCTGCCCGGTCGAGAACGACACCAGCGGGGTGTGTCGTGCCACCACCGCGGCGCGTCCGGGTGCGGAGTCGGCCCTCCGCACCCGGGCGACGGGCACGGGCTGACGCGGGCCGACCCGCTCAGCGACGGCGGACACGGCGGTTCACCCGCCGGTTCACCGGACGACGCATCGGGGCGCGGACGCCCGGACGGCGTACGCCGCGACCGTGGATGCGGACCGGGCGCTGGCGGCGTGCCCACTGGGCGCGGCGCCGGTAGCGACGGTCGAACGTGTTGACCGCGCGGATCGCGCGCCGGCGACGCCGCGGACCGAGGACCCGGCCGGTCATCGTGCCGAGCGTGCGGACCACCGTGGTCGCGTCGATCTCCTTGCCGTTCGCGGCCTGGTCGGCGAGGCTCTGGGCGGTCCGCTGGAGCACGACCGGGAGGCCGCGCACGAGCCTGCGGGTCTGCGGGTTGCGGCGCAGCTGCCGGGCGATCCGGCTCGCGCCCTTGACCAGGGTCGGCGCGTTCTTCGCGATCAGCTTCGCGGCGCGGGGGATGAGCTTCGACGCCAGCGGCACCAGGGCCCCGACGAACGCCTCGGCCTCCGCCTCGCTCTGCGCGCGCTCGGCGCGGACCGCGAGGTTGGCCATCGACTCGGCGTCGCGGTAGATGCGGCGTACCGGGTTCACGAAGCCCTCGGCCTCCTCCTCGGCCTCCTCCTCGAACTCGTCCTCGAGCTCGAACTCGGACTCCATCTCGGCCTCGGCCTCCGCCTCGAACTCGAACTCGTACTCGCCCTCCTCCTCGAGCTCGTACTCGCCCTCGTACTCGCCCTCGCCGAGCAGCGAGCCGGCGATCTTGGCCAGCCCCCCGAAGAAGGCCTCCTCCTCGTACTCGTCCTCGAACTCGGCTTCGTACTCGTCCTCGTACTCGCCTTCGCCGAGGAGGGAGCCGGCGATCTTGGCCAGGCCGCCGAGGAACGCCTCGTCCTCGAACTCGCCCTCGAGCTCGTACTCGTCCTCGAACTCGTCCTCGTACTCGCCCTGGATCGCGGGATAGCGGTGGTTCAACGTGGTCATGTCGACTCCTGTGTCGGTGTGGGGGTTCAGCGCCGCTTCTTCGCGGTCACCGGGATCGGGCGTCCGGACGGGACAGCCCCGCGGGGGACCTTGACGTCGCTGACGACCTTCACGGTCCGTGCCGGCCGGCCGCCCTTGGCGGGGATGCGCACCGGGGTCACCACGCGGACGACGCCGGGACGGGGACGCCCGACCTTCGCGCGCGACCGCACGGTCCGGACCTGGGTGGGACGCCTGCGCACGGTGACGGGACCGCGGCGCACGGTCGTGGTGCGGCGGTACGCCGGCCGTCCGGTACGCCGGGGACCCGGGCGGTAGCCGCGCGGGCGGCGGCCGCCGTGGTGACGGCGCCGGTGCACGTGGGCCAGGCCGCGGGCGTGGCGCCGGGTGACGGCGCGCTGCCAGCGCGGGTCGCCGAGCACCCGCTGGGTGCTGCCGGCCATGACGGCGCCGACCTCGGCCGGGGTGATCCGGCGGCCGGACGCCTGCATCTGGGCGAGCGTGCTGGCGGTCGAGCCGACGATCCCGGGGACCATCCGCACGCCCGGCCGGGTGGCGGGGTTGCGGTGCAGGATCTTGGTGAGCACCGACGCGCCCCGGAGCAGGTTCGGCAGCAGCCGCTCGAGCTCGGCGCGGTCGCGCGGGCTGATCGTCATCGCGACGGCCGAGCCGACGAAGCTCTCGGCCTCCGACTCGGACTCGGTGGTGGCGGCGCGGGCGGCGAGGTACTCGGCCTCCGCCTGGGAACTGGTCACCGGCGCGGTGGCCATCTCCTCCAGCTCCGACTCGAGCTCGTCCTCGAACTCGCCCTCGAGCTGGGAGGCAACGGCCTTGGCCAGCATGCCGGCCGCCGGTCCGCCGACCGCGGTCGCGACCAGGGGGCCGGCGACCTTGAGGATCTTGCGGAACGGGACCTTGCGCATCGCCCGGCCGATCTTCTTGAAGAAGAACTCCTCCTCCGACTCGAGCTCGTCCTCGTACTCGCCTTCGTACTCGTCCTCGAGCTCGTACTCGCCTTCGTACTCGTCCTCGGCCTCGTACTCGCCCTCCGACTCGAACTCGGACTCGAGCTCCATCTCGAACTCGTCCTCGAACTCGCCTTCGTACTCGTCCTCGAACTCGTACTCGGACTCGAGCTCCATCTCGTACTCGTCCTCGAGCTCGCCTTCGTACTCGTCCTCGAACTCGTACTCCTCCTCGCCGAGGAGGCCGCCGGCGATCTTGGCGAGACCGCCGAGGAACGCCTCGTCCTCGTACTCGTGCTCCATCTCGAGCTCGTCCTCGAACTCGGTTGACGACTGGGTCATCGCACCTGTCCTCTCATGCCGGGGGCCGTGTGGTGCGGACCAGTGAACGGCGGTGCGAGAGGGCGCGAGTAGTCCCACGAGCGGGCGTCACGCGCGCAGGGTCACGCGGGCAGGGTCGCCGGGCCGAGGTCGCGCCGACCTGTCTCGCCCATCGGTGTCTCGCGCAGGCGGGGAAGCACGGACGAGCGACTCCGGGCGGACTATGGACACGCCATGTTCTGCTGTCGGCAGTGCTGCGGGATGCGGATGGGGCGAGGTGTGAGGTGGCCTACGTTTCGCTGCGGTGAGCGCGGCAAGGATGACAACACACCGGATTCGACGGGAGACGCTTGTGGACCGCGACCTTGTGGAACGTCCGAACCCTGATGCCGCTACGCACGACGCCCGCACGGACGTCCGCACGGATGCCCGTGGCAGCCGGCCCGTGACGAGGCGGGTCGAGACGACCCTGCGACTGGAGGCTGAACCCCAGTCAGCACGCACCGCCCGTCACGCCGTTCGTGACCTGTGTGCGAACGTCCCACCTCCGCCGATCAGCGAAGACCGCGCCGACGTTGCAGCGCTCCTGACGACCGAGCTGGTCGCGAACGCTGTCATCCACTCCGGCAAGGCCGCAGTGCTCGATGCGGTGGTCGCAGACCGGACCTTGCGCGTAGCGGTCTCCGACACCTCCGACGATCAGCCGGCGCCGCGAAGTGGGGCGCAGCGAGCGGCCGATGCCATGACCGGCTCCCGCGACGAGGGAGAGTCCGGTCGCGGTCTGTTCCTGGTCGACGAGCTCGCCGACCGGTGGGGTTGGCACCCGCACCGGGACGGAGCTCCGGGGAAGACCGTCTGGTTCGAGCTGGACGTGGCCTGACTGCGCGTCCCACTCGCTAGACCCGCAGCCAGGCGAGCACGGCCCGCACGCGGCGGTGGTCGTCCTCGTCGAGGGGCAGGTCGAGCTTGGTGAAGATGCCGTTGATGTGCTTGGCGACGGCCTTCTCGGTGACGTGCAGGTGCGCCGCGATCGCGGCGTTCGAGCGGCCCTCGGCCATCAGGCCGAGCACCTCGCGCTCGCGCGGCGAGAGCCGGTCCAGCGGCTCGTCGTGGCGGCGCGCCATCACGGTGGCGACGACCTCGGGGTCGAGGACGGTGCCGCCGGCCGCGACGCGGCGTACGCCGTCGACGAACTCCGCGACGTCGGACACGCGGTCCTTGAGCAGGTAGCCGACGGCGCCGGTGCCGGACGCCAGCAGCTCGCGGGCGTAGAGCTGCTCGACGTACTGCGAGAGCACCATCACCGGGAAGCCGGGCCGCGCCTCGCGCACCGCGATCGCCGCGCGCAGGCCCTCGTCGGTCTGCGTCGGGGGCAGCCGCACGTCGAGGACCGCGGCGTCCGCGTCGGGGTCGAGGAGTGCGTGCGCGAGCGCCGGGGCGTTGTCGACCGCGTGCAGGATCGTGAAGCCGTTGCCCTCGAGGAGCTGGATCAGTCCGGCCCGGAGGAGGGCGTGGTCCTCCGCGAGGACGAGTCTGAGTCCAGCGGGCACGGCACCTCCAGGGTGATCAGGGTCGGGCCGCCGGTCGGGCTCGACACCGACATGGTGCCGTCGAACGCCGCCAGCCGCCGCATCACGCCCAGCATGCCGGTACCGGCCTGCGGATCGGCGCCGCCCGCGCCGTCGTCGCCGACGAGGGCGTGCAGGACCCCGTCACGGTGCTCCAGCGTGATCCACGCGTGCTCGGCGCCGGAGTGCTTGACGACGTTGGCCAGGCACTCGGCGACGGCGAAGTACACACACGCCTCCACCGGCGCCGGGGGCCGCCCGTCGAGCTGGGCGTTGACCGAGACCGGAATCGCCATGTCGAGTGCGATCGCCTGCACGGCGCCGCCGAGGCCGCGGTCGGCCAGCACCGGGGGATGGATGCCGCGCACCACCGACCGCAGGTCGCCGATCGCGGACGAGGTGGTCGCGCGGGCGTCCTGGATGAGCCGGCGCGCCTGCTCGGGGTCCGCGTCGAACGCGGCGTCCGCCATGCCCAGGCTCATCGACAGCGCGACGAGCCGGGCCTGCGCCCCGTCGTGGAGGTCACGCTCGAGACGGCGCAGCTCGGCTGCGGAGTGGTCGACGGCGTCGGCCCGGGTCTCGGTCAGGACCTGCACCCGTTGCTCGAGCCGCTCGGTGCGGCTGTAGGCGAGGAACCACCGGTCGACCGCGGCCCGGGCTCGCATCAGCCACGGGGTCGCGAACCACCAGATGAACCAGGTGACGACGCCCAGCGCCAGGATGAGCACGACCAGGTTGATCGTGAACGACGCGACGAACGCGACCGGCATCCAGGCCAGGTCGCGCCAGGTCATCGGGTCGGTGGCATAGGAGCGCAGCCGGCCGAAGAAGCCGCCGGGCACCGGTCGGTACGGATCCGGCACCGGGCTCCCGAACACCCGCTCGGCCATCCTCCGGTGCACGTTCGCGATCGCGCGGGTCGCGGGGATCACCGCGACCAGCAGCACCAGGCCGATCCACAGCACGGCGAGGACGCCGCCGAGCACCGAGAGCACGACCAGCAGGAGCAGGGCGATCGACATGCCCAGCTGGGCGACGGCGTACCCGGTCAGCAGGAAGGGGCCGGGAGGCTTGGGGTTCTCAGGGGTGGTGCTCACTGCGCCCATCCTGCCGCGACCGGCGGCTCCGAACAGTGGTGCTAGCACCACTTCGGTTCGGGACCTGGCGCCCCTGACCGGACGGCCGCGCGCCCCGAGGGTTGAGGGGACCGATCCGGAACCCGAGGAAGAGACGGCCATGGGCAACCCACTGACAGCAGTACCGATGCGAGCAGCGCGCTGGAGCGCGATGCATCCCTGGAGAGCGATCCTGGCGTGGATCGCGTTCGTCGCGGTGGCGGTGGGACTCGCCGTCGCCGTTCCGACGCAGGAGACCACCGACGCCGACTACCGGGTCGGCGAGTCCGGCCGCGCGGACACGATGGTGGAGGCCGCCGGCCTCGACAGCCCGGACACCGAGCTGGTCCTGATCAGCGCGGCCGACGGCCCGCTGGACGCCGGGGCCGCCGAGCAGGTCGCCCGCGACGTCACCAGCGCGGTCGAGTTCGTCCCCGAGGTCGTGTCGGTCGGCGACGCGCAGTGGAACGCCGACCGCAGCGCCCTGCTCGTCTCGGTCGAGATGGACCCGGACGCCGAGGACGCCGCCGACGTCACCGCGGCCGTCGCGACCGTGCAGGCCGACCACCCCGACCTCGACGTCCGCTCCGCCGGCGACCTGAGCATCGACGCGGCGATCGGCGAGCGGGTGGCCGACGACCTCGGCTCGGCCGAGCTGATCAGCCTCCCGGTGACGCTCCTGCTGATGCTGCTGGCGTTCGGCGCGTTGATCGCGGCCGGCATCCCGGT
Source organism: Nocardioides caricicola (assembly GCF_039541135.1). NCBI lineage: Bacteria > Bacillati > Actinomycetota > Actinomycetes > Propionibacteriales > Nocardioidaceae > Nocardioides > Nocardioides caricicola. The sequence goes on along the minus strand of NZ_BAABFQ010000003.1, from coordinate 760,345 downwards.
GCTGCTCGCGGCGACCAGCGTCGCCGCGACGATCGGCCTGCTGGCACCACTGTCGCACCTGTTCCCGGCCGACGACTCGGTCGCCAGCATGATCGTGCTGATCGGCATGGCGGTCGGCGTGGACTACTCGCTCTTCTACCTCAAGCGCGAGCGCGAGGAGCGGGCGAAGGGCCGCAGCACGCTGGACGCGGTCGAGATCGCGGCGCAGACGTCCGGGCACTCGATCCTCGTGTCGGGCGGCGCGGTGATCGCGTCGATGGCCGGGCTGTTCCTCGTCCAGGACGTCACGTTCAGCTCGCTGGCGGTCGGCTCGATCGTCGTGGTGGCGGTCGCCGTGCTCGGCTCGATCACCGTGCTGCCGGCGCTGCTGGTCAAGCTCGGACGCTGGGTCGACCGGCCCCGCGTCCCGTTCGTGTGGCGGCTCAACCGGCGCATCGGCCGCGGCGGCATCAGCGGCCGGATCCTGCGTCCCGTCGTACGCCGCCCGCTGGTCGCGCTGCTCCTCGCGGGTGCGGTCATCGTCGGCCTGTCGATCCCGGCGCTCGGCATGAAGACGCACTCCGGGACCCTCGAGACGCTCCCCGCCTCGATCCCCGAGGTGCAGACCTACCGCGACATCAGCAAGCAGTTCCCGGCCGACGCGGGAGCCTCGGCGGTCGTGGTCGTGAAGTCCGACGCCGACGCGGCGGGGGAGGTCTCGGCGGCGCTCGAGCAGCTCAGCGAGGACGCCGTCGCCACCGGGCGGTTCGTCGCCTCGGGCGAGGGCGTGCAGACGTCCGAGGACGGGCGTACGTCGATGCTCGTGCTGGGGATGCCGTACCAGGAGACCGATCCGCGGGTCAGCGACGGCGTGCACGAGCTGCGCGACGAGCTGGTGCCCGCGAACCTGTCAGGACTCGGTGAGCACGCCGTCGGTGGCGGCGCCGCCGACGAGGTCGACTACATGGCCAAGCAGCAGGGCCGGCTCGGCCTGGTGATCGGGTTCGTGCTGCTGCTGACGATGCTGATCATGGTGATCACATTCCGCAGCGTCGTGCTCGCCGGGGTCTCGACGGTGCTCAACCTGCTGTCGGTGGGTGCGGCGTTCGGCGTGATGACGCTGGTCTTCCAGCACGGCTGGGGGAGCGGACAGCTCGACTTCACCACACCTGGCTTCGTGATCAACTGGCTGCCGCTGTTCGTGCTGGTGGTGCTGGTCGGGCTGTCGATGGACTACCACGTGTTCGTGCTGAGCCGGGTGCGTGAGCACGTCGGCCGCGGCCTGCCGACGAAGCTGGCCGTCGAGCAGGGCGTGAAGGACACGGCCGGTGTCGTCACCAGCGCCGCCGCCGTCATGGTCTCGGTGTTCGCGATCTTCGCGACGCTCAGCATGATGGAGATGAAGATGATGGGCGTCGGGCTCTCGGCCGCGATCCTGCTCGACGCCACGCTGATCCGGCTCGTCATGCTCCCGGCGATCATGGTGCTGCTCGGCGAGCGGGTCTGGTGGCCCTGGCCTCCGCGCCGCCCTCGCGGCGAGGTCGTCAGCGAGCCGGAGCCGGAGTACGCACTGAGCCGCTGACCGACGCGGTGACCTGCACCGGTACGCCGTTCAGCGCGGCGTTCCCCGACACGTCGAGCAGCTCGGGGTCGGTGAGGTCGTTCACGGACACCCCCGGGAGGTCGATCGCCTGGACCAGGCGGACGCCCTCCCGGCGGTGTCCGTAGCCGTGCGGGAGGCTGACCACGCCCGGCATCATGTCGTCGGTCGCGGCGACCTCCACCTCGACCTCGCCGACCCGCGACGACACCGTGACGAGGGCACCGTCCGTGAGGCCGCGCGCCGTCAGGTCGTCGGGGTGCATGAGCAGCTGGTGGCGCGGCTTGCCCTTGGTCAGCCGAGGGCTGTTGTGCATCCAGGAGTTGCAGTCGCGCTGGTGGCGCCGCCCGATCAGCAGCAGCTCGTCGGGCCCCGGAGGCGGTGTCGCGGTGAGCCGGTCGAGGTCCGCGAGCACCAGCTCCGGTGCGGCGTCGAAGCGGTGCTTCGGGAGCCGCTTCGGCAGCTGGCCGGCACGCAGCGGACCGAGGTCGACGCCCGCGGGGTTCGCCCGCAGCTGGCGCATGGTGGTCCGGCCGCCCTGGCGCAGCAGCAGCGCGATCAGCCGCGTCGGGCTGGTGGAGAGCCGGACCCGCTTGCTCAACGGGACCTTCGAGCCGAGGCGACGGTGCGTGCGCAGCACGATCTCGCGGTAGATCTGCCAGTCGTGCATCGCGCCGTCCTCGGCGGGCAGCACCGCCGGCGTGAACCGCGCGGTGTTGCGCACCGCGAGCAGGTGGAAGACCAGGTCGTAGTGGTCGCGCTCGAGCGCGGTCGTCGGCGGCAGGATCACGTCGGCGTGCCGCGTGGTCTCGTTGACGTAGATGTCCACCGACGCCATGAAGTCCAGGCCACCGAGCGCGCGGTCGAGCGCGGCGCCGTCCGGCGTCGACGACACCGGGTTGCCGGCGAGGGTGAGCAGCGCGCGCACCTGGCCCTCGCCGGGGGTCTCGATCTCCTCGCGCAGCGCCGACGACGGGATCTCGCCGGAGAACTCCGGGAGGTCGCGCACCCGGCTGCGCCACCGGTCGTGATGGCCGCGCCCGATCAGGCCGGTGCCGACCGCGTCGATGGCGGGGGTGGTGACCAGCACCCCACCCTCGCGGTCGAGGTTCCCGGTCAGCAGGTTCAGCAGCTGCACCGCCCACTGGCAGACGGTGCCGAACGGGTGCATGGACACGCCGACCCGGCCGTACGCCGCGGCCCCGTCCGCGGCCGCGAAGTCGCGGGTGATCCGCCGGATCTCGGCCGCCGGGACCCCGGTGACCGACTCCGCCAGCTCCGGCGTGAACGGCGCGACCGCGGCCTGGACCCGGTCGAGACCGTCGACGTACCCAGCCGGCCGGGTCAGCCCCTCGTCGTACAGCACGTGCAGCATCGCCAGCAGCAGGTGCGCGTCGGTGCCCGGTCGCACGAAGTGGTGCTCGGTCGCGGCCTTCGCGGTCTCGGTGCGGCGCGGGTCGATCACGACCATCCGGCCGCCGCGTGCCTCGAGGGCCCGCACCCGGTTGGGGAAGTCCGGCACGGTCATCAGCGAGCCGTTGGACGCCATCGGGTTGCCGCCGATGACGAGGAAGTACGACGTCCGGTCGATGTCGGGGATCGGCAGGAACAGCTGGTGGCCGTACATCAGGTGCGCGACCAGCTGGTGGGGGAGCTGGTCGACCGACGTGGCGCTGAACTTGTTGCGGGTGCGGAACGACTTCACCAGCGCGGTCCCGTGCGTCATCGAGCCGAGGCTGTGCGCGTTGGGATTGCCGAGGTAGATCCCCATCGCGTCGCGGCCGTGGTCGGTGATCGTCCGGGCCAACCCGTCGGCGACGCGGTCGAGGGCCTCGTCCCACGTGATCTCGAGCCACTGGTCGCCGACGCGGCGCACCGGCCGCCGCAGCCGGTCGGGGTCGGCGTGGATGTCGGCGAGCGCGGTGCCCTTCGGGCAGATGTGCCCGCGCGAGAGCGGGTCGTCCGGATTGCCGCGGATGCCGGTGACCGTACCGTCGGTCAGCGTGAGCTCGAGACCGCAGATGGCCTCGCAGAGATTGCACACGCCCAGCTTCTTCTCGACTGACTGATGGGTCGCAGGCATGCGTCTCATCGTGGCACGCCGGGCCGACATCCTTTACTCGAGAAAGTCACTAGAGTTAATGTGCGCGACATGGACACCAGCCGCCGCACCCTCCTCCGCACCGCCGCCGTCCTCGGTGGGATCGCCGCCACCGGACTGGCGCCCCTCGGGCGTGCCATCGCCGGCGCCCCGGCGATCCTCAAGGCGCTGCCGGCGTCCTGGTTCGTCGACTACGGCACCAACGCCGAGATGCAGTGGGAGTCGGTGCGCCCCGGCGACTACCTGACCCGGCAGTCCCGCCTGTTCGTGCGCAACCACACCGCGACGCCGACGATCGACGCGTCGTCGTACGCGCTGAAGGTGTACGGCGACGGGCTGAGCACGGCGCGCACGGCCGACGCCCCGGTCGTCCTGACGCTCAAGGACCTCAAGAAGCTGCCGCGCACGAAGCTCGTCACCACCCACGAGTGCACCGGCAACGGGCGCAGCTTCTTCAGCACCCAGCAGGGCACCCCGGCCTCGGGCACCGCCTGGACGCTCGGCGCGGTCGGGACCGTGGAGTGGGAGGGCGTCCGGCTGCGCGAGGTCATCGAGAAGATCGGGATCAACCCGGCGGCGGTCTCCATCCAGGCGACCGGGCTCGACGCGCCGTACTCGACCGGGGGAGTGGACTACGGCCCGGTACGCCGGCCGTTCCCGGTCAGCAAGGCGCTCGACGACGCGCTGCTCGCCTGGTCGGCGAACGGCGCCGCGCTGCTCCCCGACCACGGCTACCCGCTGCGGCTCGTGCTGCCCGGCTGGGTCGGCATCGCGAGCATCAAGTGGCTCGGCTCGCTGGAGGTGTCGCTCACCGAGCTGACCTCGCCGTGGAACACGAAGTGGTACCGGATGACCGGTCCGTCCTACCCGGCTGACTCGCCGCCCCTGACGGTGAACCCGGTCCGTTCGGCCTGGGAGCTGCCGTGGGGCGCCGGGCTCGACGTGGGCCGCGACCACGTGCTCACCGGGCGCTCGTGGAGCGGCGCGGGTCCGGTGGTCAAGGTCGACGTGAGCGTCGACGGTGGCGCGACCTGGACCCGCGCCCGGATCGAGCGCCGGCCCCGGCAGCAGGGGTGGACGCAGTGGTCGTACTCGTGGACCCGGCCGAGCGCTGGTCAGTACGTGCTGATGGCCCGGGCGACCGACGCGAAGGGCCGCACCCAGCCACTGGAGACGCCCTTCAACGACAACGGCTACTTCTTCGACGCCGTGGTGAGGCACCCGGTCACCGTCGCGTGACGCCCAGCGGAGTCCTGGTGCCGGCTAGCGGTTCTGGACGACGCGCGGACTGGCGGACGGGTCCAGCCACGTGAGCAGCCAGCGCATCTGCCGGGCGTTGCCGACCTGGGTGCACCCGGCGGTCGGCGACCACGAGTGCCCGGGCTTCGAGGTGTGGTAGAAGATCCCGCTCCCGGCGCCCTGGACCGGAGCCGGCCCGGCGCCGGGACGCAGCCGCACGTTGTTGAAGTCCAGGACCCAGCCCGAGCGCATCGACGGCCGGTCGCCGCTGGTGACCCCGCGAACCTCGAGCCACGTGTTGTAGTTCGAGCCGGCGCTGCTCGACACGATGGAGGTGGGGCGCCGCTGCTTCCACCTCATCCGGCCCGGGTTGTCCGACGTGGTGGTGAACGTCGTCTTGATCGCGTAGACGCCGTTCGGGGAGCGTCGGTCGCCCTCGCGCTGCTTGCCCCATCCGTTGCTGCCGATGGTCGACCGGAACTCGCGACGCTTCTGCCAGCGGCCCTCGGCGTTCTTCTCCCAGGCCTGGGTCACCGTGCACCACACCTGCCGGCAGTACTCGCGGCTGGAGATCGTGCGCACCACCTGGGTGGTCCGGTCCGGCACCAGGCGCGCCCAGGGTCGCTCCGCCGCCTGCGCCGCCCCGACGGGTGTCAGGGCGATGCCGCCGCAGAGTGCGAGCATGATGACGAGGAACCCGAGACGTCGTACCACCGCCCGATCATCACACGGGGATTCGGTGGCTGGTGAGGCCGCGCGCTAGAGTTCTCAGGTTGCCTCCAGGGGCGACGACTGCCGTCCAACGGCCGCGGAACCAGAGTGCCCGGGTGAACAGGCCCCGGCGCGCCGCGCAACGAGTGTGCCCGAGAGGGCCGGAAGGAGCCCGCATGTCGATCGGTACCGACGCGGAGACCAAGAAGAAGATCATCGCTGAGTACGGCACGTCCGAGGGCGACACCGGTTCGCCCGAGGTGCAGATCGCGCTGCTGAGCCACCGCATCAGCCACCTCACCGAGCACCTCAAGCAGCACAAGCACGACCACCACAGCCGTCGTGGCCTGCTGCTGCTCGTCGGCCAGCGCCGCCGTCTTCTCAACTACCTGCAGAAGACCGAGATCGAGCGCTACCGCTCGATCGTCGAGCGTCTCGGCCTCCGCCGCTGAAACGGAAGGGCCCACTTCGGTGGGCCCTTCCTGTTTATCCGTGCCGCCTTTCTCTGGGCAGCACGACAGCGCTAGATTCGACAACTGAAAACCACCACAGGAGCGACCCGCCCGTTCTGGCTCGGTCCTCGGTAGTGGCCCTCAGCATCCCGACCCACTCGGTGGGACGTTCAGATCTGCGGGCCTCGATCGAAGACCGGCCCTCGCGGCACGCGGGACACACAGGGGGATCGCTCCGCGAGCAGAACAGGGACAACCCTTGACTGAACCCGTCATCTCCGCCGTGGAGGCCGTTCTCGACAACGGCAAGTTCGGCACCCGTACCGTCAAGTTCGAGACCGGGCTCCTCGCCCGCCAGGCCGCCGGTGCGGTGACCGCCTACCTCGACGACGACACCATGCTCCTGTCGGCCACCACGGCCGGCAAGCAGCCCAAGGACCACTTCGACTTCTTCCCGCTGACGATCGACGTCGAGGAGCGGATGTACGCCGCGGGCAAGATCCCCGGCTCGTTCTTCCGCTCCGAGGGTCGCCCGGGCGAGGACGCGATCCTGGCCTGCCGCCTGATCGACCGCCCGCTGCGCCCGACGTTCAAGAAGGGCCTGCGCAACGAGGTCCAGGTCGTCATCACCGTGATGGCGCTCAACCCCGACCACCCCTACGACGTGCTCGCGATCAACGCCGCGTCGCTCTCGACCCAGCTCTCCGGCCTGCCGTTCTCCGGCCCGGTCGGCGGTGTCCGCGTCGCCCTGATCGACAACCAGTGGGTCGCGTTCCCGACCCACTCCCAGCTCGAGGACGCCGTCTTCGACATGGTGGTCGCGGGTCGCGTCACCGAGACCGGTGACGTCGCGATCATGATGGTCGAGGCCGAGGCCACCGAGACGTCGTTCACGAAGGTCCAGAACGGCGCGCAGGCCCCGACCGAGGAGATCGTCGCCGGCGGCCTCGACGCGGCCAAGCCGTTCATCAAGCAGCTGTGCCAGGCCCAGCAGGAGCTGGCCAACGTCGCTGCCAAGCCGGTGCAGGACTTCCCGGTCTTCCTCGATTACGAGGACGACGTCTTCTCCGCCGTCGAGTCCGCCGTCAAGGCCGAGCTCGCCGCCGCGATGAAGATCGCCGACAAGACCGAGCGCAACGACCGCACCGACGAGCTCAAGGCCGAGGTCCTGGAGAAGCTCGGTGCGCAGTTCGAGGGTCGCGAGAAGGAGATCGGCGCGGCGTTCCGCTCGGTCAACAAGGCGGTCGTGCGCGAGAGCATCCTGCGCGACAAGGTCCGCATCGACGGCCGCGGCCTGGCCGACATCCGGCCGCTGCACGCCGAGGTCGGCGTCCTTCCGCGCGTCCACGGCTCCGCGCTGTTCGAGCGCGGCGAGACCCAGATCCTGGGTGTCACCACGCTGGACATGCTGAAGATGGAGCAGCAGCTCGACACGCTGTCGCCGGAGACCCACCGGCGCTACATGCACAAGTACATCTTCCCGCCGTTCTCGACCGGCGAGACCGGTCGCGTCGGCTCGCCGAAGCGCCGCGAGGTCGGCCACGGTGCGCTCGCCCGTCGCGCGCTCCTGCCGGTGCTCCCGGACCGTGAGCAGTTCCCCTACGCCATCCGCCAGCTGTCCGAGGCGATGGGCTCCAACGGCTCGACCTCGATGGGCTCGGTCTGCGCCTCGACGCTGTCGCTGCTGCAGGCTGGCGTCCCGCTGAAGGCGTCGGTCGCGGGCATCGCGATGGGACTCGTCTCCGGCGAGATCGACGGCGAGACGCAGTACGTCGCGCTGACCGACATCCTCGGCGCCGAGGACGCGTTCGGTGACATGGACTTCAAGGTCGCCGGCACCCGCGAGTTCGTCACGGCGCTGCAGCTCGACACGAAGCTCGACGGCATCCCGGCCGAGGTCCTCGCCGCGGCGCTGACCCAGGCCAAGGACGCCCGGCTGGCGATCCTCGACGTCATGGCCGAGGCCATCGACGAGCCCGAGGAGATGTCGATCCACGCTCCGCGGATCATCACCATCAAGATCCCGGTCGACAAGATCGGCGAGGTGATCGGTCCGAAGGGCAAGATCATCAACCAGATCCAGGACGACACCGACGCGTCGATCTCGATCGAGGACGACGGCACCATCTACATCGGTGCCACGAACGGCGAGGCGGCCCAGGCGGCCAAGGACGCCGTCAACGCGATCGCGAACCCGACGATGCCCGAGGTCGGCGAGCGCTACCTCGGCACGGTCGTGAAGACGACCAACTTCGGTGCGTTCGTCTCGCTCATGCCCGGCAAGGACGGCCTGCTGCACATCAGCAAGCTGCGCTCCCTGGCCGGCGGCAAGCGCGTCGACGCCGTCGAGGACGTCCTGGCCGTGGGCCAGAAGGTCCAGGTCCAGATCGCCGAGATCGACGACCGCGGCAAGCTGTCGCTCGTCCCGGTGGTCGAGGACGCCGAGGGTGGCTCCGACGCCGAGGGTGCGGACGACTCCGAGTGACCAACGCTTCACCTGCGATGACCCGCCCGGCCACCAGGTCGGGCGGGTCATCGCCTTCTCCGGGGACGCGCACCGTGCAGACCACCAAGGACGCCGACGGCCAGGTGACCTCGCGGGTGCGGCGTACCGTCCTGCCCTCCGGGCTGCGCATCATCACCGAGCAGCTCGCCGGCGTCCGCTCGGCCAGCATCGGGGTCTGGGTGGGCGTGGGCTCGCGCGACGAGTCCCCGGCGCTGCACGGCGCGTCGCACTTCCTCGAGCACCTGCTGTTCAAGGGCACCACCGAGCGCTCGGCGCTGGACATCTCGATCGCGCTGGACGCGGTCGGCGGTGAGTTCAACGCCTTCACGGCCAAGGAGTACACCTGCTTCCACGCGCGGGTCCTCGACGAGGACCTGCCGCTCGCGGTGGACGTCCTCGGCGACATGATCACCGCGTCGACGATCCACGCCGAGGACGTCGAGGCCGAGCGTGACGTGATCCTCGACGAGATCGCGATGCACGACGACGACCCGGACGACGTCGTGCACAACCTGTTCGCGGAGCAGGCCTGGGGTGACACGCCGCTCGGTCGCCCGATCGCCGGCACGCATGCGTCCATCGGGGCGCTCACCCGCGCCCAGATCCTGCGGTTCTACCGGCGCCACTACCGACCGGCGAACCTGGTGATCGCCGCCGCCGGCAACATCGACCACGCCACGCTCGTCCGACAGGTCAAGAAGGCGTTCGCCCGCAACGACTGGTTGGCCGGCGAGGCCACCCCGATCCCGCCGCGGCGCGGTCCGCGCAAGCGGGTCGCATCCGGGCTCGTCACCGCGACCCGCCCGTTCGAGCAGGTGAACCTGGTGCTCGGCATGGAGGGCCTGGTCCGCGACGACGAGCGTCGTTTCGCCCTCGGCGTCCTGAACACCGCGCTCGGCGGGGGTACGTCGAGCCGGCTGTTCCAGGAGGTGCGCGAGCACCGCGGCCTGGCGTACTCGGTGTTCTCCTTCGCCTCCCACCACGCCGACTCCGGCCTGGTCGGCGTCTCGGTCGGCTGCCTGCCGTCGAAGCTCGACGACGTCCTCGCCGTGGTGCGTGAGGAGCTGGCCAAGGTCGCGCAGTCCGGCATCACCGCCGAGGAGCTCGCCCGGGGCAAGGGCATGCTCCGCGGCGGCCTGGTGCTCGGTCTCGAGGACTCCGGGTCGCGGATGTCGAGGCTCGGCAAGGCCGAGCTGGTGCACGACGAGCTGCTCAGCATCGACGAGGTCATCCGCCGTATCGACGCCGTGACCGTCGAGGAGGTCCGCGACGTCGCGGCCCTGGTGTTCTCGCGGCCCGAGATCCTCGCGGTGGTCGGCCCCGCCTAGCCCGGGCTCAGCCCCGGCTGATCCAGGGCGAGAACTCGCGCTTCTCGCTCACCCAGTCGACGGCGCCCGACGGTCCGGCGGCGCGCATGACCACGCGGACGGCACCCGGGTTGCCGAGGGCGGCGCGCGACATCCGGACCCGGACCTCGTCGTTGCGGTAGTCGATCCGCATGACGTAGTCGCCGTTCTCGACGGGCTCGCCGTAGCTCTCCTGCGAGAAGCCCTCGGTCTCGAGCAGGGTGTAGTCGGTGCCCTCGAAGAACCCGCCGACGAAGACGTACTCCGGTCCCTTGTCGCCCTTGACGGTGTCGATGAAGATCGAGCCGCCGGCGGCGGACGACGGGGCACGACGCAGGTCGTCGTGGGTCGTGATGACGTTGACGTTGGACTTCCCGTTGCGGACCGTCATCGACAAGACGTCGACGCCGTGGGTGGTGTCGTCGGGGTCGTCGATCCCGTACTGCTCGGCGTGCGCCGTGCCGGAGATTCCGAAGGTGAGGGCGGCGGTCGACAGGGCGACGGCGGCTGCAGTGGTCTTTCGCATGCTGGTCATACGCATCCAGGACCGAGAAGGTTGCATTCAGATACTCCTAGCCGGGGAGACGCTCGCCACGCTCGGTGACCAGCATGGCAGGCGCGGTCAGCCGCCACGCCTCGAAGGTGAGCTCGGCGAGCTCGTCGCGCTCGACGCCCTCGAGCCGCACCACGACCCAGCCGAACCCGCCGGTGGTGAACTGGACCTCGAACGTCTCGGGCCGCTCGGCCACCAGCGCGAGCTGCTCGGCGATCGTCTGCTTCAGCCCGACGGTCCGGGTCGGCTCCCACAGGTAGCCGAACGTCCGCGTCCCGACCGCCACCCGCCAGTACCGCTCGTGGTCGGTCCGGGCGACGTCGGGCAGCTGGTCGACCAGCTCGAAGAAGTCCGCGATCGTGCATCCACCCACGGGGTCAGCCTGGCAGGAGCCGCCGACGTACCTCGACGTACCGCTCGAGGAACGCCCGCTCGTCGAGGCGCCTGCGCCGCATCCACGCGGTGACCTCGTCGTTGCACTTGCTGGTGTTGCACGACCGGCAGGCCGGTACGACGTTCTCGAGCGTGTAGCGCCCGCCGCGCGAGATCGCGAGCACGCAGTCGCGCTGGAGCGCCTGGTCGGTCCGCCCGCAGTAGGCGCAGCCGCCCCAGGCGGCCTGGATCGCGGCCCACTGCGCGTCGGTGAGGTCGTTGACCACGCTGTCGAGCCGACGCTTGCGGCGGCGGGCGATGCGTGCGCGGCGGGTCGTGGTCGGCGGCACCGGGGCAGCGTATCGACGCCGACGTATCCAGTGGGGGAGGTGGCGCTCCTGTGGTGTCGAGGGACGAGGTACGTCTCGGGAAGGAACACCATGCACGTCAGGTCGCTGTCCAAGCCGCTCGCCGTCGCGCTCGCCTCCTCGGGGCTCGCCACGGCGCCGGGGATGTCCGTCGCGGACGCCGCGGTGCCCAAGGCCGACGTCACCGTGACGATCACCGCCGAGGGCACCGACATGTCCGGCGTCGTCAAGAGCACCCGCCCCGCGCGGTGCGCGGCGGACCGGACCGTGAAGGTCTACAAGCTCGTCGACGGCGAGCCCCACCTCTGGGCGAGCGACACCACCGACCTCCAGGGCGGGCGGTACGTCTGGTCGACCGGCAACACCGGCACCGAGGGCCGCTTCTTCGCCAAGGTCGCCGGCAAGCCCGGCTGCCGGTCCGACGTCAGCCCGACGATCCGCGTCCGCCGCGAGGCCTGATCCAGAACAGCCACACCAGCGCCAGCCCGCCGACGGCCGCCGCGACGACCGTCGCGATCGGCAGTAGCATGCCGTTCGCCGTGGCGTCCCGGCTCACCCGCATCGGGTCGTCGAGTGCGATCGTCACCGGCTCCAGGTCCGGGGGACCGGGCGCGGTGTAGGTGACGCCGTCGAACGGCGCGGGTCCGGGGCCGCCCGGGTTGTAGAACGCGGAGTAGCCGCCCTCGAGCGCCGGGATCTCGACCGCGGTGATGCTGCGGGCGGCGGCCTCGTCGCCGGCCAGGACGATGTCGATGTAGTTGTCGCGGTCCTCGAGGTAGCAGGCGTCGTAGGAGTCCTGACGCTGACCGAGGTCGGAGAGCCCGACGACGCGCAGCGTGCCGCCGGCCACCTGGTAGTCGACCCCGACCTCGTCCAGGACGACGTCGCCGGCGCGGATGCGGAAGAAGTCCTCGAACATGTCGGGCTGCAGCCCGGTCACCCCGTCGGGCGAGAACCCGCCGGACGTGAGGACCCGCAGCCGGAAGTCGTGCTCGTCGTACAGGGCGAGCTCGTCGTTCGGCAGGACGCCGGAGCGCTCCAGCAGCGTCACACCGCCCTCGCCGACCGCCTCGTCCCCGACCCGGTTGAGCTTGGCGCCGACCAGCACCGGGCCTGCGTCGTACGGCGAGGTCTGCGTGGTCCAGGTCAGCCCGACAGCGTCCACCTCGCCCTCGGGGCCGACCAGCAGCAGGGGAGTGTCGTCCTCGACGATCTCGAGCCGCACCGGGAAGACCGCGTCGGGGTCGCTGCTCGGGAGCCGGTTGCCGAAGTCGCCGAACAGCACGACGGTGTTGCGCTCGCCGTTCTCCCAGTTCGGGTTCATCCCGGCGGCGTGGGCGACGACGGTGTCGCCGGTGTTCAGCGTGAACCGGAAGTCGGCGGGGTCGACGGTCTCGGTCGCGACCGGCCAGCTGAACACGACGGGCAGCCCGTCGTCGTGGTCGACGCCGGAGCCGACGTAGGCCCGCTCGACGGTCGTGACCGAGGCCGCGGACGTCGTCTCGCACTCGGGGCTCCAGGCGCCGCCGGCCTCGCGGACCGCCTCCTCGTCGGTCGCGGGCAGCCCGATGATGTTGTCGAAGCCCATCCCGGCGGACAGGATCTCGGGCTCGCTGGTCCAGTAGTCGGCGCCCTCCAGGCGCCCGTTGCTGAGCTGGCGCAGCACCGACCCGAGCAGCACGTTCACGGCGAGCACGCCGACGAGCCCGAGGATCACGAGCCCGAGCAGGCACGTGGTGACGAGGTGCCGCCGCGGCCGCGCCACTAGCGCACCAGCAGCACGACGCCGGCGCAGCCAGCGGCCCACAGCACGCTGACGAACGTGCCGATGATGAACCGCTCGGCGGTGCCGGGCGTGCGCAGCTCGGGGTAGCGCGCCAGGCTCTTCACACCGAGCACGATCGCCAGGCCCTCGGGCCACCCGGCGACGATCGCGGCGTACACCGCGATCCGCTCGAGCCCGCCGATCCAGGCGCCGCCGCGCAGCACGTGGGCGGCCTCGCGCATCGTCTCCCCGTCCGGCTCGCGCCGGTCGACGAGGTCGAAGACGAGGGCGGCGATCGGGCCGCCGCCGGCGACCGCGAGCACGCCGGCGAGCGCCACCAGCGCGACGACCGCGTCGTCGTCGACCACCACCGACGGGGGCGCGGCGGCGACGACCGCCGCGGCGACCAGCATCAGCAGCGCGGCGGGCGCGAACACCCGGCGCGCGGTGGAGGAGGTCCACGCGACCAGCCCGGCGGCGATGCCGAAACCGAGCAGCACGAGCGTCAGCGCGCCCCAGTTCTCTGCGGTCACGATGCTTCCCTCCCCAGCAGGCAGCGAGTCAGGTCGGTGGCCAGCTCGCGGGCGCGTCGCCCCTCGACGATCCCCGCCGCCTGTGCGCGCTGGCTGACCGCAGACTGCCCGATCCCGAGCCGCTGCGCGACCTCGACGTAGGCCAGGCCCTCGCGCTCGACGAGGTCGGCGACCTCCCACCCTCCAGGGGTACGTCGCGCGAGCACCGCGGCCCACAGCCACAGCGTGGTCTCGAGGGCGCGGGCGGCGGGGTGCTCGCCGAAGACGCGGAGCCGCCACGGGCTGTTCTTGGCCGCGGTGACCGCGTCGCGCGCCTGCAGGTACGCAGTCCCGCGGCCGGCGCGAGCGTGGTCGGGCAGGGGGGCGTCGATGGTCCCGACGCCGATGCCGATGTTCCAGTCGCCGTCGCGCAGCAGCGTCTCGACGACGCGGGTGAGCGCCTCCGGGTCGTCGAGGACGCCCTGGAACTCGTCGCCGACGGTGCGCTCGAACGCCAGGAGCAGGGGCACGTCGGCCAGGGCCGTGAGCGCGTCCGGGATGCGGTCGGCGGCGCGGCGGCTGCCGCGCTGGTCGACGGTGAGCACGATCCGGGTGGGGGCGTCCATCAGGCTCCTTCCTGCATCCAGACTAGATTAGGGAATAGCCTAATGCAAGAAGAGTTAAGGAAATAATCTAACGTCGGCCGATCAGTCCGACGACGGCCGGCGCCTTCTGCTCGATGACCGAGACCCGGAAGCCCCCGCCCTGCAGCGCGGCCGAGCCCTTCTTCACGATGTTCGGGACCAGCTCGCGCTGGTGGGCGTCGTAGAAGAGGTACACCGCGCCCCCGGGCACGACCCGCTCGTGCAGCAGCGCGACCTCCTCGGCGCAGTCGCGCACCCAGAACAGGTTCACGTTGAACGCGAACACCTTGTTCAGCCGCTTGACCGGCACCCGCAGGGTGGCCAGGTCGATCTGGCGCACGGTCAGCCGGCCGGACTCGACGTACTGCGCACAGCGTCGCTTGGTCCGGTCGACGCCCGACTCGGAGCGGTCGATCGCGAACAGCTTCCCCGACTCGAGCTTCTGGCAGATCAGCTCGGCACCGGCACCCGGTCCGCAGCCGATCTCCAGCACGTGATCGTTGGGTTGAACGTCCATCACGTCCACCGCCCAGCGGATTCTCGGCGGAATGGTCTGCAGCGCCATGGGGCAAGACTGCCAGATAGGTTGACCGTCGTGAGTGACATGCGAGTCGGCGTCCTCGGGGCGCGGGGCAAGGTCGGGTCCGAGGTCTGCCGGGCGGTGGAGGAAGCGGACGGCTTCGAGCTGGTCGCGGCGGTCGACGCCGACGACGACATCGACGCCCTCGTGAGCGCCGGAGCCCAGGCGGTCGTGGACTTCACCCACCCCGACGTCGTCATGGACAACCTCGAGTTCTGCATCGACCACGGCATCCACGCGGTCGTCGGCACGACCGGGTTCGACGATGCCCGGCTCGACACGCTGCGCGGCTGGCTCGCCGGCGCACCGAGCACCGGCGTGCTGATCGCGCCGAACTTCTCGATCGGCGCGATCTTGATGATGCGCTTCGCCGCCGCGGCGGCGCCGTTCTACGAGTCGGTCGAGGTGGTCGAGCTGCACCACCCGACCAAGGCCGACGCGCCCTCCGGCACCGCGCGCCGTACGGCGGAGCTGATCGCCGCCGCCCGCCGCGAGGCCGGCGTCGGGCCGGTCCCGGACGCGACGTCCACGGGCCTCGACGGCGCTCGCGGCGCTGTGGTCGACGGCATCCACGTGCACGGCCTGCGGGTGCGCGGCCTGGTGGCCCACCAGGAGGTCATCCTCGGCGGTGTGGGGGAGACGCTCACGATCCGGCACGACTCGCTCGACCGCGCGTCGTTCACGCCCGGGGTGCTGGCCGGGCTGCGGGCGATCGCCGACCACCCGGGTCTGACCGTCGGCCTGGAGCACTTCCTCGATCTGGACTGATCGGCCGCACGATCTCCGGTCCTTCACGTTCCTGCATTGCAGGAATGCGGGGGTAGCCGGAATCGGTCCCCGTCGTTGAGGTGGGCATGGCTCCGTTGCCTCGGAGCCTCCCACCCATCACGAAGGACCAGCACATGCGCAGAATCTCGGGCGTCGCCACGGCGGCGGTTCTCGCTCTCACCGTCGTCGGCATGACCCCTTCCGGCAGCGGTGCCGCACCGTCCACCAACCCCTACGGCGACAGCGCCGCCACGACCTACCGGGTCACCGACACGATCACCGACCCGAACGGCGCCACCCACGTGCGGATGGAGCGCCTCTACCGCGGCCTCCCCGTCCTCGGTGGCGACCTCGTCGCGCACGAGAACGCCCAGGGCGCGCTCAAGAGCGTCAGCGAGACCCTCGACGAGGCGATCCGGGTCTCCACGTCGCCGGTCGTGAGCAAGGCTGCGGCCAGCGAGAAGGTCGTCCGCGCGGCGAGGTCCACGCGGCTGGTCGTCGACGCCACCTCCGGCACCGCCCGCCTCGCGTGGGAGGTCGTGACCGGCGGCAAGCAGGCCGACGGCACCCCGAGCCGCCTCGCGACGTACGTCGACGCCGTCACCGGCAAGGTCATCCGACGCGAGCAGCAGATCCAGAACGTCGACGGCTCCGGCCAGTCGCTCTACTCCGGCACCGTGCCGTTGCAGCTGACCCAGTCGGGGTCGACGTACCAGCTCAAGGACCCGACCCGCGGCAACACGTACACGACCGACCTCAACAACGCGACGGACTCGCTCGGCTGCCAGCTGTTCGGCTTCAACTGCAAGACCGGCACGCTGTTCACGAGCCCCGACACGTCGTTCGGCAACGGCGCCACCAGCAGCCGCGAATCGGCGGCGGTCGACGCGCAGTACGGCACGAACGTCACGTGGGACTACTACAAGTCCACGTTCGGCCGGAACGGCATCTTCGGCAACGGCACCGGCTCCTACAACCGCGTGCACTACGGCAAGAACTACGTCAACGCGTTCTGGGACGGCACCAAGATGACGTACGGCGACGGCGACGGCGTCAACTACGGCCCGCTGGTCTCGCTCGACGTGGCCGGCCACGAGATGTCGCACGGCGTCACGGAGAACACCGCGAACCTCACCTACTCCGGTGAGTCCGGCGGCCTCAACGAGGCGACCTCCGACATCTTCGGCACGATGGTCGAGTTCTACGCGAACAACACCAACGACGCGGGTGACTACCTGATCGGCGAGGAGTTCGACCTCAAGAACCACACCGGCCTGCGGCGCATGGACAACCCCGCCTCGGACGGCAGCTCGCTGAACTGCTGGACCTCCGGCGCCGGCAACGCCGACGTCCACTACTCCTCGGGGATCGGCAACCACTTCTTCTACCTGCTCGCCGAGGGCTCCGGCGCGAAGACCATCGGCGGCGTCGCGCACAACAGCCCGACCTGCAACGGCTCGGCGGTCACGGGCATCGGCCGCACCGCAGCGGCCGCGATCTGGTACCGCGCGCTCACGGTCTACATGACGTCGAGCACGAACTACGCCGGCGCGCGCACCGCGACGCTGAACGCCGCTCGTGACCTGTACGGCGCGGGCAGTGCCCAGCAGAGCACCGTGGCCGCCGCGTGGAGCGCGGTGAGCGTCAACTAGAGGAAGTAGCGGGCTCCCGCGGCCACGAGCGCCGCTCCGAAGACGACCACCAGGAACGGTGCTCGGAGGAGCAGCAGCACGACGGCGACGCCCAGTCCCAGGGCGCGCGCGTCGAGCACCAGCTCGTGGCCGCTGGAGAACACCTGCACGGCCACCAGTGCGGACAACAGCGCGACCGGGATCAGGTCGGCCACCCGTTCGACGAGGGGGCGCTCGAGGATCCGCGGCGGCACCGACAGGCCCGCCAGCTTGAGCAGGTAGCAGCCGACCGCGCTCACGATCACCGCCGTCCACATCATCGGACGGGCTCCTTCATGAGCACCCCGGCGAGCAGCGCGACGCCGGCCGCGGCGAGCACGGGCACCCCGGCCGGCACGATCGGTACGACGCCGAGCGCGACCGCGGCGGCCGCGACCGCCACGAGCTGGTTGCTGCGCTTGTGCAGCCGCGGCCACAGCAGCGCGAGGAAGGCGGCGCCGACGGCGGCGTCCAGGCCGTACTGGCGCGGGTCGCCGAGCGCGTTCCCGGCCAGGGCGCCGGCCAGGGTTGCGAGGTTCCACAGCACGAAGATCGAGACCCCCGTGACGAGGAACCCGAGACGGGCCGCAGCACGGGACTCCCGGGTCACCGACATCGCGGTCGACTCGTCGATCAGCACGTGCGCGGCCGCGGCCCGGCGGGCGCCGTGCCAGTCGAGCAGCGGCGCCAGACGCAGCCCGTAGAGCGTGTTCCGGGTGCCGAGCAGCAACGCGGTCAGGGCGCCGGACAGCGGCGCGCCGCCGGCGGCGACGACGCCGACCAGAGCGAACTGGCTCGCGCCCGTGAACACGAGCAGCGACAGGGCGCAGGTCTGCCAGACGGACAGGCCGGCGGCCACCGACACCGCGCCGAAACTGACGCCGTACGCCCCGGTGGCCACGCCCACGCCGAGGCTGTCGCGGACGATCCCGCGCCGCTCCTGGTCGGGCAGCGGAGCGGCGGTCACGCCCCGAGATTAGTGCCGGCGGACCCGGACGGCGTCCGCGTGGGAGTGGAAGTCGTGGACGAGGACGTACGCCAGGACGACGCCGGCGAGGAAGCCCCACATGGCGCCGGCGGCTGCGGCGACGGGGAGGGGGCTGAAGTGGGCGACCCAGGCACCCGACGCGATGGCGACGATGAGCGCGACAGCGACGACGAGCAGTCGGTGCAGCCTCGGCAGTGGTCCGATCACGAGATCAACTGTCCCCCCAATTCCCGTGATTTCAAGAGGTGCCGCCTAGGAGAGCGCTGTGTGGAGGCGGATCTGCTTGACGAGCGTCGTGCCCTCGCCGTCGAGGTCCAGCTCGCGGTGCGCGGTGTCCGGCGCCCAGCCGGCGCCGGTGAGGAACTCCCGCAGCGCGTCGTCGCTCGCCATCGCCCACAGCACGGCGCGGGAGAACCGGTCCGACTGCATGGTCTCCGCCGCCGCCTGGAGCAGCCGCGAGCCGTGACCGCGGCCGCGCTCGGCCGGGTCGACGGTGAGCTCCATGAGCTCGGCGTCGGCGACCGGGTCGCAGTCGGGGTCCGAGGCCGGGGTCGTCATCGCGAAGCCCACCACGCGGTTGCGCTCGAGCGCGACGAGCACCCGGTTGCGCGCGTCCTTGGGTGCCTGGAACGACGCGCGCCACGCCTCGGTGGCCGCCGCGACGTCGGTGGGCAGGGCGTCCGCCGGTACGACGCCGGCGTACATCTCCCGCCAGGCGCGGAGCTGGAGGTCGGCGATCGCGGGGGCGTCGTCGGCCCAGGCCACGCGCACGGAGACGTCGGCGCTCGGTCCACTCATGAGACGCATCCTCGCACTGTTACAAATCTCAGCGCACGGCGCGTCGGACTGTAACAACCAGTGGTAGCGTGCGAGCGTGCCCTTCGAGGAACTGCTGGCCGAGGACGGCCGCGTCGAGCCCCGCGACGAGATGCCCGACGCGTACCGCCGCACGCTCGTGCGCCAGATCGCCCAGCACGCGCACTCCGAGATCATCGGGATGCAGCCGGAGGGGAACTGGATCAGCCGGGCGCCCAGCCTGCGCCGCAAGGCGATCCTCATGGCGAAGGTGCAGGACGAGGCCGGGCACGGGCTCTACCTGTACGCCGCCGCCGAGACGCTCGGAGTCGACCGCGAGGACCTGCTCGACCAGCTGCACACCGGCCGGCAGAAGTACTCCTCGATCTTCAACTACCCGACGCTGACCTGGGCCGACGTCGGCGCGATCGGGTGGCTGGTCGACGGCGCCGCGATCGTCAACCAGGTGCCGCTGTGCCGCTGCTCGTACGGGCCGTACGCCCGCGCGATGGTGCGGGTCTGCAAGGAGGAGTCGTTCCACCAGCGGCAGGGCTTCGAGATCCTGCACACGCTGTCGCACGGCACGCCCGCGCAGAAGGCGATGGCGCAGGACGCCGTCGACCGGTACTGGTGGCCGTCGCTGATGATGTTCGGCCCGCCCGACGACGACTCGCCGAACTCCGCGCAGTCGATGGCGTGGGGGATCAAGCGGTTCTCGAACGACGACCTGCGGCAGCGTTTCGTCGACATGACGGTTCCGCAGGCCGAGGTGCTCGGCCTGACGCTGCCCGACCCGGAGATCCGGTGGAACGAGGAGCGCGGTCACTACGACTTCGGCGCCGTCGACTTCACCGAGCTGTTCGAGGTCATCAAGGGCAACGGGCCCTGCAACGCCGAGCGGATGGCGCACCGGGTGCAGGCGCACGAGGACGGCGCGTGGGTCCGCGAGGCCGCGTCGGCCTATGCGGCCAAGCAGAGCGCCGCGAAGCGCTCGGCAGAGGCCGTGGCATGAGGGACTGGCCGCTCTGGGAGGTCTTCGTGCGCTCGCGCCGGGGGCTGTCGCACGTGCACGTCGGCTCCCTGCACGCGCCGGACGCGGAGATGGCGCTGCGCAACGCGCGCGACGTCTACACCCGGCGCCAGGAGGGCGTGTCGATCTGGGTGCTGCCGTCGGCCGAGATCGTGGCGTCGGACCCGGGGGACCGTGACGCGTTCTTCGAGCCGGCCGCCGACAAGGTGTATCGGCACCCGACGTTCTACGACGTCCCGGACGGGGTGGACCATCTATGACCTCCGTCGACTACGTCCTCGGCCTCGCCGACGACGCCCTGGTCTCCGCCCAGCGGATGGGCTGGTGGATCAGCCGGGCGCCGCAGCTCGAGGAGGACCTCGCGCTCGCCAACATCGGGCTCGACCAGCTCGGCCAGGCGCGCTCCCTGCTGTCGTACGCCGGGACGTTCCTCGACCGCACCGAGGACGACCTCGCCTACCTGCGCGACGACCGTGAGTTCCGCAACGTGTGGCTGGTGGAGCGGCCGCAGACCGACTTCGGCGTGACGATGGCGCGGCTGCTCCTGTTCTCCGCCTGGCAGTCCGAGCTGTACGCCGCGCTGGCGGTGTCGTCGGACCCGACGCTGGCCGGGATCGCCGGCAAGGCGGTCAAGGAGGTGTCGTACCACCTCGACCACGCCTCGCAGTGGGTGATCCGGCTCGGCGACGGCACCGACGAGTCGCACGCGCGGATGCAGGCGGCGCTCGATGCCGAGTGGCCCTACCTCGACGAGCTGTTCGAGGGAGCCCCGGAGCTGCGGGCGGACGTGCTGGCCCGGATCGAGCAGGTGGTGGCCGAGGCGACGCTCGCCGTACCCGAGGTCGCGCCTGTCGTCGGGGGCGGCCGGCGCGGGCTGCACACGGAGCACCTCGGCTACCTGCTCGCGGAGATGCAGCACCTGCACCGGTCACACCCGGGGGCGACCTGGTGACCACCGCGTGGAAGATCGCCGCCGACATCCCCGACCCGGAGCTCCCGGTCGTGACCATCGCCGACCTCGGGATCCTGCGCGAGGTCACCGAGGACGACCAGGGACGCGTGCACGTCCAGATCACCCCGACGTACTCCGGCTGCCCGGCGATGGAGACGATCAGCGAGGACCTCGTCGAGGCGCTGACCCAGGCGGGCTACCAGCGCGTCGACGTCGAGTTCGTGCTGTCGCCCGCGTGGACGACCGACTGGATGACCGCGGAGGCGAAGGCCAAGCTCGCGGCGTACGGCGTAGCGCCGCCCGGGCCGGTGTCACTCGCGCTGTCGGTGAAGTGCCCGCAGTGCGGGTCGCTCGACACCCGCGAGTCGAGCCGCTTCGGCTCGACGGCGTGCAAGTCGCTGTGGGTGTGCCGCGAGTGCCGCGAGCCGTTCGACCACTTCAAGGCCATCTGAGGATGTCCGCGACGTTCCACTCGCTGCGCGTCGCAGCGATCGACGAGCTCACCGACGACGCGGTCGCGCTGACCTTCGAGGTCCCGCCGTCGCTCGCCTCGGAGTTCGAGTTCCTGCCCGGCCAGCACCTGTCGATCCGCGGCGGGGATGACGTGCGCCGGTCGTACTCGCTGTGCACGTCCCCGTCCTCCGGCGTGCTGCGCATCGGCGTGAAGCGGCTGCCCGGAGGCGCGTTCAGCGAGGGCGTCGTCTCGCGGCTGGTCGTCGGCGACGCGTTGGACGTGATGACGCCGGCCGGTCGGTTCACGGTCGACCTCGACCCCACCGCCCGCCGTTCGTACGTCGCGATCGCGGCCGGCTCCGGCATCACGCCGGTGCTGTCGATCCTCGCCGCGGTGCTCGAGGGCGAGCCGGGCTCCTCGGTCACGCTGATCTACGCGAACCGCACGCACCGCTCGGTGATGTTCCTCGACGAGGTGCACGACCTCAAGGACCGCTACCCGGCGCGGTTCCAGATCGTCCACGTGCTGTCCCGCGAGGAGCAGGAGGTCGAGCTGCTGTCAGGCCGGCTGGACGGCCCTCGGCTGTCGCGGATCCTCGCCACGCTGGTCCCGCCCTCCGAGGTGGACCAGTGGTTCCTCTGCGGGCCCCAGCAGCTGGTGGTGGAGCTGCGCTCGACGTTGCTCGGCGCCGGCGTCCCCGCCGACCGCGTGCACACCGAGCTCTTCCACGCCGACCCCGTCCCGCGGGCTCCGGTCGCCGCGCTCGCCGACGCCGCCGACGGCGCCGCGCGCGTCACCGTCCGCCTCGACGGACGCTCCTCGTCGTTCGACCTGCGCCCCGACGGCGCCCCGGTCCTCGACGCCGCGATGTCGGTCCGCTCGGACCTGCCCTTCGCCTGCAAGGGCGGCGTCTGCGGCACCTGCCGCGCGCGTCTCGTCGAGGGCACGGTTGCGATGGACGCCAACTGGGCCCTCGAGCCCGACGAGATCGAGCGCGGCTACGTCCTCACCTGCCAGTCCCACCCGACCTCCGAGAAGGTCGTGCTCGACTTCGACGGGTGAGTCATCGGACGCGGCCCGGCGCAGGATTCCCCGGTGGCACGTCTCCTCAGCCGCCGAGGGGATCGTTCGGGCGCAGGTTTCCCCGGTGGGCCGGGGAAACCTGACGTTCTGGGGCGAAACTTTGGCCTAGAACGTCAGGGATTCCCCTAGAGGCACGTCTTCTCAGCCGTCGAGCGGATCGTTCAGGCGCAGGTTTCCCCGGTGGGCCGGGGAAACCTGACGTTCTGGGGCGAAACTTTGGCCTAGAACGTCAGGGATTCCCCCAGAGGCACGTCACCTCAGCCGCCGAGCGGATCGTTCAGGCGCAGGATCTTCAGCCGTTCGTCCTGGGTGAGGTCGGCGACCGCGAGCACCTTCTGCAGCACCGCGGACTTCCCGGCGATGTAGGTGTCGATGTCCATCTCGGGGTCGGCGGCCAGGGCGAGCTTCGCGGCGGCGTACTCGTCGCGCAGGTCGTCGCGAGCGCGCAGCACGTCGCGGACAGCGAGGTGGTTGCGGACATGCAGCGTGCCCCGGCGACAGACGTACACGTTCCGTCGCGGGTCGTCGTCGGGTGCGAAGAACGCCTCGCGGTCGGCCACGCCCAGGTCTCCTCGATGCGTGTAGCCAACAGATGTGAGCGCAGCGACCGCGCCACGCACGTCGTCGACGATGACGTCGATGTCGAGGATCGGCTTCGCGGCGAGGCCGGGTACGGCGGTCGAGCCCACGTGCTCGACAACGGCCGACGGCACGCCGGCGAGCGCCGCCTGCAAGTCGCGTGCGATCTCCTCGAACTGGAGGGGCCACGCGGTGGAGTAGGCGACGACGGCGACGGGCACGTCACGACCGTATCGTCGGGATATGGCCACGCGACGCAGGTGGACGGCGGCGATCCTCGCGACGTCGCTGCTCGGCCCGGTGAGCCGCTGACGTACCACGACGAGACGTACGACGACGGCGACTGGATCTCCCTCGGGGGGGCGGAGCACCTGACAGTCCGCCGGAGGATGCGTCGATCCCGGACGGCTGCGCGGACGGCCTGCGGACGTTCGTCGTTGCCCAGGGCTGACTAGGCTCGCAGACATGGAGATTCGCAACCTCGGAAACAGCGGCCTCAAGGTCTCGGCGATCGCGTACGGCAACTGGTTGACCCACGGGTCCCAGGTCGAGGAGGACGCGGCGGTCGCGTGCGTGCGGCAGGCGCTGGACGAGGGGATCACGACGTTCGACACGGCCGACGTGTACGCGAACACGCGCGCGGAGTCGGTGCTCGGGACGGCGCTGAAGGGGGAGCGGCGCGCGGGGCTGGAGATCTTCACGAAGGTCTACTGGCCGACCGGTCCGGGCGCGCACAACGACCACGGCCTGTCGCGCAAGCACATCATGGAGTCGATCGACGGGTCGCTGCAGCGGCTCGGGACCGACTACGTCGACCTGTACCAGGCGCACCGGTACGACGACGAGACGCCGCTCGAGGAGACGATGGAGGCGTTCGCCGACGTGGTCCGCCAGGGCAAGGCGCTCTACATCGGCGTCTCGGAGTGGCGGGCCGACCAGATCCGCGAGGGGCACCGGCTGGCCCGCGAGCTGCGCATCCCGTTCGTGTCGAACCAGCCGCAGTACAACCTCCTCTGGCGCGTGATCGAGCCCGAGGTCGTGCCCGCCTCCGAGGAGCTCGGCATCGGCCAGGTGGTGTTCTCGCCGATCGCCCAGGGTGTGCTGACCGGCAAGTACGTCCCGGGTCAGCCGCTGCCGGAGGGCTCGCGCGCCACCGACGACAAGGGCGGCGCCGGGATGATCGACCGCTGGATGAAGGACGACGTGCTCGAGCGGGTCCAGCTGCTCCGGCCTATCGCCGACGGGGCCGGCCTGACCATGGCCCAGCTCGCGGTCGCGTGGGTGCTGCAGAACCCCAACGTCTCGGCCGCGATCGTGGGCGCGAGCCGCCCCGAGCAGGTCACCGACAACGCGCGGGCCGCCGGCGTCCGGCTCGACGAG
Organism: Nocardioides caricicola; assembly: GCF_039541135.1. Classification (NCBI taxonomy): domain Bacteria; kingdom Bacillati; phylum Actinomycetota; class Actinomycetes; order Propionibacteriales; family Nocardioidaceae; genus Nocardioides; species Nocardioides caricicola. The sequence goes on along the minus strand of NZ_BAABFQ010000003.1, from coordinate 735,918 downwards.
GCGACGATGAAGGCGATCGACGAGGTGGTCGAGCCGATCGTGGTGCGCGACCCGGAGAAGACCCAGCAGGTACGCCGGCGCGACCTGATGAAGTAGCCGCTACTTGTAGCTGTCGGGCAGTCGCTGCCCGATCTTGACCTGCGCCTTGGGCAGCCGCATGAACTTCATCTGCATCGCCCGGGTGATCGCGTAGTAGGTCTGGCCCTTGGTCGAGGACTCCGGGAACCGGCGGGCCAGCTCGCGGCGGATCCGGAAGCGGAGCATCACCATGTCGACGATGACGAGCAGCACGGTCACCAGCAGGACGGTGTTGCCGATGTTGCGCAGACCCTCGTTGCCGGAGTAGCCGAGCACCATGGTCACCAGCAGCAGCGGGATCACCAGCTCGATCAGCGAGAACCGCGCGTCGACGTAGTCGCGGATGAACCGGCGCTCCGGGCCCCGGTCGCGTGCCGGGTAGTTCCTCTCGTCACCGGTCTTCATCGCCTGACGGACGCTCTGGCTCGACTGGGTGCGGGCGGCCCGCTGCGCCGCGGCCATCTCCTTGCGGGTGCGCGGCGTCTTGGCACGCGCCCGCGCGGCCGCCTCGGCCTCACGACGGGTGGGCGTCGGGCGACCCTTGCCACCCACCTTCACCGGGGTCTCGACGGGAGCGGGCTCGGACTTGGTACGACGGAACAACCTGGGGCCTCACACGAGTAGTACGACGGTCCCCACCAGAGTACCGGCGCTCATCGCCCCGGCTTGCTTTTGAGCCTAGGCTGGGGCACATGGGAATCTGGCAGCGCACCACCATGATCTTCAAGTCGAAGGCGAACAAGGTCCTCGACAAGGCGGAAGACCCCCGCGAGACGCTGGACTACAGCTACCAGCGCCAGCTCGAGCTGCTGACGAAGGTCCGCAAGGGCGTCGCCGACGTCGCGACCAGCCGCAAGCGGGTGGAGCTCCAGATCGCCCAGCTCGAGCAGCAGTCGGCGAAGCTCACCGACCAGGCGCAGAAGGCGCTCACGATGGAGCGGGAGGACCTCGCCCGCGAGGCCCTCACCCGCAAGTCCGGACTGACCACCCAGATCTCCGACCTCCAGACGCAGCACGCCCAGCTCCAGGCCGAGGAGGAGAAGCTCACCCTCGCCCAGCAGCGGCTGCAGGCGAAGGTCGAGGCCTTCCGGACCCGCAAGGAGACCATCAAGGCGACCTACACGGCTGCCGAGGCGCAGACCCGCATCAACGAGGCGATGACCGGCATCGGCGACGAGATGGGCGACGTCGGGGCGGCGATCCAGCGCGCCGAGGACAAGACCGCTCAGATGCAGGCGCGCGCCGGTGCCATCGACGAGCTCCTGGCCTCCGGTGCGCTCGACGACCTCAGCGGCACCGGCCCCGGTGACGACATCGCCCGCGAGCTCGAGGCGATGAGCTCCCAGGCCGACGTCGAGGCCCAGCTCGCGGCGCTCAAGGCCAACCAGGCGCCGCAGGCCATCGAGGGCGCCGAGAAGGAAGAGCCCAACCAGGCCTGATAACCAGGCCTCGGCAAGAATCGGGACATGGCACGTTCTCGATTCGTCGGCGACAAGGGACTCACCGCCCGCATGACGCTGGTGATGTTCCTGCTCGGAGGTCTGTTCGTCGGGCTGATCGCGATCCTGATCGCGATCCTGCCGCCCACCTGGGCGCCGTTCATCGGCGTGATCGGCCTGGGCCTGGTGTGGTTCCAGTGGTACCAGTCGGACACCGTCGCGATGAAGGCGATGGGCGCCCGCGAGGTGAGCCGGGAGCAGGCGCCCGAGCTGCACGACATGATCGAGCGGCTCTGCGCGCTCGCGGACATGCCGAAGCCGAGGGTCGGGATCGCCGACACCGACCTGCCGAACGCCTTCGCGACCGGTCGCTCGCCGAACCGCTCCGTCGTGGTCGTCACCACCGGCATCCTCAGGCGCCTGGACGCCGAGGAGCTCGAGGGAGTCCTCGCCCACGAGCTGTCGCACGTCGCGCACCGCGACGTGCTCGTGATGACCGTCGCCTCGTCCGCCGGCATCATCGCCGCGATGCTCAGCCGCGGCGCCCAGTGGGGCGCGATCTTCGGCGGCGGGCGCCGCGAGAGCAACGGCGCCCCGACCTGGGTCGTGGTGCTCGTGATCAGCCTGGTGACGTACGTCGTCAGCTTCCTGCTGCTCAAGCTCCTCTCGCGCTACCGCGAGCTGTCCGCGGACCGGGCCGGCGCCTACCTCACGATGAAGCCGCACGCGCTCGCGTCCGCGCTGCAGAAGATCACCGGCGAGATGAACCAGATCCCCGACCGCGACCTGCGCGCCAGCCAGGCGATGAACGCGTTCTTCATCGCGCCCGCCGTCCGGGGTGTGTCCCTCCGCACGCTCACCTCGACGCACCCCACCCTGGAGCAGCGCCTCGAGCAGCTCGCACGGATCCAGGCCGAGCTGGGCCGACCCACCTGATGGGTCTCTGGGACGTCATCACCGGGCGCAGCCGGCCGAAGCCGGCGAAGCTGGACATGCTGTTCGCGGTCCCGACCGCCGCGATCACGCTGGAGACCACCCTCGGCCTGCGCCCGACGGGCTCCGGCTCGGTCTGCTACCGCGCCGCCGCGGGCGCTGCGTTCCAGCAGACCCAGGACGAGGTGGTCGCGCTCCTCGACGCCGACCCGGGCGCCCCGCCGGTGCAGGTGACCCGGGACGAGTTCGGCTTCACCTGGCTGCTGAACCAGCACGACCCTGCCGACGTCTCCGGCCTCTGCACGGACCTGCACGCGGTGAACACGGCGCTGGAGTCGCAGGGCTTCGGCCCCGGGCTGCTCTGCTCGCTGGTGCCGTTCGTGGACGACACGGGGCGCCGCGTGGGGCTGGTCTACCTCTACAAGCAGGCGACGTTCTATCCCTTCGCGCCGCGCCCCGGCGCCGACCGGGTGCGGGACAACATGCTCGAGATCCAGGTGCGCGACGCGTTGACCGGCGAGCTCCCGATCGAGCAGGACCTGGGCCGCTGGCTTGCGGTCTGGGGCGCTCCCGGCCTCTGACACAGGAGGCGCACAGGTCCGCCCCACGGGGCGCACAGCCCGGACGACCACAGTCCGATGCGTGTTGAAACGACTCCGCGGCCGGCGACGCGCCTGGCTCGCCCTCCCACTCGTCCTCGTGGTCGCCGCCGGGTGCGGCGTGTGGCTCATGGCACGGGACAGCTCCGACACGACCACCAGCACGACCGAGACCGTCGGCAGCCAGACCATCCAGCAGACCGTCTCCGCCGACGGCACCATCGCGGCGCGACGGACCGCCGACGAGACCTTCGCGGTCTCCGGCACCGTGACCCGGGTCGCGGTCGAGGAGGGTGACCGGGTCGCGAGGGGTGCCGTCCTCGCGGTCGTCGACAGCGACGCGCTGGTCGCCGCCCGCGCCGCCGCCGCGAGCTCGCTGGACGCCGCGCTCACCCAGCTCGACGACGACGAGGACAGCGGCGCGAGCGACGTGCAGCTCGCGGCCGACCAGGCCACCGTGGTCTCGGCGCGCGCCACGCTCGCCGAGGCCCGGCAGGCGGTCGAGGACGCGACCCTGCGGGCGAGCGTGGCCGGCACGGTCACCAGCGTGGGGATCAGCAGGGGCGACAGCGTCGGCTCCAGCTCGAGCGCGCCGACCACCGACACGAGCACCACGACGACCACCACGACCACCACCACGACCAGCAGCATCACGATCGTCTCGACCCGCTCGTTCGTGGTGGACGCGACCGTCGCGGCCGAGGACGTCGACCGGCTGAAGGAGGGGCTCCAGGCCGAGATCACCGCGACCGGCGTGGACGAGACCGTCTTCGGAACGGTCTCCGAGGTCGGCCTGGTCGCCCAGACCAACGACAGCGGCGCGGCGGTCTTCCCGGTGACGATCGAGGTGACCGGCACGAAGCGGGACCTGTACGCCGGGGTCGCCGCGACCGCGTCGATCATCGTCAAGCAGGTCCCCGACGTCCTCACCGTTCCGAGCCGCGCGCTCACCACGGAGGACGGGACGACGTACGTCACGAAGGTCGTCGACGGCGACGAGGTGCGGACCGAGGTCGAGATCGGCGACGCGTACGGCATGTCCACCGAGGTCACCGCGGGCCTCGAGGAGGGCGACGAGGTCGTCGTCCCGGGCTTCACCCGGCCGACCGGCGGCGACGACGGCGGTGAGGCTCCCCAAGACCTGGTCTTCCCGGGCGGTGGGCAGCTGCCCCCGGGCCTCAGCGAGATGGGACCGCCCCAGTGATCATCGAGCTCGCAGGTATCCGCAAGACCTACCGCAGCGGCAGCATGGAGTTCGAGGCGCTCTGCGGGATCGACGTCGGCATCGACGAGGGCGAGTTCGTCGCCGTCGTGGGGCCCTCCGGCTCCGGCAAGTCCACGCTGATGAACATCCTCGGCTGCCTCGACAACCCGACCGAGGGCAGCTACCACCTCGCCGGCGAGGACGTCTCGGCGATGACGGAGGCTCAGCTCGCCGAGGTGCGCAACCGCCGGATCGGCTTCGTGTTCCAGCAGTTCAACCTGCTGGCCAGCCTCCCGGCCTGGCGCAACGTCGAGCTTCCGCTGGTCTACGCCGGCGTACCGCGCTCCGAGCGCCGCGACCGCGCGCTCCGGGCGCTGGAGCGCGTCGGCCTCGGCGACCGCGTCGACAACCGGCCCGGCGAGCTGTCCGGCGGGCAGCAGCAGCGGGTCGCCGTCGCCCGGGCCCTGGTCACCGAGCCGGCGCTCATCCTGGCCGACGAGCCGACCGGCAACCTGGACTCGCGCTCGACCGCCGACGTCCTCGGCCTCCTCGACGAGCTGCACGCCACCGGCCGCACGATCGTGCTGATCACCCACGAGCACGACGTTGCCGCCCGGGCCGGGCGCCGCCTCACCATCCGTGACGGCCAGGTGAGCGCGTGAACTGGCTCGAGACCGTGCGCGCCGGCCTGGAGGCCGTGCGGGCGCACCGGATGCGCTCGATCCTCACCATGCTCGGGATCGTGATCGGCATCGCGTCGGTCATCCTCACCGTCGGCTTCGGGCAAGGGGCGCAGCAGGAGGTCCAGGACGAGATCGACGCGCTGGGAAGCAACCTGCTCATCGTCTCGCCGGGCAGCAGCACCGACGCGGGCGGCATGCGCGGCGGCTTCGGCTCCGCGACGACGCTGACCCTGGACGACGCCGCCGCGATCGGGGACGAGAGCGTCGTCCCCGACGCCGCGGCGGTCGCCGCGACCACGTCGACGTCGGCCGCGGTCACCGCGGGCACCACCAACTGGACGACGTCCGTGGTCGGTACGACGCCGAGCTGGCTCGACGTGCGCACCCGCGAGCTCGACTCCGGGCGCTTCTTCACCCGGGCCGAGCTGGCCGAGGGCGCCGATGTGGTCGTGCTCGGGCCGGACACCGCCAGCGAGCTGTTCGCGGTCGGCAACCCGGTCGGTCAGACGGTCTCGATCAGTGGGCGCCAGCTCACCGTCATCGGCGTGCTCGACTCCAGCGGCGCGTCCGCGACCGGCACGTCGGAGGACGACCAGGCGGTGCTGCCGATCAGCACCGCGAAGTCGCTGAGCGGCTCCACGAACGGGGCCGTGTCGACGATCTACGTCGAGGCGACCTCGGCCGAGACGCTGTCCGCGGCGTACCAGGAGGTGCAGAGCCTGCTGCTCACGCGGCACGGCGTGACCACAGCCGAGGCGGACTTCAGCATCTCGACCCAGGACTCGCTGGTCGAGACCGCGAACGCCACCAACGAGACGCTCACCGTGCTCCTCACCGGCGTCGCGGCGATCTCGCTGCTGGTCGGCGGGGTCGGCGTCATGAACATCATGCTGGTGTCGGTCACCGAGCGGATCCGCGAGATCGGCCTGCGCAAGGCCCTCGGTGCGACCCCGCGCGTGATCGGGCGGCAGTTCCTGGTCGAGGCCTCGATGCTCGGGCTCGCAGGCGGCGTCGCCGGTGTGCTCATCGGTGTCGCCGGCTCCTGGGTGCTCCCCGAGCTCATCGACCAGCCCGTCACCCTCTCGGCGCTCGCGACCGGGGCTGCGCTGGCCACGTCGCTCGCGCTCGGCCTCGGCTTCGGCGTGTACCCCGCCAGCCGCGCGGCCCGACTGACCCCCATCGACGCACTCCGCAGCGAGTGACGAACCTCGGAAGGACCACCATGAGACTCACCCGGATGACCCTCGCCACCGCCTCGTCGGTGCTGCTGATCTCGGCGCTCGCCGGATGCGGCGGCGCGTCGGACGACGCGGCAGAGGCGACCGACGAGCCCACCGCGCAGACGCAGCGGCAGCTGCCTCCGGGTGCCTCCGGCCTGGTCGCGGACGTCGACGGCCGGACCGCGCAGGTGCAGAGCGACCAGTCCGGCCAGGTCGCGGTGTCGTGGACGTCGGACACGACCTTCACCCAGGAGGTCGACGCGAGCCTCGAGGACGTCACCGTCGGTGACGTCGTGATGGTGACCAGTGCCGACGACGGCACCGCGGCCACCGTGCGGATCATGCCGGACGGCGCCGCCCAGCGGCCGGAGGGCATGCCCGAGGACCTGCCCAGTGACCTGCCCAGCGACCTGCCCGAGGGTGACGGCCCGCCCGGTGGCTTCGGCATCCTCGGCGAGGTCGCCGCGGTCAGCGCGGACGGCTTCACGGTCTCCTCGAACGATGGGGAGGTCGCGGTGACGGTCGGTGCGGGCACGACGTACACGACCACCGGCGACGCGACCGCCGATGCCGTGCGGACGGGCGTCTGCGTGAGCGCCCAGGGGGACACCGACGACACCGGCGCGCTCACCGCGACCTCGATCAGCGTCACCAGGGCCGTCGACGGCGAGTGCGGTGGGCGGATGCCCGGGGCTCCGTCGTGAAGCGCCGCGTGATCGCCGGCGGCCTCGCGATCGCGGTCGTCGGCGTCGGCTATGCGACGTACGCCGCCAGCGCGGAGGAGCCGTCGTACCGCACGGCCGCCGCGGTCGTCGGCGACGTCGAGCAGACGCTGGAGGTCACCGGCTCGGTGGAGCCCGCCGGGCGTGCGGACCTCGCGTTCGCGACGTCGGGGACCGTCGCGTCGATCGGGGTGGAGGCCGGCGACACGGTCCGCGCCGGGGCGGTGCTCGGCGCCGTCGACGACACCGGTCTGCGCACGACGCTCCAGCAGGCCCGCGCCGCCCTTGCCACGGCGCGGGCGCAGCTCGAGGCCGACGAGAGCGCCCAGGTCGAGGCCGTCACGACCACGACCACCACGACCACCACGAGCACCACCGCGGCACCGACCCAGGCGGCGGCGAAGCCGGACACCAGCCCCGACCCCGCCGCGGACCCGGCGGTCGCGGACCTCGTCGCGCTGCAGGAGGCGGTGACCGACGCGCAGAGCGCGGTGAGCGCCTCGCTCGCCGCCGCCGAGGCGGCGCTGGCGGCCCAGCAGACGGCCTGCACCGAGGACCCCGCGGCCCAGGCCTGCGCCGACGCGCTCGTGGTCGTGCAGGCCGCCCAGGAGCAGGTCTCGACCGACCAGGACGCGCTGCAGGTCGCGCTCGACGACCTCGCGAACGCGCTCACCGCGGCCCAGCAGCAGGAGCCCGAGGTGCAGCAGCCACAACAACCACAACAGCCCGAGGTCCAGCAGCAGCAGACGACGCAGACCTCCCAGCCGTCGAGCTCGGCGTCCGTCAGCGCCGCCACGCTCGCCCAGGACCAGGCCGCGATCGACGCCGCCCGGTCCGACGTGGTCGCCGCCGAGCAGGCGCTGCGCACCGCGACCGTGACCGCGCCGTTCGCCGGCACGGTCGTGTCGGTCGACGCGGCCGAGGGCGACTCGGTGTCGTCGGGCACGGCGGTGTTCGTCCTCGTCGCGCCGGGCACCACGACCGTCCAGGTGGCCGCGACCAGCGACCAGGTGCAGCAGCTGGCGGTCGGCCAGCGAGCGGTCGCCACCCCGGTCGGGTCCGAGGCCGGGCTCGCCGGCACGGTCACCCAGATCAGCACGGTCCCGGACGAGGACGCGACGTACCCGGTCACGATCACGCTGGCGAGGAAGCGGCTCGACCTCGCTACGGGGCTGACCGCCTCGGTCTCGGTCGTGGTCGGTGCCGCCGAGGACGTCGTGACCGTCCCCGCCTCGGCAGTCAGCGACGGCACCGTGCTGGTCGTGGGGGAGGGCGGCGCGGCGGCACGGACGCCGGTGACGACCGGGATCGTCGGGGCGACCACGGTCGAGGTCATCGACGGCGTCGAGGCCGGCGACGAGGTCGTCCTCGCAGACCTGGACGAGGACCTGCCCACCACCGACGAGAGCGGCGGGTTCGGCGGTGTGCCGGTCATCGTCCAGCGCGGGGGTGCCTGAGCTACTGTGCGATCCGTGACGACGTCGAGCCCCGCAGCCCGCGCCGCCGAGATCGAGAGGTACGGCGTCCTCGCCGAACCGCCCCGCGCCGACCTGATGGCGATCGCCGAGATCGCGGCCGGACTGGCGCAGACCCCGAAGTCCACGATCAACCTGATCACGGACACCGAGCAGCACCAGGTCGCGACGTACGGCTTCACCGGCGGCGTCAGCCCGTGCGACGACTCGATGTGCGTGGTCGCGCTCGGCGAGCCCGAGCCGATCGTGCTGGCCGACGCCAGCCTGGACGTGCGGTTCATGGACAACCCGTTCGTCAACGGGGTGATCGACGAGATCAAGTTCTACGCGACCCACCAGCTCACGACGCCCAACGGCGTCGTGATCGGGACGCTCTGCGTGTTCGACAACGTGGTGCGCGAGCTGACCGACGCGCAGGAGCACGCACTCGTCGGTCTCGCCGACCGGGTCGTCGATCTGCTGGAGCTGGAGCTGCGGACCCGGGAGCTGAAGCGCTCCAACGAGCAGCTCGCGGCGTTCGCGGGACAGGTCAGCCACGACCTGCGCAACCCCCTGACCGCGGTCTCGATGGCGCTCAAGACCATCGACGACGACATCGAGGCCGGGCCCGAGCGCGACGACGACCTCGCGTTCCTGATCCGCCGCGCGATCGGCGGTGCCGATCGGATGGAGCTGCTGATCCGCGACCTGCTCTCGTTCGCCCGGGTAGGCGGTGAGCTGCGGCGGCTGCCCGTCGACTTCGACGCGGTGCTCGAGGACGTGCGCACGGACCTCGCGACCGCGCTGGTCGGGGCCACGCTCGTCGCCGGGGACCTGCCGACGGTCACCGGAGACCCGGTCCAGCTGCGCGCGGTGCTGCAGAACCTGGTCGCCAACGCCGCGAAGTTCACGCGTCCCGGCGAGCCCGCCCACATCGAGGTCGCGGCGGAGGACCTCGGTGACCGCTGGCGCGTCGAGGTCCGCGACTGTGGGCCGGGTGTGCCCGCGGACCAGCGCGAACGGGTCTTCCTGCCGCTCGCCCGGGTCGACGAGTCGATCGACGGCTCCGGCATCGGGCTGACCACCTGCCGACGCATCGTCGAGGCGCACGGCGGCCGGATCGGCCTCAGCGAGGCGCCCGGTGGCGGCACCTGCGCCTGGTTCGAGCTCCCGGCCTAGCCCGGGTCAGTCCCGCGCGGTCTTGCCGGGCAGGGCCAGCATCCGCTCGAGCGCGACCAGCGCGTACTTCTCGGTCTCCGGGTCGACCTCGATCCGGTTGACGACCGTGCCCGCGACGAGCGACTCCATCGCCCACACGAAGTGGGGGAGGTCGATCCGGTTCATCGTCGAGCAGTAGCAGACGGTCTTGTCGAGGAACGTGATGCGCTTGTCCGGGTGGGCGGCGGCCAGCCGCTTCACCAGGTTGAGCTCGGTGCCGATCGCCCAGCTCGAACCGGCGGGAGCGGCCTCGATGGTCTTGATGATGAACTCCGTGGAGCCCACCAGGTCCGCCTTCAGCACGACCTCGTGCTTGCACTCGGGGTGCACCAGGATCTGGATGCCGGGGATCGTCGCGCGCAGCTCGTCGACGACGTCCTCGGAGAAGCGGCCGTGCACGGAGCAGTGGCCCTTCCAGAGGATCATCTTCGCGTCGCGCAGCTGCTCGGGCGTGAGGCCGCCGTTGGGGCGGTGCGGGTCCCAGACCACGCAGTCCTCGAGGGTGAGGCCCATCTTCAGCACGGCGGTGTTGCGGCCGAGGTGCTGGTCGGGGAGGAACAGCACCTTCGCGCCCCCCTCGATCTCGGCCTTCTGCTCGAAGGCCCACTCCAGCGCGACCTCGGCGTTGCTGGACGTGCACACCACGCCGCCGTTGCGGCCGCAGAACGCCTTGATGTCGGCCGAGGAGTTCATGTACGTGACAGGGACGACGGAGTCCGCGACGCCCGCCGCGGCCATCGCCTCCCACGCCATCTCGACCTGGGTGAGCCGGGCCATGTCGGCCATCGAGCAGCCTGCGGCCAGGTCGGGGAGGATCACCTGCTGGTCGGGCTTGGTCAGGATGTCGGCGGACTCGGCCATGAAGTGCACGCCGCAGAAGACGATGTACTCCGCCTCCGGGCGGGCGGCCGCGTCGCGCGCGAGCTTGAAGGAGTCGCCGGTGACGTCGGCGAACTGGATGACCTCGTCGCGCTGGTAGTGGTGGCCGAGCACGAAGACCCTGTCGCCGAGCGCCTCCTTGGCGGCCAGCGCGCGCGCCACCAGGTCCGGGTCGGAGGCGGCGGGCAGGTCGCCCGGGCACTCCACGCCCCGCTCGCTGTTGAGGTCGACGCCGCGGCCGAGCGGCAGCAGCGGGAGGTCCACGGTGGTCATGGCTTGATCCTATTCTCGCGGCTCAGGAGTCAGAGCAGGGCACCGTTGTGAACGTACGGCGCGGGCTGCTTCATCCCGCGCAGCGCGAGATATCCCTCCTGGTGCAGCTCGAGGCGCGCCGCGAACCCCACGTCGAGCGCCCACTGGTTCGCACCGGTGAGGTGGTGGACCGTCACGTCCGGCGGTCCCTCGGCCAGCGCGGCCCACAGCAGCCGCGTCGCCGTACGCCGGTTGGACGCGGCCAGAAGGGCCACCTGGCCGCGCTCGTTGAGGTAGGCGTAGCCGGAGCCGGTCGAGGTGTCGGAGACCAGCAGCGGCCAGGAGTAGCCCAGCATCAGCTCGTGGTCCGCCCCGCGCCCCGCGCCCCGCGCCGCGCGGTCGAGCGAGTCCATCAGGTCGATGTCGGCCGCGGACCCCTCACGCACCTTCTCGACGACGGGGATCGCGGACCGGTCGACGGTGCCGGTCAGGTACATCTGCGGGTGCAGGTCGAACCCGGCCTGCCGGTAGATCCGCACCGCCTTGGTGTCACCGGACGCCGACAGCATCGAGCGGGTGCAGCCGCTGCCGTGGTTCATCGCCGCCGCCATCAGCGGCTTGCCGATGCCCTGGCCCTGCCGGCCGGGCAGGACGGCGTACGTCGCCAGGCACCACAGCACCTCGCGGCGGAACGACGTCGCGATCCCCACGATGCCGGTCTCGTCCTCCGCCACCCAGCAGCCGCCCGGGTCGTTGCGCACGAAGTGCCGGGTCCGCTCGATCCAGGCCGCGCGGTGCGGCTCCGTGCGGCGCTGTGCCTCGGGCTCACCGGGACGGCGGGACGCCGTGTCGAGCGCGAAGAAGCTCTCGTCGCTCACCCGCTCGGCGTGAGGGACGTCCTCCAGGGTCATCGGGCGGATCAGCACTCCGACACACTAGGGCCATGCGAGTCCTGGTTGCCCCCGACAAGTTCGCCGGCACGCTGACGGCCGTGGAGGCCGCCGAGGCGATCGCCGCGGGCTGGCGGCGGCACGCGCCGGACGACGAGATGGACCTCGCGCCGATGGCCGACGGCGGCCCGGGATTCGTCGACGTCCTGCACGCGGCGCTGGGCGGCGAGCTGCTGGCGGTGACCGTCCGGGGTCCGCACGGCGACCCGACGCCCGCGACGTTCCTGCTCGACGGGTCCACGGCGTACGTCGAGGCCGCGCAGGCGTGCGGGCTGCACCTGAGCGGGACGGACCGCCCGGAGACCGCGACGACCTACGGCGTCGGCGAGCTCGTGCTCGCCGCGGCCGACGCCGGCGCGACCCGGATCGTCGTCGGTCTCGGCGGCAGCGGCACGAACGACGGCGGCGCCGGCCTGCTGGCCGCGCTCGGCGCCACCGCCGACCGGCCGCTCGACGGGGGCGCAGCGGGCCTGGAGGGCATCACGCACGTCGAGCTGCCGGCGTACGACCTGGAGCTGGTCGCCGCGAGCGACGTCGACAACCCGCTGACCGGGCTGTTCGGCGCGACCAAGGTCTTCGGTCCTCAGAAGGGGGTCTCCGAGGAGCGGCTCCCGGTGCTCGACGGGTGGCTGGAGGGCTTCGCGGCCGCCGCGGACCGGCGGGTCTCCCTCGAGAAGGGCGCCGGCGCCGCCGGGGGACTCGGCTACGCGCTGCTCCTGCTCGGCGCCACCCGGGAGCCGGGGATCGGCCTGGTGGCCGACGCCGTCGGACTCGCCGGCCGGGCGCGGCGCGCGGACCTGGTGATCACCGGCGAGGGCGCCTTCGACTTCTCGAGCCGCTCCGGCAAGGTCCCGTACGGCGTGGCCGAGATCGCCGCCGAGGCGGTCCGGCCGTGCGTCGCGCTGGCCGGGCAGGTGCTCGTGGGCTCGCGCGAGATGCGAGCGCTGGGCGTCGAGTCGGCGTACTCGCTGGTCGACCTGGTGGGGGAGCAGCGGGCCTTCGCGGACCCGGCCGGGTCGCTGGCCGACCTGGCCGCCCGGGTGGCGCGCACGTGGAGTCGGGAATAGTTGCCCCGTGTGCGACCATTGAGGGGAGTACCAGACCTCCTCTACCGACTTGGGAGAACCGCACATGACCGAGCAGGTCGAGACCAGCACCGACCGTCGTACCGACTCCATCAACCTGAGCCCGGTCGCCGCCGCCAAGGTGCAGAGCCTTCTCGCGCAGGAGGGTCGTGACGACCTCGCGCTGCGGATCTCGGTGCAGCCGGGTGGTTGCTCCGGTCTGCGCTACCAGCTCTTCTTCGACGAGCGCAGCCTCGACGGCGACGTCGTCACCGACTTCGACGGCGTGTCCGTCGTCGTCGACCGGATGAGCGTCCCGTACCTCAACGGCGCGATGATCGACTTCGTGGACTCGATCGAGAAGCAGGGCTTCACGATCGACAACCCGAACGCCACCGGCTCCTGCGCCTGCGGCGACAGCTTCCACTGATCCACACGCGAAAGCCCCGCCCGGTCAGCCGGGCGGGGCTTTCGCATGTCAGAGGGACGGGTCAGTCGCCGTCGACCTGGAGGTTCATCGCGCCGGCGAGCCGGGCCGCGGCCTCGGAGATCTCGATGCCGCGCTTGGGCTGCTCGCGCGCGAGGTCGCGCGCGGCGACGGTCAGGGGACGAGTCAGCGAGGCCTGGACGGCGAGGCCGTCGGCTGCCATCTCGGCCGGGGTCGACAGGTCGTCGTAGGCGAGGCGCTGGGTGCTCATGCTTCGACGGTAAGCGCTACCGATTAGTACTCGTAGCAGTACCGATCGGTAGTCTTTCGCGACGTGCCCCTCCTCATCGCCGGATCGATCGCGACCGACCACCTGATGTCGTTCCAGGGCAAGTTCGCCGACTCGCTCGTCGTCGAGCAGCTGGACAAGATCTCGCTGTCCTTCCTGGTCGAGGACCTGGAGATCCGCCGCGGCGGCGTGGCGGCCAACATGACCTTCGGCCTGGGCCAGCTCGGCCTGCAGCCGGTCCTGGTCGGCGCCGCCGGCGAGGACTTCGCCGACTACCGCTCCTGGCTGGAGCGGCACGGCGTGAACACCGCGCACGTGCGGATCTCCGACACCCGCCACACCGCGCGCTTCGTCTGCACCACCGACCCGACCGGCGCGCAGATCGCGTCGTTCTACCCGGGCGCGATGAGCGAGGCGCGGCTGATCGAGCTGGCCCCGATCGTGGCGAGCGTGGGCGCGCCGGAGTACGTCGTGATCGGTGCGGACGACCCCGACGGGATGCTCCGCCACACGGACGAGTGCCGCCAGCGCGGCTACCCGTTCATCGCCGACCCGAGCCAGCAGCTCGCGTTCAGCGACGGCGACCTGATCCGCAAGCTGATCGACGGCGCGGCGATCCTGTTCTCGAACGAGTACGAGTCGCACATGATCGAGCAGAAGACCGGCTGGTCCGAGGACGAGGTGCTCGCCCGGGTCGGGATCCAGGTCAAGACGCTCGGCAAGGACGGCGTCCGGATCACCCGCCGCGGCGAGGAGCCGATCGTGCTCCCGGCCGCGCGCGACGTGGTCGCCGTCGAGCCCACCGGCGTCGGCGACGCGTTCCGCGCCGGTTTCCTCGCCGCGCTGGCGTGGGACCTCGGCCTGGAGCGGGCCGCTCAGGTCGGGTGCGTGCTCGCGGCGTACGTCGTCGAGACGGTCGGCACCCAGGAGTACACGTTCACCCCGGCGCAGTTCCTCGCGCGGGTCGAGATGTCGTACGGCGCCGACGCGGCCGCGGACATCCAGCCGCACCTCAAGCGGCTCAGCTGAGCCTGCGCACCACGTAGCGGCCCGGGCCGTCCTCGCCGACGAACTCCTGCCCCCGCATCCGGCACCAGGCCGGGATGTCGGTGCGCGCGGCCACGTCGTCGGCGAGCACCACGACGAGCTCGCCGACCGCGACCTCGGCGTACCGCTTGGCCAGCTCGATCACCGGCAGCGGGCAGAGCATCCCGCGGCAGTCCAGCTCCATCACAGGCCCACCTGGGCGCGCAGGTCGCGAACCACGTCCGGGAGCACCGCGAGGAAGCCGTCGACCTCCGCGTCGGTGGTGTCGCGGGTCAGGGACACGCGGACGTTGCCGTGGGTGAGCACCCCCATCGCCTCGAGCACGTGGCTCGGGGTCAGCGTCGACGCGGTGCACGCCGACCCGCTCGCCACGCCGAACCCGCGCTTGTCGAGCTCGGTCACGATCGCCTCGCCGTCGACGTACAGGCAGGAGAACGTCACGAGGTGGGGGAGCCGGTCGACGGGGTCTCCGACCACCTCGACGTCCGGGATCGCCGCGGCCGCGGCGCGGATCCGGTCGACCAGCGCGTGTTGGCGCGCGTTCACCTCGGTGCGGCCCGCGACGACCGCCTGCAGCGCGGCCGCCGCGGCCAGCGCGGCGGGGACGTTCTCGAAGCCGGTGGACCGCTCGTCGATGCGGTCGTCGCCGGGGAACGGGTTGAGCCACCGGGTGCCCTTGCGGAGCACCAGCACGCCGACGCCGGCCGGTCCGCCCCACTTGTGTGCGGAGCCGGCCAGGGCGTCCCAGCGCTCG
The DNA here is from genome assembly GCF_039541135.1 of Nocardioides caricicola. NCBI lineage: Bacteria > Bacillati > Actinomycetota > Actinomycetes > Propionibacteriales > Nocardioidaceae > Nocardioides > Nocardioides caricicola. The sequence goes on along the minus strand of NZ_BAABFQ010000003.1, from coordinate 720,706 downwards.
GGCAGGGGGAGGCGGCCCATCGAGGCGCAGGCGTCGACGAACAGGGGTACGTCCACGTCGGGTACGTGCTGGACGGTCCCGACCTCGTGGTTGGCGCTCTGGACCGCGACCACGCTCACCGGCGGCACGTCGGCCACGGATACCCGTCCGAGACGGTCCACGGGCAGCACGACCGGCTCCTGGCCGGCCCAGCGGGCCGCGTGCACGACAGCGGAGTGCTCGACCGCGCCGTACGCGACCGGTCCGTCGCCCCGGCGGATGCCGAGCAGCCCGCGGTGCACCGCGTCGGTACCCGAAGGGGTGAAAGTCACCTCGTCCGGTCGCACCTCCAGACACTCCGCCACCACCGCGCGCGCGTTGTCGAGCAGCAGCCGTGCGTCCCGGCCGCGCCCGTGGACGCGGCGCGGATCGGCGTACCCGCGCTCCAGCGCCGCGAGCAGCGTCTCGCGCGCGGCGGGGTGCAGCGGCTCCGAGGAAGCGGAGTCGAGGTAGCCCGCTGCATTTGTCACACGCCGAACCTATCGGGTGCCCCACCGGTCAACTCGGGGTTGGATTCCGATAGTGTTCGGGCTATCCGTGATCGTTGAGAGAGAGGCTCAGACCTTGAGTCTGCAACTCCCCAAGCGTGCGGCCGCTGGAGCCGTCTTGGGCATCAGTGCGCTGGCACTGGGTGGCTGCTCGTCCGAGACCCAGGGCGAGTGGGAGCGGTTCGCCATGCCGGACCCCGCCTCCGCTCAGGGTGACCAGATCCTGAACCTGTGGCAGGGCGCCTGGATCGCCGCGCTGGTGACCGGCGTCATCGTCTGGGCGCTGATCTTCTGGGCGATCTTCAAGTTCCGCCGCCGCAGCGACGACGAGATCCCCGTGCAGACGCGCTACAACCTGCCGCTCGAGATCTTCTACACGATCGCCCCGATCATCATGGTGATCGTGTTCTTCGCGCACACCGTGGAGACGCAGAACTACGTCCTGGACGAGGACCGCGTCTCGCCGGTGGAGAACACCATCGAGGTCACCGGTCAGCAGTGGTCGTGGACGTTCAACTACGGCCTCGGTGAGATGGACCGCTCCGCCGACGACGACCTCGACGACGACGTGTTCCCGTACGAGTCGTACGTCTACACGGCCGGCACCGGCGCGAACATCCCGACCCTGGTGCTGCCGGTCAACGTGACCACGCGCTTCAACCTGCACTCGCCCGACGTGATCCACGACTTCGGCGTCCCGGCGTTCCTCATGAAGATGGACGTCATCCCGGGCCGGGTGAACCACTACGCGATCACGCCGACCGCCGAGGGCACCTACGCCGGCAAGTGCTACGAGCTCTGCGGCGTCTACCACTCGCGGATGCTCTTCGAAGTCAAGGTCGTCAGCCAGGAGGAGTACGACGCGTACGTCGCCGGGCTGGCCGACGAGTTCGAGGCCGAGGGCAAGACCCCCGGCGCTCCGGTTCTCGGCGGCGAGACGGCCAGCACCCAGGCCGGGCTCGAGTCCGGCGACGAGTCCGAGGAGGGGGCGGAGTGACCGCCACAGCAGCACACCCGACCAGCGTCTCCAGCCGTCCCAGGCTGGGGGAGCAGGTCGCGCGGATCCTCACGACCACGGACCACAAGCTGATCGGCAAGCTGTACCTCGGCACGTCGTTCGCCTGGTTCATGGTCGGCGGCCTGATGGCCATGCTGATCCGTTCGGAGCTCGCCTACCCGGGCATGCAGGTCGTGAACGACGAGCTCTACAACCAGCTCTTCACGATGCACGGCACGATCATGCTGCTGCTGTTCGCGACCCCGCTGTTCTTCGGCTTCGCGAACGTGATCATGCCGCTGCAGATCGGCTCGCCCGACGTCGCCTTCCCGCGCCTGAACATGTTCAGCTACTGGCTGTTCCTGTTCGGCGGCCTGATCGCCGCGTCCGGCTTCCTCACCCCGCAGGGCGCGGCCGACTTCGGCTGGTTCGCCTACACCCCGCTGTCGGACGCCGTCCGCTCGCCGGGTGTCGGCGGTGACCTCTGGATCATGGGCCTGTGGATGGCCGGTCTCGGCACCATCCTCGGCGCCGTCAACTTCATCACCACGATCATCTGCATGCGCGCGCCCGGCATGACGATGTTCCGGATGCCGATCTTCGTCTGGAACACGCTGGTCACCAGCCTGCTCGTGCTGATCGCGTTCCCGGTGCTCGCCGGCGCGCTGCTCTCGCTCGAGGCCGACCGCCAGCTCGGAGCCCACGTCTTCGACACCGCCCACGGCGGCGCGATCTTGTGGCAGCACCTGTTCTGGTTCTTCGGTCACCCCGAGGTGTACATCATCGCGCTGCCGTTCTTCGGCATCGTGACCGAGATCCTGCCGGTCTTCAGCCGCAAGCCGATCTTCGGCTACATCGGCCTGGTCGGCGCGACCCTCGGCATCGCGATCCTGTCCGTCGCCGTGTGGGCGCACCACATGTTCGTCACCGGCGCCGTGGACCTGCCGTTCTTCTCCGGCATGACGTTCCTGATCGCCGTACCGACAGGTGTGAAGTTCTTCAACTGGATCGGGACGATGTGGGGCGGGTCCATCTCGTTCGACACGCCCATGCTCTGGTCGATCGGCTTCCTCACGACCTTCCTCTTCGGTGGTCTGACCGGCATCATCCTGGCCAGCCCGCCCCTGGACTTCCACGTGTCCGACTCGTACTTCGTGGTCGCGCACTTCCACTACGTCGTGTTCGGCACCGTCGTGTTCGCGATGTTCGCGGGCTTCTACTTCTGGTGGCCGAAGATGACCGGGCGGATGCTCGACGAGCGCCTCGGCAAGCTGCACTTCTGGCTGCTGTTCATCGGCTTCCACCTGACGTTCCTCGTCCAGCACTGGGTCGGTGTCGAGGGCATGCCGCGTCGCTACGCCGACTACCTGCCCGGCGACGGCTTCACCACGCTGAACCAGGTCTCCACCGTCGGTGCGTTCCTGCTCGGTGCCTCGACGCTGCCGTTCCTCTACAACGTCTACGTCTCCCGCAAGGCGCCGCTGGTCAACACCGACGACCCGTGGGGCTGGGGCCGCTCGCTCGAGTGGGCCACCAGCTGCCCGCCGCCGCGCCACAACTTCGTGACGATCCCGCGGATCCGGTCGGAGTCCCCGGCCTTCGACCTGCACCACCCGGAGGTGGCCGCGATCGAGCTCGAGGACAACGAGGCCGCCCGCGAGGGCAAGCCGGCGGACGCTCCTGACATGGAGGGCCGCGAGGAGATGCTCCACGAGCGCACCGACGACACCCCGGAGGGCAACGCCTGATGAAGTCCGAAGCCTGGATCTTCGCGATCTGCACGATCTTCTTCGTGCTGGTCAGCCCGGCGTACTGGTTCATCACCGGCGACTGGACGGGCACGTCCGCCCTGGTGATGACCACCCTGCTCTCCGCCATGGTGACCGGGTACCTCGGCTTCCACGCCAAGAACATGGACCCGCGACCCGAGGACCGCAAGGACGGCGAGATCGCCGACGGCGCGGGCGAGCTGGGCTTCTTCCCGCCGTACTCCTGGTGGCCGCTGTGGTGCGCGCTCACGCTGAGCGTGTGCGTGTACGGCATCGCCATGGGCGCGTGGTGGCTGTTCATCATCGGGATGATGCTCGGCACGCTGGCCCTGATCGGCTGGATCTTCGAGTACTACCGCGGCGTGCACGCTCACTGAGCGTCCGAGACGACTCTCACGCCGCGCCGAATCGGCACGCTGGGGCTCCCCGGTTACGCTGGTCTCACGACCACGCAGTAGATCCCGGGGAGCCTTCAGCATGTCCGACCGTCGTCTTCGCCTGTGCTCGATCGCGCTCCTCGCGACCGCGTCGCTCGCCCTGACGGCCTGCCAGGCCAAGGACAGCCTCCCCGGTGGCGAGGCCGACGAGCCGTCGGCCAGCACCTCCGAGACCCCGCTCGCGCCCCTGAAGCTGGTCTCCAGCGTCAGGAAGGGCGCCTCCGGCGTCCCGGTCGACCGGGAGGTCTCCGTGTCCGCCACGGGCGGCACGATCGAGTCCGTCGCCGTGACGTCCTCGCTGGGCGAGCTCGCCGGTGAGCTGTCGACCGACGGCGCCAGCTGGACCGCGACCGACCGGCTCGAGCCCGGGACGACGTACCGGATGAGGACGGTGGCCGCTCGCGCGGACGGCGAGCGGGTCACCCGCACCGCGTCGTTCACGACCCAGGACCTCACCCTCGACGAGCAGACCTACCCGTCCGTCGCGCCGCTGGCCGACGAGACCGTGGGTGTCGGGATGCCGGTGATCGTCACCTTCGACCTGCCGGTGGAGGACAAGGCGGCGTTCGAGAAGAACATGCACGTCACCTCCACGCCGCAGCAGGAGGGCTCCTGGCACTGGCTGAGCAGCACCGAGGCGCACTGGCGCCCGAAGACGTTCTGGAAGCCGGACACCGACGTGCACGTCGACATCGACGTGAACAGCGTCGACGCCGGCAACGGCATCTACGGCCAGGAGAACCGCGAGCTCGACTTCCACGTCGGTGACGCGCACATCTACAAGGTCGACATGAAGACCCACCAGATGAAGGTCTTCAGCAACGGCAAGCTGCTGCGCACCATCCCGATCACCACCGGGGAGCAGCCGGCGTTCACCACCCGCACGGGCACCAAGGTGATCATCGAGAAGTTCGACTCCAAGACGATGAACTCCGAGACCGTCGGCATCACCGGTGCGGACGCCTACAACATCGACAACGTCCAGTGGGCGATGCGCCTGACGTACTCCGGCGAGTTCATCCACGCCGCCCCGTGGTCGGTCGGTTCCCAGGGCTACGCCAACGTCTCCCACGGCTGCACGGGCATGAGCACCGAGAACGCCGGCTGGCTCTACGCCATGTCGCGGCGCGGCGACGTCGTCCAGTACACCGGCAGCGACAAGCCGATGACCCTCGACAACGGCTACGGCGACTGGAACGCGTCGTACGCGAAGTACCGGCAGGGCTCCGCACTCTGACCTGAGGCGCTCTGACCTGAGCCGACGGCCAGGCGGGCCGCTCCGGCGCAACACAAAGGCCGCCCGACTCCCGTGGGGGAGTGGGCGGCCTTCGTAGTGCGGTCAGTGCCCGCGCAGGTGCTCGTCCTCGACCAGGTGGTGGCCGTCGAACTGGTGGCCGTCGGCCGCGTGGCCGTCCACGCCCGCCTGGAGCTCGTGCTCGTGCTCGGCGTGGTGGTGGCCCTCGGCGAGCTCCTCCGGAGTCGGCTTCTGCGCGTTGTCCGCGTAGTACAGCGTGCGGAGGCGGTGACGCAGACCGGCGAGCCGGCCGCCACCGGGGGCGGGGATGCCGTTGTCGTCGGTGCCACCCGACGGCAGGCCGTTCGGCACCGGGTCGCGGTCGCGAGCCGTGAGCGTGTACGCCGTCGACTCGGGCAGCGGGAGGTGCCTCTCGGAGTAGCCGCCCTCGGCGGAGCGCATGATGATGCCGGTCTCGTACCCGTGCAGCAGCGTCTCGTTGTCCTTGCGCTGCAGCGAGATGCACCAGCGCCGGGTGATGACGAAGGCGATGATCGGGCCGATGATCACCGCGGCACGCATGAAGTACGTGATCTGGTTGATCGACGCGTTCAGCGTGATCGCGATGATGTCGTTGCCACCGGCCGCCCAGAAGAGGCCGTACATCGTCATCAGCGCCACCATCAGCGCGGTGCGGGTCGGCGCGTTGCGCGGCCGCTCGAGCAGGTGGTGCTCGCGCTTGTCGCCGGTGATCCACGCGTCGATGAACGGCAGCAGCAGCAGGATCAGGAACATCACGATCGGCAGCACCAGGATCGGCAGCATCACGTTCCAGCTGATCGTGACGCCCCAGATCTCGGTCTCGAGTCCGGGCATGATGCGCAGCGCGCCGTCGGGCCAGCCCATGTACCAGTCGGGCTGGGAGCCCGCGGTGACCTTGGACGGGTCGTACGGCCCGTACTTCCACACCGGGTTGATGGTGAGCAGGGCGCCCATCATCGCGGTGATGCCGAAGACGATGAAGAAGAACCCGCCGGCCTTGGCGGCGTACACCGGCAGCATCGGGTAGCCGACGACGTTCTGCTCGGTGCGGCCGGGGCCAGGCCACTGCGTGTGCTTGTGGTAGACGAGCAGCAGCATGTGGGCGGCGATCAGGGCCAGCAGCAGGCCCGGGATCAGCAGCACGTGGACGGTGAACAGGCGCGGGATGATCGCCTCGCCCGGGAACTCGCCGCCGAAGAGCAGGAACGACATGTACGTGCCGACCACCGGGGACGCCTTGATGAAGCCGTCGGCGGCGCGGACGCCGGTGCCGGACAGCAGGTCGTCGGGCAGCGAGTAGCCGGTGAAGCCCTCGAGCGTGCCGAGGATCAGCAGCAGGCAGCCGATGACCCAGTTCAGCTCACGCGGCTTGCGGAACGCGCCGGTGAAGAACACGCGGAGCAGGTGCACCATCATCGACGCGACGAACAGCATCGCGGCCCAGTGGTGCATCTGGCGCATCAGCAGACCGCCGCGGACGTCGAACGAGATGTGCAGGCTCGAGGCGTATGCCTCGGACATCTCGATGCCGCGCAGCTGGTCGTAGGAGCCGTTGTAGGTGACCTCGCCCATGCTCGGGGTGAACCACAGCGTGAGGAACACGCCGGTCATGAGCAGGACGACGAAGCTCCACAGCGCGATCTCGCCGAGCATGAAGGACCAGTGGTCCGGGAAGACCTTGCGCAGCTGCTTCTTGCCCAGCGCGGCGAGGCCGAGCCGGTCGTCGGCCCAGCCCGCGACGGCGCCGACGCGGTTCGGCTTCTTCGCCGTGGCGGCCGTGGTGGTGTTGCTGGTGGCAACCTTGGTGGTGTCCATGATCAGCCACGCTCCCAGTAGCTAGGGCCGACAGGTTCGTCGAACGGTGCCGTCGCGATGAGGTACCCCTCCTCGTCGACGCCCAGCGGCAGCTGGGGCAGCGCACGAGCCGCCGGGCCGAACACGACCTTGGCGGAGTCGGCGAGGTCGAACGTCGACTGGTGGCAGGGGCACAGCAGGTGGTGGGTCGTGCGCTCGTACAGCGAGATCGGGCACCCGACGTGGGTGCAGATCTTCGAGTAGCAGACGATGCCGTCGACCGCCCAGTTCTCCCGGCCCTCGCCGTGGATGATCTCGTCCGGCTCCATCCGGACGACGACCACGGCGCCCTTGGACTTGTTGATCTGGAGCACGACGCCCTCGAGCGGCTCGCCGTCCTCGCCGCCGTTGAAGATGCCCTCCGGCTCGCCGTTGATCAGGTCGCCGATCTCGAGGTCACCCGGGCGGATGGGCGTGCCGGTGACGTCGCGCACGACGCGCATGCCCTCGACCCAGATGGTGTTCTCGATGCCGGCGCCCGGGTAGTCGTACTTCTTGTCCGGCCCGACCTGGTTCGGCTTGGGGCCGAGGTCCCACAGCGGGATGAGCGCGGTGACGCCGACCAGGCCCACGGCGCTGAGCAGCGAGTTGCGCACCAGCGGGCGTCGGCCGATGCCGGACTCCTCGATGCCGGTGTTCAGCGCGGTCAGCGCCATCTCGCGGTCGGCCTCGGACGACCCGGCGGGGTGGCGGTACTCCACGATCTCCTGGTCGGCCATCAGCTTGCGGGCCAGCTGGATGATGCCGATGCCGATGAACAGCAGCGCACCGGCCAGCGCGAGGCCGAGCGTCAGGTTGGACGCGCCGAAGCCACCGATGGTGTCCCAGTCCTCGCCCACGTCGAAGGTGAAGTAGGAGACCACGAACAGCACGGTGCAGATCGCCGACAGACCGAACAGGGTCGCGACCTGGCGCTCGGCGCGCCGCTCGGCCTTGGGGTCGACGTCGGTCGGCCGCCAGTGGTGCTCGGGCAGCCCCGGGTTGGGGTAGAGGTCGTCGGTCACGGCCGGGTCCGGCACGTTGGACAGCTCGTGACCGGGCTCGTCCTCGGGCACGTCCTTCTCGTGGTCGCTCACGCGTCCGCCTTCTTCTTGTTCGAACGGGTGGTGTGGGCGGCGATCCAGACTGCCGCGCCGACGCAGGCACCGATGCCCAGGAGCCAGGCCGCCATGCCCTCCGGGACGGGGCCGAAGCCACCGAGGCCGAAGCCGCCGTAGTTCGGCTGCTCCTCGAGGGACTCGAGGTAGGCGATGACGTTGCGCTTGCTCTCGGGCGGGAGGTTGCCGTTGCTGAAGTTCGGCATGTTCTGCGGGCCGGTCAGCAGCGCCTCGTAGATGTAGCGGGGCTCGACGCCACGGATGCGCGGGGCGTAGCCGCCGCGCGGCATGGCGCCGCCGGAGCCCTCGAAGTTGTGGCACGCCGTGCAGTTGGTGAGGAAGATCTGGCCACCGTTGACGATCGCCTGCTGGCGCTCCTCCTCGGAGAGACCCTCCAGGGTGTAGTCCGACTCGTCCGGGATCGCCGGACCGGGCCCCAGCGAGGCGACGAACGCGGCGAGCGCGGCGATCTCCTCCTCGGAGTACGTCTCCTTCTTCTGGGGCACCTGCGCGCCGGGCTGCGCCATCGGCATCCGGCCGGTGCCGACCTGGAAGTCGACCGCGGCGGCGCCGACGCCGACCAGCGACGGGCCGAGCTGGCTCTCGCCGTCCTCGGCCAGCACGCCCTCGCCGTTCTGGCCGTGGCAGAAGGAGCAGCCCACGATGAACAGCTGGCGGCCCTGCTCGATCTGCTCGGCGGAGCTCTTCGCCGAGCCCGCCTGGGCCGGCGAGAACGCGGTGTACAGGCCACCGGTGAGCAGCAGGCCGAGCAGCACGACGGCCAGGCCGGCGAGCGGACCGCGACGGTGCCGGGAGAGCCGGCCGGCGGAACGGTTCAGGAGACGCACGTTGTGTCCTTGCGGTAGTTCGGTCTGCTGGGGCTACTTGACGAGGTAGATGGTCGCGAAGAGGCCGATCCACACCACGTCGACGAAGTGCCAGTAGTACGACACGACGATCGCGCTGACCGCCTGCTCGTGGGTGAACTTGCGCGCGACGTAGGTGCGCCCGAGCACGAAGAGGAAGGCGATGAGGCCGCCGGTCACGTGGAGACCGTGGAAGCCGGTGGTGAGGTAGAACATCGTCCCGTACGCCGAGTCCTGGATCGTCACGCCCTCCGCGATGAGCGCGGCGTACTCGGTGGCCTGGCCGGCGATGAAGACCGCGCCCATGACGTAGGTGAGGATGAACCACTCACGCAGGCCCCAGCCCTTGACGTTGAGGACCGAGCCGGTGCGGCCGACCTGGCCCCGCTCGGCGGCGAAGACGCCGAGCTGGCAGGTGACCGAGGAGAGCACCAGGATCGTGGTGTTGGCCGTGGCGAACGGGATGTTCAGGAGCTCGGTGTTCATCTCCCACAGCTCTGGGCTGACCGCCCGGATCGTGAAGTACGACGCGAACAGGGCCGCGAAGAACATCAGCTCGCTGGAGAGCCAGATGATCGTCCCGACGCTGACCATGCTCGGTCGGTCGTGGTGCCCGTGCAGTCGGGAGGCCGGAATCGCTGTTGCAGTCGCCACGGGCGTCATTATGTCGTGACCTGAGGACGAGGGCACCCCGGGGTGCCGTGTTTCGGGGTCCTAAAGTTCACAGAGTGCCGATTGCGACCGTGACAGTCCTCGAGACGAGCCTGCCGAGGTTCTCCGCGGGTTCGATTTTCGGACAGTGGGAGCTGGCGCCGGTCCCCTTCGTGATCACGGTCTGGGCGGTCGGTTTCTACCTCGTCGGGGTGCGCACGCTCCAGCGGCGCGGGGACCGCTGGCCGTGGGGCCGGACGCTGTCGTTCGTGGTCGTCGGGATGGGTCTGTTCCTGTTCGCGACGTCGTCCGGGCTGGCGGCGTACGACACGACGCTGGTCAGCGTGCACATGGTCCAGCACATGGTGCTGTCGATGCTGGTGCCGATGGCGCTCGCGCTGGGTGCCCCGGTGACCCTCGCGCTGCGGACCCTGCCGCCCGGCCTGCGCCGCGGGCTGCTGGCGGTGCTGCACTCGCGGGTCGCGAAGGTGCTGTCCTTCCCGCCGCTGACGTTCCTGCTCTACGTGATCTCGCCGTGGGCGCTCTACTTCTCCGGCTGGTACGAGGCGACGCTGCACTCGGCGTACCTGCACGAGATGATGCACGTGCACCTCGTGCTCGTCGGGTCGCTGTTCTTCTGGCCGATCATCGGCGTCGACCCCGTCCCCGGGCGGGTGAGCTACCCGTTCCGGATGCTGCTGGTGGTGCTGACGCTGCCGTTCCACGCGTTCCTGGGCGTCACGATCATGGGCCAGGACACGCTGCTCGGCGGCGACTGGTACCCGAACCTGCACGACGGACCGATGGGCACCTGGCTGCCCGACCCGTACGACGACCAGCACCTGGCCGGGGGGCTGCTGTGGGGCTCGGGGGACCTGGTCGCCCTGGTGCTGTTCGGCGTGCTGTTCACCCAGTGGGTGCGGTCGTCGATGAAGGAGGCCGCCCGGGAGGACCGCCGCCTCGACCTGATCGAGGCGCGAGAACGCGCGGCTGCGCGCCACGACGCCGACGCCGACGGGTAGCATCGCCGCCGTGAGCGACTCGACCACCCGGACCGAGCCCCTGCGGGTGCTCGTCTACAGCGACGACGTGAACACCCGCCAGCAGGTCATCTTGGCCCTCGGCCGACGACCGCACCCCGACCTGCCCGAGGTCGAGTACGTCGAGGTGGCGACCGAGCCGGTCGTGATCCAGAACATGGACGCCGGCGCGATCGACCTGGCGATCCTCGACGGCGAGGCCGTCCCGGCCGGTGGCATGGGCATCGCCAAGCAGCTCAAGGACGAGATCTACCAGTGCCCGCCGGTCGTCGTGCTGACCGGCCGGCCCCAGGACGCCTGGCTGGCGACCTGGTCGCGCGCGGAGGCCGCGGTGCCGCACCCGCTGGACCCGATCCAGCTGGCCGAGACCGTGATCTCCCTGCTCCGCTCCCGCGTGCCTGCGGGCAGGTGACCACCTGGCCCGAGGTCCTGGGCGCGCTCGTCGCCGGCACGGACCTCCGTGCGGAGCAGACCGCCTGGGCCATGGGCGAGATCCTCTCCGGTGAGGCCACGCCCGTGCAGGTCGCCGGGTTCGCGGTCGCGCTGCGCGCCAAGGGCGAGACCATCGACGAGGTCCTGGGCCTGGTCGACTCCATGTACGGCGCGGCGACCCCGCTGAGCGTCCCCGGTCGGCTGCTCGACGTCGTCGGCACCGGCGGTGACCGCTCGATGTCGGTCAACATCTCGACGATGTCGGCGATCGTGGCGGCCGGCGCCGGCGCCCGCGTCGTCAAGCACGGCAACCGGTCGGCGTCCTCGCAGTCCGGCTCCGCCGACGTGCTCGAGCAGCTCGGCATCCGGCTCGACCTCGCGCCGGACCGCGTGGCCGCGGTCGCCGAGGAGGCCGGCATCACGTTCTGCTTCGCCGCGACGTTCCACCCGGCGATGCGGCACGCCGCCGTCGCCCGCCGGGAGCTGGGCATCGGCACCACGTTCAACCTGCTCGGCCCGCTGACCAACCCCGCCCGCGCCGGCGCGCAGGCGATCGGCTGCGCCGACCCGCGGCTGGCGCCGGTCATGGCCGGCGTGTTCGCCCGCCGGGGGGCCGACGCGTGGGTCTTCCGCGGTGACGACGGGCTCGACGAGCTCACCACCACGACCTCCTCGCGGGTGTGGTGGGTGCACGAGGGGGAGGTGCGGGAGAGCACGATCGACCCCGCCGACTTCGGCATCGAGCGCGGCACCACCGAGGCCCTGCGCGGCGGCGACGCCGCCCACAACGCCGACGTCGTACGCCGGCTGCTCGACGGCGAGGCCGGCGCGGTGCGCGACGCCGTCGTGCTCAACGCCGGCGCCGCCCTCGCGGTGTACGCCCACCCCGGGACGCCTCCCGCCGAGGCGCTGGCCGCCGGCATCGAGCAGGCCCGCGAGGCGGTCGACTCCGGAGCCGCGAAGGCCACCCTCGAGCGGTGGGTGGCCGCGAGCTCCCGCTAGGTCAGGTCGAGGACGTAGGAGTCGCCGCTGCTGCGGAAGCCGACCCGGTCGTAGTAGGCGTTGACCATGTTCGGCGGCGTCGTGACGCGGCGCACGCCGAGGTCGGTGAAGATCCCGCTGCGGCGCCACACGAACTCGCCCGGGCTGAAGTCGCGGTAGCGCGGCGTGACGTAGTCGAGGCGGATCCGGGCGGTGTCGCCCTCGCAGGTCACGATCACGACGCCGACGGTCTCGTCGCCCTTGGTGACGAGGAAGGCGTGGTCGGTGTCCTGGTCGGGGTCCCAGAGGAAGTCGGGCTGGTACCTCAAGATGTCGTCGCCGTGCACGCGCAGCACGTGGCGCAGGTACTCGTCGTACGGGTCGACCTCGAGCACCTCGAACGCGGCCTCGTCGTGCCGCTCCCGCAGCAGGCGGGCGAGGAAGAAGACGTTGATGCCCGCGAGCACGACGTTCTGCGCAGCCATCGACCACACGCCGATCGCCGCGTTGAAGAAGCCCAGCACGCAGCAGGCGACCAGGTTGAGCGCCCGGAACCGCAGCACCCGGGTCTGCAGCAGCGAGAAGATCAGCAGCGCGCTGCCGGACCACCCGAGGACCTCGAGCCAGGGCACGACCGGCGCCTAGTCCAGACCGAGGGAGAACGCCGTCTCGAGGTCGTGACGCGAGTAGGTGCGGAACGCGATGTGGGTCTCGGTCGCGTTGACGCCCGGCACCTTGTTGAGCTTGTCGGCGACCACGGTGGCGACGTCCTCGTGGGCCTTCACGCGCACCAGCGCGATCAGGTCGATCTGGCCGGTCACGGAGTAGACCTCGCTGACACCGTCGAGCGCGGCGATCGCCTCGGCGACCTCGGGGATCCGGGCGACGTCGGCCTTCACGAACACGATGGCGGTGATCATGCGACGGACACTAACGGACCGGTTGGTGCACCGTGGACAGCCCGCGGCGCTCGGCGAACGGCACCAGCGAGAGCCGCGACTGGTTGACCGCGTCGTGGACCGCGAGGTGCCGCGTGGCGCCCGCGACCGGGCAGGTCCACTCGCCGTCGACGTCGACCAGGCGGATGCCCGGGGACTCCAGCCAGCGCAGCACCTTCTCGGTCTCCTCGGCGGTCGCCGCCGGGGTCGGGCCGGGCGCGGGGGTGACGGTCTCGGCCGACAGCCGCAAGGTGGCGACGTAGTCGTGCGCGTCGGCACCGGACGGGATCACGCCGGCGGCGGCCAGCCGGCCGTAGCGGACCACGTGGACCTCCCAGCGGCCGCCCCCTCCGGTCGACAGGGTCTCGCGGCGCGCGGCCACGACCTCCGGGCAGCGCGTGAGCGCGGTGAGCCGCTGGGTGCGGGCCGCGGCGCGCACGAACGCGGCGAGCCGGTCGCGGTGCACGCCGGCCTCCTCGAACCGCTCGTCGGCGGCCAGGACGGCCATCCGCGCGTTGATCGCGTCGACCACCTCGTCGGGACGGCGCAGCAGCGAGTCGCGCAGCTGGCGCACGACCGCGGCGTACGTCGACTCGTCCACGCTGCCGTCGCAGGGGGACAGGCACCGGCCCATCTCGGCGAGCACGCACGGGGCCCGGCTGGCGGCCTTGGCGAGCCGGTCGGAGCACTGCCGGACCGGGAACGTGTCGTGGAGCGCCGCCAGGCACTTCTCGGCCGTCTTCCGCGACGAGAACGGGCCGAGGTAGTCGGCGTCGTCATCGAGCACCCGGCGCACCAGCGACAGCCGCGGCCACGGCTCGCGGGTGAGCTTGATGAAGTGCACCTTCTCGGGGAAGCGCGAGCGCCGGTTGTAGCGCGGCTTGTGCTCGGCGATCAGCCGCAGCTCGCGCACCTCGGCCTCGAGCGCGGTCGCGCACTCGATGCCGTCGACGCGGCTGGCGATGCCGACCATCTCGCCCATCCGGGAGCGGGTCTCGGAGGCGGTGAAGTAGGACCGCACCCGGCTGCGCAGGTCGCGGGAGGTGCCGACGTACAGCACCCGGGCGCGGTCGTCGCGGAACAGGTAGACGCCCGGGGCGTGGGGGAGCGACTCGGCGAGGTGCCGCTTCTTGCGCTGCGCGGTGGTGACCCGCGAGGAGAACGTCTGCAGCTCCTCGAGCGTCTGCACCCCGAGGCCGCCGAGGCGCTCCATCATCCCGTGCAGCACGTGCACGGTGGCGCGGGCGTCCTCCAGCGCGCGGTGGTTGGGCGTCACCGGGGAGCCGAACGCCTTCGCGAGCGAGGAGAGCTTGCAGTTGGGGGCGTCGTCGCGGGTGATCACGCGGCGCGCGAGCCGGGCGGTGTCGAGCACCTCGAACCGCGGCCACGCGCGGCCCTGCTGCTCGGCGAAGTACTTGAGGAACCCGACGTCGAACGGCGCGTTGTGGGCGACCAGCACGCAGCCCGCGGCGAACTCCAGGAACGACGGCAGCGCGGACTCGATCGGCGGGGCGTCGGCGACCATGGAGTTGGTGATGCCGGTGAGCACGGCGATGAACGCCGGGATCTCGGTGTGCGGGTTGACCAGCGTCTGGAACTCGCCGAGCACCTCGCCGCCGCGCACCTTCACCGCGCCGATCTCGGTGACCATCGCGCCACCCTCGGCCGAGCCGCCGGTGGTCTCGAGGTCGACGACGCAGAACGTGATGTCGCGCAGCGGGCGGCCCAGCTCGTCGAAACTGCGTTGCGACTCCCACCGGGACGTCGCACCCTGAACGGCGCTGGACATGGAAACGACGCTAGATCGGGGCACCGACAATCCCCGGGAGAACGCGCGGGACCCCCGTAGGCTGTGGGTGCCCAGCAGGGAGGAACAGCACGAGAGGAGGCGCCGATGACCGCATCGTCACGCACGGGCATTCCCGACGACGGCCAGCGCTGGCGCTGCTCGGGCTGCGGCAACCTCACCCGCTTCGACGTGACCCGGACCCGGCGGACGACCGAGTTCTGGCACTTCGACCTCGGTGGCGAGCACCGCGTCGAGGACACCGAGGTGCGCGCCGAGGCGCTGGAGTCCGTCACCTGCCGCTGGTGCGGGCGCTCCGACGCGATCGAGCTCGTCCCACGCCACCAGCCGGCGCCATGAGCCGGCCAGCACTCGCGGACCTGCCCGAGCCGGTCCGCGCGCGCGTCGTCGCGCTGACCGCCGACGTGCTGCCCGACGTCCCCAAGCCCCCGGCGCCCGTGCGCCGGGTGGCGACGTTCGCGCCCGCCCGTCGCGCCAAGCTCGGCGGCACCGCGATCGCCGAGGCCCTGGCCGACGACGACTTCCGCAGCCACGTCGGCACCCAGGTCGCGGCCCGCGCCGGCGCCGCCACGGATCCTGCCGGCGAGGCGGCGCAGGCCTGGCTGACCCGGCCCGAGGGCTGGGAGGACGCCGTCGCCGAGGCGGTACGCCGGGTCGCGGCCCAGCCGGACCCGGCCGGCGACCGCGCCGAGCGCGAGGTCGAGCGGCTGCGGCAGCGTCTCGCCGACGCCGAGCAGTCGGTGCGCGAGCTCAAGGCGGCCCACCGCGCCCAGCTCGACGAGATGAAGGGTGAGAACACCACCCTGCGCCGCAAGCTCGGCGACACCCGGGTCTCCGAGCGCGAGGCGCGCGCCGCCGCGGAGGAGGCGGCTGCCGCTCAGGCGAAGGCGGAGAGCGCCGCGGACGAGCGGTGCGCGGCGCTGGAGAAGGAGAACCGGCGACTGCGGGCCCAGCTCGAGCGGGTCGAGTCCGAGGTCGCGCAGGGCCGCCGCGACGCCCGCTCCGAGCGGGACGAGGCGACGCTGCGCGCGCGGGTGCTGCTGGAGACCGTCATCGACGCCGCGAACGGCCTGCAGCGCGAGCTCGCGCTCCCGCAGGTCAGCGGCTCGCCCGGCGACCGTGTGCAGGCCGACATCGCCGAGTCGGGGCAGCGGGTGCCGAGCCAGGCGGCGCTCGAGCAGTACCTCGCGATGCCGCGCGCCCGGCTGGTCGTCGACGGCTACAACGTCAGCAAGGCGGCGTGGCCGACCTCGCCGCTGGAGGCGCAGCGGATCCGGCTGATGCAGGCGCTGGCGCCGCTGGTCGCGCGCACCGGCGCGGAGACGACCGTCGTCTTCGACGCCGCCGACACCGACCACCGACCGCCGGTGAACGCGCCACGCGGCGTGCGCGTGCTGTTCAGCCCGCGCGGGGTGATCGCCGACGACGTGATCCGCGACCTGGTCGCGGCCGAGCCCGAGGGGCGCGTCGTCGTCGTGGTCACCGCCGACCAGGCGGTCGCGCGCGACGTGACCCGCGGCGGTGCCCGTGTCGTACCCCCCGAGGCGCTTCTCGACCTCGTGACCCGTTCGTAGACACGCCGCCGCCTCGCGGTCTCGAGGGCCGTTGTCGGTGGTCCCTGCGACCGTTCCTGACATGAACACGCGAATCGACTGTGACACCTGCACGGTGCGGGGTCTGCACTGCCACGACTGCGTGGTGACCGTCCTGCTCGGCCCACCGCCCGAGCTCACCTTCGACGACGACGCGCGGGACGCGCTCGACGTCCTCGCCCAGAGCGGCCTGGTCCCGCCGCTGCGCCTCGTCCAGCCGGTCGACGGACCGCACATGGAGTCCGCGTGAGCCCGCCCGGGCCGTGACTCGTGTGACTGGTGTGATCTGTGTGACTCTCCCGCGTCAAATTTCCGGCCCAGCGCCGAAAAAGACCCGAGACACCGGTTGAAAGTTTGGTGAGGCCCGGCGGGCCCCTCTAGTGTGTGTCGCTCAGGTGGCCGTGGAAGTGGATCACTCGGATCCGCGCGGTCACCGCGCTGAGTCTCGGACCGGTCTCGACCGTTCCGGGAGCCGGGGAACCAACTGTGGTCGCAGGCTGGCCACGTGGGGTGAATCCTCCGCACTGCGGAGGTAGGACAAGCGTCGCGTCCGAATCCGTCAGCTCACCCGGTAGGCGTCCGACGTACAAGGAGAGCGCCCGCTCGTGCAGAACGGCCGGAAGCGACTGATCACCCTCCTGTCCGGTGCCGCCTTGATCGCCACCCTGGGCCTCGTGCCCTCGGGGTCGGCGCAGGCGAAGCCCGACATCGACGACGTACAGGCCAAGGTCGACCGGCTGTACCACGAGGCCGAACAGGCCTCGGAGCGCTACAACGACGCGCGCCTCGAGCTCAAGGACCTCGAAGCCGACCTCGACTCGCTGCAGGCCGACCAGGACCGCCAGGACGACCGCCTCGGCGTCGTGCGTGAGCAGGTCCAGGACGCCATCGTGCGCCAGTACGAGGGACAGAGCCTCGCCGCCGTCGGCCAGGTCGTGGTCTCCGAGGACTCCCAGGACTTCCTCGCCCAGCTCTCGACCATGTCGGCGTTCAACGACATGCAGTCGCAGCTGTTCGACGAGTACGCCACCGAGCTGAAGTCGCTCGACATCCGCGCCGACGCGACCGAGCGTCGCGCCGAGGACATCGCCGCCCTCGAGGAGAAGCTCGCCGCCGAGAAGAAGACCGCGGAGGAGAAGCTCGCCGAGGCGGAGGCCCTGCTGGCCGACCTCAAGGCCGAGGAGCGCGAGGACATCCTGTCGCGCGGCACCGTCCGGATGCCGTCTGACGTCCCCGCCTCGGGCAGCGCGGCCGCCGCGGTCGCCTACGCGATGGCCCAGGTCGGCGACGCGTACGTCTACGGTGCCGCCGGACCGTCCGCCTTCGACTGCTCGGGTCTCACGATGATGGCCTGGGGCGCCGCCGGCGTCGGCCTCCCGCACTCCTCGAGCGCCCAGTACTCCTCCGGCCCGCACGTCGCCGCGAGCGACCTGCAGCCCGGCGACCTGGTCTTCTACTACAGCCCGATCAGCCACGTCGGCATGTACATCGGCAACGGCCTGATCGTGCACGCCGCCAACCCCGGCACCGGTGTGGTCGTGTCCGGCCTGTACTCCATGCCGTACGTCGGCGCGGTCCGACCCGGCTGAGCTTGACCGAAGCGCCTGAACGCGAGGCCGGTCGCCCACGCTGGTGGGTGGCCGGCCTCTCGCTCGTCCTGCTCGTCGCGTCCGGGCTGCTCGCCTGGACGCTGGTCGACGACGAGCCGTACGTCGCCCCGGCACCGGCGCCGTCCTCGTCGGGCGCGCCGTCCTCCGCGGGCGCCACCGCGGCGATCGAGGAGCTCGAGGCGGCGGTGCGGGCCGGCGACGAGGAGGCGGCCCGGGCGCTGGCGCCCACCGGCGACGCCGAAGCGGGTGACCGGCTCGCCGGGATCGTGGCGAACGCCGAGGCCGCCGACGTCCGCGACTTCACGCTGCGCTTCGTCGACGCTGCCACCGACTCCGCGGGCGACGCGGCGTACGCCGACGCGACCTGGCGGTTCGGGGGCTTCGACCGGGGCTCCGCGCACGCGGAGGTGCGCGTGGGCATCCAGCCCGACGGGGACCGGGTCGCGATCACCGGGTTCGGCGGCGATGACCGGATCTCCCCGCTGTGGCTGTCGGGGCCGCTGGAGGTGCGCCGCACCGACGACACCCTGGTGCTCGTCGACGGACCGGCCGCCGAGGCCGACGAGTTCGCGGCACGCGCGGAGGCGGCGGTCCCGGTCGTGCGCGCGGTGCTGCCGCAGTGGCGGCGGGGCCTGGTCGTGGAGGTCCCGGCCTCGGTCGACGACCTCGACGCCGTGCTCAGCTCCGACCCCGGCACCTACGACCAGATCGCGGCGGTGACGACCTCCGCCGACGGCTCGCTGGCGCCCGCGGCGCCGGTGCACGTGTTCGTGAACCCCGACCTGTACGGCCGGCTGAAGCCCGCCGGCGCCCAGGTGGTGATGAGCCACGAGGCGACGCACGTGGCCGCCGACGCGTGGGCGAGCACGATGCCGCTGTGGCTGCTCGAGGGCTTCGCCGACTACGTCGCGCTCCGCGACGTCGACCTGCCCCTGTCCCGCTCGGCCGCGCAGATCATCGCCGAGGTGGAGGAGGACGGGCCGCCCCGGGCGCTCCCGGGCCCCGCGGAGTTCGGCACCCGCGCGACCGGCCTCGGCGCGACGTACGAGAGCGCCTGGCTCGCCTCACGGCTGCTCGCCCAGATCGGCGGCGAGGACGCGCTCGTGCGGTTCTACCGCGCCGTCGACGCGGGCACGCCGGTCGAGCAGGCGCTGCGTGCCGAGATCGGGCTCACCGAGGCGGAGTTCACGCAGCGGTGGCGGACCCTCCTGTCAGACTTGGCCTCGTGAGGAGCCCGGACCGGCGTGTCGCCCTCGCGGTGACGCTGGTCGGCGGCCTCGCGTTCGTGGTGGTCGCCGCCCTCCTGGTGCCGTGGCACCCCGTCCCCGGAGGGATGCCCTCGCCGGCCCACCCGGCGTCGGTGCTGACACCCGAGGAGATCGACCGGGCCGAGGACTACGCCCGGTGGACGCGCGTCCTCGGCTGGAGCTCGACCCTGGTGTCGCTGGCCGTCGCCTGCCTGCTCGGCTTCACGTCCTGGGGTCGCCGGCTCGTCGCCCGGCTGCCGGGCTGGTGGTGGGTCCGGGTGCTGCTCGCGGTCGCGCTGGTCGAGGTGATCGGGCGGCTGGTGACGCTGCCGTTCGCGGTCCTGGCGCGCCGCCGCGCGATCGACCACGGCCTCACCGACCAGGCGTGGTCGGGCTTCGCGCGCGACCTGGCGCTCAACCAGGGCGTGAACGTCGTCGCCGTCTCCGCCGTGCTGATCGTGCTGATCGGCTGCGCCCGGCGCTGGGAGCGGGCCTGGCCGGCGGTGGCCGCCGGCATCCTGGGCGCGCTGGTGCTGGCCGGGTCGTTCGTCTACCCGGTGCTCGTGGAGCCGCTGTTCAACTCGTTCAGCTCCCTGGAGGACGGCGACCTGCGCAGCCAGGTGTTCGAGATCGCCGAGCGCGAGGGCGTGCCGATCGACGACGTCCTGGTCGCCGACGCGTCACGCCGTACGACGACCCTCAACGCCTACGTCTCGGGCTTCGGCAGCACCCGCCGGGTGGTGCTCTACGACAACCTCGTCGAGGACGTGCCGCAGGACCAGGTGCTGTCGGTGGTCGCGCACGAGCTGGCGCACGCCCAGCACGACGACGTGCTGACCGGGTCCCTGCTCGGCGTGGCCGGGGCGGTGTTCGGCGTCGGCCTGCTCGGCCTCGTCGTCGGCGCCCTGGGCCCGCGCCGCGGGCTGTCGATGCGCGACCCGGCGGTGGTCCCGCTGGTGCTGGCGCTGCTCGCGGTCGGGACGCTGCTCTCGAGCCCGGTCCAGAACGGGATCAGCCGCCAGATCGAGGCCCGCGCGGACGTGGACGCAATCGAGGTGACCGGCGACGCGGCCGCGTTCATGGCCGTCCAGCGCCAGCTGATGGTGCGCTCGCTGGCCGACCCGACGCCGCCCGGCTGGGCGCACTTCTGGTTCGGCTCGCACCCCACCGGGATGCAGCGGATCGCGATCGCCAGGCAGCTCCAGGCTCAGGAGTAGCTCAGGAGTAGCTCACGAGTAGTACAGCGCGGCGACGTCGTCCTTGAACTCGCGCAGCACCACGTTGCGCTTGAGCTTGAGGCTGGGCGTGAGCTGGCCGCCCTCCTCGGTCCACTCGTCCGAGAGGATCGTGAACTTCCGGATCGACTCGGCCCGCGAGACCGCCTTGTTGGCGTCCTCGACCGCCGCCTCGATCTCGGCGCGGAGGTCGGGGTCGTCGACCAGGTCGCGGACGTTGGTCGACTTGCCGTGCGTCTCGGCCCACGTCGGCACCGACTCGCGGTCCAGCGTGACGAGCGCCCCGATGAACGGCTGTCCGTCGCCGACGACGATGCACTGGTCGACGAGCAGGTGGGCGCGCAGGCGGTCCTCGAGGACGGCGGGGGCGACGTTCTTGCCGCCCGCGGTCACGATGATCTCCTTCTTGCGCCCGGTGATCCGGATGAAGCCCTCGTCGTCGACCTCGCCGATGTCGCCGGTGTGGAACCAGCCGTCCTCCAGCACCTCGGCGGTCGCCTGCTCGTTGCGCCAGTAGCCGGCCATCACCTGGCCGCCCTTGAACAGCAGCTCGCCGTCGTCGGCGACCCGCACGGCCGTGCCGGGGAGCGGCCGGCCGACGGTGCCGATCTTGGTGGCGTCGGGGAGGTTCGCCGACAGCGCCGCGGTCGTCTCGGTGAGGCCGTAGCCCTCGAGCACGACCAAGCCGATGCCGCGGTAGAAGTGGCCGAGCCGCTCGCCGAGCGGCGCGCCACCGGAGACGGCGTACAGGCAGCTGCCGCCGAGCGCGGCGCGCAGCTTGCCGTACACGAGCTTGTCGAAGACGGCGTGCTTGGCGCGGACGGCGAGCGGGATCTTGCCCTTCTCGATGCCGCGCGAGTAGGCGATCGCGGTGTCGGCGGCGGCGTCGAAGATCTTGCCGCGGCCGTCGGCGGTCGCGCGCTGCGAGGCGGTGTTGAAGACCTTCTCGAAGACGCGGGGGACCGCGAGGATGAATGTCGGCTTGAACTCCGCGAGGTCCGGGAGCAGCTGCTTGATGTCGGCGGTGTGGCCCATCCGGGTGCGCGACTTCACGCACCCGACCTGGATGATCCGCGCGAACACGTGGGCGAGCGGCAGGAACAGCAGCGTCGACCCGTTGTCGTCGTGGAAGAGCCGCTCGAGCTCGTCGACGGCCACGCCCAGCTCGAACATGAAGTTGCCGTGGGTGAGCACGCAGCCCTTCGGCTGGCCGGTGGTGCCCGACGTGTAGATCAGCGTCGCGACGTCCGAGGGCTGCGCCGCCGTACGGCGCGCCTCGAGCTGGTCGTCGGTGATGTCGCCGCCGAGGCGGGTCAGCGTGTCGATCGCGTTGTCGGTGATCGACCAGACGTGGTTGAGCTCGTCGAGGGCGCCGCGCACCTCGCTGACGCGCGCGAGGTGGTCGGCGGTCTCGGCGACCACCGCGCGGGTGCCGGAGTCGGAGAGGATCCAGCGGATCTGCTCGGCCGAGGAGGTCTCGTAGATCGGCACGGTGACCGCGCCCGCGAACCAGATCGCGTAGTCGAGGAGGGTCCACTCGTAGCGGGTCTTGGAGATCAGGGCGACGCGGTCGCCCGGCTCGATGCCGGCCGCGATCAGGCCCTTGGCGACGGCGCTCACCTCGGCGAGGAAGCCCGCCATGGTGACGTCCTCCCACGCACCGCTGGCGTCGCGCCGGCTGAACTGCACCGAGGTCGCTCGCTCCCGGGCGTTGGTCACCACGTCGTCGGTGAGGTTGCCGGTCGAGGGGATCTCGGTCGTCATCGGGGTCGAGAACTCACGCACGCGCAGACGTTACCGCGTGGTTACACGGCGTGGCGTCGGGCCCCGGCCGATCCGGTACGCTCGCAGCCCAGCAGATCCACCAACAAGGGGACCCGATGGCCGAGCAGACCACTTCCTCGATCGTCATCGACGCCGCTCCGGCGGACATCATGGGCGTCATCGGCGACTTCCCGGCGTACCCCGAGTGGGCCAAGGGAGTCATCACCGCCGAGGTCGTCAAGGACGGCGAGGGCGGTTGGGCCGAGCAGGTCTTCTTCGCGCTCGACGTGAGCCCGATCAAGGACGAGTACACGCTCGCCTACGAGTGGGACGGGTACGACGAGGTCACCTGGACGCTGGTCGAGGGCAAGATGCTGCGCGCGCTCGACGGCGCCTACGTGCTGAAGGACCTCGGCAACGGCTCGACCGAGGTGACCTACCGGCTCGCGCTCGACGTCTCGATCCCGTTGATCGGCATGCTCAAGCGCAAGGGCGAGAAGATCCTGATCGACACCGCGCTCAAGGGCCTGAAGAAGCGGGTCGAGTCGCTCTGAGGCTGCTGCTCTTCACCGGCAAGGGAGGGGTCGGCAAGTCCACGATCGCGGCCGGCACCGCTGCGCTGGCCGCCGCGGAGGGACGCCGCACCCTGGTGCTGTCGACCGACGCCGCGCACTCCCTCGCGGACGCGTACGGCTGCGCGCCGGGCACGATCGGGGCCGAGCCGGCCGAGGTGGCCGACGGCCTGTTCGTCCAGCAGGTCGACGCCCAGCTGCGCTTCGAGCAGTCGTGGGCCGACATCCAGCGCTACCTGCTCTCGGTGCTCGACGTCGCCGGCGTCGACCCGGTCGCGGCCGAGGAGCTCACGGTGATCCCGGGCGCCGAGGAGGTGCTGGCGCTGCTGGAGCTGCGCGTCCAGGCGCTCACCGGTGGGTGGGACGTCATCGTCGTCGACTGCGCGCCGACCGCGGAGACGCTGCGGCTCCTCGCGCTGCCCGAGGCGCTGGGCTGGTACATGCACCGGGTCTTCCCGATGGAGCGCCGCGTGGTGAAGGCACTGCGGCCGGTTCTGAGCCGCGCCGCGGGCGTGCCGATGCCGGGCGACTCCGTCTTCGACGCGGTCGAGCGGCTGCACGCCGAGCTCGAGGAGGTCCGCGAGCTGCTGAGCGGCCCGGACGCGAGCGTGCGCCTGGTGCTCACGCCCGAGAACGTCGTGCTCGCCGAGGCCCGCCGCTCCTACACGTCGCTCTCGCTGTTCGGCTACCGCGTCGACGGCGTCGTCGCGAACCGGGTCTTCCCGGCAGAGGGTGCCGACGACTGGCGCGCTGGCTGGGTGCTCGCCCAGGACGAGGTGCTCGAGCGCGTCGACGAGTCGTTCGCCGGGCTGCCGATCTGGCGTTCGCCGTACCGCCCGCGCGAGCCGGTCGGCGTCGAGACGCTCAGCGCCCTGGCGCGCGAGGTGTACGGCGCGGACGACCCGCTGGCGACCACGCCCGGCAAGGGGCCGTTCCGGATCACGCGCACCGACACCGGCGCCGTGCTGCGGCTCTCGCTGCCGCTCGTCTCACGCGCCGAGGTCAACCTGGCGCGCAATGGCGACGATCTGGTCGTGACCGTGGGATCGTATCGTCGGCTGCTCACGCTCCCATCGGGCCTGGCGAGACATCGCATCGCCGGCGCCCGGGTGGAGCAGGGGGAACTGCGCGTGCGGTTCATCGAGGACCCCGATGACGAGGCTGGAAGGTGACATGAGCCAGGACGAACGGGATTCCTCGGACGACGTGGGAACGGTGGGGGAAGAGGCGGCGAAGCTGCTCGGTGCCCTCTCCGGGTGGGCGAAGGACCACGTGGGGGACGGCCACATCGACACCGGTGCGCCCGAGTGCACCTACTGCCCGATCTGCAAGACCGTGCACGTGCTGCGGCAGGCGAGCCCCGAGGTGCGCACCCAGCTCGCGACCGCCGCGTCGGCGCTGCTCCAGGCGGCGGCCGGGCTGATGGCCACGCCGGTGCCCGGCGAGCGCGGCGCCGGCGTGCAGAACATCGACCTCGACGACGACCTGGACGACGACTCGGCAGACTGGCCCGAGGACACTGATTCCGAGGACTCCGGGGAGGGAGACCGATGAGCCTGGCGTGCGGGATCGACGTCGGCGGCACCAAGATCGCCGGCGGCGTGGTCGACGAGAACGGCACGATCCTCGAGGAGCTGCGCGTCGAGTCGCCCGCGACCGACGCCGAGGCCATCGAGGAGGCGATCGCCGGCCTGGTGACCGAGCTGCGCTCGCGGCACGCCATCGAGACCGTCGGCGTGGGTGCCGCGGGCTACGTGAACAAGGAGCGCGCGGTCGTGCTGTTCGCTCCGAACGTCGCCTGGCGCAACGAGGACCTCAAGGGCGAGCTCGAGAAGCGGATCGAGCTCCCGGTCGTGATCGAGAACGACGCCAACGCCGCCGCGTGGGGCGAGTTCGTGTACGGCGCCGGCCACGACGCCGACGACCTGCTGCTGGTCACGGTGGGCACCGGTGTCGGGGGCGGCCTGGTGCTCGACGGCGAGGTCTACCGCGGCGCGAACGGCGTCGGCGCGGAGATCGGCCACATGCGCGTCGTACCGAACGGCATCCTGTGCGGCTGCGGCAAGCACGGCTGCTTCGAGCAGTACGCCAGCGGCTCCGCGCTGGTGCGTGAGGCGCGGTCGCTCGCGATGAGCGGCGCCCAGATCGCCCAGGGCATGCTGCAGCGCGCCGGTGGCGACCTGCAGAAGATCACCGGCCCGCTGATCACCGAGGCGGCCCAGCACGGCGACCAGGGCGCGCGCCAGCAGCTGTCCGAGCTCGGCCGGTGGCTCGGCGAGGGGATCGCGTCGCTGACCGAGATCCTCGACCCGGGCGTGGTCGTGATCGGCGGCGGCGTCAGCGAGGCCGACGAGCTGCTGCTCGAGCCGACCCGCACGGCGTTCGCGGGGCAGCTCGTGGGTCGCGGGTTCCGCCCGATCCCGGAGATCCGCAAGGCCCGGCTCGGCAACCGCGCCGGGCTGATCGGCGCGGCAGACCTGTCGCGGCGGTAGCGGCCTCGTGGCGCTCTTCATCGGGGTCGACATCGGCGGCACCAAGGTCCTCGCGGCCGCGGTGTCGACGACCGGGCGCGTGCTGCGCACCGCCCACCGCACGACCCCGGGTCGGCGCGTCGAGGCCAGCCTGATCGAGGACGCGCTGACCGAGGCGGTCGAGGAGCTCTCGACCACCCGCCGGCCGTCCGCGATCGGGATCGCGGCCGCCGGCTTCGTCGACGTGCAGGGGGAGCGGGTGCGGTTCGCGCCGCACCTGCCCTGGCGTGACGAGGGCGTGCGCGCCCGGCTGGCCGAGCGGTGGAACGCCCCGGTGGTGCTCGACAACGACGCGAACTGCGCGGCTCGCGCCGAGATCGCGTACGGCGCCGTCGGGCACTCGCAGTACGCGCTGGTCGTCACGCTGGGCACCGGCATCGGCGGCGCCGTCGTGATCGACGGTGCCGTGCACCGCGGCCACAACGGGATGGCGGGGGAGTTCGGGCACATGCAGGTCGTGCCGAACGGGCAGGCCTGCGAGTGCGGCGGCATCGGCTGCTGGGAGCGCTACTGCTCGGGCAACGCGCTGGTGCGCTTCGTGCAGGCGAACGGCGGTCGCCAGGACATCACGGGCCCGGAGATCACCGAGGCCGCGCGGGCCGGGGACCCGGTCGCGCTCGCGGCGTTCGCCGAGGTCGGCGAGTGGCTCGGCGTCGGGGTGTCGAACCTCGTCGAGGCGTTCGACCCGGAGATCGTCGTGATCGGTGGTGGCGTGTCCGCCGCCGACGAGCTGCTGCTGGCGCCCGCGCGGGTCGCCCTGCGCGCGACGCTCGTGGGCGCGGAGCACCGCGCGGTGCCGCCGCTGGTGCGCGCCAGCCTCGGTCCCGAGGCCGGCGCGATCGGAGCGGCGTACCTCGCCCGGGAGCGGTTCAGGAGCGCCGGTACTCGGGCACGAGCTCGACGGCAAGCTGCTCGAGGAACAGACCGACGTCCGTGACGATGCCGCGGGCCTGCGAGGACCCGCGGTCGGCGAGCTTGGTGACCGTCGCCGGGTTGATGTCCACGCACACCAGCGGGACCGAGGCAGGCAGGATGTTGCCGGTCGCGACCGAGTGCAGCATCGTCGCGACCATCAGGCAGAAGCCGACGTTCTGCAGCTCGGCGCGCATCGCGCGCTGGCCCTCGATCACGTCGGTGTAGACGTCCGGCAGCGGGCCGTCGTCGCGGACCGAGCCGACCAGCACGAAGTCCTTCCCGTGCTTGACCAGCGCGTGCATGATGCCGCCGGTCAGGACGCCGCTCTCGACGGCGGCGGCGATCGAGCCCTCCTTGCGGATCGCGTTGATCGCGCGGATGTGGTGCTCGTGGCCGTGCTCGACGCCGCGGCCCATCGCCAGGTCGACCCCGAGGCTGGTGCCGTACAGCGCGGACTCGATGTCGTGGGTGGCCAGGGCGTTGCCGGCGAACAGCACGTCGACGAAGCCGGCGTTCACCATCGCGACCATGGCCGGCGCGGCGCCGGTGTGCACGACGCCGGGGCCGCCGACCCAGAGGACCTTCTTGCCGGACGCCTTGGCCTCGCGCATGCCGTCGGCGACCTGGCGCACCAGCACCGCCTGCGGCTTCTCCGAGGACACCTCGGACTCCATGAAGCCGAACGCCTCCGCCTCGCGGTCCGGCGCCGGCACGGTGACCTTGACCCCGGACGCGCCGGTGATGACGAGCATGCCGGCCTTCACGTCGGACATCGGCAGCGTGTAGACCCGCGCCGGGGTGCCGTCGGTGGCCTTCTCGAGGATGAGGCCGCAGTCCATCTCGGGGTTGCCGACCGTGAGCCAGGAGCCGTCGACGCGGACCCGGGTCTCGAGGTTGGTGGTCGAGTAGAACTGGTCCGGGAACACGCCGTCCCGGTCGGCCTCGGCGTACTCCGCCTCGCCCGGGTCGACCTGGTTCACCCCGCGGGTCTGCAGCCGCATCAGCAGGCGCTGCAGCGCCTCCGCGTCCTCGGCGGTCACGGTGATCACCGCGTGCGAGGGGTCATCGGTCTCGCGGCCCACGTCGAAGCGGTCGATGCTGTAGTCGCCGCCGTACTCGCGGATGTCGTCGAGGACCCGGGAGAGGATCCCGTGGTCCATCAGGTGGCCGGTGATCTCGACGGTCTCGTTGGCACTCACACGCGAACAGTACTCAGACCTGTGCGCCGTCGTCCCAGGGGTCACGCGGGCCGCGCGGCATCCGGAACACGAGGTAGCCGAACCCGCCCACGAACGCCGCCACCAGGGCGTAGCCGATCAGTGTCGGAAGGGTGATGCCAAGGATCACCGCGGTCAGCAGGATGGTCGGCGCGCCGAAGACGCCGAGCCACGCGGCCATCCGGTCCGGCGAGGTGCGGGGGACCGGCGGCGGGGGCGGCGGCACGTAGGTGTCGTCCTCCTCGGCCGTGAACACCTCGTCGTCGCCGAGGTTCTCGGTGAGGTTGCCGAACCGGCCGCCGAACGGCGCGGACGAGACCGGGGCCTCCGGCTCCGGCTCCTCGGTGGTGAGGTCCGCGCGCTCGCCGTAGTTCTCGACGATCGCCTGCCAGGCCCGCTCCTGGGCCTCGGACGGGTCGGTCGGCGGCGTCTCGTCGGGGTCGCGCGGACCTTCCGGGTTCGACTGCACGCCTCCAGCCTAGGCGGTGGAGCGCAACCTGGTCTCAACCAGTCTGGGTGACCCGGGCGATGAACGCCGCGCTGTCCTCGAAGATCTTCTCCGCGTCGTTGTCCAGGGTCGCGACGTGGAAGCTGTTCTCGAGGGGCACGACGGTGACGTCGGTCGACGAGATCCGGCCGGTGATGATCGGCTGCGTCTTCTCGTCGACGACGTGGTCCTCGGTCGAGCGGAAGTAGATGAGCGGCGCGGTGATCCTCGGCAGGTCGGCGGCGACCGTCGGCCAGGCCTGCATCATCGAGTGCGCGGCCTTGAGCGGGGTCTTGGTGTAGCCGTGCTCCTCGACGCCGGGCTTCTTGATGTCGTTGGCGATGCCCGGGAACGACGGCACCAGGTGCTTGAGGATCGGCAGCAGCTTGACGTCGAGACGCTTGGTCGCGATCGCGGGATTCACCACCATGACGCCGGCGATCCGGTCCGCGTGGTCCTCGGCGATCCGCAGCGCCAGCGCCCCGCCCATCGAGAGCCCGCCGACCACCACCGCGTCGTTCTCGGCGCAGAGCTTCTCGAACGCCCGGGTGAGCTCGCCGTACCAGTCAGCCCAGGTCGTCGTGTTCATCTCCTGCCAGGTGGTGCCGTGGCCGGGCAGCCGGGGCAGCTCGACGGCGTACCCGCGCGCGGCGAGCGACTCGCCCCACGGCTTCATCGACGCGGGCTGACCGGTGAACCCGTGGCTCAGCAGGACCCCGATCCGGCGGCCGCCGGTCAGCTCGGGGCGAGCAGGGACGGACAGCGGCTCCGCGAGCGGATGGATCGTCATGCGCGGATTCTGCACCACCGGTCTAGGCTGCGTCCGTGTTCTATTGGTTCCTGAAGTGGATCGCCCTCGGCCCCTGGCTGCGGCTGGTGTTCCGCCCGCGCGTCTCCGGGGCCGAGAACGTCCCCGACGAGGGCCCGGCGATCCTCGCCAGCAACCACCTGTCGTACGCCGACTGGTTGTTCATGCCGCTCACGCTGCCGCGGCGCGTCACGTTCGTCGCCAAGGCCGAGTACTTCACCGGCACGGGTCTCAAGGGCTGGCTGCAGAAGACGTTCTTCGCCGGGTCCGGCCAGGTGCCGATCGACCGCTCGGGCGGCAACGCCGCCGAGGGCGCGATCATCTCCGCGAAGCGGCTGCTCGCCGAGGGCGAGCTGTTCGGCATCTACCCCGAGGGCACCCGCTCGCACGACGGCAAGCTCTACCGCGGCAAGGTCGGCGTCGCCCGGCTCGCGCTGGAGACCAAGGCACCGGTAATCCCGGTCGCGGTGGTCGGCACCGACGTGGTCGCGCCCCCGGGCAAGACGTTCGGGAAGTTCACCCGCCCCGTGGTCCGCTTCGGCAAGCCGCTGGACTTCTCGCGCTACGAGGGCATGGAGAACGACCGCTACATCCTGCGGTCGATCACCGACGAGATCATGTACGAGATCATGCGGCTCTCCGGGCAGGAGTACGTCGACATGTACGCCACCCGCGCCAAGGAGCTGTCGAAGAAGGAGCCGGGCTCCGACAAGGACGAGGGGCCCGAGAAGCTCGCCTCGTGACCATTCACGACACGCACCCGTTCGCGGATCCCGACCCCGACCCGGTACGCCGGTTCCGCGGCCGGCTCACGGGCACGGTCGCGCTGCTGACCTCGGACCGCGCCGGGCTCACCGTGAGCTCGCTGATGGTCGCGAACGGTGAACCGGCCCGCGTGCTCGCGCTGGTCGACCCGGACAGCGACCTCGCCGACGCCGTGGAGCGCACCGGCCGCGCCGTCGTCCAGCTGCTGTCCTGGTCGCACCGCGACCTCGCGGAGGCGTTCGCCGGCACGGCTCCCGCCCCCGGCGGCCCGTTCCGGATGGCGGCGTTCGAGGACACGACCTGGGGGCCGCGGCTGGCCGATGCGCACAGCTGGGCCGGCGTGCGGGTGGAGTCGGCCGTCGAGGTCGGCTGGTCGCTGCTGCTCACCTGCGTGGTCGAGGAGGTCGTGGTCGGCGACGACGCGGACCCGCTGGTGCACCGGCGCGGCCGGTACGTGAAGCCATGACGACCGCGGCGTACCTGGCCCGGCTCGGCATCGACGTACCCCCGCCGCCGACGCTCGAGACGCTGGTCCTGCTGCACCAGCGGCACCTCGAGCGGGTGCCGTACGAGAACCTCGCGATCATGCTCGGCCGGCCGCCGTCGGTGGACGCGGTCGCCTCGCTGGAGCGGATCGGCGAGCTCGGCCGGGCCGGCTACTGCTTCCACCAGAACGGCGCGCTCGAGCTGGTGCTGCGCGATCTCGGCTTCGAGGTGACCCGACGGCACGGGCACGTGTGGACGGACGAGTGGGACCGTGACGGCTCCTTCCTCAACCACCTCGTGCTGCACGTGGCCGGGCTGCCGACGACCGAGAACCCGGGCGGCGAGTGGTGGGTCGACGTCGGGCTGGGCGATGCGTTCCGCGACCCGGTGCCGCTGGTGGCGGGGGAGTACCGCCAGGGTCCGTTCACGTACGTCGTCGACGAGGTGCGCCCCGACGGCTGGTCGTTCCGCCACGACGCGACGGGCAGCTTCACCGGCGTCGAGGTGACAACGCGGCCGACCGAGCCGGCCGACGTGCTCGCGTCCCACGCGGAGCTCTGCGTGCCGGGGACCGGGGTCTTCGCGAAGGTCCTCGTGGTGCAGCGCCGGCACGCGGGCGGGTGCAGCACGCTGCGCGGGTGCGTGCTGACGCAGGTCGATGCGTACGGGAAGACGCGGACCGAGCTGGAGGACTGGGAGGCCTGGCGCGCGGCGCTGGGCGACCTCCACCTGCCGCTCGACGACGTCGAGGACGACGAGCTGCGCGCACTGCACGCTCGGATGTGGGACGCCCACCTGGTCTGGAAGGCTGAGGCACGTGCCTGAGCTGCTGGACGTCGCGGACGAGCTCTACGGCCTGCCGTTGCCCGACTTCACCCCCGCCCGGGACGCGCGGGCCAAGGAGCTCAAGGGCACCCCGCTCGCGGCGCAGGTGAAGGCGCTCAAGAAGCCGTCGACCGCGGCCTGGGTGGTGAACCTCCTCGTCCGCCGCGAGACCGAGCAGGTCGAGCAGGTGCTGGCCGTCGGCGCCGCCCTGCGCGAGGCGCAGGCGGCGATGTCCGGGGACTCGCTGCGCGAGCTCACCCGCCAGCGTCGCCAGCTGACCGCCGCCGTGACGACGCAGGCGCGGCGGGTCGCGAAGGAGGAGGGGACGCGGGTGACCGACGCCGTCGCCGACCAGGTCGAGGCGACGCTGACCGCTGCGATAGTCGACGAGCAGTGCGGCCTCGCGGTGCGCAGCGGGCTGCTGGTCGCCTCCTTGTCGAGCACGGGACTCGACCCCGCCGACGTCGCCGCCGCGGTCGCGCTGCCGGACGCGCTCGGGTTCAGCGCACCCGCGCGGGCCGCGGAGCCGCCCCCGCGCCCCGACCTGCACGTCGTCCCCGACCCCGAGGCGGACCGCAAGGCGATCGAGGCCGCCCAGACCAAGCTCGAGGCCGCCGAGGCCGAGCTCGCCGAGGCGACGAGCGCCCACGCCGAGGTGCAGGCGTCGTACGACGAGCTCGAGGCCCGCAGCCTCCAGATCCAGGCCGAGATCGACGAGCTGCGCGGCAGGATCGCCGAGCTCGAGACCACCGCCGAGCAGGTCGACGACGAGCTCTCCGACGCCGAGGACGCCCGGGGCGAGGCGGAGGACGTCGTCGCCGCGGCGCGCGAGGCGCGGGACGCGGCGCAGGCGGCGCTGGACAAGCTCGCCGGCGACTGAGCCGCACGGTGGTTGAGGTGCGAGCGCCAGCGAGCTGGCACGGTGGTTGAGGTGCGAGCGCTAGCGAGCTGGCACGGTGGTTGAGGTGCGAGCGCTAGCGAGCCTCGAAACCACCCGACCGTCGGTTGGCTGCGGGTCCGCCGTGGTTGCTCGCCGACAGGGCTCTTACGCGGGCGGGGTGGGTTCGGGCTGGCGCTGCTTCCCGGCTCACCGGCCGCTTCTGCGGTGGTTGAGGTGCGAGCGCTAGCGAGCCTCGAAACCACCCGACCGTCGGTTGGCTGCGGGTCCGCCGTGGTTGCTCGCCGTTACGGCTTTTACGCGGGTGGGGTGGGTTCGGGCTGGCGCTGCTTCCCGGCTCACCGGCCGCTCCTCCGGTGGTTGAGGTGCGAGCGCTAGCGAGCCTCGAAACCACCCGACCGTCGGTTGGCTGCGGGTCCGCCGTGGTTGCTCGCCGACAGGGCTTTGACGCGGGCGCGGTGGGCTCGGGCTGGCGCTGCTTCCCGGCTCACCGGCCACTTCTGCGGTGGTTGAGGTGCGAGCGCTAGCGAGCCTCGAAACCACCCGACCGTCGGTTGGCTGCGGGTCCGCCGTGGTTGGCCGCCGTTAGGGCTTTTACGCGGGTGGGGTGGGTTCGGGCTAGCGCTGCTTCCCGGCTCACCGGCCGCTCCTCCGGTGGTTGAGGTGCGAGCGCTAGCGAGCCTCGAAACCACCACCAAAAGTTCTCAGAACTTTCTCGCGAATGTGTCCACATCCCGGTCGAAACAAGGGTTTTCGGGCCCTGACTGTCGGTGGTCCCTGGTTGGCTTGATCCATGGCAGCCACCACGACCACCCGCACCGAGCTGGTGCTCGCGGCTGCCCGCAACAACCTGGACGCCGCCACCCAGCTGGAGATCGAGCGGCTGCTCCTCGCGCTGGAGTGGGCTGACCTGCACCCCGGCGACGTCGTCGACGAGACCCGGTCGTGGGGTGAGCGGGACCTGGAGGTCGCCGGCGACGGCGCACCGACGGTGGCGGAGTTCTGCATCGCGGAGTTCGCCCTCGCACTCGGACTATCCTCCGATGCGGGTCGGGTGTTCATCGGGGACGCGGTCGAGCTGGCGCACCGGCTCCCGTCCACCTGGGCCCGCGTGCTGGCCGGTGAGGTGCTGGTGTGGAAGGCCCGCAAGGTCGCCCAGCAGACCCGGTCCCTGCCGGCCGACGCCGCCGGGTTCGTGGACCGGGCCCTGGCTCCGGTGCTGCACACCTGTTCGTTCGCGCAGATCGAGCGGACCGTGGAGGCCGCCCGCGCCGAGTACGACCCGACCGCTGCGGAGGAACGGCGGGTCGCGGCGGCCGAGCAGCGGCACCTGACGTTCCACTGGCGCAACGTGGTCGACGGGCAGGTCCCCGTCGCCGGTGTGCTGGACCTGGCCGACGCGGTGGCCCTGGACGAGGCGATCACGGCGAAGGCCGCCGTCCAGGACCCGGCGCTGCCGTTGGACGTGCGCCGCTCGATCGCGGCCGGGATGCTCGCCGGCGACCCTCGGCGTGAGGTCGTGATCTACACCCACACCCGCCCGGAGCAGTCGATGGTCGAGGTCGAGCACACCCGCACCGTCGTCACCCCCGACCAGATCAAGCACTGGTGCCAACAGGCCGGCACCACCGTGACTGTCCGGCCGGTGCTCGACCTGAACGACAACCTGTCCACCGACTCCTACACGCCCACCGTGCGGCAGCAGGAACAAGTCACGCTGACGTTCCCGACGTGCGTGTTCCCCAGCTGCAGCCGCCCCTCACGCACCACCGACACCGACCACATCACCGCGTACCCGACCGGTCGCACCGAGACCCGCAACCTCGCACCGTTGTGTCGTGGGCATCACCGACTCAAGACCCACACCGCCTGGACCTACCACCGCATCGGCCCCACCACCTTCGTGTGGACCAGCCCCCACGGCCACACCTACCTCGTCGACACCGACCGACATACCCACTGACCCACACCCCGCCGACCACGGCCGGCGGGGCATCAGTCGCGTCGTGTGAAGCCTGGCGACCTACTCCGCCCACCCCTTGGCACGTTCGACCGCGTCGCGCCAGCGGGCGTGAGCGGCGTCGGCCTCGGCGCGGTCGACGGAGGGCTCGAACTTCCGGTCCAGGGTCCAGGTCTCGCGCAGGTCGTCGGTCGAGGACCAGAAGCCGGTGCCGAGGCCGGCGAGGAACGCGGCGCCGAGGCCGGTGGTCTCGACGGCGCGCGGTCGCTCGACGGGTACGCCGACCTGGTCGGCCTGGATCTGGCAGAGCAGGTCGTTGGCGGCGGCACCGCCGTCGACGCGGAGCGAGGACAGCCCCGGCATCACCTCGAGGACGTCGCGGACCTCGAACGCGATCGCCTCGAGGGTCGCGCGGACGATGTGGGCGCGGGTGGTGCCGCGGGTCAGGCCGATGATCATGCCGCGGGCGTGCGGGTCCCAGTGGGGAGCACCGAGGCCGGTCAGCGCGGGGACGAACACGACGCCCTCGGTGTCGTCGACGGTCTTCGCGATCGCCTGCGTCTCGGCCGCGGAGCCGACGATCTGCAGGCCGTCGCGCAGCCACTGGACGGCGGCGCCGGTGACGAAGATCGAGCCCTCGCTGGCGTACGTCATCTCGCCGTCCGGCGAGCGCCAGGCCGCCGTCGCGAGCAGCTCGTCGGAGCGCAGGATCGACGTGCCGGTGTTGGTGAGGATGAACGACCCGGTGCCGTAGGTGCACTTCGAGTCGCCCTCGTCGAAGCAGGTCTGGCCGAACAGCGCCGACTGCTGGTCGCCGGCGATCCCGGCGATCGGGATCGACAGGTCGAGGAACGACCGCGCGTCGGTGCGCGCGATCTCGCCCCAGCTCGGGACCAGCTCCGGCAGCGCGTCCCGCGGGACGCCGAACAGCTCGCACAGCTCGTCGGACCAGTCGCCGGCCTCGAGGTCGAACAGCAGCGTCCGGCTGGCGTTCGAGACGTCGGTGGCGTGCCAGGTGCCGCGGGTCATCCGCGCGATGAGGTACGAGTCGACGGTGCCGACGGCGTACCGGCCCGACTCCACCAGCGCCCACGTGTGCGGCTCGTTCTCCTTGAGCCACATCAGCTTGGTGCCGGAGAAGTACGGGTCGAGCCGCAGCCCGGTCAGCTCGCGCACCCGGTCCTCGTGCCCCTCGTCGCGGAGTCGCACGCAGAGGTCGGCGGTACGCCGGTCCTGCCACACGATCGCGCGCCGCGGCGACCCGAGCGTCTCGCGGTCCCAGAGCAGCACGGTCTCGCGCTGGTTGGTGATGCCGACCGCCTTGAGCTGCTTGGCGTCGTACGACGCGAGCACCTGGCGGGTCGCCTCGAGCGTGGCCTGCCAGATCTCCTCCGGCGCGTGCTCGACCCAGCCCGGCTTGGGGAAGTGCTGCGCGAACTCCTGGTAGCCCTTGGCCGCGATGGTGCCGTCGTGCTCGACGACCAGCGCGGTCACCCCGGTGGTGCCCGCGTCGATCGCGAGCACGCTCACGACGCGGTCCCGCGGATGATGTCGAGGACCTTCTGGTCGATCCAGGACCCGTCGGGCGCGACCCGCATCTCGTAGTTCTCGGTGCCGACCCAGGCCGCGAAGTCCCGGGCGCCGGCGGCCTGCGCCAGCCGCTCGAGCTCGGCCTCGAGTTCCGGGGTGACCGGCACCTTCTCCTCCTCGGTCGAGGCGGTGAGGTAGAGGTCGTTGAGGTCGAGCAGGCGGGCGAGCTCGCCGATGGGCTCTGCATGGTCGTCGACGCGCAGGTCGACGGCGATGTCGTCGAGACCGCCGTACCCGGCGTCCTCCTTCACCACCAGCAGCGCGGCGGACTGCCGGCCGCGGGAGTCGCCCCCGGCCGCGTCGCCCGCGGCCAGCGCCTCGAGCAGGCGTCGCGCGAGCGGGGCGTCGGCCGGCGAGGCGAGCCAGGCCGCCTCCATCGCCTCGACCACCTCCTCGCCGGTGAGGATGTTGCCCTGGATGGCGTAGCCCTCGCCGGTGCGGCTCCCTGCCCAGTCGAGGCAGGACGGACCGGTGTGGCTGGCGGCGCCGCCGTCGACGTCGACGATGCCGACCTGGCGGTGGTCGCGGCCCTCGTCCTCCTCAAGCAGGCGCTGCAGCGCGACCGAGGCGGTCGCGCCGTCGTCGAGGTGCGCGAGCGCCTGGCCCTTGTAGGCGACGTTGGCGTCGGCCTGGGTGGCGATGGCGCCGACCCCGGCGACGGCGGCGGGCACGGCGGATCCGACCGCCAGGAACTTCGAGGCGACGGCAACGCCCCAGGACTCGCCGTCGGCGGAGCGGGCCACGATGGAGAAGGTCATGTCCGGACCCTACCGATAACGATTTGCCTTCCAGTGGGCTCGAAGCCGGAGGATGGGGCGGTGCTCGACCGCATCACCGACAAGCTCGGGTTCCCCTCCCTCGACCAGCACCGGCGCTTCGTCGGGGCGATCGCGATCGACGCCATCGGCAGCGGGGTGTTCCTGCCGGTCTCGATGCTCTACTTCCTGGCCACGACCGACCTGACGCTGGTGCAGGTCGGTGCGGCGATCTCGATCGCCTCGGCGATCGCCATCCCGGCGGGACCGCTGCTCGGCGGCCTGGTCGACCGGATCGGCGCAAAGCAGATCCTGCTCCTGGGCAACCTGATGCAGTTCGCCGGCTTCGTCGCCTACTTCGTCACCGACTCGTTCGCCGGGCTGACGTTCTGGACCGTCGTCGTCTCCGTCGGCCGGACCGCCTTCTGGGGGTCCTACGGCAACATCGTCGCCGCGATCTCCCGGCCGGGGGAGCGCGAGAAGTGGTTCGGCTTCCTCGGCGCGATGCGCAACGTCGGCTTCGCCGTCGGCGGCCTCGTGTCCGGCCTCGCGATCACGATCGGCACGCCGTCGGCGTACTACGCAGTGGTGCTCGCCAACGCCGCGTCGTACGCCGTCGCCTTCGTCCTGCTGCTCGCGGTGCCCGCGACCGCCCCGAGCGAGCACCGCTCGCCGGAGGGCGCGTGGGCGACCGTGCTGCGGGACGGGCCGTACTGGGTGCTCTGGCTGGGCCAGTTCGCGTACTCGAGCGCGATGATGGTGCTCAACATCGCGATCCCCATCTACGCCGTCACCGTGCTCGACCTCCCGGGCTGGGTGGTGGGCGCGGCGTTCACGCTGAACACGGTGATGTGCGGTCTCGGGCAGGGCCTGGTGGTCCACGGGCTGACCGGGCACCGGCGCTGGCGGGTGCTGGTCCTCGCCAACGTGGTCTTCGTCGTCTCGTTCGTCGTGCTGCTGGGCGCGAGCGCGTTCTCCCTCGTGCTGGCCGCGGCGCTGGTGCTGGTCGGCACGGTCGTCTACACGGTCGGCGAGATGCTCGGCGGTCCGGTGCTCAGCGCGCTCGGCGCGGAGGCCGCGCCCGAGCACCTGCGCGGTCGCTACCTCTCGCTGATGCAGCTGGCGTGGACCATCACCGGTGCGATCGCGCCGGTCGCCTTCGCGTGGATGCTCGACCACGGCGCGTGGTCGCTGTGGGTGGCGCTCGGCGCGGTGAACCTGGCCGGGATCCTGCTCGCCGTCCAGCTCGGGCGGGTGATGCCGGAGGCGGCGCAGAGAGTGACGAACAAGGCAGCCGAGGACCTCGCGGTTTGACCTCCCGACCTTTAGTCTTTTAGGGACCTTAGATATCCCAGTCGAGAGCCGAAGAGATTCTCATGACCGTGCGCCGCGTCGCCCTCCTCACCGCCGGGGGTCTCGCCCCCTGCCTGTCCTCCGCCGTCGGCGCCCTGATCGAGCGCTACACCGAGCTCGAGCCGGGGATCGAGATCATCGCCTACCGCGACGGGTACGCCGGCCTGCTGGGCGGCGAGCACATCACGGTCACGCCGGAGGTCCGGGAGAAGGCGCACCTGCTGCACGCCTTCGGCGGCAGCCCGATCGGCAACAGCCGGGTGAAGCTCACCAACGTCAAGGACTGCGTCAAGCGCGGCCTCGTCGCCGAGGGCCAGGACCCGCTGCACGTCGCCGCCGAGCAGCTGACCAAGGACGGCGTCGACGTGCTCCACACGATCGGCGGCGACGACACGAACACCACCGCGGCCGACCTCGCGGCGTACCTGCACGAGAACGGCTACGAGCTGACCGTCGTGGGCCTGCCCAAGA
Source organism: Nocardioides caricicola (assembly GCF_039541135.1). Lineage (NCBI taxonomy): Bacteria > Bacillati > Actinomycetota > Actinomycetes > Propionibacteriales > Nocardioidaceae > Nocardioides > Nocardioides caricicola. The sequence continues at coordinate 682,953 of NZ_BAABFQ010000003.1, read as the reverse complement.
CCATCGACAACGACGTCGTGCCGATCAAGCAGTCGCTGGGCGCGTGGACCGCTGCCGAGCAGGGCGCGCTGTTCGCGCGCAACGTGATCGCCGAGCACTCGTCGAACCCGCGGATGCTCATCGTCCACGAGGTGATGGGCCGGCACTGCGGCTGGCTGACCGCCGCCACCGCGGTGAAGTACCGCGAGTGGCTCGACACCCAGGAGTTCTCCGGCTTCGGTGACAACGCGCGGGAGTCGTGGGAGCTGCACGGCGTGTACGTGCCCGAGCTCGAGTTCGACATCGCGGCCGAGGCCGAGCGCCTCAAGGCGGTCATGGACGAGACCGGCTGCGTGAACGTGTTCCTCTCGGAGGGCGCTGGCGTCTCGACGATCGTGGAGGAGATGCTCGCCCGCGGCGAGGAGCCCAAGCGGGACGCCTTCGGCCACGTCAAGATCGACACCATCAACCCCGGGTCGTGGTTCGCCAAGCAGTTCGCCGGGATGGTCGGCGCCGAGAAGACGATGGTGCAGAAGAGCGGCTACTTCGCCCGCTCGGCGGCCGCGAACGACGAGGACCTGGCCCTGATCCGCTCCTGCGCGAACCTCGCGGTCGACGCCGCGCTGCGCGGCGAGAGCGGCGTGGTCGGCCAGGACGAGGAGGCCGGCGACGTGCTGCGGGTCGTGGAGTTCCCGCGGATCAAGGGCGGCAAGGCGTTCGACCCGACCGTCGGGTGGTTCACCGGCCTGCTCGAGGAGATCGGGCAGCCGCTCGGCACCCTGGTGCCCTCCACGCACTGACCCCTAGAGTCGACGTCATGCGCGTCGGAGTACTCACGGGAGGCGGGGACTGCCCCGGACTGAACGCAGTCATCCGAGCAGTGGTCCGCAAGGGGGTGACCCAGCACGGCTTCGAGTTCGTCGGTTTCCGCGACGGCTGGAAGGGCCCGCTCGAGGGCCTGACCATGGAGCTCGGCATCGACCAGTGCCGCGGCATCCTGCCTCGTGGCGGCACGATCCTCGGCTCGTCACGCACGAACCCGTTCAAGATCGAGGGCGGCGTCGAGCGGATCAAGGACAACCTCGCCAAGGAGGGCGTCGACGCACTGGTCGCCATCGGCGGTGAAGACACCCTCGGCGTCGCGACCAAGCTCGCCGACCTCGGCGTCCACGTCGTCGGCGTGCCGAAGACGATCGACAACGACCTGTCCGGCACCGACTTCACGTTCGGCTTCGACACCGCGGTGAACATCGCGACCGAGGCGATCGACCGGCTCCACACCACCGCCGAGTCCCACCACCGGGTGCTCGTCGTCGAGGTCATGGGGCGCCACGCCGGCTGGATCGCGCTGCACTCCGGGATCGCCGGCGGCGCCAGCATGGTGCTGATCCCCGAGCAGCCGTTCGACATCGAAGAGGTCTGCGCCCAGGTGCAGAAGCGGTTCGAGTCCCGCTACGCCCCGATCCTGGTGGTCTCCGAGGGTGCGGTCCCGAAGGAGGGCGGCGACATGACGCTGGTCTCCGGGGAGCTCGACGCGTTCGGCCACGTCCGGCTCGGTGGCATCGGCGACCGGATCGCCAAGGAGATCGAGCAGCGGACCGGCGCCGAGGCGCGCGCGGTCGTGCTCGGCCACATCCAGCGCGGCGGCACGCCCACGGCCTTCGACCGGTGGCTGGCGACCCGCTTCGGCCTGCAGGCCATCGACGCGGTCGCCGACGGCGACTTCGGGAAGATGATGGCGCTGCGCGGCACCTCGATCGTCCGGGTGCCGCTCTCCGAGGGCACCGCCGAGCTCAAGCTCGTCAGCCCATCGGAGTACGCCGAGGCCCAGGTGTTCTTCGGCTGAGCGACGTGGACCCAGCGGAGTGGTTGCTGACGCGCGCCGAGCGCGCGAACCCCGACACCAGCATCGACGACCAGCACGACGGTGACCGGGCCTGGTCGGAGGGCAACCTCGTCCGGCCGCTGATCCACGGGGCGACGTACTTCCGCGACCTGTACGACGCGATCGAGGCGACCGGTCCCGGCGACCTGGTCCTGTTCACCGACTGGCAGGGCGACGCCGACGAGCGGCTCACCGACGAGCCCGGCAGCGAGGTGCTCGAGGTGATGTGCCGCGCCGACGAGCGAGGGGTCGACGTGCGCGGGCTGGTGTGGCGCTCGCACCTCGACCAGACCGGGTTCTTCGCCACCGAGAACCGGCACCTCGGGGAGCAGATGCAGGAACGCGGAGCCGAGGTGCTGCTCGACATGCGGGTCCGCGCGGGCGGGTCGCACCACCAGAAGTTCGTCGTGATCCGGCACCCGGACGACCCGACGCGCGACGTCGCCTACGTCGGCGGCATCGACCTCGCCCACAGCCGCCGCGACGACGCCGAACATCACGGCGACCCGCAGCCGCAGCCGCTCACCGAGGAGTACGGCGAGCGCCCGCCGTGGCACGACGTGCAGGTGGCGATCCACGGGCCCGCGGTGCATGACGTGGAGACCGTGTTCCGCGAGCGCTGGTGCGACCCGGCGCCGCTGTCCCGGGCGCCCTGGCGGCGCGCGGCCGACCTGCTCCGCCGCCTCGACACGTCCCCGGACCCGCTGCCCGAGCAGCTGCCGCCTCCGCCGCCGGCCGGGAGCCACACCGTCCAGCTGCTCCGGACCTATCCGGACCTCACGCTTGGGCGGGACTACCCGTTCGCCGTGGGCGGCGAGCGCAGCGTCGCCAACGGCTACACCAAGGCGGTGAACCGGGCCGAGCGCCTCGTGTACGTCGAGGACCAGTTCTTCTGGGGACACGACGTCGCCCACCTCTTCGCGTCCCGGCTGGAGGCGGAGCCCGAGCTGCGGCTGGTCGTGGTGCTGCCGCTGGTGCCGGACCTGAACGGGCTGAACCGGACCGCGCAGCTGCTGGGACGCCGGCGCGCGTTCGACCAGCTGCTCGCGGTCGCGCCCGGACGGGTGGCGGCGTACGGCCTGGAGAACCACGCCGGCGTGCCGGTGTACGTCCACGCCAAGGTCTGCATCATCGACGACACCTGGGCGAGCACCGGGTCGGACAACTTCAGCCGGCGGTCGTGGACCCACGACTCCGAGCTCACCGCGGTGGTGCTCGACGAGGACTACGCCCGCGACCTGCGCCTGACGCTCGCCGCCGAGCACCTCGACCGGCTCGACGGGGGAGCGATGGACGACTGCGTCGAGCCCGCGGACATGTTCGCCACCTACGCGGCGTACGCCGACCGGCTCGAGGCGTGGTACGCCGGCGGCCGCCAGGGCGAGCGCCCTCCCGGCCGGCTGCGCCGCCTCCCGCTCCCGCACCTCGACCGCCGTCAGCGCCGGGTCGCCGCGCTGCCGCTGGACCTCATCCACGACCCGGACGGCCGGCCGCGCGAGCTGCGCGGGACGGACCGCTACTGATCACCGTTTCCGGGGAAGCGATACTGGCGCGCGTGCTCCACGTGATGTTCTTCGAGCCCCGGATCCCCGGCAACACCGGCAGTGCGATCCGGATGTCGGCGGTGACCGGGACCAGGCTCCACCTGGTGGAGCCGCTCGGGTTCGACCTGTCGGAGTCCAAGCTCAAGCGCGCGGGTCTCGACTACCACGACCTGGCGTCGGTCGAGGTCCACCCGGACCTCGACACCGCGCTCGCCGGGGAGGCTCTGGCCGACTCGCGGGTGTTCGCCTTCACCGCGCACGCGACGCGCTGGTTCACCGACGTCGAGTTCCAGCCCGGGGACGTGCTGCTCTTCGGCCCGGAGCCGACGGGGCTCCCTGACGAGGTGCTGGACCACGAACGGGTCACCGACCGGCTCCGGATCCCGATGGTGCCGGGCCGCCGTTCGCTGAACCTGTCGAACTCCGCCGCGGTGGTGACGTACGAGGCCTGGCGCCAGCAGGGGTTCCCCGGCGCTCAGTAGGCTGGCCGCATGTCGGAAGCCGAGGGCCACCCGATCGCGTACACCGCGCTCCAGCCGGGCACGGCCGTGCAGACCAGCGACGGGCAGCAGTTCGCCACGGTCCAGGCGGTGCTGGTCGACGAGAAGGTCGCGGTGTTCGACGGCATCGTCGTCCAGACCGCCGCCGGGCCGCGGTTCGTGGACGCCGACGAGATCGGCACGATCTACACGACGCACGTCGCGACGACGCTCACCGCCGAGCAGGCGGCCGGGCTCCCGGAGCCCGAGCGGTCGACCATCATCGACATCAAGCCCGGACGCGGCCGGCTCGGACGCATGTTCGGCCGCAAGCGCTAGGTCCCGAGGGGTGACCGTCACCTGGGCGCAGGCGCTGGCCTGGCGACTCGACCGGCACCTCCTCGACCCGGTCGGGTCGGTGTCCGTGGGCGAGGTCGTCGGGAGGCTCGGCGCGGTCCTCGCGATGGACGAGTCCCTCGCCGAGCTGGCGGTGCGGGCCCGGCGTACGGACTCGGAGGCCGGCGAGCTCGCCGCGGCCTTCGCGGACGGGTCGGTGATCAAGGCCTTCGCGTTCCGCGGCTCGATGCACTACCTGTCGCCGGAGGACGGAGGCGTCTACCTGGCACTGCGGGCGGCGGGCCGGCAGTGGGAGCTGCCGAGCTGGGTGGAGCACTACGGGCTCACCGCCGAGGACTGGGTCGGCTTCCGGGCGGCGGTGCGCGAGTCGTTGTCCGACGGCCCGCTGACCGTCGACGAGCTCGGCGCCGCGCTGACCGGCCGGCGGGCCTACCGCCACCTCGAGCCGGTGTTCGCCGGTGATCCGTGGACCCTGCTCAAGCCGCTGACGTGGCAGGGCGACATGAGCTTCGCCCCGTCCCGCGACGGCAAGGCGACGTTCCAGCGGCTCGACCGGAACCCGCACTGGCGGGGCATCCCGGACCTCGACGACGCCGGCCCGCGCGCGATCGCGGCGTACCTCCGCACCTACGGGCCGGCGACGTTCGACCACGTGGAGTACTGGCTCGGGCAGGGCCTGAGCGCCGGCCGCAAGCGGCTGGTCGCCTGGTGGGCGGCCATGGGTGACCGGCTCGCGGAGGTCGACGTCGGGGGGACCACGGCGTACGTCCTGGCCGAGGACGCCGACTCCCTCGCCGAGGCCGCCCCCTCCGACGCCGTCCGCCTGCTGCCCGGCCACGACCAGTGGGTGATGGGGCCGGGAACCAAGGACGAGCACGTCACGCCGCCTGCACTGCGGGACCTGGTCACCCGCAAGGCGAACCTCGTCGTGCGTGGCGGCGTTGTCTGCGGGACGTGGACGCGCAGGAAGGGCGACCTCACCGTCACCTGGCTCGACGACTCGCCGCGACCCGACGACGCGATCGCGGCCGAGGCGGCGCGGCTGTCGTCGTAGGCCCTGGTTACCTTCGCCGTTCGCTGGGAAGGTTGCCGGTATGACGACCTCCGCTGCTGAAGTCATCGACGTCAACGGACCCGAGCCCGACCTCAAGCGGGTGATGGGGCCCAAGCTCCTGCTGCTGTTCATCGTCGGCGACATCCTCGGCGCGGGCGTGTACGCCGTCACCGGGCAGATGGCGGGGATCGTGGGCGGCATCGTCTGGCTGCCGTTCCTGTGCGCCTTCGCGGTCGCGACCCTGACCGCGCTGTCGTACCTGGAGCTGGTCACGAAGTACCCGCAGGCCGCCGGCGCCGCCCTCTACACCCACAAGGCGTTCGGCCTCCACTTCTTCACGTTCCTGGTGGCGTTCGCGGTGATCTGCTCCGGCATCACCAGCGCCTCGACCTCCTCGAACGTCCTCGCGACGAACCTGCTCGCCGGCATGGAGGTCAACGGCTGGATCGACGAGGTACCCGGCCTGGGCGTGACGACGGCCGTCGCGATGGGCTTCATGGTGCTCCTGGCGCTGATCAACCTCCGCGGGGTCGGGGAGAGCGTCAAGTTCAACGTGGTCCTGACCCTCGTGGAGATCAGCGCGCTCGCGATCGTGATCGGCATCGGCTTCTACGCCATGACCACCGGCGACGGCGACCTCGGCCGGATCACCGTGTTCCAGTCTCCCGAGGAGAAGGGGATGTTCCTCGCGGTCACCGCCGCGACGTCGATCGCGTTCTTCGCGATGGTCGGCTTCGAGGACTCGGTGAACATGGTCGAGGAGACCAAGGACCCCGAGCGGATCTTCCCGCGCGTCATGCTGACCGGCCTCGGCATCGCGGTGATCATCTACATGCTGGTGGCCATCTCGGTCGTGGCCGTGCTGACCTCGGACGAGATCACCCAGCTCAACGAGGATGGCTCGCCGGCCCTGCTCGCGGTCGTGAGCCAGGGCGCGCCGGACTTCCCGATGGACCGGATCTTCCCGTTCCTCACCTGCTTCGCGGTCGCGAACACCGCGCTGATCAACATGCTGATGGCCAGCCGGCTGCTCTACGGCATGGCCAACCAGGACGTCCTGCCGCGCAGCCTCGGGCGGGTGTCGAAGAACCGCCGCTCGCCGTACGTCGGTGTCATCTTCTCCACGATCCTGGCGCTCGGCCTGATCGCCTACGTCGCGAACGAGTCGGAGAGCGACATCGTCCTCAACCTCGCGAGCACCACCTCGCTGCTGCTGCTGGCCGTCTTCACGGTCGTGAACATCGCCTGTCTGGTCCTGCGCCGCGACGGCCGGCCGAGCAGGTTCCGCTCGCCGGGGATCACCCCGGCCATCGCCGCGGTGCTGTGTGCGTTCCTGATCGGCCCCTGGGTCGACCGTGACGCGATCGTCTACGAGATCGCCGCCGGGCTGCTCGCGATCGGCATCGTGCTGTGGGCGATCACCTGGCTGACCAACCGCGGCATCCGGGCGAAGAAGACCGGCTTCCGTGACATCGACCACCTGGACGGCTGACCCGGGCGGTCCGGCCGTCTCGCCGAATTCCGCCGAATCAATCCAGGTCGCGCCCCCGCCGTACCCTTGACGGGTGAGCACCACCATCCCTGACCTGGCAGCACTGCACGCCCTCGGAGCCGCGCAGCAGCCGACGTACCCCGACGCGGCGGCCGTGGCCGCCAACGTCGCGCGGCTGCGCCGGATGCCGCCGCTGGTCTTCGCGGGTGAGTGCGACGACCTCAAGGCCAAGATGGCCGCCGTCTCGCGCGGCGAGTCGTTCCTGCTCCAGGGTGGCGACTGCGCGGAGACGTTCGAGGAGGTCACCGCGGACAACGTGCGCAACAAGCTCCGCGTGCTGCTGCAGATGGCCGTGGTGCTGACCTACGCGAGCTCGGTGCCGGTCGTGAAGCTCGGCCGTCTCGCCGGCCAGTACGCCAAGCCGCGCTCCTCGGACATGGAGACCCGCGACGGCGTCACGCTGCCGGCGTACCGCGGCGACGCCGTCAACGGCTTCGAGTTCACCCCCGAGTCGCGGATCCCGGACCCCACGCGGCTGCTGGACGTCTACAACGCGTCCGCCGCGACGCTCAACCTGGTGCGCGCGTTCGTCACGGGTGGGTATGCCGACCTGCGCCAGGTGCACACCTGGAACACCGACTTCGTGAAGACCTCCGTCGCCGGCCAGCGCTACGAGGCGCTCGCGGCCGAGATCGACAAGGCGCTCGGCTTCATGGGTGCGATCGGCGTCGACGCCGAGGAGCTCAAGCGGGTCGACTTCCACTCGAGCCACGAGGCGCTGCTGCTGGAGTACGAGCACGCGATGACCCGCATCGACTCGCGCACCGACAAGGCCTACAACGTCTCCGGCCACTTCGTGTGGATCGGTGAGCGCACCCGCCAGCTCGACGGCGCCCACGTGGAGTACTTCCGCCACATCGCGAACCCGATCGGCTGCAAGCTCGGCCCCACCGCCACCGCCGACGACGCGATCGCTCTCGCCGAGCGGCTCAACCCCGAGAACGAGGAGGGGCGGCTCACCTTCATCACCCGGTTCGGTGCGGGCAAGATCCGCGACGGCCTGCCGCACCTCGTCGAGAAGGTCACCGCCGCGGGCGTCAAGGTCGCGTGGGTGTGCGACCCGATGCACGGCAACACGTTCGAGTCGAGCACCGGTTACAAGACCCGCCGCTTCGACGACGTCATCGAGGAGGTCCAGGGCTTCTTCGACGTGCACCGCGCGCTCGGCACCTGGCCGGGCGGCGTCCTGGTCGAGATGACCGGGGACGACGTCACCGAGTGCATCGGCGGCGGCGAGGAGATCGACGAGGAAGGGCTCGCGCACCGCTACGAGTCGGTCGTCGACCCGCGCCTCAACCGGGTGCAGTCCCTGGAGCTGGCGTTCCTCGTCGCGGAGATGCTGCGCCAGGCCTGAGGACCTCGCGCAGTCGCTCGGCCAGGACGGGCAGGGCGTCCCCGGTCATGCCGTGATTGTGCCCTGAGAGGATGGCCGCGTGATCGACCTGCGCAGTGACACCCTGACCCGGCCGACCGAGGCGATGCGTGCCGCGATGGCGAGCGCCGAGGTCGGCGACGACGTGTACGGCGAGGACCCGACCGCCGCCCGGCTCGAGGAGCGGGTCGCCGCGATGTTCGGCCACGAGGCGGCGCTGTTCGTGCCGACCGGGTCGATGGGCAACGTGCTCGCCGTGCGCTCGCTGGTCGCGCCCGGCCAGGAGGTGCTGTGTGAGTCCCGGGCGCACATCGCCCGCGCCGAGCTGGGCGCGCACGGCGCGTACAGCGGGATCACGATGCGCACCTGGATCGACCCGCGCGGCCAGGTCGACCTGCCCACGATCCGCAGCCTGTTCGCGCCGGACATGGGGCCGTTCTTCGTCCCGACCGCGGCGATCTCGGTCGAGAACACCCACAACTTCGCCGGCGGCGCGGTGCTGCCGCTCCAGGACCTGCGCGACCTCCGCGAGTTCGCGACCGGCGTCGGCGCCGGCATCCACCTCGACGGCGCCCGGATCTGGAACGCGCACGTCGCCACCGGCACGCCGTTCGAGGAGTACGGCGCGGTCGCGGACGTGCTGTCGGTCTGCCTGTCGAAGGGACTCGGCGCGCCGATCGGCTCGGTGCTGGTGGGCAGCAGTGACGCGGTTGCCGAGGCGCGCGTGTGGCGCAAGCGGATGGGCGGCGGCATGCGGCAGGTCGGGATCCTCGCAGCCGCCGGGCTGCACGCGCTCGACCACCACGTCGAGCGACTCGCCGACGACCACGCGCACGCGCGGCTGCTGGCCGAGGCCTGCGGCGTCGACCCCGCGAGCGTCGACACGAACATCGTGGTCGTGGACCGCTCCGACGCGGCCGAGTTCGTGGCCGCGGCACACGCGGAGGGCGTTGCGGTCGCGACCGTCGGTCCGACCGCGGTCCGCATGGTCACCCACCTCGACGTGACCCGCGACGACGCCGAGAAGGCCGCCGCGGTCCTCGGTCGCCTCTAGCAGTCGACGTCGGGCTCGTCCCCGGCGAGCACGTCGAGGACCATCGCGATCACGGCCGGGTCGCCCGGGGTGTCCGCGTGGGTGATCGCCAGACCGGGGCAGACGTCTTGGACCAGGACGTCCTGCGCGCCCTCGAGCTGGGCAGACTCGGGAGGCTGCACGGCGTCGTCGAGCTCGGACCAGATCGTCGTCCACTCGGTGCCGTCCGGCGTCTCGTCGCCGGCGTTGAGCTCGGTGATCACGTCGCTGTCCGGGCCGAGCTGCTGGCAGGCCGGCGGGCAGTTCTCGACCCCGAGCACGAGGTCGGTTCCGTGGTGGGGCGTGGCGAGCGTGACGACCCGGTGCGCGTCGCCGCCGTCGGCCACCCAGAGTCGCGCGACGAGACCACCGGCCGAGAAGCCGACGACGTCCACGGACTCGCCGTCAGCGGCGGCCGCCACGAGCTCGACCTGGTCGCGCAGGTCGTCGGTCCCGGCCGACGCGAGCGGCACGAGCACCGCCGTACGACCCTCAGCCTCGAGCGCGTCGGCCAGGTCCATCAGGTCGGCCGTGCTGCCGCCGTACCCGGGCAGCAGCAGCACCGGGCGCTGCTGCTCCGGCTCGTCCGCGCCGCACCCCGCCAGCGCCAGCACGGCGACGGTGAGGAGGGCGAGGAGGCGGGTCATCAGCGTCCGACGAGCGAGAGCTCGCTGATCGCCGTGTAGTCGCGGCCGGCCGGACCGGTGCCCGGCGGCGACACCTCGAGCAGCCGGATGGTGATCGTCGTCGTGGTCACGTCGACGTCGACGCTCTGCATCTCGGTGGTGTCGTCGAAGTCCTGCACCAGGCTGGAGCCGTCGTCGAAGACCCACTCGGCGCTGAGGACCCGTCGGTTGCCGTGGTACCAGTCCAGCTCGCGGCCCCGCGCGTCCTGCGCGGTCTTCGCGTAGCCGTTGACCATCCCGACGCTGCGCAGGCGGGTCGCCCCGGGCAGCGTCACGACGATCTCCTCGCCGGTGCCGTCGCCGGGCATCCGCCAGCACGTCTCGAAGGCGCCGTCGAGCATGTTCGTAGCGGCGAACGTGACCGGGTTGCCCGAGACGTCCTGGCCCGGCGGGTCGGTTGCCGGCACCTCCACCTCGGCGTCCGGCGCCAGCTCGCCGGGCTGCGTCACGGGGGCCGCGGTCTCGGACTGCTCGGCACTCGGCGCCGGCTCCTCGGTCGCGGCGGCCGTCGGGGTGCTCGCGGTCGTGTCGTCGTCACCGTCGCCCTGGGTCAGCAGCCAGAAGCCGACGCCGGCGACCAGGACCAGCACGACGCCGACGACGAGCCACGCGACCCAGGGGCCGCTACGCCGCGACGGGGGAGTCGGCTCGGGCTCGTCGGCGTACAGCGGGAACCGGGCCGGCGGCGGGTTGGCGACCGACGGTCGCTCGGCGGTGTCGGTGCCGCCCCAGTCGACCGGGTGGCCGCAGTTCGTGCAGAACCGTCCGACGCCGAGCTCGTGCCCGCAGCTCGTGCAGTACGTCATCGCTCTCCCTCACGACCGTCTCGTCGGGAGCCAAGACTAGAGCGTGGGGGGTTCGCCGCCATCGTCCACCGCTGCGCTGGGGACGAGGGCGACGAGCCCACCCGATCGCTCACGCCGTGGGGGACATGACCGTCGTGATCGATCAACCCCACGCTAGGACGAGGAAGCGGCCCGGCGGACCGAAACGGTGGGTACTAGGACCAAAGGGCACGGGTCGCTCGGACCGTCCCTCAGACGGCGATGTGGGGGACCTCGCCCTCGATCTTGCGGCGCGGCCCGACCTCGACGAGCAACATCGCGGCGAGCACCATCGCGCCACCCGTGGCCATGCGCAACGTGAACGACTCCCCGCCGAGCAGCACCGCGAAGAACGCCGCGAACACCGGCTCCATGCTCATCACGATCGCGGTGCGCGTGGCGGAGAGGTGGGCCTGCGCCCAGGTCTGCCCGAGCAGCGCCAGCGCCGCTGGGAACACTGCCATGTAGACGACCGCCAGCCAGTCCTGGCGGTTGTCCGGCAGCACGATCCCGCCCGGTGCGCTGGCGACCAGGCAGATCACGGCGACCATCACCACCTGGAGGATCGCCAGGCCGAGCGCGTCGCGCGCGTTGGACCACGCGCCGAGCCCGACGATGTGCAGCGCGTAGAGCATCGCGGCGACGAACGTCAGCGCCTCGCCGTACCCGATCGAGAAGCCGTCGAGGGTGAGCACGGCGAGGCCGGCGAACGCGAGCAGCACGGCGGCCCAGGTCGTGCCCGTGATCTTGTTGCGCAGCAGGACCGCGGCGAACAGCGGAGTCGCGACGACGTACATCCCGGTGATGAAGCCGGAGACACTGGCGGGGGTGTGTGCCAGGCCGGCGGTCTGCAGGATCTGCGCGACGCCGTAGAGCCCGCCGAGCACGACCGCCTGGCGGCGTGCGGACGCCGAGAGCCGGAGGACGGCACGCGGTGCGACGACCAGGAGCAGCAGGCCGGCGATCGTGAAGCGCACCGCGAGGAAGTCGAGCGTGGGGATCCGGTCGAGCAGGTCGTGGATGAGGAAGAACGTCGAGCCCCAGCAGGCGGTGATGCCGATGAGGACGAGCGTGGCGACCAGAGAGGTACGGCGCTCACCCATCGCGCAGCCGCTTCAGCAGCGGGATGTCGCGGGTGTCGGCGTCGCGGGAGTCCGGGGTCTCGAGGATGAACGGCACGCCGTCGGTGGCCGGGTGCGCGAACAGCTCGCGGAAGGCCGCCTCGCCGATGTGCCCCTCGCCGATGCGCTGGTGCCGGTCCTTGAACGCGCCGCGGACGTCCATGGAGTCGTTGGCGTGGATCAGCCGCAACCGCCCGGGTCCGCCGATCTCGACGACCCGGTCGACCGTCGCTGTCGCACCACCGGGCTCGTCGAGCGGTGCGCCGGCGGCGAACACGTGGCAGGTGTCCAGGCAGATCCCGGCCTTCGGGTGGAAGTCGAGCGCGGCCAGGTAGGGCTCGAGGTCCTCGACCCCCGCGCACAGCGACCGACCCTGCCCGGCGGTCGGCTCCAGCAGCAGCCACGGTGCGGCGTCGTCCTCGACCAGCTCCAGCAGCGGCAGCAGCGCCTCGCGGACCTGCTTCATCGCCTTCGTGTCGTCCACGGCGCCGACGTACGAACCGGTGTGGACGACGACGCCCTCGGCACCGATCTGCGCGGCCCGCTTGAGGTTGTGCGCGACGGACGCCACCGAGTTCTCGTACGTCGCGGGCGTCGGCGAGCCGAGGTTCACGAGGTACGGCGCGTGGATGAAGGTGCGGGTGCCGCGCTCGGCCATGAGGTCGCGGAAGCGCGCGTCCTCGTCCGGCTTGCCCTCGGACAGCGCCCAGCCGCGCGGGTTGCCGACGAAGACCTGGAACGTCTCGCAGCCGACCAGGTCGGCGTTCGCGACGGCACCGTCGACGAGGCCCTTGCCGACCAGGACATGGGTTCCGATCGGGTTGCGCACCGCGACAACCTACCGAGCGGCTGACCTCAGATGATGCTCAGGGTGATCGTCGAGCCGATCGGCACCCGCTCGCCGCCGCCGGGCGACTGGGAGAACACGAAGCCCAGGCCCAGGTAGCCGGGGGCCTCCTCGGTCACGACCTCGAAGCCCAGGTCCTGGAGGGTCTCGGTCGCGGCCTCCACGCCCTGCGCCCGCACCGACGGCACCTCGATCAGCTCGGGTCCCTGGGAGACGACGAACGACACCTCGTCGCCACGGGTGAGCGTGGTGCCGGCCGGCGGGTCCATGGAGATGACCGAGCCCTCCGGCACGGTGTCGGAGTACTCCTCGTCCGACACCTTCCCGGTCAGGCCCTTCGCCTCGAGCCACGCCAGCGCGTTGTCGACCGGCTTGCCGACCCAGTCCTTGAGCTTCACCGGCTTCGGACCCTTGCTGATCACCAGGTCCACCGCGGTGTCCGGCTTGAGCGTCGTGCCGGCCTTGGGGTCGCTGGTGATGACCTCGCCCTTGGGCACGACGTCCGACCAGCTCTCGGTGGTCGTGCCGAACGCGAGGTTGGTGTCGGCGAGCGCGTCCTGGGCCTCGTCCTCGGTCATGCCGCGCAGGCGGGGTACGTCGTAGCGCTCCTTGCCCAGCGACAGCACGACCGTGACCGTGCCGCCGTCCACGACCTGCGCGCCCGGCTCCGGGTCGGTGCTGATCACGCGGCCCGCCGGGACCGTCTCGGAGTACGCCCGGTCGCCCCACTCGGCCTCGAGGCCGGCGTCGGCGAGCTCGGCCTCGGCGGCCGCCTTGGTCATGCCGAGGACGCCTGGGGTGCTGGTGTAGCGCCCGTCGAGGAACCACCAGGCGCCCACGCCCAGGCCGGCGACGAGCAGCACGGCGAGGATCGTCGCGAGGAGCCCGCGCCGGCGACGGCGCGGCCGCGGCGGGGGCGTCGTCCTCTTCTGCGCGGGCACCGGCGGGGGAGGCGGCGTGGTCTGGAGGAACGTGGTCGGCTCCACGACCTCCACCGGCACCTCGGTCGTGTCGTCGCGGAACTGGGTCACCAGCGGGGTCAGGTCGGACGTCAGGTCGGGGTCGTCCACGACGCCCTCGCCGAGCGCCTGGCTGACCCGGTGCACCTGGTGGAGGAGGACGGCGGCGTCGGCCGGGCGCTGGGACCGGTCGCGCGCGGTCGCGCGGGCTACCAGCGCGTCGACGTACGCCGGGATCCCGGGGACCAGCAGCGACGGCGGCGGCACGTCCTCGTGGACGTGCTTGTACGCGACCTGGATCGGCGACTCGCCCTCGTGCGGCTTGGCGCCGGTGAGCAGCTCGTAGAGCACGACGCCCGCGGCGTACACGTCCGCGCGCGCGTCGGCGCGACCGTCGACGACGAGCTCGGGGGCGAGGTAGGAGACGGTGCCGATCAGCACGCCACCGGTGGCGGTGTGCTGGGTCTCCGCGCTGACCGCGCGGGCCAGGCCGAAGTCGGCGACCTTGATGCGGCTCGTCCCGGAGCTCGGATCGGTGGCGATGAGGACGTTCTCGGGCTTCACGTCGCGGTGGATGAGGCCGGCCCGGTGTGCGGCGGCGAGCGCGGAGAGCACCGGCTCGAGCAGCGCCAGCGCCTTCGCCGGCGGCATCGGCGCCTCCTTGCGGATCACGTCGCGCAGCGTGTGGCCGTCGACGAGCTCCATCGCGAGGAAGACCGCGTCGCCGTCGGTGCCCTGGTCGAAGACCGCGACCACGTTGGGGTGGGAGAGCCGCGCCGCTGCGCGCGCCTCGCGCACGAACCGGGCCGCGAACTCGTCGTCGTCGCCCAGGCCGGCGTGCATGACCTTGACCGCGACCGTGCGGTCCAGGCGCATGTCGGTGGCCTCGTACACACTGGCCATGCCGCCGCGCGCGATGCGGGCCCCGATCCGGTAGCGACCGTCCAGGAGTCGGCCGACCATGGGGTCGCCGGCGCCGTCGGTGCCCACCTGGGCGTGCCCGTCCGACTGTCGACCTGGCTGCACTGCGACCCTCCTGCGAACCGGATGGGGAAGGATCCGGAGCCTCAATCGTACGGACGTCCGGAGCGTGTACGGCGCTGAGGCGTCCCCGGCGTGGCGCGGACCACGTGGTGACGGTGCGAAACTGGTGCCATGAACGAACCCAGACTCGCCGACGCCGACCTCGCCACCCTGGTCCCGGAGTGGATCGACTGGGCCGAGGCCGCCCGCCAGCTGGGCGTGACGGTCGCGAAGGTGCGCACGATGATCCGCGAGCACGAGCTCGCCGCCGCGGTGCCGATCCCGGGCGCGGGGCAGCAGATCCCCGCGCTGTTCATCCAGGACGGCCTGGTGGTCAAGGGCCTGCCGGGCCTGCTCACGATCCTGCACGACGGCCGGTACGACGACCGCGAGTGCATCGCCTGGCTCTACACCGACGACGACCTGCCTGGCCGCCCGATCGACGCGCTGCGCGAGAACCGGGGCAGCGAGGCCAAGCGCCGCGCCCAGGCGATGTCGCTCTAGGCCGTCGGTCAGACGACCCGCTGGGTCGCGGCCGAGGCGAGCTCGCGCAGCACCCCGCGCGCCGCGTCGTCGAGGTCGGCCTTGTCGAGCGCGGTGAGGGCGTGGTCGCCGAGCTCGCCGATCACGGCCTCGACCTGGGCGTGGGCGCCGGAGGCGTCGATGATCTCGCGCAGCACCGCCACCTGCTCCTCGGACAGGTCGGTGCCGAGCGAGCGGTCGAGGAGCGCGGCGTCGGCGGGGGAGGCGGTGTCCAGGGCGAGCGCCACCAGCACGGTGCGCTTGCCCTCGATGAGGTCGTCGCCGGCCGGCTTGCCGGTGGTCGCGGGGTCGCCGAACACGCCGAGCAGGTCGTCGCGCAGCTGGAACGCCTCGCCGAGCGGCAGCCCGAACGACGACAGCTGCGCCATCGTCTCGGCCGGGGCGCCGGCCAGCGCGGCACCGATGTGCAGCGGCCGCTCGATGGAGTACTTCGCGGACTTGTAGCGCAGCACGGTCATCGCGGTCTCGACGTCGGCGCGGCCGCGGGCCTGGACGGACACGTCGAGGAACTGCCCCGCGATCACCTCGGAGCGGCACCGGTCGAACACCTCGAGCGCGGGAGCGACCTCGGCGAACGGCAGTCCGCAGCGCCGCAGCAGCTCGTCGGCCCAGCTCAGCAGCAGGTCGCCCAGCAGGATCGCCGCGGCGGCGCCGTACTGCTCCGGGTCGCCGCGCCAGCCGGCGTCACGGTGCTCGCCCTCGAACTGCCGGTGCGTGGCCGGGCGGCCGCGCCGGGTGTCGGAGGCGTCCATGTAGTCGTCGTGGACCAGCGCGCTGGCGTGCAGCAGCTCGAGCGACGCGCACGCACGCACCAGGGCGGCCTCGTCGGCGGGTGAGGGGCGCACGGCGCGGTGTCCCCAGTAGCAGAACGCGGCGCGGAACCGCTTCCCACCCGAGACCGACGTACGCGCCTCGCGCACCAGCCGGGACGCGTCGCCGCCGAGCGGGGCCAGGGTGGCGGCCTGCTCGTCGATGAACGCGTCGAGTGCGGCCTGGACGCCGGCACGGAACGCGGCGCTGTCCCAACCGCTCGTCACGGCGTCGAGACTAGCCACTGGACACATCCCGGCGACGGCCGGGCCCGAACCTAGACTGTGGCGCATGGGGAACGAGAGCGCACGGCGGATCGGGGACCTCGTCCGCCAGGGCGAGCGCTCCTTCTCGTTCGAGTTCTTCCCGCCGAAGGACGCGGCCGGCGAGGAGCAGCTGTGGCAGGCGATCCGCGAGCTCGAGCCGTTCCGCCCGACGTTCGTCTCCGTGACGTACGGCGCCGGCGGCTCCACGCGCGACACGACGGTGCGCGTCACCAGCCGGATCGCCGCCGAGACCTCGATGACCGCGATGGCGCACCTGACCTGCGTGGGCCACACCCGCGCGGAGCTCGAGACCGTCCTCGACGCGTACGGCGCAGCCGGGATCGGCAACGTGATGGTGCTGCGCGGTGACCCGAGCGAGGGTCCGCGCGCGGAGTGGACGCCGACCGACGGCGGCCTCACCCACGCCGTCGAGCTCGTCGAGCTGGCCCGCGGGCGTGGTGACTTCAGCATCGGTGTCGCCGCCTTCCCCGAGGGCCACCCGTCGGCGGAGTCGCTCGACCACGACGCGGACGTGCTGGTCGCGAAGGCGCACGCGGGCGCGGAGTTCGCGGTCACGCAGATGTTCTTCCGGTCCGCGGACTACTTCGCGCTCGTCGACCGGGTGCGAGCGCGCGGCGTGGACATGCCGATCCTGCCGGGCATCATGCCGATCCTGAACCTCGCGAACATCCGTCGCCAGGGCGAGCTCATCGGCACCGACGTGCCGGCCGAGGTCGTGGCGCGGATCTCCGCGCACGACGGCGACCCGGTCGCGATGCGGGCCGCCGGCATCGAGCTGGCCGCCGAGCTCTGCGAGGAGCTGCTCGCCGGCGGCGCGCCGGGCCTGCACTTCTACACGCTGAACCGCTCCAAGGCGACGCGCGAGATCTTCGCGGCGCTCAACATGGCGGTCTAGCCGGCCGGACCGACCTCGGCGGCGACCAGCGCGGCCGACAGGCCGACGAACGGCAGCCCCGCCCCGGGCGTCGCGTGCGCGCCGGCGGCGTACACGCCCGCGATCGGGGTGCGTGGCCCGAGCCGCTGGCGCACGGTGCCGCGGCCCTGCCACAGCACGCCCATCGGCGAGCTGCCCCAGTGCTCGACCTGCGCACGCGGGCTGCGGTCGACGCGTGTCACCACCTGCGCGCGGACGTCGATCTTGTGCCGCGCGAGCGCGCGCAGGATGTCCTCGGACAGCTTGCCGCGCCCGTGCACGGTCAGCGCGTTGCCCTGCCGGCGCACGACCAGCATCGGGTCGCCGTGCAGGACGAGCTCGTGGGGGAGGTCTGGCGCCTCCCCGGACAGCCCGACGTGCACCACCACCGGCGGGATCGCGGGCATCGTCTTGTGGACGTACGGTGCCAGCGCCGGCAGTCCACGCGGGTCGACCGCGCACACCACGACGTCGGCGGCCAGCTCGCCCGCGGTCGTCGACACCGCCGCGACCCGGCCGGAGCGCACGACCAGGTCCGTCGCGGAGGTCTCGGTCAGCACGGTCACCTTGCGCGTCGCCAGCCGGGCCCCGAGGACCTCGCCGAGCCGGGCGAGGCCGCCCTCGACCGTCCACGCCCCGAACCGCTGCTCGACGTACGCCGTGGTCCCGAGCCAGGCCGGGACGTTGCGCAGGTCGTGGCCGCCGGCGACCAGCGGGTGGCCGGCCACGAGCCGCAGCCGCTCGTCCTTGAACGTGCGCTTCAGCCGCTTGAACAGCGTCTCCCGGCTGTCGAGCAGCGCCGGCGCCGCGGCCGGGTCCCACGGGTTCTCCAGGTAGCCGCGGCGCAGCACCTCCCAGTCGTCGGCGTACGACGCCACGTGGTCCACCCACCGGCGCCCGAGCCCGGCGCCGAGCTCGTCGAACGCCGCCAGCTGCGCGGCCCGTCCGTGCGGCAGCCGCAGGGACGTGCCGTCCTCGAACCGGTGCTCGCGCACCAGGTCGAGCGGCACCAGGTCGAGCTCTCGCTCCAGCGGCCGGCCGGACTTGCGGAACAGGTCGCGCACCACGGCCGGCAGCAGCGTGTACGACGGGCCCGCGTCCCAGGTGAACCCGTCCTCGCTCACCGTCGACAGCGCGCCGCCGAGCGACGCGGTGCGCTCGACGAGAGTGACGTCGTGGCCGAGCTTCGCCAGCCGGGCCGCAGCCGCCATGCCGCCGAACCCGCCGCCGATGACGACGACGCCGGCCATCTACGCGATCCCCATCACTCGACCGCGATCTCGGGTGCGCCCGTCATCCGCGCGAGCTCGTCGAACGTCGTGGAGAACACCGCCGCCGGGTGCCCGGCCGCCGCCCACACGACGTCGTACCGGCGCAGCCAGGTGTCCAGGTACGTCGGCACCGGCGCCGGGTGCCCGATCGGGGACACGCCGCCGATCACCTGCCCGGTGTGCTCGCGCACGAACTCGGGCTTGGCCCGCTTGAGGTTCGTCACCCCGAGGTCGGCGGCGAGCTTGGCGGTGTCGACCCGGTGGGCGCCTGACGTCAGAATGAGCACCGGCGAACCGTCCGCGTCGAACACCAGGCTGTTGGCGATCGCCCCGACCTCACAGCCCAGCGCCTCCGCGGCGAGTGCCGCGGTGTGCACGGAGTCGGGCAGGATCACGACCTGACCGGTGCCGCCGCGACTCTGGTGGTCGTCTCGAAACCGGGTGATCGAGGGATGCTCGGCAGTCATAGTGCGAGACCCTATGTTCTCCGGAGGGGTCTCCGGACAGGGAGAGGAGCGCGGATGAGCGCGCAGCGACCGACGGCGGCGACGGCGTCGATCTGGCTGACCATCGCAGTGCTGGTGCTGAGTGGGATCTCGGCGGTGCTGACCATCGCCTACCGCGACGAGGTGCTGGCCGCCTGGCGGGCCGGGCGCGACGACTCGAGCTCGATCGAGCAGCCGGCGTTCGTGCCGGTCGCCCTCGTCATGTGGGCCGTCGTGGCCCTGCTCATGTGGGTGCTGCTGATGTTCTTCCGGGAGGGCCACAACTGGGCGCGCCGGTCGATCGTCGCGCTGTTCCTCCTCATGGCGGTGGGGATCCTGGCCGTGCTGCGCACCGAGCCGCCGACCCTGTTCTCCGTGCTCTGCGGGCTGACCCTCGTGGCGACCCTGGCCGCCGTCGGCTGCCTGGTGCACAAGGACACGCGCACCTGGTGCCGCGAGGAGATCACCGTCTGACCCACGTGCCCGGCAGGCCTTGACGGCCGGTCGGTGGAGGGGTGTACCTTGGGATTGTTCGAACAGATGTTCGAACAATCCCCGGCGGGGCGACTCGACCCTCGCCTCCGCCGGGGTCTCGCCCCGTGACGGAGAGGTTGCCCATGAACCCGTACGCCCTTCCCGCCACCACCCACGCCTACCTCGCCCGGGCCGCGGAGTCGCTGAGCGAGGCGATCTCCGCGACCGAGGTCCCGACCCGCTACGCCTGTGCCCACGTCGCGGCGCTGCGCGCCGCCGCCGCGCTGCTCGCGGCGCGGGCCCGGCCGGAGTCGGCCCGGCGGCGCTCCCAGCGCAACGCCTGGGTGCTGCTCGCGGAGGTCGCGCCCGAGATGGACGAGTGGGCGCGGTTCTTCGCGGCGGGGGCGAGCAAGCGCGCGGCCGCCGAGGCCGGCTCGACCCGTGCCGTCACCGAGCGGGAGGCCGACGACCTCGTCCGCGACGCGGACCGCTTCCTCGCGGTGGTCGAGCGCAGCCTGGGCCTGGTGCCGCATGCGTCGCACCAGGAGCGCATCCCGGTCGTCCGCGCGGGCTGAGCGGCGCGCTCCCACTAGGGTTGCGTCCATGGAGCGACCCAGCGAACGGCGCAGCGCGGCGCGGACCTCGGTGGTCTGGCAGGCCCTGCGTCCGGTCCTCGACGGCGCCGGCGACGTGCTCGACATCGGTGGCGGCACCGGCGGCTTCGCGGTCCGCGTCGCCGAGCTCGGCCACCAGGTGACCGTGGTCGACCCGAGCCCCGACGCGCTCGCGGCGCTGGCCCGCCGGGCCCGGGAGTCCGGTGTCGCGGTCGCCGGGCAGCAGGGTGACCTCTCGACGCTGCTCGACGTCTCGGGTGCCGACAGCGCCGACGTGGTGCTCTGCCACGGTGTCCTGGAGGTCGTCGACGACCCTGCCGCGGCCCTGGCCACGATCCGCTCGGTGCTGCGCCCGGGCGGGACCCTCAGCCTGCTGGTCGCGCAGCGGCACGCCGCGGTCGTGGCGCGGGCGATGGCGGGGCACTTCGCCCAGGCGCGCGCGCTGCTCGACGACCCCGCGGCCGGGGGTGGCCGGCCCGGGCACCGGTTCACCGACGTCGAGGTCGCCGAGCTGCTCGCGGGGGCCGGTTTCGAGGTGACGACCGTGCACGGCGTACGGATCTTCGCCGACCTCGTGCCCGGCTCGCTGCTCGACCTGGAGCCCGGTGCGACCGCGGCGCTGGTCGAGCTGGAGGAGGCCGTGTCCGAGCGTCCCGAGTTCCGGCCGCTGGCGGCCCAGCTGCACGTGCTGGCGCGCTGAGGGTCACGAGTCAGGACGAATTTCCCGATCCCGCCTACCGTGAGGCCGGGTCGCTGCCTAGACTGGCAGGAGCCGGACGCCAGTCGCCGGCGTTGACCCTGTTGGAGGAGGAACGGTGCCACTCTCCGAAGAGGAGCTCCGACTGCTCGAGCAGATGGAGCGAGCCCTCGTCGAGGAAGACCCCAAGCTCGCCTCGACGCTGCGTGGCACCGCGTTCCGGCGCGCCGCCCGCCGTCGCGCGATCATCGCGGGTGCCTGCTTCGTGCTCGGTGTCGTCGTGTTGATGACCGGCGCGGTCGCGAGCATCACCGCGGTCGGTGTCGTCGGGTTCGTGATCATGCTGGCCTCGGCCACGATCGCGCTCACCGCGATGCGCGGACCGCACGGCTCGGCCGCTGCGGACCCCCGCGCCTCCGGGCACCCCAGCCATGGTTCCTTCACCGTCATCGACGGTGGCCGCGCCGGCCGCACCCGTCGCCCGCGTCGCACCGCCTCCCACGGCTCCTTCATGGACCGCATGGAGGACCGCTGGCGCCGACGCCGCGAAGAGGGCGGCTGGTAGTCCTCAACCCACGCGCATCGCCGTACGACCCGCCCCTGGAGGCGGGTCGTACGCATTTCGGCCGGGGTTCCTGGGCACTCGACCCCCGGCCACCTAGTTCATCTGGTCGACGACCCCGCCGTACCGCGCCTCGACGGTGGTCGGCGTGACCGGGGCGGAGCCGCCGCGGACGGCGACCACCGAGCGCGGCCACCAGCTCGCCCGCCGGCGGGCCGCTCGGGTGGCGCCGCCGGTCAGGCTCGCCACGCACGTCTCGGCGTCGGCGCGCAGCGCGATCCGCTGCTCGCTGCCCGGGCGCGAGTAGCGCTGCCGCTCCAGGGCGCCCACGATCCGGTCGAGCGCGGCGACGCCCTCCGGCGCGATCTCCGGACCGTGCGGCGGACGGTCGGGCGTGGTCGGGGTGATCGGCAGGCCGAGGTGGTGGACCAGGGCATCACGGGTCACCCGCGGCGAGCGGCCCGTCGGCCAGGCGACGCCGAGGTCGATCGCGGTGTCGCGCAGCTCGGCCCACACCTGCTCCGGGTCGGCGTCGTGCAGCCGCCGCTCGCGGCGCCGGGCCCGCAGCAGGCGGGGGAGCAGCAGCGCGAGCACGACCAGCGCGACGGCCAGCACGACGCCCAGGGCGGGCAGCCAGTACGACGCCGCGAGCGACTCGTCGTCGGTCGAGCTGCTCGCCGTGGTGTCCTGGCTCTCGGTCGGGCGGTTGCTCGGCACGGCGACGTTGGACGAGCTCGCCGGCGCGCTCGGCTCCGGCTCGGGCTCGGCCACGGCCCCCTGCTGGGTGTAGGAGGGCACGTCGGCCGCGCGGCCGGCCGGGGTCGGCTCGAAGCGCACCCAGCCCGCGCCGTCGAAGTAGAGCTCCGGCCAGGCGTGCAGGTCGTTGGTGCTGTAGACCCAGGTGTTCGACCCGGCGGGCGTGGGGTTCAAGAAGCCGACCGCGACCCGCGCGGGGATCCCGATCAGCCGCGCCATCACGGCCATCGCCGAGGCGAACTGCTCGCAGTAGCCGGTGCGTCCGTTCGGACCGTCGGTGAGGAAGGTGACCAGCGCGTCGTACCCGCTGCCTTCGGCGGTGTCGAGGGAGTACTCGAACCCGCCGTCCTCGCGGAACCAGTCCTGCAGCGCGACCGCCTTGTCGAACTGGGACTTCTCGTCGGCGGTGACCTCGACGGCGAGCTCGCGCACGATCGGCGGGACGTCGTCGGGCACCTCCGTGAACGTGTCGGAGACCTTGCCGGCGGCGGGGCCGGAGTCCGCGAGCCGCTCCGCGGTGATCTCGAGGTCGACCCCGCTCATCGTGTAGTGCAGCCCGGAGGTGGTGAGGTCGTCGGGGACGGCCAGGAAGTCCATGGTCTCGGAGTCGTAGCGCCAGTCGCCGTCGGCCTGGACCCGGCTCGCGGGGTACTGCGTCGGCAGCCACAGCGAGTCGAACTCCGGCAGCACGGTCACGTCGTAGGGCACCTCGACGCGGCTCACCTCGGCGGCCACGCCCTCGGGCGGCGGCATCAGGCCGTTGGCCACGTTGTCGCTGGGGACGTCGCGGTCGCCGGGGCTCCACTCCACGTCGCTGAAGCGGGTCAGCGCCAGGATCCGCAGGTACGACGGATCGGGGTCGGTCGTGGTGAACCGGATCAGCGGCTGGTCCTCGCCGGACTTGAAGTCGCGGACCAGGTCGGTCGTGGGGTTCTTGATGGTGATCTCGTCGCCGCCGCCGTTGCCGGGGCCGAAGTCGACCACGTGCAGGCCGACGGTCGGGATCAGCGCCGGCACGAGCACCGCCAGTGCGGTCGCGACGCCGCCGACGGTCCCGGCGGTGCCGCGTACGACGTGGGCGCCGGCGCCGAACGCGATCGGGTCGCCGGTCTCGCGGTCCACGCCCAGGGGGCGGCCCCACCGGCTGACCTGGTCGCTCTCCTGGAGGAACAGCATCGTCAGGAAGCCGGCCGCGGTCACCGCGAAGACCCACCAGGTGATGCTCGCGTCGACCAGGCTGACCGGGATGCTGTAGATCGTCAGCAGCGGCAGGCCGGCCAGCGGAACCCGGCGCAGGGTGCACGCGAGCAGGTCGACCAGGAGCAGGCAGGCCAGGCCGCAGAGGATGAGGACCGGGTCGATCGGCGGCACCTCGTCGGGCACCGGCGCGGGGTAGCCCTGGGCGGAGTCGATCGCCTGGCTGACGGCGTTCTGCAGCTCGGTCCAGCCACTGCCGACCGGGAGCGGCGAGCCGGTGATCAGCAGGCAGGCCACCAGGGCGGACCCGACGACCTGGGTCGCGAAGACCGCCGGCCCGGGCCAGCGCCACCAGCGGGTGGCCACGCCGATGCCGGCGACGACCATCGCGAGCAGCAGCAGCGGGTTGAGGAAGCCGCCCGGCGTCTCGGCGAAGCCGCGCCAGGCGTACATGGCGATCCAGGTGGTGCCGGCGGCGGTGCCGGCGAGCAGGGCGTGGGCGGCGAGACTGCCGCGGTGCCGGCTCATCCGGTCACCTGCGGGGCGCGCAGGCCGCGCGAGCTGTGGGCGCTGGTGTGCCCGAGCTCCTGCCAGACCTGGTCGAACCGGTCGCGAGGGCCGAGGGCGGCGGTGCGCCACCCCACCTGGCCGAGGAGCTGGGTCGCGCCGGCGCCCGCGGGAGCGCCGGTCCACGCCGCCACGTCGAGGGCGATGGCGAGCGCGGAACCCGCCTGGTGCTGCATCCGGCGCAGCACCGGCAGGTCGGTCGGCGCGACGGCACCGAAGACCGCGACGGTCAGACCGCCGTGGGTGCCCTCGGTCATCCAGGCGGTGTCGAGCTGGCGCTGCTGGGCGGCCTGCACGACGGCCAGGGCCTCGAGCAGCGGGCCGGTGTTGAGGTCGGTGTCGCGCAGGTGCCAGGAGCTGGAGGGGTCCTCGCCGGTCGCGGTGACCAGGCGTACGGCGAACCCGCGGTGGCTCAGGTGCACGGCGATCGACGCCGCGGCCGAGACCGCGGCCTCGAGCGAGGAGGCGATGCCCTGGCCGCGATGGGCGACGGCCCGGTTGTCCAGGAACAGCGTCGCGCGCGACTGCCAGGGCTGCTCCTCGCGCCGCACCATCAGCTCGCCCACGCGTGCCGAGCTGCGCCAGTGCACCCGCCGCAGGTCGTCGCCCTGGCGGTACTCGCGGACGGTGACGTCCTCGGCGCTGCCGGTGGCGAACGCGCGCGGCCGGTTGTCGCCCGATCCGGTCCAGGCCCCGCCGAGCGGGATCTGGGGGAGCGTGACGGTGCGCGGGGTGACGGTGAGCGGCACCGTGGTGCGGAACGTGCGGCCCAGCTCGACCAGCCCGAAGGGGTCGGTGACGCGCACCGACATCGGACCGATCTCGAAGTGCCCGCGCACGTCGGAACGCACCTGGTAGCTCACGCTCTCGCGCCAGCCCGAGCCGATCCCCTCGACGACGAACCTGGGCCGGGTGCCCAGCACGTAGGGCACGTGGTCCTCGAGCAGCAGCACGCCGTTCGGGGTGCGGCCCTCGTTGCTCAGCGCCAGCGTCACCCGGGCCGGCTGGCCGGCTGCGACCAGCTGGGGGGTGACCGTGCGCACCAGCGCGAGCCGGTAGCGGTTGCGGCCCACGACCCAGGCGGTGAGCAGCGGCAGCGCCACGATCAGGACGCCGACGCGGCTGAGCTCGGGCTGGTCGAGCACGATCGCGCAGGTGACCGCGGTGATCCCGGCCGCCAGGAACGCGCGCCCGCGGACGGTGAGCCCGGCGAGTGCCTCCCTCACGACGTACCCCCGTCAGCGCGCAGCGCTGTCGGGCACCGGGACGGTGCTCAGCAGCGCGTCGAGGATCGACATCGTCGAGCGACCGCTCATCGCGGCCTCGACGCTCGGCAGCAGCCGGTGGGCGAGCACGGAGCGGGCCAGCTGAAGCACGTCGTCGGGCAGCACGTAGTCACGCCCGTCGAGCGCCGCCGCCGCCTTGGCGGCGCGCACCAGGTGCAGCGTCGCGCGCGGAGAGGCGCCCAGGGTGAGCTCCTCGGTGCGGCGCGTGGCCCCGGTGATCGCCACCGCGTAGCGCTGGACGGCGGGGGAGACGAAGACCTGTCCCACGATGCCGATGAGCTTGCGGATCTCGGCCGCGTCGGTCACCGGCTCGAGGTCGTCGAGCGGGTTCTTGCCGGTGTGGGAGTCGAGCATCGCGATCTCCGCGGCCTCGACCGGGTAGCCGACCGACACCCGCGCCATGAAGCGGTCGCGCTGCGCCTCGGGGAGGGCGTAGGTGCCCTCCATCTCGATCGGGTTCTGGGTCGCGATCACCATGAACGGCGACTCGAGCTGGTACGTCGTGTTGTCGACGGTGACCTGGCGCTCCTCCATGCACTCGAGCAGCGCGGACTGGGTCTTGGGCGAGGCGCGGTTGATCTCGTCACCGACCACGATGTTCGCGAAGACGCCGCCGGGGCGGAACTCGAACTCGCGGGTGTTCTGGTTGAACACCGACACCCCGGTCACGTCCGAGGGCAGCAGGTCCGGCGTGAACTGGATCCGGCGGACCGTGCTGTCGATGCTGCGCGCCAGCGACTTGCTGAGCATGGTCTTGCCGACCCCGGGCACGTCCTCGATGAGGAGGTGGCCCTCGGCGAGCAGCACGACGATCGCGGAGTTCACGACGTCGGGCTTGCCCTCGATGACCTGCTCGATGTTCGCGCGGACCCGGCCGGCCACCCGCGCCAGCGTCTGGAGGTCGGCGCCCCCCGGTTCTGTTCCCACGTCCGTCCCTTCCCTGCCCCAAGTGCGCGGGGTGACCCACGCCACGTCTGATCCAACCGTAGTCGTGTCGGAGAAACCTACGTTCCGCGGCTGACGTCGGATCGGACTCGCCGGGTCACGGTTTGGTTGCGACGGCCGGTCCGGCCGCCGCTCCCCACCATTCCCCCCACCGCTCCCCACCCGGCGCCCCACCCCCGCATCACCGACCCGCCGCAGGCCGCTGACCTGCGCAAACGCGGCCGAGCCGGGGACCCCTGCGGCCGTCCCGGGCGCCGACGTACCGGCCAGCCGGCGGGAATCCGCGCCGGCAACACGCTCGAAGTGGTTGACGGTGGTGCAAAGTGGCGTAAAGTGGAGCGCAGTGGAGGAAGAGGGTCCGGGCAGCCGGGTCAGGGGAGCGGAGGTGCTCGATGTTCTTCATGGGCACCTACACCCCGAAGCTCGACGAGAAGGGCCGCCTGTTCCTCCCGGCGAAGTTCAGGGACCGACTCGCGGAGGGGCTCGTGGTGACCCAAGGTCAGGAGAACTGCCTGGTCGTGTGGCCCACGGACGTCTTCATGGAGGAGGCCCGGCGCGCCCAGTCCACGCCGATGACGGTGCGGGGGGCGCGTGACTACGCCCGCGTGCTCTTCGCCGGCGCCGACGAGGGCTCGCTCGACAAGCAGGGCCGGATCGGCATCCCGGCCCCGCTGCGTGAGTACGCCGCGCTGGAGCGCGACGTGGTCGTGATCGGCGTCATGGACCGGATCGAGATCTGGGACCCGGCCCGCTGGCGCGAGTACTCGGCCGGCGCCCAGGCGAAGTTCGCCGAGCTCGACGAGCAGCCCGCACCACCCAGCACCACCTGAGCACCACCCGAGCACCACCAACTGCACAGTTCCGCAGGACGAGGCTCTTGCCCGCTCCCGTCGCCCATCTGGGGCACCTTCCCCGGTTCCAGATGGCACTTCCCCAGGGAGCGGGCGGGGACCTGGTCGGGCGGGACTGCTTCCCCCATACGGCAGTACTGCACGACATCGAGGGTCGAGACCATGAGCAGCATCTCCGCAGCGCCGCCTACCCTGGCGGAGGAGCCGACGGCTCCACGCGTGCGCCACCAGGCCCGCGAGGCCGCGGCGCTGATGGCGTTCTCGGCCGCGACCTCGCTCGGAGTCGCCGTCTGCTTCCTGCTCCTCGCCGTGCTGGCACGGCAGGCCTGAGCCGATGCCCACCCCCTCCCACGTCCCGGTGCTCCTCGACCGGGTCGTCGCCCTCCTGGCGCCTGCGCTCGAGCCCGACGGCGCCGTGCTCGTCGACTGCACGCTCGGTCTCGGCGGCCACAGCGAGGCGGTCCTGGAGCGGATCGGCACGGCGCGCGTCGTCGGCATCGACCGCGACCCGCAGGCGCTGGCGATGGCCCGCGAGCGGCTGGCGCCGTACGGCGACCGCTTCACCGGGGTGCACGCGGTGTACGACGAGATCCCGGAGGTGCTCGAGACCCTCGGGCTGACGTCGGTCGGCGCCGTGCTGTTCGACCTCGGCGTCTCCTCGATGCAGCTCGACGTGCGCGAGCGCGGCTTCGCCTACGCCGAGGACGCCCCGCTGGACATGCGGATGGACGGCAGCACCGGTCGCACCGCCGCCGACGTGCTCAACACCTACGACGTCCGGGAGCTGACCCGGGTGCTGCGCGAGTACGGCGAGGAGAAGTTCGCCCGCAAGATCGCCACCGCGATCGTCCGCGAGCGGGAGAAGGAGCCGTTCACGCGCTCCGGCCGCCTGGTCGAGCTGCTGTACGCCGAGATCCCCGCGCCGGCCCGGCGCACCGGCGGCCACCCCGCGAAGCGCACGTTCCAGGCGCTGCGGATGGAGGTCAACGACGAGCTCGCGGTGCTGCGCCGGGCGATCCCCGCGGCGATCGACGCGATCGGCGTCGGCGGCCGCGTGGTGGTCGAGTCGTACCACTCGCTCGAGGACCGGCTGGTCAAGCAGGCGTTCGTCGCCGCGACCCGGCTCGACGTGCCCGACGACCTGCCGTTCGTGCCGGAGGGGCACGAGCCGGCGCTCCGCCTCGTGACCCGCGGCGCGGAGAAGGCAGACCCCGACGAGATCTCGGAGAACCCACGCGCCGCCTCGGTCCGGCTGCGCGCGGTGGAACGCGTGAGGGAGGCAGCATGAGCAGTCCAGTGCCCCAGATCCGGTCGAGGGTCCCGCGGATCGCCGAGGAGGCGTTCGAGCGGGCGCGGCTCACCGTCGTCCCGCGCCGGCGTACCCGCGCGGCGCGGATGCCGTTCGTGGCCCTGGTGTCGATGGTGCTCGTCGGTGGCGTCGTCGGGCTGCTGCTGTTCAACACCTCCATGCAGCAGGCGTCGTTCGCGGCGACCGCGCTGGAGGGCCAGTCGACGACCCTGGCCGCCCGCCAGCAGATGCTGGAGATGGAGCTCGACCGGCTGCGCGACCCGCAGCGCATCGCCGGCGCCGCGCAGCGGCTCGGCATGGTGCAGGCCTGCGCACCCGCGTTCATCAAGCTCGGCAGCGGCGAGGTCGTCGGTGAGCCGTGTCCCGCCGTCGCCAGCCCGTTCCCGATCTGGCCGGCCGAGCCGAAGCTGCCCCCCGAGCTCAACCCCGCCCCGAACGTCGTCGAGGTGACCGCCGACCCGGTGGTCACGCGGGACGACTCCGCCGACACGGCCGCGGGTGACGCCGCGAACGGCGCCCGAGACGGTAGGAAGAACCAACAGCACCAGCAGTCCCAGCAGAACCACCAGCGCTAGTAGACCGGAGAGCCCGTTGCGCCAGACCCGCCCGCCCCGCGGCTCCCGCCGTGGCACGCCGCAGGTGCGCCTGCGCGCCGGCTTCGTGGTGATCGCGATGGTGCTCTCGGTGTTCGGCGCGCGGCTGGTGCAGCTGCAGGGCGTCGACCCCAACTCCTACGCCGCGATGGCGGCCGCCGAGGGCCTGGTCGAGGTCGACCTGCCCGCCGAGCGCGGCGACATCCTGGACCGCAACGGCAAGGCGCTGGCCGACTCCGTCGACGGGCTGATGATCGTCGCCGACCCGCTGATGACGGCGGAGAAGGCGCCCGAGATCGCGCGCTTCCTCTACCGCGAGCTCGACGTCGACTACGCGACCACGCTGAACCGCCTCCGCGAGGAGGGCAGCCGGTACGAGTACATCGCCCGGCGGGTGCCCGCCACGAAGGCGAACCAGGTGATCGCGGCCGCCGAGAAGGCCAAGTACAAGGGCCTCTACACGCAGCACGACCCGCTGCGGGACTACCCGGTGGGCGACGTCGCGGCCAACCTGGTCGGCTTCCTCGGCACCGACGAGCCGCTCGCGGGCCTGGAGCGCACGTTCGACGACCAGCTGTCCGGGACCGACGGCTCGGCCCGCTACGAGGTCGGCGCCGGCAACCGGATCCCGCTCGGCGAGAACACCGTGACCGACCCGGTGGACGGGCAGGACCTGCAGACCACGATCGACCTCGACCTGCAGTGGTACACGCAGCGGGTGCTGCGCCAGACCGTGCAGGCGGCGGGCGGTGACTCCGGCTTCGCGGTCGTGATGGACACCCGGACCGGCGAGATCCTCGCCGAGGCGGACCACCCGACGTTCGACGCGAACTTCCCGACGGAGTCGCCCAAGGCCGACCTCGGCTCGCGCGCCCTGCAGGACGTCTACGAGCCCGGCTCGGTCGAGAAGGTGCTCACGCTCAGCGCGCTGATCGACCTCGGCCTGATGACGCCGCGCACGCAGCTCGTCGTACCGCCCTCCCTGCAGCGCGAGGACAGCCCGATCGGCGACTGGTTCGACCACGGCACGATCCGCCTCACGCTCGCCGGCGTGCTGGCGAAGTCGTCCAACATCGGCACGGTGCTCGCGGCCGACCACTTCAAGGCCGGCCAGCTGCACGAGTACCTCAGCCGCTTCGGTCTCGGCCAGCGCACCGACATCGGCGTCCGCGGCGAGACCGACGGCCTGCTGCCCGCGCCCGGGGAGTGGACGCACCAGATGCAGGACCGGATCGCGTTCGGCCAGTCGCTGTCGGTCAACGGCGTGCAGATGGCCGCCGCAGTCAACACCATCGCCAACGGCGGCGTCCGCGTCTCGCCGAGCCTGATCATGGGCTCGGCCACCACCGACGAGGGTGACGTGGTCGGGACCGACACCACGACCGAGCGACGGGTGATCAGCGAGGAGGCGGCGCGCCAGACGATGCTGATGATGGAGCGGGTCGTCGACCCCGAGGCCGGCGTCGCGCCGGGCGCCGCGGTGCCCGGCTACCGGGTCGCCGGCAAGACCGGCACGGCGCAGGCGGTCGGCGAGGAGTGCGCCTGCTACGACGGCACGTTCACGGTCTCGTTCGCCGGGTTCGCGCCGGCCGACGACCCCAAGTTCACGGTCTACGTCGTGGTGAAGAACCCGCGCAACGGCGGCGGTGGCGGCTCGGTCGCCGGCCCGGCGTTCTCGAAGATCATGGCCTACGCGCTGAAGCGCTACGCCGTCCCGCCGACCGGCACCCGCCCGTCGCGGCTCCCGGTCGAGTGGTGACGAGCCACCGGCGGTAGGTTCGCGTGGTGAGCGACTCGACCCGACCGACGGACCCGCCGCGGACGCCGCTCGCGACCCTCGCGGCGTGGTTGGGCACGGACCTGACCGGGGGCACCGGGGTCGAGGTCACCGGGATCTCCCTGTCCTCGCAGCGGATCCGACCCGGTGACCTGTACGCCGCGCTGCCGGGCGCCCGGGCGCACGGCATCGACTTCGCGGCGACCGCCGTGGACGCGGGCGCCGTCGCGATCCTCACCGACCCGGCCGGCGTCGAGCGCGCACCGGTCGGCGTACCCCTGCTGGTGGTGGAGCACCCACGGTCGGTCCTGGGTCGGCTCGCCGCGACGGTGTACGGCGACCCGGCCGCCTCGATGCGGATGATCGGCGTGACCGGCACCCAGGGCAAGACCACCACGACCCGGCTCGCCGAGGGTGGGCTCGAGCGGGCCGGCGTACGGTCCGCGGTGATCGGGACCGTCGGGACCCGCGTCGCGGGTGAGGACGTGAAGACCGCGCTGACGACGCCGGAGGCCCCGGACCTGCACGGGCTGTTCGCGATGATGCGGGAACGCGGCGTCGAGGCGTGCGCGATGGAGGTCTCCAGCCACGCGCTGGTGATGGGCCGCGTCGACGGCGTCGTCTTCGACGTCGCGGTGTTCCTCAACCTCGGGCGCGACCACCTGGACTTCCACGCGGACGTCGAGGAGTACTTCCAGGCCAAGGCGTCGCTGTTCACCCCGCAGCGCGCCCGCCTCGGTCTGGTGAACGTCGACGACGAGCACGGCCGCCGCCTCGTGGCCGAGGCCACCGTGCCGGTCCGGACGTTCTCCGCGGAGGGCCGCGAGGCCGACTGGCGCGCCACCGACGTCACCCTGCAGCCCGACCGCTCGTCGTTCACCGTGCACGGGCCCGGCGGCCGGACGATTGCTGCGAGCTGCCCGCTGCCCGGTGCGTTCAACGTCGTCAACACCCTGGCCGCGATCGCGGCGTGCGTGGAGGCCGGCCTGGGCGAGGGCGTCGCCGCCGGCATCGCGGCCTCCGGCGGAGTGCCGGGCCGGATGGAGCGCGTGGACGCCGGGCAGGACTTCACGGTCGTCATCGACTACGCCCACAAGCCGGACGCCGTCGAGGCCGCGCTGCAGGCGCTGCGGCCGCTCACCGACGGTCGCCTGGTCGTCGTGCTCGGCGCCGGCGGCGACCGGGACCCGGGCAAGCGGCCGATCATGGCCGAGATCGCCGCGCGCCTCAGCGACCTGCTGATCGTGACCGACGACAACCCGCGCACCGAGGCCCCGGCGGCGATCCGCGCCGCGATGCTCGCCGGTGTCGCGCCGGGCGACGACGCCGAGGAGATCGGCGACCGGGGTGCGGCGATCCGGGAGGCGGTACGCCGCGCCGCGCCCGGCGACATCGTGCTCGTCGCCGGCAAGGGCCACGAGACCGGCCAGGAGGTCGACGGCGTCGTACATCCCTTCAACGACCGCGACGTCGTGCTCGCGGCCCTGGCGGAGCGGGTGGGTGAATGATCGGTGAGGTGATCCTCACGGCGAGGTGCGTAGGGGCAGTGGCCCGGGTGCGCGAGAATGCTGCGTCGGTGTCCACGACAGCGGAGGGAGACGGAAGCACGCCATGAGAGCCATCCTGTTCGGAGGTGGCCTGGCCCTGCTGGTCTCCCTGCTCGGAACCCGCATCGCGATCACCCAGTTCACGCGACTGGGCTACGGCCAGGAGATCCGCGACGACGGACCCACCAGCCATCACACCAAGCGCGGCACGCCCACGATGGGCGGCGTGGTCATCATCCTGGCCACGCTGATCGGTTACCTCGGCGCGAACCTCATCACGCAGACCGAGCCGTCGAAGTCCGCGCTGCTGCTGCTGTTCCTGTTCGTCGGGATGGGCGCTGTCGGCTTCCTCGACGACTACATCAAGATCGTCAAGCAACGCAGCCTGGGCCTGCGCAGCAAGGCCAAGATGATCGGGCAGACCGTGATCGCGCTGATCTTCGGCGTGCTCGCGCTCTCGGACTGGGCCAAGGACGCGGACGGCGACACGCCCGCCTCGGAGAAGATCTCGTTCCTGCGCGAGATCGACTGGCTCGCGCTGCCGATGGTCCTCGCGGTGCTGCTGATCTGGTTCATCATCGTCGCGACCAGCAACGGCGTGAACCTCACCGACGGTCTCGACGGGCTGGCGACGGGCGCCTGCGTGATGGTGTTCGGCGCCTACATGCTCGTGAACATCTGGCAGAACAACCAGTCGTGCGGCGCCGAGGTGAACGACCTCTGCTACAACGTCCGAGATCCGCTCGACCTCGCGGTCGTGGCGGCCGCCATCACCGGGGCCTGCTTCGGCTTCCTGTGGTGGAACGCCTCGCCCGCGGCGATCTTCATGGGCGACACCGGGTCCCTGTCGCTCGGCGCCGCCCTCGCCGGGCTCGCGATCCTGACCCGCACCGAGCTGCTGCTGATCATCCTCGGCGGGCTGTTCCTGGTCGAGACGCTCTCGGTGATGCTGCAGGTCGGCTACTTCAAGGTCACCGGCGGCAAGCGGATCTTCCGGATGGCGCCCCTGCACCACCACTTCGAGATGCTCGGCTGGGAGCAGGTCACGATCGTGATCCGCTTCTGGATCATCACCGGCCTCTGCGTGGCCGCCGGCCTCGGCATCTTCTACGCGGAATGGGTCGCCCGGCTGTGAACGTCGAGCTCCTCGGTCGCCACGACTCCTGGTCGGGCGTCCGGGCCGTCGTCGCGGGCTTCGGCGTGTCCGGGTTCGCCGCGGCCGACAACCTCAACCACCTCGGTGCGCACGTGATCGCGCTCGACGAGTCCGACGCCGGCGACCGCGCCGAGAAGGCGGACCTGCTCCGGGTGCTCGGCGCCGACGTACGCCTCGGGCCCGGCGAGACCGCCACGCTGCCCGACGACGTCGACCTGGTCGTGACCTCGCCCGGCTGGAAGCCCAGCGCGCCGCTGCTCGTCCAGGCGCGCGAGCGCGGCGTACCCGTGTGGGGGGAGGTCGAGCTCGCCTGGCGGCTGCGCGACCCGAACCACCACACCCCGTGGCTGTGCGTGACCGGCACCAACGGCAAGACCACGACCGTGCAGATGCTCGACTCGATCCTGCGCGCCGCCGGGCTGCGCAGCATCGCGGTCGGCAACGTCGGGCTGCCGATCGTCGAGGCGGTCATGGACCCCGAGCCATACGACGTGTTCGCCGTCGAGCTCTCGAGCTTCCAGCTGCACTACACCTACTCCATGAGTGCCGAGTCGGCCGCGGTGCTCAACATCGCCGAGGACCACCTCGACTGGTACGACTCCATGGAGGACTACGCCGCCGACAAGGGCCGCATCTACGAGCGCGTGCAGCGCGCGTGCGTCTACAACGTCGCCGACCCGGAGACCGAGCGGCTGGTGCGTGAGGCCGACGTCGAGGAGGGCGCCCGCGCGATCGGGTTCACGCTCGGCATGCCGTCGGTCGGCATGCTCGGCGTGGTCGAGGACCTGCTCGCCGACCGGGCGTTCATCGAGCAGCGCGACACCAGCGCCGCGGAGCTCTGCACGCTCGAGGACCTCGCCTCGCCGGCGCCGCACTTCGTCGCGAACGCGCTGGCCGCGGCGGCGCTGGCCCGGGCGCACGGTGTCTCCCAGGCCGCGGTCCGCGACGGCCTGCGTGCGTTCCGCCCCGACGGTCACCGGATCGCGGTCGTGGGGGAGCGCGACGGGGTCACCTGGGTCGACGACTCCAAGGCCACCAACCCCCACGCCGCCCAGTCCTCGCTGCAGGCCTACGACCCGGTCGTCTGGGTCGCCGGCGGTTTGGCCAAGGGCGCCCGGTTCGACGACCTCGTGCAGACCGTGCGCGGCCGGCTGCGCGGCGTGGTCCTCCTCGGCCAGGACCGCGACGTGATCGCGGCTGCGCTTTCGCGACACGCGCCGGATGTGCCGGTCATCGTCGTCGACGGCGACGAGACTGGTGGGCACGAACGTGGATCCGTCATGGAGCGCGTCGTGGGCGCCGCGGCCGACCTGGCCCGACCCGGCGACACGGTCCTGCTGGCTCCCGGATGTGCCTCCATGGACATGTTCGCGAACTACGCCGAGCGCGGGGACGCGTTCGCCGACGCCGTACGACGCTGGTTGTAGGAGACAGGGAGGGGACGCGATGACCACCGCGGATCCCCTCGAGGCCCCGGGACGCCGCCGTACGCCCGTGCACGGCTGGTTCCTCGCCGCCCGGCACGCGCTGGACCGGCCGCTCACCGCCTACTACCTGCTGCTCGGGTCGTCGGCGCTGCTGCTCACCATCGGCCTGATCATGGTGCTCAGCGCGTCCAGCGTGTACTCCTACGAGCACAACGGCGGCGACTCGTACGCCGTGGTCAAGCGCCAGCTGCTGTGGGTGGTGGTCGGCGTCCCGTGCGCCTGGATCGCTTCCCGCCTGCCGCACCGCGTGCTGCGCCGGTTCGCCTGGCTCGGCCTGATCGTCTCGATCGTGCTGCTCGCGCTCACCCAGACCGGCCTGGGCGTCGAGGTCAACGGCAACACCAACTGGCTCGGCGTCGGGCCGTTCGTGATCCAGCCCGCCGAGATCGCCAAGCTGGCGATCGTGCTGTGGGCCGCGCACGTGTACGCGCTCAAGGACAAGCGCCTCGACAACTTCCACGAGGTCGTCACACCCGTGGTCCCCGGCCTGCTCGCGGTGATCGCGCTCGTCGTGGCCGGCCACGACCTGGGCACCGCGCTGGTGCTCTTCGCGATCCTGCTCGGCATGCTCTGGGTGGTCGGGGCCCCGGGGCGGCTCTTCGCCTTCATGCTGTCGGTGGTCGCGGTCGCCGCGCTGGGCCTGGCCTCCACCAGCGCCGAGCGCCTCGAGCGGATCACGAACTTCGCCGACCCGTTCAAGGACTTCGCCGGCGCCGGCTGGCAGCCCGCGCACGGCCTGTGGGCGCTGTCGACCGGCGGCGTCTTCGGTCAGGGCATCGGGGCCAGCCAGCAGAAGTGGGGCTCGCTCCCGGAGGCGCACACCGACTTCATCTTCGCGGTGCTTGGCGAGGAGCTCGGGCTGGTCGGCTCGCTGCTCGTGGTCGGGCTGTTCCTCACGATCGCGTTCGCCGGCATCCGCGTCGCGACCCACACCGACGACCCGTTCGTGCGCTACGCGACGTTCGGCATCGTCGTCTGGCTGCTCGGCCAGATGATGATCAACGTCGGCATGGTCCTCGCGCTGCTCCCGGTCATCGGCATCCCGCTGCCGCTGGTGTCGTACGGCGGCTCGGCGCTGCTGCCGTCGCTGGTCGCGCTCGGGCTGCTGATCGGCTTCGCCCGACGCGAGCCGGAGGCCGCCCGCGCCCTCGCCCAGCGCCGCAAGGCCCGCTCCGCCGGTCTGTCGGCGGGCCGCGTCTCCTAGGGTTGAGTCCGATGCGCGTTCTACTCGCCGGCGGCGGCACCGCCGGCCACACCTCGCCCCTGCTCGCCACCGCCGACGCACTCCGCCGGATCCGTCCCGACGTGGAGATCACCTGCCTCGGCACGCCGCGCGGCCTCGAGAACAAGGTCGTCCCGGAGGCCGGCTACCCGCTCGAGCTGATCCCGCCCGTGCCGCTGCCGCGCAAGCCCAACGCCGACTTCTTCAAGGTCCCGGCCCGGCTGCGCGCCGCGGTCAAGGAGACCCGCGCGGTGCTCGATCGGGTCCGCCCCGACGTCGTCGTCGGGTACGGCGGCTACGTCTCGATGCCGCTCTACCTCGCGGTCCGCAAGGGCCAGGTCCCGTTGGTGATCCACGAGCAGAACGCCGTACCGGGGCTGGCGAACAAGGCCGGCGCGCGGTTCGCGCGGCGGGTCGCGGTGAGCTTCCCGGACACTCCGCTGACGAGGGCGGAGTACGTCGGCCTCCCGATCCGCCCGATGATCTCCGGGCTCGACCGGGCGGCGCTGCGCGCGGAGGCGCGGGCGTTCTTCGGTCTCGACCCGGACCGGCAGACCCTGCTGGTGACCGGGGGGTCGCAGGGCGCGCGTCGGCTCAACCAAGCGGTGTCCGGCGCCGCGGCGCAGCTGGCCGCGGCGGGCGTGCAGGTGCTGCATGCCCAGGGCAAGCATGGCGGGGCGGAACCCGCCGCGACCGACGTGCCGTACGTCGTGGTCGAGTACATCGACCGCATGGACCTGGCCTTCGCCGCCGCCGACCTGGTGCTGTGCCGCTCGGGGGCGAACAGCGTCACCGAGGCCGCGGCCGTCGGTCTGCCCGCCGTGTTCGTGCCGCTGCCGATCGGCAACGGCGAGCAGGTGAAGAACGCCCAGCCCGTCGTCGACGCCGGCGGTGCCCTGGTCGTCGCGGACGCCGACCTCACGACCGAGTGGGTCGCCGGCAACGTGCCCGCGCTCGCCGCCGACACCGCGCGGCTCTCCGCGATGGGCGCCGCCGCGGCGACCGTGATCCCGCGCGACGCCGACGAGAAGCTCGCGCGGATCATCCTCGAGGTCGCCGGATGAAGGTCCCGGTCCCGGACGAGATCCTCCCGGCCGACCGGCTGGGCCGCGTCCACTTCGTCGGCATCGGCGGCGCCGGGCTGTCCGGCATCGCGCGGATCATGCTGGCCCGCGGCATCACCGTGAGCGGCAGCGACGGCGTCGACTCCCCGACCCTCGACGCCCTGCGGGCGCTCGGCGCAACGGTCCACCTCGGCCACGCCGCGGCCCAGGTCGGTGACGCGGACACGCTCGTGGTCTCGACCGCGGTCCGCGAGGACAACCCCGAGTACCTCGAGGCGGTACGCCGCGGCCTCCGCGTCCTGCCGCGGTCGGCGGCCCTCGCCGCCGTGATGGCCGACCGCCGGGTGGTCGCCGTCGCCGGCACGCACGGCAAGACGACCACCACGTCGCTGCTGACGACCGCGCTGCAGGTCGCGGGCGCGGACCCGTCGTACGCGATCGGCGGCGACCTCACCGCGACCGGCCTCAACGCGGCCGACGGCGCGGGCGACCTGTTCGTCGCCGAGGCCGACGAGAGCGACGGCGCGTTCCTGCACTACGCGCCGTACGCCGCGATCGTCACGAACGTCGAGGCCGACCACCTCGACAACTGGGGGACCGAGGAGGCCTACCGCGCCGCGTTCGACGAGTTCGCCGACACCCTGCACCCCGACGGCTTCCTGGTCTGCTGCGTCGACGACCCCGGTGCCGCCGCGCTGGCCGCGCGGCAGCGCGCCGCCGGCCGCCGGGTGGTCGAGGTGTCCGCCGGCGCGCCGGGCGCGCTGGCCGGGGTGACGCTCTGGTCGCCCGGTGAGCACTACCTCGCCGACGCGCTCGCGGCGCTGGCCGCCGGCGTGGAGCTCGGCTACGACACCGACGCGCTGGTGCGCGGGATCGCGTCGTACACCGGCACCAAGCGCCGGATGGAGCGCAAGGGCGAGGCCGGGGGAGTGCGGGTCTACGACAGCTACGCCCACCACCCGACCGAGATCGCGGGCGACCTGCAGGCCGCCCGCGCGATCGCCGGGACCGGGCGCGTGGTCGTGGCGTTCCAGCCGCACCTGGTCTCGCGCACCCGCATCTTCGGCGCCCAGATGGGCGAGGCGCTCGGCGCCGCCGACGAGGTCGTCGTGCTCGACGTCTACCTCGCCCGTGAGGAGGCCGACCCGGAGGTGACCGGCGCGTTCGTCGCGGCCGCGGTTCCGCTGCCGGCCGAGCGGGTCGCGTACGTCGCGTCGTTCGACGACGTCGCCGGCGAGCTCGCCGCGCGGGCACGCCCGGGAGACCTGGTGCTGACGCTCGGCGCCGGCACCGTGACCGAGATCGGGCCGCGGGTCCTGGAGCTGTTGGGATGACCGACACGGGCACGGGCATCGACCCCGTGGTCGACGAGCGGACCCGGAAGCGGTTCGCCCGCCGGCAGTGGGCCCGCCGGTGGCTGACCTGGCGCTACGTCGTGGCCGCAGCGGTCGTCGTGCTGCTCGTGGTCGGCGGGGTCTGGCTCGTGTACTTCTCGTCCCTGCTGTCCGTGCAGGGCGTCGAGGTGGAGGGCACGGGGAGCCTCAGCGACGCCCAGATCCGCGCCGCCGCCGCCGTACCGGAGGGCGAGGCCCTCGCCACCGTCGACCTCGACCGGATCCGCACCCGCGTCGAGGCCCTGGCCGGCGTCCGCTCCGCCGACGTCTCGCGGCAGTGGCCGGACCAGGTCCTGATCCGTGTCGAGGAGCGCGAGGCGGTCGCGGTCGTCGAGATCGCCGGCCGGTTGCGCGGGATGGACGAGGACGGCGTGGTCTTCGAGGACTACGCCAAGGCTCCGGACCTCCCGCGCGTGCAGACCGGCGCCGACACCGGGAGCGAGGCGCTGCGCGAGGGCGCCCTCGTGATCGCCGCGCTGCCCACCGACCTCGCCGAGATGGTCGACCACGTCGAGGTCGACACCGTCGACGAGATCTCCCTCGTCCTGCGCGACGGCCGCTTGGTGGTCTGGGGGAGCGCGGACCAGTCCGATCTCAAGGCGACCGTGCTGGAGAGCCTGCTCGGCCAGCAGGCGCAGCGGTACGACGTCAGCGTCCCCGGGCAGCCGACCACCAGCAACTGAGCGCGTCGTCGGCGCGGGGTGGGCGGGTTGCTGATGTCTCAGGTTCACCACGGTATGTAGGCGAACCTGCACTTCCCCATGGTCTGCATGCCATGGGAAGTGACGCTGCGCCTGGATCACATGGTGAACCTGCGACGACACCACCACGACAACACCAGCCGCGACGACACCGCCCACGCCACGCACAACCACCGCGAACTCGACCGACCGCGGCGTGTCGCCGCGGATCCGGCGACGCGGCTGCCTACTGTCGTGACCACGGCGAGGTTGACATAACTATAACCCTCAGCCTGAGGGTCAGAGTTGAGGGACACGCCGACCGGACTCCGTAGGACACAGCACTCGACGAGCGAAGGGCGAAAGCCGTGGCAGCAGCACAGAACTACCTGGCCATCATCAAGGTCGTGGGCATCGGTGGTGGTGGTGTCAACGCCGTCAACCGGATGATCGAGGTCGGCCTCAAGGGCGTCGAGTTCATCGCGATCAACACCGACGCGCAGGCGCTGCTGATGAGCGACGCCGACGTGAAGCTCGACATCGGCCGCGAGCTCACCCGCGGCCTCGGCGCCGGCGCGAACCCCGATGTCGGCGCGCGCGCCGCCGAGGACCACGCCGACGAGATCGAAGAGGTCATGAAGGGCGCCGACATGGTCTTCGTGACCGCCGGCGAGGGTGGCGGCACCGGCACCGGCGGCGCACCCGTCGTGGCCCGGATCGCCCGCAGCCTCGGCGCGCTGACCATCGGCGTCGTGACCCGGCCGTTCGCGTTCGAGGGCCGCCGCCGGGCGAACTCCGCCGACGAGGGCATCGAGCAGCTCCGCGAGGAGGTCGACACCCTGATCGTGATCCCGAACGACCGGCTGCTGTCGATCAGCGACCGCAACGTCTCGGTCCTCGACGCGTTCAAGCAGGCCGACCAGGTGCTGCTGCAGGGTGTCTCCGGCATCACCGACCTCATCACCACCCCCGGCCTGATCAACCTCGACTTCGCCGATGTGAAGTCGGTGATGTCGAACGCCGGCTCCGCGCTCATGGGCATCGGCTCCGCGCGCGGCGAGGACCGCTCGGTCGCCGCGGCGGAGATGGCCGTGTCCAGCCCGCTGCTCGAGGCCAGCATCGACGGCGCGCACGGCGTGCTGCTCTCGATCGCCGGTGGCTCCGACCTCGGCCTGTTCGAGATCAACGAGGCCGCCGCGCTGGTCGCCGAGGCCGTGCACCCCGAAGCGAACATCATCTTCGGAGCGACCATCGACGACGCCCTCGGCGACGAGGTCCGGGTCACGGTGATCGCCGCCGGCTTCGACGGCGGGATGCCCAAGCGCCGCGACGAGGGCACGGTGCTGCGTCGCGAGCCGCGGCAGGCCACCGCCCCCGCCGCCAAGCCCGCGGCCGCCCCGGAGGCGTCCGAGGAGGCCAAGGAGAAGGAGAAGGTCGCGGCCGGCGCCCAGGCGACCAGCCCGTCGGCCCCCAAGCCGGTGCCGACGCAGGTCCAGTTCGACGACGACGACCTGGACATCCCCGACTTCCTCAAGTGACGTTCTCGTTCATCGACACCGTGCCGGTCACGACCGGCACGGTGTCGGTCGCGTTCACGGACGCCTCCCTCGACCTCGGCGACCTCGCGCCGGAGGACGTCCGGGCCGCCGGGCTCGCCGAGATCGCGTCGGTGACGGGCGCGACGCCGTACCTGATGCACCAGGTCCACGGCGCGACCGTGCGCGAGGTCACCGACGCCGAGGGCTTCCCCGACGCCGACGGCCTGGTCACCCGCGCCACCGGGGTCGCGCTGCTGACCCGCGCCGCCGACTGCGTGCCCGTGCTGCTGGCCGCCGAGACCGGCGAGATCGGTGCCGCGCACGCCGGCCGGGAGGGCGTACGCCGCGGGGTGGTCACCGCGACCGTCGAGCGTCTCCAGGCGCTCGGGGCTCGCGGCCTGCGCGCCTGGGTCGGCCCGCACATCTGCGGCGGCTGCTACGAGGTGCCGGAGGAGCTGCGCGAGGACATCGCGGCGGCGGTGCCGGCCACCCGCGCCACGACCACCTGGGGCACCCCGTCGCTCGACCTCGGTGCGGGCGTCCTCGCCCAGCTCGCCGGGTCCGGGATTCCGGTCGTCGAGGCCGGGGGCTGCACCCGCGAGGACCTCACCCTGCACTCCTACCGGCGCGACGGCGCGGCCGCCGGCCGGCTGGCCGGTGTCGTCTGGAGGACCCCGTGAGCCGGCGCGACGAGCTCGCCGCCAACCTCGAGACGGTCCGAGGCCGGATCGCGGCCGCCTGCGGCGAGGCGGGGCGCGACCCCGGCGAGGTGCGGCTGGTCGTGGTGACGAAGTACTTCCCCGCGAGCGACGTGCGCCTGCTCGCCGAGCTCGGCGTCACCGACGTGGGGGAGAACCGGCACCAGGAGGCCGAGGCGAAGGCCGCCGAGTGCGCCGACCTCGGCCTCACCTGGCACTTCATCGGCGGGCTGCAGAGCAACAAGGCTGCGGCGGTCGCGGCGTACGCCGACGTCGTCGAGTCGGTCGACCGGGTGAAGCTGGTCGCGCCGCTGGCGCGTCCCGGGCGTGCCGTCGACGTACTGCTCCAGGTCAGCCTGGACCCGCCCGGACGCGAGGGCCGCGCCGGTGCGGACCCCGCCGACCTCGCCGCGCTCGCGGCGCGGGTCGCCGAGACCGAGCCGCTCCGGCTGCGCGGGCTGATGGCGGTCGCACCCCTCGGCGAGGACCCGGACCCCGCCTTCGCGCGTCTCGCGGCCGTGCACCGCGACCTGCTCGCCGACCACCCCGGAGCCACCTGGCTCTCGGCGGGCATGAGCGGCGACCTCGAGCACGCCGTACGACATGGCGCGACACACGTACGGATCGGCTCGGCGGTCCTCGGTTCGAGGCCGTCGGTCCAGTAATGTCCCAATCACCACACCATCACCGGAGGACACAGGCATGAGCGGCGCGATGCGCAGGATCGGCGAGTACCTCGGCCTGCTCGAGGACACCGGACGATACGACGACGAGTACCACGAGTACGACGAGTTCGAGACCCAGGAGACCGCTCCGGTCGCCGTCCGCCCGGCCAAGCCGAGCCGTACGCCTGCGCCCGCACCCGTGTCCGACCTCTCCGAGCGCCGCCGTCCGGCGACCGGACCTACTGGAGTGGTGGCCGAGCTGTCCCGCATCACGACCCTGCACCCGCGCACCTACAACGAGGCGCGCTCCGTCGGCGAGAACTTCCGCGAGGGCACGCCGGTGATCATGAACCTCTCCGAGATGGACGACGCCGACGCCAAGCGTCTCGTCGACTTCGCGGCTGGGCTCGTGTTTGCCACTCGTGGCACCATCGAGCGCATCACCAACAAGGTGTTCCTGCTCTCTCCGCCTAACGTCTCGGTCGCTGCCGAGGACAAGCAGCGCATCGTCGAGGGCGGGTTCTTCAACCAGAGCTAGGACGCGCTGTCACGTGGAAGCTGTTGGAATCGTGCTGGAGGTCGTCCTGTGGACCTTCATCGCACTGCTGTGGATCCGGTTCGTCGTGGACTGGGTCCAGGTCTTCGCCCGGTCGTGGTCGCCGCACGGCGTGCTCCTGGTCGCGCTCGAGGGCGTGTACTCGACCACCGACCCGCCGATCAAGGCCCTGCGCCGGGTGATCCCGCCGCTGCGGATCGGGAGCGTGTCCCTGGACCTGA
Organism: Nocardioides caricicola; assembly: GCF_039541135.1. Classification (NCBI taxonomy): domain Bacteria; kingdom Bacillati; phylum Actinomycetota; class Actinomycetes; order Propionibacteriales; family Nocardioidaceae; genus Nocardioides; species Nocardioides caricicola. The sequence continues at coordinate 640,034 of NZ_BAABFQ010000003.1, read as the reverse complement.
GCTTCCTGATCGTGATGATCGCCGCTTATGTGCTGCTCCGGGTCAACCGGGAGATCTTCCTGGCGTGATCGCTGGTGTGATCTGGGTGCACACTGGTGCTGGTGGTCCGTGACTGCCGGCACAGACGCTATTGTTCGACCGATAGTTGCTTGACCAGTACGTAGACGATTCCGCTGACGATTGATGAATGGGTGAGGTCATGCCGCTGACGCCTGAGGACGTGAGCAACAAGCGCTTTACTCCAGTCCGGCTCCGTGAGGGCTACGACATGGGTGAGGTCGACCAGTTCCTCGACGAGGTGGAGGCCGAGCTCGCTCGACTCACCAAGGAGAACGACGACCTCCGGGCCAAGCTGTCGTCCGCGCAGAGTGGTGGCGGGGTCGGCGGCGGGGTCACCGAGACCGCACCGCAGCCCGTCGTCCAGGAGAAGGCGCCCGAGCCGGAGCCCGCTCCGGTCGCGGCTCCCACCCCGGTCGTCGCCGCGAGCCCGGTCGAGACGATCCGCGTCGAGACCGTCCCCGAGGCGTCCAACGCCGCGGCCCGGCTGCTCGAGATCGCGACCCGCAACGCCGACGAGCTGGTCGAGGACGCGAAGAACGAGGCCGACAAGATCGTCGGCGAGGCCCGCACCAAGGCCGAGCGCCTGGAGTCGGAGTCCAAGGTCAAGGCCGACCGCCTCGAGTCCGACGCCCGCACCCGTGCGCAGATGCTCGACTCCGAGACTGCCGAGCGTCGCCGTCAGATGTTCGGTGACCTCGAGAAGGAGCGGGACAAGCTCAACCTGGACGTGGAGAACCTCCGCTCGTTCGAGCGCGAGTACCGCTCCCGCCTGAAGAGCTACTTCACCCAGCAGCTCGAGGCCCTGGGCGTCGGTGCCGAGCCGACCGGCTCCAGCGACGACCAGCCGGCCCCGAAGCGGCTCCGCTCGATCCTCGGCGAGGACGAGTCCTAAGGCTCCACGCACCTCAGCTCGACGCGACCGGTCCCCACCTGGGGGCCGGTCGTTTCGACGTTCCCCGGTGCGCCTGATTTGAGGCGCCTGGGGTCACCGGCTACCCTCCACGCACACCTGTGGCACAGCCCACAGCCGCCGATGCCCGGAGGAGACCGTCCCATGGCTCGCAGCACGAGGAAGTCGCTCGCCGGACAAGCGGCCTCCGCGGCCCGCAAGGTGATCGCGAAGAAGGCCCCTGCCAAGAAGGCTCCCGCCGCCACGAAGGCGGCCAAGGCCAACGGCACGGCGGCCAAGACGACACCGACCCGCAAGACCGTGGCGGCCAAGGCGGCTCCGGCGAAGAAGGCGGCTCCGGCGAAGAAGGCGGCTCCGGCGAAGAAGGCGGCTCCGGCGAAGAAGGCGGCCCCGGCGAAGAAGGCGGCCCCGGCGAAGAAGGCGGCCCCGGCGAAGAAGGCGGCCCCGGCGAAGAAGGCGGCCCCGGCGAAGAAGGCGGCCCCGGCGAAGAAGGCGGCCCCGGCGAAGAAGGCCGCACCGGCGAAGAAGGCCGCACCGGCGAAGAAGGCCGCTCCGGCGAAGAAGGCCGCTCCGGCGAAGAAGGCCGCTCCGGCGAAGAAGGCGGCACCGGCGAAGGTGGCAGCATCCAAGGCCCCCGCCGCGAAGGCGGCACCCGCGAAGAAGGCCGCACCGGTCAAGAAGGCACCAGTCAAGAAGGCACCGGCCCGCAAGGCTCCGGTCAGTGCGCTGGTCGTCCAGGCCGGCGAGGCCGCGTGGACCAAGGCCGAGCTCAAGGAGGTGCTCGACGAGCTGCACGAGCAGCGCGAGCACAGCAACGAGATCGTCGAGAGCCTCGACACCGAGCTCAACGGCCTGATGCGCGACTCCGGCGACGGCGCCGGGCAGGACCAGGCCGACGTCGGCGCGACCAGCTTCGAGCGGGACCACGAGCTCACGGTGCTCAACAGCGAGCGCGACAAGCTCGCCCAGATCGACCGGGCCCTGGCGCGCATCGACGACGGCACGTACGGCGTGTGCGAGTCCTGCGGCAACCCGATCGGGAAGATGCGGCTCATGGCGTTCCCGCGTGCCACACTGTGCATGACATGCAAGCAGCGCGAGGAGCGTCGCTGACCGGCGACGCGAACGAACCGGACGACATCCAGGCGAACCGACCCCGCGGCTTGCGGCTTCGGCACCTCGCCCTCTTCGCGGCGGTCGCCCTGGTGGCGTACACCGTCGACGTGGTCTCGAAGGTCCTTGCCGTCGAGCACCTGTCGGACCGCCCGGACGTCGAGCTGGTCGGCGACTTCTTCGTCCTGCACCTCGTGCGCAACCCGGGCGCCGCGTTCAGCACCGGCACCGGCTACACCGCCGTGTTCAGCTGCCTGGCGATCGTCGCCGTGCTGGTGGTCCTCTACCTGGTACGCCGGATCGGCAGCGCCGGCTGGGCGGTGGCCCTCGGCCTGTTGCTCGCCGGCGTGTCGGGCAACCTCACCGACCGGCTGCTGCGGGAGCCGGGCCCGCTGCGCGGCCACGTCATCGACATGTTCATGCTGCCGAACTGGCCGGTCTTCAACGTCGCGGACATCTGCATCAACGCGGCCGCCGTGCTGATCCTCATCCAGGTGTACCGCGGTGTCCGCATCGACGGCAGCCGCGTGCCGAAGGACGAGAGGTGAGCGGCGCCGACCACCGGGTGCTCACCGTGCCCGAGGGTCTCGCTGGTGAGCGCGTCGACGCGGCGATGGCGCGCCTGTTCGGCCTGTCTCGCACCCGCTCGGCGGACCTGATCGCGCAGGGCCACGTGCTGCTGGACGGCGCCGCCGTCGGCAAGAGCGACCGGGTGCTGCCCGGCTCGACCCTCGACGTGACGATCCCGATCGAGGCCGACCCGCTCGCGGTCGTGCCCGAGGTCGTCGAGGGGATCAAGATCATCCACGACGACGACGCGATCGTCGTGATCGACAAGCCGGTCGGCGTCGCCGTGCACCCGTCCCCGGGCTGGTCCGGCCCGACCGTGGTCGGTCACCTCGCCGGCGCCGGCTTCCGGATCTCCACCAGCGGCGCGTCCGAGCGGCAGGGCATCGTGCAGCGCCTCGACGTGGGGACGTCCGGCGTGATGGTGATCTGCAAGTCCGAGCACGCCTACTCCGTGCTGAAGAACGCCTTCCGCCACCGCACAGTCGACAAGGTCTACCACGCGCTCGTGCAGGGTCATCCCGACCCGCTCGAGGGCACCATCGACGCCCCGATCGGGCGGCACCCGAAGTCGGACTGGAAGTTCGCGGTGATGGCCGACGGCCGGCACAGCGTCACCCACTACGAGACGCTCGAGGCGCACCGGTTCGCGAGCCTGCTCGAGGTGCACCTCGAGACCGGGCGCACGCACCAGATCCGGGTGCACATGGCGGCGCTGAAGCATCCCTGCGTCGGCGACCTGACCTACGGCGCCGACCCGACGCTCGCGAAGCGGGTCGGGCTCGAGCGGCAGTGGCTGCACGCGATGCGGCTCGGCTTCGAGCACCCGGAGACGGGGGAGCAGGTCGAGTACGAGTCGTCGTACCCCGACGACCTCGCCCACGCCCTGGACGTGATCCGCGATGCCCACTGACGACCTGCTGCTGAGGCCCGCGACCGACGCGGACCTGGCAGCGATCGTCGCGGTGCAGATCGCGTCGCGGGAGGCCGCGGCGATGCCGCCCGGGATCCATCCGGCGCACGAGGTCACCGCGTGGTTGACCGCCAGGCTGGCGACCGACGACGTGTGGGTCGCGGAGTCCGACGGTGTGGTCGTCGGCTACGCCCGGATCACGGCCGGCTGGCTCGACGACCTGTACGTCGTGCCGGAGCGCGCCGGCCAGGGCGTCGGCTCCGCGCTGCTCGACGTCGTGAAGGCGCAGCAGCCCGACGGCTTCTGCCTCTGGGTCTTCGAGATGAACACCCCCGCCCGCGGCTTCTACGCCCGGCACGGCCTGGTCGAGCTGGAGCGCACCGACGGCTCCGGGAACGAGGAGAAGGCCCCGGACATCCGGATGGCCTGGCCGGGGGCCGACCCGCTCGCGTTCTACCGCCGCCTGATCGACGAGGTCGACGAGCAGCTCGGCGACCTGCTGGCCCGCCGCGCCGCGCTCACCCAGGCCGTCCAGGCCCACAAGGGCGAGCCGACGCGGGACCCCGAGCGCGAGCACGAGATCGCCGCTGCGCTGGCCCGGCGCGCGCCCGCGCTCGGCCACGACCGGCTGTCGCGGATCCTGCAGGCGATCATCACCGAGAGCATCGACGCGGCCACCGAGCTGTAGGGCCGCGGCGACCCGCTGTCGGTGGGTCGTGACACTCTCCCTAATGCCGGATCGAGTGCGGCCGTGGCGTTAGGGTGGGGACCTTCCCCCAACCGGCGCCAGGACCGCTTCGTGGCTCTGGTCCGTCATGCCCGCAGAACCGAGACCGACAGCCGAGGAGTGGCCCGCGACGATGGCGAACGGCTCCCAGGACTCCTTCGTCCACCTGCACGTCCACACCGAGTACTCCATGCTCGACGGTGCCTCGCTGCTCGACGGCCTCTTCACGCGGGTGGTGGACCAGGGCATGCCCGCCATCGCGATGACCGACCACGGCAACCTGCACGGCGCGTTCGACTTCTACTCCAAGGCCCGCAAGTACGGCGTCAAGCCGATCATCGGCATCGAGGCCTACATCACGCCCGGCACCCCGCGCGGCGAGCGCAAGCGGGTCCGCTGGGGCAGCGGTGACGCCGCGGAGGAGGGCGGCAACGACGTCGCCGGCGCCGGTGCCTACACCCACATGACGATGTGGGCCGAGAACACCGAGGGCATGCACAACCTGTTCCGGCTGTCCTCCCGCTCCAGCCTCGAGGGCTTCTTCTACAAGCCCCGGATGGACAAGGAGATCCTCCAGGAGCACAGCAAGGGGCTGATCGTCAGCACCGGCTGCCCCAGCGGCGCGATCCAGACCCGCCTGCGCCTGGGCCAGTGGGACGAGGCGGTCCGCGAGGCGGGCGAGCTGCAGGACATCTTCGGGCGCGACAACGTCTTCCTCGAGCTGATGGACCACGGCATCTCGATCGAGAAGCGGGTCCGCGACGACCTGCTCAAGCTCGGCCGTGAGCTCGGCATCCCGCCGCTGGCCACCAACGACTCGCACTACAACAACCCCGAGGACGCCGACGCCCACGACGCCCTGATCTGCGTCGCGTCCGGCAAGCGGCTCTCGGACACCAACCGCCTCAAGTTCGACGGCGGCGGCTACTACATCAAGTCCGCAGCCGAGATGCGCGAGCTCTGGACCGGGTTCGACCTGGCCGAGGCGTGCGACAACACCCTCGCGATCGCCGAGCGCTGCGAGGTCGAGTTCGTCGAGTCCACCGGCGGCTACATGGCCCGCGCCGACGTGCCGGAGGGCGAGACCGAGGAGACCTGGTTCCGCAAGGAGGTGTGGCGCGGCATCGAGGCCCGCTACCCCGGCGACCGGCTGACCCAGGAGGTCAAGGACCGCGTCGAGATGGAGCTCGCGATCATCTCGCAGAAGGGCTACTGCGGGTACTACCTCGTGGTCGCCGACTTCATCCAGTGGTCCAAGCGCAACGGCATCCGCGTCGGCCCCGGCCGCGGCTCGGGCGCGGGCTCGATCGCGGCGTACGCCCTGAGCATCACCGACCTGTGCCCGCTCGAGCACGGTCTGTTCTTCGAGCGCTTCCTCAACCCCGAGCGCCCGTCGATGCCCGACTTCGACATCGACTTCGACGACCACCGCCGCGGCGAGGTCATCCAGTACGTCACGCAGAAGTACGGCGCGGACCGCGTCGCCCAGATCGCGACGTTCGGCCGGCTCAAGGCCAAGGCCGCGATCAAGGACGCCGCGCGCGTGCTCGACCACGGCTTCGCGATCTCGGACCGGATCACCAAGGCGCTGCCGGCGGACGTCATGGGCAAGGGCGTCGCGCTCAAGGACATCTTCGACCCCAACCACAAGCGGTACGGCGAGGGCGGCGAGTTCCGCGCGCTGCACGACCAGGACCCCGACGTCCGCACGATCTACAACACCGCGGTCGGCCTCGAGGGCCAGATCCGCAACTGGGGCGTGCACGCAGCAGGCGTGATCATGTCCAGCGAGCCGCTGATCGACATCGTGCCGCTGATGGCCCGCCCGCAGGACGGCGCGGTCATCACCCAGTTCGACTACCCGATGTGCGAGGCGCTCGGGCTGGTCAAGATGGACTTCCTCGGCCTGAGCAACCTGCACATCCTCGACGACGCCGTCGCGAACATCGAGGCCAACCGCGGTGAGAAGGTCGTCCTCGAGGAGCTGCCCTTCGACGACCGGCCCACCTACGAGCTGATGGGCCGCGGCGACACGCTCGGCGTGTTCCAGCTCGATGGTGGTGGCATGCGCGCGCTGCTGCGCTCGATGCAGCCCGACCAGTTCGCCGACATCACCGCGGTCAGCGCGCTCTACCGCCCCGGTCCGATGGGCGCGGACTCCCACAACAAGTACGCCCACCGCAAGAACGGCCGCCAGCCGATCGAGCCGATCCACCCCGCGCTCGCCGAGGCGCTCGAGCCGGTGCTGGGAGAGACCTACGGCCTGATCGTGTACCAGGAGCAGGTCATGGCGATCGCGCAGGTGCTCGCGGGCTTCTCGCTGGGCGCCGCGGACAACATGCGCCGCGCGATGGGCAAGAAGAAGAAGGAGGAGCTCGACAAGCAGTACGCCGGCTTCGAGGCCGGCATGCTCGAGCGGGGCTATCCCCAGGACGCCGTCAAGACGCTCTGGGAGATCCTGGTCCCCTTCGCCGACTACGCGTTCAACAAGTCGCACTCCGCGGCGTACGGCGTCATCACGTACTGGACCGCCTACCTCAAGGCCAACTACCCGGCCGAGTACATGGCCGCGCTGCTGACGTCCGCCAAGGACGACAAGGACAAGCTCGCGATCTACCTCAACGAGTGCCGCCGGATGAAGATCCAGGTGCTTCCGCCGGACGTCAACGAGTCCGCCCACGACTTCACGCCGGTCGGCAACGACATCCGCTTCGGCCTCACCGCGATCCGCAACGTCGGCGCGAACGTCGTCGACGGCATCGTGTCCGCGCGCGAGGACAGCCGCTACGAGCACTTCAACGACTTCCTCTCGAAGGTGCCGGCCAACGTCTGCAACAAGCGGGTCATCGAGTCGCTCATCTACGCCGGCGCCTTCGACGACATGAAGCACAAGCGCCGCGCGCTGCACCTGATCCACGAGGAGGCGACCGACCGGTACGCCGGCCTCAAGCGCGAGGACGAGGGCCAGGACTCCCTGTTCGGCGGTCTCGACACCGCCGAGGAGGTCGGCTTCGACGTCAGTGTCGCGATCCCCGAGATCGACGAGTGGGACAAGATGACGCTGCTCGGCTTCGAGCGCGGGATGCTCGGCCTCTACGTCTCCGACCACCCGTTGCTCGGTCTCGAGCACCTGCTCGCCAACGGCACCGACTGCACCATCGGCCAGCTGATGATGGACGAGAACCGGCAGGACGGCAGCCCGATCACGGTGTCCGGCCTGGTCACCTCGGTGCAGCGCAAGATCACCAAGCGTGGCGACGCGTGGGCGCTGGTCACGGTCGAGGACCTCGACGGCGCCATCGACGTGCTGCTGTTCCCGAGCGCCTGGCAGCTGTGCGGCCACCTGGTGGCCGACGACGCGATCATCACCGTCAAGGGCCGGCTCTCGCGCAGCAAGGAGCAGCCCGAGATCATGGGCCAGGAGGTCAGCCTGGTCGACACCAGCGCCGGCCCGAGCGGTCCGGTGGTGATCAACCTGCCGCAGACCCGGGTCAACGACGCCGTCGTCGGGCACCTCAAGGACGTCCTCGCCACGCACGCCGGCACCAACGAGGTGCACCTGCGGCTGCGGATGCGCGACAAGACGATCGTGCTGAACCTCGAGCGCCACCGCGTCACGCCCAGCCCGGCCTTGTACGCCGACCTCAAGCACCTGCTGGGCCCCGGATGCCTGACCGGGTGACGGGCCGACCGACGGGCCGACCGACGGGGCAGCGGCCCGCCTGGGTCGACTTCGTCGTGATCGTCACCCTGTTCGCGCTCGCGGGGGTGGTCGGCGCCCTGGTGTGGGAGTGGGTCTGGACCGCGCCGTACGGCCTGGTCTACGACCACCAGTGGGTCGCGGAGGACGAGGCGGCGCTGCAGGGACAGTTCTCCGGCACCGGCTGGTACGTCGTCGTCGCCAGCGCGACCGGACTGCTCGTCGGAGCGCTCGTGGCGCTGTTCCTCGACCGCGCACCGCTGGTCACCCTGGCCGCCGTGGTCGTGGGCTCGGCGCTCGCGACGTTCCTGATGGTCCGGATCGGGCTGGCTCTCGGGCCGGCCGACCCCCAGGACCTGGCCGCGAACGCGACCGACGGCACTCGCCTGCCCGCCGCCCTCACGGTCTCGGAGTGGAGCCCGTGGATCGCGCTCCCCGCCGGCGCGCTGGTCGCGCTGGCCCTGGTCTTCATCGGGCTCGGCCCCCGGCGGCACGCGCAGTCCGAGGACCTGCCCGCTGGGTAAGGTCTTCTCGTGACCAGCAGCGAGTACCTCGACATCGGGTCCGGAGGGCCGCTCCCGCCGGCGCAGGCCGGGTCCGGACGCCGGACCGCGCTGCTCGCCGCCGGCATCGTCGGCGGCGTCGCGCTGCTCGGCGCCGGTGCCTGGGCGGCGTGGACGTTCTTCGCCACCGGCCCCCAGCCGGCCGAGGCGCTGCCCGACTCGACGATCGCCTACGCCAGCATCGACCTGGACCCCAGCGGGGGTCAGAAGATCGAGGCGCTGCGCACGCTGAAGAAGTTCCCGGCGTTCGAGGACGAGATCGGCCTCGACACCGACGACGACGTCCGGCAGTGGATCTTCGAGAAGGTCCAGGAGTCCGGCGGGTGCGCCGAGCTCGACTACGCCGACGACATCGAGCCCTGGCTCGGCGACCGGTTCGCGGTCGCCGCGGTCGACGCCGGCCATGAGTCTCCGGACCCGGTCTTCGTGGTCCAGGTGGGCGACGAGGACGCCGCCGAGGAGGGACTGGGCAAGCTCAGCGACTGCGCCGACGGCGAGGGCGCCTGGGTGGTCGCGGACGGCTGGGCGCTGGTCGGCGAGACCCAGGAGATCGTGGACCAGGTCTCCGACGACGCCGCGGACGCGCCGCTGTCCGAGGACGACGACTTCACGCGCTGGACCGACGCGGCCGGCGACTCCGGCATCGTCTCGATGTACGCCGCGCCCGAGGCCGGCGCGCTCATCGCCGAGGAGCTCGGCTACCTCGCCGACCTGGACGGCTTCCTGAGCGAGGACATGGCCGGCGCTCCCGACGAGATGACGGAGGCGCTCGAGGACTTCGAGGGCGCCGCCGCGACGGTGCGCTTCGACGACGGCGGGGTCGAGCTCGAGGTGGCGGGTGACGCCGGGGAGTACGGCGACGCCATCACCTCCGGCGACCGGGCCGGCGAGACGATCGGCACCCTCCCGGCCGACACCGCGGTGGCGATCGGCCTGTCCTTCGGGGAGGACTGGTTCACCGACCTGGTCGAGCAGCTCGCCACCGCCGAGGGCAGCACGGCCGCCGAGCTGATGGAGCAGCTGAGCGAGGAGACCGGGCTGGACCTGCCCGACGACGTACGCACCCTGCTCGGTGACTCGATGGCGCTCGCGGTCGGGCCCGACTTCGACTCCGACGGCCTGTTCTGGGCGCCCGAGGAGGGCGACGGCGGCAGCTTCCAGGTCGGCGCGAAGGTCTCCGGCGACGCCGATGAGATCGACGGCGTGCTGGACAAGCTGCGTGACCTGGCCGGCCCGGACGCCGAGCTGTTCGCCAGCGACGACGGCGAGGGTGTCGTCGTGGTCGGCCCGGACGCCGACTACCGCGAGCAGCTCCTCGAGGACGGCGGTCTCGGCGACGACGACTCCTACCGCGACGTGGTCGAGGAGGCCGATGACGCCTCGGCGATCGTCTACGTCGACCTGGACGCGACCTGGCTCTCGAACCTGTTCGGCGACGACCAGGAGCTCCAGGACAACCTCGATCCGCTCGACGCGGCGGGCCTGAGCACCTGGGTCGACGAAGGCGCCGTGCACGGCGTCCTCAAGATCACGACCGATTGATCACCGGCTGATCGCTGCCACCGTCGCGCCGGTCACCTTCACCAGGTCGCCCGGCGCGATCCCGAGGTCGAGCCCGCGGCGGCCGCCGGAGACGTAGACCGTGTCGTAGCCGAGCGCGGACTCGTCGAGCACGGTCGGATGCGCGCGCTTCTGGCCGACCGGCGAGATGCCGCCGGCGACGTACCCCGTCGCGCGCTCCGCCGCCGCGACCTCGGCCATCGCGGCCTTGCTGCCGCCGACGGCGCGCGCCAGCGCCTTGAGGTCGAGCTGGCCGGACACCGGCACGATCCCGACGGTCAGCCGGCCGTCCACGCTCGCCATCAGGGTCTTGAACACCTGGGCGGGCTCGAGGCCGAGCGCCTCGGCGGCCTCCAGTCCGAACGACGCCGCCCGCGGGTCGTGGGTGTACTCGTGCAGCTCGAACGCGATGCCGGCCGCAGTCAGCGCCACCGTGGCCGGCGTACCGCCGGCCGACTTCTTCTTCGCCATCGTCAGTTGGGAGACCATCGGGTGCGGGCCACCTCGGTGGCCGGGAGGGACGGGATCACGTTCATCGCGCGCAGCTCGGCGCGCAGCAGGTCGGTCACGAGGATCAGCCGCTCCGCGGCGTCGTCGGCCTCGAGGAGCGACTGCCGCTCGGGCATCGGCAGCGGCGCCAGTGCCGCGAGCGTCCAGGAGAGGTACGTCGGGTCACGGGGGAGCGAGCCCGCGTACGGGTCGCTGCGGATGTCGGCGAGCGCTGCGCGGTAGGCCGTGAACGCGATCCGGGCCTGCTCGAGCACGGCCTCGGGGACGACGGACTCGGGGTCGGGTCGCTCGGTGATGTGGCCCACCGGGAAGAGGCCCGAGGTCTCCAGGCTGTCGAGCTGGATCCGCTCCAGGCCGACCGCGACCACCTCGAACGTGCCGTCCGGATTCTCCTCGATCTCGGTCAGCTGCATCTTGCAGCCGACGCGGTACAGCGACTGCGACCCGTGGTCGCCGACCTCGTAGCCCTCACGGATGCCGACCGAGCCGAAGACCCGCTGCGCCGGGTCCGGGACCCGCAGCAGGTGGTGCACCAGCGCGCGGTAGCGGTCCTCGAAGACGGTGAGCGGCACACTCACGCCGGGGAAGAGCACCGCGTTGAGCGGGAACATCGGCAGCGTGTCCGTCACACGCCCAACGTAGTCCAGCCACTGTCGCCGATCGGGGAGAACCGGCTCCGGCTCGTAGAATCGAGCCATGATCCAGCGCATCGACCTGCGAGGCGCCGACCGCGGAGGCGTCGACTATCGCGCCGCCGTGCCCCGCGCGGACTTCGACGTCGAGGCGGCGGTCCCCGCGGTGCATGCGATCTGCGAGGCGGTGCGCAGCCGCGGGCTCGACGCGATCCGTGAGTACGGCGAGCGTTTCGACGGGGTCACCGTCGACGACATCCGCGTGCCGGCAGGCCAGATCGCGGCGGCGCTGGACGACCTCGACCCGTCGATCCGCGCCGGGCTCGAGGAGTCGATCCGCCGGCTGCGCGCCACCTGCGCCAACGAGCTGGAGCAGGACGCCGTCACCGACCTCGGTCCCGGCGCCCGGGTCACCCACCGCAAGGTGCCGGTCGACCGCGTCGGCCTCTACGTCCCGGGCGGCATCGCGCCGCTCGTCTCCAGCGTGCTGATGAACGTCGTCCCGGCCCAGACCGCGGGCGTCGGCTCGATCGCGCTGTCCAGCCCGCCGCAGAAGGAGTTCGGCGGCTCGGTGCACCCGACGATCCTGGCCGCGTGCGCGCTGCTCGGCGTCGACGAGGTGTACTCCGTCGGCGGTGCCCAGGCGATCGCGATGTTCGCCTACGGCGTCGGCCCCTGCGCCAAGGTCGACCTGGTGACCGGACCGGGCAACATCTACACGGTCACCGCGAAGCGGCTGCTCAAGGGCCAGGTCGGCATCGACTCCGAGGCCGGGCCGACCGAGATCGCGATCCTGGCCGACGACACCGCGGACGCGGCGTACGTCGCCGCCGACCTGATCAGCCAGGCCGAGCACGACCCGCTGGCGGCGTCCGTGCTGGTCACGCCGAGCGAGCGGCTCGCGAGCGACGTCGAGGCGGAGCTGGAGAAGCAGGTCTGGGTGACCAAGCACGTCGAGCGGATCCGCACCAGCCTCACCGGTCCGCAGTCGGGGATCGTGCTGGTCGACGACCTCGAGCAGGGGCTCGACGTCGTCAACGCCTACGCCGCCGAGCACCTCGAGATCCACACCGAGGACGCCTCGGCGTGGGCCGCGCGGGTGCGCAACGCGGGCGCGATCTTCGTGGGGCAGTACGCCCCGGTCAGCCTCGGCGACTACTGCGCCGGCTCCAACCACGTGCTCCCGACCGCCGGCTGCGCCTGCCACAGCAGCGGCCTGTCCGTGCGCGCGTTCACGAAGTCCGTGCACGTCGTCGACTACTCCCGAGACGCCCTCGAGGCGGTCGCCGGGCACGTCGTCACGCTCGCGAACGCCGAAGACCTTCCGGGTCACGGCGCCGCGGTCTCGGTGCGGTTCGGGCGATGAGCTGGCCTCCTCTGCGCGAGGAGCTGCGCGGCATCGAGCCGTACGGCGCTCCTCAGTTGGACGTCCCGGTGCAGCTCAACGTCAACGAGAACCCCTACGGCCCCTCCCCGGAGTGCGTCGCGGACATCGCGAGCGCCGTCGCGGAGGCCGCGACGACGCTGAACCGCTACCCGGACCGCGAGTTCGTCGAGCTCCGGGCCGCGCTGGCGGCGTACCTCTCCCACGACACGGTCCACGGCGTCACCCCCGAGCAGGTGTGGGCGGCCAACGGCTCCAACGAGGTCATGCTGCAGCTGCTGCAGGCGTTCGGCGGCCCGGGACGGGTGGCGCTGAGCTTCGCTCCGACGTACTCGATGTACCCGGAGTACGCCCGTGACTCGCTGACCGAGTGGGTCGCCGGGCGCCGCGAGAGCGACTTCTCCCTCGACCTCGACCACGCGCGGGACCTGGTCAAGGAGACGCAGCCGAGCGTGGTGCTGCTGCCGAGCCCGAACAACCCGACCGGCACCGCGCTGCCGTTCGACGCGATCGCCACGCTCTGCGAGGCGGCGGGCGACGGGATCGTGGTGATCGACGAGGCGTACGGCGAGTTCCGGCGCGCGGGCGTGCGCAGCGCGGTCGAGCTGCTGCCCGAGCACCGCAACCTGGTCGTCACCCGGACGATGAGCAAGGCGTTCGCGGCCGCCGGGCTGCGGCTGGGCTACCTCGCCGCGGACCCCGCGATCTGCGACGCGATCCGGGTGGTGCGGCTGCCGTACCACCTCTCCGCGGTCACCCAGGCGACCGCGCTGGCCGCCCTGCGGCACGCCCCCGAGCTGCTCGGCAAGGTCGACGAGCTGCGCGTGGAGCGCGACGCCACCGTCGACTGGCTGCGGGCGCAGGGGCTGCAGGTCGCGGACTCGGACGCGAATTTCGCGTTGTTCGGCACGTTCGCCGACCGCCATGCTGTCTGGCAGGGGCTGCTCGACCGGGGGGTGCTGATCCGCGAGACCGGTCCCGACGGGTGGCTGCGTGTCTCGATCGGCACCGCAGACGAGATGATGGCGTTCAAGGAAGCACTGACCCAGGTCATGGAGGAGCTATGAGCAGGACTGCACGCATCGAGCGGCAGACCAAGGAGTCGAAGGTCCTCGTCGAGGTCGACCTCGACGGCAGCGGCCGCACCGACATCTCCACCGGGGTCGGCTTCTACGACCACATGCTCGACGCGTTCGGCCGGCACGCGCTGCTCGACCTCACCGTCCAGACCGAGGGCGACACCCACATCGACGCCCACCACACCGTCGAGGACACCGCGATCGTGCTCGGCCAGGCGCTGCGCGAGGCGCTCGGAGACAAGACCGGCGTGCGCCGCTTCGGCGACGCGACGGTCCCGCTCGACGAGGCGCTGGTGCAGGCCGTCGTCGACGTGTCGGGCCGTCCGTACTGCGTGCACACCGGCGAGCCGGAGGGCCAGCAGTACGTCGTGCTCGGCGGGGACTACCTCGGCTCGCTGACCCAGCACGTCTTCGAGACCATCGCGTTCCACGCGCACCTCGCGCTGCACGTGCGGGTGCTGGCCGGCCGCGAGCCGCACCACATCGTGGAGACCCAGTTCAAGGCGTTCGCCCGGGCGTTCCGCGACGCCATCGCGATCGACCCGCGCGAGACGGGTGTGCCCTCCACCAAGGGCAGTCTGTGACGTCGAGGTCCGTCGTCGTCCTCGACTACGGCTCGGGCAACCTCCGCTCGGCCGTCCGCGCGGTCGAGCGCGCCGGGGCCGACGTCACGCTCACCAGCGACTTCGACACGGCGCTGAACGCCGACGGCCTGCTGGTCCCCGGGGTCGGCGCGTACGCCGCCTGCATGGCCGGGCTGCGCGAGATCAGGGGCGAGCGGATCATCGGGCGGCGGCTCTCCGGCGGTCGGCCGGTGCTCGGGATCTGCGTGGGCATGCAGATCCTGTTCGAGCGCGGGGTCGAGCACGGCGTGGAGACCGAGGGCTGCGACGAGTGGCCGGGAGTGGTCGAGCGGCTGCAGGCGCCCGTCGTACCGCACATGGGCTGGAACACCGTCGAGGTCGAGACCGGCACGACGCTGTTCGACGGCATCGAGGACGAGCGGTTCTACTTCGTGCACTCCTACGGCATCCGCGACTGGACGCTCGTGACCAACGACCGGACCCGCGCCCCGCTGGTGCACTGGAGCGAGCACGGGGGCGACCGGTTCGTGGCCGCGGTCGAGAACGGGCCGCTGACCGCGACCCAGTTCCACCCGGAGAAGTCCGGTGACGCCGGCGCCGCGCTGTTTCGCAACTGGGTGGGTTCGTTGTGAGCAAGGAGCGGGCCCAGCGCCGGGCCGAGCGCGAGCGCGAGGCCGCGATCGTCGCCGCCGCACGCGCGGCCGAGGCCGAGAAGAAGGAGCGCCGTGAGGCGCGCAAGCGGGCGTTGACCCGCTGGGTCCCGAAGTCCCGCCGCGGCCCGTCGGGCGTGATCGCGGAGCGGCACCGGCGCCAGACCCGGCTGCTGATCGTCGCGGTGGTGGTGCTCAACGTGCTGGTGTGGCTCGCCTCCGGCGACTGGGCGGTCCGCGCCTTCGCGCTGCTGCTGAGCCTGCTCCTCGTGCCCGTCGTCCAGATCCTGATGACCAAGAATTGAGTCCCTGAGCATGTCTGACTACCTCGAGCTCCTCCCCGCCGTCGACATCACCGAGGGCCGGGCCGTCCAGCTCGCCCAGGGCGTCGCCGGCTCCGAGCGCGTGTACGGCGACCCGGTGGCCGCCGCGATGCGCTGGCAGGACGCCGGCGCGGAGTGGATCCACCTCGTCGACCTCGACGCGGCGTTCGGGCGCGGCTCCAACCGCGAGCTGCAGGCCGAGATCGTCGGCGCGCTCGACATCCAGGTCGAGATGAGCGGCGGCATCCGCGACGACGAGTCGCTCGCCGCGGCGCTGGCCACCGGCTGCCGGCGGGTCAACATCGGCACCGCCGCGCTCGAGCAGCCCGAGTGGTGCGCGAAGGTCATCGCCGAGCACGGCGACCGCGTCGCCATCGGCCTCGACGTACGCGGTCGCACCCTGGCCGCCCGCGGCTGGACCAAGGACGGCGGTGACCTCTACGAGACGCTCGCCCGCCTCGACTCCGAGGGCTGCGCGCGCTACGTCGTGACCGACGTCAACAAGGACGGCATGCTCGCCGGGCCGAACCTCCAGCTGCTGCGTGACGTCGCGGCGGTGACCTCCGCGCCGATCGTCGCCTCCGGCGGCGTGACCACGCTCGACGACATCCGGGCGCTCATGGACCTCGTCCCTGAGGGCGTCGAGGGTGCGATCGCCGGGACCGCGCTGTACGAGGGGAAGTTCACCCTGGAGGACGCCCTCGCCCTCACCAAGGGCACCCGATGACGCTCGCCGTCCGGGTGATCCCGTGCCTGGACGTCGATGCCGGGCGCGTGGTGAAGGGCATCAACTTCAAGGAGCTGCGCGACGCCGGTGACCCGGTCGAGCTGGCCCGGATCTACGACGCCGAGGGCGCCGACGAGCTGACCTTCCTCGACATCTCCGCCTCGCACGAGGGTCGCGCGACCACGATGGAGATCGTGTCGCGCACCGCCGAGGAGGTCTTCATCCCGCTGACCGTCGGCGGGGGAGTGTCCTCGGTCGACGACGTCGACCGGTTGCTGCGCGCGGGTGCTGACAAGGTCGCGGTGAACACCGCCGCGATCCACCGGCCGGAGCTGGTCGCGGAGATCGCGGACCGCTTCGGCAACCAGGTGCTGGTGCTCTCGGTCGACGCGCGCCGCGCCTCCGGCACGGCGTCCGGCTTCGAGGTCACCACGCACGGCGGCCGGAAGTCCGCCGGTCTGGACGCGATCGAGTGGGCGGTGCGCGCGGCCGAGCTCGGCGCCGGCGAGATCCTGCTGAACGCCATGGACGCGGACGGCACCCAGGACGGCTTCGACCTCGAGCTGATCCGCGCCGTACGCCGCGAGGTGACCGTGCCGGTGATCGCGTCCGGCGGTGCCGGCGCGACCGACCACTTCCCGCCCGCGGTCGACGCCGGCGCGGACGCCGTCCTCGCCGCGACCGTGTTCCACTTCGGCACCCTGCGGATCTCGGACGTGAAGGACTCGCTGGCCGCCGCCGGCCACCCGGTGCGCTGACTTCTCACGGGATCCGCGCGGCCCGCTACGGCAGCGGCAGCGAGTAGATCTTCCGCACCTCGGGGTGCGTCACGACCAGATCAGCGCCCACGACGGCGGCGCCGACGTTCTCCCCGGTCGGCGGTGCGTCGTCGAGCACGAGCTTCTCGGCGACCGTCGAGGTCTCCGGGTCGACGACGTACACGGTCGGACCCGACTGGCCGACGACGTACACGCTGCCGTCACCCGCGACGACCGCGTCGGCGTCGGGCACGTCGGGGATCTCGCCGACCTGCTTCATGGTGCCGGCGTCGAGGACGATGACCTTGCCGCTGAGCGTGCACGAGACCCAGACCTTGCCGGCCACCTCGGCGAGGTCCTGCGGGCCGGTGCAGCCGGGCACCGGCACGGTCTTCACCCGCCCGTCGTGCACCCGCGAGACCGACGACCCGCCGTAGTTCGCCACCCAGATGCCCGACTCGCCGACCGCGACCAAGCGTGGCGCGTCGTCGGTGGGGTACGACGCGGTCTCGGAGCCGTCGGAGTCCAGCTGGAGGACCCGGCCGGCGTCCTGGTCGACCACCCACAGGCTCTCGCCGTCCCAGGCGATGCCCTCCGGCTCGCTGCCCTTCGGCTCGATCGGCACCGTGCTCAGCACCTCGCCGGTGTCGGCGTCGATCTGCACGATCGTGCCGTCCCCGATCACGCTCACCCACACGCCGGTCGGGGTGTCGACCAGGCGCAGCGGGAACTCGCCGACCTCGATGAGCTCGCCGTCGCCCGGCCGCACGGCGTTCTCGCGCACCAGGGTCGTCCAGGCCTCGCCGTTCACCTCCGCGACGCCGACCGGCCCGGACTCCAGCTCGGTGACCTCGGGGGCGCGCGGGTCCGGGGCCGGCTCGCTCTCGGACTCGTCGCCGGAGCAGCCGGAGGCGAGGATCGCGGCCGCGGCCAGCGCGGCGAGGGGGGCTCTCATGGCCCGACGGTACGACGCGCCACCCGTCCTGGGGAGCGGTTCAGACCCCCAGCTCGGCCGAGCGGAGCTCCTCGACCTTGTCCTCCGGTCCCTCGAACGTGACGTCGCGGAGCGCGGAGCGGCCGAACAGGAGCAGGACCAGCTCGACGACCGGACCGCTGACGGTCACGGGGTCGTCGCCGGGCTTGGCGACCGTCGTCGCGCCGGTGTCGGACCGCCGCAGCACCGTCGGGACCGGGATCCGGCGCCCGAAGAACTTCATGCCCTTGGAGAGCCGCGACCAGAGCAGGTCGAGCTCGGCGGGGTCGAGGTCGCGCGGCTCCCACGACGCCGCGCCGCGGCGCAGGTCCTCGTGGTGCACGAGCAGCTCGAAGCCGTTCATCGCCTCGTCGACCGGGGGCACCGCGCGGAGGAACAGCGCCGGGGTGCGGTAGCGCTCGACGAGCACCTCGAAGCCGCGCGCCTGCTGCTTGGCCATCGCGCGCTGGTTGAGGCCGGAGAACCGCTCGACGACGTTGCCGATCGACGCGACCGGCTTGCGCTCGCGGACCACGAGGTGCGCCATCAGGTCGGAGGCGGTCCAGCCCTCGCACAGCGTGGGGGCGTCCGGGCCGAGGGCCAGGGCCAGGTCGCAGAGCTCGCGGCGCTCGCGCTTGGCGAGGCTCTCCTGGGTCGGGGCGGTCATGAACCGGAAGGTTACTGTCGGATGCTCGGAATAGGGTGGCCGTCTCGCGAGGTTGTCGCGGGCGGAGAGGTGTGAGGGTGACAGACGAGCGGACGCGGCGGGGCACGATGGGTGCCGGCGCCGCCGTACTCTGGATCGCCATCCGTCGGGAGCCGTGGGTGTTCGCGGTCTCCACCGCCGGCAGCGTGATCTTCGGTGCGCTCACCGTCGCCGACGCCTGGGTGCTCGGCTGGGCGACCGACCACGTCGTGCTGCCCGCGTTCGAGAACGGCGAGATCGGCACCGACATGCTGGTGGCGGTCGTCGCGCTGTTCCTCGGCGTCGCGCTGCTGCGCGCGGTCGGCATCGTGGCCCGCCGGCTCGGCGCCGGGATCATGCAATACCGGATGCAGGCGCACACCCGCCGCGCGGTCACCCGGCAGTACCTCGCGCTCCCGATGTCGTGGCACCAGCGCCACCCGACCGGTCAGCTGCTCTCCAACGCCAACTCCGACGTCGAGGCGGCGTGGGGGCCCATCGCGCCGCTGCCGATGGCGCTCGGCACGGTCGTGATGATGGTGATCGCGGTCGTCCAGATGTTCTTGACCGACGTGGTGCTCGCGCTGGTCGGCGCGCTGGTGTTCCCGGCCGTCGTGCTGGCCAACATCGCCTACCAGCGCCGCGCCTCGCCGCTGATGACCAAGGCGCAGCAGCTGCGCGCCGAGCTCAGCGAGGTCGCCCACGAGTCCTTCGACGGCGCGATGGTCGTCAAGACCCTCGGCCGCGAGGCCGAGGAGACCGAGCGGTTCGCGGACATGGCCCACCAGCTGCGCGACATCAACATCCGCGCCGGCCGCGTCCGGGCCGCGTTCGACCCGACGCTCGCCGCCCTGCCCAACCTCGGAGTGCTCGTGGTGCTGGCCGTCGGCGTCGCGCGGGTCCTCAACGGCCAGACCGACGCCGGCGACGTCGTCACCGTCGCGTTCCTGCTGACGATCGTGTCGTTCCCGATCCGCTCGATCGGGTGGCTGCTCGGTGAGTTCCCCCGCAGCGTGGTCGGCTACCAGCGGGTGCGCACCGTGCTGCGCGCGACCGGCGAGATGCCGTTCGGCGAGCGCACCGCGACCACCGGCGAGTCCGGCTCGCGGCTCGAGATCGAGCACCTCGGCTACCGCTACGACCCCGACCAGCGGCTCCTGGACGACGTGACGTTCACCGTCGAGCCGGGGCGCACGGTCGCGCTGGTCGGCGCGACCGCCTCCGGCAAGAGCACCCTCACGAACCTGATGACCCGGCTGGTCGACCCCGACGAGGGCCGGGTGCTGCTCGACGGCACCGACCTGCGCGACCTCGCCCGCGGCGAGCTCGCTCGGGTCGCCGCGATCGTGCAGCAGACCGCGTTCCTGTTCGACGACACCGTGCGCGGCAACGTCACCCTCGGTGCCGACGTCTCCGACGAGGACGTGTGGGCGGCGTTGCGTGCGGCGCAGGCCGACGGCTTCGTCGCCGCGCTCCCGCACGGCCTCGACACCCGCCTGGGTGAGCGCGGCACGTCGCTGTCCGGGGGGCAGCGTCAGCGGATCTCGCTGGCCCGGGCGCTGGTCCGCGAGCCGCGGCTGCTGATCCTCGACGACGCGACCTCCGCCGTCGACCCCGAGGTCGAGGCGCGCATCCTCGAGGCGCTGCGCAGCGGCACGCACGACACCACGCTGGTCGTGGTCGCCTACCGCAAGGCCACGATCGCGCTCGCCGACGAGGTCGTCCACCTCGAGGACGGCCGGGTGGCCGACCGGGGCACGCACGCCGAGCTGCTCGAGCGGAGCCCGGCGTACGCCAACCTCGTCAACGCCTACGAGGTCGCCGCCGAGCTCGAGGTCGAGGTGACGGAATGAGCGACTCCGAGACGAGCATGGACACCGGCGAGAACATCGGCGCGATCGAGACGATCCGCCGTGGCGTGCGCTACTCGCCCGAGCTCAAGGAGGGCGTGGGCTGGACCCTGGTCCTCGCGTTCATCGCCTCGATCGGCCAGGTCGTCGTACCGGTCGCGGTGCAGAAGACCATCGACGACGGGCTCAACGGGCCGGGCGGGCCGGACGTGTCCTACGTCGTCCAGATGGGCCTGGGCGCGATGGTCGCGATCCTCGTCGCAGCGTGGGCGTCGTACGCCATGACCGCCCGGCTGTTCACGACGTCCGAGCGCGGCCTGGCAACGCTGCGGATCAAGGCGTTCCGCCATGTCCACGACCTCCCGCTGCTGACGCAGAACACCGAGCGTCGCGGCGCCCTCGTCTCCCGGGTCACCAGCGACGTCGACCAGGTCAGCCAGTTCCTCGTGTTCGGCGGGCTGCTGTTCGTCGTCAGCGTCGGGCAGGTGCTGGTCGCGACGATCGTGATGCTGTTCTACAGCTGGCAGCTCGCGCTCGTGGTGTGGGTCTGCTTCGCGCCGCTGTTCCTGTCGATCCGCTACTTCCAGCGCAAGCTCTCCGAGGCGTACGGCGTCGTGCGCGCCCAGGTCGCGGTGATGCTGTCGGCGATCTCCGAGCCGGTCGTCGGGGCCGCGGTGGTCCGGTCGTACGCCGTCGAGGAGCGCACCCAGGACCGCATCGACGCCGCGATCGACGAGTACAAGACCGCCAGCACCCGCGCCCAGGGGTTCACGGTCCTCTCGTTCTCGCTCGGGGGGATCTCGGCCGGGCTGGCCAACGCCGGCGTGATCGTGATCGGCGTCTGGCTCGGCTTCGCCGGCGACATCACCGCCGGCACCGTGCTGGCGTTCGCGTTCCTCGTGACGCTGTTCGTCGGCCCGGTGCAGATGGGCACCCAGATCCTCACCGACGCGCAGAACGCCGTCGTCAGCTGGCGCCGCGTCCTCGGCATCCTCGAGACCCCGGCCGACCTGGTCGACCCCGGCCCGGACGGCGCGACCCTGCCGCGGGGGCCGGTCGACGTCCGCTTCGAGGCGGTGTCGTTCGCCTACCCGGGCGGCCCGCCGGTGCTGCGCGACATCGACCTCGAGATCGCCGCGGGCACCCGGCTGGCCGTCGTCGGCGAGACCGGGTCGGGCAAGTCCACGATCGCCAAGCTCCTGACGCGGCTGATGGACCCCACCGACGGGGCGGTGCTGCTCGACGGCATCGACCTGCGCCGGATCGCCCAGCACTCGTTGCGGCGCAGCGTCGTGCTGGTGCCCCAGGAGGGCTTCCTCTTCCACGACACGATCGCCGCCAACGTGCGCTACGGCCGCCTCGACGCGACCGACGAGGAGATCGTGGCCGCGGCCGACGACCTCGGGCTCGGCGACTGGCTCGCGGGCCTGCCCGCGGGCATCCACACCGAGGTCGGCCAGCGGGGCGAGTCGATGTCGGCGGGGGAGCGGCAGCTGGTCGCGCTCTGGCGCGCGCAGCTCGCCGACCCCGACCTGCTGGTCCTCGACGAGGCCACCAGCGCGGTCGACCCGGCCCTCGAGATGCGCATCGGCCGGGCCCTGGAGCGACTCATGATCGGGCGCACCTCGGTCACCATCGCGCACCGGCTCAGCACCGCCGAGACCGCCGACGAGGTCGTCGTGGTCGACCGGGGCCGGATCGCCCAGCGCGGACCGCACGCCGAGCTCGTGCGTCAGGAGGGCTCGGTGTACGCCGGACTGCACGCGAGCTGGCTCGCGCAACAGTCCGCGTAACCCCCTCCTCGGCCCCGCTGCTGTGGGACACTCGTCACATGCGGGTCCAGGGCCAGACGCAGCAGCTCGAGCAGGTCACGACCGTGACCGAGCTCGCTGACGTCGTGCGCACCTACGCCCGGATCGCCGCCCGCGCCCACGGCGCCACGTTCGTGCTGCGGGAGGACGACCTCTGCTACTACGTGGACGAGGACGCGATCTCGCCCCTGTGGAAGGGCCAGCGGTTCCCGATCACGTCCTGCATCTCGGGCTGGGCGATGCTCCACGCCACCCCGGTGGCCGTGCCCGACATCGACGTCGACGAGCGGATCCCGCTGGAGGCGTACCGGCCGACGTTCGTGCGCAGCCTGTACATGGTGCCCGTGGGCGCCCAGCGCCCGGTCGCCGCGATCGGCGCCTACTGGGCGCGCGCGCACGTGCCCACCGAGCCCGAGCAGGAGCGGTTGCTGGCGCTGGCGGACGCCGCCGCCGAGGTGCTCGTCCGGATCGGGCTGGACACCGCCCCGTAGCCGCCCTCGGTCGCGCGGGATACTGGCTGCGTGACGACCCTCGACCCCGCGATCGCGGACCGGCTGAAGCGCACCGACGACGGACTGGTGCCGGCCGTGGTCCAGCAGCACGACACCGGCGAGGTGCTGATGCTCGGCTGGATGGACGACGAGGCGCTGGCACGCACGCTCACGACCGGGCGGGCGACGTACTGGAGCCGCTCGCGCCAGGAGTACTGGGTCAAGGGCGACACCTCCGGCCACCTGCAGTGGGTCAAGGAGGTGCGCCTGGACTGTGACGGCGACACGCTCCTGGTGAAGGTGGACCAGGTGGGCGCCGCGTGCCACACCGGTGACCGCACGTGCTTCGACGCCGACCTGCTGCTCGCCGATGGCTGACCGGCGCCGCACCTTCGGCCCCGTCGTCCTGCTGGGGCTGGCCGGCGGCACCCTCGCCGCGGTCGGCGGCAACCAGCAGGTCGTGAGCGGCGAGGCGAGCTCGGCGAGCCTGCAGATGACCTTCGACGCCAGCATGCCGCTGGTGACCGCGCTCGCGCTGGTCGCGCTGGCCGCCTGGGGCGTGCTGCTGGTGACCCGGGGCCGCGTCCGGCGGGCGATGGCCGTGCTCGGCACGCTCGCGGCAGCGGGGGCGCTCGTGGCCGCGATCGCGGCGTACCCCCAGGTGTCGGACGACCTGCGCGAGCAGCTCGGCCAGCTCGGCATCGACGACGGCGAGGTCGGGCCGACGGGGTGGTACTGGGCCGCGGTCCTCGGCACCGTGCTGGCCCTGGTCGCGGGAGTCCTCGCGACGCTGTGGTGCCGGGCCTGGCCCGAGATGGGACGCCGGTACGACGCCCCGACCGCGGCCGCGCCCGTCAGCGAGGTGCCGCCGGAGGAGCAGAGCAGCCTCGACCTGTGGAAGGCCCTGGACGAGGGACGCGACCCCACGGCGCCGAGAACCGACGAGGGCTGAATAGACTGACGCCAGTCCCGCACGATCTGTTTCGAGGAGCCCCGCATGTCTGACAGCAGCCACGGCAACACTCCCGCAGCCTGGTCGGCCGTCACGGTCGCCATGCTCGGCTTCGTGGTCGGCGCGGTCGGCCTGCTCCTCGACCCGGTGAGCATGACGATCTTCTGGGTCGGCGTCGGCCTGGGTGTCGCCTCGCTGGTGGTCTTCGCCGTGATGGCGAAGCTGGGCTTCCACGAGTCCGGCCACTGACGGTCCGGCCATGACCGCCACCGCCTCGCAGCCGGCCGCTCCCGCGGCCGTCGAGCCGAGCCGGTGGCAGCGGGTCGCCGGACCCGCGGTGACGATCGGCGGGCTCGCGCTCGCCACGCTCGCGCTGCACGTGCGCGACCCGCACGAGAGCGGGTCCTGGGGCTACTGCCCGAGTGCGGCCCTCGGCATCTACTGCCCGGGCTGTGGTGGCCTGCGCGCGGTCAACGACCTGACCGACGGCCAGGTCGGTGCGGCGGCCTCGAGCAACCTGCTGTTCGTCGTCCTGCTGCCGCTGCTGGTGTTCCTGCTCGGACGCTGGGCGTTCGAGCGGTGGACCGGCCGGGTCCGGCAGCCGAACACCCGCAGGATGCAGGTGTTCCTGATCTCGCTCGGCGTGGCGGCGGTGGTGTTCACCGTGCTGCGCAACCTCGCGGTCGGCGCCTGGCTGGCGCCCTGAGGACCCGGCCGGTCGCGACTACATCCTGAGGAGGATGTTGGCGATGATGCCGATCACCGACAGCACGGTGCCGATGATGCCGCAGATGTAGCCGGCGTTGACCATGCCGCGGTTGCCGTACGCCGCCGGGTTGGCGTCGATCTCGGCCAGCGTCGACCGGCCCAGGATGATCGCCGGGATGCCGGTGAACAGGCCACAGCAGGGGATCGACAAGATGCCGAGGATCAGGATCAGCGTCCCGCGCGGGTGGTTCTGCGGGCCGCCACCCATCGGCGGCTGCGGGGCGCCGTACTGCGGCGGCGGGGGAGGAGGTTCTGAATAGCTCATGCGCGGACCCTACTCGTGTCCGGACCCCGGAGCCGTCGTCCGGCACGCGTGCCCCGCGTGAAACACTCGTGACATGTCCGTGCTCGACGAGATCGTGGCCGGCGTGCGGATCGACCTCGCCGAGCGCGAGGCGGCGACGACGCTCGCCGACCTGCGCGCTGCGCTCGCGGACGTCGACGCGCCCCGCGACCCGATGCCGCACTTCCGCGGCCCCGGCTCGAGCGTGATCGCGGAGGTCAAGCGGCGCAGCCCCAGCAAGGGCGACCTCGCCGACATCCCCGACCCGGCCGAGCTCGCGCAGAAGTACGCCGCCGGCGGCGCCGCGGCGATCAGCGTGCTCACCGAGCAGCGCCGCTTCGGCGGCAGCCTCGACGACCTCCGCGCGGTCCGCGCGGCCGTCGACACCCCGATCCTGCGCAAGGACTTCATCGTCACGAGCTACCAGCTCGTCGAGGCGCGCGCGGCCGGTGCCGACCTGGCGCTGCTGATCGTCGCCGCCCTCGACGACGACACGCTGCGCCGCCTCTACGACGAGGCCCGCGAGCTCGGACTGACCGTCCTGGTCGAGGTGCACGACGAGGCCGAGACCGAGCGCGCGGTCGCACTCGGCGCGGAGCTGGTCGGCGTGAACGCCCGCAACCTCAAGACGCTCGAGATCCACGACGACATGTTCGGCAAGCTCGCGCCCCAGATCCCCGACGACCGGGTCCTGGTCGCCGAGAGCGGGATCTTCAGCCCGGCCGACGTGCAGCGATTCGTCTCCGAGGGTGCCCGTGCGGTGCTCGTCGGGGAGGCACTGGTCAAGGACGGCGACCCCGAGGCCGCCGTCTCCGCAATGACAGGAGTGACGCCATGACGGTCTCCAGCTTCGACGCCGATGAGCGGGGGTGGTTCGGCGACCCTGAGTCCGGCTTCGGGGGGCGGTTCATGCCCGAGGCCCTGGTCGCCGCGCTGGACGAGCTCACGGCGGCGTGGCACGAGGCGATGGCCGACCCGACGTTCGTGGCCGAGTTCGAGCAGATCCTGCGTGAGTACGCCGGCGTGCCGAGCCCGCTCTACCTCGCCGAGCGGCTGAGCGACAAGGTCGGCGCCCGGATCCTGCTCAAGCGGGAGGACCTCAACCACACCGGCGCGCACAAGATCCGCAACGTCCTCGGCCAGGCGCTGCTCACCAAGCGGATGGGCAAGACCCGCGTGATCGCCGAGACCGGCGCCGGCCAGCACGGCGTCGCCAGCGCGACCGCCGCGGCGTACTTCGGCCTCGACTGCACCGTCTACATGGGCTCGGTCGACACCAAGCGCCAGGCGCTCAACGTCGCGCGGATGAACCTGCTCGGCGCGAAGGTCGTCGCGGTCGACTCCGGCAGCGCGACGCTCAAGGACGCGATCAACGAGGCGCTGCGCGACTGGGTCGCCAGCGTCGACCACACGGCGTACCTCTTCGGCACCGCCGCCGGCCCGCACCCGTTCCCGAGCATGGTCCGCGAGTTCTGCCGTGGCATCGGCGACGAGGCGCGCGCCCAGTGCCTGGAGCAGTACGGCGTGCTGCCGGACGCCATCGCGGCCTGCGTCGGAGGCGGCTCCAACGCCATCGGCCTCTTCACGGCGTTCCTCGACGACGAGTCGGTGGACATCTACGGCTTCGAGGCCGGGGGAGACGGCTACGAGACCGGGCGGCACGCCGCCACGATCCACGCGGGCGACCGCGGAGTGCTGCACGGCGCACGCACGTTCGTGCTGCAGGACGACGACGGCCAGACGATCGAGTCGCACTCGATCTCGGCCGGTCTCGACTACCCCGGCGTCGGCCCGCAGCACGCGTACCTCGCCGACGTGAAGCGCGCGACCTACCTCCCCGTCACCGACGCGGAGGCCATGGACGCGATGGCGCTGCTGGCGCGCACCGAGGGGATCATCCCGGCGATCGAGTCCGCGCACGCCCTCGCCGGCGCGCTGCGGCTCGCCGAGGAGCGGCCCGGCCAGACCATCCTGGTCAACCTCAGTGGTCGCGGCGACAAGGACATGGGCACGGCGCTGGAGTACTTCAAGCTCGGCAGCCCCGACGAGGAGACCGGTTCGTGAGCACCACCAGCACCGCCTTCGCCGCGGCGAAGGAGGAGGGCCGCGCCGCGCTGGTCGGCTACCTCCCCGCCGGATTCCCCGACGTCGAGGGATCGATCCGGGCGCTGACCGCGATGGTCGACGCCGGGTGCGACATCATCGAGGTCGGGCTGCCCTACAGCGACCCGATCATGGACGGCCCGGTCATCCAGGCCGCGGTCCAGCAGGCCCTCGACGCCGGCTTCCGCATCGACGACCTGTTCCGGGTCGTGGAGGCCGTGGCGGCGACCGGGACGCCCACGTTGGTGATGACGAGCTGGAACCCCGTCGAGAAGCGCGGGGTCGAGCGCTTCGCGCAGCAGCTGCACGACGCCGGCGGCGCAGGGCTGATCACCCCCGACATCACGCCCGACGTCGCGGCGGACTGGATCGCCGCGGCCGACGCCCGCGACCTCGACAAGGTCTTCCTGGTCGCCCCGTCGAGCACCGACGAGCGGATCGCGATGACCACGAGCAGCTGCCGTGGCTTCGTCTACGCCACCGGCATCATGGGCGTGACCGGCACGACCCAGGCCACGGCGGCCGGCGTGGCGCCACTGATCGCCCGCACCAAGGCCACCACCGACCTCCCGGTCGGCGTCGGCGTCGGCGTCAGCACTCGCGCGCAGGCCGCCGAGCTGTCGGCGTACGCCGACGGCGTGATCGTCGGGACGGCGTTCGTGCGCACGCTCGCCGAGGGCCTGCCCGCGCTGGCGGCGCTGACCGAGGAGCTCGCCCGCGGTGTCCGACGTGCGTAGGGCCGCCACTGCCGCCGCCGTCCTGCTCCTCACGCTGACCGGGTGCGGTGGCGGGTCGGACGAGAGCGCCGAGGAGTTCCACGGCACGGAGCTGGACCCGCCGTTCGAGGTGTCCTCGACGCCACTGACCGACACCGAGGGCCAGCCGTTCTCGCTGACCGAGGACACCGACCGCGAGCTCACGCTGGTGTTCTTCGGCTACATCAACTGCCCGGACATCTGCCAGGTCGTGATGTCGAACCTGTCGTCGGCGATGACCCGGCTCGACGACGCCGACCGCGAGCGCGTCGACGTCGTCTACGTCACCACCGACCCGGCCCGGGACACGCAGGAGGCGATCGCCGAGTACCTGCCCCAGTTCGACCCGGACTTCGTCGGCCTCACCGGCGAGCTCGACACGATCGTCGAGGTCGCCAAGCCTCTGGGCGTCGGGATCACCCAGGGCGAGAAGCTGCCGTCCGGCGGGTACGACGTCACCCACGGGACCACGATCACCGGCATCGACGCCGACGACGAGGGCACGGTCTACTGGGACGGCAACACGTCGTCCGCGGACTTCGCCGCCGACATCCACACGCTGCTCAACGACTGAGGTGCCGATGCTGACCGCTGTGACCGCGCTCTCGATCCCGAGCCCCTCCGACGGGGTGTGGGACCTCGGCCCCGTGCCGATCCGCGGCTACGCGCTGGCGATCATCCTCGGCATCGTCGCCGCCGTCTGGATCGGCGAGCGCCGGTGGGTCGCCCGGGGCGGCCGCGCCGGCGAGATCCAGGACCTGGCGATCTGGGCGGTCCCGTTCGGCCTCGTCGGTGGGCGGATCTACCACGTGCTCACCGACAGCGAGCTCTACTTCGGCTCCGGCGGCAATGCGATCGAGGCGCTCTACGTGTGGCGCGGCGGCCTGGGCGTGTGGGGTGCGATCGCGCTCGGCGCGTTCGGCGTGGTGATCGGCGCCCGGCGCGCCGGCATCAAGCTGCTCCCGGTGCTCGACGCGATGGCGCCCGGCGTGCTGGTCGCCCAGGCGATCGGCCGCTGGGGCAACTGGTTCAACCAGGAGCTCTTCGGCAAGCCCACCGACCTGCCCTGGGGCCTGGAGATCGACTCCGCGCACCGCCCGGCGGGGTACGCCGACCCGGACCTGCTGTTCCACCCGACGTTCCTGTACGAGTCGCTGTGGTGCCTGCTGGGCTTCGCGCTGGTGGTGTGGGCCGACAAGCGCTTCCGGCTCGGCCACGGCCGGGTGGTCGCGCTGTACGTCATGGTCTACACGGCCGGACGCGGCTTCATCGAGATGCTCCGCATCGACAGCGTGGAGCTCGACAACGTGCTCGGGCTGCGCTTCAACGTCTGGACCTCGATCGTCCTCTTCGTGCTGGCGCTGGCCTACTTCGTGGTCAGCGCCCGGCGCCATCCCGGGCGCGAGGAGGCGATCTACGTCGACGGGCGCCGCGACGACGACGTACGCTCGGAGACGACCGACGAGCAGACTGATACTGGTCAGCTTCCCGGGTGACCGGGTGCTAGTCTGACCCTTCCGCTAGGGCCAATGTCGTCCCCCAGCAGCGATCGACATCACCGCACCGCCAGCGCCGGCCTCGACAACGTCGTGGGGCCGCGCGGCGCCAGAGACGACGGGAGAATGCCCGGTGCCCTACTCGCACGCATTCCCGCCGCCCCAAGGGCTGTACGACCCCCGCCACGAGAAGGACGCCTGTGGCGTGGCCTTCGTGGCGACCCTGACCGGCGTTGCCAGCAACGACATCGTGGTGAAGGCCCTCACGGCCCTGAAGAACCTCGAGCACCGTGGCGCCGCGGGCGCCGAGCCGAACTCCGGCGACGGCGCCGGCATCCTCATGCAGGTGCCGGACGCGTTCCTGCGCGAGGTCGTGGACTTCGAGCTGCCGGCGCAGCACTCCTACGCCGTCGGCACGGCGTTCCTCCCCGGTGACGACGAGCAGGTCGCCAAGACCCGCCGGCGGATCGAGGAGATCGCGGTCGAGGAGGGTCTCTCGGTCCTCGGCTGGCGCGAGGTCCCGATCCAGCCCGACACGCTCGGCGCGACCGCGCTCGGCGTGATGCCGACGTTCAGCCAGCTGTTCGTCGCGGGCGCCGGCTCGCGGGTGACCGGCATGGCTCTGGAGCGGCTGGCGTTCTGCCTGCGCAAGCGGGCCGAGAGCGAGACCGACGTCTACTTCCCGTCGCTGTCCTCGCGCACCCTCGCCTACAAGGGCATGCTCACCACCGAGCAGCTCGACTACTTCTTCCCGGACCTCGTCGACCCGCGGGTCGCCTCGGCCCTGGCCGTCGTGCACTCGCGGTTCTCGACGAACACGTTCCCGAGCTGGCCGCTGGCGCACCCGTTCCGGTTCATCGCCCACAACGGCGAGATCAACACCGTCATGGGCAACCGCAACTGGATGCGGGCCCGCGAGGCCCTGCTCGACTCCGACGTGATCCCCGGCGACCTCGAGCGGCTCTACCCGATCTGCACGCCCGGCGCGTCCGACTCGGCGTCGTTCGACGAGGTCCTCGAGCTGCTGCACATGGGTGGCCGCTCGCTGCCGCACGCCGTGCTGATGATGATCCCCGAGGCGTGGGAGAACCACGCCGAGATGGACGCCAAGCGGCGCGCGTTCTACGAGTTCCACTCCGCGATGATGGAGCCGTGGGACGGGCCGGCCTGCGTGGTGTTCACCGACGGCTCGCAGATCGGCGCGGTCCTCGACCGCAACGGCCTGCGTCCCTCGCGCTACTGGGTCACCGACGACGGCCTGGTCGTGCTGGCCTCCGAGGTCGGCGTGCTCGACCTCGACCCCGCCTCGATCGTCCGCAAGGGCCGGCTGCAGCCGGGCCGGATGTTCCTCGTCGACACCGACGAGCACCGGATCATCGAGGACGACGAGATCAAGTCCGAGCTCGCGAACGAGCACCCGTACGACGAGTGGCTGCACGCCGGTCTGATCCACCTCGACGACATCCCGGACCGCGAGCACATCGTGCACACGCACGCGTCGGTCACCCGCCGTCAGCAGGTCTTCGGCTACACCGAGGAGGACCTGCGCGTCATCCTCACGCCGATGGCCAACAGCGGCGGCGAGCCGCTCGGCTCGATGGGCACCGACACCCCGATCGCGGCGCTGAGCCAGAAGCCGCGGCTGCTGTTCGACTACTTCAGCCAGCTGTTCGCCCAGGTGACGAACCCGCCGCTCGACGCGATCCGCGAGGAGCTGGTCACCTCGCTGGCCGGCACCATCGGCCCCGAGGCGAACCTCCTGGAGCCGGCCCCGGCCTCGTGCCGGATGGTCGTGCTGCCGTTCCCGGTCATCTCCAACGACGACCTGGCCAAGATCCGCCACATCAACCGTGACGGGGACATGCCGGGCTTCATCACGCACGTCGCCCGGGGTCTGTACTCCGTCGAGGGCGGCGGCGCGGCGATGGCCGAGCGGATCGACGAGATCTGCCAGGAGGTGTCCGCGGCGATCGCCGACGGCGCCCGCGTCATCGTGCTGTCCGACCGGCACTCGACCGCCGAGCTCGCCCCCATCCCGTCGCTGCTGCTCACCGGCGCGGTCCACCACCACCTGGTGCGCGAGAAGACCCGCACCCAGGTCGGCCTGCTCGTCGAGGCCGGCGACGTCCGCGAGGTCCACCACGTCGCGCTGCTCGTCGGCTACGGCGCGGCCGCGGTCAACCCGTACCTCGCGATGGAGTCCGTCGAGGACCTCGCGCGCGAGGGCTACTACGTCACCTCCGACCCGGAGAAGGCGGTCGCCAACCTGGTCAAGGCGCTCGGCAAGGGCGTCCTCAAGGTCATGTCGAAGATGGGCGTCTCCACGGTGGCGTCCTACACCGGCGCGCAGATCTTCGAGGCGATCGGGCTCTCGCAGTCGCTGGTCGACAAGTACTTCACCGGCACGACCTCCAAGCTGGGCGGCGTCGAGCTCGACACCATCGCGGAGGAGGTCGCGCGCCGGCACGCCACGGCGTACCCCCGCGGCGGCATCTCGCCGGCGCACCGCGAGCTCGAGATCGGCGGCGAGTACCAGTGGCGCCGCGAGGGCGAGCCGCACCTGTTCGACCCGGAGACGGTGTTCCGCCTCCAGCACTCGACGCGCAACGGTCGCTACGACGTCTTCAAGCAGTACACCGAGCGCGTCAACGAGCAGTCCGAGCGGCTGATGACGCTGCGCGGCCTGTTCCGCCTCAGGGGCGCCGAGGACCTGGGTCGTCAGCCGGTGCCGATCGACGAGGTCGAGCCGGTCTCGGCGATCGTCAAGCGGTTCTCGACCGGCGCGATGTCGTACGGCTCCATCTCCAAGGAGGCGCACGAGACCCTCGCGATCGCGATGAACCGGCTGGGCGCGAAGTCCAACACCGGTGAGGGCGGCGAGGACCCGGAGCGGCTGTACGACCCGGAGCGGCGCAGCTCGATCAAGCAGGTCGCGTCTGGGCGCTTCGGCGTGACGTCGGAGTACCTCACGAACTCCGACGACATCCAGATCAAGATGGCGCAGGGCGCGAAGCCCGGCGAGGGCGGCCAGCTGCCCGGCAACAAGGTGTATCCGTGGGTGGCCAAGACCCGGCACTCCACGCCGGGCGTGGGCCTGATCAGCCCGCCGCCGCACCACGACATCTACTCGATCGAGGACCTCGCGCAGCTGATCCACGACCTGAAGAACGCCAACCCGCAGGCCCGCATCCACGTGAAGCTGGTCTCCGAGGTCGGCGTCGGCACCGTGGCCGCGGGGGTCTCGAAGGCGCACGCCGACGTGGTGCTGGTCTCCGGCCACGACGGCGGCACCGGCGCGGCTCCGCTCACGTCGCTCAAGCACGCGGGCGGTCCCTGGGAGCTCGGTCTCGCCGAGACCCAGCAGACGCTGCTGCTCAACGGCCTGCGCGACCGGATCGTCGTGCAGACCGACGGCCAGCTGAAGACCGGCCGCGACGTCGTGGTCGCCGCGCTGCTCGGCGCGGAGGAGTACGGCTTCGCCTCGGCTCCGCTGGTGGTCTCGGGCTGCATCATGATGCGGGTCTGCCACCTCGACACCTGCCCCGTGGGTGTCGCGACGCAGAACCCGGTGCTCCGCGAGCGCTACTCCGGCAAGGCCGAGTACGTCGTGAACTTCTTCGAGTACATCGCCGAGGAGGTCCGCGAGCTGCTCGCCGAGCTCGGCTTCCGCAGCCTCGACGAGGCGATCGGCCAGGTCGACGCGCTCGACGTGCAGCAGGCGGTCGGGCACTGGAAGGCGGCCGGCCTCGACCTGTCGCCGATCCTGCACAAGCCCGAGCTGCCCCTCGGTCCGGACGGTCAGCGCGCGTCGTTGCGCAACACCGCGAAGCAGGACCACGGTCTCGACAAGGCGCTCGACGTCACCGAGCTCGTGCCGCTGGCCCAGCCGGCGCTCGAGTCCGGCGAGCCGGTGCGCGCGCAGGTCGTGATCCGCAACGTCAACCGCACCGTCGGCACGATCCTCGGCCACGAGGTCACCAAGAGGTACGGCGGCGCGGGCCTGCCCGACGGCACGATCGACATCACCTTCACTGGCTCGGCGGGCCAGTCGTTCGGCGCGTTCGTGCCGCGCGGCATCACGCTGCGCCTCGAGGGTGACGCCAACGACTACGTCGGCAAGGGCCTGTCGGGCGGCCGGATCGTCGTCCGGCCCGACCGGGCGGCGACGTTCCGGAGCAACGAGCAGATCATCGCGGGCAACACCATCGCCTACGGCGCGACCAGCGGCGAGATCTTCCTGCGCGGCGGGGTCGGCGAGCGCTTCGCCGTCCGCAACTCCGGCGCGCGGCTGGTCAACGAGGGCGTCGGCGACCACGGCTGCGAGTACATGACCGGCGGTCGTGTGGTCGTGCTCGGCCCGACCGGCCGCAACTTCGCGGCCGGCATGTCCGGCGGCATCGCCTGGGTGCTCGACCTGAACCCCGGTCGGGTCAACCCCGAGCTCGTCGAGCTCGGCCCGGTGAGCGGTGCCGCGGCGGAGGAGCTCGAGGAGCTCGTGCGCGCGCACTTCGAGGAGACCGGGTCCACGGTCGCCGAGGAGCTGCTCGCCGACTGGGAGACCGCACTGACGCGGTTCACCGAGGTCATGCCCACCGACTACCGCAAGTCGCTCGAGGCGAAGGCCAAGGCGGAAGCCGACGGCCTCGACGAGAACGAGACTGCCCACGCGATGATGGAGGCGCTCCATGGCTGACCCGCGCGGATTCTTGAAGAACGGCCGTGAGGTCGCGACCCGTCGTCCCGTCGACGAGCGGGTCCAGGACTGGAAGGAGGTCTACCCCGGCAGCGCCGGGCGCGCCCTCCTCCCGATCATCACGACCCAGGCCGGGCGCTGCATGGACTGCGGCATCCCGTTCTGCCACCAGGGCTGCCCGCTCGGGAACATCATCCCGGAGTGGAACGACCTGGTCTGGCGCGACGACTGGGAGGGCGCGATCGAGCGCCTGCACGCGACCAACAACTTCCCGGAGTTCACTGGTCGCCTGTGCCCGGCGCCCTGCGAGACCGCCTGCGTCCTGGGCATCAACCAGGACCCGGTGACGATCAAGAACGTCGAGGTCTCGATCATCGACAAGGCGTGGGAGTCCGGCCTGGTCCGGCCCCAGCCGCCGGAGTGGCTCTCGGGCCGCACCGTCGCGGTGATCGGCTCCGGCCCGGCGGGCCTCGCGGCCGCCCAGCAGCTCACCCGTGCCGGTCACACGGTCGCGGTCTACGAGCGCGCCGACAAGATCGGCGGGCTGCTGCGCTACGGCATCCCCGAGTTCAAGATGGAGAAGCAGCACCTCGACAAGCGCCTCGAGCAGATGCGCCGCGAGGGCACGGTGTTCCGTGCCGGCGTCGACGTCGGCGCCGACCTCACCGGCGACCAGCTCAAGGACCGGTACGACGCCGTCGTGCTCGCGATGGGCGCGACCGAGCCGCGTGACCTGCCGGTGCCCGGACGCGAGCTGGCCGGCATCCACCAGGCCATGGAGTTCCTGCCCCAGGCCAACCGGGTCGCGGTCGGCGAGACGGTCGAGGACCAGATCCTCGCGACCGGCAAGCACGTCGTGATCATCGGCGGCGGCGACACCGGCGCGGACTGCCTCGGCACGTCCACCCGCCAGGGCGCGGCCTCGATCACCCAGCTCGAGATCATGGCCGAGCCGCCCACGACCCGACCGGCCGGCCAGCCGTGGCCGACGTACCCGATGATCTTCCGGGTCTCCTCGGCGCACGAGGAGGCGGGGGAGCGCGTCTACGGCGTCTCCACCCAGGAGTTCCTCGGCGACGAGCACGGCAACGTGCGGGCGCTGCGCCTGGTGGACGTGGTCTTCGAGGGCGGCAAGCTCACCGAGATCGAGGGCACCGAGCGCGAGATCCCGGCCGACCTGGTGCTGTTCGCGATGGGCTTCCTCGGCCCCGAGAAGCCCGGCCTCGTCGAGCAGCTGGGCGTGGACCTCGACGAGCGCGGCAACGTGAAGCGCGACGCCAAGTACCAGTCGTCGATCGACGGTGTCTTCGTCGCCGGCGACGCCGGTCGCGGCCAGTCGCTGATCGTCTGGGCGATCGCGGAGGGGCGGGCCGCGGCGGCCGCCGTGGACGAGTTCCTCACCGGTTCCACCACGCTCCCGGCGCCGATTCCGCCGACCGAGCGCCCGTTGGTGGTCTGAGTCCCGAGACGCCGGGCCGAGATAGGTCTTTGAACGATCAAAGTCGCGCTAGGGTAGAGCCCGTGCGTAGAGCCAAGATCGTCTGCACCCTCGGCCCGGCGGTGGACACCCCCCGGAGGATCCGTGAACTCGTGTACGCCGGGATGGACGTCGCCCGGTTGAACATGAGTCACGGTGACCATGCCGACCACGCCGAGCGTTACCGCCTGGTGCGGGAGGCTTCGGACGCCAGTGGGCACGGTGTCGCCATCCTGGCCGACCTCCAGGGCCCGAAGATCCGCCTCGAGACCTTCGCCGACGGCCCGGTCCAGCTGGTCCGCGGCCAGGCCTGGACGATCACCACGCGTGACGTCCCGGGCGACAAGGAGATCTGCGGCACGACGTACAAGGGCCTGCCCGGCGACGTGAACGTCGGCGACCCGATCCTCATCGACGACGGCAAGGTCCGGCTCCGGGTCACCGAGGTCACCGACACCGACGTGCGCACCGAGGTCCTGGTCGGCGGCAAGGTCAGCAACAACAAGGGCATCAACCTCCCCGGCGTCGCGGTCTCGGTGCCGGCCCTGTCCGAGAAGGACATCGAGGACCTGCGCTTCGCGCTGTCGCTGTGCGTCGACTTCGTCGCGCTCAGCTTCGTGCGCGACGCGAAGGACGCCGACGACGTCCGCCGGATCATGGACGAGGAGGGCGTGCGCGTCCCGATCATCGCCAAGATCGAGAAGCCCCAGGCGATCGACAACCTCGACGAGATCATCGCGGCGTTCGACGGCTTCATGGTCGCTCGCGGCGACCTCGGCGTGGAGTGCCCCCTCGAGGACGTGCCGTTCCTGCAGAAGACGATCGTCGAGAAGGCGCGCCTGAACGCCAAGCCCGTCATCGTCGCCACTCAGATGCTCGAGTCGATGATCAGCAACCCGGCGCCCACGCGCGCCGAGGCCTCCGACGTCGCGAACGCCGTCCTCGACGGCGCGGACGCCGTGATGCTGTCCGGCGAGACCAGCGTGGGGGAGTTTCCCGTGCACACCGTCGAGACGATGGCCCGGATCATCGCCGCCACCGAGAAGCACGCGCTCGACCGCGACGGCCTCGGTGAGGTGAAGGTCATCGACTGGGACCCGCACACCCGCGGTGGCGTGATCGCCAAGGCCGCCGAGGAGGTCGCCGAGCGGGTCGGCGCGAAGTACGTCGTCGCGTTCACCACCAGCGGTGACTCCGCGCGCCGGATGTCGCGGCTGCGCGGCCCGGTGCCGGTCCTCGCGTTCACCCCGGTCCCGGCCGTGCGCTCCCAGCTCGCGATGACGTGGGGCGTCGAGACGTTCCTGACCCAGTTCGTCGAGCACACCGACCAGATGGTCCGTCAGGTCGACGAGCAGCTGCTCCAGATCGGTCGGGTGCGCGAGGGCGACCTCGTCGTGATCATCGCCGGGTCGCCCCCGGGCATCCCCGGCTCCACCAACGCGCTGCGCATCCACCGGATGGGCGATGCGATCAATGAGCTCGCCCCCGCGTACCACCAAGAGTGACTGTCAGGTCCAGTCGCTGATCGCGACCTCCTCCGGGTGCGGGCGTCCGCGCCCGGTCTCGACGAGCTCCTTGAGGCTCAGCAGGTACGTCGCCCAGCGGGTGCTGCAGTGGTGCATGAACTCCACCGGCTCGCGCCACCCGTGGTGGCCGAACTGGATGATCGTGTAGTCGCCGCGCTGGTCGAGGCGCCAGTCGATCTCGGTCCCGATCCACTCCTCGGGGCCGTCGGCGACCTTCCAGCGGACCCGGCCCGACGGGTCGAGCTCGAGGACCTCCATGTCGAAACCGCCGGCCTCGCCGAAGCGGAACGCCAGCGTGTCGCCGACGTCGCCGGTGCCCTTCGTGTCCGTCGTCCACCAGTCGGCCAGGGCGTCGCGGGTCGTGACCGCGCGGTAGACCTCGTCGAGCGGCGCGACGACGCCGACGCGGTGCAGGATGTCAACCATCGGATTCTCCTTCGTCTCGGGTGCGTTCGATCTGTTCGGCGAGCCGCTTGATCCGGCTCAGTCGGGCGTCCCATGCGTCGCCCACGGCGGCCAGCTGGGCCGCGGCGCGAGCCAGCTGGGCCGCGTCGACGTGGAAGTGCCGCTCCCGGCCGGCGGGGGAGGCGTGCACCAGCCCGGCCCGGTCGAGAACGGCGAGGTGCTTGGACACGGCCTGCCGGGTGACCGGGAGCCGCTCGCTCAGCGAGGTGGCGGTGCCGCTGCCCTCGACGAGCAGCAGGTCGATCATCGAGCGCCGCGTGGGGTCGCCGATCGCCGACCACAGGTCGTCGTCGACGGCCGAGCCGGTCATGGTGCTGCTCACGGCGTCGCCACCAGGCGGGCGACGTACTCGCCGAGCCTCGGGATGTAGTGGTTCCAGCCGTCGACGTGGTCCTGGTAGTGCTCCTCCAGGACCGCGACCTCCCAACCCATCTCCCGCCACCCGGTCTCGGTCATCCGGAGCAGGGTGCCGCCGGCGCTCGGCGTGAGGTCGAACGTCACCAGCAGCGAGTCGCGGTCGCGGTCCTCGCCCTGGAAGCACCAGCGGAACGAGAACCGGCGCGGCGCGTCGACCTCGACCACGCTCATCAGCACCGTGGTCGTCTCCCCGGTCTCGGTGTTGCGCCAGACCAGCTCGCCCAGCGCTCCCGCGACCGACTCGAAGCCGGCGTCGTCGGGCCACCACTCCCGCACGTGCTCGGGCTTGCTCACCACCTCGAACACCACCTCGGGGGAGGCGTCGACCTGGATGTCCCGCACGATCGGACCGTGCTCCCGGCTCTCCGTCCTGCTCTGCGTCATGTCCTCACCTTTCGCAACCTTTGGTTGCGCAGGACTCTACGACGACGCCGGCTGATACGCAACCATCAGTTGCGCATTCAGGAGGAGGTGGTGCCCCGGGTGGGATTCGAACCCACACTGAATGGTGTTTGAGACCATCGCCTCTGCCGTTGGGCTACCGGGGCCTGCGGCGCGAAAACCCTAGCCGAACCCACGGCGGCTGCCCCCTTGCCAAAGTCGACTAAACAACTACAGTTATCGGATCAGGGGTGCTCGGACCGTGGAGGATCGACATGTGGAAGCCGTGGACGTGGGCCCGGAGCAGCAACGACCGGGCGATCTGCAACGCCCGGGCGTCGGCCACCGAGCTCCACCGACGCCGGGTCGAACGCGTGGACGTCGAGCTGTTCCTCGCCCAGCGCCGCGAGCCCACCATCGCCGCGCCGCGCCCGGCACGCCGTCCCGCCTGACGCCTTCCGGCGTACGACGGGGGAGCGGCCGGATAATCTGCTCCCCGTGAGCCACCCGACCGAGCCGTCCCGTCGCGTCGTCATCGCCGAGGACGAGGTGCTGATCCGCATGGACCTCGCCGAGATGCTCGGCGAGGAGGGGTACGACGTCGTCGGCCAGGCCGGTGACGGCGCGGCCGCCGTCCAGTTGGCCGAGGAGCTGCGCCCCGACCTGGTGATCCTGGACGTGAAGATGCCCGTCCTGGACGGGATCGCGGCCGCCGAGCAGATCGCCGGGCAGCGGATCGCGCCGGTCGTGATGCTCACCGCGTTCTCGCAGCGCGACCTCGTCGAGCGGGCTCGCGACGCAGGCGCCATGGCCTACCTCGTGAAGCCGTTCTCGAAGTCCGACCTGGTGCCCGCCATCGAGATGGCGGTCAGCCGGTTCACCGAGCTGACCCTGCTCGAGGCCGAGGTCGCCGACCTCACCGAGCGCCTCGAGACCCGCAAGGCGGTGGAGCGGGCGAAGTCCGTGCTGCAGAAGCAGCTGCAGCTCTCCGAGCCCGAGGCGTTCCGCTGGATCCAGAAGACCGCGATGGACCTCAGGCTCTCGATGCGACAGGTCGCCGACGGCGTGATCGAGCACGGTCCGGGCCTGGCCGGCTGAGCCCGTGCGTCTCGACCCCGGTCGCTGATACGCCCTCTCAGATCACCGCATGGTCACGCTTGGGTAAAGGCCTGTGCTGACGCGCGCGTCAGCAGGGCCCGATGTGGCGCCGCGCACGTCTGTGCCCCCTAGACTGCCCCCCGAGCCCGGACCGGGCTCTTGGATGGGAGGACTGACTTGACGTCACCACACGCAGTCCGCGGGCGGACCGTGGGCAGGACGACAGCGGGGCTCGTGCTCGCACTGTTGCTCGCCCCGTTCCTCGTGCTGATGACCTCGGGATCGGGATCGGCGAGCGCCGTGACCGTCTTGTGCCTGCCGAAGGCGGACGAGACGGCCTGCATCGCCAGCACCATGGGCAGCCGGGCCGAGCCGATCGCCGGCGTCGACGTCATCCTGACCGCCCCGGACGGCAGCGAGCAGACCGTCACCACCGGTGACGACGGCAAGTGGAGCTTCGAGGTCACCGAGACCGGCGACTACACCGTCTCCGCGGACCCGAAGACGCTGCCGGACGGCTTCGAGCTCGAGAACGAGACCGTCGACGTGAAGGTCGACAAGCTCGGCGGCTCGTTCGGCGCCATCCTGCAGCTCCGGTCCGAGGACTACAGCGCGGAGACCAGCAAGACCGACGAGATCATCCAGAGCACGGTCAACGGCCTCCGGCTGGGCCTGCTGCTCGCGCTCGCCTCGGTCGGCCTGTCGCTGATCTACGGCACCACCGGGCTCTCGAACTTCGCGCACGCCGAGCAGGTCACGCTCGGCGGCATGATGGGCTACCTCTTCGTCAACCAGTGGGGGCTCAACCTCTGGGTCGGCGGCCTGCTCGTCGTGCTCTTCTGTGCCTTCACCGGCTGGGGCCAGGACCGGGTGCTCTGGCAGCCGCTACGGCGCCGTGGCCTGGGCCTGACCCAGATGATGATCGTGACCATCGGCCTCTCCCTGGCGCTGCAGTACACCTACCAGTACCTCGTCGGCGCCCGCACCGTCCGCGTCGTGCAGGACAACCCCGAGGTCTCGACGTTCGGGCCGGTGACGATCACCCACCAGTCGATCGTGGCGATGGCGATCTCCGTGGTCGTGCTCGCGGCGGTCGGCTACGCGCTGCTGCGCACCCGCGTCGGGCGCGCGACTCGCGCCGTCTCCGACAACCCGGCTCTCGCGGCGGCGTCCGGCATCGACACCGACAAGGTGATCCGCCTGGTCTGGACGGTCGCGATGGGCCTGGCCGGTCTGTCCGGCCTCCTGTACGCGCTCGTGGTGAACGGCATCAAGTGGGACTCCGGTCTCCAGATCCTGCTGCTGCTGTTCGCCGCCGTCACGCTCGGAGGCCTCGGCACCGCCTTCGGCGCCCTCGTCGGTGCGCTGATCATCGGACTCGTCGTCGAGCTCTCCCCGGTCTTCGGAATGCCCGGTGACTTCAAGTACGCCACCGCGCTGTTGATCCTGATCCTGCTCCTGCTGGTGAGGCCCCAGGGCCTGCTCGGCAAGCCGCAGCGGGTCGGCTGAGGAAGGAACGGATCATGGACAACCTCCAGCTGATTCTCAACGCGATGGTGCGCGAGGCGGTGTCGCCGCAGACGGCGGCCGTCGCGATCGCGGTCATCGGCCTGAACATCCACTTCGGCTTCACCGGGCTGCTCAACATGGGCCAGGCGGGCTTCATGCTGCTCGGCGCCTATGGCATGGGCATCACGGTGTGGCAGGGGCTGCCGTTCGCTCTCGGCATCCTGTTCGGCTTCGGCGCCGCACTGGTCTTCGCGCTGGTGCTCGGCGTACCGACACTGAAGCTACGCGGTGACTACCTCGCGATCGTGACGATCTCCGCAGCGGAGATCATCAGATACGTCGGCAGATCGTCGTTGCTGACCGACTTCACCGGCTCGGCCCAGGGCATCCCGGGCAGCCAGTACACCGGTCCGTTCCGGGACCTGTCCTTCTTCCCGTCGGGGTCGTTGACCCTGCTGCCGTTCAACTACCACGACGTCGCCGACGGCGCGGTCTGGGTGCGGCTGCTGGGCTGGGCGATCACCATCGGGGCCGTCGCGGCCCTGGTCTACCTGCTGCGCAGCGGCGACCGGTTCAGCGGCGTCGCTCGCAACGGCCTGGTCGTCCTGCTGACCGTGTTCACCGTCCTGCTGGTCCTGTTCCTGTTCCCGCTCAACTACCAGTGGACCGGCGTCAGCGGCTGGTGGGTCCGGTTCGTGGCCTGGTCGCTCGTCGCGGTGTGCTGCTTCGTGGTCTACCTGCTGGTCCGCAGCCCCTGGGGCCGGCTCCTGCGCGGCATCCGCGAGGACGAGGACGCGATCCGCTCGCTCGGCAAGAACGTCTTCGCGATCAAGATGCAGGCGCTGATCATCGGCGGCCTGTTCGGTGCGCTCGGTGGCATGGTCTACGTGCTCGCGAGCAGCGTGCAGCCGGACTCGATGGGGCGCTCGCTGACGTTCTTCTGCTACACCGCGCTGCTGCTCGGCGGGGCCGCCACCATCTTCGGGCCCGTGCTCGGGACGATCATGTTCTACGTCGGCCGCGTCTTCATCCAGCAGGGTGCGCAGGTCTACGTGCCCGACAGCATCATGAACACCCAAGAGGCCGCCTGGTTCTCGTACATCGTCGTGGGTATCGCGCTGATGCTGCTGGTGATCTTCAGGCCGCAAGGCGTCCTGGGCGACAAGAGGGAGCTGCGCTTCGATGTCTGAGCACACCAACACCGTGTCGAGTCTCGCCGACCCGGCCGCACGCGCGGCCCTCACCGGCGGATTCGAGGACGCGCCGGGAGCCGCCAAGCCGGACCCGATCCTCGTGGTCGACAACATCGTGCGTCAGTTCGGCGGCATGACCGCCGTCGACGTCCAGCACCTCGAGGTCCAGCGCGGGCTCATCACCGCACTGATCGGGCCGAACGGCGCCGGCAAGACGACGTTCTTCAACCTGATCACCGGCTTCGACCGGCCCACCACCGCGGGCAAGGGCGCCCACTGGTCCTTCGACGGGCGCACGCTCGACAAGACCAGCGCCTCCAGCGTCGCGCGGGCCGGGATGGTCCGCACGTTCCAGCTCACCAAGGCGCTGAGCCGGATGACGGTCATCGACAACATGATGCTCGGCGCCCAGGGCCAGGCCGGCGAGAACCTCTTCAAGTCGATGTTCCGCCCGACCTGGCGCAGCCAGGAGCGCGAGATCGAGGCCAAGGCCGACGACCTGCTCGCCCGCTTCAAGCTCTACGAGAAGAAGCACGACTACGCGGGCAGCCTGTCCGGCGGGCAGCGCAAGCTGCTCGAGATGGCCCGGGCCCTGATGAGCGACCCGAAGATGATCATGCTCGACGAGCCGATGGCCGGCGTGAACCCGGCGCTGACGCAGTCGCTGCTCGGGCACATCCAGTCGCTGCGCGACGAGGGCATGACGGTGCTGTTCGTCGAGCACGACATGCACGTGGTGCGCCACATCTCCGACTGGGTCGCGGTCATGGCCGAGGGTCGCCTGGTCGCCGAGGGCTCCGCCGACACCGTGATGTCGAACCCCGCGGTGATCGACGCCTACCTCGGCGCGCACCACGACACCGACCTCGGTGACGACGCGCTGCTCAGCGAGGAGCACATGCAGGAGCTGGCCGAGGAGGTCGCGGCCGAGGAGGCCGAACGCGAGGCCGAGGAAGAAGCGGAGGGTCTGCGATGACCGAGCACCAGCAGGGCGGCGCGGGCACCGCGACGTCCACCCAGAAGGCGGTCATCGAGGCCAAGGACGTCGTCGCCGGCTACCTGCCGGGCGTCAACATCCTCAACGGGTGCAGCCTGGTGGCCTACCCGGGCGAGATGATCGGCATCATCGGCCCGAACGGCGCCGGCAAGTCGACGCTGCTCAAGGCGATGTTCGGCCTGGTCAAGATCCACTCCGGCTCGGTGATGCTGGGGGACCGGGACATCACGAACCTGCGCACCAACAAGCTCGTGGAGATGGGTGTCGGCTTCGTGCCGCAGACCAACAACGTCTTCCCGTCGCTGAGCATCGAGGAGAACCTCCGGATGGGCCTGTACCTGCGGCCCAAGAAGGTCCAGGAGCGGCTCGCCGCGATGTGGGACCTGTTCCCGGTGCTCCACGACCGCCGCAGCCAGAGCGCGGGTGCGCTCTCCGGCGGCGAGCGGCAGTCGCTGGCGATGGCCCGCGCGCTGATGATGGAGCCGTCGGTGCTGCTGCTCGACGAGCCGTCCGCCGGCCTGTCGCCGGTGCGCCAGGACGAGACGTTCCTCCGTGCCCGCCGGATCAACAAGACCGGCGTGAGTGTCGTGATGGTCGAGCAGAACGCCCGGCGGTGCCTGCAGATCTGCGACCGCGGCTACGTGCTCGACCAGGGCCGGGACGCCTACACCGGCGGCGGTCGTGAGCTCGCCAACGACCCGAAGGTCATCGAGCTCTACCTCGGGACCCTCGCCAAGGACGTCGACGAGGCGCGCGAGCAGTAGCTCCACCCGTTCCACGCAGAAGGCCCCGGACCTCGGTCCGGGGCCTTCTGCGTGCCAGGGCGCGCCCCGCGAAGGGGCTCGGCATGACGAAGGGCCCCGGACCGAGGTCCGGGGCCCTTCGCTTGCTACTGACTGATCAGGAGATCAGCCTGGGATCACTTGCTGCCCTCGACGGCGGAGGTCAGCTCGTTCTTGTTGTCGGCGTTGAACGTGTAGATGCCGACGAACGCCGACGACGGGTCGTTCTCGTCGTCGATCGGACCGATGCCCGAGGGACCGGTGTACCGGATCTCGCTGCCGCCCTCGAGGAGAGCGACGCAGTCGGCGTAGGTGGTGCACTCCTCGCCGTCCGTGGCACCCGAGACGGCGGCCAGGTTCTCCTGGATCGTCTGCGAGTCGGTCGCGCCGCCCTTCACCGCGGCGAGCGCGGCGAGGATGGTGGCGTCGTAGGACTCAGCGGCGTAGGAGTAGTCGCTGAGCGGCTCACCGAGACCGACCTCGGCCCAACCGCTGACGCGGTCCTTGAAGGTCTGGTCCGGGTCGGCACCGGGGATCGTGCCCTGA
This sequence comes from Nocardioides caricicola, assembly GCF_039541135.1. Classification (NCBI taxonomy): domain Bacteria; kingdom Bacillati; phylum Actinomycetota; class Actinomycetes; order Propionibacteriales; family Nocardioidaceae; genus Nocardioides; species Nocardioides caricicola. The sequence goes on along the minus strand of NZ_BAABFQ010000003.1, from coordinate 596,023 downwards.
GCGCCCTCGAGGGTGCCCTTGGCGAAGTCCTCGCTGTAGTCGGCCGTGTTGCCGTCGGAGAAGTAGGTCTTGGACATGTCCCAGCCCTGCGACTTCAGCTCCGGCACGATCGACTTGGTCTCGTCGAACGCCAGGATGACGATGGCGTCCGGCTTCGTGGCGAGAACGCCGCTGACCTCGGACGAGAACGTCGTCTGGGCCGGCGGGAACTCCTGGCCCTTGCCCTTGCAGCCGTAGGTGCAGGAGCCACCGGCAGCCGTCACCGTGTCCTCGATGGCGTTGCGCAGGCCGGTGCCGTAGGTGTCGTTGAACACCAGGAAGCCGACCTTCGAGTAGCCGTCGTTGGTGATCAGGGTGCCGAGGGCGTTGCCCTGGACCCCGTCCGGCGGAGCGGTGCGGAAGTACCACGGCGAGTAGCCGGAGAGGTCGACCGCGGTGTTGGCGGGCGAGATCTCGACGATCTTGTTGTCGGCGAACGTGTCGACGACGTTCAGCGAGACGCTGGACGACGCGGCGCCGATGACGACCGACGGCTTGGTGGCCACCAGCGTGCCGGCGGACGCGGTCGAGACCGACATGTCGCTGGAGTCACCGGAGTCCTGGATGTCGTGGCACGCCTTGGCGCCGCCGACACCACCGGCGGCGTTGATGTCGGAGACGGCCAGGCCGACACCGGAGATCTCCGGCGGGCCGAGGAAGGCGAGGCTTCCGGTGAGCGGCAGGATGCCGCCGACGCGGAAGCTGTCCGCGCTCGTCTGGGCTGCCGAGCACTTGTCGTCGGTGAACGTGTCGGTCGGCGGTGCTTCCTCCGAGGCGGTAGCCGAGGGGGTGTCGCTGGCTGCGGCGTCGTCTCCGTCGGAGGAGTCGCTGCCACATGCCGTCAGGGCGAGACCGAGGACGGCAGTGCCCGCCATCAGCCGCACCCACGAGGCGGTTGTCGTTCGATTCACGGGGTGAACCTTTCTGTCGCGTTGTTGCCTTCACCGCGCCCGCCCCCCGAAAGGTTGGGCATAGCCCTGCCACCGTAGGACCGGCACTCTGGCAAAGGGATGGCCGCCACCCTGTCGTTAGCGAACCGTTACGTCAATGAAGCGCGACCGCCAGTTCGCAAAGAATTGGCGCGAAAAGCAGGGCGGGCAGGAGATCGGCCACCGGGATCTCCCGTACCCGCAAGAGCCGCAAGGCGACGCCGACGAGGAGCAGGCCGCCCGTGGCCTCCAGTGCGGCGAGGTGCGCATCGGGCAGCACGTCGCCCAGGCCGAGCCCCAGCAGCGTCAGCGAGCCCTGCACGACGAGCACCGTGAGCGCGCTGGCGGCGACCCCCCAGCCGAACGAGGCGGCGAACGCGATCGCCGCGAACCCGTCCAGCGCGGCCTTCAGGTAGAGCTGCTCCGCGCCGTTGCCGAGCCCGTCGTTGAGCGAGCCGAGGATGGTCAGCGGGCCGGTGCAGAACAGCAGCGAGGTCACGACGAAGCCCTCGATGAAGCGGTGCCGCTCCACGGAGCCGGTGTCGCCGCTCAGCCGGGACTGCAGCCAGCCGCCGAGGCCCTCCACCCGGGACTCCAGGCGCAGCAGCGACCCGACGATCCCGCCGAGCAGCAGCGCACCCAGAACGATCAGCATCGGCGCCCCGGTCCCGACCTCGTCGGTGAGGTCGTCGCTGAGCACCGCCATCGCCGACGTGCCCGCGATCAGCAGGGTCAGCAGGCCCAGCCCGTCGGTGACGACGTCACGCGTGCGGGTCGGGAGACGGTTGCCGAGCAGCACCCCGAGGGAGGCGCCGAGCAGGACGGTGACGACGTTCACGGCGGTGCCGATACCGGGGATCACAGGACTCCTCTGACAGGACAGCGGCCCTGAGCGTAGTCTCGTGCAGTGGTGCCGTGTTCGGGGGACAGGAGACACGGCGTACAGGCGGAGGTCGAAAAGGTCATGACTCGATGAGCCGCTCGTCGGTGAGCCTGCGTCCAGCCGTGCCGGGGGACGCAGCAGACCTCGCCGGACTGTGGACCGACGTGCTGCGTCGGACCGGTCCCGAGGACCAGGTGATCGACATGGAGGCGGTGCTCGCGAGGCTCTCGGAGTCGACCGACGAACGCATCGTGGTCGCGGAGTACGACGGCGAGTTCGCCGGCGCCGTGCACCTCCAGGCGACCACCATGTCCGCCCTGAACCTCGAGCCCGTCGTCCGCGCGCTCTCGCCGCACGTGCTGCCGCGCTTCCAGCGCCACGGCATCGGCAGCGCACTGATGGACGCCGGGGTCACCTGGGCCGAGGAGCTCGGCATCGGCCACGTCGCCACGGCCGCCGTCGCGGGCTCCCGCGACGCCAACCGCTTCATGGCGCGCATCGGGCTCGGACCGTACGCCGTCCTGCGCGTCGCGACGACGCACGCCGTGCGATCCCGCCTCGGCGCCCAGCGCCGGCCGGCGCGGTCCTCCGCGGGCGGCCGTCAACTCACCCAGGTGCTCGCCGCCCGGCGCTCCCTGCGGCGCTCGCGCGCGGGCGCGGAGAGCTAGGGCGTCTTAGGTGGGTTCGGCGGCCTCCCGGCGCTCCGACATCACCTGGCTGCGACGCCAGGGACCCGGGCAAACCCCAGGTCCCGACCGCAGGTCGGCGTCCTTGCGATGGCCGGACGATGGCGAACCGATCAGCCGACGAAGCGGTCCTTGGGCAGCAGCGCGCAGGTGATGCGCGAGGTGCAGACCCGCTTGCCGCGCTCGTCGGTGATGACGACGTCGTACGACGCGCTGGTGCGGCCGAGGTGGATGGCGGTGGCGGTGCCGGTGACCACGCCGGACGTGGCCGAGCGGTGGTGGGTGGCGTTGATGTCGATGCCGACCGAGAGCCGGTCGGGGTGGGCGTGGAGGGCCGAGCCGATCGACCCCAGGGTCTCGGCGAGCACGACCGAGGCGCCGCCGTGGAGGAGGCCGTAGGGCTGGGTGTTGCCCTCGACGGGCATCGTGGCGACCACGCGCTCGGCCGAGATCTCGACGAGCTCGATGCCCATCTTCTCGTTGAGCCCGCCCATGCCGTGGGGCATCTGCGCGAGGAATTCGTCGATGTCCAGGTCGTCGCTCATGGCCCCATCCTGCATGTCGGCGGGCGCCGATAGAGTCGCAGGGTGCCACGCCTGCTGCTGCTCGACGGTCACTCGCTCGCCTACCGCGCGTTCTTCGCGCTGCCCGTCGAGAACTTCTCGACGACGACGGGCCAGCACACCAACGCCGTCTACGGCTTCACCTCGATGCTGATCAACGTGCTGCGCGACGAGCAGCCCACCCACGTCGGGGTCGCCTTCGACGTCTCGCGCCAGACGTTCCGCCTCGAGCAGTACTCCGAGTACAAGGCCAAGCGGAACAAGACGCCCTCGGAGTTCAGCAGCCAGCTGCCGCTGATCGAGGAGGTGCTGAACGCGCTGCGCATCCCGTTCCTGAAGAAGGACGGCTTCGAGGCCGACGACATCATCGCCACGCTCGTCACCCAGGCGCTCGCCGAGGACGACATGGAGGTGCTGATCCTCACCGGCGACCGCGACTCGATCCAGCTGGTCACCGACCGCTCGACGGTGCTCTACCCGATGCGCGGGGTGTCCGACCTGGCCCGGATGACCCCGCAGGCGGTCGAGGAGAAGTACGGCGTCCCGCCGCACCGCTACCCCGAGCTCGCCGCGATCGTGGGCGAGACGTCCGACAACCTGCCGGGTGTGCCCGGGGTCGGCCAGGGCTTCGCCGCGAAGTGGATCAACCAGTACGACGGCCTCGACGGCGTGATCACCCACGCCGACCAGATCACCGGCAAGAAGGGCGAGGCGCTGCGCGCGCACCTCGGCGACGTGATCCGCAACCGCCAGCTCAACGCCCTCGTGCGCGACCTGGACCTCGAGCTCGGCCCGGCCGACCTCGCGCTGCGGCCGTGGGACCGCCAGGAGGTGCACACGCTCTTCGACGGTCTCGAGTTCCGGGTGCTGCGCGACCGGCTCTTCGAGACCCTGACCTCCGAGGAGGAGCTCGAGGGCACCGGGTTCGACATGTCGACAAAGCTCCTCGGCGCCGGGGAGCTCGGGCCGTGGCTCGCCGAGCACACCTCCGCCGACGAGCGGGTCGGCGTGCACGTCGTGGGCCGCTGGGGCGCCGGCACCGGCGACGTCACCGGCCTCGCGCTCGCGACCACCGACGGGACCGCGGCGTACGTCGTCGCGGAGGACCTGGACGCCGCCGACCAGGAGGTCCTCGCGACCTGGCTGGCCGACCCGAAGCAGCCCAAGGTGCTGCACGACGCCAAGGGCCCGATGCTCGCCCTCGCCGCGTGGGGGATGCCGCTGTCCGGGCTCGACCGGGACACCGCGCTGTCGGCGTACCTCGCCCGACCCGACCAGCGCTCCTACGACCTCGCCGACCTCACGGTGCGCTACCTCAAGCGCGAGCTCAAGCAGGGCGGGGCCGCCGACGACGGCCAGCTCAGCCTGGGCCTCGAGGACGAGTCCGTCGGCGAGATCGAGATGCTGCACGCCCGCGCGGTGCTCGACCTCGCCGCGGCGCTCGACGAGGAGCTCGAGGAGCGCGGCGGCACCCGGCTGCTCAACGACATCGAGCTGCCGCTGGTCGACCTGCTGGCGAAGATGGAGCAGACCGGCATCGCCGTCGACACCGAGCACCTCGAGGCGCTGGAGGGCCACTTCGCGGCCGAGGTCCGAGGCGCCGCCGAGGAGGCGTACGCCGTCATCGGCAAGGAGATCAACCTCGGCTCGCCCAAGCAGCTGCAGGTCGTGCTCTTCGACGAGCTCGACATGCCGAAGACCAAGCGCACCAAGACCGGCTACACCACCGACGCCGACGCGCTGCAGGCGCTGTACGTCAAGACCGAGCACCCGTTCCTGCTGCACCTGCTGCGCCACCGCGACGTGGCCCGGCTGCGGCAGACCATCGAGGGGCTCCTCAAGACCGTCGCGGGCGACGGTCGGATCCACACCACGTTCAACCAGCTGATCGCGGCGACGGGGCGGCTCTCGAGCACCGACCCCAACCTCCAGAACATCCCGGTCCGCACCGAGGAGGGCCGCCGGATCCGCGAGGGCTTCGTGGTGGGCGCCGGCTACGAGTCCCTGATGACCGCGGACTACAGCCAGATCGAGATGCGGATCATGGCGCACCTGTCCGAGGACGCCCTGCTCATCGAGGCGTTCAAGTCCGGGCAGGACTTCCACTCGATCACCGCCGCGCGGGTCTTCGACGTGCCGGCCGACCAGGTCGGCACCGAGGAGCGGGCGAAGATCAAGGCGATGAACTACGGCCTCGCCTACGGCCTGTCCGCGTTCGGCCTCAGCCAGCAGCTCGGCATCGAGCCCGGCGAGGCCCGCGGCCTGATGGACGAGTACTTCGAGACCTTCGGCGGCATCCGCGACTACCTCGGCGGCGTGGTCGAAGAGGCCCGCAAGACCGGCTTCACCGAGACGATCAAGGGCCGGCGCCGCTACCTGCCCGACCTCACCAGCGACAACCGCCAGCGCCGCGAGATGGCCGAGCGGATGGCCCTCAACGCGCCGATCCAGGGGTCGGCTGCGGACCTGATCAAGATCGCGATGCTGAACGTCGACCGGGCGATCCTCGACGCCGGGCTCAAGTCCCGGATGCTGCTCCAGGTCCACGACGAGCTCGTGTTCGAGGTCGCGCCGGGGGAGCAGGAGGCGCTCGAGGTGCTGGTCCGCCAACACATGGGTGCGGCCGCGGACCTCGCGGTGCCGCTCGACGTGTCAGTCGGCTTCGGTCGCAGCTGGCACGAGGCCGCCCACTGACGGGCGGGTCACGTACAGGCTGATCGCGAGCAGCGCCGCCAGCAGCAGCGCGTCGACGGTCAGCACCACCGACAGCAGGCCCCGCAGGCTGTCGGCGCTGAGGCCGAGGGCGACGAGCGTCAGGAACGCCGCCCACACCAGGAACACCGAGCGCTTCCCCTGCCGCGCGAGCACCGAGTACACCAGCAGCTGGAGCATCGCCAGGACGGTGCCGAGGATCGCGAAGATCCAGAGGTGGTCGGCGATCTCGTCGTACCGGTGCCCGCCGACGAAGACCAGCGCCAGCTGGGGGAGCACGGCCGCCCCGGCGGTGGCCAGCGCGCCGACCACCGCGATCAGGCCGAGGCTGCCGGTCAGCGCCCGGCGGCGCTCGGCGATCGTCGACATCGACGGGAACGCGATGACGACGACGAACTGAGGCAGGAACAGCACCGCCTTGGTGAGGATCAGGCCGCCCGCGTAGAGGCCGGCGTCGTGCTCGCTGAGCACGTTGCGGGCGATGACGATGTCGGCGTTCGACAGGGCGAAGAACGCGAGCAGCACCTGCGAGTTGAGGACGGACTCGCGGATGACCCGCCGGAAGCCGTGGTCCTCGCTGTGCACCCCGGAGTCGATCCGGCCACGCAGGAACCACCACCCGGCGACCACCGGGGCGCAGGCGCCCAGCCCGGTGCCGATCAGCGCGGTGAGCTCGCTCGGCTGCCAGAGCAGCAGCGCGGTGCCGATCACCACGCGCGGCACGCCGCTGAGGATGTACAGGATCGACAGCGCTCCCCAGCGCCGCTCGCCCTGCAGGATGCCCGCCTGCCCGCCCATGATCGTGAACGGCACGGACACGACCGCGAGGACCGCGGCGGTGAGCAGGCTGTCGAGCCGCAGCACCACGTTCAGCAGCGGCGCGAGCACCAGGAGCAGCACGCCGAGGGCGATCGCCGCCCGGTAGGTGACCCCGAGGATCGTCTTCTCGATCTGCGCGACGTGCTCCGGCTCCGCGGCGATCCGGCGCGCCGCGGTCGCCTGCAGCCCCAGCTGCAGCACCGTCACCACCAGCAGGGTGGCCATCAGGCTGGCGAAGGCGCCGTACGAGCCCGGCCCGAGCATCCGCGCAGCGACCATCGTGAAGCCGTACGTCGCGACGTTCATGATGCCCATCGCCACGGCGATCGATCCGCCACCGCCGAGCACGGCGGTCAGCCGACGCGTATCAGGAGCCACGGCACGGAGGGTATCCGCACACCTGAATGGTTTGATCGGCGCGTGCACGTCTGGACTCGCCGCCCGCCGATGATGTGGCCGGGCATCTGGTCGCTGGCCCTCGCGGGCCTGCTGCTCGGTCCCGCGCTCGGGCCCGGCTACGTGCTGAGCTACGACCTGGTCTGGGTGCCGGACCTGGCGTTCCGGGGCGACTTCCTCGGCCTCTCGACGGGGCTGCCCCGCGCGGTGCCGTCGGACGCGGTCGTGTCGGTGCTCGACGAGGTGGTCCCGAGCCAGCTCCTCCAGAAGCTGATGCTCGCCGGGTTCCTCGTGGCGGCCGGCGTCGGTACGGCGCGCCTGGTGCGGCCGGGGCCCGGCGCGACGCTCGCCCGGCTGGTCGCGGTCACGCTGGTCGTCTGGAACCCGTTCGTGGTCGAGCGGCTGGTGATCGGGCACTGGCCGGTGCTCGTGGGGTACGGCGTCCTCCCGTGGCTGGTCGCCGCGGCGCGGACGTGGCGGGTCGAGGGCCGGCCGCCGCCGCAGATCTGGGTGCTCGCCCCGCTGGGCAGCCTGAGCGCCAGCGCCGGCGTGGTGACCGCGGTCGTGGTGCTGGCCTTCGCGCTGACCGGCGGCGCGCGACGCTGGCTGGGACCGCTCGGACTGGTCGCCGCGGCGAACGCACCCTGGGTCGTGGCCGGGCTGCTGCACGCGGGGAGTGCGGTGACCGACGCGTCGGGCGCCGGTGTGTTCGGACTGTCCGGTGAGGGTTCCCTGCCCGCGCCGCTCACCGCCCTGTCGCTGGGCGGGATCTGGAACGGCGAGGCCGTGCCGTCGTCGCGCACCGGGTTCCAGGCCTGGGTCGCCCTCGTGCTCCTCGTCGCGCTCGTCGCCCTGGGCGCCCGCTCCTGGTGGCGGCACGAGGAGCGCCGTGACGCCCTGGCGTTCGTCGGCTGCTGGGGCGCCGGCATGACCGTCGCGCTGCTGACCTGGGCGGTCCCCGACGCGGTCGGCTGGCTCGTCCAGGAGGTGCCCGGCGCCGGCCTGTTCCGCGACGGCTCGCGCACCCTGGCCCTCTGCGCGCCGCTGCTCGTGCTGGTCGCCGCCGAGGGGGCCCGCCGGATCTGGTGCCGGGTCACCGAGCCGCCCGTGCTGCGGGCCGTGGTCGGCGCGACCCTGGTCGTGCTCCCGGTCTCGGTGCTGCCCGACGCGGCCTGGGGGGTCGCCGGCCGGCTCGTGCCCGTCGACTACCCCGCCTCGTGGGCCACGGCTCGCGACGTCGTCGAGGACGCGCACGCGAGCCGCCCCGGCGACGTGCTGCTCCTGCCGCTCACCAGCTACCGGGCACCGGCGTGGCTCGACGGCGGCAAGATCCTCGACCCGATGGGCCGCTACCTGACGCCGGACTACGTCGCGGCCGACGACCTCGTGGTCTCCGGGGTGCGCGTCTCCGGCGAGGACGCCCGGGTGCGCGACGTCCGGCGGGCGCTCGCCCTGCCCAGCCCGGAGTCGCGCGCCGAGGCGCTCGCCGCGCTCGGGATCGGGTACGTCGTGCTCGAGCCCGACGCCTTCGGGCCGGCGCCCGAGGTCGCGGGGGAGGTGCTGCTCGACGAGCCGGACGTCCGGGTCACGGCCCTGGGCGACGTCACCGAGCGCACGACGCCGACCGGCCGGGTGGTCGCCCTCGCGCTCGCGTGGAGCGCCTACGTCGCGAGCGTGGTGGTCGGGTCGGCCGCCTGCGTCGTCGCGGCCCGCCGCCGACGCCACACCGGTTCTGCAACAAGTTCCTGAGAAAGCTGGACCTGGCCCGATCGGCTGCTATGGTTCGAGCGAACTCTAGGGAGGGGTTGTCTCTTGACTACGATCATCGGAGCGATCGGCGCGCTCGTTCTGGGCGGCGCCATCGGCACGTTCACCATCGTCAGTGCTGTGAACAGTGTGAGCTCTCCCAGCGACTCGCCCTCGAGCGTCAGCTCCGAGCAGGGCGAGATCCCCTACGGCTCCACCGACTAGGTCTCACTCACGACCGCGGCGTCCGGCGCGGTCCACCGGCTCCTCGGGGTCCAGGCTGTCGATCAGTCGACCGCGCAGGGCCGCGTGCACGACGAGCGCGAACGACTCCTGAGCATGACCCCACGTGTAGGCATGGCTCATCGCCCGGGCCCCGTCGCCGAGTCGCGCCCTCAGGTCGGTATCGGTGAGCAGGGTCCGCACGGCCTCGGTCAGCTCCTGCGGTCCGTCGACGAGAAGGCCGGACATGCCGGCAGCGACGGACTCGACCGTGCCACCGGCGGTGCTGTACGCCACGGTGGGCGTGCCGTGCATCCCCGCCTCGCCGACCACCAGGCCCCAGCCCTCCTTCAGCGACGGCAGCACCAGCACCCAGGCCCGTTCGTAGATCTCGTGCTTCTTCTCCTCGCTGACGTGCCCGTGGAACACGACCGTGTCGCCGGCGCCGCGCGCGGCGGCGTACTCGTGGAGGTTGGCCTCCCACCAGCCGCTGCCGACGACGTCGAGGCGCAGGTCGGGGTGCTCCTCACGCAGCACGAGCGCCGCGTCGATGGCGTGCTCGACCTGCTTGTGCGGCACGAGCCTGCCCACCACGGCCAGCGTGGGCGTGGCGGCCTTGCCGGGCGTGACCGGCACGATCCGGTCGGTCCCGTTGTGAACGACGGCCACCCGCCTGCCCGCCACGCCGAGGGCGGCGAGCTCGGTGCGGGTCGCCCGGGAGACCGCGACGTACTGCGACCGGCGGTAGAGGAACGGCGCGAACCGCCGCTCGATCCACCAGCCGATGCGGCCGGAGAGACCCGGGTAGACGACCGGCCACTGCTCGCGGTGCACGTGGTGCACGAGCACGATCACCGGCCGGCGCGTGACCAGCCGGCTGAAGAACGGCAGCCCGTTCTGCACGTCGACCACGACGTCGACCGGCCCCAGGTCGCCGCGCCGCAACGCCCGCATGCCCTGGGCGTACACGCTCAGCTTGCCGCCGCGCCGGACGTAGCGGACACCGTCGACGACCTCGTCGGGCGGCGCGCCGGCGTACGCGGCGCAGAAGACCGTCACCTCGCAGCCGCGTTCGACGAGCCCGAGCGCGACCTTCTCCAGGTAGCGCTCGGCGCCACCGCCCTCCGGGTTCTGCGTGTCCCGCCAGCTCAGAAAGGCGACCCGCGTGCCCTTCAGGTCGTACCCGTCTGCCACCGGCCGAACACTACCGGCAGCCGGTCGGTAGGGTCGCGCGCGTGCCGAGAACGATGACCCGCGACCGATTCCGGGCCACCCTGCGCCGCTCGGTCCGGCTGCTGCGCGAGTTCCGGTACGAGCAGCCCGACCCGGCCCGCTTCTACACCGCGCTCGCCGAGGACTCCGCCGCCCAGCTCGACTCGTACGTCGACCTCGACGGCGCGGTGCTGCTCGACGTCGGCGGGGGACCGGGCTACTTCCGGACCGCGTTCCAGGCCGCGGGCGCGACGTACTACGCGCTCGACTCCGACGTCGGCGAGCTCTCGGGCCTCGGCGGCATCGAGTCGGGCACGGTGATCGGCAGTGGCATGCAGCTGCCGTTCCGCGACGGCGCCGTGGACGTCTGCTACTCCTCGAACGTGCTGGAGCACGTGCCCGCTCCGTGGCAGATGGCCGACGAGATGCTCCGGGTGACCCGCCCGGGCGGAACGGTCTTCATCAGCTACACGGTCTGGTACGGCCCGTGGGGCGGGCACGAGACGGCGCCCTGGCACTTCCTGGGCGGGGCCCGCGCCCGGCGCCGCTACGCGGCCCGGCACGGACACGAACCGAAGAACAAGTACGGCGAGTCGCTGTTCAGCGTCACCGTCCGTGACGGACTGCGCTGGGCCCGCGCCCAGACCGCGGGCGACGTGGTCGCGGTGATCCCGCGCTACAACCCCTGGTGGAGCCACTGGCTGGTCCGGGTGCCGCTGCTGCGAGAGGTGGTGACGTGGAACCTCGTGCTGGTACTCAGGAAGAGGTGACCGTCGAGCTGCCGGGCCCGGTGTCGCGGTTTCGGCTCCGACTGGCTTCGGCCTGCGCGCTGCTGGTCGGCATCGCGCTGATCCAGTCACCCGGGCTGCTCGTCGCCGACACCAAGCTCGACCTGCCGATCGCGCCGGGGCGGTTCCTGCTGCGCGCCGCGCACCTGTGGGACCCGCTCGGCGCCTTCGGCCAGCTGCAGAACCAGGCCTACGGCTACCTGTGGCCGATGGGCCCGTTCTTCCTCGGGGGCACCGAGGCCGGGCTTCCGGAGTGGGTGGTGCAGCGGCTGTGGCTCGCGCTCGTGCTCTCCGTGGCGCTGGTCGGCACGGCGCGGCTGGCGCGCGAGCTCGGGGTCCGCTCCGACCTGGCCTGCATCGTGGCCGGGTTCGCCTACGCGCTCTCGCCGCGGATGCTCAGCACGATGGGCCAGATCTCCATCGAGGCGTGGCCGAGCGCCCTGGCGCCGTGGGTCCTGCTGCCGCTCGTGATCGGCTCGACCCGCGGGTCCCCGCGTCGCGCGGCGGCGTGGTCGGCCCTGGCGGTCGCCATGGTCGGCGGTGTGAACGCGGCGGCGACGTTCGCCGTGATCCCGATGGGCGTGGTGTGGCTGCTGACGCGCAGCCACGGCCGGCGGCGTACGTCGATGATGCTGTGGTGGCCGGTCTTCACGCTGGTCGCCACGGCCTGGTGGCTGGTGCCGCTGTTCCTGCTCGGGACCTACAGCCCGCCGTTCCTCGACTTCATCGAGTCAGCGGCGAACACGACGTTCCCGACCACGCTCTACGACTCGTTGCGCGGCACCTCCAACTGGGTGGTCTACCTCGGTGACACCTCGCGGGCCGGCAACGACCTGCTCCGCGAGCCCGTGCTGATCCTCAACAGCGCGGTCGTGATGGTGCTCGGGCTGCTCGGCGTCGTGCACCGCCGCAACCCCGAGCGGCTGTTCCTCCTCCTCAGCCTCCTGCTCGGGATGCTGATGGTCACCATGGGCCACACCGGCTCGGTCCAGGGCTGGTTCGCCGACGAGATGAACACGGCGCTCGACGGCGTGCTCGCGCCACTGCGCAACGTCCACAAGTTCGACCCGGTGATCCGGCTCCCGATGGTGCTCGGCCTCGCGTGGACCGTCGACCGGCTGGTCTCCCACCTGCGCCGCGACCGGCAGGGGAGCACCGACCGGCTGAACGCCGCCCTGCAGCGGGTCACCACGACCGCGGTCCTGGCCACGGCCGTCCTCGCCGTCGCCGGTGCCGCGATCCCGGCCGCGACCGGTCGGATCACGCCGACCGGAGGGTTCGGCGCGATCCCCGACTACTGGTCCGAGACCAGCGACTGGCTGCACGACCGCGACGCGACCGCGCTGATCCTGCCGGGGTCGTCGTTCGGCGACTACATCTGGGGCTTCCCGCAGGACGAGCCGATCCAGCCCCTCGGCCAGAGCCCGTGGGCGGTGCGCAACGCGGTCCCGCTCACCCCGCCCGGGAACATCCGCATGCTCGACGCGATCGAGGAGCGGCTGACCCAGGGCGACGGCTCGGCCGCGCTCGCGACGTACCTGCACCGGGCCGGCGTCACCCACCTCGTGGTGCGCAACGACGTCACCCGCTCCTCCGACATCCCCGACCCGGTCCTGGTGCACCAGGCGCTCAACCAGTCGCCCGGGATCGTCCGGGTCGCGACGTTCGGTCCCGAGATCGGCGGCGACGCGTCGCTGGAGTCCGAGGACGGCTCACGGATCATCATCAACGGCGGCTGGCAGTCCGAGGTCCCCGCGATCGAGGTGTACGCCGTCGGCGACCGCGAGCGCGCCGTGACCAGCGAGGTCGCGCCGGTCGTCGTCGGCGGCTCGGAGGACCTCCTGCCGCTCTCGGAGTCCGGCGTCCTCGGCGTCGAGCCGACACGGCTGGCCGTCGACGTGCCCACGGACGAGGCTCCGGGAGCCCCGGTCATCCTGACCGACGGGCTGCGGGCCGTCGAGCGGCACTTCGGCAGGCTCCACAACGGACAGTCGGCGACGCTCGCGCCGAGCGACCCCCGCCGGCTCGCCAACCCCACGCGTGACTACCTGCCGGAGGGTGCCGACCCGTGGGTGACCTGGGCGCGCTACGACGGCATCGCCGGGGTCACCGCCTCGTCGTCCCGCTCCGACGCCAACAGCCTCGGCGTCGTCCAGCGCGGTCAGCTCCCGTTCGCCGCCCTCGACCGGTCCCCGCAGACCTACTGGCAGGCCTCCCAGTTCACCGCCGACGGCTGGTGGGAGGTGCAGCTCGAGGCGCCGACGCCGGTCGCGGAAATCCAGGTGACCGCCGGTCCCCACGAGCAGGAGATCGTCCGGGTCCGCGCCGGCGACCGGGTGTCGGAGCCGGTCACGATCTCGGCCGGCTCGACGCGGTCCATCCGGCTCGACGGTGCAGCCGTCGACTCGGTGCGCGTCGAGGACGCGTCCGGCCGCGCCGGGCGGCAGATGGCCCTCGCCGAGGTGCGCATCCCAGGTCTCACCGCCACCCGGTCGCTGGTCCTCCCGCCGGTCCCCGAGGAGTGGGGAGCGCCGGCCCGGATCGTGCTGCGCGCGGTCTCCGACGCCCGCACCGGGTGCGTCGAGGTGGCCACCAGCGTGCGCTGCGTGCCGGGGCGTGAGGTCGCGCCCGAGGAGCCGCTGGGCTTCCGCCGGCTCGTGACGCTGCCGGAGGCCGGGCAGTACGACGACATCGAGCTGCGCGTGCGCGGACGCGTCGGCGCGGACCTCGAGGCGCTGCTCGATCGCGACAAGTTCGCCACGGCGACGGCGACCTCGCGCAGCAACCCGGACCTGCGCTCCTCGGCGCTGGCCGCGATCGACGGCGACCCGGGGACCACCTGGACCGCGTCCCTCTCCGACGTGCACCCCGAGCTGCGGCTGACGTGGTTCGGGCCGCGGCGGGTGACCGGCCTGCAGCTGCGGCTGCTGGCCGAGGCGGACGCGCGGCTGCCGAACCGGCTCGTCGTGACGTGGCCCGGCGGCAGCCGGACCGTCGACGTCGACTCCCGGGGCAACGTGGAGCTGCCGGCGATCCGGACCGACACGCTGACGCTGGCCGTCGAGGAGGCGGACCCGGCGGTCACCATCGACTTCGACAGGACCCCGTCGGACGTCCCCGTGGGCATCACGGAGCTGCGCGTGCTCGGGGTGCCCGCGATCCCGCGCGCGGTCGGCGACACCGTGGTCGAGACGCCGTGCGGTTCGGGCCCTGCGGTGTCGATCGCGGACCAGACGTTCCCGACCGCGGTGGAGGCCACCGAGCGCCAGCTGTTCGTCGGCGCCACGGTGAAGGCCACGATCTGCGGCGACCCGCAGGTCGAGGTGCCGGCCGGCACCAGCGTCGTCGACGTCAGCACGTCGCGGCTGTTCACGCCGGTGTCGCTCGTGCTGGCCGACGACACCACCTGGTCCGCGGGTGCGACCTCGACCGCGGTGGACCCGGGCTCGGCGGCGGACCTGACGGTCGAGCCGGCCCCGGCGGGACAGCTGCTGGCCCTGCGACAGAACGCCAACGACGGCTGGACCGCGACCCAGGACGGACAGGAGCTCGAGCCCGTCCTCGTCGACGGGTGGCAGCAGGGCTGGGAGCTGCAGGACGGAACGCCGGTGCGCGCCGAGTTCACGCCGGACCGGGCCTACCGCGCCGGTCTCCTCGGGGGCGCCGTGGCGGTGCTCGCACTCCTGGTCCTCACCCTCGTGCGCTGGCGCCCGTGGCGCGACACCGCTGCACCGCAGCTGCGCCCGGCCCGCTGTCCCGCGCCGGTGCTCGCCGTGCTCGGCGTGCTGGGGGCAGGACTGCTGGCCGGATGGACCGGGTTCGCGCTGGCCGTCGTCGCGGTCGTCGTCGGCGCCGTGGCCGCGTCGCGGGCACCGACGGTCCTCGCGGCGCTCGTGGTCGTGACGCTGGTCCCGGCGGCCGCCGCCTACCTGGCGCGGCCGTGGGGATCCACGAACGGCTGGGCGGGCGACCTCGCCTGGCCGCACTACGCGGTGTTGGTCGCCCTGTGCTTGGTGGTCGGCGGGGTGGTCGGCGGGGTCCTCGGCGAACGCCGCAGCCGCAGGTTCTTGAGGCGCATCGCCGGCAGCTCGACCACCCGGTAGAGCACCTCGGACGCCGCCAGGCTGAGCACGACGGTGAGGCACCAGATCTGCCAGGTGTGGCCGCCGAAGAGCGGGTAGTCGGTCACCTGCATCACCAGGTAGAGGATCGGCAGGTGGATGCAGAACACGCTGTAGGAGATGTGCCCGATGTGGCGCGGCAGCGGCGCCGACATCAGGTGCGCGTACCGGGAGTCGGGCACGGCCCGGATCCCGGTCAGCACGACCAGCCCACCGATGACGGCGTACAGCGCGTGCTTGGTGAGCGACTCGGCGTCGGTCGCGGCGTACAGCAGCGTCGGCCCCGCCAGCGGGGTCGACGCCACGAGCATCAGGCCGGCCACGGCGGTCCAACAGACGCCCGGCGAGCCGGCCAGGTGGTCGAGCGTGCGGCAGACCGCCGGCGGCCGCTCGCGGGTCTGGTCGAGCACGTGCGCCAGCGCCAGGCCGATCCCGACCGCGAACCAGCTCAGGTACGCCGGCAGCCACTGCGCGGGGGTGCCGTCGGTGTGCTGGTCCACGGTGGCGGCGAGGCCGAGGTGCCACCAGCAGCTGAGCGCGACCATCGCCGCGAGCAGCACCGTGACCCGCACGGGCCGCAGTGCGCCCCGGCGGCCGAGGGCGAGGAACATCAGCAGCGGCAGCACCGCGTAGAACGAGACCTCGACCGCGAGGCTCCACATCTGGGTCAGGCCCTGGGGGAGCAGGGTGGTCGAGTAGATGTTGGTCATCGTCAGCGTGTGCACCCACGCGGTCACGCTGAGGCCGTCGTTCTCCGGGATGAGCGTGAGCGCCAGCACGACGGTCACGATGTACACCGGGTAGATCCGCAGCAGCCGCTTCCAGTAGTAGCGGCCGGTCCCGGGGTGGGGCAGGGTCGCCGCGCGGCGGGCGAAGTACGGCCGGCTGAGCAGGAAGCCGGACAGCACGAAGAAGATCGCGACACCGACGTCGAGGCGAGACAGGATCGCGCCCCACGTCCCGTCGCGCACGTAGGCGCCGGACTGGAACGCGACGTGCGTGGTGAGGACCGCCAGGGCCCCGATGGCGCGCAGTGAGTCGAGGACCGCGAACTGGGGGTTGACCTCCAGCCGCGACGAGGTCGTGTCGGTGCTCACGGCAGCTCTCCTCCGGGCTTCGGGTCACCCACCTCGACGGCGTCCACGCACATCACGACGCCGGGGTCCAGGCCGTCGATCCGCAGGCTGTCGAAGCTCCCGCTGATCTTCACATACAGGTCGTGCAGCCCGGCCATGACCTCCGCGTCGACGGTGCTGGTCCCGGCCTCGACGGTGACCGGCGAGTCCGCGTTGGCCAGGTAGCCGATCCGCACCCACCAGGTCCAGTCGAGCGTCTGGTTGGTGAGCGGGATCGTGAGCCCGTCCTCGTCGACCTGCCAGCCGCAGCCCTCGATCGGTCCGGGCGCGGCCGCGGTGCCGCCGTCGATCTCGACCTCGCGCAGGGTCCCGTCCTCGGCGACGACGGCCAGCGCGGGGGACCACTCCGGGAACGACAGCTCTCCGGGCAGGAGCCGGGAGAGCCGCGAGACCCGGTTGTCGGGATCCAGCAGCCCCGACATCACCGGGTCGGGGACCGGGGTGTCGGCGGCGTCGACGACGCCGTGGTGCTCCAGCTCGGACGCCAGCGTCTCCATGAAGGACGCGCCGACGTTGTGGTCGCGCCACCAGTTGACGTAGCGGACCGTGCTGACCGTGCCCGAGACGGCGACCAGGGCCGTGACCACCACGACGGCCGTGGCCGGGACGGCGCGGGTGAGGAGCGGCGGGTCGCGTGGCTCGCTGCTCTCCAGAGCGCCCTCGACGGGCAGGAACGCCAGGCCGAGCGTCAGCGCGACCACGCACGCCGCGTCGGTGAGGTAGCGGTACTCGAGACCGATGTCGGCGCCGAACGCCGCCACCCGGTTCGTGACCACGAGCCCCGCCAGGACCGCGAGGTAGCCCGCCAGCAGTGCCCAGGCCCGGCCGGCCCGCCGGCGGCGCAGCACGCTGTAGACGATCACCAGGACGATGAGGATCCACGACAGGTGGACCGCCCAGTCCGGGGGAGCGGCGACACCCACCTTCTGCGTCCAGCGCCACGGGCCGCCGGCGACCGCCGCGGGGAACGCGGTGCCGAGCATGTTGTCGACGGCCTCCAGCGCGTCGACGACCGAGGGAAGCTCGGTCTGCCCACTGGTGTGGCTGGCGTAGTAGGCGGCGTAGCCCAGGCCCGGGACGGCGCCCATCACGACGGCGGGCCAGTAGCGCCGGACCGTCCCGACCAGGCGGCGGACGATCCCTCCCGAGCTGAAGTACGCGACCGCGAGGAACGCGACGACCGGGACGATCAGCAGGGCCTTGACGTCGGAGACGAGCCCGACGGCGACCCCGGCGTACGCCGCGACCGCCCAGCGCAGGCCGTCGCCACGGAAGTAGCGGACCGCGGCGGCCACGGCCGCGAAGAACCCGAGCTGCATGGTGAGCTGGTTGAGGCTCGCGGTCCACCACATCAGCGCCGGCACGGTCATCGACGTGCTCAGGTAGAGCGTGAGGGGGACGAGGATGCCCCAGCGCCGGCCGAAGAGCGTGACCAGCATCCAGACCGCGGCGAGGTTCGCGAGCAGCTGGACGACCAGCGTCGCCGACGCCGCGGCCGTCCAGTTCAGCGGCCCGGTCGCGGCCACCACCCAGACGAGCGCCCGGCCGAACGGCATCAGGTGCACGTTCCACGGCTCGAGCAGGTAGTCGGCGCCGAACCCCGCCTCCTGCGCGTCCAGCAGGAGGCTGAGGTCGTCGTAGTAGAACCAGTTCGTGAACAGGGCCCACGCGGTCAGGCCGACCTGGGCGAGGACCAACGTCGCCGCCGCGCCGAGGGTGAGGTCGTGCTCACGGTCGGTGAGGAGCGCGCTGAGCGCCGCGCGGCGCGACAGCCCGGGTCTCACTTCTCGCACCGGCCCTCCTCAGGCGGGGACTATGCCACAGAACCACCGGTCCCAACGGTAGGTTGTCGACGACCTCAAGCGATGGGACGGACAGGCGCGTGGCTCGGCAGTTCGACTTTGACATCTGTGTCGTCGGTGGTGGCGGGCACGTCGGATTCCCGCTGGCGGTGGCCTTCGCCTCGCGCGGGCTGCGGGTGTGCATCTACGACATCAACGCGGCCGTCGTGGAGACCATCAACCTCGGCCGGGCGCCGTTCCTCGAGCCGGGCGTCGCGGAGCCGCTGCAGGACGCGCTCGCGTCGGGCCGGCTGGTGGCCACCACGGACCGGGCGCAGGTCAGCGTGTCCGAGAACGTCGTGATCGTGGTCGGCACCCCGGTCGACCAGTACCTCAGCCCCGACCCGGAGGCGGTGCCCCGGGTGGTCGGCGAGCTGAGCGACCTGCTCGTGCCGGGACAGCTCGTGGTGCTGCGCAGCACCGTGTTCCCCGGGGTGACCAGGAGGGTCGAGAAGCTGCTGGCGCCGGACCACCCCGACGTCGACCTGGCCTTCTGCCCGGAGCGGATCGCCGAGGGCCGTGCGATGACGGAGCTGTTCACGCTGCCCCAGCTGGTGGCGGCCCGCTCCGAGCAGGCCCGGAAGCGGGCCGGGGCGCTGTTCGCGAGGCTCACGGACGTGGTCATCGAGCTCGAGCCCGAGGAGGCCGAGCTCGCCAAGCTGTTCACGAACTCCTGGCGCTACATCAAGTTCGCCGCCGCGAACCAGTACTACATGATCGCGAACGACCTGGGCCTGGACTTCGCCCGGATCCGCGACGCGATGACGCGCGACTACCCGCGCTCGGCCGACCTGCCGGGCGCCGGCTTCGCCGCCGGGCCGTGCCTCTTCAAGGACACCATGCAGCTCGCGTCGGTCACCGGCGGCTCGTTCGCCCTCGGTCACTCCGCGATGCTCGTCAACGAGGGCCTGCCCGACTACCTGGTGCGCCGGATGGAGCAGGAGCACGACCTGCCCTCGCTGACCGTGGGCATCCTCGGCATGGCCTTCAAGGCCGAGAGTGACGACCGCCGCTCGAGCCTGTCGTACCGGCTGAAGCGGGTGCTCGCGTTCCGCGCCGGCCGCGTGCTCACGACCGACCCCTATGTCGCGGACGACCCGGAGCTCCTGCCGCTCGAGCAGGTGCTCGCCGAGGCCGACCTCCTCGTCGTCGGCGCTCCGCACGCCGCCTACCGTGACCTCGTGGTCGACGTACCGGTGGTGGACGTGTGGAACCTGCTCGGAGAGGGGTCGCTGCTGTGACGCCCACAGCGGTGTCGGTGATCGTCCCGGCCTACCACGAGGCCGAGGGCATCGGCCGGGTGCTGGACCGGCTCATCGACGGCATCTCGCTGGAGTTCGAGATCGTCATCGTGGTCGACGACCCGGACGACCCGACGGTCGCCGCGGTGCACGAGCACGTGCCCGACGAGCCGCGGGTGCGGACGCTGGTCAACACCTACGGCCGCGGCCCGGCGAACGCGATCCGCTACGGCATCGACGCCGCCCGGCACCCGGTCGTGGTCGTCACGATGGCGGACGGGAGCGACGACCCGCGGATGATCGACCCGCTCGCGCGCCTGGTCGAGCGGGGCGTGGTGGTCGCGGCCGCGTCGCGCTACTCCCCGGGCGGCCAGCAGGTCGGGGGACCGGCGTTCAAGGGGCTGCTCTCGCGCACCGCCGGCCGCACCCTGGGGACGTTCGGCCGGGTCGGCACCGACGATGCGACCAACAGCTTCAAGGCGTACTCCACGGAGTTCGTCCGCGAGGTCGGCATCGACAGCCGCAGCGGTTTCGAGATCGGCCTCGAGCTCACGGCCAAGGCCCGCCGGCTGCGACGTCCGGTGGCCGAGCTCCCCACGATCTGGCTGGACCGCACGCTGGGGGAGTCCCACTTCGACCTGAAGGGGTGGGTGCCGAAGTACCTGCGCTGGTACTTCTTCGCGTTCGGTCCCGAGCTCACCGTCGAGCAGGTCCGGGCCGAGGGTGCGAGGATTGCGGCGCGCAACGAGGGAAAGGGCGGCGGACGTGTCTGAGGGAGTGGGCCAGCGAGTGCTGGTGACCGGCTCGGCGGGCTTCATCGGCGGCTACGTCGTCGAGGAGCTGCTGAGCCGCGGCTACGCCGTGACCGGCATCGACAACTACTCGAAGTACGGGCCGGTGACCAAGTCGTACGACGACCACCCGGCCTACACCTTCGTCGAGGGCGACGTCCGCGACCTCGACCTGATGACCGGGCTGCTCGCGGACTGCGACCACATGATCGCCGGCGCCGCGCTGATCGGCGGCATCTCGTACTTCCACACCTACCCCTACGACCTGCTC
The DNA here is from genome assembly GCF_039541135.1 of Nocardioides caricicola. Taxonomy (NCBI): domain Bacteria; kingdom Bacillati; phylum Actinomycetota; class Actinomycetes; order Propionibacteriales; family Nocardioidaceae; genus Nocardioides; species Nocardioides caricicola. The sequence goes on along the minus strand of NZ_BAABFQ010000003.1, from coordinate 575,627 downwards.
GCGACCAACGAGCGGATCATCGCCTCGACGTGCGACGCCGCGATCCGGGTGCTCCCCGCGGGCCGGTTGAGGAAGGTCACCTACGTCAGCTCGTCGATGGTGTTCGAGTCCACCGACCACTGGCCCTCGAAGGAGGGCGACGAGCGCCGGATCCCGCCGCCGCTGTCGTCGTACGGGTTCCAGAAGCTCGCCGTCGAGTACTTCGCCCGGGCGGCCTGGGACCAGTACCACGTGCCGTACACGATCGTGCGCCCCTTCAACTGCGTCGGCGTCGGCGAGGGCCGGGCCCTCGGTGACGTCGAGATCCCCAGCGGCAACATCAAGCTCGCCATGAGCCACGTCGTGCCGGACCTGATCCAGAAGATCGTCAAGGGCCAGGACCCCGTCCACATCCTCGGCGACGGCTCCCAGGTGCGGCACTACACCTACGGCGTCGACCTGGCCCGCGGCATCGTCGAGGCGATGGAGTCGGAGCAGGCGCTCAACGACGACTTCAACCTGTCGACCGCCCAGTCGACCACGGTGCTCGAGCTGGCCGAGCTGATCTGGCGCAAGGTGCACGGACCGGACAAGCCGTTCGCGGTGACCAGCGACGACCCCTTCGAGCACGACGTGCAGCGCCGGGTCCCGGACGTCGCCAAGGCCGCCGAGGTCCTCGGGTTCACCGCGACGACCAGCCTCGACGAGATGCTGGACGTCGTGATCCCGTGGGTCACCCAGGCGATGGCCGAGGGGCTGATCTAGGCGCTGCGGTCGCTCCCGAGCCGGGCGCCGAAGATCGCGGTGCCCGGCGTGAACTGACCGCGGACGCCCGACCAGCCGCCCCAGACCCGGTCGTGGTCCGGCGGCCACTCCGGCTCCCGCAGGTCGGTGATGACGAAACCGGCGCCGGCCAGCAGCGCGACCCAGTCGCCGAGCGTGCGGTGGTGCTCGACGTACGACACCCGGCCGGTCGCGTCGTCGACCTCGACGTACGGCGTCCGGTCCCAGTAGGACTGGCTCGCGACCAACCCCTCCTCGCCGGGGTCGTCGGGGAACATCCAGCGGGTCGGGTGCGTGATCGAGAACGCGTAGCGCCCGCCCGGACGCAGGACCCGCGCGGTCTCGGCCACCGCGACGTCGATGTCGCTGACGAACTGCAGCGCCCCGAACGACGAGAACACGATGTCGAAGGAGTCGTCGGCGAAGGGCAGCGCGGTGGCGGTGCCGAGCACCGACGGCACCGGTACGCCGGTCTCCTGGTCGATCCGCCGGGAGTGCTGCAGCTGGCGCATGCTCAGGTCGAGGCCGTAGGAGCGGCCGCCGCGCGAGCGCACCCACCGTGAGCACTGCCCCGCGCCCGAGCCGACCTCGAGGACGTCGCGGTCCGCGACGTCCCCGAGGACGTGGGCCTCGGCCTCGGTCAGGCCCTCCGGGCCCCACACGAAGCCGGAGTCACCGAGGAACTCGCCGTGCGTGGCCTGGTACTCGTCGGCGTAGCGGTCCCAGTCGGGGCCGTTGGCCCGCCGGGACTCGTCCTCCGACACCGCGCGGCGCTCGACCCGCACCGGGGGATGGTTCTCCACGGTGCGGAGCGTAACCGGCGATCACCACCACGTGGTCGTGCTGGTGTGGGCCACGCGCGGGTTGCTCGGGCTGCTGCGGATGTCCAGCGGGTCGCTGCCCCGGCGTACCTCCTCGCCGTCGCTCTTGCCGCCGTTGTCGGTGTCCCAGTCGCACGGGTTGGTGTGGATGCGGCGCACCTCCCGGCCGTCGCCGAGCCGGTCGCGGTCGGTGTCCGCACGCCTCGGGTTCGAGAAGCAGCTGCGGTAACCGGGCGCGTGCCGCTTCACCTCGCGACCGTCGCTCAGGCCGTCGCGGTCGGTGTCCTTGCGCAGCGGCCGCGTGTGCGTCCGGATGACCTCCCGGCCGTCGCTCAGCCCGTCGCGGTCGGTGTCGGGCCGCGTCGGACGCGTGCCGGTCTTGCGGACCTCGCGACCGTCGGACAGCCCGTCCCCATCGGTGTCCCGGACGGTCGGGTCGGTGCTCGTCACGGCGACCTCACGGCCGTCGCGGAGGCTGTCGCCGTCCGTGTCGGGGTCATTGGGGTCGGTCTGCGTGTCGTCGACCTCGCGGCCGTCGGCCAGGCCGTCGTCGTCGCTGTCCCGGTCGCCGGGGTCGGTCGCGGTGTCGTCGACCTCGCGGCCGTCGGTCAGGCCGTCGGCGTCGGTGTCGGGGTCGGTCGGGTCGGTGCTGGTCTCCTTGACCTCGGCACCGTCGGTCAGGCCGTCCCCGTCGGAGTCCGCGACGACCGGGTTGGTGCCGGCGTCGGTCTCGGCGTCGTTGCCCAGGCCGTCACCGTCGAGGTCGTCGGGCGTCGGGGTGCCCGGGCCCTCGGACCCGGAGTCGCCCTCGCCGGGGTCGCCCGCGTCGTTGGGGTCGGTGCCGGCGGCGACCTCGGCGCCGTCGTCGATCCCGTCGTCGTCGGAGTCGGCGTCGCCCGGGTCGGTCGGCTCGCGGCCGAAGCCCTCGTTGGCCGAGCCGGACGTCTCCTCGTCATCGGTGAGCCCGTCGCCGTCGGCGTCCGCGGAGCCGACGCTGCAGGTCACGCCGCCCGCCGGCGCCGCCGCGACCGCGCGCAGCGGGAACAGGTCGGCCTCGAGCACGGTCGCCTCGCTGAGCCCGATCTTCACGTGCAGGACCGAGGCGCTCGCGGACGCGCGGGTGCCGTCGTCGCTCTCGACGACGTTCGTCGGCTGGCCGACGCTCAGCTCGACCTTCAGGAGCGGGTTGTCGGGCGATGTGACGTCGACCGGGCTCCCGTCGGCCGGCAGCGTGCGCTCCTGGCCGCCGAGCTCGACGGTCACCGCCGGTGCGCTCCAGCGGACCTCGGCGCCGTCGGCGTCACCGGTGGCGGTCGACGTGAGCACCGGTGGGTCCGTCACCGCGACCCGCACCTGGCCGCCCAGCAGCCGCACGTCGGCGGCGCTGCCGCGGGCGGTCGAGACGACGGAGCGGGTCCCGCTCCCCGCGAGGGTGGTCGCCTGGCGGACCGACGCGGTGCCGTCCAGGCTGAGCAGCTCGCCCGCGCCGGGCAGGCTCTCGGTGCCGACGTCGGCCGTCGACACCGAGGACCGGGTGAGGGGTACGCCCGGCGCGGGGCAGCGGGCGTCGCCGGCCCAGCGGGCCTGGGCGCTCGCGGTCGACACGCCCAGCTCGAGCAGGCCTGGCACGGTGCCGCCCGCGGTCTGGCCGGTGTCCGGTCGGAGGTGGTCGGGCAGCGCGTGCTGCTCCACGCTCGTGAGCAGGTCCGGCAGCGCCTGGTCGGCGAGGGCGGCGGACAGGTTGGTGGCGGCGGCGTTCGACTGCGGGCTGCCGTCCCCGTCGACGCTGCCGGTGGCGACCGCCACCCCGGCGTCGGCGAGCGTGGCGGCTCCGGGAACGTCGAGTCCGGTCAGGTGCAGGATCTCGGCCGAGGTCGCGGCTCGCACGTCCGTCGGTGGAGCCGCGCCGGCCGCGGACGACGGGGCGCCGACGGCCGTGAGCGAGTAGAGCGCGATCGTGCTGAGCCCTGCGCCGATGGCGAGGGTGGGACGAGTTCTCATCGGGCCTCCAAGGACCGAGAGCGGACCGGAGTCCCATGCCTCAGAACATCGCCTCGATCGCGCCCGGAGCACGGGCACTCGACGGAGTCCGAGAAACTCCGGCGTGGCACCCGGCCGCGAGGGCGAGCGCCACTCGCCCCGCTCGTACCCACGCCCGTCGGTGGCATGTCACCCCGAGGGGTGGTGCCGGTCGGCCCGCGGCCGCCCCGCGGTTGGACGTACGTCACGCCCCCCGCGTAGTCTTGAGGGTGCGCCGAAGGTCTGCCTGGTCCCAGACGGAGTGGATTCTCGCTCGGCGGCTCACCTCGAGCCGACGAAAAGCCCTATCGACGTGCCCGCACGACTCCATCCATCCAAGGAACTACCTCCCTTATGACGAGCACCATCTCCACTCTTCCCGATTACGACGCGCCGCAGGTTGCGGTCAACGACATCGGTTCTGAAGAGGACTTCCTCGCCGCGATCGACGCGACCATCAAGTACTTCAACGACGGTGACATCGTGGATGGCACCATCGTCAAGGTCGACCGGGACGAGGTCCTGCTCGACATCGGCTACAAGACCGAGGGCGTCATCCCCTCGCGCGAGCTGTCGATCAAGCACGACGTGGACCCCAACGAGGTCGTCCAGGTCGGCGACAAGGTCGAGGCCCTTGTCCTCCAGAAGGAGGACAAGGAAGGCCGCCTGATCCTGTCCAAGAAGCGCGCCCAGTACGAGCGCGCCTGGGGCACCATCGAGCAGGTCAAGGAGGAGGACGGCGTCGTCGAGGGCACCGTCATCGAGGTCGTCAAGGGTGGTCTCATCCTGGACATCGGCCTGCGCGGCTTCCTGCCCGCCTCGCTCGTCGAGATGCGTCGCGTCCGCGACCTCCAGCCCTACGTCGGTCAGACGCTCGAGGCGAAGATCATCGAGCTCGACAAGAACCGCAACAACGTGGTCCTGTCGCGCCGCGCCTGGCTCGAGCAGACCCAGTCCGAGGTTCGCCACGGCTTCCTGACCCAGCTCCAGAAGGGCCAGATCCGCAAGGGTGTCGTCTCCTCGATCGTCAACTTCGGTGCGTTCGTGGACCTCGGCGGCGTCGACGGTCTCGTCCACGTCTCCGAGCTGTCGTGGAAGCACATCGACCACCCGTCCGAGGTCGTCGCCGTGGGCGACGAGGTCACCGTCGAGGTCCTCGACGTGGACATGGACCGCGAGCGCGTCTCCCTGTCGCTGAAGGCGACCCAGGAGGACCCGTGGCAGCACTTCGCCCGGACCCACCAGATCGGTCAGATCGTCCCGGGCAAGGTCACCAAGCTCGTCCCCTTCGGCGCGTTCGTCCGCGTCGAGGAGGGCATCGAGGGCCTGGTCCACATCTCCGAGCTGGCCGAGCGCCACGTCGAGATCCCGGAGCAGGTCGTCCAGGTCAACGACGACGTCATGGTCAAGATCATCGACATCGACCTCGAGCGTCGCCGGATCTCGCTGTCGCTCAAGCAGGCCAACGAGACCGCGACCGCGGCGGACGTCGAGGAGTTCGACCCGACGCTGTACGGCATGGCCGCGACGTACGACGAGCAGGGCAACTACGTCTACCCCGAGGGCTTCGACCCGGAGACCGGCGAGTGGCTCGAGGGCTTCGACGAGCAGCGTGCCGTCTGGGAGGAGCAGTACGCCAAGGCGCACGCTCGCTGGGAGGCCCACGTCAAGCAGCAGGCCGAGGCCAAGGTCGCCGAGGCCGAGGCCGGCGAGGCGACGTCGTACTCCAGCGGCGGCAGCGACGAGGCCGCCGAGACCGAGGGCGGCTCGCTCGCCTCGGACGAGGCCCTGCAGGCTCTCCGCGAGAAGCTCACCGGCGGAGGCAACTGATCCGCTAGACCACGAAGGCCCGCCCTGGACCACCAGGGCGGGCCTTCGGGCATTTTCGCCCGGGACGAGCTGGCTCCGCCCTAGTGTCGGTCCATGTCGATCTCCCGTCGTAGCCTGCTCACGTCGGCCGCCGCGGCGCCGCCGGCCATCGCCCTCACCGCCGCCGAGGCAGCGGCGTACGCCGACCCCTCGGTCGCCGCCGACTCCGCCGCCGCGGGGAAGAACATCCTGATCTTCATCACCGACCAGGAGCGCAACATCCAGCACTTCCCGGCCGGCTGGGAGCAGGAGAACCTGCCCGGCCTGACCCGGCTGAAGGCGAACGGCGTGTCGTTCGAGAACGCCTTCTGCAACGCATGCATGTGCAGCCCGTCGCGGGCCACGCTGTTCACCGGGCTCTACCCGGCCCAGCACGGCGTGAAGAACACGCTCGAGCTGGACATGCCGGCCGAGTACTTCCCGCAGACCGAGCTGTCACCCGACCTGACGAACATCGCGTCGGTGATGTCGGCGGCCGGCTACGAGGTCGTCTTCAAGGGCAAGTTCCACCTGACCAAGCCGCTGGACGGGGTGGTGGAGCGCGAGGACGGCAGCTTCGCGGGCAACTGGACCCAGGCCGACCTCGAGCGCTACGGCTTCACCCGCTGGAACCCGCCGGACGCGGGCGGCAACCAGGACATCATCGAGGGCGGCGGCGGGGTCGCCGACAACGACTGGCGCTACCTCTCGGAGGACGGTCCCAACGAGGAGGGCAAGGAGGGCGTCCACGCGTTCCTCAACGCCCGGGTCGGCGCCGAGCAGCCGTGGTGCCTGATCGTGTCGCTGATCAACCCGCACGACGTGCTGTTCTACCCCGGGCCGCCGAACATGGACCCGCCGAAGTGGGTGCAGGCCGGGTACGGCGACCCGTCCTGGTACGAGGGCGACATCGGCATCCCGCTCACGCACGACGAGGACCTGTCGACCAAGCCCTCGGCCCAGCAGAGCTACGTCCGGCTGCTGAACGCGTTCGGCCGGCCGCGGACGGTCGAGGAGAAGCAGAACTACCTGAACTTCTACGGCAACCTGATGAAGCTCGTCGACGGCTACCTGGTCGAGATCCTGGACCTGCTGGAGACCAACGGCCAGCTGGCGGACACGATCGTGATGCGGACGTCCGACCACGGCGAGCAGGGCCTGGCGCACCAGATGCAGCAGAAGAACTTCAACTTCTACGAGGAGACGCTGAAGGTCCCGCTCATCTACTCGAACCCGGAGCTGTTCCCCACGGCGCGGACCTCACGCCAGCTGGTTTCGCACGTCGACATCCTGCCGACGCTCGCGTCGCTGGTGGAGGCGCCGGACGAGGCCCGCAACCCGCAGTGGCGCGGCGTCGACTACTCCGGCCACGTGCTCGGCACGGCGTCCGGCGAGACGCAGGACCGGGTCGTGTTCACCTACGACGACTTCCAGGCCGGGCAGAAGACCGGGCCGTACGTGCGGCAGCCGAACCACATCCGGTCGATCCGCGAGAAGCGGTGGAAGCTCGCGAAGTACTTCGACCCGAACGACGTCGAGCCCACCGAGTGGGAGATGTACGACCTCAAGCGGGACCCGCTCGAGCGCCGCAACCTCGCCCACGACCCGCGCAAGATGACGCGGGAGCAGCGGGCTCAGTTCAAGCGGCTCAAGCGGCGGCTCGACCAGATCGAGCGCACCACCCTGAGGCCGCTGCCGCTGCACTGACAGGCGGTGTGGCCGGCGTCGGTGGGCCGTCAGTGGGCCAGCGGGGCACGGAAACGCGGGTCCTCGGCGTGCGAGGAGGGCGGACGCAGCGGGCCGCGGCCGTCGCGGGCGATGGAGCGGATGGACGCAGCGGCCATGGCGGCTGCGATGACGAGGAGGATCATCAGGAAGGTCATGGCAGTAATCCTGCGCCTGATGCTTTCCTGCCACGAGTGGCAGAAAAGTCACTTCTCGTTGATTTCCTGCCACTCCTGAGGCAGGCTGTCCCCATGCAGAAGGTGGCCGTGATCGTGCAGGACGGCGCCGAGCCGTTCGGGCTGGGCTCGCTCGTCGAGGTGTGGGGCGAGCCGGAGCACCCCGAGGACGGCACGCCGGTCTTTGACTTCCAGGTGTGCACGCCGCGTCCTGGCCGGGTCCGGGGCCGCTCCGACTACGACCTCTTCGTCGAGCGCGGGCTCGACGCCACGCTCGACGCCGACCTGGTCTGCCTGAGTCCCAAGCACGGGTTCCTCGAGCACGACCCGGCGGTGCTCGAGGTCGTGCGGGCGGCGTACGACCGCGGGGCGATCATCTACGCGCACTGCTCCGGCGTCTTCGAGCTCGGTGCGGCCGGGCTGCTGGACGGGCGCGACTGCACGACGCACTGGCGCTACGGCGACCTGCTCGCGCGGATGTACCCCGAGGCGAAGGTGTGCCCCGACGTCCTCTACTGCCGCGACGGCAACGTGCTCACCGGCGCCGGCTCGGCTGCGGGCATCGACGCCTCGCTGCACCTGATGCGCGAGCAGTTCGGCGCCAAGGTCGCGACCGCGACCGCCCGCCGCATCGTCGTGCCCCCGCACCGCGACGGCGGACAGGCGCAGTTCATCGCCAACGCCGTGCCCGACTGCGAGGCCGAGACCCTCGGTCCGCTGCTCGAGTGGATCGTGCAGAACCTGTCCGAGGACCTCGGCGTCGAGACGCTGGCCCGCCGCAGCCACATGTCGGCGCGCACGTTCGCGCGCCGCTTCCGCGCCGAGACCGGGACGACGCCGCACTCGTGGGTGACCAAGCAGCGGGTGCAGGCCGCCGAGGAGCTGCTCGAGCGCACCGACCACTCGATCGACTGGATCGCCGACGAGGTCGGGTTCGGCAACGCCGCGACCCTGCGCCACCACTTCGGCCGGGTGCGCGGGCTGAGCCCGCAGCAGTACCGCCGCCGCTTCGCCGGCTAGCCGGGAACCCTGGCCCGGCTGCGGACATGTCCGGGTATGCAGCGAGGAGGAGCGGTGGCCGCCGAGCACGATCTCGTGGAGCGGCTGCGCGACGGTGACCCGGACGCCCTCGCCGCGCTCTTCGACAGCTACGGCGACCGGATCTACAACCACTGCTTCCGCGCCACCGGCGACTGGGCCGAGGCCGAGGACGCGACCTCCACGGTCTTCCTCGAGGTGTGGCGGCACCGGCGCCGGGTGCTACTGCACGACGACAGCGTGCTGCCATGGCTGTACGGCGTCGCCACCAACGTCTGCCGCAACCTGACCCGCTCCCGGCGGCGGCGGCTGCGGGCCGTGGCGGCGCTCCCGCGGCCGGCCGCCGAGCCGGACCACGCCGACCGGGTGACCGACCGGCTCGGGTCGACCGCGCGGATGCAGGCCGTGCTGGATGCCGTCGAGGCGCTGCCGGCCCACGAGCGCGAGGTGCTCGGCCTGGTCGCCTGGTCCGGCCTCTCCTACGAGCAGGCCGCCGCCGCGCTCGACGTGCCCGTCGGCACCGTGCGGTCCCGGCTCTCCCGGGCCCGGTCCCGACTCACCGACCTGACCTCTGGAGGAGACCGCGATGCGTGACCTGACCCCGCCGCCCGACGAGCCGCTGCCCGACCAGTCTCGCGCCCGGATCCGCGCCGAGCTGCTCGAGGCGGCGCAGCAGCCGCCTCGGGGACGCCGCTGGCTGGTCCCGGCGGTCGTCGCCGCCGCCGTCGTCCTGGTCTCCGCGCTGACCGCCTGGGCGGTGCAGCTGGGGCCGGACGACGAGTCCGGCGCCCCGGCGGTCGCGCCGACCACCTCCGCGCCCGTGCCCGAGCCGACCCCTCCGGACCCGACCGCGACCGGGCCGTCCGACCCCGACGACCCCGGCGACCACTGGGCCGGCCACGGGCCGTGCGCCCAGGAGCTGCGCAACCCGTTCCCCGGCGCGGAGCAGGCGGCGGCGTTCGACGAGCACACCAGCCTCTGGGTGAAGGGGGACCGGTTCGCCCTGTGCGACATCCGGGACCGCACGACCGTCCACGGACCGCGGCCGCTGGCACCGGTCGAGGAGATCGGCACCTACGCCGTCAGCACGATCTTCACGGACTCGGGGAAGGTCACCCGCGTCGCCGGAGGCGTGGTCCCCGACGGCGCCCTGGCGTACGACGTCGCGTACACCTTCCCCGACGGGCAGACCGTGCGGGCGGAGACCACCGAGGGCGGCGGCCGCACGTGGTGGCGGGTGGTGCACAGCTACGAGAGCTCCGGGAACGAGATGAAGCAGCCGCCGATCGAGGTGACCGTGTCGTACTCAGGGGTGCAGGAGCGCTACGTGCTCGACTGGGCGACCGACACCTGTGCCCAGGTCAACCACGGCTGCTAGAGGCCGAGGTCGGCGGCCAGCTGCGCGGTCACCTGCTCGAAGTGCGCGTCGTAGTCGAGCACGCCGCGGTGCATGTGGCCGAACAGCTCCAGCGAGACGTGGCCGAACACGGTCTTCCACGCCATCAGCCAGCGCACCAGCCGCTCCTCGCCGATCGGCGCGCCGACCGCGTCGAACACCGGTGCCAGCGCGGCGCTCTCGGCGGGTGACAGGGGAGCCGTCGCGGCGAGGGTGTGCCCGGCTCGCTCGGAGGCCAGGGCCAGCGCCAGGAACGCGCCGGTGACCCGTCCCGCGGGGGTCACGGTGGTGTCCGGAGCGGCGTACCCGGGGACGGGGGAGCCGTAGACGAGCGCGTACTCGTGTGGGTTCGCGCGAGCCCAGTCGTGGATCGCCCGGCACAGCGCGCGGAACCGCGCACCGAGGTCGTCGCCGGCCGCGTCCTGGGCGCGCTCGACCGCGTCGCCGAGCTCGTCGTACGCCTCGACGATGAGCTCGGTGAGCAGGTCGTCGCGACTCGGAAAGTAGCGGTAGACCGCCGACGAGACCAGGCCGACCTCGCGGGCGATCGCGCGCAGCGACAGGGCCGCGGGGCCGACCTCGGCGAGGTGGCGGCGGGCGGTCTCCTGGATCGCGCGGGTCTGCTCGGCGCGGTTCTCGACGCGGGACTTCGGGGCCATGCAGGCATCCTGGCACATTTCGAGAGCACTGCTCTTGTTTTCGGGGTCCGGGTGTGTCACTGTTGCCAAACCGAGAGCAGTGCTCTCGATATGGACCTCAGGAGGAAGTCATGACCGATCTGCACGTCGTCGTCGGAGCCGGGCCCGTCGGGCTCGCAACCGCCACCGAGCCGACCGCCCAGGGCCACGAGGTGCTGCTGGTCAGCCGCTCGGGGACCGGCGCCGAGGTCGCCGGCGCGCGGCGGGTGGCCGCCGACGCCGCGGACCCGGACCGGCTCACCGAGCTCGCCGCCGGCGCGGTCGCGCTCTACAACTGCATCAACCCGCCGTCGTACGACGTGTGGCAGGCCTACTGGCCGCCGGTGGCCGCGGCGTTCCTCGAGGCCGCCGAGCGGACCGGGGCCGTGCTGGTGACCGCAGCGCCGCTCTACGCGTACGGCGCCGTCGCGGGCCCGATGACCGAGGACCTGCCGGATGCCGCGACCGGCGCCAAGGGTCGGCTGCGGGCCGCGATGTGGGCCGAGGCGAAGCAGCGCCACGACGCCGGCCGGATCCGCGCGGTCGAGGTGCGCGGCTCCGACTACATGGGCCCGCTCAGCACCAACGCCCACATCCCGCAGGTGGCCCCGCGCGCGCTGAAGGGCAAGGGCGTGCGCGTCTTCGGTCGTGCCGACCAGCCGCACGCGTTCACCGACGTGCGCGACATGGGCCGGGCGCTGGCCGCCGTCGCGCAGGCGCCCGGCACGTGGGGGCGGGTGTGGCACGCGCCGACCAACCCGGCGGTGACCCAGACCCAGGCGGTCGCCGACGTCTGCCGCGCCGCGGGCCGCGAGCCGGTGCCGGTCAGGGCGTGGCCGAAGGCGCTGCTCGGCCTCGGCGGTGCCGTGGTGCCGCTGCTGAGAGAGATGCGTGAGACCGAGTACCAGTTCCTCGCGCCGTACGTCGTCGACTCGAGCGGGATCGAGCGGGAGCTCGGCCTGGAGCCGACGCCGTGGGAGGAGGTGTGCCGCGCGACCGCCGAGGCCGCGCTCGCTCGGACGACGTCTCCGGCGGCCTCCGTGTAACGAACCCGGCTCGCGGACACAGGTAGGTGTCGACGGCAGGAAGAGTTCCGCCGTCGACGTCGGGCAGGGCCAGTGGGAGCTGGCGCACGAACTCGGCCCGATCAACCTGGGGAGGGATGACGTGGTGGGAGAACCCATCGAGACGTACTGCGAAGAAGGCCGGTGGCGGAACTCGGTCGGGCTCCACGGGCCGGTGACCGGTGAGTTCGGGACCAGGGAGGCGGCCTTGGAGGCGGGCCGGGACGAGGCGCGGGTGCGCGGGGTGCTGCACATCGTCCGCGACCTCGAGGGCAAGGCCGTCGAACGCCGCCGCTACCCTCGCCGGTCCGAGGAGCTGCCGGGCTGACCGTTGCGCTCCACGGCCGCCGTCGCGCCTGACGGGGTCTGTCGGTGCGCACGCCTAGAGTTCGTCTCGTGAAGCCACGATGAGCAAGGAAGCAGCGGTGCGGGCGATGCGGGAGGCCCGCTACCTCGAGAGCTCGACCAGGTCAGCGCCCGCCGCGACTCCGGCCCCGAGACGGGCTACGAGACCGGCCAGGACCCAGGAGACCGGCCCGGTGTCTCCAGCGGCTCCCACCGACGCTCTGTGTGGACACCGCTCGATGAACGGTCGCACGTGCACCCGGGAGCACGGCCACGCGGCGAAGAGCCACCGCTACTCCTGACGGGTGCGGCCGAGCACGAAGATGCCGGCCAGCACGATGCCGAGCCCCACGACCTCCAGAACCATGGCCGCCGGCGAGCCGCTCGGACGCTCGGCGAAGACCACGATGCCGAAGGTCAGGGCCGTCAGCGGATTCACCAGGTTCAGCATCGGCAACGACTCGGGCAGCCGGGTGCGGTTGTAGATGTGCTGGTTCAGCAGGAACCCGGTGAGGCCGACGGTGACCATCGTGTAGACCGGCCAGGACGTGAGCAGCGCGCCATCGCTCCAGACACTGGTGGTGGACTTGATCGCGCCCGCCATCAGGCCGAACACGATGCCCCCGGCCGTCCCGAGCAGCAGGCCCCGATGCGCCAGGAACCGCAGCGAGGCGCGCAGCGCCAGCAGCACCCCCACCGCCCCGACGCCGATCAGCACGGCGGCGGCTCGCCCGTCCGGCAGGTCGGTCCCGCCGGTCGGCCCTGCGCCGACCAGGAACAGGCCGAGACCGACGGCGGTGACCGCGCCCCAGATGACGGTGCGACGCGGTGGCGCGTGGCGCTCGAGGAGGTCGCGGAACACCATCGAGAAGAACAGCGCCGTGACGGCCAGGGGCTGGACGAGGGTCAGGGTGCCCAGGTGCAGTGCGGTGGCGTGCAGGGCGAGACCGACCAGCGAGGCGACCACCCCGAGGTACCACCGCCACTCCGACAGGACGTGCCGTGCCAGCTCGCTGGCGCGTGCGCCCTGGCCGGCGCCGGACGCTCCGTAGTGCATCAGGGCCGTGGACCAGCCCGCGGCCACCGCCGAGGCGAGCGCGACCGCTCCTGCCAGCCAGCTCACGCGAGCCCCTCCTGGTCCGGCGGGTGGGAGGCCGGATGCAGACCGGCGGTCCCACCGTAGGTCATGCGGTCCGTGCCGCTGCCGACCAGGGTCAGGACACGAGCTTCCACTGCCCTTCGGAGATGACCTCGACGGCGCCGTCGACGACCTGGATGGCCGTCTGGTCGTCGATCGCGTAGCCGGGTCCTGCGATGCCGGCCGCCCACTGCTCCGCCTCGGCCATCGAGTTGCCCGGCATGCCGTCGGGGGCCAGGTGCGGGCAGATCGAGAAGTCGACCAGGCCCAGGGTGCTGTCGTCACCGGACGGTGGGCGCCACTGGATGAAGTCCTCCCCGACCTCCGGGGTCAGCACCATGCTGCCTGCGCTCAGGCCCACCCAGACCGTCTCGGACAGCGTCGGCAGCAGCGCCGCCAGCCCGGACTCCCGCATCCAGTGGCTCAGGTAGAGCACGTCGCCGCCGCCGGCCAGCAGGACGTCGGTCTCCTTCACCAAGGGCACCCACCGCTCCTCGTCGAGGCTCGGCAGCGCGGTCAGCTCGAGCACCCCGACGGACTTCCACCCCAGCCCGACCATCGGGTTCTCCGACGTCCCGCTGATGAACTGCCAGGCCCGGACGCCGGGCCCGACCCAGGGGTGGCCGTACGCCGCCGTGGGGATGCACAGGGCGGTGGCCTCGGCGATCGGCTTGCCCAGCAGGTCGACCAGCGCCTGCCGGATGCTGGCGTTCGTGACACCTCCGGACGTGAGAAGGAGCTTCAACAGTGCCTCCGGGTCGGGTGCGGTCTCAGGGTGTGGCGTGCTGACCGGTGGCCGGCGCCGAAATCATCGCTCGTGCGGCACGGGTCCGGGACGCCGCCCCCACGACGCCGCGAGCGTCGGCGGCACGAAGAACGCGCCCGCCTCCCGCAGCGCGGCAGCGAGCCGGTCGTGGAGGGTGTCGACGTCGAGCTGGTCAGCGGTGACGAGCCCGAGCGAGACCATCCGCGTCGCCAGCGACCGGACGACGCCGGCGAGCAGTCCGGGCCCGACCGGCGAGTCGGGCGGGAGGTACTGCGTGATCGCGAGCGCGCCGATGTCCTCCAGGCCGACGTCGGCGTGGATCGCCTGGAGCCGCGACCCGATCGTCGGATCCGCGCCGGCCGAGCGCAGCGTCGCCGCCACGAGCCCGAACATCTCCGACACCAGGGGTACGGCGGGCTCGGCGCCGGCCGCGCGGGTGTCGTAGTCGAGCGTGACCACCAGGCCGCCGGGCCGCACGGACCCGAGGTAGTGGCGCAGCACGGCCGCCGGGTCGGCGAGGTGCAGCACCAGCAGCCGGCTCACGACCGCGTCGTACTCGCCGTCGCCGGGCGCCCGGGTGACGTCGCCCTCCACGAAGGAGACGTTGGCCAGCCCGTCGCACCGCGCCCGCGCCGTCTCGACCATCCGCGGGTCGTTGTCGAGGCCGACCACCTCGCCGGACGGGCCGACCAGCTCGGCGAGGATGACGGCGGAGTCGCCGATCCCGGTGCCGAGGTCGAGCACCCGCATGCCCGGGCCGATCCCGGCGGCGCGGAACAGGATGCGCGTCGGTTCCGCGATCCGTGCGGACTGCTGCTCGAGCCGGGTGAGCTCGGCGTCGTCGGAGCCGAGGGAGTAGGTCGTCACACGCCGTTTGATACCGCATCCGGCAGGATGTCCGCCATGCGAGTGGGGCTGACGGGCGGCATCGGGTCGGGCAAGAGCACGGTGGCGGCGATCCTCGCCGAGCTCGGCGCGGTCGTGATCGACGCCGACCGGCTGGCGCGCGAGGTGGTCGCGAAGGGCACCCCGGGGCTGGAGCAGGTCGTCGCGGCGTTCGGGCCCGAGATCCTCACGCCCGAGGGCGACATGGACCGCGCCAAGGTCGGGGAGATCGTCTTCAACGACGAGGCGAGGCGGAAGGTGCTCGAGGGGATCGTGCACCCGCTGGTGTTCGAGCGGTACGCCGAGCTCGAGGCGAGCGCCCCGAAGGACGGCGTGGTCATCCACGACATCCCGCTGCTGGCGGAGTCCGGCCGCGCCGACACGTTCGACGCCGTGGTGGTCGTCGACGTGCCCGCCGAGGTTCAGGTCGAGCGGCTCGCCCGCGACCGGGGCATGTCGCGCGAGGACGCCGAGGCGCGGATCGCGGCGCAGGCGACGCGCGAGCAGCGGCGCGCGATCGCGACGTACGTCATCGACAACACCGGAACGCGCGAAGACCTCCGTCAGCGTGTGACGGAGGTCTTCGAGCGGTTGACTGCGTAGCGGCTACGCGGCGAGGTCCGGGTCACCCAGACGACGCAGCTTCTGCAGCGCCTCGCGCTCGAGCTGGCGGACCCGCTCGGCGGAGATGCCGTGCTTGGCGCCGATGTCGGCGAGCTTGTGCTGCCGGCCGTCGACGAGCCCGTAGCGGGAGCGGATGATGTCCGCGGCCCGCTCGTCCAGCTGCCCGACCAGGTCGTTGAGCCGGTCGCGCGACTCCACGTCGAGCACGGTGAGATCAGGTCCCGGAGCGGTCTCCTGGGCCATCAGGTCGCCCAGCGAGGTGCCGCCGTCCTCGTCGACGGGGGAGTCCAGCGAGACGTGCTCGCGGCCCCACGCCATCAGGTCGAGGACCCGGTCGAGGTCCATCCCGAGCTCGGCGGCGATCTCCGCGGCGTCGGGCTCACGGCCGAGCTGGCGCTCGAGCGTGCGGCGCGCGCCGCCGACCTGGTTGAGCTCCTCGACCACGTGCACGGGCAGGCGGACGACGCGCGCCTGCTGGGCGATCCCGCGGGTGATGGCCTGCCGGACCCACCAGGTCGCGTACGTCGAGAACTTGTAGCCCTTGGTGTAGTCGAACTTCTCGACCGCCCGGATCAGGCCGGTGTTGCCCTCCTGGATCAGGTCGAGCATCGGCATCTGGGCGCGGCCGTACTTGCGCGCGATCGAGACGACCAGGCGCAGGTTGGCGTTGATGAACGTCGTGGTGGCCTTGCGGCCCTCCTCGGCCAGCCACTCCAGCTCTTCCTGGGTGGCCGACATCGGGGCGCCGCCCTTCTTGCGGCCGACCCGGCCCTCGGCGAGCAGGTGCTCGGCCATCAGGCCGGCTTCGATGGTCTTGGACAGCTCGACTTCGGAGGCGGCGTCGAGAAGCGGATTGCGGGCGATCTCGTCGAGGTACAGGCCGACGCTGTCGCGGCCCTCGATCTCGCGCGTGCCGGTTGCAGTACGTGTTGCCATGGGACGCCCTCCTCTCGTCGGTGGCTGGCGCCCTTGCGCCCCCCACACGTGCTGTTCAACGTCCACGGTGTCCGAAGGATTCCCTGGTCAAACGTTGAACCTGTTGTCTGCAATGACGTGCGAGGGGCGTCCGGAGTTGCGTCCGGGACGTACTCTCAGGGACTTCTCAGGGTTTCGTCTCCGCGAGACCGAAGCGGTCGAGCATCCACGCGAGGGCGAACGCGCGGTCGTGCCAGGACTTGTACCGGCCCGAGACGCCGCCGTGCCCGGCGGCCATCTCGGTGCGCAGCAGGAAGTCGCGGCGACCGGTGGCGGTCGCCCGCAGCCGGGCGATCCACTTCGCGGGCTCGACGTACAGCACCCGGGTGTCGTTGAGCGAGGTCTCGGCGAGGATCGGCGGGTAGTCGACGGCGGCGACGTTGTCGTACGGCGCGTACGACGCCATGTACTCGTACACCTCCGGATCGGCCTCCGGGTTGCCCCACTCGTCGTACTCGGTCACGGTCAGCGGCAGCGTCGAGTCGAGCATCGTGGTCAGCGCGTCGACGAACGGCACGCCCGCGACGACGCCCGCGAACAGCTCGGGTGCCTGGTTGACCACCGCGCCCATCAGCAGCCCGCCGGCGCTGGCGCCCTCGGCGACCAGCACGTCGGGCGTGGTCCACCCGGTGTCGACCAGGTGGCGCGCGCAGGCGATGAAGTCCGAGAACGAGTTCTGCTTGTGGAACAGCTTCCCGCCGTCGTACCAGCGCCGGCCCATCTCGCCGCCGCCGCGCACGTGCGCGATCGCGAACGCGGCGCCGCGGTCGAGCAGCGAGAGGCGCGCGATGGAGAAGTACGGGTCCATCGACGCCTCGTAGGCGCCGTACCCGTAGAGCAGCGTCGGCACGGGGCCGGTGCCGCCGCCGACGCCCTCGCGGGCGCCGCGCTTGGCCACGATCGAGATCGGCACCCGCTCGCCGTCCTCGGCGGTGGCCCAGAGCCGGTGCTCCTCGTAGTCGTCGGGGTCGTAGCCGCCGAGCACGGGAGCGCGGCGCAGCAGCGTGAGCTCGCGGGTGCGGACGTCGTAGTCGTAGACCGACGACGGCACCGCCATCGTCGTGTAGCCGAGCCGGACCACCGGCTGGTGGAAGCCGGGGTTGCCGGACGAGCCGACCGTGTAGACCTCGTGGTCGAACTCGACGAGGTAGTCGTCGGTGACGCCGGAGTCGCCGAGCTCGAGGATCCGCAGCTGGGTGAGCCCGTCGCTGCGCTGGTGGACGACGAGGTGGCCGGCGAAGGCGTCGACGTCCTCGAGGCGCACGGCGGGGTCGTGCGGCACCAGGGGCACCCAGTCCTCGGCGGGCGTGGGGGCGATCGGCGCGGTCGCGAGCTCGAAGTCGGCGCCGGTGTGGTTGTGCATGACGAGGAACGTGTCCGCGCCGGCGAGCACCGCGTGGTCGAGGGAGTACTCCAGCCCCTCCCGGCGCTCGGCGAACGTGCGGAAGCCGAGCTCGGGGGCGTCGGCGTCGAAGAACCGGTACTCCGAGGTGATCTTGGAGCCGCTCGCGACCACGATGAACCGGTCGCTGCGGGTGCGGCCGACGCCGACCCAGAAGCGGCCGTCGGTCTCGTGGTGGACCAGCTCGTCGGCGGACTGCGCGGTGCCGAGCCGGTGCCGCCAGACCTTGTCGGCGCGCCAGCTCTCGTCGACGGTCGTGTAGTAGAACGCCTGCCCGTCGCGGTCCCAGGTGGCGCCGCCGAGTGCGCCGGTGATCTCGTCGGGCAGCAGCTCCCCGGTGTCGAGGTCCTTCACCCGCACCGTGTAGCGCTCGTCGCCCACCACGTCGGTGGAGTACGCCAGCAGGTTGCCGGCGGGGGAGACGGCCGAGCCGCCCAGCGAGAAGAACTCGTGGCCCTCGGCGAGCGCGTCCAGGTCGAGCAGCACCTGCTCGCCGGGCAGCGCCGGCTGGTCGGGTGCGGTGTCCTCGGCGGGCTTCGGGGGCGTCCAGTCGTCGGGGTCGGCGACCGGCACGCGGCAGCTGGCGCCGTACTCCTTGCCCTCGAACGAGCGCCCGTAGTACCAGTAGCCGCGGTTGCGGGTCGGGACCGAGAGGTCGGTCTCGCGGGTGCGGGCCTTGATCTCGTCGAAGATCGACTGGCGCAGGTCGGCGAGGTGGGCGGTGCGCTCCTGGGTGTAGGCGTTCTCCGCCTCGAGGTACGCCGTCACCTCGGGCGACTCCTTGGCCCGCAGCCACTCGTAGTCGTCCGTGCGGGTGGTGCCGTGGATCTCGCGGGTGGTGGCGCGCCGTTCGGCTGCGGGGGGCTGCATGCGCGCGACGATAGCGCCGTGGTGAACATCGACCTGAACGCGGACCTCGGCGAGGAGGTGACCGACGACGCGGCGCTGCTCGCGGTGGTCACCAGCGCGAACGTCGCGTGCGGCTACCACGCCGGGACGCCGGCGATCATGCGCGCGGTCTGCGAGGAGGCGGTGCGCCGCGGCGTCGCGATCGGCGCCCAGGTGTCGTACGCCGACCGGGAGAACTTCGGCCGGGTCGCGCGCGACGTCGACCACGACGTGCTGCGTGAGCAGGTCGCGGACCAGGTCGGGGTCCTGTCGGAGATCGCCGCGGCGGCGGGGACGTCGGTGCGCTACCTGAAGCCGCACGGCGCGCTCTACCACCGGGTGATCGACGACGAGCGGCAGGCGGCGGCCGTGCTGTCCGGGTCCGGCTCGCTGCCGGTGCTCGGGATGGAGGGCGCCTTGCTGGCCCAGGCCCGCGCGGTCGGCCGTGCGGTGTTCCACGAGGGCTTCCCGGACCGCGGGGACGGCGCCGACGGCCGGCTGCTGCCCCGGTCCGAGACCGGCGCGCTGGTCGAGGACGAGGACGCGATCGTCGCCCAGGCGCTCGAGCTGGCCTCCCGGGTCGACTCGGTGTGCCTGCACGGCGACAGCCCCGGCGCGGTCCGGCACGCGGTCGCGGTGCGGCGGGCGCTGGAGGCGGCTGGTTACCTAGTTCACAGCTTCTGATCGGCTGTTCAGCCACGGTGCGGCGCCCGAGCCGCCATGCTCCGCTGGTGACCACCGCACAGCGTGTCCTCGCCGCTGCCCTTCTCGTCCCCGCCCTCACCGTCCTCGGCGCCTGCAGCGCCAGCGTGTCGACGGGTGGCTACGACCCCGACGACGTCGCGAAGCAGGTGCAGGAGGCCCAGGAGGACGTCACGCCCGACCTGGACGTGACCGACGCGAGCTGCCCGGACGAGTCCGAGCCCGAGGAGGGCGACACGACCGAGTGCACGGTCGAGATCGACGGCGTCGAGGCGGCGTACACGGTGACCTTCACCGAGGTGACCGACGACGGCGTGAACTTCGAGGTCGAGCCGGTGCTGCCGATCGTGCTGGTGGCCACGGTGGTCGAGACGTTCCAGACCAGCATCGAGGAGCAGGGCTTCTCCGGCGTCGAGGTCGACTGCGGCGAGGCCGGCGTCGTCGTGCAGGAGGTCGGCTCGACCTTCACCTGCGACCTGACCGCCGACGGCGCGACCGTCGAGGGGACCGTGACGATCGACGACGCCGACGGCAACGTCAGCATCGAGTACTGAGCCTCTCTTGCGGGGCCTCTCTGCACAGGTCTGGACCACTGCCTGTGGAGTGTGCACTCCTGTTGTGGATGACCTGCCCGAACCTGTGGAGCGGCCTGTGAGTTCTCCGGACGTCTTGCGTCGTGTGACCTGGGTCTCGTAGAACTCTCCCTACCAGCTCACCGCAAGGCGAGCTGGAGATCGGACAGGAGCAACGATCCACACCACGAGGCAACTCGCGGCGTCGGCCCGGTGACGGGGGCGGCGGGGTCGGAGATCCGGTTCGGTGGACCGGGCGTCACGCAACCGGTCGAGCCGAAGGGCCCCTGGCGCTCATACCGCCGGGGGCCCTTCACCCATTTCCGCCAGACTGGACCCATGCAGCTGCGCCCGGTCGGTCCGCGAGCGGTGCTCGTCGAGGTCGAGGACGCCGCTGCCGCGCTCGCGCTCGCCACCTGGGCGCGCCCGCGCGTCCACGCCGACGAGATCGTCCCGGCCGCGACGACCGTGCTCTTCGACGGCGTCACGGACCTGGCGGCGCTGGCGGACTGGTCGCCGGGCGCGGACGCGCCGGCGGGTGAGCTGGTCGAGGTGCCGGTCGTGTACGACGGTCCGGACCTGGACTTCGTCGCCGAGCAGTGGGGCACCGACGTCGCCGGTGTCGTGGAGCGTCACACCGCGGTGGAGTACGTCGCCGAGTTCTGCGGGTTCGCTCCGGGCTTCTCCTACCTGGCCGGGCTGCCGGGCGACCTCGCCGTACCCCGGCTGGAGTCGCCGCGGCCCGCCGTACCGCCCGGGTCGGTGGGGCTCGCGGGGACGTGGTGCGGGGTGTACCCGACCGCGTCTCCCGGCGGGTGGCGGCTGCTGGGCCGCACCGACGCCGTGCTGTGGGACCAGGCGCGCGCCGAGCCGGCGCTGCTGCCGCCGGGCACGCGCGTGAGGTTCGTGGCGCGATGATCGAGGTGCTCGAGACGGGTCCATTGGTGACGGTCCAGGACCGGGGCCGCGTCGGGTTCGCCCACCTCGGCGTCCCGCGCGCCGGGGCGCTCGACGCGCCCGCGGCCGCGCTGGCCAACCGCGTCGTCGGCAACGACCCGGACGACGCCGTCCTGGAGGTGCTGCTCGGCGGGCTGGTGCTGCGCAGCACGGTGGCCCGCTGGCTCGCCGTGGACGGCCGGGCGGTCTGGCTGCCCGCCGGCGAGCGGCTGCGGGTCGAGCCGCCGGCGGCCGGGCTGCGGTCGTACGTCGCGGTCGCCGGCGGCATCGCCGTGGAGCCGGTGCTCGGGTCCCGGTCCACCGACACCCTCGCGTGGGTCGGCCCGCCCCGCGTCGAGCCCGGCACCCGGCTGCCGGTGGGGGAGCCGCGCCGTGAGCCGCCGGCGTTCGACGTCCCGCGGCCGCCGCGTCCGGGACCGCTGCGCGTCGTGCCCGGTCCGCGCGACGACTGGTTCACCCACGACGCGTTCGAGGTGCTGTGCGGCTCGCCGTATGTCGTCGAGGCCGACTCCAACCGCGTCGGGTTGCGCCTCGACGGGCCGGCTCTCCCGCGGCGCCGCGAGGGTGAGCTGCCCAGCGAGGGCATGGTGCTCGGGGCGGTGCAGGTGCCGCCGTCCGGGCGGCCCGTGGTGTTCCTCGCCGACCACCCGCCGACCGGCGGCTACCCGGTGATCGGCGTCGTGCACCCCGACGACCTCTGGCAGTGCGCGCAGGTCAGGCCGGGGGAGGAGATCCGGTTTCGTCGGTCGACTCCGGAGGCCGCCAGGGGCTGAGCTCCGGGTCGTCCATCGCGTAGCTGCGCACCGGGCCGGCCGGCGTCTCGGCGGTCTCGAACCGCACCGTCACCACCCCGCGTCCCGAGCCCCACACCCAGCCGCGGCCCATCTCGGTGTGCACGACGTCCATGCCGGGAGCCCAGGTACGCCGCGAGTGGTGGGGGACCTCGACCTCGGGGAGCTCCTCCACCTCCTCCTCGGCGGTCTCGCCGAACAGGTCCTCCTGCACCCAGTCGGCCAGCCCGGAGACGCCGACGCCCAGCAGCCGCACCCCGCCGGACGTGTCCAGGTCGGCGAGCAGGGAGCGCGCCAGCCGGGCGATGGTCGCGGGGCTGTCGGTGGGGGAGCCGAGCGTGGTCGAGCGGTTGAGCGTGGTGAAGTCGTGCAGCCGGACCTTGATCGTGACGGTCCGCCCGGACAGGCCGTGCTTGCGCAGCCGGCCGGACACCTCGCCGGCCTGGCGGGTCAGCAGGCTCTCCATCAGCCTCCGGTCGGTGAGGTCGGTGTCGTAGGTGCCCTCGACGCTCACGGACTTGGCCTCCCGCTCGGCGACCACCGGCCGGTCGTCCCGGGCGCGCGCGAGGCTGTAGAGCCAGTGCCCGCTGGCCTTGCCGAGGAGCCGCACCATCTCCTCCTCGCTGATCTGCTCGAGGTCGGCGACGGTGTGGACGCCGACGCGGCGCAGCCGCTCGGCGGTCGCGGGCCCCACGCCGGGGATGACCCGCACAGGCATCGGCCGCAGCAGGTCCTGCTCGGTGCCTGGCGCCACGACGACCAGGCCGTCGGGCTTGTCGAGGTCGCTGGCGACCTTCGCGATGAACTTGGAGGTGCCGACGCCGACCGACGCGGTCAGCCCGCCGGTCGCCTCGACCACGCGCTCCCGCAGCCGCTCGGCGAAGGCCGTCACGCTCGGCACCGACAGGTCGTCGAGGTCGGAGCGCGCCAGGTCCACGAACGCCTCGTCCAGCGAGAGCGGCTCCACCAGCGGTGACACGTCGCGCAGCAGCCGCATCACCCTCTCGCTGGTGTCGCGGTAGGCGTGGAAGCGGCCGCTGAGGAACGCCGCGTGCGGGCAGCGGGCGCGCGCCTCGCGCGTCGACATCGCCGAGCGGACGCCGTACACCCGGGCCTCGTACGACGCCGTCGACACCACGCCCCGGCCGCCGACCCCGCCCACGACCACCGGCTTGCCGCGCAGCGACGGCTTGTCGCGCTGCTCGACCGCGGCGAAGAACGCGTCGAGATCGAGGTGGAGCACCGACGCTTCCCCTCGCACAGGCGCACCCTACCCAGCGCCCCCGACAGCCCACGTTCCCTCCACAACGCGCCCTGTCGCAGTGCTCTCCCCAGCCCGCGTCCGGCCCGGCCGGAACTGTCCGCGCCGCCGGGGAGCGTCCTCACCATGACTGCCACCACCTTCACCGCCCGCACGCCCGAGGATGTCCTCGCGATGGTCCCCGTCGTCCTCGGCTTCGTGCCGACCGAATCGGTCGCGATGCTGACCTTCGGCGCCGCCCAGGCGTTCCACGCCCGGGTCGACCTGCCGGCTCGCGCCGGAGAGATCCCGGAGGTCGTCACCTCGCTGCTCGACCCGGCGCGCTCCCACCGGGTGCGCCGGGTCCTGCTCGTGCTGTACGGCGCGGACGCGCGGCTGTGCCGACGGACCGCCACGGCCCTGGTGCGTGCGTTCACCGGCGCCGGGATCGACGTGGTCGACGCGCTGCGCGCCGACGGCGAGCGGTGGTACCCCGCCGTCGGCACCCGCCCCGGCGTCCCACCGTGGGGTGTTGCCTACGACGTCTCGGCACACCCGTTCCTCGCCCGTGCCGTCGTCGACGGTCGGGTCACCTACTCCTCGCGCGAGGACCTGCGGGCGACGCTCGCCGCCGACCCCGACGCGGTCGCACGGGTGGTCGGAGCGCTGGCCGACGTCCACGGGTCTCCTGTGGACGCGCTCTGGGTCCGGGAGCTCGTCGAGCACCACGTCCACGACGCCACCTCGCCCGGCGCCGACGAGGTCGCCCGGCTGCTGCGCGCCGTGCTCGACACCTCGGTGCGCGACGCCGCCTGGGGCGCGATCACCCGGGAGAGCGCGCACGACCACGTGCGGTTCTGGTCCGACGTGGTGCGCCGCGGGCCGACGCCGCTGCTCGCGGCACCGGCCGCCCTGCTGGCGTTCGCCGCCTGGCAGGCCGGGCACGGTGCGCTCGCGTGGTGCGCGCTCGACCGGTGCGCCGAGGCCGACGAGGACTACCCGCTCGCCCGGCTGGTCGCCGAGGCGCTCCAGCGGGCGGTCCCGCCGGACGCGTGGGAGCAGGTGTGAGGGTCGTCGCGCGTGCGTGCCCCCGGCTTCGGGTACGCGTGCTCCATGACGGGGACGCCGGTGCGCAAGATCGGGATCGAGGAGGAGCTGCTGCTCTTCGACCCCGAGACCCGCGCCGTCGCACCGGCGGCCCAGCGGGTGCTCAAGGAGTTCCGCGAGCACGGGCACGGCCGCCGCCGCGCCCGCGCGGCCACCGACGAGCTCGACCAGGAGCTGTTCCGCCACCAGCTGGAGACCCGGACCGACCCCACCCGGGACGCCGGCGACGCACTCGACCAGCTGATCGCGGCGCGCCGTACCGCCGGCGAGGCGGCGCGTGCCGCCGGCCTGGCCGCGGGCGCGTGCGGGATCGTGCCGCTGCCCAGCGAGAAGTCGGTGGTCACGCCCAACGACCGCTACCGCGACATGGTGGACCGCTTCGGCGAGGTGGCCCGCACCGGCGGCACCTGCGGCATGCACGTGCACGTCGACATCGAGTCCGAGGAGGAGGGCGTCGCCGTCCTCGACCGGATCGCACCCTGGTTGCCGGTGCTGCTCGCCGTGAGCGCCAACTCCCCGTTCGTCGACGGACGCGACTCCGGTTACGCCTCGTGGCGGGCCCAGGTCTGGAGCCGGTGGCCGAGCGCTGGGCCGACCGAGGCGTTCGGCTCGGTCGAGGGCTACCGCGAGGTGTGCCAGATCCTGCTCGACTCCGGTGCCGCCCGCGACACCGGGATGCTCTACTTCGACGCCCGGCTCTCCGTCGCCCTGCCCACCCTCGAGGTCCGCGTCTGCGACGTCTGCACCGACCCGCAGCTTGCGGTGGGCATCGCCGCCCTGGCCCGCGGGCTCGTGGAGACCGCGGCCCGGAGCTGGCGCGAGGGCCGACCGGTCCCGCGCTGGCGGGCCGAGGCGCTGCGCGCCGCGCAGTGGCGGGCGGCGCGGTTCGCGATGTCGGACTCGCTGGTCCACCCGGTGGAGCGTCAGCTGCGCCCGGCGCGCGAGGTGCTCGGCGCCCTGATCGAGACCATCGAGCCCGCGCTGCGTGACGCCGGGGACACCGACCTCGCCGAGACCATGCTCGCGCAGTCGGTCAGTCAGAACGGGGCCGTGCGGCAGCGCTCGGCCTGGGAACGAGGAGGAGGTGTCGTGGCGGTCGTCGACGACCTGATCGAGCGGACCGAGCAGTCCTGGCAGTCGGCCCCGCCGGGCCACGACACGGGGCACGACACGGGCCACGACACGGCGCCCGACGAGGGCCTAGGGTCGACGCATGGGTGAGGAGGTCGAGGCTCAGGACTTCTCCCGGGCCGATCGCACGCGGCACCGCGAGAAGGTGCGCCGCAATCTCGACGTGTTCGCCCGGATGCTGCGCGAGGCGCGCTTCGACACCGACGACCCGATGACGGGGATGGAGGTCGAGCTCAACCTCGTCGACGAGAACGGCGACCCGGCGCTGAAGAACGCCACCGCCCTCGCCGCGATCGAGGACCCCGACTTCCAGACCGAGCTGGGCCAGTTCAACATCGAGATCAACGTGCCGCCGGCCAAGCTGCGCGAGGGCGGGCTGACCACGTTCGAGGACAGCCTGCGCCGCAGCCTCAACTCCGCGGAGCAGAAGTCGGCCGAGGTCGGCGCGCACATGGTGATGATCGGGATCCTCCCGACGCTGGCCGAGGGCCACTTCAGCGTCGACAGCCTCAGCGCCAACCCGCGCTACAAGCTGCTCAGCGAGCAGATCCTCAACGCCCGCGGCGAGGACATCACGATCGCGATCGACGGCCGGGAGCGACTGCGCACGACCGCGGACTCGATCGTCCCCGAGGCGGCGTGCACGAGCACCCAGTTCCACGTGCAGACCTCGCCGGACCAGTTCGCGGCGTACTGGAACGCCTCCCAGGCGATCGCCGCGGTCCAGGTCGCGGTCGCCGCGAACTCGCCGTACCTCCTCGGCAAGGAGCTGTGGCGCGAGACCCGGATCCCGCTGTTCGAGCAGGCCACCGACACCCGCAGCGAGGAGCTCAAGGCGCAGGGAGTGCGGCCGCGGGTGTGGTTCGGGGAGCGCTGGATCACCTCGGTGTTCGACCTGTTCGAGGAGAACGTGCGCTACTTCCCGGCGCTGCTCCCGATCACCGACGACGAGGACCCGCTCGAGACCCTCGAGAGCGGCGAGGCCCCCAAGCTGGCCGAGCTGCGCCTGCACAACGGCACGATCTACCGCTGGAACCGGCCGATCTACGACGTCGCGGACGGCGTCCCTCACCTCCGGGTCGAGAACCGCCTGCTCGCCGCCGGGCCGACGGTCGCCGACACCGTCGCCAACGCCGCGTTCTACTTCGGGCTGGTCCGCGCGCTGGCCGAGAGCGAGCGGCCGCTGTGGTCGCAGATGTCGTTCAGCGCGGCCGAGGAGAACTTCCACGTCGCGGCCCGGCAGGGGATCGACGCGCACATCTACTGGCCGGGGATCGGCCAGATCCGCGCGACCGAGCTGGTGCTGCGCCGGCTCCTGCCGCTGGCGCACCAGGGTCTGGACGCCTGGGGCGCTTCGTCGGAGGAGATCGACCGGCTGCTCGGGATCATCGAGCAGCGCTGCCTGCTCGCCAGCAACGGCGCGGAGTGGTTCGCCAACCAGATGCACGGCCATGCCGACGGCGACCGGTACGACGCGCTGCGCAGCACGCTGCTGGAGTACACCGCCGGGATGCACAGCAACGAGCCCGTGCACACCTGGCTCTAGCGGTCCCGGACCCGCTTCCAGACCCGTCGCGCGCCACTGCGCGGGTCGAACCACCCGCTGCGCGTCACCACCACGAGCGTGAGCACCACCCCCGCCTCCGCCGCGGCCGAGCGGGCGGCGCTCAGCCACTGCGCGTCGAGGTCCTCCAGCACCAGCGGGCCGGGCCGGGTCAACCACACCAGCGGCACCGCCTGGCCGCGTCGAGACCGCTGCAGCAGCGCCGCGACCACGTCGGCGCGCAGCCCGTGGTCCAGTGGCTCGCCCGGTACGACGGCGAAGACCTCCTCGCGCCCGCCGGGCGCTCCGACGTGCACGAGGGCCGGGAACGCCCGCCGCCGCTCGGTGCGGGCGTGCTCCAGCACCGCGCGCCGCAGCACGGCGGCCAGCGCGGGGTCGACGGGCTCCGCGATCCCTTCCACGACCCGGAGCCTTCCCGGCCCGGCCGGTGCGTGAATTCGTCCTCCACAGGTAACGTGCCGGTCATGGGAACCGTCGTCGTGGGATACGTGCCCAAGCCGGAAGGCGAAGCGGCCTTGCAGAAGGCCATCGACGAGGCGAAGCTGCGCCGGGCGAAGCTGGTGGTCGTGAACTCCCACCGCGGCGGCACCGACTTCGACGCCGACGCCTCGACCCAGGCCGAGCGCGACATGAACGCGGTGCGCAAGACCCTCGAGAGCGCCGGCGTGGACTTCGACATCCGGCAGCTGGTGCGCGGCTTCGAGCCCGCCGAGGACCTGCTGAGCATCGCCGAGGCCAGCGCCGCCGAGCTGGTCGTCATCGGCCTGCGCCGCCGCTCGCCGGTCGGCAAGCTCATCCTCGGCAGCAACGCCCAGCGGGTGCTGCTCGACGCCCACTGCCCGGTCCTCGCCGTCAAGGCCGACTGACCGACCGAAGACCCGGTGGTCTGACTGCCGGCGCCCGATGACTCACGAGGTGCTCGCCGGTCTCCTTGGTGCGCGGGCATTCCCGTGCGCCGGCTCCTGAGAGGATCCACCCATGGCCACGATCCACATCACCGGTGACGAGCACGCCGACCAGGTCCTGACCGACGACCCGTTCGCCCTGCTGGTCGGGATGATGCTCGACCAGCAGTACCCGATGGAGCACGCGTTCCGTGGACCCGCGAAGGTGCTGGAGCGCTTCGGCACCCTCGAGCCGGCCCGGATCGCGGCCGCGGACCCCGAGGAGTTCGCCGCGCTCTGCTCGACCCCGCCGGCGATCCACCGGTTCCCGGGGTCGATGGCCGCCCGTCTGCAGGAGCTGGCCCGCATCGTGGAGGACGAGTACGACGGCCACGCCGAGCGGATCTGGACCGAGGCCGCCGACGGCCGCGACCTGATGAAGCGGATGCAGGCGCTCCCGGGCTTCGGCAAGCAGAAGGCCCAGATCTTCGTGGCGCTGGTGGCCAAGCAGCTCGACGTGCGGCCCGCCGGCTGGGAGAAGGCGGTCGGGGACTACGCCCTGGACGGCTACCGCTCGGTCGCCGACGTGGTCGACGCCGCCTCCCTGCAGAAGGTGCGCGACTTCAAGAAGGAGAAAAAGGCGGCAGCAAAGCTGCAGAACGGCTGACTGAACGGTCAAACACCTGCCATGCTGGTGGCAACAACCCCGCTGGTGACCCGAGACTCCGGCGGGGTTGTTCCATTTCCGGCTCCCGGAACCGGGCGCAGTTCACGTGCCCGTCACGAAGTGGGCCAGACCAGTCCGGACCGCATCGTGGCCTACTCACCGGTCACAAGCCGTTGCCGACTAGCGTCGTGCGCGGTGGGCCCCGGAGCGCGTCGTGTTCCCCTCCCAAGGACCAGTCGCTCGGGCGAAACTGCTGAGCCCCGTCGGCCTTCGTCGACGGGGTCTTTCAGCTTGTCCGCCCGTTCGAGGGGGGACTGGCGAGATCTCAGGGTGCGCATGGCAGAATGACAACCGCGGCTCTTGACGACACCGGGACGGGCCGCGCCCTAGATCTGGTTCGACTGTCGTTTCACGAGAGGTGTTCGTGTCCTCGAACGCGCGCAAGATGCTCCCTGCCGATGTGCTCACGCACCCTGCCGTCGTGGCCCTGATCGATCGGGGCACGCCTACGGGCAGCATCACCCCCGAGGAGGTCCGCCAGGCCAGTGAGGACGCTGCCGTCGAGCCGCGCCACCTCAAGGCCCTGCTGGCGCACCTGAGCGCCCTGGGCATCTCGGTGCAGATCCCGGCCACGACCCGGGCCGTGGCCGCGACGTCGGCCCGCAAGACCACCACCGCGGCGACCGCGAAGAAGGCGCCCGCGAAGAAGGCCGCCGCGCCGGCCAAGAAGGCCGCGCCGGCGAAGACCGCCGCCGCCAAGAAGGCCGCGTCCGCCGAGGGCGCCGCCGAGGCGACCGAGGTCGAGGTCGTGATCGGTCCCGACGGCAAGAAGGTCCTCCCGGACATCTCCGACGAGCAGTTCGAGAAGGACGTCGTCGCCGATCCCTCCATCGAGGAGGACGAGAAGTCGGCCTCGTTCGTCGTCTCGGCCGCCGACGACACCGACGAGCCCGAGCAGCAGGTCATGGTCGCCGGCGCGACCGCCGACCCGGTCAAGGACTACCTCAAGCAGATCGGCAAGGTCCCGCTCCTCAACGCCGAGATGGAAGTCGAGCTCGCCAAGCGCATCGAGGCCGGCCTGTTCTCCGAGGAGAAGCTCGCCAAGGGCGGCAAGCTCTCGCCGAAGATCGTCGAGGAGCTCGAGTGGATCGCCGAGGACGGCCGCCGGGCGAAGAACCACCTGCTCGAGGCCAACCTGCGTCTCGTCGTCTCGCTGGCCAAGCGCTACACCGGCCGCGGCATGCTGTTCCTGGACCTGATCCAGGAGGGCAACCTCGGTCTGATCCGCGCGGTCGAGAAGTTCGACTACACCAAGGGCTACAAGTTCTCGACGTACGCCACCTGGTGGATCCGTCAGGCGATCACCCGCGCGATGGCCGACCAGGCCCGCACCATCCGCATCCCGGTGCACATGGTCGAGGTCATCAACAAGCTCGCCCGCGTGCAGCGCCAGATGCTCCAGGACCTGGGCCGCGAGCCCACCCCGGAGGAGCTGGCCAAGGAGCTCGACATGACCCCGGAGAAGGTCATCGAGGTCCAGAAGTACGGTCGCGAGCCGATCTCGCTGCACACCCCGCTCGGCGAGGACGGCGACTCCGAGTTCGGTGACCTCATCGAGGACTCCGAGGCGATCGTCCCGGCCGACGCCGTGTCGTTCACCCTCCTCCAGGAGCAGCTGCACGCCGTCCTCGACACGCTCTCCGAGCGCGAGGCGGGCGTCGTCAGCATGCGCTTCGGCCTGACCGACGGTCAGCCGAAGACCCTGGACGAGATCGGCAAGGTGTACGGCGTGACCCGCGAGCGGATCCGCCAGATCGAGTCGAAGACGATGTCGAAGCTGCGGCACCCGTCGCGCTCGCAGGTCCTGCGCGACTACCTCGACTGAGCGCGGCCCCGGTCGACGACGTCGGCCAGGGCCTGACGCGCGGCCAGGTGGCCGCACATGCCGTGCACGCCCGGACCGGGCGCGGTCGCGGACGAGCACAGGTAGGTCCCGGCGACGCCGGTGCGGTACGGCGCCCGCCTGACCAGCTGCGGCACCGAGACCATGCCGGCGGCGATGTCACCGCCGACGTAGTTCGGGTTGTACGCCTCGAACTCAGCCGGCGTGGTCACGTGCATCCCGACGATGCGCTCGCGCAGCCCGGGCGCGAACCGCTCGATCTGGTCGAGCACCACGTCGGTCGCGTCGCCGGCGTACCCGAGCGGCACGTGCGCGTAGGCCCAGACGGGGTGCACGTCACCGGCCGAGCGGGACGGGTCGGCGAGGTACTGCTGCCCGACCAGCACGAACGGGCGCGGCGCCAGCTCACCGCGCGCGGTGCGGGCCTCGGCGTCGGCGATGTCCGCGAACGAGCCGCCGACGTGCACGGTGCCGGCGCGACGGCACGCCTCGGCGGTCCACGGGACGCCGCCGCGGACCGCGAGGTCGAGCTTGTAGGCGCCCATGCCGTACCGCCAGCGCGGCCGGCGGCGGCCGGCGATCTCGGCGAACGCGGTGGGGGTCGTGTCGAAGAGCCGGATCCGCGCGTCGGGCAGGTCGGCCAGGGAGCGTACGTCGGCGCCGGTCCGGATCTCGCCGCCCAGCGAGCGCAGCAGGCTCGCCATCGCGTCGGTGATCGCCCGGGAGCCGCCCGCGGCGACCGGCCAGCCGTGCCGGTGCCCGGCCGCGCCCATGAACACCCCGATGCCCGCGCTCGCGGGCCGGTTCAGCGGCCGGCAGATGTGTGCGGCGATCCCGCCGAACAGCGCCCGCGCGGCCTCGGTGCGGAACCGGCGCGCGAGCAGGCTGGCGGGCAGGCCGGCCGTCAGGCCGAAGCGCGCCATCAGCAGCGGGTGCCGGGGGAGGTGCAGGACCGGGCCGAGCACCTCCGGCGCCAGGTCGTCGTACCGCGCCGCGACGGGGCCGAAGATCGACCGCCAGCGCTCGCCGTCCGCGCCGAGCCCGGCAGCGGTGGCGTCCAGGTCGCGCACCAGGACGCCGGCCGTGCCGTCGTCGAGGGGGTGCGCCAGGTCGACCTCGGGGAACTTCCACACCAGCCCGTGGTCGGCCAGCGGCAGGGAGCGCAGGAACGGCGAGCCGATCCCGAACGGGTGGATCGCCGAGCACACGTCGTGGAGGACTCCGGGCACGGTGAGCTCCGCGGTGCGGGTGCCGCCCCCGATCTCGTCGTGCCTCTCGAGCACCGCGACCCGCAGGCCGCGCTGGGCGAGGGTGATCGCGGCCGCGAGCCCGTTCGGCCCGGAGCCCACCACCACCGCGTCGGCTGTCATGTGCCCGACTCTGCCCTATGGGGGCGCGTACGGCGGTCGCCGGTGACCGTCACGGGCACGTCCGTGTCGCACGGCTGGCGTGCGCACATGTCCGCGACCGCGACGTACCCGCGCTCGAGCTCGCCTTCGGCTGCGTCGACCAGCCGGTACCGCTGCGTCTGCCGGTGGATCGGCTGCGCCTCCAGGAGCACGACGCGCACCTCGCCCTCCTCGAAGCCGCACCGCTCCTGCAGGGCCGCGATCAGCTGCTCGTTGTGGAAGTGCCCGTCGCCGAAGTTCCAGCCGAGGACCGCCCCGGCCACCAGCTCGCCCTCGATCACGCGGTAGTCGTCCTCGTCCCGGTCGCTCAGCACCCGCGGGATCAGCGTGAACAGCGCCCGCCCGTGGCTGTGCATGGAGCGGAACGCGTAGCCGATGTACTGCGGGAGCTCGGCCTGCTCGGGTCCGTAGATCTTCTCGAGCTGCTGGTGGGGGAGCAGCGACGACTTCACGGTGCCAGCGTCGAGCTTCGCGAGGGCGTCCTCGGTGAAGCACCAGTACGACGTGTCCCAGTTGCCGGCGTAGTAGCGCATGCCCGGGAGGAACGACACCCGCGCCGGGGAGAGGTTGCCGACGACGACGGTGCCCACGACGACGCCCATCAGGAGCGCGATCGGCCACCAGGTGGTGACGTCGCCGAGCCCGTAGTCCGCGTGCTCGACGAAGAGCGCGAGGATCCCGTAGATCATGAAGACGTTCCACTCCAGCGGGACGCCCATCGGGAAGCTGGTGAGGATCTGCAGGTGGAACGCGATCATCACGACCGCGGCCACGGTCGTGACCCAGCCGCCGTGCGACAGGAACAGCACGAGCGGAACGGCGTACTCCACCGCCGTGCCGAGGTGGGCGAGGGTGTACGCGCGCCAGGAGGGCCGCAGGTCGTCGGGAAACGAGCGGTGCCACCCCCGCTTGATCCGGCGCGAGCGCAGGACCGGGCTGTTGCTCATCATCACCTGCACGACGTACGGGAAGTGCCGGTTGAGCTTCGACGTGGCGGCGCCCCACCAGATCGCGAGCATCACCAGCTGCGCGGCGACGACGACGTCCGCGCCGGTGAGCAGGAAGGTCACGGACAGGGTGCCGTACACCTCGGCCCGGGCGGCGAGGAAGATCGTCTTGTCCCGCAGCCCGACCAGCGCCAGGGCGACGAGCATCGCGGCGACCCGCTCGCGCTCGACGACGGGCCCGGGGGAGAGCAGCGCCCAGAGGGTGGTGAGCAGCAGCGCCGCGTAGAGCAGCACGTCCACCGGCGTCCGGCGGGTGCCGCGCGTCAACGGGACCCGGCCCGGCCACGGGGGGAGCCGGACGGTGTTCGGACGCAGCCAGTAGAGGAACGAGCCGAGCGGAGGGGTCATCCGCAGGTTCAGCGGGCCGAAGCCGCACCCCAGGCCGAGGACCTCGAACAGCAGGGTCCAGAGCACGACCTTCTGGAACGCCCCGATGTCGGTGATGCCGTCGACCCCGGACGTCGACAGCGCGAACAGCAGCCCGCCGCCGGCGTACAGCCCGATCTTGAGGACGTACATCAGGAAGACGACGTCGGGCGTGCCGAACCCGACCTCGGCGACGTGCCGCGCCATCGGCCGCATCCGCTCGGCGCGGGTGCCGGTGCGCCAGGCCTCGAGGTCGAGGTCGGGGAGGTTCGGCTGCAGGAATCCCATGTCGGCACGCTAGGAGTGGCGACGGTCACCCGGCATCCGGCGGGCAGCACGAGGTTCGGAGGGGCCGTTGTGCTGGCAGCACAAGGAGGTCAGCCGAGCACCCGGCGGCCGAGCAGGTGGCAGGCGAGGAGTGCGACCTCCACGTCGAGCCGGCCGTCCTCGAGCGGGCGCCCGCGGGCCTCCTCGGCCCGGCGCACCCGGTAGAGCACCGTGTTGCGGTGCACCAACAGCTCGGCGGCCGCCGCCGTGTGGCTGCCGCCGTGGGCGAGCAGCACCCGCACGCTCTCCCGGAGCCGCTCGTGGGGCTCGTCGTCGAGGGCGAGGTCGCCGAGCACCTCGCGGACCCAGCCGGCCAGCTCGCCGAGGTCGGTGCGGAGCAGCGCGACCAGCCCCGCGTCGGCGTACGTCGTGACCTGGGTGCGGGCGTCGTCGTCGGCCGCGAACGCCACGGCTCGGGCGGCCAGCGCCTGGCGGTGGGTCGCGCGGAAGCCGGCGAGCCCGACGCCGGGGCTCCCCACCGCGAGCCGGATCCCCGCCGCCGAGGTTCTGACAGACCGCGGGTCGGCGCCGTCGCGAGGCAGCGGGAGCCAGGCCCAGACGCCGCCCGCGTCGGAGGGCACCACGAGCGGCTCGCGCACGCAACCGAGGTCGGTGGCGATCCGGCGTACCTCCCGCTCGAGCACCTCCGGGTCGCCCCAGCCCACCAGGCCCAGGTGCGCACGCCCGAGCTCGTAGCCGAGCATCCGCTCTGCCTGGCCGACCTCCAGCGCGTCGCCGGCCAGCACCGTGGCGACCTCGGCCGCCCGGGCGGCGGCGCGGCTCTGGAGCCACCGCCGGCGCTCCTCGGCGTGCGCCTGGACGACCTGCTCGGACAGCCCGTCGATGTAGGCGAACGTCGCGGCCGAGAACTCGACGGTGGCCGCGACGATCGCCGCCGGGTCGTCGGTGCCGCGGGCGAACGCCTCGATCATCAGCTGCTGGCACTCGGCCTGGCCGAGGCGGTAGGCGCGCAGCAGGTGGCTGACCGGGATGCCGCGCTGGGCGAGCCGGCGGGCGTAGTCGAGCGCCGCCTCGGGCGGCTCCCCACGTCGCTCGCCGGCGGAGAAGCGTGCCATCCCGAGGCGGAGGTTCTCCGCCACGCTGACCCGGAGGAGGTCGGCCAGCTCCGGGTCGCCGTCGAGCTCGGGGATCTCGTGCAGCATCCGCTCGACCAGGTGGTCGGTGAGACCGGTCAGCTCCCCGGTCAGGGCCGCCGCGGTCCGCGAGACGAGGTCGTCCACGCGCCGGACCCTACTGCCGCGATCAGCCGGCAGCGACCAGAACGACCGCGCCGGCGCACAGCGCCAGCCCGTACGCCTGGGTGCGGTGCACGTGCTCGCGCAGCACGAGGGCGGCGAGCAGCACCGTGAACGCCGGGTACAGCGACGTGACCACCGCCGCG
Source organism: Nocardioides caricicola (assembly GCF_039541135.1). NCBI lineage: Bacteria > Bacillati > Actinomycetota > Actinomycetes > Propionibacteriales > Nocardioidaceae > Nocardioides > Nocardioides caricicola. The sequence goes on along the minus strand of NZ_BAABFQ010000003.1, from coordinate 541,049 downwards.
ACCGACAGGTAGCCGTGCTGGGTCGCGACCTGGAACAACCCGGTCGCCAGCGCGCCGAGCGCACCACTGACCAGCCCGCCGAGGGCGTAGCGGTTGCGCGGCACCCAGCTCTCGCGCAGCGTCATCGCGACCGCGATGATCGCCACCCCGGCGATCGCCTGGTTGAGTGCGAGAGGGAGGAACCCGGCGCTCTCGTCGATCTGGGCCAGCGCCGCGAACAGCGTGCCGAACCCGAGCCCGGCGAGGACGCCGTCGGTCAGCCCGGAGCCGGAGCCCGCGGCCGGGGTGTCGACCGGCTCCCGCGACACCAGCCAGATCGCGGGCAGGGCCAGGACCACCCCGACCCAGACCAGCGCGCTGGGCCGCTCGCCGGCACCCAGGCCGACCAGGACCGGCACCACCACGGCGCCGACACCGGACACCGGCGCGACCACGCCCATCCGCCCCGACGAGAGCCCGCGGTAGAGGAACGCCGTACCGAAGCCGTTCCCGACCCCGGCGACGACCGCCCAGCCGAAGTCGACCGCCGTGGGGGAGCCTCCGTCGACGAGCGCGACCAGCAGCACCAGCACGGTGCCCCCGAGCTGGGCGACCAGGGAGACCGCCCAGGCGCCCCCGCGCCGGGAGAAGATGCCGCCGTTGAAGTCACCCAGCCCGTACGACGCCGCCGCGAGGAGTGAGAGCAGCAGGGTCATCCTTCGGGGTCCTCCTGCAGGCGCGAGCGCAGCGAGCGGCTCGGTGGGGTGATCACGTGGCGAGCACCCCGTAGATCCAGACCCAGGTGGCCGCGATCGCGGCCACCAGCTCGATCACGATGGACAGCCCGACGGCCTTCAGGGAGTGCACCGTCGAGGGCCAGGCGTCCCTCGACCCGACGCGGGCCAGCTCGGCGAGGTAGATGCCGAGCACGAAGCCGATCGGCAGCCCGATCACCGGGACGACGAAGAAGCCGACCACCCCGAGCAGCACCCCGAGGCCCTGGGTGGTGGCGGGGATCCCGGCGACCTGCAGGCGGCGGCCGGGAACGACGTACTTGACGACCGCGCCGCCGGCGACCAGCACGGTCGCCACGGCGAACACGGTCCAGGCGGTGGGGCCGCCGATGGAGATGGACCAGACCAGGACGCCCGCGACCACGAGGATCGAGCCGGGGAGGACCGGGACCAGGATGCCGACCAGCCCGACCGCGATCACCAGGGCGACGAGGACTTCCGTGGCGGTCACGGACGCACCCTAGATGCAGAACGGCCCCGGACAGGTGTCCGGGGCCGTTCTGGGGTGGTCTCGGGTCACTGCTCCGTGTCGGGAGCGGTGGCGGGCGTGTTGGAGAGCTTGTGGGTCTCGTCGATCACGTGGGCGGCGATCTCCTTGAGCTTGTCGCCGTGCTCCCGGGCGTGGTGGGCGCAGAAGAGCAGCTCACCACCGGACTGGAGCTCCACGCGAAGGTAGGCCTGGGCTCCGCAACGGTCGCAGCGGTCCGCGGCGCTCAGCGCGGCGGTGCTGGGGGCAACTGCAGTGGTCACATCGGCCTCAATTCTTCTTCAGCGTTCGGTGTCTGGCTCAACGTAGCGAGGGGCTCCAAGATTCCCGACGTCACGTGGTCCGGACCACGTCATCCAATCATGTACTGCATTCCCTCATCGGCAGGTATCCATGCTTTTCAAGAGCTGCTGTGTGGAGAAACACGGTCCCTGATGAGTGTGACGCGGTGGTGGTGAGTCGCGTTGCGAATCCGTCGACCCGAGGAACGATCGTGTCCACATCGTGACGTGCCACCCAAGGTGCTCGTACTTGGCGCTGCGCGGGTGCTGCTCGGGGAAGTGCTGACCACGGTAGCCCCGCTCCCGGCAGGCGTGCCTTCATGGGCCTCCGGCGTGTCGCAGGTAGATTCGTCACCGAGACCCCCGACGGATTTGATGCAGGAGCCCCACGATCGACAACACGTACAACGCAGCGCACCTCCTCGTCCTCGAGGGACTGGAGGCGGTGCGCAAGCGTCCCGGGATGTACATCGGGTCCACGGACACGCGCGGGCTCATGCACTGCCTGTGGGAGATCATCGACAACGGCGTCGACGAGGCGCTGGCCGGGTCGGCGCACCGGGTCGAGGTCACGCTGCACGCCGACGGCTCCGCCGAGGTGCACGACGACGGTCGCGGCATCCCGACCGACAAGGAGCCCAAGACCGGGCTCCCGGGCGTCGAGGTGGTGGCGACCAAGCTGCACGCCGGCGGCAAGTTCGGCGGCGGCTCGTACGTCGCCACCGGCGGTCTGCACGGCGTCGGCCTGTCGGTCGTGAACGCGCTCTCGGCCCGGATGGACATCGACGTCGAGCGCTCCCCGGCCCGGCAGGGCATCTCGTTCCGCCACGGCACCCCCGGCGTCTTCGACGGCGAGGGCCCGGACGCGTCGTTCGAGCCGAGGTCCGGCCTCACCCGCAAGGGCGGCCGCGTCGCCAAGGGGAAGTCGGGGACCCGCGTCCGGTTCTGGCCGGACCGGCGGATCTTCACCAAGGACGCGCAGTTCGAGTTCGACGGGCTGATCGGCCGCGCCCGGCAGACGTCGTTCATCGTCCCCGGCCTGGAGCTGGTGATCCGCGACCTGCGCGGCGACGTCCCGGTCGAGGAGAAGTTCCGCCACGACGGCGGCATCGCCGAGTTCACCGACTTCCTGGCGCCCGACGAGGCGGTCACCGACATCCTCCGGCTGCAGGGCAGCGACACGTTCACCGAGACCGTGCCGCTGCTCGACGACAAGGGGCACATGACCCCCCAGGAGGTCGTGCGCGAGCTGTTCGTCGACGTGGCCGTGCGCTGGGGCACCGGGTACGACACCACGACCCGCTCGTTCGTGAACGTGATCGCCACCCCCAAGGGCGGCACCCACGTCAGCGGCTTCGAGCAGGCGATGACCCGCACCTTCAACGACGCCATGAAGGCCGCGAAGGTGCTCAAGGTCAACGACGACGACGTCATCAAGGACGACGTGCTCGAGGGCCTCACCGGGGTGGTCACCGTCCGGCTCGCGGAGCCGCAGTTCGAGGGCCAGACCAAGGAGATCCTCGGGACGCCGGCCGCGCGCACCGTCGTGCGCAAGGTGGTGTCGGCGGAGCTGAAGAAGTTCCTGACCTCGACCAAGCGCACCGAGAAGGCGCAGGCCAAGCTGGTCATGGAGAAGGTCGCGGGAGCGGCCAAGACCCGGATCGCGGCGCGGACCCACAAGGAGACCCAGCGGCGCAAGAACGCGCTGGAGTCCTCGGCGCTGCCGTCGAAGCTCGCCGACTGCCGCGCCAACGACAACGAGCGCACCGAGCTGTTCATCGTCGAGGGTGACTCGGCGCTCGGCACGGCCAAGCTCGCCCGCAACTCCGAGTTCCAGGCGCTGCTGCCGATCCGCGGCAAGATCCTCAACGTCCAGAAGGCGTCGGTCGGCGACATGCTGAAGAACGCCGAGTGCGCCTCGATCATCCAGGTCGTGGGCGCCGGCTCCGGGCGGACGTTCGACCTCGAGGCCCGCCGCTACGGCCGGATCATCTTCATGGCCGACGCCGACTCCGACGGCGCGCACATCCGCTGCCTGCTCGCGACGTTGTTCTACAAGTACATGCCCGAGCTGCTGCAGGAGGGCCGGGTCTACTCCGCCGTGCCCCCGCTGCACCGCATCGAGATCTCCAACCCGAAGAAGGGCCAGGAGAAGTACGTCTACACGTACTCCGACGACGAGCTCCAGCGCAAGCTCGCCGAGCTCAAGAAGAAGAACGTGCGCTGGAAGGACCCGGTCCAGCGCTACAAGGGACTCGGTGAGATGGACGCCGACCAGCTGGCCGAGACCACGATGGACCCGCGCCACCGCACGCTGCGCCGGATCACCGTCGACGACGCCGACGCCGCGGCCAACGTCTTCGAGCTCCTCATGGGCTCCGACGTCGCGCCGCGCAAGGAGTTCATCGTCCAGGGCGCGTACGAGGTCGACGTCGAGGCGCTCGACGCCTGAGCGGGGTTAGCCTCACCGCATGACGTTCACGGTTCTCGGGGTCCTCGTCGGCATGGTCATGACCGTGGTGGCGCTCACTGTCGTCTACTACGTGATCAGGTTCGCGGTGCGCGACGGCACGATCGACGCGCAGAACAAGATCGACGCCGACCGGGTCCGCGCCGACCTCAGGCTGGGGCGTGAGCGGAGCCCGAACTCGCGCCCCTGAGCTCAGTCGCGGTCCTTGTTCCGCAGCACCAGGTTCGAGGTGAAGATGTAGAGCGGCTCGCGGTCGCCCCAGGCCGGGACGATGCCGGCGAAGTCGTAGCTCTGGTTCGTGGTGAGGTCGATCATCGTGGCCTCGATGAGGTGGTGCTCCAGCGGACGCCCCGAGTGACCGCGGTAGACCGCGCGCCCGGCGCTGACCATGTCGGAGTGGGTCAGCACGTTGTAGTCGGCCATTCGTTCCTGCTCTTCCTGCCGGGGCCAGAGAGTTCCGAGGGCACCATCGGCAGGCCGTCGCCCGACCTGAGCCGGACCTGAACCGGACCTGAATCGAAATCAGAGCACGAAGCGGCTGCTCGGCCAGATCTCGGCCAGGGGGACCTCGGGGAACCGCTCGGCCACCGCGACGTACACGCCGCGGTAGTGCTCGGCGACGGTGCGCACGGTGCTCTCCGGGAGGTCGGAGGTCTTCGGCGAGAAGTGCACCCGCTGGTCGAAGCCGGGCACGACGTAGTCGATCCCGGCCATCTCGCACAGCCGGCCGACCTCCGCCTCGCTGAACAGCTGCTCGTAGAAGCTGTAGTAGACGCCGTCGGTGCCGAAGACGCTGTCGAGCGTCCGGATCGTCTCGTCGTACGCCGTGCGCGCGGCGTACGCCGGTCGCGCGAACTGGCCGCGGACGAAGTCGGCCGACTCGGCCTTCGCGGCCGCGTGGTGCTGGTAGAGGCGGGCGTGCATCCGCACCTGCGACCAGATCCGCTCGACGGGGTCACGCATGAGGAACACCGGCAGCGTGCTGATGCCCCGTGCGGCGAAGCCGTCGCGTACCGCGGCGAAGCGCGCCGCGGGGAGCATGCCGTACGCCGGCGTCACGTCGGCGACGAGCCGGGTGTCCGGCGTGCGGTGCAGCAGCCCCGTGAAGTAGTCGAAGTAGAACTGCTGGTCCAAGAACATGCTGAGCCGGTGCGCGGCCGTGGCGGCCTTGCGGTCCCCGGGCTGCGGGTCGGCGGCGGCGTGCTCCGCGGCGGCGGCGACCAGGCGGCGCCGAGCGGGCTCCTCGGAGGGCAGGTCCAGGGAGTCGAGGACGTGGTACTCCTTGCGGTACCCGTGGGCGAACTGGGGCGATCCCGCGAGGTACTGGTACAGCCAGGTCGTGCCGCCCTTCTGGCACCCGGCACCGAGCAGGAACGTCTTCCGCACGAGCCGAAGGGTAGCCCTGGGTCAGACGATCTGCTCGAGCAGGCCGGTGTCGACGTCGTAGATGAAGCCGCCGACCAGCACGGTGTCGGGGATCAGCGGGTGCGAGCGGACCTTCTGGACGTCCTCGGTCAGGGCGGCGGCCTGGTCGGCGACCACGTGGAACGGCTGCCACGAGGCGTCCCGGCCGGCCGAGGCGGCGACCCGCTCCCGCAGCTCGGCCTCGGTGTTGGAGGCCACCGCGCAGCGGGTGTGCGGGACCACGAGGATGCGGTCGACGTTCAGCAGGTGCGCACCCAGCACCAGCGCCTCGAGCGCCTGCGGGGTGACCCGGCCACCGGGGTTGCGGAAGATCTTGGCGTCCCCGGGCTTGAGCCCGAGCATGCCGAGCGGGTCGATCCGGGAGTCCATGCACGTCACGATCGCGACGCCGGCGTGCGCGACGCCGTCGAATCCGGAGAGGTCGAAGGACGCGGCGAACTCGTGGTTCGCCTTCAGCAGGTCGTCGAAGTCAGCCACGAGCCGAGGTTACCCAGCCCTCACCCGCCCATTCGCAGCAGTTCACCCGTCGACACGGCGCGCGTTCCGGCGCCTCGGAACAGGACCAGGGCGAGCACGCCGGCGACCACCGCGCAGACCGCCGCCCCGGTGAACACGGTGTGCTCCTGGGCGATGCCGGCGACCTTGAGCAGCTCGGTGAACTCCGCGCAGCGCGACTCGCCGCCGCAGACCTCGCGGGCCGGGGGCAGGTCGGCCTGCTCGGCGTAGTAGCGGCGCAGCCCGATCGTGGTGAGCGCGGAGATCCCGACCAGCATCCCCACCATCCGGGACACGACCACGAAGGCACTGGCCAGGCCGTGCACGTCGTCGCCGGTGGTGGCGAGCACCGCCGCGTTGACCGGGGCCAGCGCCAGGCCGAAGCCGAAGCCGCAGAGCACCAGCGGCAGCGTCGCCACGGGGCTCTCGAGGGACTCCAGGCCCCAGGTCGCCATCCAGAGGAACCCGACGGCCGCGGCCGCCATCCCGATGGCCGTGACGACGCCGGCCGGCAGCGTGCGGGTGAGGTAGCCGCCGAGCACCGCGCCGACCGGCAGCGCGACCAGGAAGCGCACCAGCACCAGCGCCGCCATCAGCTGCGAGCCGGGGTAGACGGTGGTGCGGGCGAACAGCGGGATGTCGATCAGCGCCGCGATCAGCGCGGCCCCGATGAAGAAGCTCACCAGCATGGCGCCCCAGGCGGGCGTACGGCGCAGCGCGCCGGCCGGGACGAGCGGCGCGGGGGACCGGCGCAGGTGCAGCGCGAACGCGACGGCCGCCAGCGCCCCGCCGAGGAGGTACCAGAGCCCCTGGTCGGAGAACACCTGCACCTTGGGGTCCGCGGTCGCGAACGCCAAGATCACGCCGGACAGCGCCAGGGCGAGCAGCAGCGCGCCGAGCACGTCGGCCTCGCGCAGCGTCCCGATCCAGGCCCGGACGTCGAGCAGCGGCCGCTGCGCGGTGCAGCAGCGGACCACGAGCAGCGCGGCCGCGCCGATCGCGGTGAGGCCCAGCGGGGTCAGCCAGCGGCTGTCACCGGTGACCGGGATGAACAGCCGGCCCCAGGTGAGGTCGCGCATCATCCCGCTCGGCTCGATGCAGACCACGGCGTAGGCGACGAAGGTGACCAAGGCAAGCGCAAGCCCGATCCAGTCCCATGGTGGTTTCGAGGCTCGCTTCGCTCGCACCTCAACCACCGACAGCCGATTCAGAGCGAGGGCGAGGACGATGCCGACCACGAGATTGACCAGGAAGATCACCCGCCAGTCCGCGACCGACAGCACGAGCGCGCCGAACAGCGGGCCGAGGACGCTGCCGATCTCCTGGACGGCCGAGACGACGCCGAGCGGGACGCCGCGGCGCTGGGCGGGGTAGAGGTCGGCCACCAGGGCGAGCGTCGCCGGCACCAGCCCGCCGCCGCCGACGCCCTGGAGGAACCGGCCGACCACCATCGTGGTCATGTCGTAGGCCAGCGCCGTCACCAGCGACCCGATCGCGAACACGACCAGCGCCGCGACCAGGACCGGCACGCGGCCGCGCAGGTCCGCGATCCGCCCGATCAGCGGCAGCATCGCGACGTACCCGAGCAGGAAGCCGGAGACGATGGGAGCGGCGCGCTGGAGCTGGTCGACGGGGATGCCGGAGCTGGCCATCATGTCCGGCAGCGCCAGCACGACGACGTAGGTGTCCGCCGCCGCGAACGCCACGGCGACTGCCGCGAGACCCAGCAGCACCCGCGGCGACGCACTCATGGCGCGGTGATGTCCTTCTCGGTGCCGTAGTCGTCGAACGTCACGGTGTACGTCATCGACTCGGAGTCCTCGTAGAAGACGCCGGTCAGGTCCACCTCGCGCAGCTCGCCGTCGTCGGTGATCGTGTACGACGCGTCGAAGTCGCCGGACGCCGTGGGGATGATGTTCGCGACCACGTCGCCGGCGACGGTGCCGGTGTACTCGGTCAGCACCTCGGCGTTGTTCTCGCCGCCGCGGACGCTCTCGCCAGCCTCGACGTCGGTCGTCTCCGACAGCAGCGTCGAGAAGCCGGCGTCGGGGCTCATCAGGCAGGCCGGGTCGGGAGCGCCGTACTCCGCCGGGTCGATGTCCTGCCAGCCGGTCGTCAGCGGGAGCTGGGCATAGACCGTGCCGTCGACCGCGATCACCGGCACGTCGAACGGCTGGCCCGAGAGCGCGACCGTGATCGTGCCGTCGAACGCCGGGGCGTGGGTGCCGATGCCGTCCGCGCCGGTCACGCCGGTCACGCCGTCGGGCAGGTCGTCGGTCGAGAGGGTGAGGTGGACGCCGCTGGTGTCGTCGAGGTTCTGCTTGGCCTCGGCGAGCACGGCGGTCGGGTCCTGGTCACCGCCCGCGCCTGCGGAGTCGTCGCTGCAGGCGGTCAGGGGCAGGACGACGAGGGCCGCCGCCGCGAGGGCGTTCCGAGTGCGCACGGGCGTCAGCCTTCCACACCGGTGCCCAGGCCCAGGCGCAGCGCGACCGGGCCGGCGCAGGCCGCGATCGGCTGGCTCCCGGGCACGCCGGAGCCGTCGCGCCGGCCGTTCGCCTCGGGCAGCTCGACCGGGGCGCCGCTGGCCGCGGCGGCCCGGGCGGGCGCGGTGCCGGCCCAGGCGAAGACCAGGGCGTCCTCGCCCTTGAGGAACCGGTGGCAGCGGACCCCGCCGGTCGCGCGGCCCTTGGCGGGGTACTCCGAGAACGGCGTCACCTTCACGGCCCCCGGTTCGGTGCCGGGCAGCGCGGTCGACGAGCCGGACGCGGTGACCACGACCGAGCCCTCGGGCGCGGCCGGGTCGATCGCGCCGAACCACACGACCCGCTCGCCGGCGGCGACGCGGATGCCCGCGATGCCGCCGCCCGAACGTCCCTGGGGGCGGACGGCGTCGGCGCCGAAATGGAGCAGCTGGGCGTCGGAGGTGAGGAAGCACAGGCTCTCGGAGCCGGTGGTGAGCTCGATGGCGCCGACCACCTCGTCGCCGTCCGCGAGCCGGATCACCTCCCACTCGTCCCTGCCCAGGACCTCCGGGTTGACCCGCTTGACCGTGCCCTGGCGGGTGCCGAGCGCGAGGCCGGGACCGTCGGTGGCCAGCGTGCAGAGCGCGAGCAGCCGCTCGCCCGGCTCGAGCGCGAGGATCTCGCTGACCGGGAGCCCGCCCGCGAGGTGCGGGTCGTTGGCGGTGTCGGGCAGCTGCGGGAGCTCCAGCACGCCGATCTTGACCAGCCGGCCGGTGCTGGTGAGCCCGCCGACCTCGCCGCGCGCGGTGGCGCGCACCGCGGACACGACGACGTCGTGGTTGGCGCGGCCCCCGCCCTGCCCCGGACGCTCGGCGGTGGCCGTGCGGGCCAGCAGGCCGCTGGAGGAGAGGTAGGCGTAGCACGGGTCGTCGGCGACCTCGAGGGGTACGGCGGCCGAGGTGACCGCGGTGCCCGCGGACTCGAGCAGCACCGTGCGACGGGGCGTGCCGAACGTCTTGGCGACCTCGGCGAGCTCGTCGGAGACGACCTTCCGGAGCAGCTTCTCGTCGGACAGGATCGCGTCGAGCTCCTCGATGATCCGCTCGAGCTCGGTCTTCTCCTTCTCGAGCTCGATCCGGGAGAACTTCGTGAGCCGGCGCAGGGCCATGTCGAGGATGTACTCGGCCTGGATCTCGGTGAGCTCGAAGATCTCGGTCAGGCGCTCCTTGGCGGCCGCGGCGTTGTCGCTCGACCGGATCACCTGGATGACCTCGTCGATGTCGAGGATCGCGATGAGGAGGCCGTCGACGAGGTGCAGCCGGTCGGCGGCCTTGGTGCGGCGATGGACCGAGCGGCGGCGTACGACGTCGAAGCGGTGGCCGAGGAAGACCTCGAGCATCTCCTTGAGGCTGAGCGTGCGCGGCTGGCCGTCGACCAGCGCGACCGCGTTGATGCCGAACGTGTCCTCCATCGGGGTCAGCTTGTAGAGCTGCTCGAGGAGCGCCTCGGGGACGAAGCCGTTCTTGACCTCGATCACCAGGCGGAGACCGTTCTCGCGGTCGGTGAGGTCCTTGATGTCGGAGATGCCCTGGAGCTTCTTGCCCTGGACCAGGGTCTTGATCCGCTCGATGACCTTCTCGGTGCCGACGCCGTACGGCAGCTCGGTGACGACGATGCCCTTGCGGCGGTTGTTGATGCTCTCGACCCGGGCGGTCGCGCGCATCCGGAACGTGCCGCGGCCGGTCTCGTAGGCGTCGCGGATGCCCTCGAGCCCGACGATCTTGCCGCCGGTCGGGAGGTCCGGGCCGGGGATGAACCGCATCAGGTCGTCGAGGCCGGCCTTCGGGTGCGTGATCAGGTGCCGCAGCGCCTGGACGACCTCGACCAGGTTGTGCGGGGCGCAGTTGGTCGCCATGCCGACCGCGATGCCGGTGGTGCCGTTGACGACGAGGTTGGGGATCGCGGCGGGCAGCACCGACGGCTCGAGCTCGCGGCTGTCGTAGTTGGGCTTGAAGTCGACGGTGTCCTCGTCGATCGAGGCGGTCATCGCGACCGCGGCCGGGGCCATCCGGGCCTCGGTGTACCGCATCGCGGCGGGGGAGTCGTCGGGCGAGCCGAAGTTGCCGTGGCCGTCGATGAACGGCAGCCGCATCGACCACGGCTGCGCCATCCGGACCATCGCGTCGTAGATCGCGCCGTCGCCGTGGGGGTGCAGCCGGCCCATGACCTCACCGACGACGCGGGCGCTCTTGACGTGGCCGCGGTCGGGGAACAGCCGCATGTCGTTCATCGTGTAGAGGATCCGGCGCTGCACCGGCTTCAGCCCGTCCCGGGCGTCCGGCAGCGCGCGGGAGTAGATGACGGAGTAGGCGTACTCGAGGAACGACGACTCCATCTCCTGCTTGATGTCGGTGTCGAGGATGTGCTCCTCGAAGTCGTCGGGGAGGTCCTGCTTCGTCTTGCCGCGTGCCATGCCGAGGATTCTCTCAACCGCCTCCGACGGTTTGCCCGCGGCCACGCCGCTGCGACCGAAGCGCGATAGATTTCCCCGGTGACCGACCCCCAGGACGCGCCGACGGTGCAGGCACCCCCGCAGCACTGGGAGGCCGACGTCCTGCTCCGCGACGGCCGCACGGCCCACATCCGGCCGATCCGCCCCGACGACCACGACGTGTTCGTCGAGTTCTACGCCCGGGTGTCCGACCAGTCGAAGTACTACCGCTTCTTCTCGCCGATGCCGCGGCTGTCGGAGCGGGACCTCGCCCGGTTCCTCAACGTCGACCACGTCGAGCGGGTCGCGTTCGTGCTCACGCTGCAGCAGCGGATCATCGCGGTCGGGCGGTACGACGTGGTCCGGCCCGGCGAGGCCGAGGTCGCGTTCCTCGTCGAGGACCAGCACCAGGGCCGCGGCATCGGGCAGCTGCTGCTCGAGCACCTCGCGCAGGCCGGCCGCGAGCGCGGCGTGGAGCGCTTCGTCGCCGAGGTCCTGCCCGACAACTCCCGGATGATCCAGACGTTCCGCGACGCCGGCTACCGCGTGGTGAGCGAGTACGAGGAGGGGGTGCTCCAGCTCGAGTTCTCCATCGACCCGACCGACACCGCGATCGGCGTGATGATGAACCGCGAGCACAAGGCGGAGGCCGCCTCGATCGAGAAGTTCTTCAACCCGCGCTCGGTCGCGGTCATCGGCGCGAGCCGCCGCCAGGAGACCATCGGCCAGGCGCTCGTGCGCAACCTGGTGACCGGCGACTTCACCGGCCGGGTGTACGCCGTCAACCCGACCTCACATGCGGTGTCCGGGCTGCCGACGTACAAGACCGTCGCGGACATCCCCGACGACGTCGACGTCGCGATCGTGGCCGTGCCGGCGGACGCCGTGCAGGACGTCGTGCTCGACTGCGCCGCGAAGGGCGTGCACGGCCTGGTCGTGATCTCCTCGGGCTTCGCGGAGACCGGTGAGGAGGGCCGGGTCCGGCAGCGCAAGCTCGTCGGGCTGTCGCGGTCGTACGGACTGCGGCTGATCGGGCCGAACGCGCTGGGCATCATCAACACCGCCGGTCCCGTCTCGCTGAACGCGTCGTTGTCGCCGCTGATGCCGCCGCGCGGCCGCGCCGGGTTCTTCTGCCAGTCGGGTGCGCTGGGTACCGCGATCCTGGAGAAGGTCTACAACCGCGGGCTCGGCCTCTCGACGTTCGTCAGCGCCGGCAACCGCGCCGACGTCTCCGGCAACGACCTGCTGCAGTACTGGGAGGAGGACGACTCCACCGAGGTCGTGCTGCTCTACCTCGAGTCGATCGGTAACCCCCGCAAGTTCTCCCGGATCGCGCGCCGGGTCTCCCAGCGCAAGCCGATCATCGCGGTCCGCTCCGGCCGCACCACCCAGGGCGTGCCGATGGGCCACGCCGTGCGCAAGATCGTGGCGCCCCCGGCGGCGGTCGACGCGATGTTCCGCCAGGCGGGCGTGATCCAGGTCGACACCCTCGACGAGATGTTCGACGTCGCCCAGCTGCTGGCCCACCAGCCGCTGCCGCGCGGGCGCCGGGTCGCGATCGTGGGCAACTCCGACGCGCTCGGGCTGCTCGCGGCCGACGCCGCAGCGGCCGTCGGCCTGGTCGTGAACAAGGCGATCGCACTCGGCGCGGACGCCAGCGCCGACGACTTCGAGGACGCGCTCGACGCCGCGATCGACGACCCGGAGATCGACTCGGTGGTCGCGGTGTACGTGCCGCCGATCAACGTTTCCGGCGAGGACGTCGCGAACGTCCTGGCCGCCGTCGGGGAGCAGTCCGACAAGCCGCTGGTCTCCTCGTTCCTGGGCGCCGAGGGTGTGCCCGAGCTGCTCCGTGTGCCCGACGTCGCGGGCGCCACGGCCGGCCGCGGCTCGGTGCCGTCGTACCCCGGTGTGGAGGCGGCGGTCCGCGCGCTCGCCCGCGTCGTGGAGTACGCCGTGTGGCTGCGCACGCCCGGCGGCAGCCCCGCGAACCCCGCCCAGGCCGACGCCGCGGGCGCGAAGCGCATCGTCAACGAGCTGCTGAAGAAGAACCCCGACGGCGCCGAGGTCGACCTGGAGTCGCTCACCGCGCTGCTCGCGGCGTACGAGATCGAGCTGTGGCAGACCAGGAAGGTCGGCACCGTCGAGGAGGCGATCGAGGCCGGCGAGGCGCTGGGCTGGGACGTCGTGCTCAAGGCGACCGCCGAGCACCTGCGCGAGCGGCCCGACCTCGCCCACGTGCGCCGCAACCTGTACTCCGCGGCGGACCTGCGCCAGGCCTGGACCTCGCTCAACGGCGTGATCTCCGAGCCGGAGCGTGCCGGGTTCGTCGTGCAGAAGAACGCCCGGCCGGGCGTTCCGATCGCGATCCGGAGCATCGAGGACCCGCTCTTCGGGCCGGTGGTGTCCTTCGGGATCGCCGGTCCGCTGACCGAGCTGCTCGCCGACCGGGCCTACCGGATCCCGCCGCTGGGGGAGCGCGACGCCGCCGCGATGGTCCGCGAGATCAAGTCGTCGCCCATGCTGTTCGGCTACCGCGGGAGCGAGGTGGTCGACGTCGCCGAGATCGAGCGGCTGATCAACCGCGTCGCCCAGCTGCAGAACGACCTGCCGCAGATCAGCTCGCTGGAGCTGGGGCTCGTCCTCGCCGGGGCCGAGGGCGCCACGGTCCTGACGGCCGCCGCGCGCGTCGACCCGGTCGCCGACCCGCGCTCGGACTGGTTCGTGCGCCGGATGCCGACGCCGATCGGCGACACCCTCCCGAACTGAGCCCGCACCGGGTCCGGTCGGCGGTGCGTGTCAGACTGCACGCATGCGCAGCAGGATCAGCGAGGACCACGACCGGGGCGTCGAGCTCCGAGAGGCCATCGACCGCACGGGCTACTACCCGGAGGTCGTGGCCGACGGTGTCGCCGGCGCGGTCGCCGGTGAGCGGGTCGTCGGGTTCTTCGTGCACCACGAGCCGACGTTCGACCGCGACGAGGTGCGCCGCCACCTGTCCGTCGTGGTGCTCACGCCGACCCGGCTGATCCTCGCCCACACCGACGAGCACGAGGGCGACGACCTGCTGCCCGAGCCGTACACCTCGACCTCGACCGAGGCGATCCGCCTCAACGCCGTGAAGTCCGTCGTCGTCACCCGGATGATCGCGAACCCGACCTCCGGCCCGAGCCAGCCGGCCGAGGCCGTGATGACGATCGGGTGGGGCGGGGTGAGCCGGGTGGACCTCGAGCCCGCCGGCTGCAACGACCCGAACTGCGACGCCGACCACGGCTACACCGGCGTCCTCGCCTCCGACGACTTCTCGCTGCGGGTGTCCGCCGCGGCCGACGGGGCCGACGCGGTCGCCGGCCTGCTCGCGTTCGCGGAGTCCCTGTCCGCGCGGACCCACAGCGACTGAGGCCGGGGTGGGCGCGTTCCTGCAGCCGGCCTATGGCGACCGGTCACTGGGTGATGTCGTGCCGGCGGTCGCCGCGGCGCTCGGCCTCGACGTCGCCGGCCGGCCCACCGACCTCCTGCTGCCGGACGCGCCGGCGTACGTCGTGTTCCTCGTCGACGGTCTCGGCGCGCGGCTGCTCGAGCGCTACGCGCACGCCGCGCCCTTCCTGGCCTCGCTCATGGCCGACCAGCAGCCCGGGACGGCCGGCGTACCGTCCACCACCGCGACCAGCCTGACTTCGCTGGGCACCGGCCTGCCGCCGGGCGCGCACGGACTGGTCGGGTTCACGTCTCGCGTGCCGGGCACCGGCAAGCTGCTCAACGCGCTGCTCTGGGACAAGGACGTCGACCCGCTGGAGTGGCAGCCCAACCCCACCGCGTTCACCCGCCTGCACGACCTGGGCGGCACCGCGACCGTCGTCAACAAGCGCGAGTTCCGCGGCAGCGGCCTCACGGTCGCCGCGCACCGGGGCGCGGAGTACGTCGGCGCGGACAAGGTCGGCGAGCGGATCGCGGCCGCGCTGACGACGTCGGCCGAGCGGCAGTCGCTGACCTACCTCTACGACGGCGACCTCGACTGGACCGGCCACCGGTACGGCGTCGCGTCGAGCCAGTGGCTCCAGCAGCTGTCGATGGTCGACGCCGAGGCCGAGCAGCTGCGTGAGGCGCTGCCCCCGCAGGTGCGGCTCCTGGTGGTGGCCGACCACGGCATGGTCGACTCGCCGGCCGAGAGCCGGGTCGACGTCGACGAGCACCTCGACCTGCGGGCGGGGGTCGCCCTGCTCGGCGGCGAGGCGCGGTTCCGCCACCTGTACTGCCAGGGCGGCGCGGTCGCCGACGTCGTCGCGACCTGGCGCGAGCTGCTCGGGCCGCGCGCGGACGTGCTCACGCGCGAGGAGGCGGTCGGCCGCGGCTGGTTCGGCGCGGTCACGCCGTCGGTGCTGCCCCGGCTGGGCGACGTCGTCGTCGCGTGCCACGGGGACACCGCGATCCTGTCGACCGCGGACTTCCCGTACGAAGCCTCGCTGGTCGGCCTGCACGGCTCGCTCACGCCCGATGAGATGTTGATCCCGCTGCTGGTCAGCTGAGAACGGTTTGTCGCGAGGTCCGAATGGACACGCTCTAGGGGTGCGGCCCACCGGCCGCCGTTTCTCTGGAGGGATGCTCAAAACATGCTGTGGACCATTCTCATCATTCTCGCCATCGTCGCCCTGGTGCTCTTCATCCTCGGGCGGGTTCGCGGGGGCCGAGGCATCTGACCGCCGGCGGATGGCGCTCCGCTCTCAGTTGAGCGCCATCCGCGGCTCACCGTTCACCAGGCCGGTGCCCGCGATCGTGCACTTCCCGCTGCGCGGGGCGCCGGCGTTCCAGGCCTGCCGGACGCAGGACCGCGTGGCGAGCTGGGCCCAGTAGTTCGGGTGCAGCGACTCCTGGATGTAGTACGGGCTGCTCGAGCAGCACGTCGAGACGGTCCGGATCTGGTTGATCCACTCGGTCTGGTCGACGGCGCCGGGACTCGTCCAGCTCGCGATCCCGCGCTCCTCGTAGAGCCCGACGGTGTTCTCGCACAGCCGGCGCCCGTTGAACGCCGAGGACAGGTCCAGCGTGCGGGCGTTGGTCAGGCCGGTGTCGGCGACCGCGCCGAACACCGCGCCGTTGATCGTGGGCAGCGCCGAGTCGTTGGCCCAGTCGGCGTCCCTGTTCCAGAAGCCGCAGCCGCCGGTGCTCTGCCGCGTGTAGCCGCTCTCGGAGTAGCGGAACCCGGAGCCGCGGGCGATCGGGCTCGGGTAGTTCTGCACGAGCAGCGTCCACTGCGAGTCGGCGTACCCGGCGTTGCGCATCGCCGTCGCGACGTTCAGCAGCGCGGTCCGGATGCGCGCCCGGACGGCGGCGACGTTCGCCGCGGTGAAGTTCGCCTTCACCGAGCTGTCGTCGTAGCAGTAGTCCTTCCACCAGCTGGGGGAGGCGAGGAAGTCGATCACGCACTGCTGCACGACGTCGGCGAAGTTGAAGTCGTTGCCGCCGATGCTGACCACGACCATGCCGACCCGGTGGGTGGTGGCGAAGCCCTGGAGCATCTTCGCCTGGCCCTGCTTGCCGGCGCCGAAGTCTGCGAAGTCCAGCCCGGGCTTGAAGTTGTCGCCGTTGCTGGTGGTGGTCCTCGCCCCGGAGCAGGCCAGGTTGAGCCCGTTCACGCCGCCGCCGATGTACGCCTCCGACGACTTGCTGCGGTGGCAGCGGTTGATGGTCTCGCCGGTGCCGCTCGCGTTGTCGTAGTACGCCGAGGGCCCGAGTGCGTCGGCGCGCGCCGATGAGGCGTTGCTGCTGCCGGCCCAGCGGCCGGCCTCGCCGGAGATGTAGGAGTCGCCCAGCGTCACCACCCACGGCGTCCCCACGCCTGGCCCGTCGGCCTGGGCCGGTGGCGCGGTCGTCGTCAGCAGCGCGACGGCGGCGGCGATGGTGGTCAGGACGGCGGCAACCCGAGGCGTGATCACCGTCACAACCTAGGGGTCCGGGGCCGGGCCGGGAAGAGGGAAATCCCTAGCCGAACGGCAGCGGCTCCGGGGCCAGCGAGACCGCCTTGGCGCGGGCGGCGGTGAGGCGGCGGCGGTGGTGCTGGCGGCAGAGGACCTCGTAGGCGACGTCGGCGGGGGCCTCGTCGACCTGGTCGACGTCGCCGACCACGATGACCTCGCCCTCGACGACCATCACGCCGTTCTCGGTGCGGGCGTTGTGGGTGGCGCGCTTGCCGCACCAGCACAGCGCCTCGACCTGGAGGACGTTCATCCGGTCGGCGAGCTCGACGAGCCGGCTGCTGCCCTCGAAGAGCTGGGTGCGGAAGTCGGTTAGGATCCCGAACGCGAACACGTCGATCTGGAGCTCGTCGACGATCTTCGCGAGCTGGTCGATCTGCGCGGTCCGGTAGAACTGGGCCTCGTCGCAGATCAGGTAGTCGATCCGGCCGCCCTGGGTGAGCGAGTCGACGACGTAGCGCCAGAAGTCGAAGTCCTCGCCGACCTCGATGGCGTCGTGGGTCAGCCCGAGACGGCTGGAGAGGATCGACGCGCCGGCGCGGTCGCGGGTGGTGAAGATGCGGCCGATCCGCCCACGCGCGGCGTGGTTGTGGTTCGTCTGGAGCGCCAGGGTGCTCTTGCCGGAGTCCATGGTGCCGGTGAAGAAGTGCAGTTCAGCCACGGGGCAGAATCCTCTCATGGGCTCGCCGCTGATCTCCGCCACCGACCTGCGCGAATCGCTGGGGGACGTGACCGTCCTCGACGTCCGCTACCGCACCGGTGGCGCCGCTGGTCCGGCCGAGTTCGACGCCGGCCACGTGCCGGGAGCGGTGTACGTCGACCTGGACACCGCGCTCGCGGCCGCGCCGGGTGACGGGGGCCGCCACCCGCTGCCGGACGTCGCGGTCTTCGAGGCGGCGATGCGCGCCGCCGGGGTCCGCAACGACCGTCCGGTGGTCGTGTACGACGACTGGTCCGGCCTGGCCGCCGGCCGGGCCTGGTGGCTGCTGCGCTACCACGGACACCCGGACGTGCGGGTGCTCGACGGGGCGTGGCCGGCCTGGCGCGAGGCCGGGGGAGCCGTGCAGGCCGTCGCGGTCGCCCCGGAGCCGGGGGACTTCACCGCGCGCCCCGGGGCGCTGCCCGTGGTCGAGGCCGACGACGTGCTCGGTGTCGCCGTCCTCGTCGACGCCCGCGCACCCGAGCGGTTCCGCGGGGAGACCGAGCCGATCGACCCGGTGGCCGGGCGCATCCCCGGCGCGGTCAACGTGCCGACGACGACGAACCTCGGCCCGGACGGGCGGTTCCGCCCCGCCGCCCAGCTGCGCGCGCTGTACGCCGCGGCCGGTGTCACCGGTGAGGAGGACGTCGCGGTCTACTGCGGCTCCGGCGTCACCGCGGTCCACGACATCCTCGCGCTCGAGGTCGCCGGGATCCCGGCCGCGCTCTACCCGGGCAGCTGGTCGGGCTGGATCACCGATCCGAGCCGTCCGGTCGCGACCGGTTAGGAACGCAGCAGGGCGAGGTCGCGCCGGATGTAGCGCAGGTGTGCCCACTCCTCCTCCAGGATCACCCGGACGCAGTCGCCGACCGTCGGGTGCCAGTCGTCGTCGGGACCACCCCACGGGTTGCCGCGCTCCTCGGCGAGCAGCTCGGGCGTGGCCGCGGCCAGGAAGTCGGTCACCAGCTGCTGGCGCTCGGCGCGCACCGCGAGGATCTCGTCGTACGTCGGCTCGTCGGTGCGGAAGATCGACATGTCGAAGCCCATCCGCTCCGCGCCGGTGAAGATCTGGCCGATCTCGTGGAACGGCTGCTCGACGCCCTGGATCGCCCCACGCAGCCAGGCGTCGGTCGCCAGCACCAGGTGCCGCAGGGTCTGCGCGAGCGACCACTCGTCCTCGACGTGCGCGTCGACCAGCTCCGGGGGCGTGCCGGCCACCGTGGTCTGCCACGCCGCCTGCACCGCGAGCCAGCCCTCGCGCAGGCCGTCGGGCGTCTCCGCGTTCTGCAGCTCACGCCCCGGGAACTGCCGGTTGAGCTCGGCCTCCACGAGCGGCACGACGTCGACGCCGTTCACGAGGAGGGTGCCGAACGCCAGGTCGTGGCTGTCGATGTCGAGCCCGCCCACGTCGACGCTGCGCATCGTCACGCCGCTGAGGTCGGAGTAGCGGAACGTCGCGCCCTTGAAGCTCGCCCGGAGGAAGCTGCCGCCCTCGAACTCGTCGGTGCCGGAGTAGGTCGTCATGGCCCCATCATGGCCGCAACGGGGGACAGCCGCTCCCGGCCCGGTCGGCTCAGTCGTCGGCGGTCTTGCTCACGACCGCGTGGTCGGCGTCGAGGGTGACGTCCCAGCCGGTGCCGTCCTCCGCGCGGACCTCGACCTCGTAGGCCACGCCCGGGTCGTCGCTGGCCTCGACCTGGAGGACGGTGCTGCCGCTGCCGACCGCCTCGAGCGCCGCCTGCTCGGCCGCGGTCCGCTCCTCGGGGCTGAGCGCCCGGTCGTCGGTCTCCTCGGCCCCGTCGGAGTCGTCGTCGGAGTCGTCGTCGGACGCGGCGCTGACCTCGTTGAGGTCGTCGTCCAGCGCGACGTCGACCTCGGTGCCGTCGTCCGCGCGGACCTCGACCTCGTAGGCCACGCCCGGGTCGTCGCTGGTCTCGACCTCCTCGGCGGTGCCGCCACCGGCGACCTCGACCGCGGCAGCCGCGACCCGCTCGCGCTCGCTGCCACCGACGCTGTCGTCGGCCGTGGCCGACCACACGGTCGCGCCGGCGCCGATCACGGCCAGGGTGGCGACGGTCGGGATGAGGATGCTCTTCCTGCGGAGGGTGCGGAGGTTCACGGCGATGCCTTTCGTGGCTGGTTCAGTGGTCGCCGTCAGCGTGCACGGACGTCGCTGAACCTCACCTGAACGCGTCTGAAAGGACGTTCAGGTCGCCGGCAGGCGAACGACGAACCGTGCGCCGCCGAGCGGGCTGGTGGCGACGTCGACCGTCCCGCCGTGGGCGGTGACGACCTCTCGCACGATCGCCAGCCCGAGGCCGCTGCCACCCGCGTCCCGGGCCCGGGCCTCGTCGAGCCGGACGAAGCGGTCGAAGACCCGCCCACGATCCTCCGCCGCGATGCCGGGACCGTCGTCCTCCACGACCAGCTCCACGGTGCCGCCGTCCTGACGGACGGTCACGGCGACCACCTCGTCCGCGTGCCGGACGGCGTTGTCGACGAGGTTCTGCACCAGCTGGGCCAGGCTCACCCGGTCGCCGCGGACGCGGCCCGGCCCGATCGCCGAGGAGTCGACGCGCAGGTCCGGCCGGCGAGCTGCCCGGGCCACCGTCAGCGCCAGGTCGTCGAGGTCCACGTCCTGGTCGGTGCGGGCGACCGCGCCCTCGTCGGCTCGCGCGAGCAGCAGCAGCTGCTCGACGAGCCGCTGCATCCGCACGGACTCCTCCAGCACGGCGTCGGCGAGCTCGTCCTCGGGCAGTGCCCCGGGGTGCGCCCGGGCCACCTCGGCCGTCTGCCGGATGCTCGCCAGGGGTGACCGCAGCTCGTGCGAGGCGTCGCTCACGAACTGGCGCTGCCGGTCGCGCGAGTCCTGGAGCCGGCCGAGCATCTGGTTCACGGTGCGCGCCAGGCGGTGGATCTCGTCGCGCGCCGGGGGTTCGGAGACCCGTCGGTCGAGCCGGTCGCCGGTGATCTGCTCGGCCTCCCGCCGGATGCGCTCGACAGGTGCCAGGGCCCGCGTGGTCGCGACCCAGGTCGTGGCACCGACGAGCAGGACCAGCACGGGGAGCCCGACGGCCAGCGGAAGCAGCAGGGCGGTCGTCGACTCGTCCACGTCCTCGAGCGACACCGCGACGGACACGACGTACGGCTGTCCGCCGCTGGTGGCGTCCTCGGTGACCACGAGGTAGGCGTGGTCGGCGCCGGCCACCTCCAGCCGGTCGGCGTCCTCGGTGGGCAGCGGCCGGGCGAGCGGCTGTGAAGCGCGCACCACCTCGCCGGCGGCGTCGGTGACCTGCCAGACCAGCTCCTCGGGCTCGTCCGCGTCGTCGTCGTCGAGCGGAGCCGGGGCCGGAAGTCCCGATGACTCGATCTGCGCGGCGAGGTCCGTGGCCTGCTGCTCGGCGGTGCTCTCGAGGCCGTCGCGCATCGAGTCGCGGACCAGCACCACGAGGGCGGCGCCGCCGAGGAGCAGCGCGACGGTCACGACCAGCACGGCCGCGGCCGTCGTCCGCACCCGCACCGACGCGCGGCTCCAGCGCCGCTCAGCCACCGTCGCTCGCCAACCGGTAGCCGGCGCCGCGGAGCGTCTGGATCGCGGCACGCTCGAACGGCCGGTCGATCTTGTTGCGCAGGTGGCGGACGTAGACCTCGACGATGTTGGGGTCGCCGTCGAAGTCGACGTCCCAGACGGCGTCGAGGATCTGTCGCTTCGACAGGACGTCGCCCGGGTGGCGGGCGAGGAAGGCCAGCAGCGAGAACTCCCGGGCGGTCAGCTCGACCTCGGTGTCGCCCCGCCACACCCGGCGGGCGGCGGGGTCCACCCGGAGGTCGCCCAGCTCCAGCAGGGTCGGGCGCTCCCGGGCGCCGCGGCGGGCGATCGCGCGCAGGCGAGCCACGAGCACCGGGAACGAGAATGGCTTGGTCAGGTAGTCGTCGGCGCCGGTGTCGAGCCCCTCGACCTGGTCCCACTCACCGTCCTTGGCCGTGAGCATCAGGATCGGCGTCCAGTCCTTCTCCTCACGCAGCGCAGCACAGACCCGGTAGCCGTTGATCCCGGGCAGCATCAGGTCGAGCACGATCGCGTCGTAGGTGTTCTCGCGCGCGAGCCACAGCCCGTCGGTGCCGTCGTGCGCCACGTCGACCGCGAAGCCCTCGGCCTCGAGCCCCACCTGCAGCGAGCGCGCGAGCCGGACCTCGTCGTCGACCACGAGCACGCGCATGGACGCCAGTCTCACGCATCGACCCTGAACCTCCGCTGAACGGCGGCCCCGGTGCTGCTCGGGAGCGGCTCCTCGGACTTCACACCGTCGCGCCCGCGCTACGCGCGGTCCGACCCGCCCGGACCTCCGAACATGATCTCGTCCCAGCTCGGGACCGACGCCCGGCCGCGGGTCTTCTTCACCTCGCGGCGGGGCGGGGCCTCGTGGTGCTCGTCCTCGGCCGCGGCGTCGGCGGCCTCCTCGCGGAGCTCGGCCTCCTCGGCGGCGACCCCGGGGTCGGTCGGCTCCTCGGTGTCGAGGAACGCCTCCACCGGCTGCTCGCTGACCAGGTCGATCGCGTCGTCGCCGAGCGGCAGCTGGTCGTCGAGCTCGCCGACCGCGCTCAGCCGGCGCTGCCGGGCCTGGCGCAGGTCGTCCGCGACCGGCTCGGCCTCGGCGACCGCCTCGCCCACCAGCCAGCGGGCGTCGTCGTTCTCGATCGTCACGTAGTTGCCGGGAGCGTCGAAGAGGAACTCGGCGCGACCGCTGCGGCCCTCGAGCGTGTACGTCGCGGTCAGCGGCCAGCGGCCGTCCTCGCGGCGCCAGGCGTCCCACTCGACGGAGTCGGGGTCCACGTTGAGCGCGCGCAGGTGGGCGCCGACGGCGTCGCCGAGCGCGCGGGCGCCGCCGGTGCCCTCGGGCCGGCGTACCGACGAGCGCTGGGCGCGCTGCGCGACGTGCTGCCGCTCGGCGAGCACGGGCGCCGCGAACGCCATGATCTTGTCGACGGACGTGGCTGCTGCCTGCGCCACCGCCTCCGGCGTCTCGCCGGCCCGGATCCGGGTCTGGATGTCACGGGGACGGAGGGCACTGTCCATCTTGTTCTCCAATCGGCGGGAGTCGCCGCCCAGGGCGGCGCGGAGACGCTGGTCGATCTCGACGGAGTACTCGGCACCCTCGTCGTCGACCAGGAGCAGGCGCGACCCGTCGTCGCTCACTCCGGCGAGCGTGAGGTGCGCCATCGGTGGTCGTGCTCCTGTCCCATCGTTCGTCCGAGTCTTCGGTGCGCCGAGCCTACGCCAGCCGAGGCGTGGTGGCGGGGAGCGTGTCCCGCGCGCCCTACGCTTCCCGGTGTGCTATCCACCGAGCCTTCCACCCCGCTGGTCGTCCTCGACCTGCTGGGGATCTTCGTGTTCGCGATCGCGGGCGCGCTCGTCGCGGTGCGCAAGGAGCTCGACGTGTTCGGGGTGCTCGTGCTGGCCGGGATCACCGGTCTCGGCGGCGGCGTGCTGCGCGACGTGCTGATCGACCGGACCCCGCCGGCGGCACTGGTCGACTGGCGCTACCTGGCGGTGCCGCTGGTCGCCGGACTGCTCGCGTTCGTCTACCACCCCGCCCTCGGGAAGATGGAGCCGTCGATCAACGTGCTCGACGCGTTCGGCCTCGGCCTGTTCTGCGTCACCGGCGCCCAGAAGGCGCTCGACGCCGGTCTCGGCCCGGCGCCGGCCGCGCTGCTCGGCATGGTGACCGGCATCGGCGGCGGCATCATGCGCGACGTGCTCGCCGGACGTGTCCCGGCCGTGTTCCGCGGCGAGCTGTACGCGACCCCGGCGCTGGCCGGCGCGATCGTGGTGGTGGTCGGCAGCTACACCGACCTGCCGTTCGCGATCGTCGCATTCACCGGCGGCGGGCTGTGCATCGTGTGGCGGCTGCTGGCCATCTGGCGGCACTGGCAGGCGCCGGTGCCGACCGGCCCGGCCAGCGTGTGACGTTCTCGTCGGGCACCGATGAATTCCGGCCCGCCGACGGGTCGAGACCGGCATGAGCAACCACGGAGAAGTCACTTGTCGGTGGGCGGTGCCACGATGAGGGGCATGGACCTGGCGATCGAGACCCACGACCTGGTGAAGGTGTTCGGCGAGCAGCGCGCCGTCGACGGCGTCGACCTGGCGATCCCCGCCGGCGGCGTGTACGGCGTGCTCGGCCCCAACGGCGCCGGCAAGACCACGACCATCAAGATGCTCGCCACGTTGCTGGTGCCCGACGGGGGCACGGCCACGGTTCTCGGGCACGACGTCGCGCGGGAGCCGGCGAAGGTCCGGGCCCGGGTGGCGATGACCGGCCAGTTCGCCTCCCTCGACGAGGACCTCACGGGCCTGGAGAACCTCGTCCTGCTGGCCCGGCTCTACGGCTACTCGCGGCCGGCGGCGAAGGCGCGGGCGATGGAGCTGCTCGAGGCGTTCGGGTTGGGCGACGCCGTCAAGAAGCAGGTGAAGGCCTACTCCGGCGGCATGCGGCGCCGCATCGACATCGCCGGGTCGATCGTGGTCCGGCCCGACCTGATGTTCCTCGACGAGCCCACCACCGGGCTCGACCCGCGCAGCCGCAACCAGGTCTGGGAGATCGTCCGCGGCCTGGTCGGCGCCGGCACCACGGTGCTCCTGACCACCCAGTACCTCGAGGAGGCCGACCAGCTCGCCGACCGGATCGCGGTCATCGACCACGGCAGGGTGATCGCCGAGGGCACGACCGGCGAGCTCAAGGCGTCGGTCGGGTCGGGTGCGGTCCACGTCCGGGTGGCCGACCCCGCCACGCGCGACGAGGTGGCCCGGCTGCTGTCCGAGTCGCTCGGGGCCGAGCCGGTGCTCGAGTCCGACCGCGCGGCCATCAGCATGCGCGTCGACGACCCCTCCGGCGTCGCGGCCGCGCTCTACCGGGTCGGCGAACGCGGCCTGGCCATCACCGAGTACAGCCTCGGCCAGCCCAGTCTCGACGAGGTGTTCCTCGCCCTGACCGGCCGGCCAGCCGAGTCCGACGGCACCGACGAGGAGGACGCAGCATGACGACCCAGGCGACCCGACCCCAGGACGCCCCGGCGCTCGACGCCAGCGTGATCGCCGCACTCGGCGCCGGCGAGCGACCAGCGCCCGCGAACGCCGTGCGGTCGTCGCTGACGTTCGGCTGGCGGGCCCTGCTGAAGATCAAGCACGTCCCCGAGCAGCTCTTCGACGTGACGATGTTCCCGATCCTCTTCACCCTGATGTTCACCTACGTCTTCGGCGGAGCGATCGCGGGCTCGACGCAGGACTACCTCCAGTACGCCCTGCCCGGCATCCTCACCCAGACGGTCGTGTTCATCACGATGTACACCGGCCTGACCATCAACACCGACATCGAGAAGGGCGTCTTCGACCGCTTCCGGTCGCTGCCCGTCTGGCGGGCGTCGCTGCTGGTCGGGGCCCTGCTCGGCGACACCCTGCGCTACTGCCTGGCCTCGATCATGGTGCTGACGGTCGGCGTCCTGATCGGCTACCGCGCTCCCGGTGGCGTCAGCGGCGTGCTGCTGGCCGTGCTCCTGCTGCTCGTCTTCTGCTTCTCGCTGAGCTGGCTGTGGCTGATCGTCGGCCTCAAGGCGCGCACCCCCAACGCGGTCATGGGCGTGTCGATGATGGTGCTGTTCCCGCTCACGTTCATCAGCTCGGTCTTCGCGCCGCCGGAGACGATGCCGAGCTGGCTGCAGAAGTTCGTCGACATCAACCCGGTCACGCTGCTCTGCGAGGCCGCGCGCGGGCTGATGGACGGCACACCCGACGGCGGCGACATCACGATCGTGCTGGTGCTGTCGGCGGTCGTGACCGCGGTCTTCGCCCCGATCGCGCTGCGGCTCTACAACCGCAAGTCGTAGGTCAGTCGCCGAGCACGCGCCGCAGGTAGGGGTTGGCGAAGACCCGCTCGGGGTCGAGCTTGTCGCGCATCGCGAGGAACTCGCCGAAGCGCGGGTACGCCGGCGCGAGGTCTGCGGCCGTGCGGGTGTGCACCTTGCCCCAGTGCGGGCGGCCGTCGTGCGCGCGCATGATCGGCTCGAGCAGCGCGAAGTACGCGAGGTGGTCGGCGTCGACGTGGGTGTGGAACGCCAGGTAGAGCGAGTCGCGCCCGGTCGAGGTCGAGAGCGGGATGTCGTCGGCCGGGGTGGTGCGGATCTCGACCGGGAACGTGATGTTCAGGTCCGAGGCCTCGATCGCGGCGCGCGCCTCGCGGAGCGCGGTGAGGCCGGCCTCACGGGGCAGCGCGTACTCCATCTCTCGGAAGCGCACGTTCCGCGGGGCGGTGAACACCTTGTGCGCGGCGTCACTGTAGGAGCGTGACGACAGCATCCGGCTGGAGACCTGGTTGAACCTGCGGATCGTGCCCGGGAAGCGGTTGGTGACCTTGTTGAGGCCGCCGAAGAGCGTGTTCGACAGGAACTCGTCGTCCCACCAGTAGCGCCACCGCGACAGCGGCTCGGCCTCGGAGACCTCGATGTCGAGACGGTCGTTGGTCTTGGTCAGCATCCGGTCGGTGTGCGGGAACCAGTAGCTGTCGACGTGGTGGTGGTTCGCCGCCCGCTCGTCGAAGCCGTCGAGCGCCTCGTCCCAGCTCATCGGGGTCTCGTTGGCCTCGAGCACGAACAGCGGCTCGACGCGGAACGTCAGCGTGGTCAGCACGCCGAGCGCTCCGAGGCCGACGCGGGCGAACTCGAGAACCTCCGGGTTCTCCGTCTCGGTCGCGGTGACGACCTCGCCGGTGCCGGTGACCAGCTGCAGCCCGCAGATCTGCGCGGCCAGCGAGGCGGCGATGCCGCCGGTGCCGTGGGTGCCGGTGGAGGTGGCGCCGGCCAGCGTCTGCTCGGCGATGTCGCCCATGTTGTGCAGGCTCAGCCCGAGCGCCTCGAGCTCGGCGTTCAGCACCTTGAGCTGGGTGCCGGCGAGCGCGGTCACGGTCAGCGCGTCCCGGTCGACGTCGAGGATGCCGCCGAGCCTGGTCGGGCGGAGCATGGTGTGCTCGGGGGCGGAGATCGCGGTGAAGCTGTGCCCGGTGCCCACCATCTTCAGCGTGGTGCGCTCGGTGCGGGCCCGCTCGACGGCGGCCACGATCGCGGCGGTGTCCGTCGGCTCCTCCACGCGCGTGGGACGCGCCGTCTCCAGCTTGGACCAGTTCACCCACTCGTTCACGCGGCGATAGTAGACCCGTCAGTAACCTGGCTCACACCGGGGCCGGAGCGCGGCAAGAGCTGTGCGGCGAGCGCGGCCACGAGGCCCGCGCCGACCGAGACGAGGTACGCCGCCGACGCGCCCTGGTGGTCGACGACCAGGCCGCTGAGCGTGGCCCCCGGGGCGACGCCCGCGACCAGTCCGGTCTGCATGATCGCCATGCCCTCGGTGAGCCGGCCGGACGGCACGGCCTCCTCGGTCAGCGACATCGTCGCGATCATCGTGGGCGCGATCGCGAAGCCGGCGACGAACAATGTGCAGCCCATCAGCGGCAGGGAGTCGACGAAGTACAGGGGGGACATCGCGCACGCCATCGCCACCGCGCCCCAGCGCACCCGGGTCGCGGGGCCACGGCGCCAGTGCACCGCGCCGGTGATGACGCCGGCGGTCAGGCTGCCGAGCGCCCACAGCGCCAGGAGGCCGCCGGACCACGCCTTGTGCCCCTGCTCGTCGGCGAACGCGACCGTGGTGACCTCGGCGGCGCCGAACAGCACGCCCAGGGCCGCGGAGACGACGGCGAGCGGGACGACCGTGGCCCACGGCATCGCCGGGCGCGGACCCGACGTACTGCTGCGCGCGTGGGCGGGCGGCTCGGTCGAGCGCTGTGCGGAGAACGCGAGCGTGCCGCTCACGCAGGCCACGATCGCGACGGCCAGCCCGGCGACCGGGTGCCAGGTGGTGGCCAGCAGCGTCACCACGATCGGCCCGACGATGAACACGGCCTCGTCGAGGACGGCCTCGAGGGCGAAGGCGGTCTGGAGCTCGGAGGGCTGGTCGAGGACGTGCGACCAGCGGGCCCGGACGCTCGACCCGATCTGGGGGAGGAACGCGCCGGACACCGCGGCGAAGACGTACGACGTCGCGATCGGCCAGTCGGCCTGGACCGACGCGACCAGCAGCGAGGTCCCGATCCCGAAGCCGACGCTCGCGGCCGCGAGCACCGTCGCCTGGCCGAGCCGGTCGAGCAGCCGGCCCTGCAGGATCGCGAAGCCGGCGTTGGCGACCATGAAGGCCGCGGACACGGCGCCGGCCACGCCGTAGGAGTCCCGCGCGGCCGAGACCAGCAGCACGATGCCGAGGCCGACCATCGAGATCGGCAGCCGCGCGACCAGTCCGATCATCGAGAAACGCAGGGTGCCGGGGTAGGTCAGGATCCGGCGGTACGACGTGAACACCTGCCGACGCTATCGGTGGCCGCCGACCGGCGGCGAATCGATAACCACCCGTTCCTAGGATGGCTGGTATGACCCCCGATCCCGCGCCGTACGACGCCGTCCTGCTCGTGTCGTTCGGCGGCCCGGAGAAGCCCGATGACGTCGTGCCGTTCCTGGAGAACGTCACCCGAGGGCGCGGCATCCCGCGCGAGCGCCTGGAGGAGGTCGGCGAGCACTACTTCCTCTTCGGTGGCCGCTCGCCCATCAACGACCAGAACCGCGCGTTCCTCGCCGCCCTCCGCGAGGACCTGGCCGGCGCCGGCCTCGACCTGCCGGTCTACTGGGGCAACCGGAACTGGGACCCGTACCTCACCGACACGATCGCGCAGATGGCCGCCGACGGCGTACGCCGGGCCGCGTGCTTCGTCACCAGCGCGTACTCGTCGTACTCGTCGTGCCGGCAGTACCGCGAGAACCTGTTCGACGCCGTCGCCGGCGTCGAGAACGCCCCGGTGCTCGACAAGCTCCGCAACTACTTCAACCACCCCGGCTTCGTGGAGCCGATGGTGGACGCGACGCTGGCCGCGCTGGCCGAGCTGCCCGCCGAGGTCCGCGACACCGCGCACCTCGCGTTCGTCACGCACTCGATCCCGGACTCGATGAACGACGGCAGCGGCCCCGAGGGCAACGCGTACGTCGAGCAGCACCTGAGCGTCGCCGAGGCCGTGGTCGACCGGGTGCGCCAGGAGACCGGGCGCCGCCACGACCACCGGCTGGTGTTCTGCTCGCGGTCCGGCTCGCCGCAGACGCCGTGGCTGGAGCCCGACATCAACGACCACCTCGAGGAGCTGCACGGGGCCGGCGCCACCGGGGTCGTGATGGTGCCGATCGGCTTCGTCTCCGACCACATGGAGGTCATCTACGACCTCGACACCGAGGCGCTGGCGACCGCGAAGGAGCTCGGGCTGCCGGTGACTCGTGCCGCAACCGCGGGGCTGGACCCGCGCTTCGTCGCCACGGTGCGCGACCTGCTGCTGGAGCGCGCGGCCGTCGAGCGCGGCGAGGAGGTCGCCCGCGCGGCCGTCGGCTCCTGGGGGCCGTGCTGGGACCGCTGCCCGGTCGGCTGCTGCCCCAACCCGCGCGCCGAGCGCCCGGCGCTCGCGGGTGCCGACTCGTGACCTCGAACGCCGACCTGGCGGCCCTCGCCCTCGACGTCGCTCGCCGTGCCGCCGACCTGGTGCGCGAGCGCCGCGCCGGCGAGGTCACGGTCGCGGCGACCAAGTCCAGCGCCGTCGACATCGTCACCGAGGCCGACCGCGCCAGCGAGGTGCTGATCCGTGACCTGATCACCGCCGCGCGCCCCGACGACGGCATCCTCGGCGAGGAGGGCGACGACCTCATCGGCCGCTCGGGCGTGCGCTGGCTGGTCGACCCGATCGACGGGACCGTGAACTTCCTCTACGGCCTGCCCCAGTACGCCGTCTCGATCGCGGCCGAGCGGGACGGCGTCGTGGTCGCCGGTGTCGTGCTCAACGTCGCCTCGGGCGCCGAGTACGTCGGCCACCTGGCCGACGAGCACGGCGCGGCGTCCGTGACGCGCGACGGCGTGCCGATCGCGGTCCGCGAGACGGTGCCGCTGTCGCTGCGGCTGCTCGTGACGGGCTTCAACTACGACACCTCGATCCGCGAGCTCCAGGCCGCGGCCCTCGCCCGGCTGATCGGCAAGGTCCGCGACGTGCGCCGGCTCGGCTCGTGCGCCCTGGACCTCTGCCACGTCGCCGAGGGCGCGGTGGACGGGTACTTCGAGGAGGGCGTGAACATCTGGGACCACGCGGCTGGCGGCCTGATCGCGCGGCTGGCCGGAGCGCGCCTGGAGATGATTCGCGGGATCGGGGGTACAGACCTGGTCGTCTGCGGACCGGAGGACGGCTTCGAGGAACTGCTCACGGCCGTCCGAAATGCGGGGTTCTCACCCGAAATGGGGGAATAGTCCGCGTTCACCCGATGTTCACGCTCCGCGCCGTGGATGCGAAGTGCGAAAACCGTGCTGGATGGTGCATGATCTGGCGCTCGAACGGCGCAACACAGTGATGGCTTCAGGGAGTTGGAAACAAGGATGGCGACTGACTACGACGCACCGCGGAAGAACGAGGACGAGCAGTCCGAGGAGAGCATCGAGGAGCTGAAGGCCCGCCGCCACGACAAGAACTCGGGCAAGGTCGACGAGGACGAGGCCGAGGCCGCTGAGTCGTTCGAGCTGCCGGGCGCGGACCTCTCGCACGAGGAGCTCGCGGTTGAGGTGAAGCCGAAGCAGGATGACGAGTTCACCTGCATGAGCTGCTTCCTGGTGCACCACCGCAGCCAGCTGGCGGACCCGAAGAAGATGATCTGCCGCGACTGCGCGTGAGAGACGAACAGCGAGAAGGGCCGCGACCCCACCGGGGTCGCGGCCCTTCTCTCGTTCGTGGGGCTACTTGCCGTCGGCCTGCAGCTGGCCGGGCAGGTGGCCGGTCGAGCGCTGGTAGTACAGCGCGGCCTTGCGCTGCACGGTCATCCGCACCAGGCCCACGGCGGTGCCGCTGAAGGCGGCCCACAGGACGGCCTCGGTCGTGTCGACGTCAGGATCCGCCGGGTTGATCGGTGGGTTCTTCCCGGTCGCGGCCCGCCAGGCGACGTCGGTCACCTTCTTGGCCGCCGCCACGGCGGCCAGCGTGGCCACGATCGAGAACGCGCTCCACGCCTTCGAGTCAGATGCCATGGGGGAACCCTACCCAGCCACGTCAGCCAGGAACGTCCAGGGCGTTCAGCGCCCGGGCCAGCTCCTCGGGACGCCGCGTGCTCAGCAGCCAGTACGGCGCGGGGTCCGCGGGGTCGGTGATCTCGACCTTCACCGCGCGCTTGAGGTAGGGCCGCAGCAGCAGGTAGGCGCGCGCGTCCGCGTCGACCCCGGCGGCGCGTCGCGCCTGCTCCTCGTCCAGCGCGGTCGCCGTACCGAGGTGGCGGGCCTCGATGTGCGCGCGGCCGGCGCGCAGCTCTGCGTCGGCCACGACGATCCGGGCGTTGCCGAACGCCCACAGGCAGAAGACCAGCAGGGCCAGCGCGACCGCGGTCACCAGCCAGGCGACGGGGGTGGGCGTCGCGACCGCGACCGCCAGCCAGAGCGCGGCCACCAGCATCGTGCCCTGCACCCACCAGCGCAGCGGGACGCCGAGTCGCTCGGTGTAGGCAGGAGTGAGGCTCACGGGCGGCAATCCTTCCATTGGCCCTCCCTGCGGCTGCCGGTAGGGTCCGGCGACGTGTCCCCCCACGTGTCGCCCACTCCCGACGTCGAGATCCTGGTGCGCCGGCTGGACGCGGACCTGCCGCTGCCGTCGTACGCGCACCCCGGCGACGCCGGGGCCGACCTGCTGACCACCGTCGACGTCAGCCTGGCACCGGGGGAGCGGGCGATGGTCCCGACCGGGCTCGCGATCGCGCTGCCGGAGGGGTACGTCGCCCTGGTGCACCCGCGGTCGGGCCTCGCGGCCAAGCACGGTCTGTCGATCGTGAACACCCCGGGCACCGTCGATGCCGGCTACCGCGGCGAGATCAAGGTGATGCTGATCAACCTCGACCCGCGTGAGCCGATCGAGCTGCGCCGTGGCGACCGGATCGCCCAGCTGGTCGTCCAGCGCGTCGAGCGGGCCGTGTTCAGCGAGGTGGGGGAACTCCCCGAGTCGGTCCGTGGTGACGGGGGCTACGGTTCTACTGGAGGCTTCGGTCCGTCCTGACCGTCCTGACCGTCCTGCACGCCTTCCGTTCCGCGTTCGACCGAGGAGTTTTCGTGAAGTTCCGCCGCAAGGCCGCCGACCCCGTCGAGTCGGACGCTCAGTCGTCGGCAGAGACCGCGGCCGATGACGAGACCCAGACCGAGTCCCGTGCCGGCGGTCCCTACGACATCAGCGAGGTCCCCGCCGACGACGTCCCGCGGCTCGACATCGGCTCGCTGCTGATCCCGGGCGCGGAGGGCTTCGAGCTCCGCCTCCAGATCGACGAGCAGACCGAGGAGGTCCGCTCGGCGCTGCTGACCAAGGAGGACGGGGCGATCGAGCTGCGCGCGTTCGCGGCCGCCCGCAACGGCGACCTGTGGTCCGAGGTGCGCCCGCGGATCGCGGCCGACTTCGCCCAGCGCGGCGGCACCGCCACCGAGCGCGAGGGCCACTTCGGCACCGAGCTGGTCGGGCAGCTGACCGTCCAGACCGAGGACGGCCGGACCGGCACCCAGGCCTCGCGCATCGTCGGCGTCAACGGCGACCGCTGGATGCTGCGGGTCACCCTGCTCGGCCGGCCCGCCGTCGACGACGCCGCTGCGGCCGACTGGGCGCAGATCGTCGAGCAGGTCGTCGTACGCCGCGGCGACCAGCCGATGCCTCCCGGCAGCGAGCTGCCGCTGCGGGTCCCGAGCAACGGCTGAGCGCGTTGACCGAGAGGAACCGGCTGCGGCGCAGCATCAGCCGCTGGGCGAGCAGCACCGACCAGCACGCCCGTGACCTGCGCAAGACCTACGCCGACGACGGGTTGAACCGGATCGGCGAGGCGCCCGACCGGGAGCGGGTCCGGCTGCGGGGCACGCTGCGGACCGTCACCCTGCGCCCGCGCGGCGGCGTCCCGGCCCTCGAGGCCGAGCTCGACGACGGCACCGGTGCCATCACCGTCGTGTGGCTCGGTCGCCGCCGGATCTCCGGCATCGCGCCGGGCCGGTCGCTGGAGATCCAGGGCCGGATCGGCCAGCACGACGGCCAGCGCATCATGTACAACCCGCGCTACGAGCTGATGCCGTGAGCGAGCAGCACCCTGCCGCCACCGCCACCGTCGACACGGTCGAGGCGGTCGTGCGCGCCCAGATCTCGCGGGCGCTGGGCGGCCGGCGCGGGATGATCGAGGCCGCGGTCCCGACGATCGTCTTCACCGTCATCTGGCTGACGACCAAGGAGCTGCGCTACGCGCTGACCGCGAGCATCGCGATCGCGCTGGTGCTGCTCGTGCTCCGGCTGGTGCAGCGCTCGACGGTGCAGTTCGTCGTCAACGCGCTGGTCGGCATCGGCATCGGCTGGCTGTTCGTCACGATCTCCGCGCGCCAGGGCGGCAGCGAGGACGACCAGGCGCTGGCCTACTTCCTGCCCGGGATCATCTACAACACCGGGTACACCGTGGTGCTCGCCCTGACCTGCCTGATCGGCTGGCCGTTGGTCGGCTTCATGGTCGGCAGCGTCACCGGCGACGCGACGGCGTGGCACCAGGACAAGCAGATCGTGAAGCTGTGCACGACGCTGACCTGGCTGCTCGCCGTACCCTGCCTGATCCGGGTGGTCGTGCAGGCGCCGATCTGGCTCGCGGCGCACTCCGACGCGATGGACGCCGACCGCGCGGTCGCGCTGCTCGGCGTGCTCAAGATCGCGATGGGCTGGCCGCTGCAGCTGGCCGCCCTCGGCGCGATGGTGTGGATCCTCGGGCGCAACAAGACGCCCGTGGACCCGTCGCCGGCCTAGCCGCCGTGGGCTGACGGCGCCAGCAGCCGCTCGAGGTTGTCCTCGATGTCGGCCGGCACCACGAACAGCAGCTCGTCGCCCGCCTCGATCGGCTGCTCGGCGTCGGGCACGTAGACCTGGCCGTCGCGCAGGATCGTGACCAGCGCGCAGTTCTCCGGGAACGGGATCAGCCCCGCGGGCTTCCCGACGTACGGCGAGTCCGCCGGCAGCGTCATCTCGACGAGGTTGGCGTTGCCCTGACGGAACGTGAACAGCCGCACCAGGTCGCCGACGGTGACCGCCTCCTCCACCAGCGCGGACATGATCCGCGGGGTGGAGACGTTGACGTCGACGCCCCAGGCCTCGGTGAACAGCCACTCGTTGTTGGGGTGGTTGACCCGGCCGACGGTCCGGGGGACGCCGAACTCGGTCTTCGCGAGCAGCGACGTCACCAGGTTGGCCTTGTCGTCACCGGTCGCGGCGATCACCACGTCGCACCGGTCGAGCCGGGCCTCCTCGAGCGAGGACATTTCGCAGGAGTCCGCGAGCAGCCACTCGGCGTCGGGGACCCGCTCGGGCTTGATCGAGCCGGGGTTCTTGTCGATGAGCAGGACCTGGTGGCCGTTCCCGATCAGCTCCCGGGCGATCGAGCGGCCGACGGCTCCAGCTCCGGCGATGGCGACGCGCATGACTGTTCCTAGCTCTCGTCCGGGCCTGCGTCGATGACCTTGTAGGCGTGCGCGGCGTTCTCCTCGCGCATCACCAGGTGCAGCAGGTCGCCCTCCTGGATCACGGTGTCGCGCGTGGGCAGCATGCCCTCGCCGAGCCGGTCGATCCAGGCGATCCGGCTCTTCGACTGCATCTGGAAGTCCACGGTGCGACGCCCGATCCACGGCTCGCTCACCGGGACCTGGTCCAACCGGATCGTTCCGGAGGGGTCGCGGAAGTCCGGCTCGGCGCCGGCCGGCAGCAGCCGACGCAGCACCTGGTCGGCGGTCCACTTGACGGTGGCGACCGTCGTGATGCCGAGCCGCTGGTAGACCTCGGCGCGGCCGGGGTCGTAGATGCGGGCGACGACCTGCTGGATGCCGAACGTCTCGCGAGCCACGCGGGCGGCGATGATGTTGGAGTTGTCGCCGCTGGACACCGCGGCGAACGCGTCGGCGCGACGGATGCCGGCCTTCTCCAGCACGCCCTGGTCGAAGCCGTACCCGGTGATCTTGTCCCCGTTGAAGCCCGGGCCGAGCCTCCGGAACGCGTCGGGCTCGCTGTCGATCACCGACACGGTGTGGTTGCGGTCCTCGAGACTGCGCGCCAGCGTCGAGCCGACGCGTCCGCAACCCATGATCACGACGTGCACGGGTCGAACGCTACAACAGCGGCACCGAGGGTCTAGCCTTTCCCGACGTGGGAGTCGGCGACGTATCCAAACGGATCCTGCTGGGGCGCAAGCTGCGCAGCTCCCAGTTGGGAGAGACCCTGCTCCCGAAGCGGGTGGCGCTGCCGGTCTTCGCCAGCGACGCGCTCTCCTCGGTGGCGTACGCCCCGGACGAGATCTTCATCATGCTCGGCATCGCCGGCGTGTCCGCGTACACCTGGTCCTGGAAGATCGGGCTCGCCGTCGCCCTCGTGATGCTCACGGTCGTCGCGTCGTACCGCCAGACCGTCCACGCCTACCCGAGCGGTGGCGGTGACTACGAGGTCGCCACCGTCAACCTGGGGCGCAACGCGGGCGTCACCGTGGCCAGCGCGCTGCTGGTCGACTACGTGCTCACGGTCGCGGTGTCGATCTCGAACGCCGCGCAGTACGCCGCCAGCGCCGTGCCGTCGCTGATCGGCCACGAGGTGACCGTCGCCAGCGCCGCCGTGATCCTGCTGGCGGCGATCAACCTGCGCGGCGTGCGCGAGTCCGGCACGTTCTTCGCAGTCCCGACGTACCTCTTCATGGTCGCGATCCTCGGCATGTGCGCCTTCGGCCTGCTCCAGCTGATCTCCGGCAGCCTCCCGGAGGCCGAGAGCGCCGACCTCACGATCGCCCCGGACGAGGGGTGGGAGGCCCCGCTGACGCAGGTCGCGATGGTCTTCCTGCTCGCGCGGGCGTTCTCCTCCGGCTGTGCCGCGCTCACCGGCGTGGAGGCCATCTCGAACGGCGTGCCGGCGTTCCGCCGGCCGAAGAGCAAGAACGCTGCCACCACGCTGCTGATGCTCGGGCTCATCGCGATCACCATGATGATGAGCGTCATCGTGCTCGCCCAGCAGATGAGCGTCCGGATGGTCGATCCGCACGACCTCGACCGGCTGCGCAACGCCGCAGGCGAGTCGGTCGTCGGCGACTACGAGCAGCACCCGGTCATCTCGCAGATCGCCGCCGGCGTCTTCGACCAGTTCCCGCCCGGGTTCTACTTCGTGATCACGGTCACCGGCATCATCCTGGTGCTGGCGGCCAACACGGCGTTCAACGGCTTCCCGGTGCTCGGGTCGATCCTCGCCCAGGACGGCTTCGCGCCGCGGGCGCTGGGCTCGCGCGGCGACCGGCTCGCCTACAGCAACGGCATCCTCTTCCTCGCGGTGATGGCGATCGCGCTGATCATCGCGTTCGACGCGGAGACGACGAAGCT
The DNA here is from genome assembly GCF_039541135.1 of Nocardioides caricicola. NCBI lineage: Bacteria > Bacillati > Actinomycetota > Actinomycetes > Propionibacteriales > Nocardioidaceae > Nocardioides > Nocardioides caricicola. Next base: position 504,985 of record NZ_BAABFQ010000003.1, on the reverse strand, counting down.
GATCCAGCTCTACATCGTGGGCGTCTTCGTGTCGTTCAACGTCAGCCAGCTCGGCATGATCCGGCACTGGACCCGGCACCTGGCCACCGAGCGGGACCCGGGCGAGCGGCGACGGATGCAGCGGTCCCGGGCGATCAACACCTTCGGCCTGTGCCTCACCGCGATCGTGCTGGTGATCGTGCTCGTCACGAAGTTCCTGGCGGGCGCGTGGATCACGATCCTCGCGATGATCGTGTTCTTCCTGATCATGATCGGCATCCGCCGCCACTACGACAACGTCAACGCCGAGCTGGCCGCGGACGAGGAGGACAAGATCCTCCCGACCCGGGTCCACGCCATCGTGCTGGTCGGCAAGCTGCACAAGCCCACGCTGCGGGCGCTGGCGTTCGCCAAGGCCACCCGGCCGAACGTCCTCGAGGCCGTCTATGTCTCCGTCGACGACGCCGCGACCAACCGGCTGCTGGAGGAGTGGGACGACCGCAACCTGGGCGTGCCGCTCAAGGTGCTGCACTCGCCGTACCGCGAGCTGGTCCGCCCGATCGTCGACTACGCGATGGAGATCAAGAAGGCGAACCCGCGCGGCGTCGTCGCGGTCTACATCCCTGAGTACGTCGTCGGCCGCTGGTGGGAGCAGCTGCTGCACAACCAGACCGCGCTGCGGCTCAAGGGGCGGCTGCTGTTCGCCCCCGGCGTGATGGTCACCTCGGTGCCGTACCAGCTCCGCTCGTCGCAGATCGTGCGCGAGCGGGAGGAGCGCGAGGGCGCCTGGGTGCGCCCCGGGCTGCGGATGGGCAACGTGGACGAGCGCACGCCCGACCGGCAGATCTCGCGAGACAACGAATGACCAGACGGCCCACCCGCCAGCGCCAGGCCCGGGGGGCCTCGCGGGTCGGTGAGCGGTTCGAGGCGGTCGTCGGCCCCGTGGCGCACGGCGGCCACTGCGTGGTCCGGCTCGAGCCGCCCGAGGCGCGCGTGGTCTTCGTCCGGCACGCGATCCCGGGGGAGCGGGTGGTCCTCGAGATCACCGAGGGCACCGAGGGTGACCGCTTCTGGCGCGGGGACGCCGTCGAGGTGCTCGAGGCCTCGCCCGACCGGGTCGAGGCGCCGTGCCCGTACGCCGGCCCCGGGAAGTGCGGGGGCTGCGACTTCCAGCACGTCGCGCTGCCACGCCAGCGGGAGCTGAAGACCGCGGTCGTGCGCGAGCAGCTCTCCCGGCTGGCCAGGATCGACAGCGACGTCGAGGTCGAGCCGGTGCCCGGTGACCAGGACGGGCTGCGCTGGCGGACCCGGCAGCGCTACGTCACGCTCTCCGGTGGTGGCCGGGCGATGCGCAAGCACCGGTCCAACGACCTCGTCGCGATCGACGACTGCCTGATCGAGTCGCCCGAGCCGTCGGACCACCAGGCCCTCGGCCGGCGGTTCGAGGTCGCGGCCGACGGCTTCTGGCAGGTGCACCCCGGCGCTCCCGACGTGCTGGTGACCACGGTGCTGGAGATGCTCCGGCCGCAGCCGGGCGAGCGCTGCCTGGACCTGTACGCCGGGGTCGGGCTGTTCGCCGCCTTCCTCCGCGAGGCGGTGGGGGAGTCCGGCCGGGTGGTCGCCGTCGAGGGCGACGCGGCGGCGTCGAGGCTCTCGGCCCGCAACGCACCGGGCGTCGTCGTGCAGGCCGGCGACGTCGGCAAGGTCCTCGCCTCCGCCTTCGACGAGCCGTTCGACCTCGTCGTCCTCGACCCGCCGCGCGAGGGAGCCAAGCGTGCCGTCGTCGAGCAGGTCGTCGACCGCGCGCCGCGGGCGGTCGCCTACGTCGCGTGCGACCCGGCGGCCCTGGCGCGCGACGTCGCGATCTTCGCCGAGAGTGGGTACCGGGTGGCCGAGATCCGGGCGTTCGACCTGTTCCCGATGACCCACCACGTGGAGTGCGTGGCGCTGCTGACCCGGTGAGCATTTCTGCTCGACATCATGTATCTTGATATCAAGAGATAGTCAGATGCACGAGTTAGGGCAGCCTTCCTTTTGCTCGCCTCCGGCGCGGCGGCAGGATGGGGAGGGCAGTCGAGACGACGAGACTTCAGGAGATGACCGCTGTGGCCAGTCAGGACAGCTTCGGTGCCAAGAGCACCCTGGACGTGGACGGCAAGTCCTACGAGATCTTCCGCCTCGACGCGGTCACCGGTGAGGGCCTCGACGTCGCGTCGCTGCCGTTCAGCCTCAAGGTGCTGCTGGAGAACCTGCTCCGCACCGAGGACGGCGCGGACATCACCGCCGACGACATCAAGGCGCTCGCCGGCTGGGACGCGAACGCCGAGCCCGACAAGGAGATCCAGTTCACGCCGGCGCGCGTGATCATGCAGGACTTCACCGGCGTCCCGTGCGTCGTCGACCTCGCCACCATGCGCGAGGCGATGGCCGACCTCGGCGGCGACCCCTCCAAGATCAACCCGCTCGCGCCCGCCGAGATGGTCATCGACCACTCCGTGATCGCCGACGTCTTCGGCACGCCCGAGGCCTTCGAGCGCAACGTCGAGATCGAGTACGAGCGCAACCGCGAGCGCTACCAGTTCCTGCGCTGGGGCCAGGGCGCCTTCGACGACTTCAAGGTCGTCCCGCCGGGCACCGGCATCGTCCACCAGGTCAACATCGAGCACCTGGCCCGCACGGTCTTCACCCGCGAGGTCGACGGCGAGCTGCTGGCCTACCCCGACACCTGCGTCGGCACCGACTCCCACACCACGATGGTCAACGGCATCGGCGTGGTCGGCTGGGGCGTCGGTGGTATCGAGGCCGAGGCTGCAATGCTCGGCCAGCCGGTCTCGATGCTGATCCCGCGCGTCGTCGGCTTCAAGCTGTCGGGCGACCTGCCCGAGGGCTCGACCGCCACCGACCTGGTGCTCACGATCACCGAGATGCTGCGCAAAGACGGCGTCGTCGGCAAGTTCGTCGAGTTCTACGGCCCCGGCGTCTCGGCGCTGCCGCTGGCCAACCGTGCCACGATCGGCAACATGAGCCCGGAGTTCGGGTCGACCATCGCGGTCTTCCCGATCGACGAGGAGACCGTGAAGTACCTCGAGCTCACCGGCCGCCCGGCCGAGCAGCTCGCGCTCGTCGAGGCCTACGCCAAGGAGCAGGGCCTCTGGCACGACCCGGCCGCCGAGCCGCGCTACAGCGAGAAGCTCGAGCTCGACCTCGCGACCGTCGTCCCGTCGATCGCCGGCCCGAAGCGCCCCCAGGACCGGATCCAGGTCACCGACGCCAAGGCGTCGTTCCGCAGCTCGCTCAAGGACTACGTCGCGGGCGAGGAGGAGAACGGCTACGACGAGTCGGTCGCCGAGACCTTCCCGGCCTCCGACCCGGCGACCTCCAACGGCCACGGCGAGTCGGCGCCGCCGAGCGACCACCTGTCGGCGGCTCCGCGCGACGGCGGTCGCCCGAGCAGCCCGGTCGAGGTCACCCTCGAGGACGGCACGAAGTTCACCCTCGACCACGGCGCCGTCACGATCGCCGCGATCACCTCGTGCACCAACACCTCGAACCCCTCGGTGATGATCGGTGCCGCCCTGCTGGCGAAGAAGGCGGTCGAGAAGGGCCTGACCCGCAAGCCGTGGGTGAAGACGACCCTGGCTCCCGGCTCGAAGGTGGTCTCGGACTACTACGAGCGCTCCGGCCTCACGCCGTACCTCGACAAGCTCGGCTTCAACCTCGTCGGCTACGGCTGCACGACCTGCATCGGCAACTCCGGCCCGCTGATCCCCGAGGTCTCGGCCGCGGTCAACGAGAAGGACCTCTCGGTCGTCTCCGTGCTCTCGGGCAACCGCAACTTCGAGGGCCGGATCAACCCCGACGTGAAGATGAACTACCTCGCGTCCCCGCCGCTGGTCGTCGCCTACGCGCTGGCCGGCTCGATGGACGTCGACCTGTTCACCGACCCGCTCGGCCAGGACCAGGACGGCAACGACGTCTTCCTCAAGGACGTGTGGCCGTCGCCGACCGAGGTCGAGGAGACCATCGCGCAGGCGATCAACTCCGAGATGTTCGGTGAGAGCTACCAGGACGTCTTCGCCGGCGACGAGCAGTGGCGCTCGCTCCCGACCCCGGAGGGCAAGACGTTCGAGTGGGACCCGGAGTCGACCTACGTGCGTCGGCCTCCGTACTTCGACGGCATGCCCGACGAGCCGACCCCGGTCACCGACATCGACGGTGCGCGGGTGCTGCTCAAGCTGGGTGACTCGGTCACGACCGACCACATCAGCCCGGCCGGTGCGATCAAGAAGGACTCGCCCGCGGGCAAGTACCTCGCCGAGCACGGCGTCGAGCAGCGCGACTTCAACTCCTACGGCTCGCGCCGCGGCAACCACGAGGTGATGATCCGCGGCACGTTCGCGAACATCCGGCTGCGCAACCAGATCGCTCCCGGCACCGAGGGTGGTTTCACGCGTGACTTCACCCAGTCCGACGCGCCGGTGTCCACCGTCTACGACGCCTCGGTGAACTACCAGGAGGCCGGCATCCCGCTGGTCGTCCTCGCGGGCAAGGAGTACGGCTCGGGCTCGTCGCGCGACTGGGCGGCCAAGGGCACCTCGCTGCTGGGCGTCAAGGCCGTCATCGCCGAGTCCTACGAGCGCATCCACCGCTCGAACCTCATCGGCATGGGCGTCATTCCGCTGCAGTTCCCGGCCGGCGAGAACGCCGAGTCGCTGGGGCTGACCGGTGAGGAGGAGTTCTCCATCACCGGCATCGCCGAGCTCAACGAGGGCCGCACGCCGAAGACCGTCAAGGTCAAGGCGGGGGACAAGGAGTTCGACGCGGTCGTCCGCATCGACACCCCCGGCGAGGCCAACTACTACCGCAACGGCGGCATCATGCAGTACGTGCTGCGCAACCTGCGGGCCAAGTCGGCCTGATCCGCGCTCGAGGGTGGCCCGTCCGAGATTCTCGGGCGGGCCACCCCTCTTTTTGGTGCGGTCGTCTCGTGGGTAGAGGTGACACCACTTCGGGAGGACCCATGACCACGCTGCACGACCGACTCGCTGAGCTGGCGGACGAGGCGCCACCTGGCGGTCCGCTGCCGGAGCTGTGGTCGACCGGCGTCCGACGGCACCGCCGCCGCCGGGCGATCCTGGTCGGCGCGGCCGCGGCCCTGGTGGCGATCACGGTCGGGGTGGTGCTCGGCCTGCCGGGCGGCGCCGAGCGTTCGGTGCCGCCGGCGGATGTGCCGTTCGAGCAGCTGCACCTGCCGCGCTCGGTGTGGGCGCCGAGCGAGTGGGCCGACGGGACCGACGAGCTCGGCGCTCCGGGCCGGCTCGCGGTCGTCTCCCTCGCGACCCGCAGCAGCCCCGACGGGTGGACCGGGGTCCGGCAGGGCACCGAGCCCTTCGGGGTGTCCGCGGTCGACGGCTCGGCGGTGTGGCTCGACCTGCCCGATGTCGAGCCCGACATGCTCGGTCTCGGCACGCTCACCCTGTCGCCCGACGGCACCAAGGTGGGCTACAGCGTCTACGACGGCCGACGCCTGTCGGGATGGAACGTGTACGACACCACGACGGGGGAGACGCTCAGGCTCCGTGACGAGCGACAGCAGGTGCTCCGCGGTGTCGACGCCTTCGAGATCGCCTTCAGCGGCGACTCCCGCTACCTGCAGACGAACTTCTCGCCGACCGGGTCGGACGGCTCGCGCGACGACCGGCTGGTGGTGTGGGACGTCGAGACGGGCGCGCAGATCCCGGCGGAGGGCACCGGCTACTACTGGCTGCCGAACCTCGGCTCAGGGCCGCAGGGCGTCGTCTGGTCCCGTGGCGGTCGCACGTTCACCTTCCACCCGGCCGACATGACGCGGTCGAGCGTGGAGGTTCCCCAGCGCGTCGTGGAGTGGAGCGACGGGCCCATGCTCCGGTCCTCGGCCTACATCTCGTTCGGCGACCGTGACCGGGACCCGTGGCAGCTGCGTGCCGGGGACGGACGCGTGCTCGACGCCGGCATCCAGGCCGACGACCTGTTGGGCTGGCGCGACGAGTCGACCGTCGTGGTGGCACAGCTGCCGTACCGGGAGGTGCGCTTCGTCGACGTCACGACCGGGGAGGTGACGGCATCGGAGCGACTCGAGCTGCCCGAGAACGGGGAGCGGGTGTTCCTGACGCCGGTGTACGCCGCGGACCTGTGGGCCAACGAGCTCGTCGACGGGGTCGAGCCCCCGGACGCCCACGACCCGCGGTTCAACCCCTGGGGCGTCGCGCTGGGAGCCGGTGTCCTCGTGGTCGCGGGCGCGCTGGTCTGGTGGAGGCGCCGTGTCCGAGCGTGACGCGTTCGAGCAGTACGTCGCAGCGCGCCGGGGTGCCCTGCTGCGCACGGCGTACCTCCTCACCGGCTCGCACCAGGACGCCGAGGACCTGGTGCAGGTGGCGCTGGTGAAGGCGGTGCCCCACTGGAAGCGGATCGCCGACCATCCCGAGCCGTACGTCCGCAAGATCCTGACCCGCGAGGCGGTCAGCCGCTGGCGGACCCGGCGGTGGCGCGAGGTGCACACCGACCGGGTGCCGGAGACGCCGGTGGAGGAGCCGGCCGACGACCGGCTCGCGCTGCGGCAGGCGCTGGCCGCGCTGCCCCCGCGGCAGCGCGCGGTGATCGTGCTGCGCTACTACGAGGACCTCACCGAGGTGGAGACCGCCCGCGCGCTCGGCATCTCGGTCGGCACCGTGAAGTCGCAGGCCCGCGACGCCCTGGCCCGGTTGCGTACGGACGGACTCGCTACGGTTTCTCCATGATCGTGGCGTTCAGCATCTCCCCGACCACCGGTGACGAGACCGGCAGCGTCTCCGAGGCGGTCGCGGCCGCCGTCCGGGTCGTGAAGGAGTCGGGTCTCCCGTACGAGCTGAACTCGATGTTCACCAACGTCGAGGGGGAGTGGGACGAGGTGATGGCGGTCGTGAAGAAGGCCGTCGACGTCGTCGCCGAGGTGTCGCCGCGGGTCGGGCTCGTGCTGAAGGCGGACATCCGCCCGGGCTTCGACGGCCAGCTCACCGCGAAGGTCGAGCGCGTCGAGCGGCTGCTGGCCGACTGATGAGCGAGATCCCCCCGCCGCCGTCGTACCCGCCGCCGTCGTACCCGCCGCCGTCGTACCCGCCGCCGTCGTACCCGCCGCCCCCGCCGCCCGAGGAGCTCGTCGCGAGCCCGCCGCCGCAGTCGCGCGGCCTGGTGGTCGCGCTCGCGGTGATCGGGGTGCTGATCATCGCCGGCGTGGTGACCGCGGCGACGATGCTCGCGACCGAGGAGCCGGTCAGCCGCGACCTGAGCGCGGTGGTGTCCTACGCCGACCTCGGCAACCAGCACAGCGAGGACGACATCGAGTACCCGCAGACCCCGCCGGTCGGCGGACCGCACGCGCCCGCGTGGCTGGACTGTGGGGTGTACGACGAGCCGGTCCGCGACGAGAACGCGGTGCACGACCTCGAGCACGGCACGGTCTGGATCACCTACGACCCGGACCTCGGTGACGACGAGGTCGACGAGCTGGCCGCCGCGCTGCCGCAGAACGGCATCCTCTCGCCGTACGACGGCCTGCCGGCCCCTGTCGTGGTCACGGTCTGGGGCCGGCAGCTCGAGCTGACCGGGGCCGACGACCCGCGGCTCGGCCTGTTCATCGAGGAGTTCGGCGACGGGGTCACGGCTCCGGAGCCGTTCGCGTCCTGTGCGGGTGGGGTACGGGACCCCGCCGGCGAGCAGCCGGGCAGCAACGTCTAACCCGAACGGGCGGCCGCAAGAGCTTCGTCGGCCGCAGGTCACCACCGCGGGCTGAGGGCGGGAGTCCATGGGGCCGTGGCACGATCGGCCCGTGGACTCCGAGATCCGGCACTATCGCACCGGCGACCGCGAGGTCGTGCTCGACCTGACCGACGACTGCCGGGAGTACGTCTCCGGGTTCGGGGACGGGCTGCTGCACCTCTTCGTGCCCCATGCGACCGCAGGCATCGCCATCCTCGAGACCGGTGCGGGCAGTGACGACGACCTGCTCGCCGCGCTCGCGGACCTGCTCCCCGCCGACGACCGGTGGCGGCACGCCCACGGCAGCCGCGGCCACGGCCGCTCGCACGTGATGCCGGCGCTGATCCCGCCCTACGCGACCGTGCCCGTGCTCGGTGGACGGCTCGCGCTCGGGACCTGGCAGAGCGTGTGCCTGGTCGACCTGAACGTCGACAACCACGACCGCGACGTGCGGTTCTCGTTCCTGCGCGGCGCATGAGTGCCTCCGACGTCGCGGTGGCGCGGGCGGCCGCCGAGGCGGGCGCCGCCGTGATCCGCGAGCTGTACGGCCGGCCCGTCGAGCGGTTCGCGAAGTCGACGACGGACTTCGCAACGCGGGCCGACCTCGACGCGGAGCGGGCGATCCTCGACGTACTCCGCTCGGCTCGACCCGAGGACGCCGTTCTCGGCGAGGAGACCGGCCTGACCGGCGTGGACACCGGTCGTGCGTGGCTGGTCGACCCGCTCTGCGGCACGAAGAACTTCGCGGCGGCGACGCCGCTGATGGCCGTCAACGTCGCGCTGCGGACGCCCGACGGGATCGTCGCTGCCGCGGTCGCCGACCCCGTCGCCGGCGAGGTGTTCGCGACCGACGACGTCCTCGCGCCGAGCACGGCGTCCGGCCTGGTCGACGTGGACCTCGACCACCGCGACTTCGGCCCGCTGCTCAGCAGCCCGGACTTCCGCGCCCGGTTCGGTGCGCGGGTGACGTCGACGTCGCTCGCCCTCGCCTGGGTCGCGGTCGGCCGCCGCGCGGCGTACGTCGCCGATGGCGACATGCGCGACAACGAGCACTTCAGCGCCGGCATCGCGCTGTGCCGCGCCGCGGGATGTCACGTCAGCGCCCTGGACGGCACGGACGTGGGCGCCGGCCGCGGCGTGCTCGCGGCAGGCGACGCCGTGACCCACCGGGTGCTGCTGGGGCTGATTGGTGACCTTCGACCGGTTGTGTGACCGCTTCCACACAGGGTAGAAGTCGGGTGGGACGACCTGGGTGGGGAAAGGCGGATCGGCCATGGTTGAGCTGTACGAGGGGATCCGGCTGTTCTTCTACCGCGAGATCGCGAACACCGGTCGGCTGCCGTCGGTCGCGGACGCCGCGGACACGCTGGGGGTGCCCGAGGAGTGGGTGTGGGACGGCCTCGACAACCTCGCCGCCGATCGCCACCTGGTGATCGACGCCAACGGCACGATCGTGCTGGCGTTCCCGTTCGCGACCCGCAGCTTCGGCTTCTCGGTCATGGGCGAGCGCACGCTGTGGTGGGGCAGCTGCGCGATCGACTCCTTCTCGATCCCGCACATCGTGGACAAGGAGCCGTGGGCCGTGGTCGCGACGACCTGTCCGGCGTGCGGTGCCGCGCACTCCTGGCTGGTCGACCGCACCGGGCCCCCGGCCGGCGACCAGGTCGTGCACTTCCTGGTGCCGATGGCGAAGCTCTGGGACGACGTCATCTTCACCTGCGAGAACCAGCGGATCTTCTGCTCGGACCGGTGCCTCGACGACTGGCTCGCGCGGACCGGCCACGAGCTCGGCGCCACCACCGACATCGCCACGCTCTGGCGCCTCGCCGAGCACTGGTACGACGGGCGGCTGGACACGCCGTACAGGAGGCGTGACCCGGTCCTGGCCACGAAGTACTTCGCGGCGAAGGGCCTGAGCGGGGAGTTCTGGGGGCTCTAGAGTCGCGGCGTGAACGCGAACCCGAGCATCCGACCTGCCGAGCCCGCCGACTCCGCCGCCGTCCAGCGCCTGGTGGCCGACGCGTTCGGGCCGGACGAGGGGCCGACGGTGGCCCGGCTCGTCTCCGTGCTGGACGAGACCGGGAGCACCCGGGCCAGCCTGGTCGCCGAGGCCGGCGGCGAGGTCGTCGGCCACGTCCAGCTGAGCCGGTCGTGGGTCGACGCCCGCCGGGCGCTCGTCGAGGTGCTGGTCCTCAGCCCGCTGTCGGTCGCGCCCGCCCACCACGGCCGGGGGATCGGCAGCGCGCTGCTCCGGGCCGCGGTCGACGAGGCAGCGCGGCTCGGCGCTCCGGCGGTGTTCCTCGAGGGCGGCCCCGGGTTCTACAGCGCCCGCGGGTGGTCCGCGGCCGGAGGGCTGGGCTTCACCGCTCCGTCGGCGCGGATCCCGGCGCCGGCGTTCCAGGTGGTGCTGCTCCCCGGCCACGAGGAGTGGATGACCGGGGCGCTGGTCTACTGCGAGCCGTTCTGGTCCCTCGACTGCGTGGGCCTGCGCGACCCACTGCTCGCCCAGCTCGGCGGCTGACCCGCAGCCGAGCTCAGATGAAGTGGTTGTCGTGCTCGACGAAGAAGTCCGCGAGCTCCTGCTCGGTCGGCTTCCAGCGGCCCTCGCCGAGCTCGACCAGGCCGGTGAAGTAGGCCTCGCGGGGCGCGCCGGGCGCGAACAGGATCAGCATCGACGCGGGCTCGTCGGACTCGTTGCGGAACCCGTGGATCCCGCCCTCCGGGACGTGCGCGAAGTCGCCCGCGCCGGTGGCTCTCCAGTCGGTCCCGTCGTGGAGCATGACGGTGCCGGACAGGATGAAGAACGACTCGCTCATGGTGCGGTGGAAGTGCGGGTCGGGTCCGCCGGCGCGCGGGCCCATGTCCCAGCGGTAGAGCCCGAAACGCCCGCTCGTGGACGCGCCGGTCGCGAGGAAGTGGGCGGCGCCACCGTGCCGGAGGTCGAGCTCGGCGGGGTGGTCCGATCGCCGCAGCCACGCGGTCGGCTCGCCGCCGTCGGCGTGGTACGTCGGCGGGGGATAGCTCACGCCGTCACCGTACCCGGACCGAGCAGCGCTCGCTCGAGGAACGCGAGCCGCTCGGCGATGACGCGGTCGCCGAGCTGGTGGTCGTAGCGCTCGTGCACGGTCGACGCCGCCCGCGGTGCCGCGGCCGCGTAGAGGTCGCGCACGCTCGGCTCGACGTACTCGTCCTTCTCGGCCCACTGCAGCAGCAGCACGTCCTGCCGCAGGGCCGCGCCCGCCAGCGGGTCGAACTCCGCGAACTGCTCGGCGTAGGCCGCGCCGAGATCCGCGTCGCCGTGCCAGTACTTCCGGAACCAGTGGTCCCACGTCGCGTCCGGCGCGGCGACGACCATCGCGTGGACGGGCACGTCACGCAGCGTGAGCCCGAACATCGCGCCGTAGTCGTGGGCGGCCACGGCGATCCGGTCGACCCCGGGCAGCCCGGCCAGGTGGTCGTACGCCGCACGCGTACGCCGGGCCTGTCGCGCGACCGCGTCGCGGTCGGTCCCGTCGCCGGCCGGGTCCTCGAGCCACGGGAAGACGCCCTGCGGCAGCAGCGACACCACGCCCTGCTGGGCCAGCCGGTGCGCCTCGGGGAGGAACTGGGTGCGGTCGCTGCGGTTGTGGCCGAGCCAGTGCAGCCACAGCACGGCCGGCACAGGACCCTCTCCCGGCGCCGCGGGGCGGACCAGCAGGGCGGGTGGTTGGTCGTCGAGCGTGGCCTCCTCGACCACGACGGTCTGCGGCATCTGGTTCCTCTCCGGATCACTCACGGTCACGATCCTGCAACCAACGGCGGGGTCACAGCGTACGGATGAGAGAGTGGCGCGGTTGTGTGACCGGGAGAGGGTGGGATGAGGCTGAGGTACCGGCCGTTCCAGGCCGTGGCGATCGCCACGCTGGCGGCGCTGATCACCGCGTGCGCGGCGTTCGCACCCTTGTACGACCGGGCCATGCGCCAGGCGCTGACCGACATCTCGATCGCCCGGACGCCGGCGTCCGTCGCCGGCCTGCAGATGACGGGTACGACGCAGCTGGGCGGCTTCACCTTCGCCACCCACAACGACACCGACCCGCCCACTCCCGAGGTCGTCGCCGCCAAGCTCCCCGAGGACCTGCGCGACGCGTACGCCGATCCGGTCCTCGGCTACTCCGCGCTCGTGATCTCCGAACCCGGCCGGTCCTCCGACCCGCGCGGCCAGCTGATCTGGCGTGCGGGCCAGTGCGAGCACGTCACGATGGTCGAGGGCTCGTGTCCCGACGCGACCGGCGAGATCGCGATCAGCGAGGCCGACGTCGAGAACTTCGGGCTGGGCGTGGGCGACACGGTCCGCGTCGCCGGCATCCCGCGCGACCTGGCCCGGCGGACCGTGGTGCCGAGCGTGCCGCTGGTGGTCACCGGGATCTACGAGCAGCAGCGCGACGACTACTGGTTCGGCCTCAACCTGACCGGCCTGTCCGGTGCGGTCGACTCGACGCCGCCGCCGCACGTCCAGCACGACATCTGGCTCACCGAGCGCGGCACGTTCGACTCCTCCGAGGTGCCGCCCCTGCCGAGCCAGGCGTCCACGGTCGGCTACCCCCTGGACCCCGCCGCGGTCGGTGTCGACGACGTGCTCGCCCTCGGTTCCGAGATCGAGCACCTCAAGGACGACGCCCGGCGCGACCCCGCCAACGGCGTCTCGGTCGAGGTCTACTCCGGCCTGCCCGACATCGCCGACGAGATCCGCGAGCAGACCGAGCAGTCCCGGGTCACCGTGCCGCTGCTGATGGCCCAGCTCGGCCTGCTCGCCGTGGTCGTGCTCTGGCTGGTGCTGCTCGCGGTCACCGAGCAGCGGCGCCCCGAGGTCGCCCTGGCCCGCCTGCGCGGCCGCGGGCGACAGGGCGCACGCCGATTGCTGCTCGGCGAGCTGCTGCCCGTCACGCTCGCCGGTGTCGTGCCCGGTGTGCTGCTCGCCGTCGGCGGCGTCGCCCTGGCCCGTACGTCGGTGCTGCCGGGCGAGGCGCCGTTCGAGCTCGGCGTCCCGCTCCTCGCCGCGGTCGGGCTCGCGGCCGCGGTGCTCACCGCGGTCACGGTGCTGGCCGTGCTGCGGGTCTCCCGCGAGCCGGTCGAGACGCTGCTGCGGCGGGTGCCGCCGCGCCCGGCCGGCTTCGCCCTCGGGGTCGCCGAGGCGCTGGTCATCGCCGGCGCCGGCTCGGTCGTGGTGCTGTTCGCGACCGGCGGTCTGGACGGTCCGATCGCGCTGGCCGCGCCCGGGCTGCTCGCGATCGTGGTGGGCATGGTGCTGGCGCACCTGACGACCCCGACAGCGGCGATCGCGGGCCGGCGGATGCTCCGCAACGGGAAGGTCCGTGCGGGCGTGAGCTTCCTGGACGCCGCCCGCAGCCCGGCCACCCGGCGGATCGTCGCGATCGTCACGCTGGCCTCGGCGCTCGCGGTGTTCTCCGCGGACGCGCTGCTGGTCGGTGACCGCAACCGCGCCTCCGCCTCCGAGCAGGGCGCGGGCGCCGCGCTGGTCGTCGACGTGGTCGGTCCGGACCTCGCCGCCGTGCGTACCGCGCTCACCGAGGTCGACCCCGACGGTGAGCGGGTCACCCCGGTGGTCCGCCTGGTCCCGCCCGGCAAGGACGCGTCCGGCACGCTGGCGGTCGTCCCGAGCCAGTTCCAGCACGTTGCGCTGTTCCCCGGCGGGGCGCCGGACCCGGCCCTGTGGGAGCGGATCGCGGTCCCTGACGCCCAGCCGATCGAGCTCACCGGCAGCAGCCTCGCCGTCGACATCGACGACGCGACCTTGCGCTCCGAGCGCCTCGACGGCGAGCCGCATCCCGTGCAGCTCGGCCTCGAGGTGGTCAACGAGCGTGGGGAGACGCTGCAGGTGCTGCTCGGCGAGCTCGACGGTCCGGCCGACCACACCCACGTCGAGGTCCCGGTCGGGTGCCGCGAGGGCTGCTACGTCACCGGCGTCTGGCTGCGCACGCTGCCCGGCGCGACCATCGACGGCAGTGCGACGTTCCGCAACCTCGTGGGTCTGTCCGACACCGGGACCGAGCCGGTCGCGCTCGGGCCGGCGTACCTCTGGGCGGGGCTGGACGACCCGGTCGACGGCACCGTGAGCCCGTCGTCGGAGGACCCCGAGCAGCTGACGATCGAGGTGCACGGCGAGGGCGCCTCCCAGCTGACGATGTCGCAGGTGTGGCTGCCCGGCACCGTGCCCGCGCTGGTCGCGGGCGAGCTGCCGCCGGGCAGCGACGACAACGGGTTCTCGCTCGTCAACATCGACGGCGAGGTGAGCGACGCGGCCCGGGTCGCGACGCTCGAGCGGGTGCCGGCCTCGCCACCCGACACCGCGGTCGTGAACCTCGACCTGGTCGAGCGGGGCAGCGCGATCACCTCGTCGGCGGTGATCGAGCTGTGGTTCGCCGAGGACGACGAGGCACTGCTCGCCGAGGTCACCGAGGCGCTCGACCGACAGGGCGTCGACGTCTCCGGGACCACGACGCTGGCCGGCGTGCGTCAGGAGTACGACGAGTCGACGGCCGCGTGGAGCCTGCAGCTCGCCGCCCTGATCGGCGCCGCCGCGCTCGTGATCGCGCTGCTGGTGCTGGTGGTCAGTGCGGCCAGCAGCTGGCGGTTCCGCACCCGCGACCTGGCGGCACTGCGGATGAGCGGCGTCCCGTCCCGGTCGATCGGGGCGATGGCGGTCGCCGCGCAGCTGCCGGCGGTGGTGGTCGGCGTGGTCGCCGGAGCGGTCGCCGGCCTGGTCGGCGCCCACCTCGCGCTGCCGATCGTGCCGCTGTTCGCCGAGGCTCCCGAGGTGTCGACGCTCGACCTCGGCACCGCGTGGGTGGGCGTCGTCGTCGCCACGGTCGGCGCGCTCGTCGTGCTCGGCCTCGGCAGCGTGCTGATCGGCCGCGCGCTCGCCAGACGCTCCGACATCCGACGGCTCCGGGAGACGCTATGACCACGCAGGCGAGCAGGCAGGCGAGCAGGCAGGCGAGCACGCACGGCACCCGCGTCAGCACCCGCCGGCTGGTGCACATCTACCGCTCCGAGGGCCACGAGGTCGCGGCGCTCTCCGGCGTCGACCTCGACGTCGCGCCGGGCGAGATGATCGGCCTGCTCGGTCCCTCCGGAGCCGGCAAGTCGACGCTGCTCAGCCTGCTCGCGGGCGTGTTCAAGCCCAGCGCCGGCAAGGTGCACGTCGGCGGGATCGAGCTGTCGGCAGCCACGCCGCGCCAGCTCGACGAGATGCGCGCGAAGGACGTCGCGCTGATGCTGCAGGGCGCGAGCCGCAACCTGCTGCCGTACTACACGCCGTACGAGAACGTTCGCTTCGCCCAGGGCGCCGCGCGCAAGGCCGGCAAGGACCTGCCCGAGCCCGAGGAGGTGCTCGCCGGCGTCGGTCTCGACGTAGACGCGCACACGCCGCTGGCGACGCTGACGCCCGGTCACCGCCAGCTCGCCGCGCTCGCGGTCGCGATGGCGTCGCGGCCTGGTCTGCTGCTCGCCGACGAGCCCACCAGCCAGCTCGACCACGCCGCGCGCGACCGCGTGCTCGCGTCGATCGCCGACGCCAACCGCGAGCTCGGCACCACCGTCGTCATCGTGACCCACGACCCCGACGTGGCGGCCTTCCTGCCGCGCACCGTGACGATCCGCGACGGCCGGGTCGGGGGAGAGGGCCGCAGCGGCGAGGAGTACGCCGTGGTCACCCCCGACGGGTTCCTGCCACTGCCGCTGCACGTGCGCGAGGACCTGCTGCCCGGCACGCTGGTCCGCTTCCACCGCACCGAGGACGACGCCGAGGGCAGCTACGTCCTGATAGCCGAGGAGAACGTCGATGAATGACCTCCGCGCCGAGGCGCTGGCGGTGACGTACGACGACCTGGTCGCGCTGCAGCCGCTGGACCTCACCGTCCGGCCCGGTCAGCTGGTCTCGGTCACCGGCCCGTCCGGTGCCGGGAAGTCCACGCTGCTCTGGGCGCTCGCCGGTGCTCTGCGTCCGACCGGCGGCTCGGTCCACCTCGGTGGCACCGCGCTCGTCGACCGGGAGCAGGCGGCCGGCCTCGGGGTGGTCGTGGTGCCGCAGGGCAACGGGCTGGCGTCCTCGCTCACCGCGGCCGAGAACATCGTCGTGCCACTGCTCAGCCAGGGTGTCGACGCCGAGGAGGCGCACCGGCGCACCGAGGAGGCGTTGGCCGCGGTCGGGCTCGAGGAGTCCGGCAACCACCTGATCGAGGAGCTCTCCGGCGGTCAGCAGCAGCGGGTCGCGATCGCGCGGGCGCTGGCCGCGCGGGCCGACGTCCTGCTCGCCGACGAGCCGACCAGCGACCTCGACGCGGCCAACCGCGAGAAGGCGGTGGCCGCGCTGCGCGTCGAGGCGATCCGCGGCGCGATCGTGGTGATGGCGACCCACGACCCCGAGGCCGCCGAGCAGACCGACGCCGAGCTGCACCTCGACGCCGGTGTCGCGCAGTGGCGCCGGCCGTTGACCGGGTGACCACACTGGACCCATGAGCGACACCGAGTCCGTGTGGGACTACCCCCGGCCGCCGGTCGTGGTCCCGTCGGAGGAGCACGTGGTCATCGAGCTCGACGGGGAGGTCGTGGTGGACACCCGGCGCTCGCTCCGCGTGCTGGAGACCAGCCACCCGCCGGTGTACTACGTCCCCCAGGACGCCGTCGCGGCCGGACTGCTCCGGGCCGTCCCGGGCACGACGTGGTGCGAGTTCAAGGGCACCGCGTCGTACTTCGACGTGGTCGGTCCGGGCGGCCGGCTGCTCCCGCGCTCGGCATGGCACTACCCGCGACCCGCGGCGGGCTTCGAGGCGCTCGTCGGCCACGTCGCGTTCTACCCCGACCGGATGGAGCGGTGCTCGGTCGACGGCGAGACGGTCGTCGCTCAGGAGGGCGGCTTCTACGGCGGCTGGATCACCAGCAGGGTGACCGGGCCGTTCAAGGGAGCTCCAGGCACCCGCGGCTGGTAGGAGTCAGCCGCGTCTCCACGGCATGACGTGGGCCACGATGTCGGGGAGGTCGGGGGCCAGGAAGAACGGCGCGTTCAGGTGGGCGAAGGCGCCGATCTGGACGGCGTTGCTGCGGTTGTCGAAGTCGAAGGGGTTGCGACGGGCCTGGAACTGGCTCGCGAAGTCGTTGCCGACGATCTTCGCCCGCGCCGTGTAGGTCCGGTCCAGGTCGCGCTTGTACCTCAGGCCGAGCCGGTCCGCCATCATCGCGGCTTGCCCGTGGTACTCGCAGGCGGCCTGCCAGTACGCGGTCCACGTGGCGTCGGGGAACAGCGGGTCGAGCGTTCGGGCACCGGTCTTCCACGCCTCGATCCAGAGCGCAGGGGTGGGGTTCTCGCCGATCTTGATCCTGGCGAGGACCTCGTCGCTGTCGTCACCCTTGGCGACGATCCCCCACGCGTCGAACCAGAGGCGGGCGGCGACTGCGAACATCTCGCGCCCCGGTTCCTCCATCTGCGTGTACACGATGGTGCGGGTCCTCGGGGAGGCGAGCTGCAGGTGACGCAGCACCGACAGCCCGCTGAAGCGGCTGCCGGGGCCGAGGTTGAAGTCGACGAACGCGTAGTCCCAGCCGCCCTCCGGTGGGTCGGCATTGACGAGCGCGCCGTAGCTCGTGACGAAGTCACACGAGTCCGCGAAGGCGTGCTGGAAGCCGTGCCGGAGGCGGGCGTGGTCCTCGACCACGAGCACACGTGGGCCCGCGATCATGACGTGCCCTGCTGCTCGGTGGCGCGCCAGCGTGCCTCGATGACCTTCGGACCGTGCTCACCGGTACCGACGACCCGGACGCCGCACGGGGTGTTCCGTCTCGGGAGGGTCCGGCGGAGCGTCCGGTCGAGACGCTGCAGGCCACCGTCGGCCCGCATCCACGAACGTTCGTGGACGGGCGCACCGTCGTCGGTGCTCGTCACCACGACGAAGGCGCCGTCGCGCTCGACGGTCATGGTGCCGGTGGTGGGTCCGCTCGCCACGGCGTTCGACGCGAGGTTGTGCAGGACGTCGTGCGCGATGCGTTGGTCGACCGCGGACAGCTCGGTGTTCAGCACCAGCTCGGGATGGAACTTGGTCCGACCGGCCAGCCTCTCCAGGTATGCCTCGAGGAGGCCGGGCCACGCGAAGTCCTTGTCGGGGCGCGACTCGAGCGCCATGTAGTCGGAGAAGCCTCCGGAGAGGTACGCGAACGACTCGTGGACCTCGTCGGGCACGCCGTCGCCGGCGTTCTTGAGCGCGACCTCGAGCTCTCGGACGGGGTCACCGATCAGGCGATGGGCAGCGCCGCCGTACTCCTTGCGGGAGTCGAGCGCGGCGAAGCGTGCGGCGACGGAGCCGAAGGAGTAGATGCGGTCCACCTCGCGGATCCGGAGCTGGATGCCGGCCAACCCGGCGCACAGCACGGTGGCGATCAGCTCTGTGTCACCCGGCCAGGACGCGAACGGGACGCAGACCAGGTAGGCGATCAGCGCGGCGACCGGTCCACCGATCGCGCGGCCGGAGTCGGCCAGCACGACCGCGCGATGTGCTGCCGGTGAGCTCCAGCCGGAGTGAGGGTTGTAGAACGCGGGGTCGGTCAGGATGGCGACCAGGCAGCTGGCGACGTACGCCATGGCGCTGCCGAGGACGACGAGCCGGACCGCCGGAGCTGCGTCGACGAGCAGGTACGGGCCGATCACGGCGAGGGTCCAGTAGGAGGCGAACTCGATCCAGCCGGCGATGTCCGCGGGAAGCATCTCCCCGCGTCCGCTGCGGGTGACCTCGAGCGCGAGCCGCGCCACCCGGTTCGTCGGCTCGACCTCGGTCATCTGGAACCAGTTGGTGGTCATCGAGACGTAGGCACCCAGCGCCGCGATCGCGACGAACACCCACGGCAGCCAGGGGAGCGGCCCGCTGCCCCCGTCGGCGGCGACGACGAGGCAGGCGGCGATCACGATGAGGAGGGTGTGCCGGAACAGCGCGGCTCGCAGCCCCAGGTCGCCGACGCGCTCGATCGCCGTGTTGTAGGCGAACTCGCTTCGCTGGGACCCCACTGAGGACTCGAGCACGCGCAGCATTGTGGCCGTTGCTGCGCGACCTGTCCGGCGTACTGCCTCATCGCCTGCTGGGCGCGGGTTGTTCACCCGCCAACCGCAACACAGGCCGCCGCGCAAGCGCGTCCCATTTGGGACGTCGTTCGCCGGCCGGGGCCTCCACGATCAAGACGAGGGATGAGTCAGTCGGCCGGTCCGGACCTCCGGCCGCACGATCGGGGAGAGGAGAAGTCATGTCGAAGTACGCAGGCACGGCCCAGCTGGTCGTGCGGACCACCAAGCTCCTGGCGCTCGCGATGGCGTTGGTCGTCGTCGTGGGTGTGGGAGGCAGGGCGATGTCCCAGGAGGCGGTGGACGTCGCAGCTGTGGAGTCGGTCAGTCTCCAGGGCGCCGTGGAGTCGTCGGTCGCCGACGGCGACGTCAAGCTCAAGGCCTGGCCGGCGGTCGTCGCCGTCGTCGCGGTCGCCATCATCACGTGGGGGCCGCGAGTGATCGCGGTCGGCGGCATGTTCTACCGCGCGTGGTTGACCCAGAAGACCGCGATCTGCAAGGAGCTGAAGCGGCTGGGCCAGGGCTGGGCGGCGAACAGCATCTGCAGGGGCGCCTGGTAGGCGCGCTCTGTCGAGCAGCATCCCCGGGGACGACCGTCGGCCCCGGGGATGTTCGCGTCCGGTCACGCGCCCGCCAGCCGGCGAGCCAGGTACGGCGCGGTGGCGCTCCCGTCGGCCCGCGCGATCTCGGCCGGCGTACCGGTCGCGACGACCCGGCCACCCGCGTCCCCGCCGCCGGGGCCGAGGTCGACCACCCAGTCGGCGGTGGCGATCGCGTCCAGGTCGTGCTCGACCAGGACGACGGTGTTGCCGGCGTCGACGAGCCGGTGGAGCTGGCGCAGCAGCAGGGCGGTGTCCGCGGGGTGCAGCCCGGACGTGGGCTCGTCGAGCAGGTACAACGCATGGCCGCGACGCGCGCGCTGGAGCTCGGTGGCCAGCTTGATGCGCTGTGCCTCGCCACCGCTCAGCTCGGTGGCCGGGTGACCGAGGTGGAGGTAGCCGAGCCCGACGTCGCGCAGGGTCTCGAGGCTCCGGGCGGCGGCCGGTACGTCGGACAGGAACACCGCCGCGTCGTCCACGGACAGTGCGAGCACCTCGGCGATCGTCGCGTCCCGGTAGGTGATCTCGAGCGTCTCGTCGTTGTACCGCGCCCCGTGACACGTCGGGCACGGCGCGTAGGTGCCCGGGAGGAACAGCAGCTCCACCGCGACGAACCCCTCGCCCTGGCAGGTCTCGCAGCGCCCGCCGGCGACGTTGAACGAGAAGCGGCCCGCGTCGTACCCGCGGGCCTGCGCCTCGTCGGTGCCGGCGTAGAGGCGGCGTACGGCGTCGAACATGCCGGTGTACGTCGCGAGGTTCGACCGCGGCGTGCGGCCGATCGGCCGCTGGTCGACCACGACGAGACGGTCGAAGGAGTCGAGCGCGGTCGGGTCCTCGGCGAGCACCTGGCTGACCAACGTGGACTTGCCCGACCCGGAGACGCCGGTGACCGCGGTCAGCACGCAGAGCGGGATGTCGACCGACAGGTCCTGCAGGTTGTGGCGGGTGACGCCGGACAGCCGCAGCCATCCCTGCGGGTCGCGCACGTCGTGCTCGAGCCGCTCGGCGCGGCCGAACAGGTGGGCGCCGGTGGCCGACTCGGCGACGTCCTCGAGGCCCGCGACGGGGCCGCTGTAGAGAACCCGGCCACCGGCTGCGCCCGCGCCCGGGCCGATGTCGACCACCCAGTCGGCGCGGCGTACGACGGACAGGTCGTGCTCGACGACGAACAGGGAGTTGCCGGACGCCTTCAGGTGGTCGAGCACGTCGAGCAGGGGCTCGGCGTCGGCGGGATGCAGGCCGGCGGACGGCTCGTCCAGGACGTAGACGACGCCGAACAGCCCGGAGCGCAGCTGGGTGGCGATCCGAAGCCGCTGCGCCTCACCCGGGGAGAGCGTCGTCGACGGCCGGCCGAGGCTGAGGTAGCCGAGGCCGAGGTCGAGCAGCACCTCGATGCGGGCGACGAGGTCGGCTGAGATGCGGACCGCGACCTCGTCGTCCTCGTCGGGCTTCCGCAACACGTCGGCGACCTCGGTGAGGGGCAGCGCGTTGACGTCGGCGATCGAGAGGCCGGCATACGTCACCGCGAGAGCCTCGGGCCGCAGCCCGCTGCCGTGGCAGTCGGGGCAGGGGGCGTCCACGACGAACCGCAGCGCGCGCTCGCGCATCCGCTCGCTCTTGGAGTCGGCGAGCACGTGCATGACGTGCTTGCGAGCGCTCCAGAACTTCCCGTAGTAGCCGTGATCGACGCGGTCGCGCTCAGGCTCGATGAGCACCGACGGCTGCTCGTCGGTGAACAGCAGCCAGTCGCGGTCCTTCTTGCGCAGCCGGCTCCACGGCTTGTCGATGTCGATGCCGAGGCCCATGACGATGCTGCGCAGGTTGGCGCCCTGCCAGGCGCCCGGCCACGCCGCGATCGCGCCCTCGCGGATGCTGAGCGAACGGTCCGGGACCAGCAGCTCCTCGGTGACGTCGTGCACCACCCCGAGGCCGTGGCAGCGCGGGCAGGCGCCGGCCACGGTGTTGGGGGAGAACGCCTCGGCCGCCAGGCGCTCGGCGCCCTCCGGGTACTCGCCGGCGCGCGAGTAGAGCATCCGCAGCAGGTTGGACAGCGTCGTGATGGTGCCGACGGACGACCGGGCCGTCGGCGCGCCCCGGCGCTGCTGCAGCGCGACCGCCGGCGGCAGGCCGGTGATCTCCTGCACGTGCGGAGCGCCGACCTGCTGCAGCAGCCGGCGGGCGTAGGGCGCGACCGACTCGAAATACCGGCGCTGCGCCTCGGCGTACAGCGTGCCGAAGGCGAGCGAGGACTTGCCCGACCCCGACACCCCGGTGAACACGACCATCGCGTCGCGGGGGATGTCGACGTCGACGTGGCGGAGGTTGTGCTCGCTGGCCCCGCGAACGCGGACGAAGTGGTCGATCTGGGTGGTGGTCACGGTCACCCCGGTACCCGCGGAGGGATGCGGCTCACGCGGCGAGACGATGACCCGCTCGGTCGACCCTGGGGAGAGGTGGTTCGACGAGCCGGCCGGTGCGGCTGAGCTGCCAGACCACCACCGCGGAGATCAGCGCCCCGACCCCACCGAGAGCGAGGTCGCCGAGGGTGTCGGCGTAGGCGTCCAGGCGGGCGCCGGAGATCCGGAGGAACGCGACGTACTCCGCGAGCTCCCAGGCAACCGCCGCAGTCATCCCGAACGCGAGCGCCCGCTCGATCGTGGCGCCCAGAGTGGCGCTGCGCGGCAGGCTGATCATCAAGACGGCAGCGGTCAGCAGGCCCGGGTTGATCAGGTGCATCCAGTCGTCGAACGAACGGACGGTGTCGTAGAGGTCCATCCGGTTGCCGAGCACGTCGCTGAAGCAGGTCGAGGTGATCAGCAGGTCCGCGACCCACGGGAAGGGGGCGCGGCCGCGCCAGAACAGCCACCAGGTGAGGGGGAGGAGGAAGGCGACGACCGGGTAGCCGATCGCGCGCGCCATCGCGCCCTTGCCGCGCAGGTGGCCGAGCTCCGGGTAGGCGATCGCGACCCAGAGCAGCAGCACCAGCCCGGCCTTCGCGAGGATGTCGAGCGGGCGCGCGAACCCGGGCGCATCACCCCTGGTCGCCACTGCTTCTGTCACTTGCCGACCCTATGCCGGGGACCGGACCTCGAGGTCGGTCCTGCCTGTTCGCCTGGTCACATGCCTGAGATCACGACGCCGGAGATGTCGGAGGACCAGATCCTCGACCTCACCAGCGTGCGCCGAGATAGGACGTCGAGCGCGGAAGAGTCGCGCGCATGTGAATGAGCAAGGATCTGGAGCGTGCGCTGTCGTTCACCGGCGTCCTACTGCTCGGGTTCTTCGCATTGGTCGGACTGACGATCGCGTTGCAGGCACTCCTTCAAGGACTGCGACCCCAGCCGCACATCGGTTGACCGTACGCACGGATTGCGGCTGATGCCGACCTGTCTGACTCACCGGCTAGCGTCCTGCTCGTGACTGCTCAAGCCGCGGGAGTGTTCCGGAGGACGGAGATCGAGCGAACCGATCAACGCGTCGCATGGGAACGCTCGGACCAAGCGTTCTTTGCTGCCGGAGCCTGCCACCTGCTCGCGTGGGCATGCCGCGACACCTACCCCGCCCGGTCCATCGGCATCGAAGCGGTGCGTTTCGAGGGCGAACAGCACGTCTTCCACACCTTTGCGACCTGGGACGGTTGGACCTTCGACCACTCGGGCTGGAATCCAGAGCCACAGCTGCTCACGGTCAATACCGAGTTCGAGGGCCACCCACTCGAACGCGTTGCAATAGCGGTCACTCTCGACGACTTCTGCGACCAGCATCACCACCGCATGCCGCACGACTATTGGCGCGACCCCATGCAGCGAGCACGTGACTACGTGCGTCGGCACCAGCCGCCGTGGGCGTAGAGCTCAACACGTCGCGGGCAGGACCCTGAGGCTCACCACGGCGCTAACTCACGAAGACCAGACCTACATCGATGACACGACCGATGAGCTCCTGGCGGAGGCCGGCGTGCCAACACCGCGCCGCGACCTCGTTTAGGTAGCCGTTGCGGAGAGGCGCTACGGCTAGCGCCAGCCGAGCTCGACGGCCACCTTCAGCACGTTCTCCAGCACGTGGGCGTTGTAGTCGACGCCCAGCTGGTTCGGGACGGTGAGCAGCAGGGTGTCGGCGGCGGCGATCGCCTCGTCCTCGGCGAGCTCCTGCACGAGCTGGTCGGGCTCGCCGGCGTAGGTCTTGCCGAAGCGGGCGATGCCGCCGTCGATGTGGCCGACCTGGTCCTGGCTGCGCGACTCGTGGCCGAAGTAGGCGCGATCCATGTCGCTGACGACCGGGAAGATGCTGCGGCTGACCGAGACGCGCGGCTCCCGCTCGTGGCCGGCCGCCTTCCACGCATCACGGAACCGCTGGATCTGCTCGGCTTGGAGCTGGTGGAACGGGACGCCGGTGTCCTCGGTGAGCAGCGTCGAGCTCATCAGGTTCATGCCCTGCTCCGCGGTCCACTCGGCGGTGGCGCGGCTGCCGGCGCCCCACCAGATCCGGTCGCGCAGACCGGGGGAGTGCGGCTCGAGCGGCAGCAGGCCCGGCGGGTTGGGGAACATCGGGCGCGGGTTCGGCTCGGCGAACCCCTTGCCCTGGGTGACCTCGAGGAAGACGCGCGTGTGCTCGCGCGCCATGTCGGCGTGGTCGGTGCCCTCGGCGGGCTGGTAGCCGAAGTACCGGAAGCCGTCGATCACCTGCTCCGGTGACCCGCGGCTCACGCCGAGCTGGAGCCGCCCGCCGGAGATGAGGTCGGCCGCGCCGGCGTCCTCGGCCATGTACAGCGGGTTCTCGTAGCGCATGTCGATCACGCCGGTGCCGATCTCGATCCGGCTGGTGCGGGCGCCCACCGCGGCGAGGAGCGGGAACGGCGAGGCGAGCTGCCGCGCGAAGTGGTGCACGCGGAAGTACGCGCCGTCCACGCCGAGCTCCTCGGCGGCGACGGCCAGGTCGATGGACTGCAGCAGCGCGTCCGCCGCGGTCCGCGTCTGCGACTGCGGGGACGGCGTCCAGTGCCCGAACGAGAGGAACCCGATCTTCTTCATGCCCGGTCAACGACGATTGAACGCTCAATCTTCCCGGATCCGGCCTCCAAGTCGCTTCCCAGTCGGGCTCAAGTACCCCCGGCCAGTCTGCTCCCACAGACCCGAACTGACCTCACAGGGAGCACAACCGTGAACCGCATCCTCTACCGCCTCGGTCGCAGCACCGCGGCGCACCCGTGGCGGACGATCTCCGCCTGGATCGCCGCGGTCGTCGTCGCGTTCGTCGCGGCGGGGGCGCTCGGCGGCACCTTCCACGACGACTACAACGTCGACGGCGCGCGTGCCCAGACCGGCATCGAGCAGCTCCGCGCCCACGTCCCGGGCGGCGGTGGCGCCACTGCGCAGGCCGTCGTCCACGACGAGAGCGGCGCCGCGCTCGACGCCGCCGACCTGACCGCGCTCACCGAGCGCATCGCCCGCATCGACCACGTCTCCTACGTGAGCGTGCCCCGGATCTCCGAGGACGGCGACACCGCCCTCGTGGAATGGGAGTACGACGTCCCGTCCACCGACGAGGACCTCGTCGGCGCGGACGGCTACGACCCCATGGAGGCGGCCATCGAGCCGCTGCGCGACGCCGGCCTCCAGGCCGAGCTCGGCGGCGAGCTGCCGAGCCAGACCGAGTCCACCATGAAGGGCACCGGCGAGCTGGCCGGCGTGATCGCGGCACTGGTGATCCTGGTGATCGCGTTCGGCTCGGTCGTCGCGGCGGGCCTCCCCGTCGCCGTCGCCCTGCTCGGCCTCGCCGTCGGCTCCGCGGGCGTCACCCTCCTCGCCGGCATCACCGACGTGAGCACGATCGCCCCGACCATCGCCACCATGGTCGGCCTCGGGGTCGGCATCGACTACGCCCTGCTGCTGGTGAACCGGCACGTCGAGTTCCTCGGCCAGGGCCTGCACAAGCACGAGGCCGCCGGCCGGGCGCTGGCCACCGCCGGCCGCTCGGTCGTGTACGCCTCGGTCACCGTGCTGATCTCGCTGATGGGCCTCAACCTCGGCGGTCTCCCGGTCTACGCGACGTTCGGCTACGCCACCGCGATCGCCGTCGTCTCGGTGCTCGCCGCGGCGCTCACCCTCGTCCCGGCCCTGTGCGGCCTGGCCGGCAACAAGCTGAAGCCGCGCAAGGTCCGCAAGAACAAGACCACCCGCATCGAGAAGACCCCGCTCACCGCCCGCTGGGCCTCGCGTGTGGTCAAGCGACCGGTCGCCTTCGGACTCGCCGCGCTGCTGTTCCTGCTGGCGCTCGCCGCGCCCGTCCTCGGCATGCGCACCTGGCCGCAGGACGGCAGCAGCGCCGGCGAGGCGACCTCCCAGCGCCAGGCCTACGACCTGATCGACGCCGAGTTCGGCGCCGGCGCGAACGGACCGTTCACCGTCGTCGTCGAGACCTCGGTGGCCGACCCGGCCGCGGCGGCCGAGACCGTCGCCGACGTGCGGGGCATCGTCCGGGTCACCGAGCCCGTCACCACTCCCGACGGTGAGCTCGCCGTGTTCACCGCCGAGCCGGCGTACGGCCCCGCGGACGAGCAGATCCCCGGCCTGGTGGCCGACGTCCGCGCCGCCGTGCCCGACGGGGTCGAGGTCACCGGCCAGACGCCGTTCTTCTCCGACATCGTCGACCTGCTCGACGCCCGGCTCTGGGTCGTCGTCACCTTCGTGGTGGGCGTCTCGGTGATCCTGCTGGCGATGATGTTCCGCTCGGTCGTCGTGCCGATCAAGGCGGCGGTGATGAACCTGCTGTCGATCACCGCGGCGTACGGCGTGCTCGTGCTGGTCTTCCAGAACGGGTGGGGCGGCAGCCTCCTGGGTGTCGACCACGCGGTGCCGGTGTCGAGCTGGCTGCCGATCCTGATGTTCGCGATCCTGTTCGGCCTGTCGATGGACTACGAGGTCTTCCTCCTCTCCCGGATCCGGGAGTTCTGGCTGAAGACCGGTGACTCCACCGCCAGCGTCGAGCGCGGCCTGGCCGCGACCGGCCGGGTGATCTCGTCGGCGGCCGCGATCATGGTCGTGGTGTTCCTCGGCTTCTCGACGGAGGCCGACACCGTGGTCAAGCAGCTCGGCTTCGGCATGGCCGTCGCGATCGTCCTCGACGCGACCGTCGTCCGGATGGTGCTGGTCCCCGCCACCATGACGCTGCTCGGCAAGTGGAACTGGTGGGTTCCGGCCTGGCTCGACCGGGTCCTGCCCACCATCGAGGCCGAGAAGCACGACACCGAGTCGGACCGGGTGTGGGACGAGTTCGACAGCACCGAGTCCGTCGAGGCGGGTTCTCGATGAGCACGCGTCACGACGTCACCTGGCCGCGGCAGCTCCGGCTGCCCGGCCAGGCGGCGGCCCCCGAGGGACCGCTCGACATGCAGACGATGTACCTCATGCACCACGCGTTCCGCCGCGACCTCGACGCGTTCGCCGAGGCCGTGCGCAACACGCCGGTCGACGACCGCAGGACCTGGCGCCTGCTGGCCCAGCGCTGGGAGCTCTTCACCGAGGTGCTGCACAAGCACCACACGGCGGAGGACGACCAGATCTGGCCGGCGCTGATGAGCCGTGGCTCGTCCGAGGACGTGGTGGTGCTGGAGGCCATGGAGGCCGAGCACGAGGAGATCGACCCGCGGCTCGCCGCCTGCGCGGCCGGCTTCCAGCGGCTCGCCCGCAAGGCCGACGAGGACGCCCGCGCGGCCCTCGCCGTACGCATCGCGGCGGCGCGCGAGCTGCTGCGCCGCCACCTGGCGCACGAGGAGACCTCGGCGATCGCGATCCTCCAGCGCCTGGTGACCCCGGAGGAGTGGGCCGAGATCGAGCGTGAGATCGGCAAGGACACCTCGCTGCGGTTCGCGGCTCGCGCGGTCCCGTGGGTGGCGCACTGCATCCCGCGGGAGGTCCTCGACCGGGTCTTCGAGGACCTCGACACGGGCTTCCGGATGATCTGGCTGCTGACCCGCCGGCGCTTCGCCCGCCGCGAGGCCCGCGCGTTCCGGTACGCCTAGAACCCCCACCGCTCCCGCTCGCGGCGGACCCAGTCGGTCGCGAGCGGGACGTCCCACGTCTCGCACAGCTCGACCGCGCGGTCGGCGTGCCGGGCGGCCAGCTCGGCCTCGCCGGTCGCGTGCGCCGCCATCGCCAGGAAGATGTCGACCGGGCCGACGACGGTCCCCGACCCGGCGCACGCCGGCCGTCCGGCCAGGCCGGACAGGCGCTCGTACGTCGTCGCCGCGAGCTCTCGGTCCTCGAGGTAGCAGGCGGCCTCCGCGCCCATCGACAGCGCCATGGTGAGGAACCAGGTGTTGATGTCGATGGTGCTCTCGACCTCGGCACGGTGCTCGGCGTACCAGGCGCGCGCCTCGTCGATCCGTCCGACCCGGCAGAGCATGGTCAGCCGGGAGGTCGCGAGCGGCAGGAACGTGCCGTTCTCGGTCAGCGCGATGACGCCGTCGGCGACGGCCTCCAGCTCGCCGGACCACAGGGCCTGCATCAGGAGGGCGCCCGCGACCGACTCGTCGTACCCGACGATCGAGACCAGCTCGCCCAGCCCCGCCAGGTGCTCGATGTGCTTGGCGGCCTCGTCGAACTGCCCGCGCATCGCCGCCCACGCGGTCTCGATCGAGTCGAGGAGCAGGTGCGCGTAGACGTGCCGGACCCGGTCGGCCTCCGCGCGACCGGCCGCGAGGCACTCGTCCAGCACGGCGATGTCGCCGAGCTCGCCGGCGGCCACCGCCTGCAGCGTCAGCGCCGACGTCAGCCACACGTGGTCGCCGAGCTCGCGCGCGAGCGTGGCCGCCTCGCCCGCCAGCTCCAGCCGCAGGTCGGCGGTGTGCGGGTTCCAGATCGCGATGGACGCCTTGAGCGCCGCGTCGATGAGGAGCTCCTTGTCGCCGAGCCGCCGGGCCATCGCCACGGCCTCCTCGGCCAGGGCCTCGCGCTCCTGGGCGGTCGCGCCGTAGTAGATCTCGCCGGCCAGGGCGAGCATCACCCGGCACCGGCGCGGGTCGTCGCCCTCGGGCAGGCCGTCGAGCGCGCGGCGCAGGGCATCGACGACGAGGTCGTCGACCTCCCCGCCGGCCGGGGTCCACAGCGAGCCGATGCTGGTCATCTCGCCGGCGCGGACCAGCAGGTCGACGTCACCGGCCTCGTCGGCGACCTCGATCGCCTCGTGGGTGACGCCGCGCAGCTCGATCCACCGCCCGGCCCGGCGGAGCACGTCGGCGAGGTCGGCGAGGATCTCGAAGCGCTCGTGCTCGGTGGAGATGAGGTCCTCCTCCTGGGTCCGCAGCGCGTGCTCGAGCATCTCGAGCGCCTCGACGTAGGCGTAGACCGCGGTCGCGGACTGCGCCGCGGCCTGCGCGGCGCGCCAGGCGTCGCGGGCGTGGCGTGGCCCGGCGGCCAGCCAGTGCCGGGCGATCTCGGCCTCGTGTCCCGACCGGTCGGTCAGCGCGGTGGCGGCGCGGGCGTGCACGCGGGCGCGGCGGGACTCCGGCAGCGAGTTCAGCACGGTGTCGCGCACCAGCGCGTGGGTGAAGCGGAACCGGTCGACGCCGTCCTCGTCGACGAGGCCGGCGGCGAGCGCGGGGTCGAGCGCGTCGAGCACAGCGTCCTCGTCGGAGCCGACCGTCCCGGCGAGGGTGCCGAGCTCGAAGATCCGGCCGATCACGCTCGCGGAGCGCAGCACGTCGCGGGTGTCGTCCCCGAGCTGCGCGAGGCGCCGCGACAGCACCTCGTGGACGGCGGCGGGCGGCTGCGCCTCGGCCATCAGCGCGGCGAGGTCGCCGCGCTCGCGGGCCAGCCGGGCGTACTCGACGAGGAAGAACGGGTTGCCCTCGGTACGCCGGCGCAGCGCCTCGATCTCGGCCTCGGTCGGCGCGGTCTCGGAGACCTGCTGGAACACCTGGGCGGTCGCGTCGGCGGAGATCCCGCGCAGCTGCAGCCGCAGGGCGTGCTTGCGGCCCAGCGCCTCCGCGACCTCGGCCAGCGCTCCCTGCGGCGGCGGGTGCTCGCGCCAGGTGGTCACCACGAGCAGCCGGACGCCGCCCTCGGAGACCGCGGCCTCGGTGAGCAGCCGCAGCACCCGCAGGCTGGAGGTGTCGGCCCAGTGCAGGTCGTCGATCACCAGCATCAGCGGCTGCTCGGTCGCCGCGGCGAGGACGCGCTGGACGACGATCTCCCAGGCCCGGAAGGCCGCGCCGCTGTCGTCGCTGTCCCCGCTGCTCGGGAGCTCGGAGCCGAGCCGCTCGAGGACGGTCGCCCACGGCCAGAGCGCCGGGGCGCCGTCGTCCTGGGAGCACCGGCCCCACGCGATCGTCATGCCCTGCTCGGCGGCGTACGCCGCGGTCTCGATGGTCAGCCGGCTCTTGCCGATGCCGGGATCGCCGGTCAGCGCGGCGAACGCGGGAGACCCGCCCGTGGCCACGACGCTGTCCACCAGGCCCCTCAGTGCGGCGAGCTCGTCGTCGCGTCCGGCCAGCGACCAGCCCCACAGCGTCGGGAACGGCAGGGGCGCGTGCTCGTCGGGGTCGGCCGGCGCACGTCCGGGCGCCGCCGGGGGAGCCGGAGCCGGCTCGGCGGTGGCGGCCGTCTCCTGGCGGAGGACGGCGGCCTGCACCGCGCGCAGCTCCGGCCCGGGCTCGAGGCCGAGCTCCTCGTCGAGCACGTCGCGCACCTGCCGGAGCACGGCGAGCGCGTCGGCCTGCCGGCCGGAGCGGGCCAGCGCCAGCGCGCGCAGCGACCAGGCCCGCTCCCGCAGCGGGTGCTGCCGGGTGAGCGCGTCGAGCTCGGCGGCGACGGTCGCGTGCAGCCCGAGCAGGATGCCGAGCGCGGCGCGGTCCTCGACGGCCAGCACCCGCAGCTCCTCGAGCCGGGCCCGCTCCGCCTCCGCCGCCGGAGCATCGCCGAGGTCCGCGAACGGCACGCCGCGCCACAGCGCCAGCGCCTCGTCGATCGTCTGGTGCAGCGCGGTGAGCCCCGTGGCGTCGGGCGACCCCGCCGGCAGCGCGCGGCCCCGGCACAGCGCGTCGGCGAGCGGCACCACCTGGGTGTGGGCGTTCGACACGGCCGACTCGAACGCCGCGGTGTCGAGGTCCTGGTCGGCCAGGCGCAGCGCGTACCCGGGCGACTCGGTCACCAGCAGGTTCCCGCCGCCCCGGGTCTTGCGGTCGGGCTCGAGGGCCCGGCGCAGGCCGGCGACGTACCCCTGCAGCGTCCCGGAGACGCCCGGCGGGGGACTGCCGTCCCAGATCAGGTCCGCGATCGTGTCGGCGGGAACCGCGCGGCCGCGGTGCAGGGCGAGCACCGCGAGCAGCGCGCGCTGCTTCAGCCCGCCCAGGTTGACGGGTCCGGCGTCGTCGGAGGCACTCGTCGTGCCCAGGACGCCGATACGCATGGCGGCAGGATAGGGGCGCTCAGCGCAGGGTGTCCGCCGATCCCAGACGCCAGAGCGCCAGACCGTGCAAGCCGTGCTCCTGGGCCAGGTCGACCCGGCGGGCGTACGACCGCGCGTCCGACCACCACAGCACGGTGCCGTTCGACAGGGTGGTCGTCCACTCGCCGTCCTCGGCGCTCCACCGCGGGCGGGCGCCGTCGCGCTCGACCATCCGGCGGATCGTCGGGATCGTGTAGCTGCGGCCGGTGCGGTGCTTCGGCCAGCTGTAGCCGTAGCCGGCCACGCCGAGGTCCAGCTTCGCCGGGGGTACGGCGTCCAGCGCGGCCTCGAGCGAGCGGCGCTGCCAGTCGAGCGAGCCCACCGGCCCCGGGCCCGTCCAGGTCGGCCCGTGCTCGTCGTACGTCATCAGCTTGATGGTGTCGGCGGCCTCGCCGAGCGCGCGCATCCGGTACCCGCGGTCCCGGTAGCCGTCGAGGGAGCCGGTGGCGCTGACGTCGATCGTCACGGTCTTGGCCGCGGGCATCGCGTCCTGGATCGCCCGGACGAAGGCGACCAGCCCGTCCGCGTCGCTGCGGCGGACCACCTCGAGGTCGACGTTGATGCCGTCCCAGCCCTGGCGGGCGAACCGGCCGAGCCGCTCGGCCACGGCCGCGACGTTCCGGTCGCTGTCGAGCAGCCGGTGCGCCGCGCGGGGGTCGAACGCCTCGAGCCGGTTGCTGTAGTTGCTGACCAGGAGCTCGGCGTCCAGGCCGTTGCGGTGCGCGGTCCGGAGCAGCCGGCGGGCGTCGTCGGTCGGCGCGGCGACCCGGTCGCCGCCCGGACCGATGCTCACGCCGGCGACGCTGAGGGTGCTGATCCCGTCCGCGTTGCGCGTGACGGTCCGGTCCGGCGCGCTCTGCAGGATCCACCCGGTGACCTCGAGCCCGTCGGGCTCCTGGGCCGCCGCCGGAGCGGTGGGAGCGAGCACGGCGAGGGACAGCAGCAGGGCCACGAGACGCATGTCGCTAGCGTGACATCCATGCCCCGCTTCGCCTGCATCGTCCTCGTCGACAGCCGGGGCTGGCTGCTGCTGCAGGAGCGCGACGAGCACCCCGTCTACGACCCGGAGAAGTGGGCGCTGGTCGGTGGTCACGTCGAGGACGGGGAGGACCCCGAGTCCGCGGCCTACCGCGAGCTCGAGGAGGAGACCGGGATCGCGCTGCCGCCCGGCGCGCTGACCCTGTGGCGCGAGGACCGGCTCGACCGCGGGACGTACTGGATCTGGACCGCGCGCGTCGACCTCACCGACGCCGACGTCGTCCTCGGTGAGGGCCGGCAGATCGTGTTCGTCGACCCCGATGTCGTGTTCGACCTCGACCTGGCCGACGTCGTGCGCCCGCAGCTCACGGACCTCCTCGGTTCCGCGCGGTACCGCGATCTGCTCTGATGGCCCCCATGAGCACCCTCGAGGTCATCGCGGTCCCCGGTCCCGGGGCGGAGGACGTCGTCGTCGCCGCTGACGGCACCGTCTACACCGGCACCGAGGACGGCTCGGTGTTCCGGGTCTCCCACGACGGTCGCGACGTCGAGCGCGTCGCTCAGACCGGCGGTCGGCCGCTCGGGCTCGAGGTGGACCTGGACGGGCGGCTCCTGGTCTGCGACGCGCACCGCGGCCTGCTGCGCGTCGATCCGCGCACCGGCGGGGTCGAGGAGGTCGTCGACTCGCTCGACGGCGCGACCATGCGGTTCTGCAACAACGCCGCGATCGGGTCTGACGGGACGGTGTGGTTCTCCGACTCCTCCACGAAGTTCGGCATCGAGCAGTGGAAGGACGACTTCGTCCAGAACACCCGCACCGGCCGGCTCGCCCGGCTCGGCTCGGACCTGGTCCCGGAGGTCGTCATCGACGGCCTGGCCTTCGCCAACGGCGTCGCGCTGGCCGCGGACGAGTCGTACGTCGCGGTCGCCGAGACCGGCGCCCGGACGGTCGTGCGCTGGTGGCTCACCGGGCCGAAGGCCGGCACCCGTGACTTCCTGGTCACCGACCTGCCCGGCTATCCCGACAACATCGCGCGGGGGAGCGACGGCCTCATCTGGATCTCGATCGCCAGCCCCAAGGACCCGGTCGTCGAGCTGCTGCAGAAGTCGCCCGGGCCGCTGCGCCGCAGCGTGACGAAGATCCCGGAGCGGCTGCAGCCCAAGCCGAAGCGCACCATCCGCGCGCAGGCGTACGACGACGCCGGCACGCTCGTCCACGACGTCGACCTGCCCGATGCGACGTACCACATGGTCACGGGGGTCCGGGAGCACGACGGCCGGCTCTGGTTGGGCAGCCTGCACGAGCCCGCGATCGCGGTCGTCGACCTCTGAACACGTAGACTCGCCGGTCATGGGCCTCCTCGACTCGATCACGTCCCCGCGGGACCTGCGCGACCTCAACGACGCCCAGCTGGAGACCCTCGGGGCCGAGATCCGCGACCTGCTGATCCGCACGGTGGCGACCAACACCGGCCACCTCGGGCCGAACCTCGGCGTCGTCGAGCTGACGCTGGCGATCCACCGCGTCTTCGACTCCCCGCGTGACCGGGTCGTCTTCGACACCGGTCACCAGTCGTACGTGCACAAGCTCGTCACGGGCCGCGCCGCGACGTTCGGCACGCTGCGCCGCGAGGGCGGCCTCAGCGGCTACCCGAGCCAGGCCGAGTCGGACCACGACATCGTCGAGAACTCCCACGCCTCGACCGCGCTGAGCTACGCAGACGGTCTCGCCAAGGCGTACACCATCCGGGGGGAGGACCGGCACGTCGTGGCGGTCATCGGCGACGGCGCGCTGACCGGCGGCATGGCCTGGGAGGCGCTCAACAACATCGCGATCGCGGACCGCAGCAAGCTCGTCATCGTCGTCAACGACAACGGCCGCTCCTACACCCCGACCATCGGCGGCCTGGCGACCGCGCTGACCCGCCTGCGCACGAACCCGCGCTACGAGAACGTCCTCGACATGGTCAAGCGGCGCCTCAACGCCGTGCCGGGCGTCGGCCCGGCGGCGTACGACGCGCTGCACGCCATGAAGAAGGGTGTGAAGGACGCGCTCGCCCCCCAGGGCCTCTTCGAGGACCTCGGGCTGAAGTACGTCGGCCCCGTCGACGGCCACGACCGCGCGGCCGTCGAGCAGCTCCTCGTGCAGGCGAAGAAGTTCAACGGCCCCGTGATCGTCCACGCGATCACCCGCAAGGGCTACGGCTACGACCCGGCCGAGCGGCACGAGGCCGACCAGTTCCACGCGCCCGGGCCGTTCGACGTGCAGACCGGCGCGGAGAAGCCCAAGGGCAAGATCTGGACCG
Source organism: Nocardioides caricicola (assembly GCF_039541135.1). Lineage (NCBI taxonomy): Bacteria > Bacillati > Actinomycetota > Actinomycetes > Propionibacteriales > Nocardioidaceae > Nocardioides > Nocardioides caricicola. The sequence goes on along the minus strand of NZ_BAABFQ010000003.1, from coordinate 470,801 downwards.
ACTACTTCTCCGAGACGATGGTCGACCTCGGCCAGCGCCGGCAGGACGTCGTCGCGATCACCGCGGCGATGATGCACCCGGTGGGACTCGACGCGTTCCAGGCGCGGTTCCCGGACCGCACCTTCGACGTGGGCATCGCCGAGCAGCACGCCACCACCTCGGCCGCCGGCCTCGCCCTCGGCGGGCTGCACCCGGTGTTCGCGGTCTACGCCACGTTCCTGAACCGGGCCTTCGACCAGGTGCTGATGGACGTCGCGCTGCACAAGTGCGGCGTCACGTTCGTGCTCGACCGCTCCGGCGTCACCGGCGACGACGGCGCCAGCCACAACGGCATGTGGGACATGTCGATCCTCCAGGTGGTGCCCGGGCTCCGGCTCGCCGCACCCCGCGACGCGACGCGGCTGCACGAGCTCGTCAACGAGGCAGTCGAGGTCGACGACGCCCCGACCGTCGTGCGCTTCCCGAAGGGTCCGCCGCCGGCGGACATCGACGCGGTCGGCAAGGCCGGCGGCGCCGACGTGCTGGTCCGCAACGGCACCAAGGACGTCCTGGTGGTCGCCGTCGGCTCGATGGCCGAGGTCGGCGTCGGCGTGGCCGAGCGCCTGGTCGCGCAGGGCATCGGCGTCACCGTCGTCGACCCGCGCTGGGTCAAGCCGGTCGACCCCGCGATCGTCGAGCTCGCGCGCGAGCACCGGCTCGTGGTCAGCATCGAGGACAACGGCGAGACCGGTGGCTGCGGCGCCGTGCTGCTGCAGACGCTGAACAAGGCCGGCGTGCACACGCCGTTCCGCCTGCACGGGATCCCGCAGGACTTCCTCGACCACGCCAAGCGACCGGCGATCCTCGAGCGGATCGGGCTGACCCCACAGGCCATCGCCCTGTCCATCGTCGAGGAGATGGGCATCGTGGAGGACATGACCGCGCTCGCGGACGGTCGTTCTCCTGTTGATGTCGACCACACGCCGTAGCCCGCGCGCGGCCGCCGCCCTGGTCCTGCTGGCGGCGGCGCTGGCCGGCTGCTCCGGCGGCGACGACCCCGGGGCCACGCCGACCCCGGCACCTCCCGACGCCGTCCGGGCGATCACCCGCGCGCTCGACGCCCGGGCCCAGGCGGTCCGACAGGCCGACCCGGAGGCGTTCGCGCGCCTCGTCGGCGGCGGCGGGCGGTTCCGAGACGCCCAGGAGACCTGGTTCACGAACGTCACGCAGCTCCCGGTCCGGCGGCTCCGCTACGAGCTCGACCGGGGGAGCCTGGTCCGCGACGGCGACGCCTACTCGGTGACCGCCGACCTCGTCCTCCAGCTCGAGGGGTACGACCCCGCTCCCGTCGTCACCCCGACCCGGCTCCGGTTCCGCCCGGCGCCGAAGCAGCCCGCCCGCTTCCTGCTGACGTCGATCCTCCCGGCCAGCCCGCAGCCCTGGGACCTGGGGCCGGTCGAGGTGCGGGAGGGCGCCGGGGTGCTCGGGGTCTTCGACGCCGGCAGCGTCGACGCCTCGCCGGCACTGCTCGACTCGGTGGAGTCGGGGATCGCCAGCGTGACCGCGACCGTGCCGTACGACTGGAGCGGGTCGGTCGTCGTCTACGCGCTGAGCGACCCGGAGTTCCTGCTCGGGCTCGACGACGTCCCCGGTGACGACCCGGGCGACCTCGACGCGGTCGCGTTCCCGGTGGGGGACAGCACCCGCGTCGCGCTCAACCCGCGGATGCTCGGCCAGGCCGGCCGCGAGCGGGACCGCCTGGTCCGCCACGAGCTCACCCACGTCGCCGTCGGCGTCCATGACGACGCGGCGCCCGTCTGGCTGTCCGAGGGCCTCGCCGAGTACGTCGCGGTACGGCCGCTGGCGCCCGAGGACCGCCGGATCCCCGAGGTCGCGCTGCGGGCCGCCGAGGAGGGCGTCACCGACCTCCCCGACAACGACTCCTTCAACGGCGACGACTCCGAGGTGCACTACGGGCTCTCCTGGTGGGCCGTCGAGTACGTCGCCGACGCCTTCGGCGAGAGCGCCCCGTGGCAGCTGCTCGACGCGATGGCCGTGCCGGGTGCCGACCCCGACGTCGTGCTGCGCGAGCAGCTCGGCCTGACCGCCGCTGAGCTCGCCGACCAGGCTGACCGCATGATCCTCGCGCTCTACGACCCGTCGGCGGGCATGCCCTGACGGTGGTTTCCCGCGATCGACCCGTGGAGACTGTGTCTTCATGAGCCTGTTCCGGATGAAGTCGATCGAACAGTCCATCGCCGACACCGACGACCCCGACACCAAGCTGCGCAAGGACCTCTCCGCGACGGACCTCGTCGTCTTCGGCGTCGGCGTCATCATCGGAGCGGGCATCTTCGTCCTCACCGGCACGGTGGCGGCGTCCAACTCCGGGCCCGCGCTGGCCCTCAGCTTCCTGATCGCCGGCATCGCCTGTGCCCTGGCCGGCCTGTGCTACGCCGAGTTCGCGTCGACCGTGCCGGTCGCCGGCAGCGCGTACACCTTCAGCTACGCCACGCTCGGCGAGCTGGTCGCCTGGATCATCGGCTGGGACCTGATCCTGGAGTTCACCATCGGGTCGGCCGCGCTGGCGGTCGGCTTCTCCGGCTATCTCCAGTCGCTGCTCGACGGCACCGCGCTCGAGGTGCCGACCTCGATCTCCTCGGCTTCCGACGGCGTCGTCGACCTGCCCGCCATCGTGATCGCGCTGGTGGTCATGGCGATGCTGATCCGGGGCACGAAGTTCTCGAGCCGGGTCAACCAGGTCGTGGTCGCGATCAAGCTCGCCGTCGTCGCGACCGTGATCGTTGTCGGCATCGTGTACGTCGACCCGTCGAACTGGGTGCCGTTCATCCCCGAGTCGCAGCCGGTGCCCGAGGGCGAGGGCGGGTTCTCCGAGCTGCCCCTGATCACGTCGCTGTTCGGCATCGACCCGGCCGTCTACGGGCTGGCCGGCGTGGTCTCCGGTGCGGCGATCGTGTTCTTCGCGTTCATCGGCTTCGACATCGTCGCCACCACCGCCGAGGAGGCGAAGAACCCGCGCCGGGACGTCCCGATCGGCATCCTCGGCTCGCTGCTGATCGTGACGGTCCTGTACGCCGGCGTGAGCCTGGTCGTCACCGGCATCCAGCCCTACTCGGAGATCGATCCCGAGGACGCCGCCCCGCTCGCGACCGCGTTCGACTACGCCGGCGTCGAGTGGATGGGAGACCTGATCTCGGTCGGGGCCTGCATCGGGCTCGTGGTGGTCGTGATGATCCTGATGCTCGGCCAGACGCGGGTGGGGTTCGCGATGGGTCGCGACGGGCTCTTCCCGCGCTGGATCGCCAAGGTGCACCCGACGTACGGCACGCCGTACCGGATCACGGCCATCACCGGCGTGGTGGTCGCCGCCCTGGCCGGACTCGTCGACCTGTCCACGCTGGTGAGCCTGGTCAACATCGGCACCCTGTTCGCGTTCATCCTGGTCAGCGTCGGGGTGGTCGTCCTGCGGCGCCGTCGCCCCGACCTGCCGCGCGCCTTCCGCACGCCGTTCCTGCCCGTGGTCTCCACGCTCGCCGTGATCATGTGCGTCTACCTGATGCTCAACCTGACCGGGGAGACCTGGGAGCGGTTCGTCATCTGGATGGCCCTCGGCCTGGTGGTCTACTTCGTCTACGGCCGCCGGCACAGCCGGCTCCAGAACCAGCCGGAGAAGCAGGTCGAGGCCTGAGCCACGGCTCAGGCCCCGACCGGGTGGGTCAGCGCTGCTTGCGCGCCACCAGCTGACCGAGCACGCCGTAGCCGACGCAGAGGTGGACGAACGAGACGACGCCGGCGACCGTGCTGCCGAAGATCGCGAACGTCGGCACGCAGATCGGGCCCCACGACTCGGCGATCAGCGGCCAGTAGCGGTCCTTGCCGGTCCAGCGACCGGCGATCGCGACTCGGATGCCGATGAAGAACATGCCGAGCATCGACAGCGGCCAGCAGATGTCCAGCAGGACCCACCCGAGCTTGTCGAAGTCGGAGACCCCGATCCCGTCCGCGAGCGTGGAGCCCATGGCGAAGACCAGGATGACGCCTTCGAGACGCAGGAAGAAGCGGGCGAGCCCGCCCTCGCCGAGAGCCTTGGTCGCGTACAGCACGGTGAGCAGGCCCATGAGGCCGATCTGGAACATGCCTCCCGTGATCGAGGAGAGCGCCTCCTCGAGCTGACCGTCGGGGTCGGTGCCGAAGATCAGGGAGTCGACGCCCCACGCGACGGCGCCCACGGTGAGCAGCATGCCGCGCTTGAAGAACGGCCGGGCCGGGGCGGAGCGGCCGACGCCGGCCGGGCGGCGTACGTCGGAGCGGGCGGGTGCGGGGGTGTGCTGGACGGACATGGTGGATTCCTTCGGGTGGTCGGATCGAGGTTCGATGCCGAGAACCCTCGTGCGGGACGCGGCCCGGGCAGCAGGGGTCGGCGTCCCGCGCTCCGTCCCCCGAGAGCGTCCCGGCCGCGCGGGACGCCGATCCCGGGACGACGGGACGTCGGCGCACCGATACTTCTCGGGTGAACTCAGCCGACCAGGGGGCTCCAGGGCGCGGGCCCGCGATCGCCGTCTCGGCCCTGGCGATCGCCATGCTCCTCGGCTGCCTCTGGCTCGACGTCGTCAACGACCCGGCAGACCGGGCCCGGGCGTCGATGGGCTGGGGCACGCTCTCCGGCTTCGTCGGCCTGCTCACCGTCGTCACGGCGGCCTCGGTCCTGTGGCGCTACCCGCGCCACCCCGTCGCCTGGGTGCTCGCGGCCACCGGGCTGCTGTGGTCGTTCGACGGGCTGTGCGAGTCGTACACGGCGTTCGGGATGGCGCACACGCCGTACCTCCCGCTGACCGGGTTCGCCCTGTGGGTCGTTGCGCAGCTGGGCGCGTTCCTCCTGGTCGGGCTCCCGACCGTGCTGGTGCTGTACCCGACCGGGCGCCCAATGCCGGGCCGCTGGGGGAAGGTCGGGGTCGCGGCCATCGTGATGGCGTGCGCGCTGCCCGCGCTGCTGCTGTTCGCGCCGATGTCGATCGTCGGCGACGAGGAGCCGCTGCCGATGGACACCGGCATGCCGGAGATCCCGCTGTCGGAGGACATGTTCTTCGGGCTGCTCGGCGTCGCGCGCGTCGTCACGCTGCTCGCCCTGCCGCTCGCGGTGGCCGTGCTGTTCGCCCGGCAGCGGCGCGCGACCGGCCGGGAGCGGCTGCAGATCCGGTGGCTGCTCTGGGCGGCCGTGGTCTGCGTAGTGATGGCCGGCCTCGGCGTCGTGCTCCAGAACGGCGTGGTCGTCTCGGTCGCGCTGGTGCTCGCGCTCGCGGTCACGGGCGTCTCGATCGCGATCGGCATCCTGGATCCCGAGCTCGGGGACGTGGACGCGCTGATGGGCGGCACCGTCGTCTGGGCGGTCGTGGCGGGCGCGGTCATCGCGCTCGACGTCGCGCTCGTCGCCCTCCTCGACGCCGTGCTCGGCGACACCCTCAGCGAGCGCGACGTCACGCTGATCCTGCTGCTGGTCGCGGTGACGATCTACGCGCCGGTGCGCAGCTGGATCTCCGCGCTCGTACGCCGGGCGCTGGTCGGCCGGCGGGGCGACCGGTACGCCGTCGTCGCCGACCTGGCCGCCCGGCTCGAGGAGGCCACCGACGTCCGCGACCAGCTGCCCGCGCTGGCCGTCGAGGTGGCCACCGCGTTCAAGCTCGACTACGTGCGGGTCGAGGTGCTCGGCCACGCCGGGGGGACGGTCGCGGCGACCCACGGCGACCGGCCGGCGGAGGTCCGCGAGGTCCCGATCCGGTACGGCGACGAGGAGATCGGCCTGCTGGAGCTGCCCGCCCGCGGGGTCCGGTCGATGCTGTCCAAGCGCGACCAGGCGCTGCTGTTCGACGTGGTCCGCCAGGCCGCGATGGCGGTGCGCAGCGCGCGCCTGGCCGCCGACCTCCAGCAGTCGCGCGAGCAGCTGGTGCTGGCCCGCGAGGACGACCGCCGCCGGATCCGCCGCGACCTGCACGACGGGCTCGGCCCGGTGCTGGGCGGCGTGGCGATGCGCCTCGACGCGGCCGGGAATGCCTTGGACCGCGACCCCGAGACCACCCGCCGGCTGGTCGCCCAGTCGCGGCAGGACATCACCGACGCCCTGGCCGACGTGCGTCGGCTCGTGCACGGGCTGCGTCCGCCCGCGCTCGACGACCTCGGTCTGCTTGCCGCGCTCGATCAGCAGGCCGAGCGGATGAGCTCGTCGGATCTCGCGGTGACCGTGGCGGCCGAGGACGTGCCGGCCCTGCCGGCTGCGGTCGAGGTGGCGGCGTACCGGATCGCGTCGGAGGCGCTCACCAACACCGCCCGGCACGCCGCGGCGAGCACCGCCGCCGTACGCCTGCACGGTGGCGCGCACGCCCTGCTCGTCGAGGTGTCCGACGACGGCGCCGGCATCGCTCCCGACGTCGTGGCCGGGGTGGGGCTACGGTCGATCCGGGAGCGCGCCGAGGAGCTCGGCGGCCGCACCGAGATCGTCTGCCCGCCCGCCGGAGGCACCCGGGTGCGGGCCTGGCTGCCGATGTCCACCATCGCAGAGGAGAGCTGATGACCCAACCCGTACGGGTCCTGATCGCCGACGATCACCCGATCTTCCGCGACGGGCTCGCGTCGCTGCTCGAGACCCAGCCGGACATCGTCGTGGTGGCGACCGCCGGCGACGGCGCCGAGGCGGTCGGGCTGGCCACCGAGTTCCGGCCCGACGTGGTGGTGATGGACCTCCAGATGCCGGTGCTGAACGGCATCGACGCGACCCGGCGGATCGTCGAGGAGCTGCCCGACGCCCGCGTGCTGGTGTTCACGATGGGTGAGGAGGACGGCACGGTGCTGGCCGCGATGCGGGCCGGCGCCCGGGGCTACCTCGTCAAGGGCGCCAGCCAGGACGAGGTCACCCGGGCGATCTCGACCGTGCACGCCGGTGGGCTGGTGTTCGGCGCCTCGCTGGCGCTGCGGATCGCGGAGCTGCTCTCGGGGTCGGTGGCGCCGGACCGGTCGGCCTTCCCCGAGCTGACCGAGCGGGAGGTGGAGATCCTCGACCTGATTGCGGCCGGCAAGAACAACGCGCAGATCGCGCAGGCGCTGTTCCTCGCGCCGAAGACCGTGCGCAACAACGTCTCGAACATCCTCGCCAAGCTCCACGCCACGGACCGCGCCGAGGTGATCATCCGGGCCCGCGACGCGGGCCTCGGAGGTGGCTAGTGGTCGACGCCGGCCACGCGCCATGGTCCGGTCCAGCAACCGCACCCCGGCGGGGCGTCACCTGAATCGGGCCAAAACCCGTCGCCAGCGGTGCCCTGGGTCTGGTCGACTGGCGGGATGGGTGCCCTCAGCTTCCTCCCCGCCGCCGGGTACGTCAGCGACGGCGGCCTCGAGACCGACCTGATCTTCAACCACGGCGTCGACCTCCCGGAGTTCGCGTCGTTCCCGCTGGTCGAGGACGACGGCGGGCGCGACCTGCTGCGCCGCTACTTCGACGGGTACGCCGACGTCGCCCGCCGCGCGGGGGTCGGGCTGACGCTGGAGTCGCCCACGTGGCGGGCCAACCCGGACTGGGGCGCGCGGGTCGGGTACGACGCTCCCGCGCTCGCCCGGGTGAACCGCGACGCGATCGAGTTCCTGGCGTCCCTGCGCGACGCGTACTCCGACCTCGTCGACGTGCGGCTCCTCGGGGCGGTCGGCCCGCGCGGCGACGGGTACGTCGCGGGGGAGCGGGCCGACCCGGCCGAGGCCGCCGACTACCACCGCGCGCAGGTCGAGGCGTTCGCCGCGGCGGGCGCGGACGCGGTGGCGGCGTACACGCTGACCGGGCCGGAGGAGGGCATCGGCATCGTGCGGGCGGCACGCGGCGCGGGCGTCCCGGTGCTGATCGGGTTCACCGTCGAGACCGACGGGCGGCTGCCCGACGGCACCTCGCTGCGGGGCGCCGTCGAGCGGGTCGACGCCACGGACCCGCCGGACGGCTTCATCGTCAACTGCGCGCACCCGACCCACATCGCGCCGGCGCTCGACGGCGGGGACTGGCTGTCGCGGATCGTCCAGGTCAACCCCAACGCCTCGACGCTGAGCCACGCCGAGCTCGACGCCGCGGAGGACCTGGACGCGGGCGACCTCGGCCTGCTCGCCTCGTCGTACGACGCGCTGCGGCCCCAGCTCCCGCACCTGTCGATCGTCGGCGGCTGCTGCGGCACCGACGCGCGGCACGTCGCCGCGCTCTGGAGGGTCTAGCCTCACCTCATGGAGCTCTTCGAGACCGAGTCCGAGCAGAAGATGTCGCGCGAGGACGCCGCCAAGCGGCTGCACGAGATCGCCGACGTCCTGGCCCGCAACAACCAGATCGAGCTGGAGAAGAACGGCCGCCGGATCACGGTCGCCGTGCCCGACGAGGTCGAGCTCAGCGTGGAGCTCGAGGTGGGCGAGGACAACGAGCTGGAGATCGAGATCAGCTGGTAGCTCGGTTCACGATCTGCCCGTCCCTGCCGATGGGAACGACGGAACAGCCATGCCTGGCGGCCGTCGCTTCCATGGGGGAGTGACGGCCGCTGTGGTCAGGACGTCCGCCTGGCCGGTTCAGACCACGCGGACCGGTGTGGAGCGTGCGGTGAAGTCCCAGACGCGTTGTGACATCCGGGCCGAGAGCCGGATGCAGCCGTGCGACTGCGACATGTTCGTGCCCAGGATCCAGTCCGCGTGGATCTGGTTGCCACTGTCCGGGTAGCGCGGGATCCGGTGGAACCCGATTCCGCACGGCGCGAACCGCACGAAGTTGTCCAGCAGCAGCCCGCCGGATGACCTGTTCGCCTTGATCCGCGCGGTGCGGCCGCAGTACGACCCGACGTGGTACGACCCGCGCCCGAGCACACCGGTGTTGTCGACCATGCCGGCCTGGGACACGACCTTGCCGTTGCGGCCCACGAGCCAGACCCAGTTCTGCCGCTGGGAGATCACGATCCGCCGGCCCTTCCCGGAGCCGGCCGGGACCGGGCGCACGTTGCAGCGCGGGGCGTCCGCGGCGTACAGGCGCTTGCGGGTGGGCTGGTCGAGGCGACCGTTCTGCTCGATGCCCTCACGGGACTGGAACCGGACGACCGCTGAGCGGGTCCACTGCCCGAGGTCGCCGTCGGCCGGCCCGGCGTTGCAGCCCAGGTGGTTGAGGCGCTTCTGCGCCTTGGTGACCCACACCGCGGCGTCGGCGGGTGGCGCGACGGTCAGCGTCAGGGCGAGGGCGGCGAGGAGCACGAGGAGGCGTCTCACCCGGCCCAGCATGCCATCTCCGCACGTCACTGACGCGGGCCGCGAGGTCACGGGGACGACGGTCGTCGTGAAGAATGTCCGCATGCTGTCCCTGACCTACGTCAGCTCCGCCACCGACCTCCTCGAGCCGAAGCAGCTCGCCGACCTGCTCGTGCAGGTGCGTCCGCGCAACGAGGAGCGTGACCTGACCGGCCTGCTGCTCTACAGCCGCGGCAACATCATCCAGGTCTTGGAGGGGCCGGCCGACGCGGTCGAGTCGACGTTCGCCGAGATCGAGCGGGACCCGCGCCACCGCGGGCTCCTCGTGCTGTTGCGCGAGCCGATCGAGGAGCGGGCGTTCCCCGACTGGTCGATGGGCTTCCGCGACCTGGGCGACCTCGACCCGGCGGCCATCGAGGGCTACAACGACTTCCTGCACGCCCCTGCCGCCGAAGGGCTGGCCGAGCAGGGGCCGGCGGCGTACCAGCTGCTGCGGACGTTCGGCGACTCGATGCGCTGAGCGACGGTCGCTCAGGCGCGCTTCTGCAGCCCGCGGTAGAGGTCGATCTCCATCCGCAGCCGGTGCGGCACCGGTGCACCGAGCTGGTTGATGGCCGCGGCGTACCCCTCCAGGGCCGTGAGCAGCTCGGCGCGCAGGGAGTCCCGCTTCCAGCGCAGGCTGGTGTCGTAGCGCGCCTTCTGGACGTGGGCCCGGGCGGCGCGGAGCTCGCGCAGGCAGAAGACGACCTGTTCGCGTTCGACGGGGCCTGAGTGGAGCCGTTGTTCGAGCATCGCGCTCTCCGACCTGCTCTCGCCAGGTCGACGCAGGGTGCGCGGAACCTTGGCTGGGCGACACCCATCCTACTCGCCACGAGCAACGAGCGGGCCACCGGCGAACGGTGGCCCGCCTCGTCAGGCTCGGCAGTGGCGGTGGGTCAGTGGAACGAGCCGAGGCCCTCGCGCTCGAGCAGCATCGTGAGACCGCCGTTCCAGAACGAGAACCCGGCGCCGGTGATCATCGCCAGGTCGAGGTCCTCCGCCGCCACCACGACACCCTCGTCGAGCATCCGGCGCGCCTCGTCGGCCAGGCCCGTGAGCACGCGGGTGCGCACCTCGGCGGGCTCGAGGACGACGGGGTTCTCCGGCTGCTCCAGCATGGCCACGACCTCGGGGTCGAGCGAGCCGTCGGGGCCGTAGTACGACGCCTTCCGCGCCGCCACCACGCGCTCCAGCGCGGGGGAGACGTAGAAGCGGTCGGGGAACGCACGGTGCAGGGTCTCGTTGTTGTGCAGCGCGATCGCCGGCCCGACGAGCGAGAGCAGCACGAACGGCGGCATCGGGGCGACACCGGCGAAGGCGCCGTCGACCACGGTCACCGGAGTGCCCTCGTCGACGATCCTGCCGACCTCGCCCATGAACCGGCCGAGCAGCCGGTTCACGATGAACGACGGGCTGTCCTTGACCAGGATCGTGGTCTTCTTCAGCGCCTTGCCGGTCGCGAACGCCGTGGCCAGCGTGGCGTCGTCGGTCTGCTCGCCCTTCACGATCTCCAGCAGCGGCATCACCGCGACCGGGTTGAAGAAGTGGAAGCCGACGACCCGCTCGGGGTGCTCGAGGTCGGCAGCCATCTCGGTGATCGACAGCGAGGAGGTGTTCGTCGCGAGGACGCACTCGGGCGAGACGGCCTTCTCGACGTCGGCGAACACCGACTTCTTGACCGACATCTCCTCGAACACGGCCTCGATCACGAAGTCCGCACCGGCGAAGCCCTCGGCCTTGTCGACGGCGCCGCTCACCAGGGCCTTGTGACGGTTGGCCTTGTCGTTGCTGATCCGGCCCTTCGCGAGCAGCTTGTCGATCTCGGCGTGCACGTAGGCCACGCCCTTGTCGACGCGCTCCTGGTCGAGGTCGGTGAGGACGACCGGCACCTCGAGGCGGCGCACGAACAGCAGCGCCATCTGCGAGGCCATCAAGCCGGCGCCGACGATGCCCACCTTGGTCACCGGGCGGGCCAGCGACCGGTCGGGCGCACCGGCGGGACGCTTGGCACGCTTCTGCACCAGGTCGAAGGCGTACAGCGAGGCGATCAGCTCCGGCGTGCGGGACATCGCGTCGAGCGCGTCGTCCTCGGCGGCGAAGCCCTCGTCGCGGGTGGCGGTCTTCGCCAGCGCGATCAGCTCGACGGCCTTGCGGGCCGCCGGGCTCGCGGTGCCGGTCTTGGCCTGCACCAGCGCCTCGGCCCGGGCGATCGCCGCGTCCCACGCCTCGCCCCGGTCGACCTGCGGCCGCTCGACGACGATCTCGCCCCGCAGCACCGCGGACGCCCACAGCAGCGACTGCTCGAGGTAGTCGGCGCCGGAGAAGACCGCGTCGGCGAGGCCGAGCTCGTACGCCGCGGCGCCGTTCAGCGTCTTGCCGTTGTTGAGCGGGTTCTCGAGGATCACCGTCACGGCCTTGTCGGCGCCGAGCAGGTTCGGCACCAGATAGGCGCCGCCCCAGCCGGGGACCAGGCCGAGCATGACCTCGGGCAGGCCGAGCGCGGGCGCGCTGTCCATGACCGTGCGGTAGCTGCAGTGCAGCGCGACCTCGAGGCCGCCGCCGAGGGCGAGGCCGTTGACGAAGCCGAACGACGGCTTGCCCTCGCCGAGCTTGCGGAAGACCGCGTGCCCGAGCTCGGCCACCACGCGCACGGCGTCCGGGCCACCGCCGGAGATCGACGTCAGGTCGGCGCCGGCCGCGAGGATGAACGGCTTGCCGGTCACGCCGATCGAGCCGATCTCGTCGTCGGCGAGCGCGGTGTCGATCGCCTCGTTGAGAGCCAGCAGCGAGCGCGGTCCGAACGTGTTCGGCTTGGTGTGGTCCTCGCCGTTGTCGAGGGTGATCAGGCCCATCACGCCGGCGCCGCCCGGCAGGGTGACCTTGCGCAGGTGGGCTTGGGTGACGCGCTCGGCGTCGGAGGAGATCTCCTGCGCGCGGGTCAGCAGGGTCGTCAGGTCGCTCATCAGGCGGCCGCCTTCCAGTTCGGGTTCTCCCAGATCACGGTGCCGCCCATGCCGATGCCGATGCACATGGTGGTCAGGCCGTAGCGGACCTCCGGGTGCTCCTCGAACGCGCGCGCGAGCTGCGTCATCAGCCGCACGCCGGAGCTGGCCAGCGGGTGGCCCATCGCGATGGCGCCGCCGTACGGGTTCACCCGGGCGTCGTCGTCGGCGATGCCGAAGTGCTCGAGGAAGGCCAGCACCTGGACGGCGAACGCCTCGTTGACCTCGAACGCGCCGATGTCGTCGATGGTCAGGCCGGCCTGCTTGAGCGCCTTCTCGGTCGCCGGGATCGGGCCGGCGCCCATCACCTCGGGCTCGACGCCGACGAAGGAGTACGACACCAGCCGCATCTTGATCGGCAGGCCGAGCTCGCGGGCGGTCTCCTCGTCGGCGAGCAGCGCCGCGGTCGCGCCGTCGTTGATGCCGGCGGCGTTGCCCGCGGTCACCTTGCCGTGTGCGCGGAACGGCGTCTTCAGCGCGGCCAGCGACTCCAGGGTCGTGCCCGGGCGCATCGGCTCGTCGGTGGTCGCGAGTCCCCAGCCCTCCTCGGCGGAGCGGGTGGCGACGGGGACCAGGTCGGGCTGGATCTTGCCGGCGTCGTACGCCGCGGCGGTCTTCTCCTGGGAGCGCACGGCGTACGCGTCGACGCGCTCCTTGGTGATCGTCGGGTAGCGGTCGTGCAGGTTCTCGGCGGTCTTGCCCATCACGAGCGCGTCGGGGTCGACGAGCCGCTCGGACAGGATGCGCGGGTTCGGGTCGACGCCCTCGCCCATCGGGTGCCGGCCCATGTGCTCGACGCCGCCGGCGATGGCGACGTCGTAGGCGCCGAAGGCGATGCCGGAGGCGGTCGTGGTGACGGCGGTCATGGCGCCGGCGCACATCCGGTCGATCGCGTAGCCGGGGACGCTCTGGGGCAGGCCCGAGAGCAGGGCCGCGGTGCGGCCGATGGTGAGGCCCTGGTCGCCGATCTGGGTGGTGGCGGCGACGGCCACCTCGTCGACCCGCTCGGGCGGCAGCGACGGGTTGCGTCGCATCAGCTCGCGGATGCACTTGATGACGAGGTCGTCGGCGCGGGTCTCGGCGTACTGTCCCTTGGCCTTGCCGAAGGGGGTGCGCACGCCGTCGACGAAGACGACTTCTCGCGACTGTCGGGGCACGGGGTCTCCTAGCGGGTGGTGATGGTCGGGCCAAGGTTACCCCGCAGTAACAAAAGCGGCGACGCCACCGGGTGTGCGCCCGGTCACGCGGGCCCGACCTCTATCGTGTGCCCGTGACATCTGAGCCCCGGCTGGTCCACATCGTCGACGACGTCCCCGAGCTCGACGCCGTGCGGGAGGCCGGTGACGAGCTCACCATGGTCGTGGTCCTCGACGGCTTCCTGGACGCCGGCAACGCCGCGGCCCGCGCCGCCCAGCACCTCGTGGACGCCTCCGACGGCTCCGTGGTGGCGACGTTCGACGTCGACCAGTTCCACGACTACCGCGCCCGGCGGCCACCGATGTCGTTCGTGCGCGACCACTACGAGGCGTACGACGCCCCGCGGCTGGTGGTCCGGCTGCTGCGCGACGCCGCGGACACGCCGTACCTGCTGCTCCTGGGCCCCGAGCCCGACAACCGGTGGGAGGCGTTCTGCCGGGCGGTGCTGGAGGTCGTCGAGCGGTTCGGCGTCACGCGGGTCGTCGGGATGGGCGCCGTGCCGATGGCGGTGCCGCACACCCGGCCGATCGCGATCACCCACCACGCCAACCGCGCCGACCTGCTGACCGGCGAGAGCCCGTGGCGCGGCGAGCTGCGGGTGCCCAGCAGCGCGCAGGCGCTGCTGGAGGTGCGGCTCGGCGAGTGGGGCCACCCGGCGATGGGGTTCGTCGCCCACATCCCGCACTACCTCGCGCAGATGGACTACCCGAAGGCGTCGGCCGCCCTGCTCGAGCAGGTCGAGATCGCCGGCCGCCTGATGGTCGACCTCTCGGGGCTGCGCGCCGAGGCCGAGGACCGCGAGGCCGAGATCACCCGCTACCTCGCCTCGAACGAGGAGGTCGCCGACGTGGTGGCCGCGCTGGAGCGGCAGTACGACGCCTTCGAGCGCGCCGAGGAGGAGGGCTCCAGCCTCCTGGCCGCCGACCAGCCGCTGCCCACCGGCGAGGAGATCGGGCAGCAGTTCGAGCAGTTCCTCGCCGGCCTGGACGGCCCGACCGACCCGAACGAGGGGGACGCCTGATGCCCCGCGACGCCGACGAGCTGGTCGCCCTGCTGGACCTGGAGACCATCGACGACGACCTGTTCCGCGGCCAGCAGATGCCCACGACCCGGCCGATCGTGTTCGGTGGGCAGGTCGCGGCGCAGGCGCTGGTGGCCGCGTCGCGCACCGTGCCGGCGGAGTTCGCCGTACACTCCCTGCACTCGTACTTCCTGCAGCCCGGCGACCCGACGGTGCCGACGATCTACGACGTCGAGAACCTGCGCGACGGCCGGTCGTTCCTCACGCGCCGCGTGATCGCGCAGCAGCACGGTCGGCCGATCTACGCGCAGACGCTGAACTTCCACGTCCACGAGACCGGCCTCGAGCACCAGGAGTCGATGCCCGACGTACCGGCTCCGGAGGACGCGCGCCCGGTCAACCGCGGCTCGATCGACGAGGAGCACGCCGACCAGTGGGACGTCGCCGAGATCCGGGCGATCGACACGCTGGAGGACGACCCGGCGCACCCCGCCCGGCAGCGGGTCTGGCTGCGGGTCTCCTCGGCGCTGCCGGACGACCCGTTCTGGCACACCGCCGCGTTCACCTACCTCTCGGACATGACGCTGATGGGTGCGGCCCTCTCGGCCCACGACCAGAGCTTCGCGTCCGGCGAGGTCTTCCTCGCCTCGCTCGACCACACCGTGTGGTTCCACCGCCCGTTCAAGGCCGACGACTGGTGGCTCTACGACCAGCACTCGCCGGCCGCCTCGGGTGGCCGCGGGCTGGTGCTCGCGCGCGTGTTCAGCCGCTCCGGTGAGCTGGTGGCGTCGGTGGCGCAGGAGGCCGTGATGCGAAAGGTCCGCTCGTGAACCCGACCGAGGAGCTCGTCGGCCTGCTCGACCTCGAAGAGCTCGACAAGGACCTCTTCCGCGGGCGCCAGCCCGAGAGCGCGCGGGCTCGCGTCTACGGCGGCCAGGTCGCCGCGCAGGCGCTGGTCGCCGCCGTACGCACCGTGCCGGAGGAGTTCTCGCTGCACTCGCTGCACTCGTACTTCCTGCGTGGCGGCGACTACAGCGTCCCGATCGTGTACGACGTCGAGCGCCCGCGCGACGGCCGGTCGTTCGTGACCCGGCGCGTGGTCGCTCGCCAGCACGGCCGGCCGATCTACTACCAGACGCTGAACTTCCAGACGGCCGAGGAGGGCTGGGAGCACCAGGACGTGATGCCGGCCGTCGGTGCGCCCGAGTCCGGCTTCGACCTGGTCGAGGTGATGCGCAGGGGCGGCAACGCCGAGGCCGACGCGCTCGGCAAGGAGTGGGGCGCGCTCGACGTACGCTGGCTCGGCAACACCAAGTACGGCCTCGAGCCCGACGAGGGCCACGTCTCGCAGGCGCGGATGTGGGTGCGGCTGCGCGAGGGGCTCGGCGACGACCCGCTGCTGCACACCGCGGCGTTCACCTACGCCTCCGACGTGAGCCTGCTGGGCTCCACGCTCGCCGTGCACGGCGGCAACCCGGCCAAGACCCAGATGGCGTCGCTCGACCACACGATCTGGTTCCACAAGCCGTTCCGTGCCGACGAGTGGTGGCTCTACGACCAGTGGTCACCGTCGGCCCAGGGCGCCCGCGGCCTCGCCTTCGGCCGGATCTTCACCCAGGACGGCACCCTCGTCGCCACCGTCGCCCAGGAGGGCCTCATCCGCCAGCGCAACGACGGCACCGAGGGCCCCGGCGTCCAGGAGTAGCGACGTTGAATCGGGAGTTCCGGTCCGTTGAATCGGGACTTTCGGTCAACGAGGGCTCGGGCGGTCGCGGTGCGGTGACCGAAACTCCCGATTGAAGCGACCGAAAGTCCCGATTCAACGTGGGGTCGAGGTCGCGCCGGCGAGGTGGGGGGCGCCGGACTTGGGGTTGGTGAGCGCGAACGCCCAGCCGTCGTCGGTCCGGGTGGTGCCGAAGGAGACGGTGCCGGGGAGCAGGATCGGCTTCTTGAATGCGACCGCGACCGTGGCGGCGTCGGGCAGCCTGTTCTCGATCGCGCCGACGCAGCGGGCCAGCGACCACATGCCGTGCGCGATCTGGCGGGGGAAGCCGAAGGCCTTCGCGGTCAGCGGGTAGAGATGGATCGGGTTGCGGTCGCCGGAGACACCGGCGTACCGGCGGCCGAGGTCGCCGGGCAGCTTCCAGTCGATCCCGTGGTCGGGCGCATCGGGGAACGACGTGCCGGTGCCCGGACCGTCGCCGGACCCGCGGCGCAGGAACGTCGACGTCTCCTCCCAGACCAGCTCGGCGCGCGAGTGCACGGTCGTGACCATGTCGAAGACCTGCCCCTTCGCGTGGGGGCGCAGGTCAGCCGGGCGCGCGGTGACCTGCAGCCGCTCGTCGAGGCCGATCGGCCGGTACTGGGTGATGGAGTTCTCCAGGTGCACCGTGCCGATCGCGGGGAACGGGAACGACCCGTCGGCCATGATCTCGAGGTGCAGCCCGAACGCCAGCAGATGCGGGTACGGCAGCGGCAGCACGTCCTTGCGGGGGAACCCGCACAGCGCGGCGTACGACGCCACGTGCCGTGGGTCGATCGGTGCGTCGTGGCGCACCTTCGAGACGTCGGGCAGCTCCGAGCCCGCGTTGAGCTTCGGGAGCGCGGCCTTGACGAGCAGCGGGATCATCAGGCCCCCAGCATCATCTGGCCGCAGACCCGGACCACGTTGCCGTTCACCGCGGTCGAGCCCGGGCTGGCGAACCACGCGATCGCCTCCGCGACGTCGACGGGCAGCCCGCCCTGCGCCATGGCGTTGAGCCGCTGGCCGACCTCGCGGGTCGCGAACGGCACCGCCGCGGTCATCTGCGTGATGATGAAGCCGGGTGCGACCGCGTTGATCGTGATGCCGTCCGTCAGCTCGTCGGCGAGCGAGTCGACCAGGCCGATGACACCTGCCTTCGAGGCGGCGTAGTTGGTCTGGCCGACGTTGCCGGCGATGCCCGCGATCGAGGCGACGCCGATGATCGAGCCGCCCTGGTTGACCACGCCCTGGTCGAGGAGCTCGCGGGTGATCCGCTCGGGGGCGGTGAGGTTCACGGCGATGACCGAGTCCCAGCGGTCCTCGGCCATGTTCATCAGCCGCTTGTCGCGCGTGATGCCGGCGTTGTGCACGACGACGTCCACGCCGCCGTGGTTGGTCTTCAGGTGGTGCGCGACGCGCTGCGGCGCGTCCTTGGCGGTGATGTCGAGGACGAGATGGTCGCCCTCGAGCTCACGCATGACGGCCTGCAGCTCGCTCGCCGCCTGGGCGACGTCGACGCCCACGACCGTGGCGCCGTCGCGGTGCAGCACCCGGGCGATCTGCTCGCCGATGCCGCGGCTCGCGCCGGTGACCAGCGCGACCTTGCCCTCCAGGGGCCGCGTCCAGTCCGCGACCTTGCCCGGCTTCGCGGCGCCGTGCGCGCCGATCCGCACGACCTGGCCGGAGACGTACGCCGACTTGGGGGAGAGCAGGAACGCCAGCGTGCTCGCGACCGAGCCCTCCGACCCCTCGGCGACGTACATGAGCTGGACGGTGCCGCCGCGGCCGATCTCCTTGCCGAGGCTGCGGGTGAAGCCCTCGAGCGCGCGCTGCGCGACCCGCTCACCACCGGCGACCTGCTCGGGCGGGGTGCCGAGGACCACGACGCGCGGGCAGCGGTCCAGGCTGCGCAGCAGCGGCGTGAAGAAGTCGCGCAGCTCGACGAGCTGGTCCGACGACGTCAGCCCGGTGGCGTCGAACACCAGCCCCTTGTACGTCGCATCCGCATCGGTGGACGCGACCGCGGCGATGCCGAGCGTGCCGAGGACGCCGACCAGCGAGTCGGCGAGCCGGCCGCGCCCACCGACCGCGACGGTGCCGTCGACGAGTGGCGCGCCCTCGGTGTACCGCTCGAGCCGGGCGGGCTGGGGGAGGCCGAGCATCGAGGCGACCTGCTTGCCGAGCGCGGAGGACGTGAAGCCCTGGTAGAGGTCGTTCATGGCGATGTTGTAACTCCTCGTGTAACTGAGTGTCCACATTTCGTGATGTGGCCCTCATAGCGTTTCTCCGGCGGCCTGCTCGGGCAAGGATGGCGCCATGGAGACGACTACCCGCCGCGTCGCCGTGATCGGCGGCAACCGCATTCCTTTTGCCCGCTCGAACACCGTCTATGCCGACGCGTCCAACCAGGAGATGCTCACCGCCGCGATCGACGGGCTGGCGGACCGCTTCGGGCTGCAGGGCGAGCGCCTCGGCGAGGTGGTTGCCGGCGCGGTCCTCAAGCACGCCCGTGACTTCAACCTCGCCCGCGAGGCGGTGCTGGGCTCGAAGCTCGCGCCGGAGACGCCGGCCATCGACATCCAGCAGGCGTGCGGCACGGGGCTCCAGGCCGCGATCGAGGTCGGCAACAAGATCGCGCTCGGTGCCTACGACGCCGGCATCGCGGGCGGCACCGACACCACGTCGGACGCGCCGGTCGCGATCAGCGACAAGCTGCGCAAGAAGCTGATGAAGGTCAACGCCGCACGCGACACGGCTGGAAAGGTCAAGGCGCTCGGCGCGATCCGCCCGGGCGACATCGGGCTGGAGATCCCGCGCAACAGCGAGCCGCGGACCCGGCTGTCGATGGGCGAGCACGCCGCGCTCACCGCGCTGGAGTGGCAGATCGGCCGCGAGGAGCAGGACGCACTGGCCGCCGCCTCGCACCAGCACCTCGCGGCGGCGTACGAGCGCGGCTTCCTCGACGACCAGATCACGCCGTTCCGCGGCGTGGAGCGCGACCAGAACCTGCGCGCCGACTCGACGGTGGAGAAGCTCGCCAAGCTCAAGCCGGTGTTCGGCCGCGGCGAGGCGGCGACGATGACCGCCGGCAACTCGACGCCGCTGACCGACGGGGCGTCCGTCGTGCTGCTGTCGTCGGAGGAGTGGGCCGACGAGCACGGGCTGGAGCCGTTGGCCTACCTCGTGGACAGCGAGACCGCGGCGGTCGACTACGTCCACGGCGGCGAGGGCCTGCTCATGGCGCCGGCGTACGCCGTGCCCCGGATGCTCGCCCGCCAGGGGCTCACGCTCCAGGACTTCGACTTCTACGAGATCCACGAGGCGTTCGCCTCGCAGGTGCTCGCGACGCTGAAGGCCTGGGAGGACCCGATCTTCTGCAAGGAGCGGCTCGGCCTGGACGCTCCGCTCGGCGCGATCGACCGCGCGAAGCTCAACGTCAACGGGTCGTCGCTGGCGGCGGGCCACCCCTTCGCCGCCACCGGCGGGCGGATCCTGAACGTCGCCGCGAAGCTGCTCGCCGAGAAGGGCTCCGGGCGGGCGCTGATCTCGGTGTGCGCGGCCGGTGGTCAGGGCGTGGTGGCCATGCTGGAACGATGACGAGGTGACCACACTCGACAGCAAGCTCCAGGACGTCTACGACGAGGTGCTCGGCCGCAACGCCGGCGAGCAGGAGTTCCACCAGGCCGTGCGCGAGGTGCTCGAGAGTCTCGGGCCGGTCGTCAGCAAGCACCCGGAGTACGTCGACGCCGCGGTCATCCGCCGGATCTGCGAGCCGGAGCGGCAGATCATCTTCCGGGTGCCGTGGACCGACGACGCCGGCGCGGTGCAGCTGAACCGGGGATTCCGGGTGGAGTTCAACTCCGCGCTCGGCCCGTACAAGGGCGGACTGCGGTTCCACCCGTCGGTCTACCTCGGCATCGTGAAGTTCCTCGGCTTCGAGCAGGTCTTCAAGAACTCCCTGACCGGCATGCCCATCGGTGGCGGCAAGGGCGGCTCGGACTTCGACCCGAAGGGCCGCTCCGACGCCGAGGTGATGCGGTTCTGCCAGTCGTTCATGACCGAGCTGCACCGCCACATCGGCGAGTACACCGACGTGCCGGCCGGCGACATCGGCGTGGGCGGCCGCGAGATCGGCTACCTGTTCGGGCAGTACAAGCGGATCACCAACCGCTACGAGTCCGGCGTACTGACTGGCAAGGGCCTGAGCTGGGGTGGGTCGCTGGTGCGCACCGAGGCCACGGGCTACGGCACGGTCTTCTTCGTCGACGAGATCCTCAAGACCTCGGGCGACTCCTTCGACGGCAAGAAGGTCGTCGTCTCGGGCTCCGGCAACGTCGCGATCTACGCGGTCGAGAAGGTGCACCAGCTCGGCGGCGCCGTGGTCGCGTGCTCCGACTCGGCCGGCTACGTCGTCGACGAGGACGGCATCGACCTCGAGCTGCTGAAGGACGTGAAGGAGGTGCGCCGCGCGCGGATCTCCGAGTACGCCGACGCTCGGCCGGGCGCGCGGTACGTCGAGGGCGGCAGCGTGTGGGACGTGCCGTGCGACATCGCGCTCCCGTGCGCGACCCAGAACGAGATCGACGAGCCCGAGGCGATCGCGCTGGTGAAGGGTGGCGCGAAGATCGTCGCCGAGGGCGCGAACATGCCGTGCACGCCGGTCGCGGTGCGCACGTTCGCCGACGCCGGCGTGGTCTTCGCGCCGGGCAAGGCGGCCAACGCGGGTGGTGTCGCGACCAGCGCGCTGGAGATGCAGCAGAACGCCTCACGCGACGCGTGGAGCTTCGAGCACACCGAGGAGCGGCTGGCCGAGATCATGCGCGGCATCCACCACCGCTGCCTGACCACCGCCGACGACTACGACGTGCCGGGCAACTACGTCGCGGGCGCCAACATCGCGGGCTTCATCAAGGTGGCCGACGCGATGATCGCGCTGGGTGTGATCTGACTCAGCGGGCCGCGAGCGCCAGCGCGGACGCGACGAGGTAGTCGCGCACCTGCTCGGCGGAGATGCTGCCGACGGTCGGGATGCCCGGCGCCGCCTCCTTGACCAGGATGCCGACCCGGGCGAGCTGGAGCGCGCCCAGGCCGCTGGCGTAGAGCGTGTTCGCCAGCAGCACCGGGTCGTCGACCGAGAACGCACCCTGCTCGATCCCGTCCTCGAGCACCTCGACCAGCACCGCGAGGCAGGACGAGATCGCCCGGCC
Organism: Nocardioides caricicola; assembly: GCF_039541135.1. Lineage (NCBI taxonomy): Bacteria > Bacillati > Actinomycetota > Actinomycetes > Propionibacteriales > Nocardioidaceae > Nocardioides > Nocardioides caricicola. The sequence continues at coordinate 449,348 of NZ_BAABFQ010000003.1, read as the reverse complement.
GAGCCGGAAGACCGCGCCCTCGGACATCTCGTCGAGCAGCTCGGGGCCGGTACGCCGCATCAGGGTCTGCGCGCAGTCGACGAACGCCGGGTGCGCCACGCCGTACTCGACGAACGCGCCGACCAGCGCAGTGAGCCGGTCCTGCGGCTTCCGCTTCGTGCCGGCCGCGTCGGTCAGCGCCTCGCGGAGCTCGTCGAGGTAGCCGACGAGGGTGAGCGCGAAGAGCTCCTCCTTGCCGGTGAAGTGCCGGTAGACGATCGCCCGGTTGATGCCGACCGCCTTCGCGATGTCCTCGATCTGCGCGTCGCGCACCCCGCGCTGGTCGAACAGCGCCCGGGTGGCGTCGAGGATCTCCTGCTCGCGGGCCCGGCGCCGGGCGGCGGCCGCGGTGCGCCTGCCGTCGGTCTGGGGTGTGGCGGTCATGGCGTCATCGTAGAGAGGCGCAACACGCAGTTGCACAGGTGTGACGAATGTCAGACGGTGACGCGGTAGCCGGCCGCGCTGAGACCCGTGGCGCCGGCGTGCTCGAAGATCGCGATGTCGCCGGCGAAGCCCACGAGGGTGCCCGACCGCACCTGGCCGAGGGTGCGCGTCACCTCGCCGGTGCGCGGGTCGACGAGCCGCAGGACCGCGTCGGGCCAGGGGGCCTCCGGCGTGTTCGAGGCGTAGGGGTCGGTGCCGCTGTAGGTGTAGTCGACGCGGACCAGGCCGAGGTCAGACCTGGCGAACGTCGACGTCTCGTAGCCGACGTCGCCGCCCTCGACCCAGGCGGACGTATCGCCGTACGTCCACAGCTGCTCGGAGCTGGCCTCGTCCTGCGCCTGGGTGACGGGGATCGTGACCTGCTCCCCGGTGGGCAGGTCGACGATGCGCTCGTTCGCGGACCAGGTGACGCCGTCGACGCCCTCGGTCTTCGTCCACATGGAGTCGCGGCACGCGGCGTCGCGGGTGAGCGTGCCGTCGTCGACGGCGAAACAGATCGGCCGGCCCTTCGGAGTGTCGTGGCCGAGGTAGATCCGGGTCGCGGACATTCCGAGCACCTCGCTCCCGATCGACCGGCGCGTCCACAGGAACGACGCCGTGGCCGGGTCGACGACGCCGATCCGGTGGCCGGTGATGCGCGGCCGGCCCTCGACGATCTCCCAGCCTGCCGGCGCGACCGCCACGAAGAGGTCGGTGCCCGGGATCGACTCGACGGTGCCGGGCATCCCGGACAGGGGAGCCATGGACACGACCTCGCCGGTCCCGGCGTCCCCGATGCCGTAGTCGAGGGCGACGTTCGGCGTGGGATTGGTGGTGCCGGGCGAGCTGTCCATCGACCCGGCGCCGATGAAGTAGCCCTGCGACACGGCGTCGACCCCACCCGTGCCGTTCGGCGGGACGAGGAGGTCCGCGGTCCACAGCGCCTCGAGGTCCGTCACCTCGGCGGCTTCGGTGGCCTCGCTGGCCGGTGCGGGCTCGGGCTCGGCGGCGTCCGACGAGCACCCCACGAGCGGCAGCGCCAGCAACGTGGCCAGCAGTCCGCCCGTGAGCGTGTTCACCCCAAGAACCCCTTCACCGTCTCGATCGTGTCGATCTCCGACACCGGCTTGTCGTCGCGGTAGCGAACCACGCGGGCGAAGCGCAGCGCCACACCTCCGGGGTAGCGGGTCGAGCGCTGCACGCCGTCGAACGCGATCTCGACGACCTGCTCGGGACGCACGGTCACGACCCAGCCGTTGTCGTCGACCGCGAGCTCCTGGAACCGCTCGGTCTGCCAGGCGAGCATCTCGTCGGTCATCCCCTTGAACGTCTTGCCGAGCATCACGAAGCCTCCGTCGGGGTCACGGGCACCGAGATGGATGTTCGACAGCCAGCCCTTGCGGCGGCCGGAGCCCCACTCGACGCCGAGCACGACGAGGTCGAGGGTGTGCACGGGCTTGACCTTCACCCACGAGGCGCCGCGGCGGCCGGCGTCGTACGGCGCACCCAGCGCCTTGACGACCACGCCCTCGTGGCCGGCGCGCAGCACCTGCGCCGCGAACTCCTCGGCCGCGGCGACGTCGTCGGTCACCAGGCGCGGCACGCGGTGTGCCTCGGGCACCAGCCGCTCCAGGGCGGCCGCGCGCTCGGAGGCGGGCGCGTCGAGGAGGTCGGTGCCGTCGAGGTGCAGCACGTCGAAGAAGTACGGCGTGACGACCACCCCCTCGGCCATCGCCGTGCGGGACGCGGTCTCCTGGAACGGTCGCGGGCGGCCGTCCTCGGTGAGCGCGAGCGCCTCGCCGTCGAGGACGAACGACTCGGCCGGGAGCGACAGCGCGACCGCGACCACCTCGGGCAGCCGAGCGGTGATGTCCTCCAGCGACCGGGTGGCGACGAGCACCTCGGAGCCCTGGCGGTGCACCTGGATGCGGATGCCGTCGAGCTTGGTGTCGACCGCGACCTCGCCGCCGACCTTGGCCAGCGCGGCCGCGATGTCGGGAGCGCTGGAGGCGAGCATCGGCAGCACCGGACGACCGACCTGCAGGCCGAACGCGCCCAGCGCGTCCACGCCCTCGAACGCCGCGCGCGCGACCGCGACCGTCGACCCGGCGAGCATCGCGGCCCGGCGCACGTCGGCGAGCGGCACGTCGGCCGCGACCGCCAGCGCCTCCTGTACGAGCGAGTCGAGCGCGCCCTGGCGCACCGCGCCGGTCACCACGCCACGCAGCCACGTCTGCTCGTCGGCGGTCGCCCTCCCGAACAGGTCCGCGACCGCGAGGGCCCGCGCCGACTGCGACCCGGCGCCGGCCAGCGCCGACAGCCGCTCGAACGCCTCGTGCACCTCCGCCACCGACAGCGTCGACGACGCGGCCGGGTCGGGCAGCGTGGCGAGCCCGCGCCAGCCCAGCCCGGTGCGGCGCTGGCGCAGCGCGCCGCCGACGTACGCCGTCACGGTCTCGACCTCGTCGGGCGCGGCGCGCGCGAGCAGCGCCGCGATCGCCGCGACCTTCTCCTTGCGGGAGCGGGTGGCGGCGACGGCTCCTGAGGTGGCGACCACGTCCGCGAGCAGCACCTGACCATTCAAGCCGACGCCGCCGACACTACGGTGGCGCCATGGATGCACGGCGCTGGGCGCTCGGTCTCGAGCGCGCATGGGACGAACGCCGACGCCGCCGGCGCGCGCTGTTCCGGCCGAAGAACTTCCGGATCGAGACCTACCTCGGGTACGGCGGCCCGGCGGGCGTGGTCGTCGGGGGCCGCGTGCTCGACAACCCGCCGCCGCCGGAGGCGGTGGACGGCGAGGGCGTGGGCGCCGCGATCCGGCGTACCGTCGGCCACTTCCTCACCGACGACCTGCCCGGCGTCCCCCTGCGGGTCACGGTGGGCGCCATCTCGATCGAGACGGTCAGCGACGACGACGGCTACTGGCTGGTCCAGTTCGTGCCGGGCGAGGTCACCGGGCCGTGGCTCGAGGGCACCGTCGAGCTCGCGGGGGAGTACCGCCGGCTCACCGATCCGCACACCACCCCGCTCCGGATCCTGGTCCCCGGCCCGGACGCGCGCTTCGGCATCGTGTCCGACATCGACGACACGATCCTGCAGACCGGCGTGCAACGCGTCGGCCAGATGATCCAGACCACGCTCACCGGCTCGGAGCTGACGCGGACGCCGTTCCCGGGCGCCCCGGAGCTCTACCGCGACCTCGCCGCCGGCGTGAACCCGGTCTTCTACGTCTCCTCCAGCCCCTGGAACCTCTACTCGTTCCTCCAGGGCTTCCTCCGCCACCGCGACTTCCCGACCGGCCCGGTGCTGCTGCGCGACCTGATCGGCACCGACGCGGGCCGGGCGCGCAAGCACGAGCGGATCGAGAGCGTCCTCGACCTCAACCCCGGCCTGCCGTTCGTGCTGCTCGGCGACTCCGGCGAGCACGACCCGCAGATCTACGCCGACATGGTGAAGGCGCATCCCGACCGGTTCCTCGCGGTCTACATCCGCGAGGTGCGCCTCGACCCCGGCGACGGCCGCGTCGAGCAGGTCAGGGACGCCTGGGACTCCGAGGTGCCGTTCGTGCTCGCCGCCGACAGCGACGCCGTACGACGCCACGCCGAGTCGATCGGGCTCCTGTGAGCGGCTCGGCACATCCCAGGCTGCTCCTCGCTGTGGACGCTCCCTCGCTGCTCCACCGCAACCACCACGCGCGCGCCGAGTCCGGCCTGCTCGACCGCGGCGGCCGGCCGGCCTGGGCGCTGCACGGGATGCTGCGCCAGATCCTGGAGGCGATCGACCAGTTCGCGCCGGACGCCGTGCTGTTCGGCATCGACGACCGCTCTCAGTCGGTTCGCGAGACGGCGTACCCGCTCTACAAGGCCGGCCGCGCCGAGAAGGACCCCGCGCTCGTCGACCAGCTCGAGCGCGCCGCGGACCTGCTCGACGCGCTCGGGATGCTCACGGTCACCCCGCCCGGGTACGAGGCCGACGACGTCAACGCGTCCGCGGCGACGTGGGCCGAGGAGCACGGCTGGAACTGCGTGCTGGTGACGTCGGACCGGGACGCGTTCGCGCACATCAGCGAGCGGACCAAGGTGCTGCGGCTGATCACCGGGGGCATCAACGGGTCACCGCTGCTCGGCCCGGCGGCGCTGCGGGCGATGTACGGCGTCGCCGCGGAGAACTACCTGGAGTTCGCCGCGCTCCGCGGTGACCCGAGCGACAACCTGCCGGGCGTGCCGGGCATCGGCGAGAAGATCGCGCCGTTCCTGCTGTCGGAGATGGGCTCGATGCGCGCCGTGTGGGCCGACATCGACCACTGCGGCGGCGCGACGCTGGTCGCGACGATCGACTCGTACTGCGAGGAGGTCGGCCGGCCGCGCGTCGGCGCCGCTGTCCTCAAGAAGCTGGCGACACCGGAGGCGCGCGAGCGCTTCGAGTTCAACCTGTCGATCATGGCCGGGCGCACCGACCTCGACCTCGGCCTGCGCCCCGACGTGCCCGGCAGCCCCGGCCTGCTGCCGCTGGACGCGGAGCGGGTGCTGCGGGTGGTCGGCTACCTCGGCGTCCCGTCGACGACCGACCTCGCGCTGCGGGTGCTCACCGAGCCGCCCGCCGCGGCGACCTGACGCCGGTCGATCAGCGCCCGCACCTCGGGGTCTCGCGCCAGGGCCTGCCGCGCGCGGTGCAGGCGCACCCGCGCCGTCCCGGGGCGTACGCCGAGCGCGGTGGCGAGCTCGGCGGGCGTCAGCCTCTCCCACTCGACGAGCCGCAGCACCTCGCGCTCGCCGGGGGAGAGGCGAGCCATCGCGGCCGCCATGACCGCGGTCGCGGGGTCGTCGGCGAGCGCGGGCTCCTGGGGCTGCTGCGCCAGCTCGGCGGCCGCCCGGCCCTCCTGCGCCCGGTGCCGCTGGCCGGCCTGCAGGACCTTGGCGGCGGCGCCGAAGAGCCAGGCGCGGCGCAGCAGCGTGGCGGGCAGGTCGGCGCGGCGCCGCCAGGCGACGGCGTACACCTCGGCGGCGTCGTTCTCCGGGTCGGCGGAGCCGCGCCGGCGCAGGTAGCCCACGAGGTCGCGCACCGTCGACCGGTAGAGCTGCTCGAACTCGGGCTCGGTCAGGGGCCGTCCCATCTCACTGCCCCCGGAACGTGGCCGGCACCGCTTGGGGCAGGTCGGGCACCAGCGCCGGGACGCAGCGGGTGAACTCGACGAACGGCCGGCCCATCGCCCGCAGGTCCGTGCCGTGCGCGGCCTCGACGATCCGCGGGAGAAAGCCGAAGGGGGTGTTGTCGTAGAAGGTGACCGTCCTGCGCTCGCCGTTCTCGAGCTCGACGACCTCCGACTCGGCACGCCCGATCGTCTGCTCGGCGTCGACGTCGGTGATCGCCGGCCATTCCCGAGACGCCTCCAGCATCGCGATCGCCTCGGCCCGCCCGGTCGCGTCGCCGGAGGTGGTGGCGGCGGCCCAGGCGTTCGCCCACGAGCAGAGCGCTGCCCGCGCGGCCTCGGCCCGCATGCCGCCGGTGATGTGGACGATGCGCCAGTCCCGGTCGCCGCGCGCCTGGGCGATCTCCATGCTGCGGACGTCGCGGCGGGCGAAGAACAGCTGGTCGGCGACCGCGATCTCGCGGGCCTCGTCCGAGGCGAACGGGATGTCGGCGATCTCCTCGCGGAGGACCTGCTCGTAGTCGCTGCCGCGCGGATCGATCTTCTCGCCGGGGCCGCCGAGCCGGATGCTCTCCGGGTCGGTCTGGACCTCGCCGGTCCGTGCGCTGAACAGGTCGGCGGCGGCCACTCCGGACAGCCCCAGCACGACCGCGGCGACGCCGGCGCCGACGGCGATCCGCCGACCCCGCCGACGGCGCGGCGGCGCGGCGGCGAGCTCCGGGGCGACCCGGTTCCAGACCCGGTCGACCTCGGCATCGGTCGTCTCCGGGACGGGCGGTGCGGTCCGGGCCACGAGGTGGGAGTGGTCCTCGGTCCACGGGGGCGTCGGCATGGTTCCTCCAGCGTTCGACGGGTGCCTGCACAGACACATGTCGAGGCGTTACAGGGTCGCAGCGTGCCGGAGCCGCTCGGCCAGCCGCCCCAGGGCCTCGCGCACCTCGTCGCCGACCTCGACCCGGAACGACGCCGGCAGCATCGCGAGCTGGATGGCGTACGCCGGGGCGTTGCGGGTCGACCCGATGAGGCGGGTCGTCGACGCGTCCACGGCCTCCAGCCGTCCCATGGTGCGCGGGATCGCCGCCGCGACCCGGTCGAGCGGGGCGTCGACGACCACCTCCACGTCGTACTGCCAGCCGGCGCCGAGGTTCTCCTCCAGCACCGCCACCGCGTCGAGGTCGGCGGGCGGCTCGAACGTCCCGGGCAGCACCTCGACCGAGGTCACCCGGTCGATCCGGTAGGTGCGCACCGCGTCGGCCTCGAGCGAGCGGCACAGCAGGTACCAGCGGCCGTAGCGCACCACCACCGCCCACGGCTCGGCCTCGAGCAGCCGGTCGTTGCCCTTCTCGGTGCGGTAGCCCATCCGGACGAGTCGCTGCGCCGCGCACGCCTCCACGAGCGCGACGGTGGTGGCCGGGTCGGGTCGCGCGGGGTCGCGGCTGGGCACCGGTGCGGCGGTCCGGCGTACCGCCTCTGCCTGCGCGGCCACGGACCGGGGCAGCGCGCCGAGGAGCTTGCCGAGCGCGCGCCCGACCGGGCCGTCGGGGTCGGCCGCGTCGTGCTGCCCGTCGAGGGCAGCCATCACCAGACCGAGCGCCTCGTCGGAGCCGAAGCGCAGCGGGGGCGGACGCACGCCGCGGCCGAGCCGGTAGCCGCCGTCGGGCCCGCGCACCGACTCGACCGGGATGTCGGCCTCGCGCAGGATCTCGACGTACCTCCGGGCCGCGCGGGAGGTCACGCCGAGCCGGGCGCCGAGCCGCTCGGCGGTGATGCCCGGCGAGTCCTGGAGCGCCTCGAGGGCGAGCAGCGCGCGGGAGGTCGGACTGGATTCGGGCATGTCGGCGTCCTAAGCGGAAGTGGATCGTCCACATTGGATCCTACGGTGGTCCCATGACCACTCTCGAGAACCGCCCGCACACCGCCCTCACCGTGATCGACGTCCAGGCCGGCGTCGTCGCCGACGCCCACGAGCGCGACCAGGTCGTGGCCAACATCGCGAGCCTCGTCGACAAGGCCCGCTCCGCCGGGACGCCGGTGGTCTGGGTGCTGCACAACCACCCGGAGCACCTGCCGCGCGAGAGCGACGGCTGGCAGCTCGTGCCGGAGCTCGCCATCGGCGAGGGCGAGCCGATCGTCGACAAGCAGTACGGCGACTCGTTCGAGGACACCGACCTCGAGGACGTGCTGGCCGGGCTGGGCGTCGGCCGGCTCGTGGTCAGCGGCGCGCAGAGCGACGCGTGCATCCGGTCGACCCTGCACGGCGCGCTCGTCCGCGGCTACGACACGACGCTGGTGTCCGACGCGCACACCACCGAGGACCTGAGCGCGTACGGCGCGCCCTCGCCCGACCTGGTGGTGGCGCACACCAACCTCTACTGGTCCTTCACGAAGGCGCCCGGGCGCGAGACCGGCCTGGTGCCGACGGCCGAGGTCGACTTCACCAGCCAGGCGGCAGCGTCGTGAAGTCCGGCTCGCGGCCCTCGGCGAACGCGGTGAGCGCCTCGATGTTCGCCGGGCCACCCATCAGCTCGGCGAACGCCGCGTTCTCGCGCTGACGGGCCTCGGCGATCTTGGCCCGCAGCGGCTCGGTCATCGTCCGCTTCACCGCGACCAGCGACGAGATCGGCCGTGCGGCCAGGACCTCGGCGTGCCGGCGCGCCTCGGGCAGCAGGTCGTCGGGCTCGCAGACCCGCCAGACCAGGCCCATCTCCAGCGCCTCGGCCGCCGAGATCCACTCGGCCGACAGCAGCACCCACGCGGCGTCCTGGCGACCGAGCAGCCGGGGGAGCAGGTACGACGACGCCGCCTCGGGGGCCACGCCCAGGCTGGTGAACGGGCACTTCAGGCGCGCGGTGCTAGCCATGAAGGCGAGGTCGGCGAAGCCGAGGATCGTGGTCCCGATGCCGAGGCCGACGCCGTTGACCGCGCAGACCAGCGGCTTCGGGAAGTCGACGAGCGCGTCGACCAGCCCGACGAAGCCGTGCTCGCCGCGCACGAACTCCGGGTCGGTCGCGATCTTGTGCATCTCGAGCAGGTCGGTGCCGGCGCTGAACCCGCGCCCGTTGCCGGTGATCAGCACGACGGCGACCGCCGGGTCGTCGGCCGCGGCGCGCAGGGCCTCGGTCGTCGCGTCGTACAGCTCCTCGTTGAAGGCGTTGAGCGCCTCCGGACGGTCGAGCGTGATGGTCCGGACCCGCGCGCGGTCCTCGATCTGCAGCACCATGCCTCCGAGACTAGAACACGTTCCAGTGTCGGCGGCCCCGGTTAGGGTCGAGGCGTGGACGACGGACGGGTGCGGGACTGGCGACCCGGCTGGCCGTGTCCCGTCGGCCCGATCCTGCGCGTCCATCGGCGCGGGGGCGGCGACCCGACGTACCAGCTCGTCGGCGACACGCACTGGCGCGGCATCCGCACTCCCGTCGGTCCCGCGACGCTCGCCGTCGAGGCCCGCCGCGCCGACGGCACCGTCCACGCGCGGGCGTGGGGTCCCGGCGCGGAGTGGGTGCTGGACTCGGTGCCGGCGCTGCTCGGCGCCGAGGACGACCTGACCGGCTTCGAGCCGCGCCACCCGGTCGTCGAGGAGGCGATGCGCCACCACGGCGGCTGGCGGCTCGGCCGCAGCGGCCTGGTGATGGAGTCGCTGGTGCCCGCGATCATCGAGCAGAAGGTGACCGGGCAAGAGGCGTTCGCGGGGTTCCGGATGCTCGTGCACCGGTACGGCGAGCGCGCCCCCGGGCCGGGCGCCGAGATGGGCCTCTGGGTGCAGCCGGACGCCGAGACCGTCCGACGGGTCCCGTCGTGGGAGTGGCTGCGGATGCACGTCGACCCGGCCCGGTCCCGCGCGGTCGTGACCGCCGCCCGGGTCGCGGAGTCGCTCGAGCGCACCGTCGGGCTGCCCGGAGATGAGGTGGAGCGTCGGTTGACCTCGCTCCCCGGGATCGGCGTGTGGACCGCCGCCGAGGTGCGCCAGCGCGCCCACGGCGACCCGGACGCCGTGTCCTTCGGTGACTACCACGTCGCCCACCAGGTCGGCTGGGCCGTGGCGGGCCGCGACTTCGACGACGCCGAGATGGCGGAGTTCCTCGAGCCGTGGCGGCCGCACCGGGGTCGGGCGGTGACCCTGCTGCTGCTCGGTGGTCAGCGGCGCCCGCGGCGCGGAGCGCGGATGGCGCCGCGCACGCACCTGCCGGCGCGGGTCACTCGTCGCTGACTCACTCGTCCGTGATGGCGGGCATCGGCGCGTGCGCGACCTCGGCTGCGCGCAGGTCCGGGTCGAGGGCGAGTCCCCGGAGCGCGTCGAGCGGCACGGTCCACCGCGCGGCGGTGAGACGGTCCGCGGGCGCGTACTCCGCCGCGTCGACCGCCATCCCGTCGGGCGTGCTGAGACTGACGACCCGCACCCACGACGCCTCGCCCGGCGGCAGGGCGGCCACCTCCTCCAGCGTGAGCATCCGCGGCGCGTCGGTCCCGATCCCCGACCGCAGCGCGACGGTGGTCATCAGCAGCGACCCGTCCTCGAGCGTCCGCACGGTGCACGACTTCGCCAGCCGCTGCTCGAGCTGGTGACGACAGGAGTCGGCGAAGTCGTACGTCGCCAGGTCCTCGGGGGCGAAGCCGCCGACCGAGAGGTTCAGCTGGGTCGGCCCGCTCGCGGGCCGGTAGGACAGCAGGTAGTGCTGGGCGTCCGGAGCGCCGGCCTCCACCGGGTCGCCGAGAACGGTGTTCACCGACCACTGCGGCTCCCCGAGCTCCCCGACGTACGCCCCGAAGCCGGCCCCGGCGACGGACTCCATCACCTCGGTGACTGGCGGCGGCTCCTCGGTGGTCGTGGCGGGCGCGGCACCGTCGCGGACCGTCGTGGGTACGCCGGCGCCGAGGGCGACGACCGCCGCCACGGCGAGCGCGGCGGCGCCGCCGGCCACGAGCCCGCGGCGGGCGGTCTGCCGGCGCGCCGTGCGGATCACGTCCGCGCTGGTCCGGGTGAGTGCGGGCTCGTCGGTCAGGTGCTCGCGCAGGAGCGTCGTGACGTCGGGGTCGTTCATGGCTGGCCTCCGGTCAGGGTCGGGATGTGCTGTCGGAGCGTGGCGATCGCCTTCGAGGTGTGGCTCTTGACCGTCCCCTCGGCAATGCCGAGGGCCTCGGCGGTCTCCGCCACCGAGCGGTCGTCGACGAAGCGCAGCGCGACCACCGCCCGCTGCTGGACGGGCAGGGCGGCGAGGGCCGCCGCGAGGTCGAGGGGGACCACCGGCTCGGGCGCCGGCCGGTCCGGCACCGACTCCACGACGACGTCGCGGCGCCGGCGGCCGAGATGGGTGAGCGACTCGTTGACGACCGCTCGTCGCGCGTAGGCCTCCAGGCCGCCGCGCTCGATGCGCGGCCAGGCGCGGTAGATCTTCACGAACGCGCGCTGGGTGACGTCCTCGGCGGCGTGCCAGTCGCGGGTGACGACGTACGCGACCCGCCGCAGCGCGAGCGCGCGAGCGGCGTAGAACTCCGAGAAGGCTGCGTCCCGCTCTCCGCGCTGCATGCCTCTCATACTCGGCGTTCCCGCCGCGGCGTTCACTCGATCCAGGAATCTATTGATTTTCGATAGGTTTGTGTCGATACTCGATGCGTGAACTTCGACCGCACCGCCGTCCTCGCCCTCCGGGTGTTCCTCGTCCTGCTGTTCGGGCTCCTCGTCTTCCTCCAGGTGGTCTCGCTGCCCGGGCAGTTCGCCCACCTGGCCGAGGAGGACCCGGACGACGCGTGGCTGCGCTGGCCGGCCACGGTCGTCACCGTCTTCTGGGTGCTGTGCGCCCAGGTCGTCCTCGTCGCCATCTGGCGGCTGCTCACGATGGTGCAGCGCGACCGGATCTTCAGCGAGGCCTCGTTCACGTGGGTCGACGCGATCATCGGCGCGATCGGTGCGGGCTGGGCCGTGCTGCTGGTCGTGTTCCTGCTCGTCGGGTTCAACGCCGACGACCCGGGGCTGCCGCTGCTGCTCTGCCTGCTGCTGGGCGCGGTCACCGTGGTCGGGCTGGTCGTGGTGGTGATGCGGGCGCTGCTGCGCCAGGCGACCGCGCTGCGGACCGACCTGGACGGGGTCATCTGATGCCGATCGTGGTGCGCATCGACGTGCAGCTCGCCCGGCGCAAGCTCAGCGTGGGGGAGTTCGCCGAGCAGGTCGGCCTCACCCCGGCCAACGTCGCCGTGCTCAAGAACGGGCGGGCCAAGGCGGTGCGGTTCAGCACCCTCGAGGCGATGTGCCGGGTGCTCGACTGCCAGCCGGGCGACCTGCTCGAGTGGGTGGAGGAGTAGCCGTCAGAGCAGCGGGCGCAGCGGAGCGAGGATCATCTCGGTGAACTTCCGGTGCAGGTCCCGGGCCTCCCACTCGCTCCGGGTGAGCTCGAGGCAGTTGCCCTCGTCGGTCAGGTAGATCTCCTCGAGGTTCGCCGCGAACGCCTCGTCGATCACCTCGACGTTGATCTCGTAGTTGCCCTGCAGGCTGAGCCGGTCGACGTTCGCGGTCCCGACCGTCGACCAGGTGCCGTCGATCGTCGAGGTCTTCGCGTGCACCATCGCTTCCTTGTAGCGGAAGATCCGGACGCCGGACTCGAGCAGCTGCGAGAAGTACCCGCGCGAGATCCAGTCCGCGACGATGTGGTTGGACTTCAGCGGCACCAGCAGCCGCACGTCGACACCGCGCTGCGCGGCGTCCTTGATCGCGTCGACGAAGTCCTGGTCCGGACAGAAGTAGGCGTGCGTCATCCAGACGTTCGTCGACGCCCGGTTGATCGCCTCGATGTACATCGAGCGGATCGGGAACATCCACAGCCGCGGCACGTTGCGGTGGATCCGGATCCGCGGCTCCCAGGTCGACGCCGTCTCCAGCAGCAACGGGCGCTCACTGGCGCCGAACCGCCGGCGCCGGTTGAGGTTCCAGAAGTCCGCGAAGGCCCGCTTGAGGTCCCAGACGCCGGGCCCGGTGATCTGGACGTGGGTGTCGCGCCACTCGGTCGCGTACGGCGTGCCGATGTTGTAGCCGCCCACGAAGCCGACGCTGTCGTCCACGACCAGGATCTTGCGGTGGTCGCGGCCGTAGCGGCTCAGGTCGAAGAACCGCAGTCCCGCCGGGTAGACCGGGAAGCGCAGCACCTTCATGGTCGCGGGGAACCGCTTGAACCGCGGGGACACCACGAGGTTCGCGAACCCGTCGTAGATGCAGTAGACCTCGACGCCCCGGTCCGCCGCGGCCGCGAGCGCGGCCTTGAACCGCTCGCCGACCTCGTCGCCCTTCCAGATGTAGGTCTCGAAGAGGATCTGGCGCTGCGCGCCCTCGATCGCGGCGAGCATCGCGTCGTACAGGTCCTGGCCGAACGTGTACGTCGTCAGCGTGCCGTCGCCCACGGGCACCTCGCGCGGCTCGGTGACCGGGAACGGCTTCGGCTTCTTGCCGCGGCGGCGGTAGGAGTCGACCAACGACATCCCGATCGCCAGCGCGAGCTGCAGGCCGAAGATCGCCAGCAGCGTGCGGCGGACCGCCCGCAGCACCCGGCTCGCGGGCGACAGGGGCTGGTGGCTCACGGGGTCAATCTAGCGAGCACGACAGCGGGGCTCCCGCCGGGCGGCGGTTGCCCCGCTGTCGGTGCCGCTCAGGCGCGGACGGCCGTGACGTACGAGACGACGCCGAACTTGCCGCCGTCGGCGGAGCCCTGGTCGTCGGCGTACCCGAAGCCGAGCACGCGCACCACGGTCGTCGAGGCGAACTCGACGACCCGGGTGGTCGAGCAGGTGGTCTCGCGGTTGGCGAGCTGGCTCGTCGCGCCGGTGAAGCAGGTGCCGACGTCCTCGCCGGCCACGGTCCGCAGCGCCAGCTGGAGCCGGGTCTTGCCGGACACGGCGACCTGGGAGCCGAAGAACGCGTTGCCGGTGAGGACGTAGGTGCCGGCGGGCAGCGTGAGCGTGCCGAGCTCGGTCGCGCGGGTGCTGAACGTGCCGCCGATCTGGTTGATGAGCGCGGGGTCGGTCGTCAGGTAGCCCGCCACGGTGCCCGCCACGTCGGAGGCCGGGTCGCCGGCAGGCCCCTGCGGGCCCTGCGGACCCTGGGCGCCGGGAATGCCCTGCGGGCCGGGGGCGCCGTCGGCACCCTGGAGGCCGCGCACGCCCTCGGCGCCTGCGGCGCCGGACTCGCCGGCGGGACCCTGCGGCCCGGTGTCGCCCTTCGGGCCGCGCTTGCCGTCGTCGCCCTTCTCGCCCTTGACGCCCTTGAGGACGCCGTTCTTGAGCTCGGACTCGCCGACGCTGCCGCCGGCCAGCTGCTGGGCGGTGATCGAGTTGTCCTCGATGTCGCTGCCGCTGATCATCTTCGCCGCGGTCGCGGTCCCCATGCCGCCGGCCGCGAACAGCGCTCCGGCGAGAACCACCGCGGCGCCGGTCTTCATGTGTCGCTTGATCATGTCGTGTGCCCCCCAAGGCTTCGAGCCCGCGAGGTGCGGGCTCGTCGGGCCCGCATCCGTGCGGGTCCGTCGTGCGGCCGGACGCTATCGGTGCTGTGAGCACGGCCCTGAGGCCCTTCGGGCAACCTCCGCCGTTCCTGGTGGATCCCTTGCGGTTCCCTTGAGGAAGCGTGTGGGTTTCGCCCGGATCTCGGCTCGGGAGGCACTGTCGGTGGCCCCCTCTACGCTGGACACATGCGTCCAGTCACCGATCTCGAGCGCCGGGTGGCGCCCTTCAAGGTCGTCTCCGACTACCAGCCCTCCGGCGACCAGCCGACCGCGATCGCGGAGATCGCCAAGCGCCTCGAGGGAGGCGTCAAGGACGTCGTGCTGCTCGGCGCCACCGGCACCGGCAAGACCGCGACCGTGGCGTGGGTCGCCGAGCAGGTGCAGCGGCCGATGCTGGTGCTCCAGCCCAACAAGACGCTGGCGGCGCAGTTCGCCAACGAGCTGCGCCAGCTGTTCCCCGACAACGCGGTCGAGTACTTCGTCTCCTACTACGACTACTACCAGCCCGAGGCGTACGTCCCGCAGACCGACACCTACATCGAGAAGGACTCCTCGATCAACGAGGAGGTCGAGCGGCTGCGGCACTCCGCGACCAACTCGCTGCTGACCCGCCGCGACGTGATCGTGGTCAGCACCGTCTCCTGCATCTACGGCCTCGGCACCCCGCAGGAGTACGTCGACCGGATGGTCCGGCTCAAGGTGGGGGAGGAGCACGACCGCGACTCGATCCTGCGCCGCCTGGTCGAGATCCAGTACACCCGCAACGACATGACGTTCACCCGGGGCACGTTCCGGGTGCGCGGCGACACCCTCGAGATCTTCCCGGTCTACGAGGAGCACGCGGTGCGCATCGAGTTCTTCGGCGACGAGATCGAGCGGCTGATGACGCTGCACCCGGTCACCGGTGAGGTGGTCACCGAGGACAAGGAGCTCTACGTCTTCCCGGCCACCCACTACGTCGCCGGCCCGGAGCGGATGGAGCGCGCGATCCGGGGGATCGAGCTCGAGCTCGAGGACCGGCTCGCGACGTTCGAGCGGCAGGGCAAGCTGCTCGAGGCCCAGCGGCTGCGGATGCGCACGACGTACGACGTCGAGATGATGCGCCAGGTCGGCTCCTGCGCCGGCATCGAGAACTACTCGATGCACATGGACGGCCGCACCCACGGCTCCGCGCCCAACTGCCTGCTCGACTACTTCCCCGAGGACTACGTCGTCGTCATCGACGAGTCGCACGTGACCGTGCCGCAGATCGGCGGGATGTACGAAGGCGACATGTCGCGCAAGCGCAACCTGGTCGACCACGGCTTCCGGCTGCCGAGCGCGATGGACAACCGGCCGCTGCGCTGGGAGGAGTTCCTCGACCGGATCGGGCAGACCGTCTACCTCTCCGCCACGCCGGGCAACTACGAGCTCGACAAGGTCACCCCTCCCGGGGGTGTGCCGGACACCGTGGAGCAGATCATCCGGCCGACGGGCCTGGTCGACCCCGAGGTGGTCATCAAGCCGACCAAGGGCCAGATCGACGACCTCATCCACGAGATCCGCACCCGCGCCGAGAAGGACGAGCGGGTCCTGGTCACCACGCTGACCAAGAAGATGTCCGAGGACCTCACCGACTACCTCCTCGACGCCGGCATCCGCACCCGCTACCTGCACTCCGAGGTCGACACGCTGCGCCGCATCGAGCTGCTCCGCGAGCTGCGGATGGGGGAGTACGACGTCCTCGTCGGCATCAACCTGCTCCGTGAGGGTCTCGACCTGCCGGAGGTCTCGCTGGTGTCGATCCTGGACGCCGACAAGGAGGGCTTCCTGCGCTCGGACAAGTCGCTGATCCAGACGATCGGTCGCGCGGCCCGCAACGTGTCGGGCCAGGTGCACATGTACGCCGACAAGATCACGCCGTCGATGGAGAAGGCGATCGAGGAGACCAACCGGCGCCGCGCCAAGCAGGTCGCCTACAACACCGCCGCCGGGGTCGACCCGCAGCCGCTGCGGAAGAAGATCGCGGACATCACCGAGATGCTCGCCCGCGAGGACGAGTCGACCCAGGAGCTGCTCGCGACCTGGCAGCACCAGGACCCGAAGAACCGCAAGGCCCCGGTCCCGGCCCTGTCCCGGATGGCCGGCGGCGAGGCCGGCAAGCACGCCCAGGGCCTGGCGGGCCTGCCCAGCGCGGAGCTCGCCCAGCTGATCCAGGAGCTCACCGACCAGATGAAGGGAGCCGCGGCGGAGCTGCACTTCGAGGTGGCCGCGCGGCTGCGTGACGAGATCGGCGACCTGAAGAAGGAGCTGCGACAGATGATGGAGGCTGGTGCACGATGACTCCGACGAACGGGACCACCGTCAAGCAGGTGCAGGTGACGTTCGACTGTGCGGACCCGCGCGCGCTCTCCCTGTTCTGGAACGACGTGCTGGGCTACCAGTTCCCGCCACCGCCGCCGGGCTTCGACTCCTGGGACGCCTTCTCCGAGACGCTGCCCGAGGCACACCGCAACAGCGCCTCGGCGTCGGAGGACCCGGCCGGGGTCGGTCCGCGGCTGTTCTTCCAGCGGGTGCCCGAGGGCAAGACGGTGAAGAACCGCGTGCACCTCGACGTCCGCGCGGCTCCCGGCCTCCAGGGCGACGAGCGGATGGCCGCGCTCGAGGAGGAGTGCGAGCGCCTGGTCGCCCTCGGCGCCACCCGGGTGGAGCGCCACGAGCCCGCGCCCCCGATGGCCGGCGGGCACATCATCATGCAGGATCCCGAGGGCAACGAGTTCTGCCTCGACTGAGCGCAGGCCTCAGTAGCCTGCCCGCGTGAGCGACCTCGACCAGCACTTCGTCAGCGTCCGCGGCTACGACATCGACGTCGAGCACCTCAGCTACGCCACGATCGTCGTGATGGCCGAGCTCGGTGTGTACGGCGGCTGGCACAGCCTGTCGTACGCCGCGGGTGCGTTGATCGTGCTCGCTCCCGTGCTGGCGATCGCGATCGCCCACGCGTTCTCCCAGGTGCTCCACGCGCACGCCACCCATGCCCGACGGCTGACCCGCGAGGAGTGGCGGTTCGCGGTGTGGCGGCAGGGGCACGTCGTGCTGGCCGCGGCGCCGGCGCTGATCATCCTGGCGCTCGGCCGGATGACGCCGATGGGGATGTCCCACGTGCGGGCGCTGGTGCTGGTCACCGGCACCGTCACCCTGATCGGCATGGCTGCTCTCGCCAGCCGGCGGGCCGGCTACCGCGGCGGCCCCTGGCTGCTGGCGTCGGCGACCGGCGGGGTGATCGGGCTGCTGGTGATCTCGGTGCAGGTGTTCTTGAAGTCGAAATGACCCGCCAGCCGGGTCAGTGCTTCTCGGGCAGCACGCAGAACTCGTTCCCCTCCGGGTCCGCGAGCACCGTCCAGCGCTCCCGCTCGGCCACCACGGTGGGTGGCAGGTGTCAGCCAGACGTCGGCGTGCCCCTCGGGCCCGCGCAGCAGCACCGACTCGTCGTCCTCCAAGGTGCCCTCGGCGATGGCCCGGGCGTCCTCCTCGAGGATCGGGATCCCGGTCACCAGGCTCCAGAACGGGGCAAGCACAGCCGGGTCGGCACAGTGGATGACCACGGACGAGAGGCGGGGCATGCTCCGAGCCTAGGCGGCCGTAGAATCAGGTCAGTGAAGCCGACCGTCCGCACCGCCACGGCGGTCTGGATCGTCGGGCTCCTGGTCTACCTCGTCGCGGTGTTCCACCGCTCCTCGCTCGCGGTGGCCGGTCTCGCCGCCACCGAGCGCTTCGACATCTCCGCAGCCCAGCTGGCGACCTTCACGATGCTGCAGCTGCTGGTGTACGCCGCGATGCAGATCCCGGTGGGCCTGGCGGTCGACCGCTTCGGCTCGCGCAGCGTGCTGCTGACCGGCACGATCCTCATCACCGTCGCGCAGGCCGGGTTCGCCCTGGCGCCGTCGTACTCCCTGGCACTGGTCGCGCGGGTGTTCGTCGGGATGGGCGACGCGATGACGTTCATCTGCGTGCTGCGCCTGGTCAGCAGCTGGTTCCCGGCGCGGCGGATCCCGCTGGTCACCCAGCTGACCGGGACCCTCGGCCAGCTCGGCGCGGTCGCCGCGGCGATCCCGATGACCTGGGCGCTCCGCGAGGTCGGCTGGACCCGCGCCTACCTGGCCACCGCGTCCCTCGGCCTGCTGCTGACCGCCGCGATCCTCGTGGTGCTGTGGGACGCACCCGGCGTCCGGCACCTGCGCGGACCGGCGATGTCGCTGACAGCGGTGCGCACGAGCCTGGCGGCGTCCTGGGCGCACCCGGGGACACGGCTCGGGTTCTGGATGCACTTCTCGACGCAGTTCAGCGCCACCGCGCTCAGCCTGCTCTGGGGCTACCCGTTCTTCGTCCGCGGCGAGGGCCTCTCGTCCGGGACCGCCGGCGCGCTGCTCACGGTCATGGTGCTGGCCGTCATGTGCGCCGGCCCGATCCTGGGCTGGCTGGTCGGCGCGCACCCATGGCACCGCTCGACGACCGTGCTGGCCATCGTCTCCGTGATCGCCGGCGTGTGGACCGTGGTGCTCGCCTGGCCGGGCAACGCACCGCTGTGGCTGCTCGTCGTGCTCGCGGTCGTGGTCGGCGTCGGTGGCCCCGCGTCGATGATCGGCTTCGACCTGGGTCGTACGTCGAACCCGGCCGAGCGGTTCGCGAGCGCCACCGGGATCATCAACCAGGGCGGGTTCCTCGCCTCGCTGGTCCTGGTGATCACCATCGGGCTGATCCTCGACTGGCGCACGCCCGGGGACAGTGACGCCTACCCGCCCGAGGCGTTCCGCTGGGCGATGAGCGCGCAGTACGTGCTGTGGGCGCTGGGTCTCACCCAGGTCTACCGCTACCGCGTGAAGACCCGCCGCGTCGTCGACCGCGACGAGCTCGAGGGCATCACCCGCGCGGTCGGCTGACCGGCTGGTGCGCGGTCGGCGCGGGTTCAGCCCTTCCTGGTGCAGGTCAGCCGCCAGAGGTTGCGGCCGTTCTCGCGCTCGTAGGACAGGTCGTCGACAGCGGCCATCGCCAGCGCGAGCCCGCGCCCGGACTCGGCGAGCTCGTCGGGCATCGCCACGTCGCTGAGGTCGATCGACATCGGGAGGCCGTTGTCGCCGAAGGACGCGACGAGCTCGGTCTCGGTGGCCGCGACGGAGACGTCGAAGCGCCGGCTGCCGGTGTCGGTCGAGTCGATCTCGTAGGCGTGCTCGACGATGTTGCCGAGGATCTCGATGACCGCCATCTCGAAGCGGACCCGGTCGGTCGCGGCGACGTCGTCGTGAGCCTCCCACAGCTGCTCGAGCACGGCGTGGACCAGGCCCATCATCTCGGGGGTCGCGGGTGCCGACAGGTCGAGACGGCCGTCGTTGCCCTCAGTCATCGAACGCGTCCTCGACGGTGTCACGCGGCTTCAGCACGCGGTCCAGGTTCGTCAGGGAGAACACGGTGCGCACCGCCTCGGTCGGGCGCGCGACCCGCAGGTCGCCGCCGGCCTGGCGGGCGGACTTCAGGCCGGCGATGAGGGCGCCGAGGCCGGAGGAGTCGAGGAACGTCGTCTCCTCCATGTCGACGACGATGCGGTTGCGGCCGTCACCCACGAGCCCGTCGAGCACCTCCTTGAGCCGGCGGGCGGCCGCCATGTTCAGGCGGCCCTGGGGGCGCACGACGGCGATGCCCTGGGGGGTCGTCTCGACGGCGAACTCGATCATGCTGCTCCTCGGCGGGCTCGGATGATGGACGGTGGCTGTTCGGCCGCCGGGTCGAAGCCGCGGTAGCGCACAGCCTTGATGATGACGGAGAAGATCGCCAGGTCGAAGCCGACCCACACGATGTTGAAGAGGGTGCCGGGCACGTTGGCGTGGCCGGTCGACATCCGGACCACGCCGATGACGGCGGCCAGGACTAGCGCGACGATGGCCCACAGCTGTGGGCGCACCAGGTGCCACGGGCGGCGGTCGCTCTCCTGCTTCGTCTTCGGCGTGACGGCGAAGTCGAGAGATCTGCCGAAGACCACGTTCCCGACGGCGGAGGTGACCGACCTGATCCAGGTCGGGAACAGCGCCAGCGAGTACTGCTGCCCGCGCCAGGTCGGCCGCCCGTCCGCCACGATGAAGAACAGCAGCTGGTTGACGACCAGGAATGGCACGAGGCGGATGAAGAACTCGGTGCTCAGCGCCTGCACGGGCAGGATGCCGAGGGTGAGGTAGACGATCGGGGCGGCGAGGTAGACGATCGCGGCGAAGCCCGAGAGGTAGCTCCACATCGTGGAGAAGTACATCAGCCGCTGCGGCCAGGTCAGCCGCCGCTGGACGAGCGGGTTCTCGCGCAGCATCACCTGCATGGTGCCCTGCGCCCAGCGCAGCCGCTGGGTGAGCATGGTGGCCAGGTCCTCCGGCGCGAGGCCGTGGGCGAGCACCTCGTCGTGGTACGCCGTACGCCAGCCGAGGCCGTGGATGCGCATGCACGTGGCCATGTCCTCGGTCACCGAGATCGTCGCCATCGGCATGATCGGCTGGGCCTCACCGCCGAGGTCGACGTCGACGGCCTCGATCAGCGCCTGCACGGTCTCGACCGCGCCGAGCGGGGAGTACTCGCGGGCGGAGAGCTTGTCGAGCGCGTCCAGGTCGAGGCCGACGCCGTCGCCCGCGAGGTCGTCCAGCTCGGCGATCGCGGCCAGGTCGCTCTCGAGCGCGGTCAGGTCGGCGGCGACCATCTCGCGCCGGACCGCGGCCACGCGCTGCTGGAAGCGGTAGGTCACGTCCATGAGCGCCTCGCCGGCGTCGAGCTCCTGCTGCGCGCGCCGGAGGTCGAACTCGATCGCGTCGAGCGCGGCGCGCACCATCTGGTCGTCGCCGGTGAGGTCCTTGCGGGCCCGGCGCAGGACCGAGCGGGCGGTGCGCAGCGCCCGGCGTACGCCGGCCTCGACCTCGCCGGCGTAGCGGGACACGCCCAGCTGCATCAGCGCCTCGCGGCGGATGACGGCGTTCGAGCCGCAGAAGAACGCGGCGTTCCAGCCGTCCTTGCCCTGCTGGATCGGGCCGTAGAACAGCGGCGCCTGGCTGCCCAGCGGGTCGTCGGCCGGCACGTTCTCGAACCACTGCGGCGTCTGCACCAGCGCCATCCTCGGGTCGCGGAAGTAGCCGAGCGTGCGGTCGAGGATCTCCGGCAACGGCACCTGGTCGGCGTCGAGGATCAGCAGGAACTCGCCGTCGGTCATCAGCAGCGCGTTGTTGAGGTTGCCGGCCTTGGCGTGCCGGGCCTTGCCCGACCAGTCCTCGGACCGGGTGATCCAGCCGATGCCCTCGGCCTCGGCGGCCGCCTTCATCTCGGGTCGGGCACCGTCGTCCAGCACCCAGGTCCGGTGCGGGTAGTGGATGGCCGCCGCCGCGCGGGCGGTCCGCATCACCAGGTCGATGGGCTCGTTGTACGTCGCGATGAGCACGTCGACCGTGAGGTCCGGCTCCGGCTCCGGGGGCTCGCCGCGGTCGCGGCAGCGCCACATGGTCAGCCCGAAGAGCAGCGAGTCCACGAGGCTGTAGGTCTCCGCGACGACCAGGGGCACCGCGATCCACCACGCGTCCCAGTTGACCGACGCCAGCCAGCGCCATACGACGTAGTTGATCCCCAGGATCGCCGTCACCAGCACGACGATGCGGATCACCCATAGCCGGAGCCCCATGCCCCACCTTTCCCGAGAAGATGGTCCCCGTCGGTCATGTTCCCCTGTGACCAGGATCCATGTCGACCAGGGTTTGGTTCGCGGCGGCGCGGGCACGGTCGGGCCATGACGAACATCGATCTGGGTCGACCGGTCCAGGGGGACGTCGTCGAGCTGATCCTCGACGACCACCGCCGCTTCGAGGCGCTGCTGCGCGACCTGCGCGACAGCAGTCAGGACCGAGACGCCGTACGCCGGGCGTTCGCAGCGCTGCACGTCGCGCACGCGGAGGCCGAGGAGAAGCACGTCTATCCGAAGCTCAAGCGCAAGAACGCCGTCGACGACGAGGAGGCCGACCACGGCGTCGAGGAGCACGCCGAGGGCAACGAGGCGTTGCTCGCGGTCCTGGAGCTCAAGGGCACCGACACCCAGGCCTTCGACGACGCGGTCGAGGAGCTTGCCCGGCTGGTGAACCACCACCTCACCGAGGAGGAGCTGACGATCCTCAATCCGGCCCGCGAGGAGGTCGGCCCGCAGGTGCGCGCCGACCTCGGCGTGCTGTTCGCCGAGGAGCGCAACGCCCAGATCGACGCGGACTGCGGCCGGATCGAGAACGTCCGCCGCATCGTCGCCGAGGCGCGGCGCGAGGGCCTGCTCGACGACGACGAGGACGACGAGGACGACGACTGATTCCGCGCCGCGGCGTCACCAGGGTTCACTCGGCGGCGCGGAACACCGCCACGACCGTCACGTCGTCACTCGGCTGCATCCGGGCGGTGAGCTCGGCGACGTGGCCGAGCAGGTCGGTCGTGTCGCCGTACGCCGCGACCATCGCGCCGATCGGCTTCCACCACTCGACCTGGTCCTCGACGAGGTCGAGCAGGCCGTCGCTGAACAGCAGCATCCGGTCGCCGGGCTCGAGGCTCGTGGACCGCTCGGTCCAGTGCGCGTCGGACAGGATGCCGAGCGGCAGGTCGTCGCTGCGCAGCCGCTCGACGGTGCCGTCGGCGCGGACCACGAGGCACAGGCCGCTGCCCGCGTCGACGTAGCGGAAGTAGCCGTCGTCGAGGTCGATCGCCCCCTCGACCAGGGTCACGAACGCCCCCGCGCGCCGCAGGTCCGGGTCGAGCGCGCGTGCGACCTGGGTGACGGTGACGCCGAGGTCGACGCCGGCGACCACCGCCTGGTGAGTGCTGCGCAGCGCGGAGCGGACCCCGGCGCCCAGCAGGGCGGCGCCGGTGCCCTTGCCCATCACGTCGCCGATCCCGACGTGCAGCACCTCGTCGGAGACCGCGTAGTCGAACAGGTCACCGCCGACGGCCAGCGCCGGCAGGCACATGCCGTGCACGCTCCAGCCGGCCAGCCGGATCGGGCCCGCCGGCAGCATCGAGTTCTGGACCTGGGAGGCGTGGACCATCTCCGCGGAGGCCAGCAGCTCCTGCTCGGCCCAGGCGGCGAGGTCCTCGAGGGTCTGCTGCTCGTCGGCGTCGAGCTCGCGCACGCGGTCGTCGTAGAGGCAGAAGACGCCCACCGTGTGCCCGGCCGGGTCGCGCAGCGGCACGCCGGCGTAGAACCGGATCCCGTCGTTCACGACCGCCGGCAGACCCTGGAAGCGCAGGTCGAGGGTCGCGTCGGCGACGCGGACCTCCTCGTCCGCACGCGCGGTGTGGTTGCAGAACGTGTCCTCGCGCGGCATGACCCGCTGGTCGAACCCCTGGGCGCTCGGGAACCACGCCTGCTCGTCGTCGAGCACGGTGATGGAGGTCCACCGCACGTCGAAGATCGTGCGGGTCAGTCGGGTGATCCGGTCGAGCCGCTCGGAGCGCTGGTCCCAGTGTCCGAGGCTCTGGGCGACGCGGAGCGTGCTGGACGCCTGCTCGCTCATGATGGTCGTATCCTCCTCAGATCGGGGTGGTCTGGTCCAGCATGACCTACCACCGGTGCCGGGGACCTTGCGGGAAGGGGTGACATGGCCGCTCGGGCAGTCGTGGTCGAGGACGAGGCGGACACGCGGGAGCTGATCGACATCGTGCTCCGCAAGGCCGGCATCGAGGTGCACGGGGCGGAGACGGGGGACGAGGGGCTGCGGCTGATCCGTGACCTGAAGCCCGACCTCGTCACGCTCGACGTGCAGCTGCCGGACATGCAGGGGACCGAGGTGTGCCGACGGTTGCGGGAGTTCAGCGACACCTTCGTCATGATGATCACGTCGCGCACCGACGAGGTCGACCGGCTGCTGGCCCTCGACCTCGGCGCCGACGACTACCTCGCCAAGCCGTTCTCGACCCGGGAGCTCGGTGCGCGCAGCGCCGCGCTGCTCCGGCGGGCGCGCGCGGCGGAGCCGGAGCGGCCGGAGGACGACGTCGTGGAGGCGGGCGGGGGCCTGGTGCTGGTGCCGGTGCGCCACGTCGCGATGTTCGAGGGCAACCCGGTGCCGCTGACGCCCCCCGAGGTCGACGTGCTGGCCGTGCTGGCCCGCGAGCCCGGACGCGCCTGGGACCGCTCCGACCTGGTGAGCGAGGTCTGGGGCGGCGAGTTCATCGAGTCCGACTACCTGATCGACGTGCACGTCGCGAACCTGCGCCGCAAGCTCCGCAAGGCCGGCGCCGGCACCGACCGGATCCGCACCGTCGAGGGTGCGGCGTACGCGCTCGCCTCGGCGTAGCCGCTGTCAGACCGTCGGCCGTCAGACAGGTGGCCGGCGGACGGTGAGCCCGACCAGGCGGGCCACGACCAGCGCGACGTAGAAGACGCCGGCGACCATCTCGATCATCACCACGGACCGGGCGTGCTCCTGGACCGGGATGACGTCGGAGAGGCCGACGCTGGTCAGGGTCGAGAACGACAGGAACAGCAGCTCGAACCAGGTGCGCTCGCCCTCGCCGCCGTTGCCGATGAACGAGCCCGCCCAGACGACCTGGGTGGCGGCGAACAGGTAGGCGAAGCCCCAGGCGACGACCGTGAACGCCGCGCCGGTCGCGTAGAGCTCGTCGGTGGTGATCTGGTCGTCGTGGAACAGGTAGCGGATCATCGAGTACGACACGTAGAAGTAGAACGGCGCGTGCAGCAGCGCCGACGTCAGCACGATCCAGTCCGTGTCCGGCGATGCGGCCTCGAGGACCGTGAACGCCATCGCGGGGACCGCGACCGCCCCGACCACCCAGGTGAACGACGGCGTGCGCCGTACCGCCCAGACCGCGAGCACCACGACGCACATCTGCGCGACGCCGATGACCGCGCGTCCCGCGAAGTCCTTGCTCAGGAACGGGTAGGCGAGCACCGTCACGAGCTGGGCCCCCAGCAGCACCGCGGAGGGGTGCTTGCCGAGGACCTGGCGCACCGGCATGTGCTCGTGGGTCATCCGAGCGGCCCGCGTCCGCGCTGGTCCTTGGCCCGGCGCTTCTCGAGGCGGCGCAGCTCGGAGTCGACGATCTCGCGGTGCGAGCTCGCGACCCGCACGAGGTGCAGCAGGCTGAACGCGATGACGAAGCCGGGCCAGAAGAAGTACGGGTCGAACGTGCCGTCGCTGAAGCAGGTCGCGAACCAGATCGCGGTCGTCACCAGGCTCGCGCCGGCGAACGAGAACGACGCCTCGCGGCGCTTGGTCCGCCAGGCCCGCTCGGCGAGCGTCTCGAGGTCGCGGTGCGAGGCGTGCGCCAGGCTGCGCCCGGGAGTCGGCGGCGGCGCGACCAGGTCGTCGAGGATCGGCCGGAAGTCACCCAGCACCCGGAGGCCGTCCACGCGCTGGCTGCGCTCGTCGTACTCCTCGCGGTCGAGGCGGCCGTCGGCGTAGGCCTCGGCGAGCACCTGGTGCACGACCGCACGGTCGTGGTCGGACGCACGCAGGGCGGCGTACCGCGGCTCGCGCGGGTCGTAGGTGAACGACGACCAGACCTCCGGGGTGCCGGTCATCGGGGCGTCCTGGGCACGCGCACATCGTAGGAGCAGCGGTCCAGCCCACGTTTCACGCCCGTTACCTCCGGGGAGAAGCGTCGTTACGTGGGGTGGGAGCAGGGGAGCGCAGTCGGCGTTGCCCAGAACGAGAACACGTTCTAGTCTGTCCGGGTTGTCTAGACAGGGTTCGGGAGGTGGGCACGTGTCGGTCACTGCCGCCTCGGTGCTGCGCGGGCCCGGTGAGATCGCGGTGATGGTCGTCGAGGTCACCAAGCGGATCTTCACCCGGCCCTTCCAGTTCCGGGAGTTCATCGAGCAGGCCTGGTTCATCACCAGCGTGACCTTGATGCCCACGATCTTGGTGTCGATCCCGTTCGGCGCGGTGATCTCGCTGCAGGTCGGCAACCTCACCGGCCAGCTCGGCGCGCAGTCGTTCGCCGGCGCGACCGCGGTGCTCGCGGTCGTCCGGGAGGCGGCCCCGATCGCGGCGGCGCTGATCATCGCGGGTGCCGCGGGCTCCGCGATCTGCTCCGACATGGGCGCGCGCAAGATCCGCGAGGAGATCGACGCGATGGAGGTGCTCGGGGTCGACCCCCTGGAGCGGCTCATCGCGCCCCGTGTCGTCGCCACGATGTTCGTCGCCCTGATGATCAACGGCATCGTGATCGCCGCCGGCATCGGCGGCGGCTACTTCTTCACCGTGATCGTGCAGGGCGGCTCCGCCGGGGCGTTCCTGTCGTCGTTCACCGCGCTCGCGAGCCTGCCGGACCTCTACATCTCGATGATCAAGGCCGTCGTCTTCGGGTGGCTGGCCGCGATCGTCGGCGCATACAAGGGGCTGAACGCCGGCGGCGGACCCAGTGGTGTGGGCCGTGCGGTGAACGAGTCGGTGATCGTCGCGTTCATGCTGCTGTTCTTCCTGAACGCCATCATCACCGCGATCTACTTCCAAGTCGTCCCACCCCCGGGGCTGTGACGACATGGCGACCATCGGCACGTTCGGTTCCTCCTTCGCCCGCAGCTGGCGGTTCTCGCTGGAGCAGCGCGGCGACCAGCTGTTCTTCTACATCAAGGCGCTCGCCTGGGTGCCGCGCGCGATCCGCCGGTACCCCCGCGAGATCACCAACACGCTCGCCGAGGTCACTTTCGGTGCGGGCGGCCTCAGCCTGATCGCCGGCACCGTCGGCGTGATCGCGTTCCTCGCGTTCTTCGCCGGCACCGAGGTCGGCATCCAGGGCTACGCCTCGCTGAGCCAGATCGGCGTCGCGAAGTTCAGCGCGTTCATCTCGGCGTACTTCAACACCCGCGAGGTGGCGCCCCTGGTGTCGGCGATCGCGCTCGCCGCGACCGTCGGGTGCGGCTACACCGCCCGGCTCGGCGCGATGCGGATCTCGGAGGAGATCGACGCGCTCGAGGTGATGGGCATCCCGTCGCTGCCGTTCCTGGTGACCACCCGGATGATCGCGGCGTTCATCGCGGTGATCCCGCTCTACATCGTGGCGCTGTCCGCGTCGTACCTCTCGCCGCGGCTGATCACCACGCTGATCTACGGCCAGTCGTCGGGCACCTACGACCACTACTTCCTGCAGTTCCTGCCGCCGGTCGACATCCTGTGGTCGTTCTTCAAGCTGTTGTTCCTCGCGGTCGCGGTGATCCTGATCCACTGCTACTACGGCTACACCGCGTCGGGCGGGCCGGCCGGCGTGGGCATGGCGGTGGGCCGCGCGATCCGCACCAGCATCGTGACGATCGTGGTCGCCGACTTCTTCCTGAGCTTCGCGATCTGGGGCTCCACCACCACGGTGAGGATCACCGGCTGATGTTGGTGAACATCTACCACGACAGCCCGCGGGAGCACCGCCGGCTGCTGCTGGCCGGCGTCGCGTTCGTGACCGTGATCGCGCTGCTGATCGGGCTCTCCATCGCCATCTACAACAAGGCGTTCGAGCCGGCCACCCACGTGACCATCGAGGCGGACCGGGCCGGCCTCCAGCTCGCGAAGTTCGGCGACGTCCGGCTGAACGGCGCGCTGGTCGGCCAGGTGCGCTCGGTCGGCCAGGACGGCGACAAGGCCGTGATCGACGTGGCGCTCGAGCCGGACGAGGCCGACCAGATCCCCGACAACGTCACGGTCGAGATCCTGCCCACCACGTTGTTCGGCCAGAAGTTCGTGTCGTTCGTGCTCCCGGACGAGCCGTCGGGGACCGCGCTGGAGGACGGCGCGGTGATCCCGCCCGACCGGGTCGAGACCAACGTCGAGCTGAGCCGGATCCTCGCCGACCTGTTCCCGCTGCTGCGCGCGGTCCGGCCGGCCGACCTGAACGCGACGCTCAACGCCCTGTCGACCGCGCTCGGCGGTCGCGGCGAGCAGCTCGGCGAGACCATGGACCAGCTCGACGGCTACCTCGGTGAGATCGCGGACCACCTGCCGACACTGCGCGAGGACCTGGTCAAGCTCGCCGACGTCGCCGACACCTACGACATCGCCGCGCCCGACCTGCTCGACGTGCTGCGCGACATCACCACCACGAGCGAGACCGTGATCGACAACGAGAAGCAGATCGGGGTCTTCTTCTCCGACCTGCAGGGCCTGTCCGACACGTCGACGGCCGTGCTCCGCGAGAACGAGGCCAACCTGATCCGCCTGGGTGAGGTCACCGAGCCGTTCCTCAAGGTCCTCGCGACCTACGCGCCCGAGTTCCCGTGCCTGCTCAGCGGCGCCGCTCGCTATGCGCCGCGCCTGGCGCGCACGTTCGAGGGCAACCAGGTCAAGCAGTACCTCGAGGTCGGCACGCCGCAGTACAGCGCGTACGACGAGGACGACAAGCCGACGTTCGGCGAGGTCGGCCACGGCCCGTGGTGCCTGGGCCTGCCGAACCCGAAGGTGCCGCTGCCGCCGGTCGCGCTCGACCAGGGCAGCGACATCGACGAGAACCCGCCCACGGCGCTGATCCCCGACTACCTCGGCCTCAACCGCCCGGGTGCCGACTACAGCGGCACGGAGGGGGAGCAGACGATCGTGAACGCGCTCCTCGGCGCGCGCACCGGACAGCCGGCGGACAGCTTCGGCTCGCTCGGATCCCTGATGTACGGCCCGCTGGTCCGGCAGGGGGCGAACGCCCGATGAGCCGCAACTCGACGACGATCGCCGCGGGCGTCAAGCTCGCGATCTTCACGGTCATCTCGATCCTCGTGACCGGGATGCTCGCCGTGATCATGGGCAACATCGGCTTCGGTCCCGGCACGACGTACAAGGCGGTCTTCAGCACCGCCTCGATGCTCCAGAAGGGCGACGACGTCCGGGTCGCGGGCGTCAGCGTCGGTGAGGTGAAGGACGTCGAGCACCACGACCGGACCCAGGCGCTGGTGACGTTCCGGGTGCAGTCCGACGTCCCCCTGACGACGGCCTCGCGGGCGGAGATCCGGTTCCTGAACCTCGTCGGCGACCGCTACCTCGCGCTCGAGGAGGGCAGCGACACCGATGCCGAGCCGCTCGAGGGCGGCGCCACGATCCCGATCGAGCAGACCAAGCCCGCGCTCGACCTGACCGTGCTGTTCAACGGGTTCCAGCCGCTGTTCCAGGCGCTGAACCCCCAGCAGGTCAACGACCTGAGCATGAACCTCGTCCAGGTGCTGCAGGGCGAGGGCGGCACGGTCCAGGGACTGCTGCAGAAGACCGCGTCGCTCACCAACACCCTCGCCGACCGCGACGAGCTCATCGGCGGCGTCATCGACAACCTCACCCAGACGCTCACCACCGTCGACAGCCGGCATCAGCAGCTCAGCGAGCTCGTGGTGGGGCTGAAGGACTGGATGGCCGACCTGGCTGCCGACCGCAACCTCATCGGCTCCTCGCTCGACAACATCTCCGACCTGACGGTCGTCGTGGCCGACCTCATCCGGCAGGGCCGCCCGCTGATCAAGTCCGACGTGGCGAAGCTGCGCAAGCTGGCGGAGCTGCTGAACAAGAAGGAGAACCGCGCCCAGGTGGTCGAGATGCTCGACCGGCTCCCCGAGTCGATGACCGACCAGACCCGGACCGGCACCTACGGCTCCTGGTACAGCTACTACGTCTGCGGGTTCAGCGGCCGGATCACGCTGCCGCTGAGCCTCGGTGAGATCCCCGGCGTGCGGCAGCTGATGACGCTGCTCAACCGCTTGGAGTTCCACTCCTCGGCGCCGCGCTGCAACGGAGCGGGCGAATGAGCCGCCCGAGCGAGGCCCGCACGCTGCGGTGGGGAGCGATCACCCTGGTGGTGATGCTCCTGGTGATGGCGGCCGCCTTCAACCTCTCTCAGTTCCCGGGGTTCAAGGGCTCGACGTACCGCGCGGAGTTCACCGACGCCAGCGGGATCCGCAAGGGCAACATGGTGCAGGTCGGCGGCATCCGGGTGGGCCGGGTGCAGGAGGTCGCGCTGGAGGACAGCAGCACGGTCCTGGTCACGTTCGAGGTCGACAACGACGTCGAGCTCGGCGACGAGAGCCGCGCCTCGGTCGAGGTGCTCAACCTCCTCGGCGAGAAGTACCTCGAGCTCCAGCCCGCCGGTGAGGGCGACCTCGGCGACGACGTGATCCCCAGGGACCGCACCGAGTCGGCGTACGACATCGTCGGCGTCTTCGGCGACCTGACCACCACGACCGAGCGGATCGACACCGACCAGCTCACGAAGGCGCTGGACATCGTCGCGGACACCACCAACCAGGCGGCACCCGAGATCGAGCAGAGCTTCCGCGGCATCGCGCGGCTCTCCCAGACGGTCGCGTCGCGCGACGAGCAGATCCAGGCGCTGCTGAAGAGCTCGCAGAGCGTCAGCAAGGTGCTCGCCGCGCGCAGCGAGGACCTGGTCGAGCTGATGAAGAACAGCGACCTGGTGTTCGAGGAGGTGAAGCGCCGCAAGGAGGCGATCCACCTGCTGCTCGTCAACGCCCGCGACCTCGCCGAGCAGCTGCGCGGCGTGGCCGAGGACAACCAGGCGCAGATGGCGCCGGCCCTGAAGGAGGTCGACGACCTGCTCTCGCTGCTGGTGAGCAAGGAGAAGGAGCTCAAGGCGACGCTGGCCGCGCTCGGCCCCTACGTGTCGATCCTCGGCAACATCATCGGGACCGGCCCGTGGTTCGACGCCTACGCGGCCAACCTCCTCGCGATCCCGACCGGCGAGTTCCTCCCCGGATTCACGGAGGCGAACTGATGGACGTGCTGAGCAGGACGAGCGGGCGGATCGTCGCCGTGGTGCTGGCGCTGGTGCTGGTGGCGGGGATCTGGTTCTTCGCGGTGCGCGACAGCACCGAGACCAAGACCGTCACCGCGCACTTCCCGCGCGCGGTGAGCATCTACCCCGGAAGCGACGTGCGGATCCTCGGGGTGAACGTCGGCGAGGTCACCAGTGTGGCCCCGGAGGGCAACTCGGTGCGGGTCGAGATGGAGTACGACGCGCAGTACAAGGTGCCGTCCGACGCGAAGGCCGTCATCGTCACCCCGACCCTGGTCGCGGACCGGTTCGTCCAGCTGACCCCGGCGTACGACCCGGGCGACGCGGTGAT
Source organism: Nocardioides caricicola (assembly GCF_039541135.1). Classification (NCBI taxonomy): domain Bacteria; kingdom Bacillati; phylum Actinomycetota; class Actinomycetes; order Propionibacteriales; family Nocardioidaceae; genus Nocardioides; species Nocardioides caricicola. The sequence goes on along the minus strand of NZ_BAABFQ010000003.1, from coordinate 418,159 downwards.
GGCCGACGGTGCGGACATCGCGCTGCCGGACACGGGTGTGCCGGTCGAGCTCGACCGGATCTACGCGAGCCTGCGCGACCTGTCGGCGGCGCTCGGACCGAACGGCGTGAACAAGGACGGCACGCTCGACAACGTCCTGGAGGCCGGCGCCCAGGCGCTGGACGGCCAGGGTGAGCTCGGCAACCAGATGCTGACCGAGCTCGCCGCCGCGGCGGAGACCTTCGGCGAGGGCGCGGGGCCCCTGTTCGAGACCGTCACCCAGCTCGCCGAGTTCAGCACGACGCTCGCGGAGAACGACCGGCTCGTCCGCGCGTTCATCCGCGACCTGGCCGACGTGACCGCCCAGCTGTCCGACGAGCGGCAGGAGATCCAGGGGGCGCTGGCGTCGGTCGCCGACGCGGTCGGCACCGTCCGCACGTTCGTCCACGACAACCGGGACGCGCTGGTGACCGACGTCGAGAAGCTCACGCGGGTGATGAAGACGATCAACTCGGAGCGCGACAGCATCGACGACGCGCTGCGGATCGCGCCGGTCGCGATCGGCAACCTCGGGCTCGCGTTCAACAGCCAGACCGGCACCATCGGCTCGCGGATCGGGATCAGCGGCAACCTGTGGGACGCCGACGGCTTCCTGTGCGCCGTCGTCCAGCAGGCGGGTCTGCCGCGGGCCGCCGCCGACCTCGCGTGCCGGCTGTTCGAGCAGCTCCTGGAGCCGGTCGAGGACCAGCTGCCGACGGTCCCGCCGGCGGTCCCGAACCGGCCCGCCCCGAACCTCGGTGGGGCGTCCTCCGGGTCGCTGTCGTCGATGATGGGAGGCGGCTCGTGAAGCGGCTCCTCCTCGGCCTGGTCTCGCTGGCGCTCGTGACGACCGCCTGCGACTTCGACGGCGCCTACGACCTGCCGCTGCCCGGCTCTCCTGTGGACGAGGACAGCTCGTTCGAGGTCACCGCGGAGTTCGCGGACATCCTCAACGTCGTGCCCCGCTCGCCGGTGATGGTCGATGACGTCACCGTCGGCGAGGTCACCGACGTCGAGCGCGTGGGGTGGCACGCGCGTGTCACGCTCCGGATCCGCGACGACGTGGACCTCCCCGACAACGCGGTCGCCGACATCCGGCAGGTCAGCCTGCTCGGCGAGAAGTACGTCGCGCTCGAGGCGCCGACCGACGTCGCGCCCAGCGGCAACCTGTCGGAGGGCGACACCATCGACCTCGCCGACACCGGTCGCAACCCGGAGGTCGAGGAGGTGCTCGGGGCGCTGTCGTTCCTGCTGAGCGGCGGCGGAGTCGCGCAGCTCGGCACGATCACGCACGAGCTGAACGCCGTGATGGACGGTCGCACCGACCGGCTCCGGCACCTGCTCGGGTCGCTGGAGGACGTGGTCGGCACCATCGACGACCAGAAGGAGGACATCCTCCGCGCGATGGAGTCGATCAACAGCCTCACCGCGACGCTCAACGCCGAGAAGGACACGATCACCGACGCACTCGACGTGACCGGCCCCGCCATCGAGGTGCTGGCCGCCCAGCACGACGAGCTGATCGCGATGCTGGGCTCGCTCGACGAGCTCGGCGAGGTCGGCACCCGCGTGATCACCCAGAGCAAGGACGACATCCTCGCGTCGCTGGACCACCTGCAGCCGGTGCTGCAGCGGCTGCACGAGGCCGGCGCCGACCTCGCGCCCGGGCTGAACCTGCTGGTGAGCTTCCCGTTCCCCAAGGAAGCGGGCGAGATCGTCAAGGGCGACTACGCCAACACGTCGATCCGCGCCGACATCAACCTGGAGAACATCATCCCCAACGGCCAGCCGGGCGGCGGCATCCCGCCGATCCTGCCGGACCCCGGTGAGGTGCTCACCAACGTCGAGAAGTGCCTGCGCTCCGGCGACATCCAGAGCAAGGCCTGCGTCAAGCTGCTCGACAACCTGCGGCTGTTCAAGAACCTGAAGAAGGAGTGCCGCAAGAAGAAGTACGACCAGAACCCGGTCTGCGTCGTCATCCGGGCGCTCCCGGGCGCCGGTGACGGGCTGGACCTCCAGGGCGTGCTCGACTACCTGCTCGGCATCCTCGGTCTCCCGGGCGGCGACACCGGCGGGCTCCCGGAGCTGCCCGGTCTCCCTGGCTTCCCCGGCCTCGGCGGACTGCTCGGTGATGCGCTCGCGGACGGTCGGCCGAGCGCCGAGCCGAGCGCGAGCGGGCTGTTCGGAGGTGGCTCATGACCCGCGGCGTGAAGATCCGGATCGCGGCGTTCATCGTGCTCAGCGCGGTCGGCATCGTCTACATGGCCGGGTCCTACCTCGGACTCGTCGACAAGGTCCTCGGGCGTGGGCTGACCGTGCACGCCACCCTGCCGACCTCGGGCGGGCTGTTCGAGGGCAGCGAGGTGACCTACCGCGGCGTGAAGGTCGGCAAGGTCGCCCGGATGGACGCGACCGCCGAGGGGGTCACGCTCGACCTCAACCTCCAAGACGGCACCGAGCTCCCGCTCGACTCCGCGATGCACGTGCACAACCTGTCGGCGGTGGGGGAGCAGTACCTCGACTTCGAACCGCCCGACGACGACGGCCCGTACGCCGAGAACGGCCACACGTTCGAGGGCGACGAGGAGTCACTCCCGGTCGACGAGGCGGACCTCCTGGTCGAGCTCGACAGCTTCGTCGGCTCGGTGGACCAGGACAACCTGACCACCGTCGTCCGCGAGCTCGGCACGATGTTCAATGACACCGGCCGGCCGCTGCAACGGCTGCTGGACAACGGCAGCACGTTCGTCCGGGAGGCGGCCGCCCACACCGAGGAGACCATCCGGCTGCTCGACCAGGGCAAGCGGGTGCTGACCACCCAGCAGGGCGAGCGCGAGAACATCACCAGCCTCGCCGGCGACCTGGCCGAGATCACCGACGCCCTCGCCCGCAGCGACGACGACCTCGAGCGGGTCCTCGACGGGACGCCGCGCGCCGCCCGCGAGGTCGACGCGCTGCTGCGCGACCTCCAGCCGACGCTGCCGGTCCTGCTGGGCAACGCGGTCAGCGTCAACCAGGTCGTGGTCACCCACCTCGCCGGGCTCGAGCAGCTGCTGGTCACCTACCCGACGACGATCGCGAGCGGGTTCACCGGGACGCCCGGCGACGGGTACGGACACGTCAACCTGCAGCTCGACTACCGCCAGCCGCCGTGCACCGAGGGGTACAAGCCGCGCAGCGAGTGGCGGCGTACCAACGACCTCACGGACTCGCCGATCTACCCCGCGCAGTGCGCCAGCGGTCCGCCGTTCGTGATGCGCGGTCCCAAGTACTCCCCGAACTCCGGCCAGAACTCCGGCCCGAACTCCCCGGGACGGGTCTACCGCTCGTCCTACGACCCGCGCAGCGGCTTGGTGTCGGGAGCGGTCGATCGGCACGGCAACCCCGTACGATTCGTCGATCAGGGTGACCTGTCGATCCTGGGAGGGGATGGATGGAAGTGGCTCCTGGCGAGCTCCGTGATGAACCCGTGACGCGGGTCCGTCTCGACATCGCCCTGTTCGCGGTCGCGCTGCTGCTGGCCTGTGCGGTCGTCTTCGGCGGGGTGCTCGTCTACAAGGAGCACCAGAACCGTGAGAGCGAGGCGGTCGCCCAGGCGCGGTACGGCGCCGTGCTCGCGGCGGCACGCGACGAGGTCGAGGCGTTCATCAACATCGACTACCGCGACGCCCAGGCGAGCATCGACGCCGTCGCCGAAGGCGCGACCGGCGAGTTCGCCGAGCAGTACGACTCCTCGACCGAGGGTGTCGTGCAGCTGCTCGAGCAGAACCAGTCCGTGATGGACGGCGAGGTGCTCTCGGCCGGCGTCGTCGACCTCGACGGCGACAGCGCGACGGTCCTCGCCTCCACCAAGGGCACCGTCGCGAACAAGGCGTCCGGCAACAAGCCGGTCGCGCGCTACTTCCGGCTCAAGCTCGACCTGCAGTACGTCGACGGCGAGTGGCGCACCAGCAACCTGGAGTTCGTGAGCTGATGACGTCACGCAACCCGACGGGCAAGCCGAAGAAGATCGCCGGACGGCGGTCGGAACCGGTGGTTGAGGTGCGAGGCGCGCCAGCGCCGAGCCTCGAAACCACCGCACCTGCCGACGACGGTGGTTTCGAGGCTCGCTCCGCTCGCACCTCAACCACCGGACGGCGCACCTGGGTGCTGGCCGCGGCCATCGTGGTGCTGCTCGGCATCGGCATCGCCGAGATCCTCTACCTGAACCAGGACGCCACGGCCACGGTGTCCGCCGACCGACCGGTCGTCACCGGAGAGCTGAGCCACCGGGCCGCGGTCGACGCGGCGGCCACGTCGGCCGTCGACATCTTGTCGACGTCGTACGAGGACTACGACGAGCAGGTCGAGCAGGCGACCTCGAAGATGACCGACAGCTTCGCCGAGGAGTACCGCGCGACCGCCGAGGGCATCAAGGACCGGTTCGTCGCCGGGAAGACGAAGCTCCAGTTCGAGACGGTCGGCCAGAGCGTGGTGCAGGCGTCGCCCGAGCAGGTCCAGGCGCTGCTCTTCCTGAACCAGTACGTCGAGAAGGTCGTGGACGGCCAGCCGCGGACCGACTACGCGCAGTACCGAGCGCTGGTCACGGTCGTGCGCACCGACCACGGGTGGCTGGTCTCCGACATCGAGACGCAGTGACGAGATTGACGCCGCGACAAAACTAGAACAGGTTATAGTTGAGTCGACCCCTTCGAGAGGAGCAGGATCGCGGCGTGGCCGACCAACACGACACTGATCTCCTGATCATCGGCGCCGGCCCGACCGGCCTGTTCGCCGCCTACTACGCCGGCTTCCGCGGCATGAGCGTCGCGATCGTCGACTCCCTGCCCGAGCTGGGCGGACAGATCACGGCGATGTACCCCGAGAAGCAGATCCTCGACGTCGCCGGGTTCCCGTCGATCAAGGGCCGCGAGCTCGTCGAGGGGCTGGTGGCCCAGGCGACGACCGCGGACCCGGCGTACTTCCTCGACCGGACCGCGACCACGCTGACCGAGGAGGACGAGAGCGTCGTCGTCGGCCTCGACGACGGCACCGAGATCCGCGCCAAGGCCGTGCTGATCACGGCCGGCATCGGCAAGTTCAGCCCGCGCGCGCTGCCGGCCGGCGACGGCTGGCTCGGCCGGGGACTCGAGTTCTTCGTGCCCAGCTTCGCGCCGTACGCCGGCAAGGACGTCGTGATCGTCGGCGGCGGTGACTCCGCGTTCGACTGGGCGCTGCACCTCGAGCCGGTCGCGCAGTCGGTCACGCTGGTGCACCGGCGTGACGCGTTCCGCGCCCACGAGCGGACCGTGCAGGCGGTCCGTGACTCCTCGGTCGAGATCGTCACCCGGGCGGAGGTGTCCGCACTGCACGGCAACGGCGTCCTCGAGTCGGTCGAGATCACCGTGGACGGCGAGACCACGACGCGCCCGGCCCAGGCGGTGGTGGCGGCGCTCGGCTTCATCGCGGACCTCGGACCGCTGCAGCAGTGGGGGATCGAGGTGCAGAAGCGGCACATCGTCGTGGACCCGTCGATGCGCACGAACCTCGCGCGCGTGTTCGCCGCGGGCGACATCACCGAGTACCCCGGCAAGGTGCGGCTGATCGCCGTCGGCTTCGGCGAGGCCGCCACCGCGGTCAACAACGCTGCGGTCGTGATCGACCCGACCGCCCACGTGTTCCCCGGTCACTCCTCGGAAGGGAGCTGAGCAATGAAGATCAAGGTGGACTTCGACCTCTGCGAGTCCAACGCCCTCTGCGAGGCGATGGCACCCGAGGTGTTCGAGCTGGACGACGACGACTACCTCCAGCTGAAGACCGAGGAGACCACTCCCGAGAACATCGAGAACGTCAAGCGCGCCGTCGCGGCCTGCCCGCGCGCCGCCATCTCCCTGGAGGACTGATTTGAGCACCTCTCTCGACGGCCGCGTCGCGATCGTGACCGGGGCCGGCGCCGGTCTCGGGCGCGCCGAGGCGCTCGCGCTGGCCGATGCCGGAGCGCGCGTCGTCCTCAACGACCTGCCGGGTGGCGCCGACGAGGCGGCCGAGGAGATCCGGTCCCGCGGTGGGGAGGCGAGCGTCGTCACGGGCGACGTGGGGGAGCGGTCCACCGCCGACGCCATGCTCGCCGCTGCCGTCGACGGCTTCGGCCGGCTCGACATCGTGGTGAACAACGCGGGGGTGACCCGCGACCGGATGCTGTTCAACATGAGCGACGAGGAGTGGGACCTCGTCATCAAGATCCACCTGCGCGGGCACTTCCTGCTCTCGCGCAACGCCGCGGCGTACTGGCGGGCCCAGGCCAAGGAGTCCGGCCCGGTCGACGCGGCCGTGGTGAACACGGCCTCCGAGGCGTTCCTCTCCGGTCCGCCGGGACAGGCGAACTACGGCGCCGCCAAGGCCGGCATCGCCGCGCTCACGGTCTCGACCGCCCGTGCGATGGCCAGCAGCGGCGTCCGCGCCAACGCGATCTGCCCGCGGGCGCGGACCGCGATGACCGCCGACGTGTTCGGCGAGGACCAGTCCGGCCTCGAGGTCGACCCGTACTCGCCCGACCACGTCGCGCCGCTGGTCGCCTACCTCGCCTCGCCGGCCGCGTCCGGCATCACCGGCCAGGTCTTCGTCGTGTACGGCGGGATGGTCGCGCTGATCGCGCCGCCCGTCGTCGAGCAGCGCTTCGACAAGGCCGGCAGCCTGTGGACCGCCGACGACCTCGACAAGCAGCTCGGGAGCTACTTCTCCGACCGGGACCCGTCCGCCGGCTTCGCCGCGGACTCGATCATGAAGCTGACGGTGTGACGATGGGACGTCTGGACGACAAGGTCGCGATCGTCACCGGCGGCGCGATGGGCCAGGGTGCCGGGATCGCGCGGCAGTTCGTGGCCGAGGGCGCGAGGGTCGCGATCGCCGACATCGCCAAGGAGCAGGGCCAGGCGCTCGCCGACGAGCTCTGCCAGGACTTCGGGGGCGACGCCGCCCACTTCGTGCACCACGACGTGAGCGACCAGGCCTCCTGGACCGCGCTCGTCGAGGACACCAACCAGCGCTTCGGTCCGGTCAACGTGCTCGCCAACAACGCCGGGCTGCTGCGCTTCGGCGAGATCGAGACGATGCCGGTCGACGAGCTCGAGCTGCTGTTCCGCGTCAACCAGCTCGGCTGCTTCCTCGGCATGCAGGCGGTCACGGCGACCATGCGCACCAACGGCGGCGGCTCGATCATCAACGCCTCGTCGGTCGAGGGCCTGGCCGGCATGGCCAACTGCACGGCGTACGCCGCGACGAAGTGGGCGATCCGCGGCATGACCAAGTGCGGCGCGATGGAGCTCGGCCCGAAGGGCATCCGGGTCAACTCCGTGCACCCCGGCATGATCGACACCCCGATGACGCGGGTGCACGGCGGCGACATCGCGATGGAGTACGGCGCCTCCAAGGTGCCGCTGCGTCGTGTCGGGCACCCCGAGGACATCGCGCCGCTGTACGTCTTCCTGGCCAGCGACGAGTCGTCGTACATCAACGGCGCCGAGATCTCGATCGACGGGGGCGTCACCGCCACCCACGCGTTCGGAGGCTAGGTTCTCGCCATGGCCAACCAGCGCGCCCAGATCGTCATGTCCCACGACGAGCAGGTCGAGTTCCTCCACCAGCAGCGTGAGTGCACGCTCGGCACCCTCGGGCCGCAGGGTCAGATCCACCTGGTCGGCATGTGGTACGCCGTGATGGACGACCACATCTGGTTCGAGACCAAGAAGAAGGCCCAGAAGACCGTGAACCTGCGGCGCGACCCGCGCTGCACGTTCCTCGTCGAGGCCGGCCACACCTATGACCAGCTGCGCGGTGTCTCGATCGAGGGTCAGGGTGTGGTCGTCGAGGACGAGGACGTGGTCTGGAACGTCTGCGTGAACATCTTCGAGCGCTACAACGGCCCGTACTCCGAGGAGATGAAGCCGTTCGTGGAGTTCATGGCCAAGAACCGCGCGGCGATCCGGCTCGACCCCGACCGGGTCCGGTCGTGGGACCACCGCAAGCTGGGACTGCCGGCCATGGAGCTCGGTGGGACCACTGCGGCATTCTTGGGCTCATGACGACCAAGAGTGAGTTCTCCGCCGACGAGTGGACCCGCATCACCCGTGCCCCGTTCGTGGCCGGCATGGCCATCTCGATGGCCGACCCCGGTGGCCCGATCGAGATCGCGAAGGAGTCGGTGGCGATGCTGCGCGCCGCCACCTCGCCGACCAGCCGCGAGCAGCTGATCACCGAGATCGCCCTCGACATCCAGGCCGAGTCGCAGAACAAGCAGAACCCGCTCAAGGGCTACAAGCCGGCGAAGGACGCCCCGGGCACGCTCGCCGAGCAGGTGCTCACGGAGCTGACCGAGGCCCGCGACCTCGTGGCCGCGAAGGCGACGCCCGAGGAGACCGCGGCCTTCGGGCTCTGGCTGGTCGACGTCGCCCAGGCCGCGGCCGACGCCGGCAAGGAGGGCGGCTTCATGGGCATCGGTGCCGTCCGGGTCAGTGATCGCGAACAGACCATGCTGGACCGCCTCCGGGAGGTAGTGTCCGCAGGGTGACGCGGACCCCTGCTCGTCGTGCCCTGGTCGTGGGGCTGTCGCTGGTCCTGGCGGCAGTCGCCGGCCCACCCGTAGCGCCGGCCTCGGCTGCTCCCGGCTCGGCCGCACCCGGCTCGCCCGCGGATGCGCCGTACCGGGCCAAGGTGCTCAAGCTGCTGCGGCAGATGAGCGTCGAGGAGAAGGTCGGACAGCTCTTCGTGATCGAGGTCGCCGGCCGTGACGCCTACACCGTCAGCGACACGGCGAAGGCGACGAACCAGAGGCTGTACGGCGTCGACACGCCCGCCGAGGTCATCGAGAAGTACCAGCCCGGCGGCGTCATCTACTTCACGACGCGCAACAACGACGACAACCTCGGCAGCCCGTCCCAGGTGGCGACGCTGTCGAACGGCCTGCAGTTCGCGGCGCTCGCCCAGCCGCACGAGATTCCGCTGCAGATCTCGGTCGACCAGGAGGGCGGCTCGCTGGTCGCCCGCTTCGGGGCGCCGATGACGCAGATGCCCGGCAACATGGCGCTCGGCGCCGGTCGCTCGTCCGCGGACGCGCGGCGCTCCGCCGAGGTCATCGGCGAGGAGCTCGCCGCGGTGGGCGTGACGCAGGACTACGGGCCGGTCTCCGACGTGAACGTGAACCCGAACAACCCGGTGATCGGCATCCGCTCGATCGGGTCCAGCCCCGCGCTGGTCTCGCGTCTGGTCACCGCGCAGGTGCGCGGCTTCCACGACGGTGGTGTCTCGGCGGTCTCGAAGCACTTCCCGGGCCACGGCGACACCGGCGTCGACAGCCACTACGGCCTGCCGCAGGTGACCCACACCCGCGCGCAGCTGGAGAAGATCGACCTGCCGCCGTTCCGTGCCGCAATCAAGGCCGGCGTGGACTCGATCATGACCGCGCACGTCGTGATGCCCGAGATCGACCCGAGCGGCGTGCCGGCCACGATGTCGCGCAAGATCCTGACCGGCCTGCTGCGCAAGGAGCTCGGCTTCGACGGGCTGATCGTGACCGACGCCCTCGACATGGCCGGTGCCACCGAGACCTTCCCGCCGGACGTCGCGCCGGTCCGGGCGATCCTCGCCGGTGCCGACCAGCTGCTCGTGCCGCCGCAGATGGACACGGCGTACGCCTCGGTCCTCGATGCGGTCGACAGCGGCGAGATCAGCAAGAGCCGGCTCGACGCGTCGGTCTACCGGATCCTGCTGCACAAGTTCCGCCGCGGGCTGTTCGCCGACCCGCTGGTGAACCCGTCGACGGCAGCGCAGGTCGTGGGCATGGACGAGCACCTCGACGACGCCCAGGCGATCACCGACCGCACCACGACGCTGGTGAAGAACGACGACGGCCTGCTGCCGCTGAGCGCCGGACCGCGCGACGTCCTCGTCACCGGATGGGGCGTCACGACGACCGCCCTGCTCGGCACCGCCCTCGGCGCGCGCGGCGCGACCCCGACGGTGCTCCAGACGGGCACCACGCCGACCCAGGACGACATCGACTTCGCCGTCGAGGCCGCCGAGGACGCCGACCTCGTCGTCGTCTCGACCAACAACGCGTACGCCGTCGACGCCAGCACGGGGAACCCGACCGCCGGTGCGGCCGCGCAGACCAAGCTGGTCACGGCGCTGCTCGCGACCGGGACCCCGGTCGTCGTCGCCGCGATGCGCAACCCGTACGACGTCGCGTCCTTCCCCTCGGCCCCGACCGTGGTCGACACGTTCGGCTACACCGCCGACCAGGTCGAGGCGCTGGCCCGGGTGCTGTTCGGCGAGATCGACCCGGTCGGCACGCTGCCGGTCGCGATCCCGCAGACCGACGGGACCGGCACGCTGTTCCCGTACGGGCACGGGCTGGGGTACTGACCGGGCCACGGGTATCTGACGGCGGTCCGCCGGGCTCCTGACGGTTGGGTGAGGAGGAGTGCCATGGACGACCAGCCCCATGTCCCTGCGGTCGCGCTGAGGACGTACCGCTTCCTGCGGCTGACGGTGATCGGGGTCATCGGGCTCCTGGCGATCTCCATCCTCATCGAGGTCGAGCGCACCGACTGGTGCCTCAAGGGCTCGATCAGCGCGTACTTCTACTCCCCGGTGCGCTCGGTCTTCGTCGGCGCGCTGTGCGCCATCGGGCTGGTGCTGATCGCGCTGTGGGGCAAGACCGCGATCGAGGACGCGCTCTTCAACCTCGCCGGGCTGCTCGCACCCGTCGTCGCCTTCGTCCCCGCGAAGGACGACGGACTGTGTCCCGCTGACAGCGCGCTCGACCCGGTCCGCAACCAGGCGGCCATCGCGAACGCGATGTGGAGCTACCTGATCGTGGTGGGGATCTTCCTGGCGGTGCTGGTGGCGGTCGGCGTCATCGCACGCGTGAAGAACCGGTGGCCGCTCATCCGTGACAACCAGGTCGGCTTCTGGGTGCCGCTCGGCCTGGCGACCGCGCTGTGGGTGCTCGGTCTCTGGCAGTTCTCCGTCCGGGACCGGACCCCGGGCGGGGCGAGCTGGTTCTACCAGGACGTCCACTTCACCTCGGCGATCGTGATGTTCGTCCTCATCACGCTCGGGATCCTCTGGATCGGCGTCGCCTGGTGGTTCGGCCGGCGGCGGCTGCGGGAGGCCGGCGGGAGGCTGGCGCGTGCCTTCAACGCCTGCCTGGGCGAGATCGCCCTGTCTCCGGAGCGCGACGGGAGGCGGGCGCGGCTGTACGTCGGCCAGGCCGTCGCCATGCTCGTGGTCTCGGTGGTCCTGTTCGTGCCGGGCAAGGCCGAGCTGGGCCCGACGTGGTTCGTCGACCACTACGTGTTCCTGGTCGAGGCCTGGATGATCGCGAACGTCGCGGTGTTCTGGGCCGTGCAGACCAAGGAGCGGTGGCACGAGGGTGCGCCGCCGCGCACGAACGCCGAGATGGCGGCCGCGGTCGAGACCGACGCACAACGGTGCGCGGCCGAGGCCTTCGGCTAGTCGCGCAGGACGAGCCGGACCGCGACCTCGATGCGCTGGCCGGTCTCGGCGGCCGACGTACGGCCGGTGACCCAGCCGACGAGGGCGGAGAGCCAGACGTCACCGATCACCTGGGCGATCGAGACGTCCTCGTCGGTGAGCTCCTCGTGACCCTCGGGGTACATGGCGCGGGTGACCATCGCGGTCAGCAGCATGCCGACCTGGTGGATCTCTGCCGCGACCGAGGCGTCGGCGAACATGAACGCCCGCGTGAGCGCCTCGGTGAGCTGCGGGTCGCTCTGCATGCCGCGGGTGGTGCGCTTGAGCGCGCTGATCACGCGGTCGGCCGCGGTGTCGCCGTCGACCGGCTTGTCGCGGAGCGCGATCTCGGTGCGCTCGAACTCGCGCTGCAGCGCGGAGACGAGCAGGTGGATCTTCGACGGGAAGTACCGGTAGAGCGTGCCCAGCGCGACGTCGGCCTGCTCGGCGACGGCGCGCATCTGGACGGCGTCGAACCCGCCCTGCGAGGCGAGCGCGATCGTCGCATCGAGGATGCGCTTGCGACGGTCGCGCTGGGCGGCGGAGCCCAGGTCGTCGACCGCCAGCGAGTTGGCGCTGCTCACGGGGACCCCCATCTACGTCATGTCCGGAACGCAGAGTCTAGGGAACCCCCGAGTGTCCGGTTGATACCGGCCACTAGGCTAGCAATCGGTGGTCTAAAATAGGAACACGTTCCAGTTCACCGGTACGGCGTGTCCCACGCATCCGGCAGACCCCGACAGGCTCGGGCGCAACAGAGAGGGTGCGGATGCGGATCGCACTGCTGTCCTATCGGAGCAAGCCCCATTGCGGCGGCCAGGGCATCTACATCCGGCACCTCAGCCGGGAGCTCACGAACCTCGGTCACCACGTGGAGGTGTTCTCCGGACAGCCCTACCCGGAGCTCGACGAGGGCGTGGCGCTGACCAAGCTGCCGAGCCTCGACCTCTACCGGGAGCCAGACCCGTTCCGCGTGCCGAAGCTCAAGGAGTTCCGCGACCGCATCGACGTCGAGGAGTTCGCCACGATGTGCGTGGCCGGCTTCCCTGAGCCGAAGACCTTCAGCCTGCGCGCCGCGCGCGCCCTGAAGGAGCGCGTCGACGACTTCGACATCGTCCACGACAACCAGGTGCTCGGCTACGGGATGCTCGAGATCGAGAAGATGGGTCTCCCGCTGCTGACCACGCTGCACCACCCGATCAGCTACGACCGCCGCATCGACATCGCCTCGACCAAGAACCCGTGGCGGAAGTTCACGCTCACCCGCTGGTACGGCTTCGTGAAGATGCAGGCCCGGGTCGCGCGGCAGGCACGCAAGATCCTGACCCCGTCGGAGACCTCGAAGCGCGACATCGCCAAGGACTTCGGCGTCGACCCCGCCCGGATGCAGGTGATCCTGCTCGGCGTCGACGACATCTTCGTCCCGCCGACCAAGCCCCGGGTCCCGGGTCGGATCATGGCGATGGCCAGCGCCGACGCGCCGATGAAGGGCATCGCGACCCTGCTCGAGGCGTTCGCCAAGCTGCGCACCGAGCGTGACCTCGAGCTGTTCCTGGTGACCAAGCCCAAGCCGGGCGGCCGCACCGAGAAGCTCATCGACAAGCTCTCGATCCAGGACTCGGTCCACTTCGTGCACGGCATCAGCGACGCCGAGCTGGTCGACCTCATGGGGTCCGCCGAGCTCGCGTGCGTGCCGTCGCTGTACGAGGGCTTCTCGCTCCCGACCGCCGAGCTGATGGCGTGCGCCACCCCGCTGGTCGCCTCGGACGCCGGCGCGATCCCCGAGGTGGTGGGGCCCAACGGCCTGTGCGCCGACCTGGTCACCGCCGGCGACGTCGGCGAGCTCGAGCAGGCGATCGCCGCGCTGCTCGACGACCCCGAGCGCCGGGCACGGTACGGCGCCGCCGGCCGCAAGCGCGTCGAGGAGCTGTTCAGCTGGCGAGCCGTGGCGCAGAAGGTCGCCGTGGCGTACGAAGAAGTGATTGCCCAGTATCGGGCAGAGAACCGGAAGGACCACCCCGTTGCTGACCGTTGATTTCGACCGCCTCGGGCTGCTGCCCGGGGACCGGGTGCTCGACATGGGCTGCGGCGGTGGACGGCACGCGTTCGAGATGTACCGCCGCGGCGCCGACGTCGTCGCTTTCGACATGGATGCCGACGAGCTGGCCGGGGTGCTGGAGATCTTCGGTGCGATGAAGGAGCAGGGGGAGGTGCCCGCGGGCGCCAGCGCCGACATCAAGCAGGGCGACGCGCTCGAGCTGCCGTTCGCCGACGGTGAGTTCGACCGGATCGTCGCGGCCGAGGTGCTCGAGCACATCCACGCCGACGTCGACGCGATCAAGGAGCTGGTCCGGGTGCTGCGCCCGGGCGGCACGATGGCGATCACCGTGCCCCGGTGGCTCCCCGAGGTCATCAACTGGAAGCTGTCGGACGAGTACCACAACGCCGAGGGCGGCCACATCCGCATCTACACCGACCACGAGCTGATCGACAAGGTCACCAAGGCCGGCAAGTTCAACGACGGCGCCCCGGGCGACGCGATGGTCTTCGAGGGCAAGGACTACGCCCACGGGCTGCACGCGCCGTACTGGTGGATCAAGTGCGCGGTCGGGGTCAACAACGACGAGCACCCGGCCGCGAAGGCCTACCACAAGCTGCTGGTCTGGGAGATCATGAAGCAGCCCAAGACGCTCCAGTACGCCGCCAAGGTGCTCGACCCGCTGATCGGCAAGAGCATGGTGCTGTACTTCCGCAAGCCGGAAGCGCTCTCGTGAGCCTTCCCTACGTGGAGGGCATCCTCACGGCCGAGCAGGTCGCCGACAGCGCGGCCGCGATCGCGGCGATGCAGGAGCCGTGCGGCGCGGTGCCGTGGACGACCGGCGAGCACGTCGACATCTGGAACCACGTCGAGGCCGCGATGGCGATGCTGGTCGGGGGACAGGTCGAGGCGGCCGAGCGCGCCTACGCCTGGGTGCCGACGATGCAGCACGCCGACGGGTCGTTCCCGATGAAGATCGTGAACGGCGTGGCCGACGACGACCGCGGCGACGTCAACATGACCGCCTACCTCGCGGTCGGCATCTGGCACCACTGGCTGGTGCGCCGCGACATCGAGTTCGTTCGCCGCTACTGGCCGACCGTGCGCTCCGCGCTCGACTGGGTGGTCGCGCAGCAGGTCTCCTGGGGCGGCATCAACTACACGCCGACCGAGGACTACTGCCTGCTGACCGGCAACTCCAGCATCTACCAGTCGCTGCGCGCCGGCGTCGCGCTCGCCGACCTGCTCGACGACCCGCAGCCGGAGTGGGAGCTCGCGGGTGGCCGGCTCGGTCACGCTGTGCGCGAGCACCGCGACCTGTTCGCGGACAAGTCGATCCACTCGATGGACTGGTACTACCCGGTCCTCGGCGGCGCCGTGCGCGGTCGCGACGCGTTCGAGCTGCTCGACAGCCGCTGGGACGACTTCGTGCGCCCCGGGCTCGGCATCCTCTGCGTCTCCACGAACCCGTGGGTCACCGGCGCCGAGACCTGCGAGCTCGTGATGGCGCTCGACATCCTCGGCGACCACCGCCGCGCGCTGACGCTGCTGAAGGACATGCAGCACCTGCGCGAGGACGACGGTCGTTACTGGACCGGCTGGGTGTACGGCGACGCCGACATCGACCCCGAGTCCGGCGAGCCCCGCAACGTGAACTGGCCCGACGAGCACACGACGTACACCGCCGCCGCGGTGATCCTCGCCGTCGATGCCCTCGGCGAGGTCGCCGGCCACGGCACGGCCGGCTCCGGGATCATGCGCGGCACCTCGCTGGCGCCGCACTTCGCCGAGCTGGCGCTCGAGTGCGGCTGCCCGTCAGCCGACAGCCTCTCCGGCGTCCCCGGCCGTACGCCGTAGCACCCGCATCGAGCCCAGCGCCTCCACCTCGGTGAAGGCGCCGCTCTCGAGCGCGCGCAGGAAGACGTGGTACGGCGGCTGCCCGCCGTCGGCCGGGTCCGGGAACACGTCGTGGATCACCAGCAGGCCGTCGCGCATCACCCACGGCGCCCAGCCCGAGTAGTCGTTCTGGGCGTGCTCCTCGGCGTGCCCGCCGTCGATGAACAGCATGGACAGCGGCGTGCGCCAGTGGGTGCTGACGGTCGTGCTCCTGCCGACCAGCGCGACCACCTGCTCCTCGAGGCCGGCGCGCGCGATCGTCCGGCGGAACACCGGCAGCGTGTCCATGAGCCCGAACTCCTCGTCGACCAGCGAGGCGTCGTGGTGCTCCCAGCCGGCCTGGTTCTCCTCCGACCCGCGGTGGTGGTCGACGGTGAACACCACGCCGCCGACCTCGCGGGCGGCCGCGCCCTGGTAGATCGCGGACTTGCCGCAGTAGGTGCCGACCTCGAGCACCGGCCCGTGCGGGAGCCGCTCCCGGGCGTAGCGGTGCAGCAGCAGGCCCTCGTCCTCGGGCATGAAGCCCTTGGCGGCCAGGGCGTGGTCGATCCAGTCGGTGGTCACGGCACGACTCTAGTAGGATTGGAACACGTTCTAGTTTCGACCTCGACCATCAGGGGAGCCCCATGTCGATCGGAATCTCCGACGAGCACGTCGAGCTGGCCGCCAGCCTGCGCAAGTGGGCCGCCAGCCTGGACCCGGTCGCGCTGGTCCGGGCGGCCGAGGGCGAGTCCGCGGAGCGGTTCGACGCCGCGTGGAAGGCCGTCGAGGAGATGGGGGTGCACGCGATCGCCGTACCGGAGTCGGCCGGCGGCGGAGGCGGCACCGTGCTCGACCAGGCGGTCGCGCTGGAGGCGTGCGCGCACGAGCTGGTGCCCGGTGGCCTGCTCGGCGCGGCGGTCGGCTCGCTGCTGACCGGCCAGCCCGATCGCTACGGCGTCCAGGTCCGGCCGGGCGGCGTGGTGTGGGACGGCGGGACCGCCGAGGAGGTTCTGGCGCCCGACGGGAGCCACTACGAGGGCCAGGTGCAGGCCGTGCTGGGAGTCGACCTCAGCGTGCGGCACGGGCGCGCGGTCGACGCGCACGACATCGAGTCGGGCGACCGGGTCCGCCGGACCGCGGTCACCCTCGCCGCCGCCGAGGCCGCGGGCGTCGCGCGCTGGTGCCTGGCGACCGCGGTGGAGTACGCCCAGGTGCGCGAGCAGTTCGGGCAGAAGATCGGCGCGTTTCAAGCGATCAAGCACCTGTGCGCCGAGATGCTGGAGACCGCGGAGGCCGTGACGGCTGCCGCGTGGGACGCGGCCGCCGCCGCGGACGCCGGCGACGACGAGCAGTGGGCCTTCGCGGTGGAGGTCGCCGCGGCGACCTGCTTCGACGGCGCGGTCGAGGTCGCGAAGGCCTGCATCCAGGTGCTGGGCGGGATCGGCTTCACCTTCGAGCACGACGCACACCTCTACCTCCGCCGGGCGCTGGCGCTCCGATCCCTCGTCGGCGACAGCGACGACGCCGCCGAGCGCCTGACCGCCGCTGCCGTCGGAGGCGTACGCCGCCGCGTCCAGCTCGACCTGGAGGGACGCGACGAGGCCGTCCGTGCCGACATCCGGACCGGCGTCGAGCGGATCGCGGCGCTGCCGGAGGAGCAGCGGCGCGCGGCGTTCGTCGAGACCGGCTACCTGACGCCGCACTGGCCCGCGCCGTACGGCTTGGGGGCGGACGCGGTGACCCAGATCGTCATCGACCAGGAGCTGGCCGGGGCCGGGCTCACCCGGCCCGACATCGTGATCGCCGGCTGGGCGCTCCCGACCATCCTCGAGCACGGCTCCGCCGCGCAGCGCGAGCAGTTCGTGTCGCCGTCCCTGCTGGGCGAGCTGGTGTGGTGCCAGCTGTTCTCCGAGCCGGGCGCCGGCTCCGACCTGGCGGCGCTGCGCACGAAGGCCGAGAAGGTCGACGGCGGGTGGAAGATCACCGGGCAGAAGGTGTGGACCTCGGTCGCCGAGCGCGCGGACTGGGGCATCTGCCTGGCGCGCACCAACCCCGACGCCCCGAAGCACAAGGGCATCTCGTACTTCCTGGTCGACATGCGCGCGCCGGGCATCGAGGTCCGGCCGCTGCGCGAGATCACCGGCAAGGCGCTGTTCAACGAGGTGTTCCTCGACGAGGTGTTCGTGCCCGACGACATGATCGTCGGCGAGGTGGACGACGGGTGGAAGCTCGCCCGGACGACGCTCGCCAACGAGCGGGTCGCGATGGCGACCAGCCGGCTCAGCAAGAGCACCGAGCGCGCCGTCGAGCTCGCCGCGGCCGGCGCCACGCCCGCGCAGCGGGTCGCCGTCGGCCACTCGATCGCCCTGTCCACGGTGTGCTCGTTGCTCGGGGTGCGCTCGACGATGCGCTCGCTCGCCGGGCTGGGCCCCGGAGCGGAGTCGAGCGTCGCCAAGCTGCTCGGGGTGCGCAACCGGCAGGACGGCGCCGAGCTCGTCGTCGCGCTGCTGGGCGACAAGGTCGCCCTCGGCGACGACGACGTGCGCGACGACGTGTGGGAGATGCTCAACACCCGCTGCCTGTCGATCGCCGGCGGCACGACGCAGATCCTGCGCAACGTCGCCGGCGAGCGGATCCTGGGCCTACCGCGCTGAGGCCCGGCTAGACCGGAGTGTTACGGGGTCTTTACGGAGCCCTCACAGCACTCATCCGGCGCCGGGCCGGGCCGATGGCTTCACCCATGCCCGAGAGAGTCGTCCGACTGGCTGACGAGGTGTCGTCCCTGACCCGCGCCCGCCTGAAGGAGGTCAGCGGGGTCGCCTCCTCGACCAAGATCCTCGCGATCAACGCCTCCATCGAGGCTGCGCGCGCCGGTGCGGCCGGCGCCGGGTTCGCGATCGTGGCCCGTGAGGTCGGCACCGTCGCGGACACCGTCCGCTCCCTGTCGACGCAGCTCGACGAGCAGCTCGCGCCCCTGGTCGAGGAGCTGTCGACCCTCGGCGCCTCGCTGGTCGAGCAGGTGCGTGGCACCCGGCTCGCCGACCTCGCTCTCAACGCCGTCGAGCTCATCGACCGCAACCTCTACGAGCGCTCCTGCGACGTGCGCTGGTGGGCCACCGACTCGGCGATGGTCGAGGCGTGCGTGGCGGGAGCCGGGACCGACGAGGCCAGGCACGCCTCGCGCCGGCTGGGCGTGATCCTCTCGTCGTACACCGTCTACCTCGACCTGTGGGTCGCCGACCGCGACGGCCGGGTGATCGCGCACGGCCGTCCTGGACGCTTCGGCTCCGTGCGCGGCGCGGACGTCTCGCGCGAGCCGTGGTTCGCCCGCGCGGTCGCGACCACGTCCGGCGCGGAGTACGTCGTGGACGACGTCTCCACCAACCACCTGCTCGGCGTCGCCACGGTGGCGACGTACGCCACCGCGATCCGCGCGGGCGGCGAGGAGGACGGCGAGGTGCTCGGCGCGCTCGGCATCTTCTTCGACTTCGCCCCGCAGGCGCACGACATCGTGACCGGCGTCCGCGTCGCCGACGCGGACCGCGACGTGACCCGGGTGCTGCTGGTGGACGCCTCCCACCGGGTGCTCGCGTCCTCCGACGGCGCCGGGGTGCTGTCCGAGCACATCGACCTGGCGCCGATGGGCTCGACCGAGGTGGGGTCGTTCACCCGTCGCGACGGCGAGGTCGTCGGCTTCGCCCGCACGCCGGGCTACGAGACCTACGAGGGCCTCGGCTGGTACGGCGTGATCGTGCAGCGCCCGCGCAGAAAGGCGTCGCCGTCCGAGCGCGGTCCTCGTACGCTGGCCCGGTGACCGACGCGCTGGACGACGGGCCGTTCTTCCACGGCACCAAGGCGGACCTCCACGTCGGCGACCTGCTCCGGGCGGGGTTCAGCTCGAACTACCGGCCCGAGATCGTGATGAACCACATCTACTTCACCGCGGTGATCGACGGTGCCGGCCTGGCCGCGGAGCTCGCTACCGGACCCGGAGCGCCGCGCGTCTACGAGGTCGAGCCGACGGGGGACTTCGAGGACGACCCGAACGTGACCGACAAGAAGTTCCCGGGCAACCCCACCCGCTCCTACCGGAGCACGGAGCCGATCCGCGTGGTCCGCGAGGTGGACGACTGGCCGCGACTGGCCCCCGAGGCGCTCCAGGCGTGGCGCGACCGGCTGGCGGCGCTGCTCCACGACGAGCGCGCCGAGATCATCAACTGACTGCGCGCCCGGTGTCGAAGAACGGGGTCGCCGTTCGACGTACCCGCGAGAAGCAAGCGACCAACAACCAGGAGGACCGATCGAGATGCCGCGTTTCATGGGATTCGTACGGATGGAAGAGGGCCAGGGCACGGCGCCGCAGGCGCTGTACGACGCGATGGACAGCTACATCGGCGAGCAGGCCGCGAAGGGCGTCTTCCTCGACGGTGGCGGCCTGTTCGGCACCGAGGACACGGTGAACTTCATCTCCAGCGGCGGCGAGGTCAGCCGGGTCGACGGCCCGTACGCCGAGGCCAAGGAGGTCGTGGGCGGCTGGGCGCTGATGAGGTACGACACCCTCGAGGAGGCCGTCGCCGGGCAGCAGGAGTTCGCCGAGCTGCACGCCAAGCACTGGCCGGAGGCGACCGTCGTCGCGACGTTGCGGCAGGTGGCGGAGGGGCCGGAGGAGACCGGCGCCTGAGCGCGGCGTGCAGGTCTTCTCGACGCCTGACGAGACGGCGACTACCCGGCGTCGAGATGGCTGATCGCGCGGGCCCGCCACGGAGGATCCGCACGGGTGACCCTGCCGGCGGCCTCCCGGTACGCGAACTCACCGGTGCCGGTCAGAGCACGCCGAACCTCGGCCGAGATGTCGGTGAAACCGTGCGCAGCGGCGAGTGGCACGACGCCGATGTGATCACCTGCCCATGAGCCGATGATCGGGTCGGTACTGCAAAAGTCGCCACCGCCGCGTCCGCCGAGCTTGTTCGAGCCCGCCAGGACGGCCGTCAAGGCGGTCGTGACGCCTCCGAGACCGCCGGTTGCGGCGGCCAGGTGAAGGTCGCGGTCGTCGCCGAACTGGACTGGATCGAGCACTTCGTGGCGGTCCAGGTCGGCGGCGACGACGTCCACGCCGGCGGGGCGAACCTCCTCGGAAGGATGTGATCGCCAGACGTCGTATCCCTCGCGAGCCTCGCTGGTGAACGAACAGATGCCTCGCTCGACCAGGACGGATCGGGCCAGTTCTCCGGCGCATCTCAAGGTGGTGTCGTAGAAGGCAGTCCCGTCGTGTCCCGTCTCGGCCACGACTTCAGGTGACAGGTCGTGGCGCCTGCCCTCGTAGCCCAGGATGGCGATGCGATCACCGCACCACGCCTCGCGACCCAGAAGCAACCACAGTGCAGCCATCGCCGTCGCCGAGCTCTGGCCGAACTCCAGCAGCTTGTCGAGCACGCCGGTATCCATGGGCGTGATGACCTGGTGCTGGGTGAGATTGACGATCCGGTGGTAGTGCCCCATGTGAGCCTCCGATCTGGAGATGCCTCCCGAGCGAGGCATGGGCACGCTAGCTCGATCGAGGTCCCGGCAGCCCGCGCAATCCACAGGCTTCGGCCCAGTTGTCAGGCGGCGAGCACGATCCTCTCCAGCGCCCATTCGAGTCGGTGTGCGGGACGGAGCCCGCTCGGCTTCGGTGCCGGGGGAGCGGTGCTCCGGACGACGTGGCCGGTCGGGAGCGTGATCTCGACCTGATGGGGATGGCCGGGTGGCCCGGTGATCGGCCTCGCGCGCCAGCCGGGCGCCTGCTTCACGTAGTTGCACTGCTCGCAGAGGCCCTGGCCGTTCGGTTCGCTGGTCGAGCCGGCGACCGCATGGGCGACCACGTGGTCGCGGTGCCGGATCGGGGCGTCGCACCACGGGGTGCGGCAGGTCCGGTCGCGCAGCTCGAGGAACCGGGCGAGTCCCTCGGGGAACTCGCGCGACCGGGACTCCATCGCGACGAGGCCGCCGGTCGGGGCGGCGTACAGCCGGCGCAGCGCGGCGCGGGCGTTGGTCACCGCCTGTTGCACGAGCTCGTCGGCGTGGTCGGCCGCGATCGCGCCGTACCCCTGGAGCCAGGCCGGCTCGTGGCCGCCGGCGAGCAGCGACCGGTCGGACACGACGAGGTCGACGGTGATGGGAACGGCGTCCGCACGGGACTGACCGGTGACCCGCTCGACGAGCGTGTCGGCCATGACCTGTCCGCGGCTGCGCGGGTCGCCGGCGGCCCGGGCTTCGTCCGCGGCCCGGCTGAGGGTCGCCCAGACGGCGACGCCCTGGGCCACGGGGAGCAGGGACGTCAGCTGTGCCATCGTGTCCGGCGCCGGTCGCAGCGTCACGCGGCGATCGGCCTCGGCGCGGGCGTGCCGGTCGACCACGGCCTGCGGGTCGAGCTGCGCGACGAGCGCGCGGACCTCGGCAGCGAGCCGGCGATCACCCCAGCCGTCGAGCGGGCGGCGCCCCGCCGCGTCGGGTGCGGCGATCCGGTGATCCACCGCGGCGCGGTCCTCGCGGGAGAGACAGGCGGTCTCGCGGGCGATGATCGTCGCGCGCCACTCCGACAGCACGCCGGCATCCATCGCGGCCTCGGTGTGCGCAAGCTCGGCGAGCGCGGTGGCGAGACCGACGAGCCGGGTGCCGCGCGTGGGCGACTCGCGCCGTGCGTGGGCAACCAGGGCGGCGGCGTCGCGCTCACGGGCCGCAGCCAGGTCTCGGGCGAGCCGTGCCTGCTGTGCCGCTGCGCGGCACTTCAGGTCCTCGAGCTCGCGGATCGCGTCCACGAGTTCAGCTTCCGAGAGTGCGGCCATGCCCCAGTCTATCGAACATATGTTCGAATCGCAAGCTTGGAGTCACCGCATCGCGGAGGTCGCGGGTTCCAGGTTCCGTTCATCTGTGTGGCCCGCATGGGTGTCAGCGTGGGCATCTCCCTCATCGGCGTGAGGGCGCACGTCGGGCAGACGAGGGTGGGTGTACTGCACACTGCTGGGTGTGAGAACTCTCGGGACGTCGACCGAAGGTCGAGCACCTGCTGATCAGCAGACGGCCGATCGACGTCGACTCGTCGTGGTGCTGGTGACCCTCTCGTTGACCCTGGCCACGGCCATCTGGCTTGCACGGGCGGCCATGGATTCCGGTGCAGCCTCCGGATCCTGGGCGGAAGGTGTGGCCCACGTCGGCGCTGATCAGTTCTCTGTCGCGCACGACGACTGGACGTACGGTTCTGGCTTGTCGGTGATGAGCTGGATCGACTCCTCGGGTACCTGGCACGACCACGGTGTCCCGGCGTGCCTTCGCGTGAAGCCCGGCACGTCGGTTCCGGTGCGCTTCCAGGCACGCGAGGTGACCGTCGAACAGCAGACGTGGCGGCCGATCGTCGCCGTCGACTGCCGGTAGTCGCGCCCACGGGCAGGACGGAGCAGGACGGAGCGCCTGTTCGCTCAGCTGTCGCCGTCCGAGAGCCGCCAGACCTCTCCCTGCTGGGCGCTGTCGCCGACGGCCTGGGGCCGCCTGTGGTCTCCCTGGCGCGGCTACCGCATCATCCAGGGCCCGCCGTGCATGCCGTGCTGCCACCCGACACCGAACCAGTCCCGCAGCCACTGCTGCATCTGGAAGATCTCGGCGTGCTGCTCGTCGCGGATGTCCTCAGCCAGCGCCTCGACCTCGTCGTGTTCGGCCCCACCCCGCACCAGCAGCTGCTGCGACATCATCACGGCCGCCATGTGGTGCCGGATCATGTCCTGCAAGAAGGCTCGGTCCAGCCGGTCTCCCGACAGGCCGGTCAGGTCTCGCATCATCGGCCGGTAGGCGACCTGCTCGGTGCGATCCGGGTACCAGTCGGCCAGCCACTGCCGCATCTGGTCGATCTGGGCGGACTGGGAGGCGACGATGGACTCACCGAACTCACGCATCTCGGCGCGCGGCGAACGACGCAGCTGCTGCGCTGCTGCGACGGCCTCCTCGTGGTGGGCGACCATCTCCGCCAGGTAGACGTCCTCGCTGGCTGCCCGCATCCCGTGCATGCCGCCGAACATCATCATCTGGGACGACGTCATGCCGCCACCGCGACCGTTCCAACGATCATCGTCATCCACGACGGTCGCGGCTACTGCCGTGGTCACACCCACCAGGAGCACGACCACGACCGCCACCATCCCTGCAATGCGGCGACTCATCTCGCAGCCTCCAGACCCTTCCCTCCCCTCCACGGTCTGCCTCAGTCAGGTGAGGTCCCAGAGGCGAAGGTCCCCAGGCGACGCAGAAGGTCCCGGACTCCGGGGACACCGGTGCCGTAGACGGCACCACGTCGCACGCGCTCGGGACATCCCTCGGATCTTCACGACCGAGGGGGTCGTGCTGGCGCTCTGCGGATGGGTGGTCGGCATCCCGCTCGGCTACCTGTTCGCCCGCCTGATCGTGCGCCTGGTCTGGGAGATCATCGGGGTCCGCCTCCCCGTCGTCTACCCCAGATCCATCCGCGGCCAGGCCGAGGGCGCCGTGCGGGCCCGACTCAAGCGGGCTCGCGCTCGCGGCGCCAGCCGTTCCAGTGCCAGTGCAGGTAGCGGTCGATCGCGCGGACGACGTGCGACGACCGGATCGACGGGAACACGTCGAACGCGTGCTGGGCGCCGGGGAGCTCGGCGTACACGACCGTGGCGCCCGAGACCTCGCGCAGCCGGGCCACGAAGAGCCGCGCCTGCTCGACCGAGACGAGCGTGTCGTGCGCGCCGTGGAGGACGAAGAAGTCCGGCGCCTCCTTGGTGATCCTCAGCAGGGGAGTGCCGGCCTCGAAGACCTCGGGCGCGTCCTCCCAGCCTTGTCGGACCACCCGCGGCGCCAGGAAGAGGTCGCGCATCTGCTCGGCGCTGCGCAACCCGGTCGAGCCGGCGAAGTCGTACACGCCGTAGTGCGGCACGGCGACCGCGACGCTCGTGTCGGCGTCCTCGAAGCCGGGCTGGTACGCCGGGTCGTTCGGGGTGACCGCGGCGAGCGCGGTCAGGTGGCCGCCGGCCGAGCCTCCGGTGATCGCGATGTAGTCCGGGTCGCCGCCGTACTCCTCGATGTGCTCGCGGATCCAGGCGATCGCGCGCTTCACGTCGACGATCTGGGCGGGGAACGGGTCGCGCGGGGCGAGCCGGTAGTTGATCGCGACGCACACCCAGCCCTTCGCCGCGAGGTGCTGCATGAGCGGGATGCCCTGCTGGTCCTTGTTGCCGATCGTCCACCCGCCGCCGTGGACCTGGAGCAGGACGGGCGCGCCGGTCGTGGGCTCGGCGGGCCGGTAGATGTCGAGCAGCCCGCGCTTGCCGTGCTCGGGGGCGTACTCGATGTCCTTCTCGACGACGACGTCGAGCGCGCGCATCCGGAACGGGTTCGCGAGCTTGCGCCACGGTGTCGCGAGCTCGGCCGGCGTCGGCTTCGCGTCCAGCTGCTCGAGGTAGTCGTAGCCGAGTCCCTCGACGAGCGCGTCCTCGGCGTCCTTCTGCACCCGCCTGGCCTGGTCGAGCAGGAACGCCTGCCCGGCCAGGTTCGCGGCCGCGAGAGCGAGGCCGAGCCTGCTGCGGGGACGGCGCCGTACGACGTGCGCGGTCGCGTCGGCTGCGGTGAGGGCGAACAGGTGCTGGGCGAGCTCGGAGGTCAGCCAGCCGAACGCGAACGCCGGGACGCCGGCGCGGAAGCCCGGCGCGGGTCGGATCGCGTTCGCGGTGAGGACGGCAGTGACGACCTGGCGGCGAAGAAAGGCCATGAGGCCCACGTTAGAACGTGTTTCCCGCGGAGAGACTGCTCTGAGAGGCGGGTCACGCGTGTCCTCCCGGGCGGCGGCTCGTTCTGGAATAGGAACACGTTCTACCGGAGGGAACACCACGATGGATCGGCTGTCGGGGCTCGACGCGAGCTTCCTGTATCTCGAGACCCCCGCGCAGCTGATGCACGTCTGCGGGGTCATCGTCCTCGACGCCAGCACGATCCCGGGCGGCTACACCTACCCCGGCTTCCGCGCCGAGCTCGACCGCCGGGTGCGTGACGTGCCTGAGTTCACCCGCAAGCTGCGCAGGGTCCCACTCGGGCTCGACCACCCGATCTGGGTGCAGGACAAGCACTTCGACATCGACCACCACGTGCACCGGTTGGCGCTGCCGTCGCCGGGCGGGTACGCCGAGCTCGTGGAGCTCACCAGCCACCTCGCCGGGCTGCCGCTGGACCGCTCGCGGCCGCTGTGGGAGATGTGGGTGATCGAGGGCTACCACGCCGATGACGGTCGGGAGCGGGTCGTGGTGTTCTCGAAGATGCACCACGCGACCGTCGACGGCGTCTCGGGCTCGAACCTCGTCTCGCACCTGTGCAGCCTGGAGCCGGACGCCGACCCGATGGCCGAGGCGGAGGAGCGGCGTCATGCCCGCGAGCCCGGTCACCGCGAGCTGTTCGGCCGCTCGGTCGTGAGCATGGTGACCCGGCCGCTGAACGCCGTACGCCTCGTGACGCCGTCGGTCGAGCTGGTCACCAAGACCGTCGGCCGGGCGCGGGCCGGTACGGCGATGGCCGCGCCGTTCTCGGCACCGCGCACGTCGTTCAACGGCACCATCACCGGCCACCGTGTGATCGCGCTGGCGGACATGGACCTCGAGGACGTGCGCCAGATCAAGAACGCGACGGGCACGACCGTCAACGACGTGGTGCTGGCGGTCGCCGGTGGTGCGCTGCGCGGCTACCTCGAGGACCGCGATGAGCTGCCGGCGAGCTCGCTGCTCGCGACGGTGCCGGTCTCGGTGCGCGAGGAGTCGCGCCACTCCAGTGGTGCCAACAAGGTCTCGGCGCTGTTCGCCAAGCTCGGCACCGACACCGACGACCCGCTCGAGCGGCTGCGCGACCTGGCGGAGCGCAACAAGCACGCCAAGGAGCACCACTCCGCGATCAGCGCGGACTCCCTGCAGGACTGGGCGGAGTTCGCCGCGCCGCGGACGTTCGGCCTGGCGGTGCGGGCGTACGCCGGCTTCAAGCTGCCCGAACGACACCCGGTCGTGCACAACCTGGTCATCTCCAACGTGCCCGGCCCGCCGATCCCGCTGTACTTCATGGGCGCGCTGATCGAGGGGCTCTACCCGCTCGGCCCGGTCTTCCACGGCGCCGGGCTCAACGTCACGGTGATGTCGAACAACGGCTCCGTGCACGTCGGGCTGATCGCCTGCCAGGAGTCGTTGCCGGACATCGAGGACCTGGTCCAGCGGTTCCCCGCCGAGCTGAAGGCGCTGAAGAAGGCCGTCGCCGCGCAGACCAAGCCGACCCCGATCAAGCGGAAGCGGACGGCGGCTTCCGGCGCCGGCAGCTGAGGAAGACGCGCGCTCGGCGCGGGACTTTGGTCCCGGTCGATGAGGGTCGAAAGACCCGTGCCCCCGCCACCGGGTGAGTGGAACGTCGAGGGGACTCGATGAGGGGACGACATGGTTTCGAGCGTGCGCGCGATGTCCGCGGAGACAGCTGAGACTGCCGGTTGTTCCTTCTCGCGGCTGTCGACTCGTTGCCGTTCAGGTGTCTCCGCATGAGCAGCGCGCGGCAGGACCAGGAGCGCCTCCGGGGCCTCCTGCGCGTCGTCGACAACTTGCCGGCCATGATCGCCTACTGGGACGAAGACGCGCGCAACGTCGTCGCCAACGCGTCGTACGAGGAGTGGTTCGGGCTCAGCCCCGGAGAGATCCGCGGTCGCCACATCAGTCAGGTCCTCGGCCCCGACGTCTATCTCAAGAACCTGCCGTACATCCAGGGAGCGCTTCGGGGGGAACCGCAGCTCTTCGACAGGACTCTCGTCAACCAGGCCGGTCGGACCCGGCACACGCTGGCCTCGTACGTGCCCGATGTCGTCGACGGTGTGGTCCGCGGCTTCTTCGTGCTCGTCACCGATGTGACACCTCGGGTCGAGCTCCAGCGAGTGATGGACGAGGCGCAGGCGCTGGCCAAGCTGGGCAGCTGGGATCTGGTCCCAGGGACGAGCGCCGTCACCTGGTCCCGAGGCGTCTACGCGATCCTGGGCCTCGATCCGTCGGCCGAGCCCCTCGAGCTGTCGACCCTGTGGAAGTACATCCATCCGGCCGACCGCCATCGGGCCCAGGCTAGCCTCGAGGAAGCCCTGCAGACGGGGCTGCCCTACCAGGTCGACTACCGCATCGTGCGACCCGACGGATCCGCGCGCGAGGTCGTCGGTCGCGGACGCCCGATCCTCGGCCCAGACGGCGAGGTCGCCCATGTCACCGGAACTCTCCAGGATGTCACCGAGACCAACGAGCTGGCCCGGGAGCTGGCCCGGACCAACGCCGACCTCCGTCAGGCCAACGACCTGAACGCGGACGTGATCGCCATGCTGGGCCACGACATCCGCTCACCGCTCGGAGTCGTCCGCTTCAACCTCGAGCTTCTCGACCGGGAGTGGTCCGACCGGGATCGGGTCGACGGGGAGCTGGCCGACATGTCCGAGGAACAGCGGCGCGCCTGTGTCTCTCGGGCGCGCCAGGCGAGCGCCCATCTCGTGATGCTGGTCGATCGCATCCTCGCCCTGTCCTCGATCGACTCGGGCAGGGTCTCTCCCGCCAGGGAGCGCATCGATCTGGCGCGCGCCATCACCGAGACGGTCGACGAGATCGGCTTGACCGACAGCGTCTCGGCCGACTTCGGCGACGGCGCGGACGCCATCATGTTCGATCGGGTCCACCTGAACCAGATCCTGACGAACCTGCTGACGAATGCGGTCCGCTACGGCGAGGCCCCGGTCGGCATCTCGACGAGGCGCGAGGTCGGCAACATCGCGATCTCGGTGACGGACGCGGGACGCGGAGTGCCTGTGGATCAGGTGCCACAGCTGTTCACGAGGTTCGCCAGGACCGGGCTGAGGCAGGCGGCGGTCGGTGGCACCGGATTCGGGCTCTACATGGCCCGGCAGCTCGCCGAGGCGAACGGCGGCACCGTGACCTATCACCCAGGGCGCGACGAGCATGGGCACGAGTTCACCCTCACGGTCCCCGCTATCCCCGCGATCGCCTCAGGTGGCATGGCGGAGTGGGTGCCGCCCTTCGCAGGAGGGCTCGACGGCGCAGTCCACTTCGTCGCGCCGTGAGGTCCGCGTCCTCGTCGTCGAGGACCACGCTCGCCAGGGCAGCTCGCAGCTCGCGGCGGTCCCGCAAGGTCGGCTGAGAGCCCCGTGGACGACTTGTCACCCGCGATGCGGTGGAAGCCCGTGACCGGGCCACCGGGTCAGGCGCTGGACAGCCGCCGCGGCGAGCGCCGCCGTGCATTGACCGTGCCGACTGCGTCCAGCAGTGCGGGCACGAACCGCTCGGACTCCAACACGCAGGCGGCGTGACCTGCGGGGATGTCGTGGACGGTCGCGCCGGGGATCTTGCGGGCGAGGGCGATCTGGTTCTTGGGGGAGAGCACCTTGTCCTTCAGCGTCACCACGACCGCGGTCGGTACGTCGATCCGCGACAACCAGGGCCGGGAGTGGTGGCGGCCGAGGTCGGCGACGGCCTGGCCCACGGCCCAGGGGCTGGTGCTGCGGAACTCCGCGAGCGCCCAGTCGTGCATGTCGGTCGGCTTCAGGTCGAGCGCCGTGGCCGCGCTCCGGGCTGCGCGCACCGCCGTACGCGACCGGGAGATCCCGCGGGTGGCGCCCATTGCGAGCCCCATCGCGGTGTGGAAGCCGCGCTCGGCGATCGTGGAGCGGAACCGGTCGGTGGTCGCGCAGAGGACCAGTCCGCCGACCTTGGTGGGGTGCTGGCGCCAGACCCGCTGCGCGATGATCGAGCCCATCGAGAACCCGACGACGATCGGCGCCCCGAGCTCGAGCTCGTCGATCAGGGCGGCGACGTCGTCGGCGCAGTCGCGCACGGAGAACTCGTCGGACTGGATGCCGCGGCCGTGCCACCGCTGGTCCATCGTGATCACGCGGTAGCGGCGCGCCAGCGGCTCGATCGAGGGGAACCAGGTCAGCAGCCCGGTGCACCCGACCGCGTGCAGCAGCACGACCGCCGGCGAGTCCGGGCGCGGGCCCGGGGTGTCGGTGACGAACGCCTCGCCACGGCCCGGGAGGTCGACCATCCGGCCGTCGGGGATGCGCACGTAGGGCACGTACACCGCTCGCTTCAGTGGCCCCAGCGGGTTCGGGATGCGCACAGGATCCTCCCGGGATCGTTTCGGCACGGTCATTTCGACTGAGACTAGAACACGTTACAGTTTCCGCATGACGCAAGACCTGGAGGCCACCGAGGCGGTCCGCAGCGTGGTCCGCGAGGCACTGGACCGCGCCGGCGACGATGCGGACGCGACCTGGCAGGCGTTCGCCGAGGCCGGACTGCTCTCGCTCCCCGTACCCGAAGCCTGTGGCGGTGAAGCCCTGGGCCTGGCCGAGGTGGGCGTGCTGCTGCGCGAGACCGGGCACCGGGTGGTCCAGCTGCCTGTCTGGGAGACGCTCTGCTGCGGGGTCCTGACGCTCGCGGCCGTCGGCTCGGAGGAGCAGCAGCAGGCGCTGCTGCCGGGTGTCGCCAGCGGCGAGACCATCCTCACCCCGGCGCTGCGCGAGCTCCAGCCCACGACGTACGCCGATGGCCGCGTCACCGGCCGCAAGATCGGCGTGACGTACGCCGACCGGGCGAAGCGACTGCTGGTGACGGCCCAGTCCGACGACGGCCCGGTGGTCGCGCTGGTCGACCCGTCCGACCCGAACGTCACGCTGCTGCCCTCCACGTCGTCGACGGGCCTCACCCAGCACACGGTCGTGCTCGCCGGCGCGGCCGCCGAGCTGCTGCCCGGCGCGGACGCTGCCCGGGTCCTCGACGAGCTCGCGCTCGCCGGCCTGTGCCTGACCGCCGCCGGCGTCGTCGCCGGGGCGCGTGACCTCACCGCGGCGTACATCAAGGGCCGCACGCAGTTCGGCAGGTCGCTCGCGGAGTTCCAGGCCGTCGCGATGCAGATCGCCGACGTGTACATCGCCTCACGTACCCTCGACCTCGCGTCCGCGAACGCGGCCTGGCGGATCGGCGCGGGCCTGGACGTCACCGACGACCTCGCCGTCGCGGCGTACTGGACCTGCCACGAGGCGCCCGGTGCCATGCGGACCTGCCACCACCTCCACGGGGGCATGGGCGTCGACGTGACCTACCCGATGCACCGCTACTTCTCGTGGGTCACCGACATCTGCCACGCGCTCGGTGCCCGGGCGGAGGACGTCACGATCGAGGACCCCGTCGCGAAGAACCTCGAGCTCACCGCCGAGCAGCGGGCGCTCAAGGCCGAGCTGCGGGAGTACTTCGGCAACCTCGCCGACCAGAACGAGCACCGGGACATGGGCCTCGACCGGCACGGTGAGACCTACCAGCGCGTCGTGCGGCAGATGGGCACCGACGGCTGGATGGGCGTGGGCTGGCCGAAGGAGTACGGCGGGCACGGGCTCGGCGAGATCGAGCAGACGATCTTCGCCAACGAGGCGCAGCGCGCCGACGTGCACCTGCCTGCGGTGACCCTGCAGACCGTCGGGCCGACGCTGATCAAGTACGGCACCGAGAAGCAGAAGGACCTGTTCCTCAAGCGGATCCTCGCCGGGGACGTGCACTTCGCGATCGGCTACAGCGAGCCGGACGCCGGCACCGACCTGGCGTCGCTGCGCACGACCGCGCGCCGCGACGGCGACCACTACGTGGTCAACGGGCAGAAGCTCTGGACGACCGGCGGACACCAGGCCGACTACCTGTGGCTCGCGGTCCGCACCGACCCGGACGCCCCGAAGCACAAGGGCATCTCGATCCTGATCGTGGACACCAAGGATCCCGGCTACTCCTGGACGCCGATCATCACCGCGGACGGCTCCCACCACGTGAACGCGACGTACTTCAACGACGTGCGGGTGCCGGTCGACATGCTGGTCGGTGAGGAGAACCAGGGTTGGAAGCTGATCACCACCCAGCTCAACCACGAGCGCGTGATGCTCGGGCCGGCCGGCCGCATCGAGGGTCTGCGTGACCGGGTCGCGGAGTGGGCCACCAAGGCCGGCGTCATCGACCAGCCCGACGTACGCCGGACCATGGGCGAGGTGACCGCGGTGTTCCGGGTCAACGAGCTGCTGAACTGGGAGGTCGCGCGGGCGGCGGCGCAGGGCGAGATCTCGGTCGGCGACGCCTCGTCGTCGAAGGTCTTCGCCGCGGACCAGGTCCAGCACCTCTCGGCGGACCTGGTCGACATCGTGCACCGCTACGGGGATCCGGCGGACGAGGAGACCGGCGAGCTGATGACCTACCTGGACGCGCAGGCGAAGCGGAACCTCGTGCTCACCTTCGGCGGTGGCGTGCAGGAGGTCCAGCGCGAGCTGATCGCGATGTTCGGTCTCGGGCTGCCGCGGGTGCCGCGATGAGCGACCCGATCCTGGAGGAGGCCGAGCGGATCAAGGCGCTCGGCGAGTGCTCGGAGTCCTGGGCGCCGTACGAGGTGAACCAGGCGACGATCGGCACCTGGCTCGACGCGATGGGCTACGAGAACGAGCGCTTCCGCAGCGGCGAGGCGCCGCCGTCGATGGTGCAGGTGTGGACGATGCCCGGCCTGGGCCGGAAGCGTCCGCCGGAGGACCCGTTGAGCCGGATGACGGAGTTCCTCACCGAGCAGGGTTACACCGCGGTGCTCGGGACGAACTGCGAGCAGAGCTACGAGCGCTACCTCGAGGTCGGTGAGCTGCTGCGGGTGACCAGCGCGCTCGACTCGGTGGTCGGCCCGAAGAACACCGCGATGGGCACGGGCTACTTCGTGACGTCGCGCAACACCTGGTACGTCGGCGACGAGGTGGTCGCGACGATGCTGTTCCGGGTCCTGAAGTTCATCCCGAAGGAGAAGTCGGCGTGATCCGCCCGATGGTCAACCGGGACTCGCAGTTCTTCTGGGACGGCACCGCCGCCGGGGAGCTCCGGGTCCAGAAGTGCAACAGCTGCGGCGACCTGCGCTTCCCGCCCGGTCCGGCGTGCCCGTCGTGCGGCGCGCTCGACCGCGGCCACGTCGTCACCGCCGGCACCGGCACGGTGTTCTCCTACGTCGTGCACCGGCACCCGCCGGTCCCCGGCAAGGAGCTGCCGATCGTGATCGCGCTGATCGACCTCGACGAGGGCGTGCGGATGGTGGGCGAGGTGGTCGACGTGGCCGACACCGAGATCGAGATCGGGATGCCGCTGCGCGTGGACTACAACCGCATCGACGACGAACTGACCCTGCCGATCTGGAGGCGAGCATGAAGGTCGGAGACCAGATCCCCGAGTGGTCGCTGCCGATGACCCCGACCACGATCGTGAGCACCGCGATCGCGACCCGGGACTGGCAGGACGTCCACCACGACCGCGACATCGCCCAGGCGGCCGGGTCGAAGGACATCTTCATGAACATCCTGACCAGCAACGGCCTCGTCGAGAAGTACGTCGTCGACTGGGCCGGCCCCGACACCGAGCTCAAGGGGATCTCGATCCGCCTCGGTGCCCCGGCGCACCCCTACGACACGCTGACGTTCAGCGGCACCGTCGAGTCCGTCGAGGACGGCATCGCGACGATCTCGGTCGTCGGCCGCGTCTCGCTCGGCGACCACGTCACCGGCACCGTGAAGGTCGTCGCATGAGCGGGCTGAGCGGCAAGGCCGCGATCGCCGGGATCGGCGCCACCGAGTTCTCCAAGGAGTCCGGGCGTTCCGAGCTCCAGCTCTCCGTCGAGGCCGTCCAGCACGCGCTGGCCGACTGCGGCCTGACCGCCGCCGACGTCGACGGGCTCACGACGTTCACCATGGACACGTCGTCGGAGATCGCGGTCGCCCGTGAGCTCGGCATCCCCGAGTTGCGCTTCTTCAGCAGGATCAACTACGGCGGCGGCGCGGCGTGCGCGACCGTCCAGCAGGCCGCGATGGCGGTCGCCACCGGGGTCGCGGACGTCGTGGTCTGCTACCGCGGCTTCAACGAGCGCTCGGAGTCCCGCTTCGGCCAGGTGTCGGTCGCCGCGGCGACGCAGGTGAACACCAACGGGCTCGACAACGCGTGGACCTACCCGATGGGGCTGGGCACGCCCGCGGCCACCGTCGCCATGCAGGCGCGCCGCTACATGCACGAGTACGGCGCCACGTCCGAGGACTTCGGCCGCGTCGCGGTCGCCGACCGGCGGCACGCGGCCACCAACCCCAACGCGTTCTTCTACGGCCGGCCGATCACCCTGGAGGACCACCAGGCCTCCCGGATGATCGTCGACCCGCTGCACCTGCTCGACTGCTGCCAGGAGTCCGACGGCGCGGTCGCGCTGGTCGTGGTGTCCGCGGAGCGGGCGCGCGACCTGAAGCAGAAGCCGGCGTACATCTCGGCGGCGGCGCAGGGGAGTGGCGCGGACCAGTTCGTGATGACGTCGTACTACCGCCCCGACATCGGCATCCCCGAGATGGGCGTGGTCGGCCGCGAGCTGTGGCGCCAGTCCGGCCTCGGTCCGAACGACATGCGGATGGGCATCCTCTACGACCACTTCACGCCGTACGTCCTCATGCAGCTGGAGGAGCTCGGCTTCTGCGGTCGCGGCGAGGCGCCCGGCTTCATCGCCGACGGCGCGATCGAGGTGGACGGGAAGTTCCCGCTCAACACGCACGGCGGGCAGCTCGGCGAGGCCTACATCCACGGCATGAACGGGATCGCCGAGGGCGTCCGCCAGATCCGCGGCACGTCGGTGAACCCGGTCCCCGACGTCGAGCACCTCGTCGTCACCGCCGGCACCGGCGTGCCGACGTCCGGGCTCGTGCTGTCGGTCTGAGACCACCCGCGACGGGGTAGTACCCCGGCATGGGTCTCTTCTCAGGGCGTGGCGATGCGCCCGATGCCCGGCCGCGCGAGCTCGTGCTGACCGGGGAGCCGCTGGTCGCGAACCAGGAGCTGGTCGCGGTCGACCTGGTCGTGCGGTTCTCGCCCAAGCCCCGCCCGACGGACACCAGCATCCCGGCGACGGCGTGGCAGCCCTCGTGGGTCGCCGACGACGAGCGCGCGATCGCTGCGGTGGTCGTGACCACGCTCCGGCTGCTCGCCGACCAGCGGTCGGCGCTCGACCTGCTCACGGACCGGGCGAGCGTCGTCGAGGCGGTCGACGCCGCGCTCCTGGTCGCGCCCGTGGCGCCGCTGTTCGAGGCCCGGACGGTGCAGGTCGAGCTCGCGCCGCACGCCGCCGGCGCCGCGCGCGACCAGCGGTTCCGGGTCGTCGGCTGACGAGTTCCTCGTCAGCGGAGCTTCTCGTCGAAGAAGCCCAGCACGCGGTCGACGCCCTCCTGCTGGCGGTGCTCGGTCAACGTCGAGTGGCCCTTGCCGTCGAACTCGACGCGGATGAACGCGTCCCCGATCTCCTGGGTGAGGGTCTCGAAGCGGGTGCCGACCGCCGCGTCCTTGCGGTAGCGCAGGCCGAGGACCTGGCAGCCGCCGGCGGCCCGCTCGCGCACGGCGGCCAGGTCCTCGGGCGACAGGTTGAGATCGGCCGCGCGGGCGCGGCCGACGGGGAACGGCAGCGAAGGCTGGGCGAGTACGGGCGCCGCGACCGCGGTGTCGACCATCATCGCCAGCGCGAAGCCGCCGGTGAAGCACATGCCGAGCGCGCCGACTCCGGGGCCGCCGAGCTCGTCGTGCAGTGACCTGGCCAGGCTGCGCAGCCACGCCGCGACCGGCGACGTACGACCGGTCGCCATCGTGGTGAACTCCCGGCTGACGCAGACCTTCGGCAGCACCGCCGCGATGGCGCCGACCGACATCGGCCGCTCCGGGGTGCCGAACAGGTGCGGGAGCACGACCGTGTACCCGGCCGCGACGACCTCCTCGGCGAAGCCGATCACCTCCGGCGTCAGCCCGGGGATCTCGTGGATCACGATCACGCCGGGTCCACTGCCCTTGCGGTAGGTCGGATGCGTTGTCCCGTCGGCCGAGTGCACGCCGGGAGTCCAGGTCGAGAGCGGGGTCATCGGCCCACCAGCGTCGCGACGTGGTCGGGGACGTACGACGAGAGCTCGCGCGGGGGCCGCTCGTAGCCGGTCGACGCCGGTCGTTCGGGCACTTCGAGCGGCGGCAGCTCGATGTCGGTGTACGGGATCGTGGAGAGGAGGTGGGACATCATGTTGAGTCGCGCCTCCCTCTTCACATCACCCTCGACGACGTTCCACCGCGCCTCGGGGATGTCGGTGTGCACCATCATCAGGTCCTTCGCGCGCGAGTAGTCCTCCCAGCGTCGCACCGACTCGAAGTCGGTGGTGGACAGCTTCCACCGGCGCATCGGGTCGTCGACGCGGCCGCGGAACCGACGCTGCTGCTCCTCGTCGCTCACCGAGAACCAGTACTTGCGGAGCAGGATGCCGTCCTCGACCAGCAGCCGCTCGAAGATCGGGCACTGGTGCAGGAACCGCTGGTGCTCCTCGGGGGTGCAGAAGCCCAGCACGTGCTCGACGCCCGCTCGGTTGTACCAGGACCGGTCGAACAGGACGATCTCGCCACCCGCGGGCAGGTGCTCGACGTAGCGCTGGAAGTACCACTGGCTCTTCTGGCGGTCGGTCGGCGTGGGCAGCGCGGCGATCCGGGCGACGCGCGGGTTGAGGTACTGCGTGATCCGCTTGATCGCGCCGCCCTTGCCGGCGGCGTCGCGGCCCTCGAAGACGATCACGATCCGCGCCCCGGTGGCTCGGACCCACTCCTGCACCTTGACCAGCTCGGCCTGGAGGCGGAACAGCTCGTCCTCGTACGCGCCCTTGCCCAGGCGCTTCTGCGGCTTGCTCATGGTGCAGCCTAGACACGTGCCGAGACTTCACGCGCTCGAACTCGTGCCGGACGACGCCGGCCAGGACGCGGTACGCCGCGACTGGCAGCGGCTCCGCGACGCGGGCCTGCCCAGCCAGCTCGACCACGACGCCCCGACCAACGCCCCGCACGTCACCGTCGTGTCCGCGCCGTACCTCCCGGACGAGGCGCTCGACGTCGCCCACGCGCGGCTCGGGGCCCTGCTGCCGATCCGGGCCAGGGCGGCGGGCCTGCTGGTCCTCGGCGGCAGCCGGGTGACGATCGCGCGGGCGGTCGACATCGACGACGACGTCGTCCGACGGGCGCTGGCGGTGCGGGTCCAGGTGCCGGACCGCCAGCACGTGGGGTGGCTGCCGCACGTGACGCTGGCGCGCCGGGTCGACCGCTCCCTGGTCCAGCAGGTGCTCGACGCGGTCGGCCACGAGGACGTCGTGCTGACGCTGACCGAGCTGCGCAGGTGGGATCCCGAAAAGAAGTTCGTGACGACGATCGCGCAGGCCTAGTCTCGGGCGCGATGCATGCCGACGACGTCCCGACCACGGCCGACCAGGTGGCCCGGATGGTCGCGGAGCAGCACCCCCGGTGGAGCCACCTGCCGGTGACGCCGGTCGCCGAGTTCGGCACCGACCACTGCCTCTTCCGGATCGGCGACGACCTGGTCGCGCGGATGCCGCGAGTCGCGTGGGCCGCCGACCAGGCGCACAGCGACGCGACCTGGCTGCCGGTGCTCGCCCCATACCTGCCCGTCACGGTGCCCGCGCCGCTCGCGCTCGGGGAGCCGGACGAGCACTACCCGTTCGCCTGGTCGGTCGCGCCGTGGCTGCCCGGCGCGACGCCGACCGACGAGAACGCGGACCCGCACACGCTGGCCGCGGACCTCGGCGGGTTCGTGCGGACCCTGCACGCGGTCGATGCCAGCGCCGGGCCGAGGAAGACCGGCACCGCCCGCGGTACGCCGATCCGGGGGTGGGACCCGTACGTCCGCGAGGCCATCGACGAGGCCGGCGACCGGATCGACCGAGCCCGCGTCACGGAGGCGTGGGAGGACTGCCTCGCGGCGCCCGACTGGGCCGGCGACCCGGTGTGGATCCACGGTGACCTCATGCCGGGCAACCTGCTGGTGCGCGACCGACGACTCAGCGCGGTCATCGACTGGGGCGCACTCGGCGTCGGCGACCCCGCGCCCGACCTGGCGCCCGCCTGGTACACCGTGCCGTCCGCGCGCGAGGAGTTCCGCCAGGCGGTCGGGTACGACGACGACACCTGGCGGCGCGCCCGTGGGTGGGCGATGGGCCCGGCACTGACCGGCATCCCGTACTACTGGGACACCGTGCCGGCGTTCGCCCAGCGCGGGCTGCGGACCATCGCCGCCGTGCTCGCCGACCTCGACGGTCAGTAGGGTCCTGCCATGGCCGAACTCCCCGTGCTCGACGCGGAGGAACAGCGGGTCCTGGGCGCGTTGCTGGAGAAGCAGCGCACCGTGCCGGACACCTACCCGCTGTCTCTCAATGCGCTGCGGACCGCCTGCAACCAGACCAGCAGCCGCGACCCGGTCACCGCGTACGACGAGCAGACCGTCGAGCAGGTCGGGCGCCGGCTCAAGGACCGCGGGCTGCTGCGGATCGTGTGGGCGGCGACCGGCCGGCGGACGCTGAAGTACCACCAGGTGCTCGACGAGGTCCTCGGGCTGGCCGACGACGAGAGGGCGCTGCTCACCGTGCTGCTGCTGCGCGGTCCGCAGGCGCCCGGCGAGATGAAGGCCCGCACCGACCGGCTCCACGCGTTCGAGGACCGGCACGCGGTCGAGCAGGTGCTGGGCCGGATGGCCGAGCGCGGGCTGGTGCGGGAGCTGCCCCGCCGCGGCGGCGACCGCGACAACCGATGGATCCACCTGCTGGGCGCCGAGGCGGCGCCCGAGGCGGCCGTCCCGGCGGTCGCCGTACCGACGGGGACGGAGCGTGACGAGCGCGTGCGCGCGGCGTACGACGCGGTCGCCGCGACCTACTCCGAGACGCTGTTCAACGAGCTCACCGACCTGCCCTTCGAGAGCTGGTTGCTCGACCGTGTCGCGGCGCACGCCGACGGCGGCCCGGTGGTCGAGGTCGGGTGCGGACCGGGCCACGTGACGGCCTACCTCGCGGACCGAGGAGCCGACGCCTTCGGCATCGACCTGTCGCCGCAGATGGTCGAGGAGGCGCGGCGCCGGTTCCCCGACGGCGCCTACCAGGTCGGCGACCTCCGCAAGCTGATGCGGCCGACGACTGCGGACGGGTGGGCCGCTGTGCTCGCGTGGTACTCGCTGATCCACCTCGCGCCGTCCGAGATGCCCGAGGCAGTGGCGGTCCTGTCCCGCCCGCTCGCCAGCGGAGGTTGGCTGGTGCTGGCGCTGCACGCCGGGTCCCAGGTGCGGCACGTCGACTCGTGGTTCGAGCAGGACGTGCAGCTGGACTTCGTGCTGCACGAGCCCGCTGCGATCGTCGCGGTCCTGGAGGCCGCGGGCCTGGTCGACGTCGAGTGGTACCGACGCGGAGCCCTGGCCGAGCGGAACGAGACCTCCGAGCGGCTGTACGTCGTGGCGCGCAAGCCCGCCGGGTGAGAACGCTCCCACCCAGGAGGTCTCTTTACCCTAGGCTCGGGCTGTGGGCCAGAACGGGGGCGCCCGCTCGCCTTCGGAGTGCTCGTCGACCTGCTGATGCTGGCGCCGGGAGCCGAGTCGATCCTCGAGTCGATCCTCCCGACCACCTCGCGGGCGTTCGCCGTCGACGCGCTCCGCCTGCGCCTGGAGGTGCTGGCCTGGCTGGAGCGGCTGGGCGAGGAGCGGCCCGTCGTGGTGATCCTGGACGACGCGCAGTGGTGCGACGAGAGCTCCCTGTCGGTGCTGGGGTTCGTGTCGCGCCGGCTCGCCGGCACCCGGACCTCGCTCCTGGCGGCCGCCCGCAGTGACGCGCCGCCGCCGGCACTGGTGGGCAACCCCGACGTGGCGCTGCCCGCGCTCGACGACCGCGACGCCGCCGTGCTGCTGCGCCGAGCCGGCGTCCACCTCGACTCCCTGGCCGCGCCGGTCGTCATCGCGCGCGCCGCCGGCAACCCGCTCGCCCTCCTCGAGCTCGGCCGGGCCGCCGTCCTCGGTCGCGCGGTCGAGGCCACGCCGTCGAGCGTGGAGAGCGCCTTCGGGCAGCAGGTCGCGCTCCTCCCCGAGCGCACCCGCGCCGTCCTGCTGCTCGCCGCCGCCGGTGACGGGGAGGTCTCGGTGCTGGCGCGGGCGGTCGGCCCGGACCGGCTGCCCGACGACCTCGCTCCTGCGGAGGACGCGGGACTGGTGCGGGTGTCCGACCGCGTGGTCCGGTTCCGCCACCCGCTGGTGCGCTCGGCGACGTACGGCGCCGCCTCCACGGCCGACCGGCTCGCGGCGCACGCGCGGCTCTCCGAGGCCCACCACGACCTGGCTGGAACGGGGCGTGGCCACCGAGGTGTGAGCTCAGGCGGCGGGGTGCTCGAGGAGCACCAGCGCGAGGTCGTCGCCCAGGCTCCCGCCGCGGACGTGGCGACGGACGACGTCCAGGACGCCGTCGAGGGCGTGCGGCTCCGCCAGCGGGGCCTTGAGCTGCGCCAGGTCGAGGAACTCTCCGGTCTCGTCGCGGGCCTCGCTCAGCCCGTCGGTGTAGAGCAGCAGGCGGTCGCCGGGCTCCCAGAGCACCGCGGTCTCGGTGAACCCGGCGACCAGGCCGGTGCCGAGGGGCAGCCCGTTCGGGATCTCGATGGGCGCCAGTCCGTCACCGCGGCGCAGCATCAGTGCCGGCGGGTGCCCGGCGCTGACGAGGTCGAGGCGGTCGGGCGCGATCGACTCGACGAGCAGGGCGGTCACGAACTCCTCGTCGTCGAAGAACGGCACGAGGTACTCGTCCATGTCCGAGGCGACGTCCGCGAGCGTCGTCTGCCGAGCGGCGGCCTGACGGAACGCGCGGATCACGCGGGCGGCCTGCTCGACGCCGCCGATGCCCTTGCCTCGCACGTCACCGATCAGCAGTCGGGTGACGTCCCGGGTGTGGTAGCAGTCGTAGAGGTCCCCACCCACGAGGGCGCCCTCGACGGCGGACTCGTACCGCGCCGAGATGTCGATGCCCCCGGCGTGATGGGGGAGCACCGGCAGGATGGCGCGCTGCGCCGCCTCGGCGATCTGAGCCATCTCGGCGAAGCGCCGCTCGCGGCGGACCCGGACCTCGGCGATGGCGACGGCGGCGCTGCCGATCACCAGGACGCCCATGATCCGCACCGTCTGCTGGGGCTCGTTGAGGTCGTGGTTCCAGAACCCGGAGGCGATCGCGGCTGCGAGGGCCAGGCCCATCACCGCGGCGGTCGACGCCGTCGGGAGGACCGAGCACGCGATCAGGGGCGCCAGGCAGAAGAGGCCGGCCAGGACGGCGACGGACTCGTCCAGCGCGAGGTCGGAGAGAACGAGGATGGCCAGACAAGCCAGCGAGGCGGTCCAGCCGATCCGCACAGCGCGTTGGTCCGGGGTCACCGACGAAGACTAGTCGTCCGGTGGTGTTTTAGGGGAAAACTCACCCTTAAGGGTGCGGGCTAGGGTTCCCGGGTGGCAGCGACCGGCGGCCAGCCTGGCTCAGCAGGTCAGGACGACGTCGCCGAGCACGGGCGCGCCGTCGCGCTCCCCACCGGCGACCGATGCCGAGGCGACGACCCGGCCGTCCTCGCGCCACCCGCGGATCTGGATGGTCTCGCCCGGGAACACCACACCCGCGAACTTCACCCCGAAGCCGCGCACGCGGGTCGCATCGCCGCCCAGCAGGGTGTCGGTCAACGTGCGCAGGACGATGCCGTACGAGCAGAGCCCGTGCAGGATCGGCGCCGGGAAGCCGGCGGCCTTGGCGAAGTCCGGGTCGGCGTGCAGCGGGTTGCGGTCGCCGCAGAGCCGGTAGAGCAGCGCTTGGGTCGGGGCGACGTCGTACGTCGTGTCCGTGTCGGGCTCGCGCTCGGGGAGCACGACCGGCTCCGACGAGCCGCGGTCGCCGCCCCAGCCGCCCTCGCCCTTGACGAAGATCGAGGAGCGGGTGGTCCAGAGGTGCTCGCCGGACGGCGACGTCGCCGTCCCCTCCTGCCAGATCACCGCGGCCTTGCCCTTGTCCCAGATCTCGCTGATCCGGGTCCTCACGGTGGCCGAGCCGGAGGTCGGCAGCGGGCCGGCGACCGTGATCGACTGCGAGCCGTGCACGACCTGGGCCAGGTTGATGTCGCAACCCGGCAGGTCGAGCGGCGGCGGGTCGCTCGCATGGAACGTCGGCGCGACGACGCCGAAGGACGGCAGCACCTGCAGGCCGGCGGTCTCCAGCGTGTACGACAGGTCGGTCGCGCCGATCGCCAGGTGGTAGAGCAGCACGTCGCTCTCGGTCCAGCTGAAGTCGACGGCGCCGAGCTCGGCGCCGATCGCGACGTCGGGATCGATGGGCATTCAGTTCTCCTGGCTGGACTCGGGAGAGGCGATGTCTTCAGCGGCGAGGTAGCCGAAGGTCAGGGCGGGACCGATGGTCGCGCCGGGGCCGGCGTAGGTGTTGCCCATGACAGCGGACGACACGTTGCCGGCGGCGTACAGGCCCGGGATCACCGAGCCGTCGGCGCGCAGCACGCGGGCGTGCTCGTCGGTGACCAGTCCGCCCTTGGTGCCGAGGTCGCCGGGCACGATCTTCACGGCGTAGAACGGGCCCTCGTCGATGGCGTGCAGGGACGGGTTCGGCTTCACCCTCGGGTCCGAGTAGTACTTGTCGTAGGCGCTCTCGCCGCGGTGGAAGTCGGCGTCGACGCCGGTCTTCGCGAAGCCGTTGAACCGGCTCACGGTCTCGGTCAGGGCACCGGGCGGCACCTCGATCTGCTCGGCGAGGTCCTCGATCGTGGACGCCTTCTTGATCGTGCCGAGCTTGTACCAGCGGCCGGGGAACGGCTGGCGCGGGAACAGTCCGGCGAAGATGTAGCGGTTGCGGTAGCGCTGGTCGATGATCATCCAGCTCGGCACGTGGCCGACGCCGGTGGCCTCACCGTCGTACATCGCGTGCACGGCCTCGACGTACGGCAGCGCCTCGTTCATGTACCGCTGGCCGGCTTGGTTGACGATGATCGACCCGGGCAGGTTGCGCTCGGCCAGGCAGAACCACGGCCCGGACGGCAACGGGATCGTCGGACCCCACCACGAGTCGTCCATGAGGTCGAGCTGAGCGCCCGCCGCGATGCCGGCGAGGATGCCGCCGCCGGTGTTGAACTGCGAGCCGGTCGTCCAGTCGACCGAGGTCGGCTGGGGCTGGTACTTCTCGCGCATCTCCAGGTTGCGCTCGAAGCCGCCGCTGCCGAGGATGACGCCGCGCTCGGCGCGGATCACCTGCTCCTGGCCGTCGCGCCGGACGCGGACGCCGACCACGCGCCCGTCCTCGAGGACGAGGTCGGTGAGCTCGGTGTCGTAGTGGACCGGCACGCCGGCATCCATCAGTCCCTTGCGCAGGCCGATCGCGATCGCGTTGCCCATCGCGAACATCTTGCGGCGCAGCACCATCGCGACCATCCGGCGCACGAAGACCTTCGCCATGGTGACCGGGCCGCGCAGGGTCCGCAGGCCGAGGCTGATCTTCCGGAAGTCGGCCTGCGTGACGATCATGTTCGCCGGCGCCTTGGTGTACTGCGGGTGCAGCCGCTCGAGCTCGTCACCCAGGAAGCGCGCGTCCAGCGGGATCGGCTCGCAGGAGCGACCGGCCGGGCGACCGCCGGGCGCCTCGGGGTGGTAGTCGGCGTAGTCGGGCACCCAGGTGAACCGCAGGGGAGTGTTGTCCCGGACGAAGTCGAGGACCTCGGCACCGCGGTCGAGGTAGGTGTCCCGACGCACCTTCGGGACGACGTCGCCGACGATCGAGTCGAGGTAGAGCTTGGAGTTCTCGAGCGGGTCGTCCTGCTTGGCCTTCTTGAGGGCGTAGTTGCCCGGGATCCAGACGCCTCCGCCGCTGCGCGCGGTCGACCCGCCGAAGTAGGAGCTCTTCTCGATCAGCACGGTCCGGAGGCCGCGCTTGCTCGACGCGAGCGCGGCGGTCATGCCGGCGCCGCCCGCGCCGACGACCACGACGTCGACGCGCTCGGGAAGGGGGGTCGTCATGGCCAGAAACTGTAACAGGTTCTACTATCGATCCCGTGACCTCTCCGGACTCGATCGCGGCCGCTGTGGCGCGACTCACCCAGGCGCAGGAGACGCGGGTGCCGTGCGCGCCCGTCCGCGACCTGATCGGCACCGACGACCTGGATGCGGCGTACGCCGTCCAGCAGGGGCTCGTGCAGGGTCGGCTGGCCGCCGGCGCCACGGTCGTCGGCCGCAAGATCGGCGCGACCTCGGAGGCGGTGCAGACCCAGCTCGGGGTCGACCAGCCCGACTTCGGCTACCTGCTCGACGTCATGGACGTCAGCGCTGGAGTGGGGGGCGACCCGATCTCGATGCGCACCCTGCTGCAGCCGCGGGTCGAGGGCGAGGTCGCGTTCCGCCTCGGGCGTGACATCGACGATGCCGAGATCACCCTGGAGGTGGTCCGCGACGCCGTGGAGGTCGCGCTGCCCGCGCTCGAGATCGTGGACTCGCGGATCGCCGACTGGAAGATCGGGTTCACCGACACCGTCGCCGACAACGCCTCCAGCGGGCTGTTCGTGGTCGGCACCGACGGCCGGACCCTCGACGAGGTCGAGCCGCGCGACGTCACGATGTCGCTCACCATCAACGGCGAGGAGCGCTCCGCCGGCAGCGGCGCCGCCTGCCTCGGCGACCCGCTCGAGGCGCTGCGCTGGCTGGCCGTCCAGGCCCAGCGCTACGGCGAGCCGCTGCGCGCGGGCCAGCTGATCCTGTCCGGGGCCCTGGGCCCGTTCGTGCCGTTCGCCCCGGGAGACCGGGTCGTGGCCACCATCAGCGGCTTCGCGCCGCTCAGCGTCACCTTCGAGGAGTGAGCACCGTGTCAAAGCTGACCGCAGCGATCGTGGGGCCGGGGAACATCGGCACCGACTTGATGTACAAGCTGTTGCGTTCGGAGGTGGTGGAGCCGCGGTGGATGATCGGGGTGGATCCGTCGTCGGAGGGGTTGCGGCTGGCGGCCGAGAAGGGCCTGGAGGCCAGCCACGAGGGGGTGGACTGGTTGCTGAAGCAGGACCAGCTGCCGGACCTGATCTTCGAGGCGACCTCGGCGTATGTGCACCGTGAGTACGCGCCGCGCTACGAGGAGGCGGGGATCCGGGCTGTGGATCTGACTCCTGCGGCGGTGGGGCCGGGGGTGATCCCGCCGGTGAACGGTGAGGAGTTCGTGTCCGCGATGAACGTCAACATGGTGACGTGTGGTGGGCAGGCGACGATCCCGATGGTGGCCGCGGTGTCTCGGGCTGCTGCGGTGTCGTACGCCGAGATCGTGGCGTCGGTGTCGAGCGTGTCGGCGGGGCCGGGGACGCGGGCGAACATCGACGAGTTCACGCGCACGACTGCGGCTGGGGTGACCGGTATCGGTGGTGCCGCGGAGGGCAAGGCGATCATCATCTTGAACCCGGCGGAGCCGCCGATGATCATGCGGGACACGATCTTCTGCGCGGTTG
This sequence comes from Nocardioides caricicola, assembly GCF_039541135.1. Classification (NCBI taxonomy): domain Bacteria; kingdom Bacillati; phylum Actinomycetota; class Actinomycetes; order Propionibacteriales; family Nocardioidaceae; genus Nocardioides; species Nocardioides caricicola. Next base: position 373,285 of record NZ_BAABFQ010000003.1, on the reverse strand, counting down.
CGCCGGACGCGGATCGCGATGCGATCGTGGCGTCGGTCTTCGCGATGGAGAAGGCCGTGCAGGAGTACGTGCCGGGCTACCGGCTGCTGCAGGAGCCGCAGATCGACGACCCGTCCCCGGCGACGCGTGGGCAGGTGAAGGTGTCGGTGTTCGTGGAGGTCGAGGGCGCGGGCGACTTCCTGCCGCCGTACGCCGGGAACCTCGACATCATGACCGCCGCGGCCGCGCGGGTGGGCGACAACATCGCAAGGAGCATCCTGTGAACGAGCTGACTCGGCGTTGGTCCGACGAACTGGACCTGCGGCTGACAGACACGTGTCTGCGCGACGGGTCGCACCACAAGCGGCACCAGTTCACCGCGACCGAGTGCCATGACATCGTCGAGGCGCTGGATGCCTCCGGGGTGCCGGTGATCGAGGTGACGCACGGTGACGGGTTGGGTGGGTCGTCGTTCAACTACGGGTTCTCCAAGACGTGGGAGCAGGAGCTGATCAAGATCGCGGCCGAGACCGCGAAGCGCGCGAAGATCGCGTTCCTGATGCTCCCGGGTGTCGGCACGAAGGAGGACATCCGGGCCGCGCAGGACAACGGTGGGCAGATCTGCCGGATCGCGACGCACTGCACCGAGGCCGACGTGTCGGTGCAGCACTTCGGGCTGGCCCGCGAGCTCGGTCTGGAGACCGTCGGGTTCTTGATGATGAGCCACACCCAGCCGCCGGAGGTGCTGGCCAAGCAGGCGCGGATCATGGTCGATGCGGGCTGTCAGTGTGTGTACGTCGTGGACTCGGCTGGTGCGTTGATCATGGAGCAGACCGCGGACCGGGTCTGGGCGCTGGTCGCCGAGATCGGTGGTGAGGCCACGGTCGGGTTCCACGGCCACGAGAACCTCGGCCTGGGGGTGGCGAACACGATCATCGCCGCCCGTGCGGGTGCGACCCAGATCGACGGGTCGGTGCGCCGCTTCGGCGCCGGTGCGGGGAACACGCCGCTGGAGGCGTTCGTCGGGGTCTGCGACAAGCTGGGCTGGAAGACCGGGATCGACTTCCTCACGATCGTCGACGCCTCCGAGGACGTCATCAAGCCCGCGATGCCCGAGGAGTGCCAGCTGGACCGGATGACGCTGATGATGGGCTACGCCGGGGTCTACTCCTCCTTCCTCAAGCACGCCGGCAACGCCGCGGAGCGCTACGGCGTCTCGGGCGCGAAGATCCTGCTCGAGGCCGGGCGCCGCAAGCTCATCGGCGGCCAGGAGGACCAGCTCATCGACATCGCCCTCATGCTCAAGGCCGAGCAGGACAAGGAGGCGGCCAACAGCTGATGCTCGACGACGGGGACGTGAAGGCGACGATGCCACCGGTGGCCGAGACCGCGACCACGGGCACCGGCGCGCCGGCGCTGGTCCGTCGGTCCGCCCCGCGGCCGGTGGTGCTCACCGAGATGGTCTGCGTGGCGCCACTTCGGAGGGCGTGGCCGTAGGCCACGCCCTGCTCAGGGCGGGCGAACGTCATCATCCTCGTCCCGACAGCGCGGCGAGGTCGCGCCACCACGAGAGGCGGTTGGGGCGGCCGTCGTAGTCCTTGCGCTGGTTCGCACCGCTCACCCCAGGGAGCACGAACACCTGGGCGGGTCCGAGGTACCAGTCGGCCGGCCCGAGCCCGGGGCGGCGTACGCCCAGCGCCCGGGCCGCCTCGTGCGCGACGGTCTTGCTGGTGAACGCCAGCCACTCCGGCCGCCAGCGCTCCAGCTTGCCGACCAGGGCGTCGAGCTCGACCCACCGCGGGTCCCAGTGCCCGACCAGGTCGGTGAGCCCGAGGCCGAGGTCGGCGACGACGTGGTCCTCCTCGGGCCGCAGCCGGCGCGGGGAGAGACCGCTGAGGTGCAGCGACTCCCAGAAGCTGTTGCCGGGCGTCTCGTAGTAGTGGTCGCGCAGCTTGGTGCTCTCGGCCCCCGCCAGCCCGCAGAAGACGATCACCGGCTCCGGGGCGACGATGTCGGGAAGCACCTCCACCCCACCACCCTGACAGAGGCCCGGGTGGGCACCGGGCCGGTGAGGCAGCGACAGGTGCGCCCCCTGACTAATCGGCTAGTAAGTCTGGGTCGGGCGCGGTCGGGGCGCTCGTCGTTGACGGAGACGCCGGGCCGCGGGCTGACCGGCTCACGGTTCAGTGCTTGCAGATCAGCCCGCCGTCGACGACCAGCTCGGTGCCGGTGACGAAGGACGCGTCGTCGGAGAGCAGGAAGGCGACGACGGTGGCGATCTCGCGCGGCTGGGCCATCCGACCGAGCGGCGTCGACTGCTCGAACTCCGCCTTCACCTCGGGGATGTCCAGAGCGGGCTGGAGCATCGGCGTGACCACGAAGCCGGGGCAGACGGCGTTCACGCGGACGCCCTCGGGGCCGAGCTGCGCGGCCATCGAGCGGGTCAGGCCGAGGAGGCCGGCCTTCGAGGCGCAGTACGACGGGATCCACGGGTTGGCCGCGATGCCCTCGATCGACGAGACGCCGACGATCGACGGGCCGGCGCTGCGGTCGAGGTGGGGGAGCGCCGCCTGGGTGAGCAGGGCGTGCGCACGCAGGTTCACGTCGACGACCAGGTCCCAGGCGTCGGCGGTCAGCGCGCCGATGGGCGTCGGGTCCACCCGGCCGGCGGCGTGCACGAGCCCGGTGAGCCCGCCCAGCGCCTCGACCGCCTCGGCGACCGGCGCCTCGAGGTCGCCGGTGACGTCGACGACCTGGCCGTGGGCGCCGATCCGCCCGGCCACCTCCAGCGTGTCCGGTGCGACGTCCCAGATCGCGACCTTCGCACCGCGCTCGAGCAGCACCTCGGCGCTGGCCAGCCCGATGCCGGACGCGCCGCCGGTGACGATGACCCGCTTGCCGTTCACAGGACGAACCTCGCCTTGATGCAGTCCGAGCCGCGCGCGCCGACCGCGGCGTACGCCGCTGCCGCGTCGGCGAGGTCGAAGGTGTGGGTGAAGAGGCCGCCGGTGTCGATCCGCCCGTGCTGCACGAGCGGCACCAGGTCCGCCCAGGTGCGGTGGACCGGAGCCGTCGTCATCCGCAGCGTGATGCTGCGGTAGACGCCCATCAGCGCCCCGAGGGGGTACGGGTTCATGTCGTGCACCCCGATCAGCGAGACGGTGCCGCCCGCGCGGACGCTCGCGAACGCGTCGTCGATCGTCGCGTCGATGGCCACGGCATCGATCACCGAGTCCGCGCCCCGCCCGCCCGTCGCTGCCATCACCGCGTCGAGCAGCGGCCCGTCCACGCTCGTCGCGCCGGCCTCGGCCGCGAGCTCGCGGCGGCCGGACACCGGGTCGTAGGCGAGCACCTGGCCGGCACCCTGCAGCAGCGCGGACCGTACGGCGCACTGGCCGACGGCGCCGAGCCCGAGGACGACGACGGTGCCACCTGCTGGGATGTCGGCGCGCTGGGCGCCCGCCCAGCCGGTGCCGAGGTTGTCGGTCAACAGCAGCGCGGCCTCGTCGTCGACACCGTCGGGGATGCGGAGCAGCTGGAAGTCGGCGGCCGGCACGGCGAGCAGCTCGCTCTGCCCGCCACCGAGCTCGCCGGACCCGAACACCTTCGGTCCCTGCACGCACGTGACCGGGTCGCCGGTCGCGCAGCCCACGCAGTCGCCGCAGCCCGCGACCGAGGCGACGAGCACGCGGTCGCCGGCCCGGAAGCGGCGTACGTCGGCGCCGACCTCCACGACCTCGCCGATCACCTCGTGACCGACGGCCACCGGGAAGAACGGGAGGTCACCGTCGTAGAAGTGGAGGTCGGAGCCGCAGATGGCCGCGGACCGGACGCGGACCAGCGCGTCACCCGCGCCGGCGAGCACCGGGTCGGGGACGGTCTGGACCTCGATCTGGCCGGGTCCGGTGACGATGACGGAGCGCATGGCGCACACCGTAGGGCTGTTTACACATTCTGAGAAGTGTGTACTCTCCGCCGCATGCGCAACGTGCACTCCGGGCGGCCGTTCACCGCCGCCGAGTTCTCCGACGAGCAGCTGGCCGCCGCGCTGGAGGACCTCTCGGTCCCCGCCCTGCTCGCCTCCTGCGTGCACATGAGCCGACCCGAGGACCGGGCCGCGATCCTCGCCGGCGAGCTGCGCCCGCTGGGCAGCTTCCTCAACGAGTACCAGGGGTTCATGGCTCCCGAGGCCCAGGCCGAGGCGCGCGCGTTCGCCCTCGACGTGATCCGGGACTGGCGGGACCGGGGCTGCCCGGAGCCGGAGCCGGTGGCGCCGGAGATGGTCCACCAGCTGATGTCGTGGATCGTCGGCGCCGAGGTCGGCGACGAGTACGTCCCGATGATGCTGGAGGAGCTCGAGCTCGAGGGCACCGACGTCCGCGCGGTCGGTGCGGTCGACGGGGCCGCCGACTATCCCGTGGTGATCATCGGCGCCGGCATGTCGGGCATCCTGGCCGCGATCCGGCTCTCGGAGGCCGGCTTCCCGTTCGTGATCGTCGAGAAGAACGCCGGACCGGGTGGGACCTGGTGGGAGAACACCTACCCGGGCGCCCGCGTGGACGTGGGTGGCCACTTCTACTGCTACAGCTTCGAGCCCGACGACCACTGGACCGAGTTCTTCCCCCGCCAGCCCGAGGTGCAGGCGTACTTCCAGCGCACGTTCGACCGGCACGGCCTGGGCGCGCACACCCGGTTCGCCACCGAGGTCCTGGGCGCGGCCTGGGACGAGGTCGCGGGCACCTGGTCGGTCGAGCTGGACGACGGATCGACACTCGTCGCCCGAGCGGTCGTGGCGGCCGTCGGCCAGATGAACCGGCCGTTCGTGCCGGACGTGCCCGGGTCGTTCGACGGGCCGGCGTTCCACACGGCGACGTGGGACCACGAGGTCGACCTCACCGGCAAGCGCGTGGTGATGGTGGGAGCCGGGGCGACCGGCTTCCAGGTGGCGCCCGCGATCGCCGACCAGGTGCAGACGCTGACCGTCATCCAGCGCACCGCGCAGTGGATGTTCCCGAACCCGGGCTACCACGACAGCGTCGGACCCGGCGTCGGCTGGGCGATCCGGCACCTGCCGTTCTACGGCCGGTGGTTCCGGTTCCTGATCTTCTGGCCGGGCTGCGACGCCGGGCTCGCCGCGGCGAAGGTCGATCCGACCTGGGAGCACCAGGAGACCTCGGTCAGCGAGGTCAACGACATCGCCCGCGCGATGTTCTCCGAGTGGATCACCAGCCAGCTGCCCGACGACCCGGAGCTGGTCGCGAAGGTGGTCCCCGACTACCCGGCAACCGGCAAGCGCACGCTGCAGGACAACGGCAGCTGGCTGCGGACGCTCAGCAAGGAGAACGTCACGCTGGTGCGGGCCGGGGTCGACCGGCTCGAGGCCGACGGCGTCGTCGACAGCCTCGGCGAGCACCACCCCGCCGACGTGGTCGTGTGGGCGACCGGCTTCCGGGTCAACGACTTCCTGCTGCCGCTGCGCATCATCGGCCGCGACGGCCACGACCTCCGCGAGACCTGGGGGAGCGCGCCGCGCGCCCACCTCGGCGTCACCGTCAGCGGCTTCCCGAACCTCTTCCTGCTCTACGGACCGAACACCAACCTCGCCAGCGGCGGGAGCATCATCTTCGCCTCGGAGTGCGAGGTCACGTTCCTGGTCGAGTGCCTGCGGCTGCTCGCCGAGGGCGGGCACACGGCGATCGAGCCGACGCAGGCGGCGTACGACGAGTGGTACCAGCGCGTCCAGGCCGAGGCGCAGACGATGGTGTGGGCCTCGCCCCACATCGCCCACAACTACTACAAGAACGCCGAGGGCGACGTGCACGGGCTCAACCCGTTCCGCATCGTCGACTACTGGGGCTGGACACGCCGCCCGGACCCGGCCGACTACCAGCTGTCGTGACCGCACGCGACCGCTCCCGCGAGCGGATCCTCGACGCCGCCGAGGCGTGCCTGCGCCGGGACGGGATCCGGCGTACGACGGTGCAGGCGGTGGCCGACGAGGCTGGGCTGTCGCGGGTGTACGTCTACCGGTTCTTCCCCGACAAGGCGACGCTGATCTCGGCGGCGCTGATCCGCCGGGACGAGGAGTTCTGGTCCACGGCTGACGCCCGGGTGTCGGCGGCCGCGTCGTTCTCGGAGATGGTCGCGGAGGCCGTGCTGATGTCGAGCGCGGCACCGCTGGGCCCGCTGGCGCTGGACCTGGCGGAGGCCGAGCCGCAGGAGTACGCCGAGGTGATGGGCACATTCGTCCACGAGGTCGTCCCTGGTCTCGCGGGCTTCTGGGTCGACCAGCTCACCGCCGCGCAGGAGCGCGGCCTGGTCCGGCGCGACGTGGACGTCGTCGCCGGTGCGGAGTGGGTGATCCGGGTCGTGGTCTCGCTCGTCGGTGTCCCTGGTCGGGCCGTCGACATCACCGACCGGGCGTCCCTCGTCGCGCACCTTGACGCCTTCCTCAGCCCGGCGTTCGCCGATGCGTAGCCGGCTCGCGGCGGGGCGCTTCCACCCCGAGCTGCGCACCGGGTCGCGGCTGCTGCCACGCGCCGCGGTGAGCCCGCGGCTGGTACCCCTGCTGCGCACAGGGATCCAGCGGCTGCCCGCCGATCCGGACTTCTTCGAGACCCAGGTGTCGCCGACCGCCTCGGTCCGGGTCTACCGCCCCACCCACGCCCCGACGCGGAGCCCGGCACTGCTCTACGTCCACGGCGGCGGTCTGCTGATCGGGAGCCCGTTGCAGGACGAGCCGGCGCTGCGCTCCGTCGCCGACGAGCTCGGCGTCGTGGTGGCGACGGTGCGGTACCGGCTCGCCCCGGAGCACCGGTTCCCGGCGGCGCGCGACGACTGCTACGACGCCGTGCGGTGGCTCGCCGCCCAGCCCGGGATCGACGCGAGCCGGGTCGCCATCGGCGGCGGCAGCGCCGGGGGAGGGCTGGCCGCGGCCGTCGCCCTGCACGCGCGCGGCCAGGGCGGACCCGCGCTGTGCCTCCAGCTGCTGGTCTACCCGATGCTCGACGACCGCACCGCCGCACGCCCCGACCCGGATCGCGAGCACCGCAGGCTGTGGAGCAACGAGGCCAACCGCTTCGGCTGGTCGAGCTACCTCGGCCACGCGCCCGGACGGCCCGGCGTCGACCCGACCGCCGCGCCCGCCCGCTGCGAGGACCTCGCCGGCCTCCCACCGGCCTGGATCGGCGTCGGCACCCTCGACCTCTTCCACGACGAGGCGCTGGCGTACGCCGACCGGCTGCGCGCCGCGGGCGTCGCCTGCACCACCGGGGTGGTGCCCGGCGCGTTCCACGGGTTCGACGCGTTCGCGGACAAGCCCGTGGTCCGTGAGTTCCGCGCCAGCCAGGTCGCCGCCCTGCGGTCGGCGTTCGGGCTCTAGCCGGCGCCGCGCCGCCGGATCCGCCAGCCGGCCCAGGCGAACGCGCCGAGGGGGATCGGCAGCCAGAACGAGAACAGCCGGTAGAGCAGCGTCGCGATGATCGCGGTCTCGGTGGGGACGCCGATCAGCGCGAGCATGCCGGTGAGGCCGACGTCGACGAAGCCCACGCCACCGGGGGTGATCGGGACGATCGCGAGCGCCTGCGAGACGACGAACGCGAGCAGCACCTCCGACGGCCGGGCGTGCACGCCGAAGGCGACGAGCGCCGCGACCAGGGAGGCGTAGTCGAACATCCGACTCGCGGCCATCGCGAACACCGAGCGCCACCACCGGCCGTGGAACGCGTCGGCGATCCGCTCGCGCTGCGCGAGCAGCCCGCCGGAGACGCCCGCGGGCGTCACCGTGCGGCGCATCAGGTGCACGACCGACCCGATCCCGCGACCGGCCACGTCCAGCACCCGGGGCCAGGTGAGGACGGTGACGCCGATCGTGACGATCACGGCGGCGAGGACCACCGAGACGAGCAGGCCGAGCTGCAGCTGCTCGGCCGGCGGCGGCCCGATGAGCAGCGCGGGGATCGTGAGGATCGGCAGCAGGAACAGCACGGCGTTGTTCAGCAGCGCGATCGCGCCGAGCCCGGAGGCGACCGCCTTCGGCGGCTGCCCGTCGTCGATGAGGATCTTCGCCTGGATCACCCCACCGGTCGCGCCGCCGCCGGGCAGGATCTTGGCCGCGGCGCTGCCGGCCAGCTGGGCCGTCGCGGTCGCCCTCCAGCCGAGGCGGGGCGCGTCGTGCGGCTCGTGGCGCCCCGGCCGCATCGCCAGCTTGGTCAGCCACCACAGCGACACCAGGCGACCGGCCTGGAGCGCGGCGAGCACGAAGAACCACGGGACGTCGACCGTGGCGAGCTGTGGCCACGACGCGAACATCGTGATCAGGCTGGGTGCCACGACGTACAGGCCGACGGCGGTGATCGTCAGGCCGACCGCCCGGCCGCCCCACCGCTTGACCAGGGTGCGGTGGGAGCGCTCGGGCATGGCGCCACCGTCCCGGACCCGGGAGCCCTCCGGTTCACCCGAGGTGGGTGGTTCTCGACCAAAACGAGAACGTGTTCTAGTATCGATCCTGTTCACTCAGTGACAGGAGATGTCGATGTCCCAGGCTGTTCTCGACGGCGTCCGCGACCTGCTGCCCGGCATCCGGGAGCGGGCCGACGAGGCCGAGCGACTCCGTGTGGTCCCCGAGGCGTCGATCAAGGAGCTGGAGGAGGTCGGGTTCTTCCGGCTGCTCCAGCCCAAGCGCTTCGACGGGTTCGAGTCCGACCCTGTCGACTTCTACACCGCGGTGCGCGACATCGCGGGTGCGTGCGGCTCGACGGGCTGGGTCTCCAGCGTCGTCGGCGTGCACCCGTGGCAGGTCGCGCTGTTCCCCGAGGAGGCCCAGCAGGCCGTGTGGGGCGCGGACACCAGCACCCGGCTGAGCTCGTCGTACGCTCCGACCGGCAAGGCCACGGTGACCGACGGCGGCTACACGCTGTCCGGCAAGTGGAGCTTCTCGTCCGGCTGTGACCACTGCTCCTGGGTGCTGCTCGGCGGCCTGGTCTTCAACGCCGACGGCAACGTCGTCGACTTCAAGACGTTCATGGTGCCGCGCGAGAACTACACGATCGTCGACGTCTGGCACATGGTCGGCCTGTCGGGCACGGGCTCCAACGACATCGTCGTCGAGGACGTCTTCGTGCCCGAGGCGTTCACGCTGAGCATGGGCGACACCGGCCGCTGCTTCGGCCCCGGCCAGGAGCAGAACACCAGCGAGCTCTACAAGCTGCCGTTCCACTCGATCTTCACCGGCACCATCACGACGCCGATCATCGGCATGGCGCGCGGCGCGTACGCCGAGCACGTCGACATGCAGCAGAAGCGGGTGCGCGCGGCGTACCTCGGCGAGAAGGCGTCGCTCGACCCGTTCGCCGCGGTCCGCATCGCGAAGGCGTCCTCGGAGATCGACGCCGCCTGGGCGCTGCTGGTCAACAACATCCGCGAGGAGCAGGCGCACGTCGCCAAGGGCGAGCAGATCCCGCTCGGGCTGCGGCTGCGGGTCCGCCGCGACCAGGTGCTCGGCACCCAGCGCGCGATCGACGCGATCGACTCGCTGTTCGAGGCCTCCGGCGGCCGCGCGCTCACCCAGGGCACATACCTGCAGCGGGCGTGGCGCGACGCGCACGCCGGGCGGGTGCACGCCGCCAACGACCCGGAGCGGGCGCTGCAGATGTACGGCGCGCACGAGTTCGGGCACAAGGTCGACCCGGGGATGTACTGAGTTGTCTGACACGGTGACCATCACCAAGGCGAGCGTCCAGCACTCTGCGAAGGCAGGGGACATCACGCTCAACTACTACGAGGCGGGAGAGCCCACCGACATCGGTGGCGGTCTGCCGTTGGTCATGCTGCACGGCGGTGGGCCGGGAGCATCGGCGTGGTCGAACTTCGGCAGTGCGCTGCCGAAGTTCGCCTCGTCGTTCCGCACCCTGCTGATCGACCAGCCGGGCTTCGGCGGCTCCGACAAGCCGCCGGTCGTCGGCAACTACTACCGGCACTCGGCCGACCACGTGGTCAAGCTGCTCGACGAGCTCGGCATCGACCGGGTGCACCTGCTCGGCAACAGCCTGGGCGGCGGTACGGCGATGCGGCTGGCGCTCAGCCACCCCGACCGCGTCGGCCGGCTGGTGCTGATGGGACCGGGCGGGCTCTCGCTCAACCTGTTCCACGCCGACCCGACCGAGGGGGTCCAGCGGCTGATGGACTTCGGGGCCGACCCGACGCCCGAGCGGCTGCGCGCGTTCATCTCGACGATGGTGGTGAACCAGGAGCTGGTGACCGACGAGCTGGTCGCCGAGCGTTTCGCCGACGCGACCGCCCCCGGCGCCCAGGACGCGATGCGCTCGATGGGCATGTCGTTCTGGAACCCGGAGACGGCCGAGGACGGCATGCTGTGGCGCGAGGCGCACCGGCTGCGCAAGCACACGCTGCTGACCTGGGGCCGCGAGGACCGGGTGAACCCGCTGGACGGCGCGATGGTCGCCCTCAAGCTGATCCCGAAGGCGCAGCTGCATGTCTTCCCGAACTGTGGGCACTGGGCCCAGATCGAGGCGGCCGACGAGTTCGCCGACATCACGACCGCCTTCCTCGCCCGTCACGTAGAGAGGTCGAAGCAGTGATCGACGTGAAGAGCATGGGCTACGTCCGCGTCGCCAGCACCGACCTGTCCCAGTGGGAGACGTTCGCCGGCAAGGTCCTCGGCCTCGCTGCCGGGCGCGGCCCCAACCCGGACAACCAGTACTGGCGCATCGACCAGGTCTCGGCCCGGCTCGTGGTGTTCCCCTCCGACGTCGACCAGCTCGCGGCCACCGGCTGGGAGCTCGCCGACCACCGCGCCCTGCAGGAGGCCCGCGAGCACCTCAGCAAGGCCGGCGTGGACTTCGAGGAGGGCACCAAGGAGGAGCTCGACGAGCGCCGGGTGCAGGAGCTGATCCGGTTCAGCGACCCCTGGGACAACGTCTTCGAGCTCTTCCACGGCATCACCTACGAGTCGCGGCCGGTGGTCACGCCGTACGCCGCCACGTTCGTCACCGGGGACCAGGGGATGGGGCACATCGTGCTGCCGGTGCTCGACGACGTCGAGGCGCTGCGGTTCTACACCGACGTGCTCGGCTTCCGGCTGCGCGACTCGATGAGCATGCCGGGGGAGTTCGTCGGCAAGGAGCCCGGCTCGAAGGTCTGGCTGCGCTTCCTGGGCGTGAACCCGCGGCACCACTCGCTCGCGTTCCTGCCGATGCCGAACCCCTCCAAGTGCGTGCACATCATGCTGGAGGTCGACGAGCTCGACCACGTCGGCCGCGCCCTGGAGCGGGTCCGCAAGCACGGCGCGCCGCTCTCGGCGACGCTGGGCCGGCACATGAACGACGAGATGATCTCGTTCTACGTGAAGTCACCCGGTGGCTTCGACGTCGAGTTCGGGACCGACGGCCTCACGGTCGACGACGGGCGCTGGGTGGCGCGCGAGTCGACGGCCGTGTCGTACTGGGGTCACGACTTCGGCGGCGGCCAGTGAAAGACTGATCCCATGACCTCGGACATTCCGGAGGGGATGAGCCCGGACGCCCGGGAGACCTGGCCGAGCCCGGAGCTGATCAGCTCCTGGCTGGGCGACCAGGACATCGACTTCGAGCTGCGCCCGGGCGAGGACATCGCCGTCCACGACGACCCGGAGCACGTCGCCGCCGCGCGCCGGTTCCGCGACGTGCTCGGGCAGTTCGCCTCGGGTGTCACGGTGGTGACCGGCATCAGCCACGGCGAGCCGGTCGGCCTGACCTGTCAGTCGTTCTCCAGCGTCTCGCTGGACCCGCCCCTGGTGCTGTTCATCCCGGCGAAGACCTCCCGGGCGTGGCCGCTGATCCAGCGCTCGGGCAGGTTCTGCGTGAACTTCCTCGGCGCCGACCAGGCCGAGCTGTCCAACACGATGGCCAGCCGGGGCACCGACAAGTTCGCGGACGTGAAGTGGACCCCGGCGCCGATCACCGGCTCCCCGGTCCTCGAAGGCGTGCTGGCGCACGTCGACTGCACGATCCACCAGGTGCACGAGGCCGGCGACCACTACGTCGTCATCGGTCGGGTGGCCGAGCTGGCGGTCCACGACGACGCGGCCGCGGAGCCGCTGCTGTTCTACGCCGGCCAGTACCGCACCACCGACCCGCGCTGACAACCGATCCCACAGCCGCGGCGTCCGGGTCGATGAAGCTCCCTGGCTCGCGGCGACATCCGAGCCTGAGAAGGGACCGGCCCGAAATGGGTTCGACCCACCCGCGATGCGGGTGGGTCGAAGAGGTACGACGAGGTCAGATACGGATCCGCGTCTGGTTGGCGGTCGACGTCGGCCAGACCTCGGTCTCGGTGATGTCCTCGGTGAGGGTGTCGACGTCCTGGTCCTGAAAGGTCTCGTTGGCATCCACGTGGCCACCCTAGGTAGCCGATCCGAGGCAGGCGAGTTGCGACGGCGTGAGATAGGTCTCAGCTGGCCGGCAGGCGGTCGGCGTCGTCCTTGGCGAAGCCGGTCCACGTCGTACGACGCGGGTTCGCGACCGAGCGCGGGAGCACGTCCAGCTCGTCGGTCTCGTCGAGAAGTGCCTCTGCGGCGATGGCGAAGGTGGTCATGAGCCGAACATAGGAGTGACACGTGTGACTGGCGAGGTTTCGGACGAAATCGGCGCGGAAAGGCCGGATCGGTCCAGAGCGATCGGTAACGGCTCGTCCACGAAACGTCCACAAGCCTTCCCACGCAAGGGATCTGGCCGCTACGGCGTCAGCTGCGCCACGCGGAGGTGGGGCCCGCTCCGGCTCAGAGGCGCACGAGTTTCCGGTGCTCTCGCGGGCTCCCGAACAGCTGGCCGAGCGCGTGCGCACGCTTGAACACCAGCTGCGCGTCGTGCTCCCAGGTGATCGCGATGCCACCGTGCAGCTGCACGGTCTCGCCGGCGATGTGCGAGAGCGCGTCGCAGCAGTAGGACTTCGCGACGTGCGCGAGGCGCTCGGCGTCCTCGGCGTGGGTGGCGACGGCGTACGACGCCGCCCACGACGCGGTGCGCGACATCTCCAGCAGCACCAGCATGTCGGCCATCCGGTGCTTGAGCGCCTGGAAGGAGCCGATCGGGCGGCCGAACTGCACGCGCTCCTGGGAGTACGAGACCGTCATGTCCAGGGCTCGCTCGGCGCACCCGACGGCGAGCGCGGCGACCCCGGCCGCGCCGACCAGCCGGGCTCGGTCGCGGGCCTTGCCGGCGTCGCCGATGGGCGTCGCGGATCCGCCGGCCACGGTGGCGAGCCGGATCGTCTGGTCCATGGTGGTGACCCAGGTGCGCTCGGCGTCCGCGAGCTCGACGAGACCGTCGTCGGTGGCCGCGACGAGCACGGACGCGAGGTCGCCGTCGAGCACCGGACCGTCCCCGTCGACGAAGGCCGCGACCTCACCCTCGGCGATCCGGGGGAGCAGCCGTTGCTTGGCGTCCTCGTCCGCCCCGGCCAGCAACGCCTCCGAGGTCACCAGGGAGGACAGCAGCGGCGACGGCGCCAGCGACCGGCCGACCTCCTCGAGCGCGACGAGCGACTCGAACAACGAGAACCCGGCACCGCCGTACTCCTCGGGGATGCCGAGCGCGGGCACGCCGATCTGCTCGCAGAGCGTCTGCCAGAGCGACTCGTCGTACTGCTCGGCACGGGCGTCGGCGCGCTTGGCCAGCAACGACCGCACGGTCGAGGCGAGCTCGCGCTGCTCCTCGGTGAGCGCGAAGTCCATCAGACGAGCCCTTCCAACAGCCGCTGCCGGTGGTAGGCCGGCGTCCCCCACGCGGTGACCAGCGCGCGGACCTTGGTGAGCCAGATGCTCAGGTCGAACTCCTGGGTGTAGCCGATGGCGCCGTGCACCTGCAGGCCCGTGCGGGCGGAGCGGTACGCCGCGTCCGCGCACGCCACCTTGGCTGCGGACGCCGGCACCTCGCCCAGGGCCGCGCCCAGCACCAGCGGGCGGGCGAAGTCGAGCGCGATGCGCACGTCGGCAAGCTGGTGCTTGATCGCCTGGTAGGACCCGATCTCGCGGCCGAACTGCTTGCGCTGCTTCACGTAGGTCACCGAGTCGTCGAGGATCCGCTCGCCGCAGCCGAGCAGCTGCGCCGAGACCGCGATGACCGCCCGGTCGAACGCAGCCTGGTCGATCTCGGTGGTGCCCTCGACCTCGAAGAGGCGCCGGGTGCGGTCGACGGAGCCGTGCCGCGCCCCGACCTCGGTGACGTTGTCGGCGATGTCGGCGTCCAGGGCGTACGGCACGACCGGCGGCAGGGCGACGGTCCGGATGCCTTCCTCCGCGCCCAGGTAGCCGACCGACTCGACCCAGGGACCGGGCACGGCGTGTCGGCCGAGCGCCTCGAACGCGATGCACATCTCGACCGGCGTCTCGTCGGTCGCGAGCGACGTCACGCCCATCTCGGCGAGGCGTTCCCAGAGCTTGAGCCCGGGCTCGTGGTCGCCGTCGGCCCAGGCCCGGGCGACCGCGACAGTGTCGGCGTTGGCCAGCAGGGAGTCCAGGGCAGACGCGAAGTCCTTCTGGTCCCCGTCGAGGACGAACTTCACTTCCTCACCTCTCGCGGCAGGCCGAGGATGCGCTCGGCGACGATGTTGCGCTGGATCTCGTTGGTGCCCGCGTAGATCGGGCCGGAGAGCGCGAACGTGTAGCCGTCGAGCCAGCGCGACTCCACCTCCGCCTCGGGGCCGAGCAGGTCGAGCGCGGTCTCGTGCAGCGCGATGTCGAGCTCGGACCAGAACACCTTGTTCACCGAGCCCGCGGCGCCGATGTCGCCTCCACCGGCCAGCTTCGTGACCGTGCCCCACGTGTAGAGCCGGTAGGCCTGCGCCTTGATCCAGGCGTCCACGACGCCGTCGGCGAACGTCGGGTCGGGCTGCTCGCGGTAGAGGTCGACGAGCCGGTCGGCGGCCGCGCAGAACCGGCCGGGGGAGCGCAGCGAGAGGCCGCGCTCGTTGCCGGCGGTCGACATCGCGACCCGCCAGCCGTCGCCGGGCGCGCCGAGCACGTCGGAGTCCGGCACGAACACGTCCTCGAAGAACACCTCCGCGAACCCGGCCTCCCCGTCGAGCTGGGCGATCGGCCGCACGGTCACGCCGTCCGCGTCGAGCGGGAAGAGGAAGTACGTCAGCCCGTGGTGCCGCTGGGCCTCCGGGTCGGAGCGGAACAGGCCGAAGCCCCAGTGCGCGTACGTCGCCCGTGAGGACCAGGTCTTCTGGCCGTTGAGCACCCAGCCGCCACGCTGGTCGTCACGAGTCGCGGTGGAGCGCAGCGAGGCGAGGTCGGAGCCCGCCTCGGGCTCGGACCAGCACTGCGCCCAGATCTTCTCGCCGGTGGCCATCGAGGGGAGGAACCGGTCCTGCTGCTCCTTCGTGCCGTGGTCGAACAGGATCGGCGAGAGCAGGAAGATGCCGTTCTGGCTGACCCGGCCCGGTGCGCCGGCGCGGTAGTACTCCTCCTCGAAGATCACCCACTCGACCAGCGAGGCGCCGCGGCCGTGGTACTCCTCGGGCCACGACACGACCGCCCAGCGCGCGTCGGCGAGCTTCTGCTCCCACTCCTGGTGGGCGACGAAGCCGTCGGCGGTGTCCATCGACGGCAGCGGCTCGCTCGGCACGTTCGCGGCCAGCCACTCCCGGGCCTCGTCGCGGAAGGCCAGCTCGGACTCGGACAAGGTCAGGTCCAACAGAGGTCCTCTCGTCGGTGGTTGAGGTGCGACGAGCGCCAGCGAGGAGCCTCGAAACCACCTCCGGGCTCGGGTGGTTTCGAGGCTCGCTTCGCTCGCACCTCAACCACCGCGCAACTCGTTCTTCAGCACCTTGCCGGACAGGTTCCGCGGCAGACCGTCGACGACCTCGACGTACCGCGGGACCTTGAAGTTCGCGAGGCGCTCCTTGGCGAAGGCGATCACGTCGTCGGGCGTGGCCGTGCCCACGACGAACGCCTTGCCGACCTCGCCCATCCGGTCGTCGGGCACGCCGACGACCGCGACGTCGGCCACGCCGTCCAGGCGGGCCAGCGTCTGCTCGACCTCGGCGGGGTACACGTTGAACCCGCCGGAGATGTACATGTCCTTGAGTCGGTCGGTGATCGCGAGGTTGCCGTGCTCGTCAAGGGTCCCGACGTCGCCGGTGTGCAGCCAACCGTCCGCGTCGATCGCCTCGGCCGTCGCCTCCGGGTCGTCGAGGTAGCCGAGCATCACGTAGTCGCCCCGGACCAGCAGCTCTCCGTTGTCGGCGATCCGCGTCTCCATGCCTGGGATCGCGCGGCCGTTGGTGCTCGCCACGGTCTCCGCCGAGTCGCCCTCGCGGCACATCGTGACCACGACGGCCTCGGTCATCCCGAACGCCGTGACGACCTGGTCGATCCGGAGCTCGTCGCGCATCCGCTCGATCAGCACGACCGGCACGACGGCCGCTCCGGTGACCGCGAGCCGCAGCGAGGACAGGTCGCGCTCCTCGCGGCCGGGGGCGTTGAGCAGGGAGGTGAAGATCGTCGGCGCACCGGGGAGCACGGTGATCCGCTCCTCCTCGATCAGCCGCATCGTCTCGTCGAGGTCGAACGTCGCGAGCGGGTAGAGCGTCGCGCCGGTCAGCAGCCCGACCACGATGCCGATCTTGTAGCCGAACGAGTGGAAGAACGGGTTCACGACGAGGTATCGGTCGTCCTGCCGGACCCCGCCGAGCTCCGCCCACGCGCGCGCGACGCCGACCGTCTGCCGGTGCGCGCTCATCGCGCCCTTGGAGCGTCCGGTGGTGCCGGACGTGAAGAGGATGTCGGCAACGTCGTCCGGCGTGACGTCGGCAGGCGCGGCGCCCGCGGCCTCGGTGGCCATCAGGTCGGCCAGCGTCGTGACGACCCCGGCGTCCACGCCGGCGTCGCGCAGCTCCTGGACCTGGTCGCGCCCGAGGAAGCCGTCGTGGACCACGACCCGCGCGGCGGAGGTGCGCTCGACGACGTCGGCGACCTCGGCGCCGACGTAGCGCGAGTTGACCGGCACCAGGACGCCGCCGGCGTACGAGACGGCGAGGGCGGCCACGGCCCAGTCGATGCTGTTCGGACCCCAGATCACGACCCGGTCGCCGGAGGCGATGCCGTAGGCCGCACTGGTCCGCTCCACGAGCCGCAGGAGCTCGGCGTACGAGACCGTCCGGTCGCCTTCCCGGTAGGCCGCGTGGTCGCCGAAACGCTCCGCGGCGTCGCGGAGCAGGGCGGGCAATGTCTCCTGACCAAGCATTTGCTTGGTACAGTACCACCCGTGGACCTGACCTACTCCGAGGAGGACCAGGCATTTCGCGCCGAGGTGCGGGCCTGGCTCGAGGAGCACCTGACCGGCGACTGGCTCGCGCTGCGTGGGCTCGGTGGTCCCGGGCGCGACCACGAGGCGCACGAGGAGCGGGTCGCGTGGAACCGGCTGCTGGCCGAGCACGGCTGGACCTGCCTGGGCTGGCCGACCGAGTACGGCGGCCGCGGGCTCAGCCTGGTCCAGCAGGTGATCTTCCACGAGGAGTACGCCCGTGCGGACGCGCCGGTGCGCGTCAACCACCTCGGCGAGGAGCTGCTCGGCCCGACGCTGATCGCGTTCGGCACCGAGGAGCAGAAGCGGCGGTTCCTGCCGAAGATCGTGGCGGTCGAGGAGCTGTGGGCGCAGGGCTACTCCGAGCCGAACGCCGGCTCCGACCTCGCCAACGTGCAGACCAAGGCGCGTCTCGAGGGCTCTGCCGATGACGGGGAGTGGGTCATCGACGGCCAGAAGGTGTGGACGTCGAACGCCCACGAGAGCCAGTGGCTGTTCGTCGTGGCGCGCACCGAGCCCGGGTCCGAGCGGCACCGCGGCCTGTCGTTCCTGCTGGTCCCGATCGACCAGGACGGCGTGGAGGTCCGGCCGATCGAGCAGCTGACCGGCGGCTCGGAGTTCAACGAGGTGTTCTTCACCGGCGCCCGCACCTCGGCCGATCTCGTCGTCGGCGAGCCCGGCGACGGGTGGAAGGTTGCGATGGCGCTGCTCGGCTTCGAGCGCGGCGTGTCCGTGCTCGGCCAGGTCGTCGGATTCTTCCGCGAGCTGGAGGCGCTGCTCGACGTGGCGAAGCAGAACGGCGCCATCGAGGACCCCGTCGTCCGCGACCGGCTGGCCGGCCTGGCCGTCGAGCTCGACGTGATCCGGTTCCAGGCACTGCGGGGGCTGTCCGAGGACGACCCGGCCCAGGCCTCGATCTTCAAGCTGGTCTGGGCGAACTGGCACAAGCGTCTCGGCGAGGTGTCGATGGACGTCGTCGGCGCCGAGGGCCTCACCGCTGGAGCGCCGTACGACCTCGACCGCTGGCAGCGGCTCTTCCTGTTCTCCCGTGCCGACACGATCTACGGCGGCAGCGACGAGGTGCAGCGCAACATCCTCGCCGAGCGTGTGCTCGGCCTTCCTCGAGAGGCACGCGGATGACCGCCCCTGAGTACGTCCCTGGACACGACCTCCTGGCCGGCAAGGTCGTCGCGGTCACCGCCGGCGCGGGTGCGGGCATCGGCGCGTCCGTCGTCCGCCGCGCGCTCGAGGAGGGTGCGAAGGCGGTGGTCTTCAGCGACACCCACGAGCGCCGGCTCGCGGAGGCGGAGGCAACGCTCGCCGAGGAGTTCGGCGCCGACCGCGTGCGGCAGCTGGTCTGCGACGTGACCGACGAGGCGCAGCTGACGGCGTTCCTGGACGCGGCCGACGAGTTCGGCGGCATCGACGTCATGGTCAACAACGCCGGACTGGGCGGTACGGCGAGCATCCTCGAGATGACCGACGAGCAGTGGACGCGGGTCCTCGACATCACGCTGACCGGCACGTTCCGCTGCATCCGGGCCGCCGGCAACCGCATGGTGGCGGCCGGCAAGAAGGGCGTGATCGTCAACAACGCCTCGGTGATCGGCTGGCGCGCGCAGGAGGGGCAGGCGCACTACGCCGCGGCCAAGGCCGGCGTGATGGCGCTGACCCGGTCCGCGGCGATGGACCTGGCGCCGCACGGGATCCGGGTCAACGCGGTGTCGCCGAGCCTGGCCATGCACCCGTTCCTCGCGAAGGTCACGTCCGACGAGCTGCTCGCGGAGCTGAAGGACCGCGAGGCGTTCAAGCGTGCCGCGGAGCCGTGGGAGGTCGCGAACGTGATGGTGTTCCTCGCCAGCGACTACGCGTCGTACATGACCGGCGAAGTCGTGTCTGTGAGCAGCCAGCATGCCTAAGGAGACACCGGCCTCGGCGACGCGGCGCGACGAGCTGCTCGAGATCGCCGCCGAGCTCTTCGCCGAGAAGGGCTTCAAGAACACCACGGTCCGCGACATCGCCGACGCCGCCGGCATCCTCTCGGGGAGCCTCTACCACCACTTCGACTCCAAGGAGTCGATGGTCGACGAGATCCTGCAGACGTTCCAGACCGAGCTGTTCGCGGCGTACGACGAGGTGATCGCCAGCGACGCCGACGCGCGGACCAAGATCGAGCGGGCGGTCCGGCTGTCGTTCGAGGCGATCGACCAGCACCGCTACGAGGTCGCGATCTTCCAGAACGAGGCGGACTTCCTGGGCGGCTTCGAGCGGTTCGGCTACCTCGCCGAGCGCAACGCCCAGTCGCGCGAGGTCTGGATGACCCTGCTCAACGAGGGCGTGAAGACCGGCGCGCTGCGCAAGGACCTGAACATCGAGCTCACCTACCGGTTCATCCGCGACACCGTCTGGGTCGCGGTCCGGTGGTACCGCCCCGGCGGGGAGCTCAGCCACACCGAGGTGGCGGACCAGTACCTCACCATTCTTCTCGATGGGATTGCTCATGCCTGAGGCCTACATCGTCGACGCTGTCAGAACTCCTGTGGGCAAGCGCGGGGGAGCGCTCGCTGCGATGCACTCCGCCGACCTCGCCGCCCACACGTTGGCCGCGCTGGTGCGGCGTACCGGCGTCGACCCCGGGGCCGTCGACGACGTGATCCTCGGCTGCTGCGACACGATCGGCTCGCAGGCGGGTGACGTCGCGCGGACGGCGTGGCTGGTCGCCGGGCTGCCCGACCATGTCCCGGGCGTGACCATCGACCGCCAGTGCGGCTCGTCGCAGCAGGCGGTGCACTTCGCGGCCCAGGGCGTCATGTCGGGCACCCAGGACCTCGTGGTCGCGGGCGGCGTGCAGAACATGAGCGCGATCCCGATCTCGGCGGCGATGATCGTCGGCCAGCAGTACGGCTTCTCGACGCCGTTCGCGGAGTCGCCGGGCTGGCAGGCGCGGTACGGCGACCAGGAGGTCAGCCAGTTCCGCTCGGCCGAGATGATCGCGGAGAAGTGGGACTTCTCCCGCGAGAGCATGGAGGAGTTCGCGCTGGCCTCGCACGAGCGGGCGCGGACGGCGATCGCGGAGGGCCGGTTCAAGAACGAGATCGACCCCGTTGGCGACTTCGACACCGACCAGTGCCCGCGCGAGACCACGCTGGAGAAGATGGCCGGCCTCGACCCGCTGGCGCCGGGTGGCCGGATCACCGCGGCCATGGCCTCGCAGATCTGTGACGGCTCCGCCGCGCTGCTCATCGCGTCGGAGCGCGCGGTCGCCGAGCACGGGCTCACCCCGCGCGCGCGGATCCACCACCTCTCGGTGCGCGGCGACGACCCCGTCTGGATGCTCACCGGGCCGATCCGGGCGACCAAGCACGCCTTGGACAAGACCGGCCTGTCGGTCGAGGACATCGACCTGTTCGAGTGCAACGAGGCGTTCGCCCCCGTCGTGCTCGCCTGGATGCACGAGATCGGCGTCCCGCACGAGAAGGTCAACGTGAACGGCGGTGGCATCGCCCTCGGTCACCCGATCGGCGCCACCGGTGCGCGGCTGATGACCACGATGCTCAACGAGCTCGAGCGGACCGGTGGGCGGTACGGCCTGCAGACGATGTGCGAGGGCGGCGGTCAGGCCAACGTGACCATCATCGAGCGGCTCTAGCTCAGTTGAGCATCCGCATCGTCGACGGGACGCCGCCGCCGCGGTGCACGTCCTCGACGAGCTCCTGGAGCGCGGTGAGTGCGACGTTCTGCGACATCGGGCCGTAGGAGACCCGCGCGACACCGAGCTCCTGCAACCGGGCGAGCGACGGCACGCCGGGGATCCCGATCATCGTCAGCCGCTGGGGACCGAAGGCGTCGACCAGCGTGACCACCTGGTCCTCGTCCAGACGGGCGGGCACGAACACCACGGGCGCGCCGGCATCGAGGAACGCCTTGCCGCGCTCGACGGCCTCCGCGAGGACCTCGCCCTGGTCGCGGTCGCGGCCCTTCACGAACGCATCGGTGCGCGCATTCAGCACGAAGTCGACACCTTCCTGCTCGGCGGCCTTCATGATCTTCTCCACGTTCGCCGCCGCCTCCGCGAGCGGGCGCATCTGGTCCTCGATGTTGGCGCCGACGACGCCGATGCCGATCGCGCGGCGCACGGTCTCGGCCGGGTCGCCGTAGCCGCCCTCGAGGTCCGCGGTCACGGGGAGGTCGGTCGAGGCGACGATGCGGCCGACCGCCTCGAGCATCAGGTCGACGGGGATGTTCTCCCCGTCGGGGTAGCCGTAGGACGCGGCGATCGAGTGGCTCGCGGTCGCCAGCGCTGTCGTGCCCTCGACGTCCGCGACCACCTTCGCGCTGATCACGTCCCAGACGTTCACGACGGTGAGGAGCTCGGGTGCCTGGTGGAGCCGGAGGAGGGTGGTCGCCTTGGTCTGGGTCGCGGTGTCAGCCATGCCCCCACGGTACTCAGCGGAAGGTGAGCCAGAGCCCCAGGAACGTCGGCACCACGCCGAGCAGCAGCCACGGCGACAGCATCTTGAACTGGTGGATCGCCCGGAACACCGCGACCGCGATGACGCCGAAGGCGCCGGCCAGGATGTTCAGGCCCACCTGGGCGTCGGTGCGCGCGTCGTCGACGTACATCGCCGCGATCACCAGGCCGAAGGCCAGGTGCACGATCGTGGTGGCCGCGAGCACCGAGAGCACCCACTTCTGCACCGGCTCGAGGTGCATCGACCCGCTCGCCTGCGACTTGACCTCGCGGCGCGGGTTGTCGGGGTCCATCAGGTGGCGGGGACGCTTCTTCGCCTGCGGCTCGGACACGTCCCCATTGTCTCGCGCCCGGGGCGCGGACCCGAATCGGGGCCGGTCAGGTGGGCTGGCGGCGCGCGAAGATCAGTGAGCAGAACAGGACGAGGTACGCCGCGACGGCACCGAGCCCGGCCGCGGCGGCTAGCGCGAAGCCCAGGTTGTAGAGGTCGTCGGAGTAGCCGAACGCCTGGGTCAGCAGGGAGCGCATGCTGTCCTCGGTGTCGCCGAAGTCGGGCATGAACGCGCCGAACGCGAACAGCCCGAGCCAGGTGAGCACCTGCGACCACGTCTGGAGCGGAGTGAGCGCGCGCGGCCGGCCGTCCTGGGTGTAGGCGAGCACCGTGGTGACCAGCAGTGCGATGAACACGACGGGCACGACCGTGAACATGAAGAACACGAAGAACCAGCCGCCGACGCCGAACACGATGCGACCCAGCCATACCCACGCGACCAGGAAGAGGTTGACCGGGATCATCAACAGGAGAACGGCGCGGCCCACCGCCGAAGACTAGGGCTCCAACCACCAGGGACTGGTGTAGGCCACGCCGAAGTCGTTGCCGGGGTGGCCCTCCGGTCCAGACGTGGCGTTGCGCTGGGACGGGTCGGCGACGCGCACGAGGAACCAGTCACCGTCGGCGACGTCGACGGGTACGTCGAGCTCGACGACCGGGCCGACCAGGAAGTCCTCGACGTGAGCGACCGTCGGCGCCGCCGCGCCGGACCGCAGCACCTGGGCGGTCAGCGGACGTCCGACCCACTCGTCGTCGCGGGCGAGGTCGAGCCGGATGCGCACGACCCCGCGCTCGAGCGGGATCGTCGAGCCCATCCGGTACGTGCGGCCACCTTGCGGGGTGGCGGTGGCGTCGACCCGCAGCCCGGACGTCGGGGTCGCGAAGAACCGCCGGGCGCGCATCGCGCGCTTCACGCCCTGCCGGCTGTGCTCGTCGACCCACAGCCCGGTCCGGCCCTTGCCCTCGGGGAACCCCCAGTCGGTCCCGTGCTCGTCGGTGACGCCGGTGATGCCGGTGCGCCAGCCCGCGTCGAGGCACGCGACCAGCGGCGAGGTCCTGCCGTCCGCCCAGCCCTCGAACAGGAAGTCGTCGGTGCGGTTGAACATCTCGAGCGACACCACGCGGTCGCGCACGCGCGGGTCGTAGCAGAACTCCTGGAACCGTCCCGGCTCGCGCCCGGGGTGGTTGAACCCGGCGAGCCCACCCGCGCCGCCGTCGAGCACCAGGCCCGGCTCTCGGCGCAGCCAGTCCAGCAGCGGTTGCATCAGCCCGGCCTGGAGAACGTCGACGTAGTGCTCGGTGAACCAGACGTTCACGTGCCCGAGCAGCGGCTCGGACCACTCGAAGCCCCGGATCGCGGTGAACGTGCCCGGGAGGTCGGCCGCGTCCGCCAGCGTCCTCGTCTGCTGCCACCCCGACGGGGTGAGCCCGCCGAGCTGGCTGTACTCCGGTGGCAGGATCCCGGCGAGCACGTCGCCGAGCAGGTTGTCGGAGATCGTGGCGTGGTCGGTGAGGGCCGCGACGTCGAGGCCCGCGTCGCGCATCGACTGGAAGGCGCGCGCGGGGTCGCCGTCCCCGTCGGACAGCAGGGTGTGGTTGTGCAGGTCGGCGTGCACCAGGCGGGTGCCTTGGGTCAGGCGCGACCGGCGCGAGGCGCCCGTGCCCGCGACGGCGGGCGCGGTCGGCGCCAGCGAGCCGGCGAGCAGCAGGCCGCCACCGGCGCCGAGGACGGTTCGTCGGGTCACTCCCTCGCACATGCCCGTCCAACGGCGGAAACTCGGATGCGTTCCGCGTCGCTGTGGGTCATTCTCGAGAACTATGGACATCCGCCAGGTGACGTGGGACGACGCCGACGCCGTGCGTCGCACCACCGCTGTCAGCGAGGCGGTGCGGATGTTCGAGGAGCCGTGGTCGCACCCGAAGCTGCCCGAGGCGACGGCCCTGAGCATGCGCCACGGCTGGGACGGCGAGCCCAGCGACCACTTCCTGGTCACGGTGGACGGCGCCGACGTCGCGGTCGCGTCGTACGAGACGGCGACGTACGACAACCTGCACGTGGCATGGTTCGGCGTCGACGTGCACCCCGAGCACCGCCGGCGGGGCCATGGCTCCGCGGTCGTCGAGGTCCTGCTGGACCGGGCGCGCAGCGACGGCAAGACCTCGGTCGGGATCGACAGCTGGGACCTGCCCGGGCCGGAGGCGTTCGCGGCGCGGCACGGGTTCGAGCGCAAGCAGGTCTCGGTCAACCGGCGCCAGGTCCTCGCGAAGGTCGACCGGTCCGAGCTCGACCGGCTGCACGCCGCCGCTCTCGCCGCCGCGGCGGACTACGAGCTCGTCCGCCGGGTGGGCGCGACCCCGGAGGACGAGCTGCCGGTGGTGGCGAGGCTGACCGAGGCGATCAACGACGCGCCGCTGGACGACCTCGACATCGAGGACGAGGCGTACCCGCCCGAGCGGATCGTGGCCTACGAGGCCGCGCAGGCCGGGCAGGGCCACGTGCTCCACCGCGTCTACGCCCGCCACCGGGAGACCGGCGAGCTCGCCGGTCACACCGTCGTCGCGGTCGAGGGCCTGCGACCGTGGATCGCGCACCAGCACGACACGTCGGTCGTCCGGGCGCACCGCGGCCATCGGCTCGGCGTGCTGCTCAAGACCGAGATGGTGCGCTGGCTGGCCGAGGTGCAGCCGCAGGTCGAGACGATCGACACCTGGAACGCCGAGTCCAACGACCACATGATCGGCGTCAACGAGGCGCTCGGCTACGAGGTCCTCTCGCGGGCGTTCTCCTACCAGCGCTCGCTCTAGACGATGTAGGACCGGGTGCGCCGCAACTCGTCCGCTGCCTGCCGCACCACCCGCGAGACCAGCTCCTCGCAGGTCGGCAGGTCGTCGATCACGCCGACGACCTGCCCGCTGGCGAGCACGCCCGCGGAGGTGTCGCCCTCGACCAGGCCGGCCTTGAGCATCATCGGGGTGTTGGCAGCCAGTGCCATCTGCCCGAGGCTGCGCCCCTGCGCCTTCTTCATCGCGCGGCCGTCCTTGGCGAGGCCGGCCCAGGACATCCCGCTGGTGCGCTTGAACTCCAGGGTCCGGCGCACGGTCGGGCCGAGCCGCCTGAGCGCGCTGGTGCCCTCGAGCTCCTCGACGAGGTCGGTGCGCAGCATCCGGTGCGGCATCCCGTCGACCTTCGCGGTCACCACGGTGTCGGTCAGGCCCTTCTCCAGGTAGAGCCGCTTGACCGCGTCGGGCACCGCCGAGTCCTGGGTCAGCAGGAACCGCGTGCCCATGCCGATCCCGGCGGCGCCGTACGACAGGGCGGCCGCGAGGCCACGGCCGTCGAAGAAGCCGCCGGCGGCGACCACGGGGATGTCCACGGCGTCGAGGACGGTCGGCAGCAGCAGGGTGGTCGGCACCGGACCGGTGTGGCCACCGCCCTCGCCGCCCTGCACCATCACGGCGTCCGCGCCCCACGACGCGACCTTCACGGCGTGCTTGGCGGCGCCGATCGACGGCATCACCACGATGCCGTGCTCCTTGAGCTTGGCGATCAGCTCGGGCTTCGGCGCGAGCGCGAACGACGCGACCTTCACGCCGTGGTCGATCAGCAGCTGGCACCGGTCGGGTGCGTCCGTCGCGTCGGCGCGCAGGTTGACGCCGAACGGCTGGTCGGTGCGGCCCTTGACCTCGACGATCGCGGCCTCGAGCTCGGCGAACGTCATGGTCGCGCTGGCCAGGATGCCGAGCCCGCCCGCGTTCGCCGTACCGCTGACCAGGCGCGGGCCCGAGACCCACCCCATCCCGGTCTGCACGACCGGGTGCCGGACACCGACGAGGTCGGTGAACGGGGTACGGAGCAGCTGGTCGATCACGATGCCGTCTCCTGGGGGACCTCCTTGAAGCGCAGACCCTTCGGGTCCAGCACCTCGCGGATGATGATCAGCTCCTCCATCGTGGGCTCGCGCGTGGTCGGGACCTCCGCGGGGACGTCGAGCTCGAAGCCGGTCGCCTCACGCACCTCGTCGACGGTCACGCCCGGGTGGACACTCAGCAGCCGGACGGTGTCATCGGGACCGTTGACGTCGAAGACCCCGAGGTTGCTGACGATCCGGTGGATGTCGTTGTAGCGCGCAGCGGCCGGCCCGGCCTCCTTCGCGAGCCGCGGCCCGACACCCGAGACGATGTCGACCCGCTCGACGAACACGCGAGGGGAGTGCTTCGGCACCCAGTACGACGTCCGGTTGTTGACGGTGTTGCCGGGGGCGCCTCGGCTGCCGAGCAGCTGTCGCTTCGGCTGCGCCCAGTCGCCGATCGCCGAGATGTTCTGGTTGCCGTGCCGGTCGACCTGCGTGGCGCCCATCATCACGTGCCGCTTGCCGTAGGCGACCACGTCGAAGACCTTGCGGAACGGGATCCAGCCCTCGACCACGTCGCCCTTCGCGAACAGCGGCGGCACGCCCGCGAGGAACAGCGACTCGCCGTCCGAGATCACGAGGTCCGGGTTGCTGGTCAGCTTGGCGAGCCGGACGCCGAGCATCGGCAGCAGCCCCATCGGGCTGCCGAAGATCTCACCGTCGTCCTTGAACGCGTCCGCGATCGCGGCGGCGCACACGTCGGCACGAGTGGCGTCCATCAGCTCTCCTCCCCGAACGCCGCCACGGCGGCCTGGTAGGCGGTCTCGTCGCCGCTGAGGAAGCGCTCCTCGAAGGCGGCCCACTCCTCGTCGGTCCCGCCCGCGGCCGCGGCGTACGCCCGCTGGAACTTCTCGTCCCGCTCGTAGTCGGGGGAGCAGGTGGTGAAGTGCGCGCCGTTCGGGGCCTCGATCACGCCGGTGACCATCATCCGGTGCAGCAGCAGCCGCTGGACCGGGGTGTCGACGGTCAGGCCCGCGGTGTCGACGACCTGCTCGACGCTCACGTAGCAGCGGTCGGCGGCCATCGCGAAGAGGTCGTCGAAGTACGGGTCCGGGCCGAGGTACGACGCGTTGCCGTGCTGGTCGGCGCGATTGAGGTGCACGAGCGCCACGTCGAGGTGCAGCGCGGGGACGGCGACCAGCTCCTCGTGCTGACCGTCCGGGCCGGCGTACGGGCTGGTGACGGTCTTGATCCACGGCTGGTTGACCAGGACGTCGGAGCCGAGGCCCGCGCGCATCGGCAGGAAGGGCAGTCGCTGCGCCGCGGCTCGGAGGCCGGTCTGGAACATGCCTTCGTCGAGCTCGACGAGCTCGGGGATCGAGCCCTCCTGGCGGGCCTTCTGGAAGTTCGGCTCCAGCGGGACCGAGTCGAGGCTGACGAACGCGTAGACGAGCTTGCGGATCTTGCCGGCGCGGGCGAGCAGGCCGACGTCGGCGCCGCCCCAGCTGACGATGGTCAGGTCCTTCAGGTCGGAGCGGAGGATCGCCCGGACCAGTGCCATCGGCTTGCGGCGCGGCCCCCAGCCGCCGATGCCGATGGTCATGCCGTCGTGCAGCTCGCCCACGACCTCGTCGATCGTCATGCGCTTGTCGCGCGGTCCCTTGGTCATCGCTTGCTCTTGTCCGTCCCTGCGAAGTCGTCGCGGAGCTCGTCGCTCACGCCGTTGAGGTTGAGCTCGAACGTGAAGCCCTGCTCGAAGCGGTAGCTCTTGTTCACGTCGATCGGGTCGATGCCGTTGAGGCACTCCTTGGCCGCCCGGATCACCCGGGTGTCGTGGACAGCGATCTCGCCGGCCACCTTCAGCGCGGCGTCGTCCAGCTGGTCGCGGGGGACCACATCCAGGACCGAGCCGAACTGCACCAGGTCGGCGGCCTTGATCGTGCGCGCGGTGAAGTACAGCGTGCGCATCATGTGCTGCGGCACCAGCCGAGCCATGTGCGTGGCGGCGCCGAGCGCGCCCTGCTTGACCTCGGGCACGCCGAAGAAGGCGTCGTCGCTCGCGACCACGCAGTCGGCGTTGCCGACCAGACCGACGCCGCCGCCGAGGCAGAAGCCGTTGACCGCGGCGACCACGGGGACCGCGCACTCGTAGACCGCCTTGAACGCGGCGAAGCAGCCCTTGTTGGCACCGATCAGCGCGTCGAAGCCGGTGGTGCTCTGCATCTCCTTGATGTCGACGCCGGCGTTGAAGCCGCGACCCTCGGCGCGGAGCACGACGACCCTGGTGTCCAGGTCGCGCCCGGCCTCGTCGAGGGCGGCGGCGACGTCGAACCAGCCCTGCACGGTCAGCGCGTTCACCGGCGGGGCGTCCATCGTCACGACCCGGATGCCGTCCGGCCGGAGTTCGGAAGTGATGGGCACGTGATCTCCTCTACCAAGCAAGTGCTTGGTAGGCTATCACCATGACGCTCGCCGTGGACCTCACCGGACGGGTCGCGCTCGTCACGGGCGGGACCCGTGGCATCGGGCTCGGGATCACCCGCGCCCTGCT
Organism: Nocardioides caricicola; assembly: GCF_039541135.1. Lineage (NCBI taxonomy): Bacteria > Bacillati > Actinomycetota > Actinomycetes > Propionibacteriales > Nocardioidaceae > Nocardioides > Nocardioides caricicola. The sequence continues at coordinate 344,796 of NZ_BAABFQ010000003.1, read as the reverse complement.
CGCCGCCGGCGCGAGCGTGGTCACCTGCTCCCGATCCGACGTCGAGCCCGTGCCCGGCACGACGCACCGCGTCTGCGACGTACGCGACCCGGACGCCGTCCAGGCCCTGGTCGGCTCGCTCGACCGGCTCGACGTGCTGGTCAACAACGCCGGGGGAGCGCCGGCGGCCGAGGCCGCCACGGCCTCCCCGCGCTTCCACGACAAGATCGTGGGGCTGAACCTGCTGGCGCCGCTGCTGTGCTCCCAGGCCGCGAACGCGGTGATGCAGCAGCAGGACTCAGGCGGCGCGATCGTCAACATCTCCTCGGTCTCCGCGAGCCGGCCGGCGCCCACCGTGGCGGCGTACGGCGCGGCCAAGGCCGGCCTCGACTCGCTGACCACCTCGCTGGCGATGGAGTGGGCGCCGAAGGTGCGCGTGAACGCGATCGACGTCGGCCTGTGCCGCACCGAGCAGACCGACGACCACTACGGCGACGACGCGTCCGTGGCGGCGATCGAGCGCACCATCCCGATCGGCCGGATGGCGCGGCCCGAGGAGGTCGGGAACGTCGCGGCGTTCCTGGCCAGCGACCTGGCGTCGTACGTCTCCGGCGCGACGGTCGCGTGTCACGGCGGGGGAGAGACGCCCGCCTTCCTGTTGGTCCAGAAGGGACTCTGATGAGCAAGCTTCTCGAAGGTCGCGTCGCGATCGTCACCGGCGCGGGCCGCGGCATCGGCCGCGCGCACGCGCTCGAGCTCGCCCGGCACGGCGCGGCCGTGGTCGTCAACGACTACGGCGTCTCGCTCGCCGGGGAGGGCACGGGGGAGTCCCCGGCCGACGAGGTGGTCGCCGAGATCGAGGCGGCCGGTGGCCGCGCGGTGGCCAACGGGGCGGACGTCGCCGACTTCGCGCAGGCGGCCGCGATGGTGCAGCAGGCGATCGACACGTTCGGCGGGCTGGACATCCTGGTGAACAACGCCGGCTTCGTGCGTGACCGGATGCTCGTGAACACGTCCGAGGAGGAGTGGGACGCGGTGATCCGCGTCCACCTCAAGGGGCATTTCGCGCCGCTGCGGCACGCCGGCGCCTACTGGCGCGCCGAGGCCAAGGAGGGTCGCCAGCGCGCGGCCCGCGTCGTCAACACCTCGTCCGGCGCCGGCCTCCAGGGCTCAGTGGGTCAGGCGACGTACTCCGCCGCCAAGGCCGGCATCGCCGGCCTCACGCTCGTGGCCGCGCAGGAGATGGGCCGGTACGGCGTCACCGTCAACGCGATCGCACCGGTCGCCAAGACCCGGATGACCGAGGGCGCCTTCGACACCTCGGACATGGCGCTGCCCGAGGACAACTCCCCGGTCGTCGCCTGGCTCGCCTCCGAGGAGGCCGGCGACGTGACCGGCCGGGTCATCGAGATCGAGGGCGGCAAGATCACCGTCGAGAACGGCTGGGCCCACGGACCCGCGCACGACCTCGGCCGCCGGTGGGAGGCGGCCGAGGTCGGGCCGGCACTGCGCGACCTGCTCACGGCCGCGCCGACGCCGGAGCCGGTGTACGGGGCCTAGGTCACAACTCCGGTCGGCGTCGACTGACGCGAGGTGTCGCCGATTGCATTGGTGGCCGTGACGCGCGCCCGAAGCCGATGGCCGACGTCGTCAACTGTTGTCACGTACGTCGATGAGTCGGCGCCGTCGATCTCGGTGCAGGCGCCTGCAGACGTGTCGCAGCGCAACCACTGGTAGGCGTAAGCGGTGGGGTTGTCGTTCCAGGTTCCCGTCGTGACGCTGAGGATGCCGCCGACCGTGGTGCTACCGCTGGCGATGGGTTGGCTGGTCGATCGCGGCGCTCCGATGATTCCTGTGGGAGTCGAGTGCCGAGCGCCGCCGCCGGAGGCGTTGCTGGCAGTGACGGCCACCCGGAGCCGATGACCCACGTCGTCGAGAGTGGTGACGTAGGTCGAGCTTTCGGCACCCGCGATCACGTCGCAGCTCGCCGCGTCCGTGTCACAACGGAGCCACTGGTACGCGTAGCCAGACGGACTTCCTGTCCACAACCCTTCGCGAACCGTGAGTGTGCTCCCGGTGGCCGGGTCGCCTTCGATGTAGGGCTGCTGGGTAGAAGACGGCGAGCCGATCAGCCCGCTGGGCGAGGACTGGCGGGAGTTGCCACCGACGCTGTTGATCGCGGTGACGTTGGCCCGGAGACGGGAACCGATGTCGCTGTCCGTGGTGACGTACGTGGACGCCTGCGCGCCGGGGATCTGTGTGCAGTTGGATGCACCCGAGTCGCATCGCAGCCACTGGTAGGTGAAGCTGCTCGGTGAGCCCGACCACGTCCCGTCGCTGACCGACATCGTGCTGCCGACACTCGTCGAACCACTCAGCTGCGGTTGCGTGAGTGATCCCGGAGCCCCGATGAGGCCGCTCGGCCCGGAGGTCCGCGAGGTGCTGCCGGATGCGTTGGTCGCCGTCACGTTGGCGCGCAGGTAGAAGCCGGAGTCGGAGGGGGTGCTCACATAACTCGAGGCCTGGGCGCCGCTGATCGGCGTACAGCTCGAGACTCCTCCGTCGCAGCGCAACCACTGGTAGCCGAATGAACTGGGGGAGCCGGACCAGGTGCCGTCGCTGACGGAGAGCGTGCTGCCGACCGCCGACGAGCCGCTCACCACCGGTTGGGTGAGCGAGCCGGGCGCACCGACGGTGCCGCTGGACGTCGACATCCGACTGTTGCTGCCGGCCGCATTGGTGGCAGTGACGGTGGCTCGCAGCTGGAAGCCGGAGTCCGCGCCGGTGATCACGTAGCTGCTCCCCGCAGCTCCGCCGATCGGACTGCATGCCGCAGCGGAGGTGCATCGCTGCCATTGGTAGCTGAACGAGGTGGGGGAGCCGGACCACGTACCGTCCGTAACAGACAGCGTGCTCCCAGTACTGGTCGTCCCGCTCACGACTGGCTGGGTAAGCGAGCCCGGGGCTCCGATCACGTCCGAGGGAGTGGAAAGTGATCCGGTGCTGCCGATGCTGTTCGTCGCCGTCACCGTCACGCGCAGCAGCATGCCGACGTCGTCCGGAGTGGAGATGTATTCATCGCTCTCGGCGCCCGCAATCGGCGCGCACGTCCCGGAGCTGCACCGCTGCCACTGGTACTCGAAAAAGCTCGGCTCGTGGTTCCACTGACCGTTGGTCGCCGAGAGCGTGGAGCCCACCACTGTGGATCCCTGCACGGCCGGCCGGGTGACATTCGTCGGTGCATCGCTCTGCAGGGTCGCGTCGATGCCGGTCACGTGCTGGTCCAGGGCGACCGAGACGAGGTCGGCATCGCTGGGGTCGAGCTTGTTGTCGTAGAACTCGGTGCCGTAGAAGCAGCCGCAGTCCTGGAACCCGACGACGTACTCGAACTGGTCCGTCGGGTTGTCCGGGTCGCCGAGGCCGCGGATCAGGTAGGTGCCGTTCGCGTCGGTGCAGCCCTCGCCGTAGCTGCCGGTGGAGAAGTCGATCGCGACCACACAGATGTCCGGGATCGGCTCGTCGGCCTCGTTGAGGACCGTGCCGGCGATGGTGCCGAACGGCGCGATCTCGACCATCGTGGCGTCCACGCCCGGCTCGACGAGCCCGTCGGTGACGGTGATCGGGGTGGCGGTCTGGTAGCTGCCCTCGCCGTCGAACCACTGCTCCTCGTACTGGTTCGCGCAGTCGAAGAAGTCGACGTACCACGTCCCTGGCGGCAGCTCGAGGAAGTACGTCCCGTCGGCCGCCGTGAAGACCTGCGGACCGTCCGGCTCCGGTCCGGGGTCCTGCGTCGCGGTGACGCAGATGTCGCGGATCGGCAGCCCGTCCTCGTCGACGACCGTGCCCTCGACGCCGGTGGCGGCGTTGAGCCGGAGGTCGATGGAGCCCATGTCGATCTCGTGCGTGATGTCGTCGGCGAAGCCGTCGACCGCGATGTAGTACGTCGTGCCAGGAACGGGCTCGAACGTCGCGACGCTCGTCTCGTCGCTGTACTGGTCGTTCTCGGCGACCAGGTCGAGGCCAGTGAACGGCGACGGCGTGCCGTCGTAGATCGACAGCGTCGTGTCGAAGCTGCTCCCGGCGAGGCTGACCGACACCCGGTCGGGCAGACCGCTGCTCGGCGCGGTCCACTCGTACCAGACCGACGCGCCCTCGATGAACCCGAGGTGGTCGGGCTCACCGACCTCGCGGGTGGCGTTGACGTTGTCGCCTGTCGCCACGATCGGCATCGGGCCGGCCAGCACCTGCCGGTCGGCGATGTCGTCGTTCGCCGGAGCGCCGTTGTCCACGACGGCGGTCTGGGCTGACGTCGCGGTCGCGGTGCCGATCGAGTTCTGGGCCGTGACCTCCACCTGGAACCGGTAACCCTCGTCGGCCGGGGCGATCCGGTAGCGACGAGCGTCGCCGTCGTCGGCGGCCACGCAGCCCGTGCCGTCGGCCTCGCAGCGGAACCACTGGAACGTGAAGACGCTCGGCTCGTGGACCCAGGTGCCGTGGGACGCCTTCAGCAGACCTCCGACGCGGGCCTTGCCGGCGATCGTCGGGACCGAGAGGTTCTCCGGCGGGTCGTGCTGGAGCACGGCGTCGATGCCCGTGACGTGCTCGTCGAGGCGTACGCCGACCGGGTCGACGTCCCCGTTGATCTTGTTGTCGTAGTTCTCGTCGCCGTAGAACCCGCTGCAGTCGGAGTACGACACGTCGTACTGGACGACGTCGTCGGGGAAGTCGGGATCGCCGAGTCCGCGGACCAGGAAGGTGCCGTCGTCGGCGGTCCAGGTGCTGCCGCCGAAGCCGCCGCTGTCGAGCATCACGTAGACGCAGATGTTGGGGAGCGGGTCGCCCTGCTCGTTGGTGACGGTCCCGGCGATCGAGCCGAAGTCGACCAGCCGGGTCAGGGTGGCGTCGATCTCGGGGGTGAGGGTCTCGGCGCTCACGTGGACCGGGGTCGCGTCCTCCTCGTCGTTGGCGAGGTCGAACCACTGGTCCTGGTACTCGTAGGCGCAGTCGGTGTAGTCGACGATGTAGTTGCCGGGGTCGAGCGGCATCAGGTACGTGCCGTCGGCGGCCGTGAGCACGCTGTTTCCGGTGTCGCCCGTGGCGGTCACACAGATGTCGCGGATCGGGTCGCCGTTGGTGTCGGTCACGGTCCCGGAGATGCCCGACACCGCGGCGAGCTTCAGGTCGATGGTGCCCTCGAAGGGGCGGGAGTTCGTGCTGTCCCAGGAGCCGTCGATCGCGATGTAGTACGTCGTCCCCGCGACCGGCTCCCAGGTCACGACCTCGCTGGCGCTGGAGAGGTAGCTGTCCTGTGCGACGAGCTCGAGGTCGGCGAACACGGGCGAGGTGCCGGTGTACACCGAGATCGTCGAGAGGTAGTCGCTGGCGGAGGTGTCGATCTGGGCCATGTCGATGGCACTCGCGCCGCTGGGTGCGGTCCACTGGTACCAGACCGAGGCGCCGATGGTGAACCCGCCGTGCGCGGGCTCACCGGGCTCGCGGGTCGCGTCGACGTTGGTGCCGATCACGTGGACCGGCAGCGAGCCCGACAGGGTGGTGCGGTCGGCGATGTCGTCGTTCTCGGGCGGGCCCGAGCCCACGATGCCGCTCAGCGGTGCCGTCGCGGTCTCGCTGCCCACCGTGTTGGTCGCGGTGACGTCGACCCGGATCCGCTGGCCGGCGTCGCCCGGCGTCACGAAGTAGCTGGCACCGGCACTGTTCACCGGGTTGCAGGTGACCCCGGACGGGTCGCAGCGGTACCACTGGTAGTCGTACGTCGCCGGGTCGTGCGTCCACTGACCGGGGTCCGCCCGCAGGGTGACCCCGACCTGCGCGACACCGTCGATCGCGGGCAGCACCTCGTTCGTCGGCGGGTCGCTGTGCAGGACGGCGTTGACGCCACCGTGGTCGGTGCCGAGGGTGACCGGAACGCCGTCGGCGGTGGCGAGGTCGAGCTTGTTGTCGTAGAACTCGGTGCCGTAGACGCCGCTCGAGCAGTCCTGGTACCTGACGCGGTAGCTGCCGGTCGACATGCCGCCGACCGTGTAGGTGCCGTCCGCCCGGTTCTCGATCTCGTTGCCGAGCTGGACGCCGTTCGCGTCGTACGTCGACACGCAGATGCCGGTGACGGGCTGGTCGTCCTCGTCGGTGATGAGGCCGGAGATCGTTCCCCAGCGAGCCAGGGTCGCGCTGGCGCGCACGGTCGAGTCGGTCGGCACGGTGATCGTGTCAGCCGTCGCCTGGTCCGGCTTGCCGTCGTACCACTGCTCGCGGTAGAGGTCGTCGCAGTCGAGGTACTGGACGTCGTAGTCGCCGGCTGCGACACCGAGGTCGAAGAAGCCGTACGCGTCGGTGAAGTCCTGGGCAGCCACGACCGACGTGTCGTCCTCGAACGCGGTGACGCAGATGTCCCGCAGGGGAGCGCCGCCCCCGTTGGTGACCCGGCCTGTGATCAGGCCGTCGTCGGGCAGCAGCTGGTCGAGGTCCGTGACCACGTCGCCCTGGTCGACGAACACGTCGTCGGCGGCGCTCAGGTCGGTGCGGGAGTGCCACCAGAGGTCCTGGAAGGCCGGGCCGGGGCCGCACGAGTAGAAGGACACCGCGTAGTTGCCCGGCGCGACCGGGGCGGTCCACCCGCCGTCCACGGCGGTCGTCGTGCCACGCACCAGCGAGCCGCCGGACTGGTAGACGTCGACACACACTCCTGCGCGCGCGCTGCCGGCGCTGTCGGTGACGTGGCCGCCGATCTCCGCGGCGTGGAACATGCTGGCGTCGATCGACGGCGTCGTGCTGCCGCTGGTCACGGTGATCGGGTCGGCCTCGCTCACGGTCAGGGCCTGGTCGTACCACTGCGTCGTCAACGGGTTGACGGCCGTGTTGCAGTCGGTGAACCGCACGATGTGGTCGGTGCCCGGCGGCACGTTCGGGATCGTGTAGTCGCCGTTGGCATCGGTGAAGACCGTCGGTGACGTGTACGACGGGCCGACGGCGCGGACGCAGATGTTCGCGATGCCGGGACCGACCTGCCACTCGCGGACGGTGCCGGAGATGGCGCCCGGCGCGACACCGAGCCCGGCGTCGATCCCACCGGTGTCGCTGCCCTCGGTCACCACGACGAGGTCGGCGTCGGCGACGTCCTGCGCGTCGTCGTAGTACTCGGGTGCGAACGCGGAGTTGGGCGCGCAGTAGCCGCCGAAACGCACGCGGTACGAGCCGCCGTCGAGGCCCGTCACGGTGTACTGGCCACTGGCGTTGGTCGTCGCCTGGGCCTCGAAGCCGTTGTCGGGTTCGCCGACCATGGTGACCCGGACGCAGATGTCGGCCACCGAGCTGGCGCTGCCCGCGTCGTCGGGGCTGAGGACGCCGGAGATGCTTCCGCCTGGATCCATGGTGGCGTTGACGTGGAGCGTCTGGCCGTTCGCGATCGCGATGTCGGGCGCCGCGGCCAGCGTCTGCGCGTCGCCGTTGTACTCACCGGCGTACGTCGTGGTGCCCATGCAGTTGTAGAACTTCAGGTGCCGGTCCGGTCCGGCCTCGACGCTGTTGATGATGTACTCGCCGGTCGGGTCGGTGTACCCGGTCGTCGAGACCTGCTCGCCGGTGTCGTCGACGGCGATGACGCAGAACCCGTCGACACCGCCGCCTCCGGGCGCGGTCACGAAGCCGTCGATGCTGCCCTGCCCGCTGAGCTCGGCGAGTCGGAGCCGGATCGAGCCGCTGCCGTAGGCGTTGCCGTCGCAGCAGCTGTCGACGGCGAAGTAGTAGACGGTGTCCTGGGTCGGCTGGAACCGGAGCCGGCTGTGCCCGGCCGCCTGGTCGAAGTCGTCGTCACCGACGACCTCGGTGAGGTCGGTGAGACCGGGCCCGCCGGTGAACACGGTGAGGACGGTGTCGAACTCGGAGCCGCGGGTGGTCAGCAGCATCTCCGACGGGCTCGGGACGTCCGGCGACGTCCACTGGTACCAGACCGACGCGGTCGGGGCGTAGTCGACGTTGTCGTCGGTGATGTGCCGGACCGGCTCGCCGTCCTGCGTTGTGGCGTCGACGTTGGTGCCGGTGACGACGCCGGGCCCGCTCAGCACCTGGGCGTTCTCGAAGTCGTCGTTCGCCGGCGGAGCGGCCAGCGCGGCGGTCGGCGTGAGTGCCACCGCGAACGTCGCCACCAGGGTGGCGAATGCCGTTGCAAGAGCGGTTCTGGTCCCGGAAACGCGCACCGCTGACCCCTAGATAGTCCCGACTACGCTCCCCATGAGCGACGAAGCACCGGCCGCTAGCGGCTCGAAGTTAGCAACGCTGTTCCGGACGCACTCCGTTTTCCGCGGAACTCGTCAGCCGGACTAGGGCAGTCAGCCGAGCGGCTTCGTGCCGCAGCGGCTGAACCACGGGAGCTGGCCGAGGGCGGCACGCACGGTGATGCTGCGCTGGCCGGTGCGCTCCGGTCCCGTGCCGTGGAGCCGCCAGCAGCCTTCGGGCAGGTAGACGGAGCGTCCGGTCGCGCCCTTCTCCACCACCGGGGCGACCAGCAGGTCGGGCCCGAGGAGCCACTCCTGGTCCTGGTGCCACCCGGCCCGGTCGTCGGGGTGCTGCCACCACAGCGGCCGCGTGGGCGGTGCGCCGGTCCGGTCCGCCTGCTTCCACAGCTTGGTCAGCAGCGGCCGCGCACGCAGGTGCAGGTTCGAGAGCTGCTTGTAGATCCGCACCGTCTGCGCGTCGTAGGTCCACGGTGCGTGGGTGCCGTTCTTGCCGCTGCCGTGCAGACGGAAGACCGGGCTCAGCGCGGCCCACTCGGCCCACCGGAGGAACAGCTCCTTGGTGGTCGGCGGGGTCGAGTAGTCGAAGTACCCGCCGATGTCCGTCGCGTACCCGTACGCCCCGCCGACGGCGCGGCTCAGCATGTCGGTGGTCAGCGAGGCCAGGCCCGAAGCACGGTCCCAGTCCGTCGTCTCGTCCCCGGGGAAGTTCGCGTTCTCGTACGCAGCGGTGCCGGGCAGGCCCGTGTAGCCCGCGCGGGTGAAGAACCAGGGCTCGGCCCGCTCGGGGTGGCTGCGCTGGTAGCGGTCCAGCTCCTCCCGGGTGGCCTTGGCCATCAGCGTGAGGTAGTCGTTGTGCCGCGTGACGCCGGTGGTCCCGTCGGCGAAGTGCATGTCGAGCATGACCTGCTCGCCGTAGTCCGACATGAAGCCGTCGAACCCGAGGTCGAGGGTCTCCCGCACGCGGGCCTGCCAGAACGCGACGGCCTCGGGGTTGGTGAAGTCGATCAGCGCGAAGCGCCGCTTGTCGGTCCCCACGACGTAGTACGGCTCGCCACTCGCGTGCTCGACGGCGTAGCCGGCCTCGACCGGCGCGCTGCCGACGCTCAGCCACGGCCGCAGGTAGGACAGCACGTGGATGCCGCGAGCGCGGAGCTGCTTGATCATCCACGTCTGCACCTTCGGCCGCACCCAGCTGTGCAGCTCCATGCCGTGGTTGTGCACGGGGTCGGCGGGGAAGACCGATCCCTCGAGCCGGTACGCGCTCAGCGGCAGGTCGTGCTCGTCGATCTCGGCGAGGTCGTCGCGCAGCTCCGACTCGTATCGCTCGACGGTCTCGTCGAAGTTCCTCACCAGGCGGTCGAACATCGGTCCGAGCGCCCACCGGGGCGGGACCCGGTGCCGACCGGTGAGCTCGGTCAGGGTCCGGGTCGCCTGGCGGGGGCCGCCCGGAGCGACGATGTAGTCCAGGTGGGATGCGGAGGCGGTGACGTTCCACGCGTCCTCGCGCTCGACCGCGAGCTTGAAACGGGCGAGCTCCGGCTGGGGGAGCAGGAACCCGTAGTCCGTCGTGTAGAACATCGCCTGCGGGTAGTACGCGCCGGCCGGGCCGTTCGGGTACATGTTCCACGCGTCCGAGCCCGGAGCGGTGCTGTTGAAGTTCTGCTGGTTGACGAAGCTGGAGAGCACCCGCCCGCGCTGGTCCAGGCGGTCGTGCCGGCCCCCGAAGCCGAAGAAGCCGTCCTTCGCACCCGGGACGTCGGACGCCTCGAAGGAGTCGCCGAGCATGGCGACGCTGTCGGAGGGGACCGCGTCCACGCGCACCCGTACGGCGTCCTCGCCCTGGGCGCCGATCCGGACCACGAGCTCGCGTCCGGTCGGGTCGTTGGTCGCCAGGGTCAGGACCAGGTCGGCGCCGTCGTGCTCGACCGCGACGACGTCCTGGGCGGAGTACCAGGTGCCACTGCGGGTGCCGGACTTGAGGTTGGCGACCCACTCTCCCTGCGGGTACTGCTGCAGGGACTCGGTGCCGACCAGGAACGAGAGCGGCGAGTAGAGCGTCGTCGTGTCCTGGTTGTCGGCACCGGCGCCGATCGGGTCCTGGGTGACCGGCTCGGGGATCGTGTCCTCGGCCGCGTGGGCGACCTCGCGCAGCACGGTGGTGCCGGCGCCGTCGGTGACGCTGAGGCGGAACGGGCTCCGCTCGACCACCACGCGGGCGCCGCCCGCGTCGACGACCAGCGGATCGTCGGCGGCGTCCGGCCGGGCGGTCGCCGGCGCGGCGACGTACGTCAGGGGGACGAGCGTGAGGCCCAGGGCAGCGGCGGCCAGGGCGGCAGTGATGCGGGTCACGCCGCCAGGGTAGGTCCTGGCCGCTTCCTACGGACGGGGTCTGTCGGTTAAATCCGCTCGATGACGGTTCCGGTCGCCATCGCGCCGCCGGCGCACATCGAGATCAGCGCGGTGGAGCCGTCGCGGCGCTCCAGCTCGTGCAGGGCGGTGGTGATCAGCCGGGTGCCGGTCGAGCCCACCGGGTGACCGAGCGCGATCGCGCCGCCGTTCACGTTGACCTTGTCCATGTCGACCCGGTGCTGGCCAGCCCACGAGAGCACCACGGAGGCGAACGCCTCGTTGACCTCGAAGAGGTCGAAGTCCGAGATCGCCATGCCGGTGCGGTCGAGCACCCGCTGGGTCGCGTCGATCGGACCGTCGAGGTGGTAGTACGGGTCGGAGCCGACCAGGCAGTGGGTGCGGATCCGGGCGCGCGGGGTCAGGCCGAGGGCGCGGGCCTTGTCCTCGTCCATGATGAGCACGGCCGAGGCACCGTCGCTGATCTGGGAGGACGTGCCCGCCGTGTGCAGGCCGTCGGGCAGCACGGTCTTCAGTCCGGCGAGCCCGTCGAGGGTGGTCGCGCGGAGCCCCTGGTCGGCGTCGACGAGCCGGGTCTCGCCGGTCGGGTTGCCGTCCTCGCCGAGCACCGGGGCCTCGAGCGCGAAGATCTCCCGCTTGAACCGGCCCTCGTCGACGGCGACCCGAGCCTTCTGCTGCGAGGCGAGGCCGAACGCGTCGAGGTCGGCGCGGCTGAGCCCGCGGTTGCGCGCGATCCGGTCGGCCGCCTCGAACTGGTTCGGCATGTCGATCGACCAGTCGGCCGGACGCGGGTCTCCGGTGCCGGCCGGCACGTTCGCGCCCAGGCCGATGCGCGACATCGCCTCGACGCCGGCCGCGATGCCGACGTCGATGCTGCCGGCGGCGATCATGTCGTGAACGAGGTGGGCGGCCTGCTGGCCCGACCCGCACTGGGCGTCGACCATCGTCCCCGCGGTGTGCTGGGCGAGGCCCGCGTGCAGCCAGGCGCGGCGCACCATGCCGTTGGACTGCTCGCCGGCCTGCGTGACGCAGCCGGCGACGACCTGGTCGACCAGGTCGGAGTCGATCCCGGCGCGGGCGAGGACCTCGTTCATGGCCTGTCCGATCAGCACGGCCGGATGGACCCCGGCCAGCCAGCCCTTGCGCTTGCCGAGGGGAGTGCGGACGGCGTCGATGATGACCGGAGTACCCATGGGCCAAAACTAGAACACGTTCTTATCGGCCACAACCTTTGACTCCGTACCTTCGGTATGTATCCTCTGTCACTAGAACGTGTTCCACCCCGATCGCGAGGAGCTCCAGTGACCGCACCTGTCCTGCCGTCCGGATTCGACTTCACCGACCCGGACGTGAACCACCGTGCGATCCCGCACGACGAGTTCCGGCTCGCGCGCCAGAACTCCCCGATCGTGTGGGTAGAGCAGGAGCCGACGTGGACGTCGGGCTTCGCGCCGGAGGGACAGGCGGGCTACTACGCGGTCACCCGGCACGAGGACGTCGCCACGATCTCCAAGGACAGCAAGAACTGGTCCACCGCGGAGAACGGCGCGATCATCCGCTTCCCGACCGAGATGCTGCGCGAGCAGATCGAGCTGCAGCGCGTGATCCTGATCAACCAGGACCCGCCCGAGCACGCCACCACGCGCGGCATCATCTCGCGCGGCTTCACGCCCCGCTCGATCGCCGAGCTCGAGGACACCATGGTCCGGCGTGGCAACCAGATCGTGAAGGACGCCGTCGCGCGGGGCACCGGCAACTTCGTCGAGGAGATCGCTGCTGAGCTGCCGCTGCAGGCGATCGCCGACCTGATCGGCGTACCGCAGGAGGACCGGCACAAGCTGTTCGACTGGTCGAACCAGATGCTCGCGGGCGAGGACCCGGACTACGCCGGCAACCAGGACGTCGCGGCCGCGGAGATCCTCGGCTACGCCATGATGCTGGCCGCGGACCGGCGGGCGAACCCGCAGGACGACCTGATCACCAAGCTCATCAACGCCCACAAGGGCGAGCGCGGCCTGACCGAGGACGAGTTCGGCTACTTCGTGATCCTGCTCGCCGTGGCGGGCAACGAGACCACGCGCAACGCGATCTCGCACGGCATGAACGCCTTCCTCGACAACCCCGAGCAATGGGAGATCTGGAAGCGCGACCGGCCGGCGACGATGGTCGACGAGGTCGTCCGCTGGGGCACGCCGGTGAGCGTCTTCCAGCGCACGGCGCTGGACGACGTGGAGGTCTCCGGCGTGAAGTTCAAGAAGGGCGAGCGGGCGGCGCTGTTCTACGCCAGCGCCAACTTCGACGACGAGGTCTTCGAGGACCCCTTCACGTTCAACATCCTGCGCGACCCCAACCCGCAGCTCGGGTTCGGCGGACACGGCGCCCACTACTGCCTGGGCGCCAACCTCGCCCGGCAGGAGATCCGGGTGATCTTCAACGCCCTGGCCGACCACGCCCCGGACATCACCAAGCTCGCCGAGCCCTCGCGGTTGCGGCACTCCTGGATCAACGGGCTCAAGGACCTCCAGGTCCGGTACGGCTGAGCCGGGACCCGATCAGTCCCGGGCGGTCAGCACCAGCGGGCCGTCCGGGGTGATCGCGACCGTGTGCTCCATGTGGGCGCCGCGGGACCCGTCCTTGCTGCGCAGGGTCCAGCCGTCGGCGTCGGTGTAGATCTCGTCGGTGGTGTGCAGGAACCACGGCTCGATCGCGATCACCAGGCCGGCCTTGAGCTTGAGCCCGCGGTGCGGGCGGCCGTCGTTCGGCACGTGCGGCTCGCCGTGCATCGTGCGACCGACGCCGTGCCCGCCGAACTGCAGGTTGATGCCCAGCCCGGCGGCGCGCGCCACGCCGCCGATCGCGGCGGAGATGTCGCCGAGCTGGTTGCCGACGCGGGCCGCCTCGATACCCGCCTCGAGCGCCCGTCCGGCGGTCGCGATGAGGTCCAGGTCCTCCTGGCGCGGCGTACCGACCACGAGGCTGAGCGCGGAGTCGGCGACCCAGCCGTCGACGTTCGCCGCGAAGTCGACGCTGAGCAGGTCGCCGTCCTGGAGCGCGTAGTCGTGGGGGAGGCCGTGCAGGACCGCGTCGTTGACCGAGGTGCACAGCACCTTGCCGAAGGGCGAGGCGCCGAACGACGGGTGGTAGTCGATGTAGCAGGACTCGGCACCCCGGTCGCGGATCATCCGGTGCGCGATCTCGTCCAGCTCGAGCAGGTTCACGCCGACGTCCGCGGCCTCGGAGAGGGCGGTGATGACGTCGGCGACGAAGCGGCCGGCGGGCCGCATCTGCTCGATCTGGGCCGGGGTGCGGAGCTCGATCATGGGATCGACCCTATCCGCGCAGGGCTGATCTGCTGACAGCGGATTCGCTGGAACAGCGGCGCCGTACGCCGAACGCTGGGGACATGACCCAGACACCCTCGCTCGCCGGCCTGTCGGCCGCCGACAGACTGCTGCACCAACGCATCATCGTGCTCGGCCAGGAGGTCGACGACGTGATCGCCAACAAGATCTGCGCCGAGCTGCTGCTGCTCTCGGCCGAGGATCCCCACCGCGACATCGCGCTGTACATCAACTCGCCCGGCGGGAGCGTGTCGGCCGGGCTGGCGATCTACGACACGATGCGGCTGATCCCCAACGACGTCAGCACCCTGGCGATGGGGCTGGCCGCGAGCATGGGGCAGTTCCTGCTCTCGGCCGGTACGCCGGGGAAGCGGTACGCCCTGCCGCACTCGCGCATCCTCATGCACCAGGGATCGGCCGGCATCGGCGGCACCGCGATCGACATCGAGATCCAGGCCGAGAACCTCGAGCATGTGAAGAACGTGCTGCTCGACCTGATCGCCGACCACACCGGCCAGCCGCGTGAGGTGGTCGAGAAGGACTCCCTGCGCGACCGGTGGTTCACCGCCGAGCAGGCCAGGGAGTACGGCTTCGTCGACCAGGTCCTCACCGAGGTCGGCGCGGTGACGCCGTCCCGGCCGGCGGCGGCGTTCGGGGTGGTCCGATGAGCAGCTACCTGGTCCCGAGCGTCGTCGAGAAGACGCACCGCGGCGAGCGGGCGGTGGACATCTACAGCCGACTGCTGACCGACCGCATCGTGTACGTCGGCACCGAGATCGACGACGGTGTCGCCAACGTCGTCATCGCGCAGCTGCTGCACCTGGAGTCCGAGAGCCCGTCGTCGCCGATCGACCTGTACCTGAACTCGCCGGGCGGGTCGGTGACCTCGATGCTGGCGATCTACGACGCCATGCAGTTCATCCGCTCCGAGGTCGGCACGACGTGCGTCGGCCAAGCGGCCTCGTCGGCCGCGGTGCTGCTGGCCGCGGGAGCGCCGGGCCGGCGGATGGTGCTGCCGCACGCGCGCGTCGTGCTCCACCAGCCGTCCGGCGGCGGACAGGGCACGCTGCCCGACCTGGCGGTCCAGGCCAAGGAGATCGTGCGGGTGCGCGCCGAGATGGAGGAGATCCTGTCGCTGCACACCGGCCGTTCGGTGCAGCAGGTGCGTGAGGACACCGATCGCGACCTCGTGCTCACTGCGACGGAGGCGGTGTCGTACGGGATCGTGGACTCGGTGCTCGCGTCGAGGAAGGACCCTTCCGGAATGAACGGGGCGGCCTGAGCGGTTGGCGCTGGCATGACCTCCCTCGTCGACCGCGCCCTCGCCGCCCTCCGTCTCGAGCACGACGCCCTGGTGGCGCTGCAGCCGCTGACCGACGCCCAGCTCGCCGCCCCGAGCGGGGCCTCGGAGTGGACGGTCGCCGCAGCCCTGTCCCACCTGGGCAGCGGCGCCGAGATCGGCCGCCGCGCGATCGCGGCGGCGGCGGGGGAGCAGGTCGGCGCCGAGTCGAACGAAGAGATCTGGGCGCGCTGGGACGGCTCGTCGCCGGCCGAGCAGTCCGCGGCGTTCGTGGAGCACGATGCGGCGTACCTCGCGACGGCCGCCACCCAGGACGCGTCACTGATCGTCGACCTGGGCTTCCTGCCCGAGCCGGTGCCGTTCGTCGTGCCGGTCGCGATGCGGCTCAACGAGGTGGCGAACCACTCCTGGGACGTCCGGGTCGGGCTCGACCCGTCGGCCGAGGTGCTGCCGTCGTCGGCGGAGGTGCTGGTCGAGCTGTTCGAGGGCCCGCTGGCGTTCCTGCTCGGCTTCGCGGCCAAGCCCGACCAGGTGGCCGCGCCCGTGCGGCTGGCGGTCCCGGGCGGTGGCGTCGTGATCGACGGCGGGGTGTCGGTCGTGACCTCGCTGACCGATGCGACCGCGGAGCTCTCCGGGCCGGCCGGCGTGACGGTGCGGTTGCTCAGCGGCCGGCTGCAGCCGGGCGACGAGGTCTCCGGCAACGTCACGAACGACGAGCTGCGCCGGGTGTTCCCGGGCTACTGAGGCGAGCTACGCCGCGAGCGCGACGGGTCCGCGCAGCGTCCTGCTGACGCGGATCGTGAGGTCGACCAGGCGCAGGTCCAGCGCGCCGGCGACGGCGTGGAGGACCTCGGAGCTCGGCTCCTTGAGACCGCGCTCGATCTCGGAGAGGTACTGCGTCGACACTCCCGCGTCCTGCGCGACGTCGGCGAGGGTGCGGGTCTGGCTGGTGCGCTCCTCACGGAGCTCGCGGCCGACGGCCTCGCGCCAGAGCGGTTCGGGCTCGGTCGTCCGCGGAGCCGGGTCGGGTGCTGGAAACGCGATGAGCTCGCCCATGCCTGGAGCGTACGTCCCTCCGGGCATGGACGAGGCCGTGTTCACCGGTGGCGAACGGTCAGGCGGTCCAGTGGTCGTCCGCCGTGCCGTCGGTGTGGTCGGTGACGGTCTCCAGCAGCGAGGTCGCCGAGTGGGCGTTGCCGCTGGTGGACGCGGCGAGCAGCGCCTCCTCCGCCTCGCTCTCGGTGAGATCGGGCGGCACCACGAGGATGCGCAGGATCTGGGTCGCCGAGGTCTTGAGGAGGATCACGTGGGTGTCGTCCTTCGGGAACGACCCGACCTTGACGGTCCCATGCGCGACGGCGATCTTCCGCGGCGGCTGGTCCCAGTCGGGCGGGGAGATCACGGCACGCTGCACGCGCCCGGAGTCCGCCGGGAAGTTGTCGACCAGGTCGGCGAGCTCGACCGCGAGGTCGCGGCTCTGCGGCCACCACCCCCCGTCGAGCCGGTCACGGCCCGGGAACTTCGCGAGTCGGAGCCGCAGGAAGCTCCGGGCGGGCGGGGTGGATGGCGGGGTGGATGGCGGGGTGGGAACGATCGACGTCGACATGACGTCCGCCTCTCGACCGACTCGGGCCTCCAGAATGGATTCCTCGGTAGCGGTCATTCACCCCCAGTGTAGTCCGGGGGCGCGGATCGGCCGCCATCCTCGCGTCCGGGGTGGCCGAGGAGGGCGGCAGGCCCTAGTTGCTGGGCTTCTCCGACCCCACGACCCACATCGCGAAGAACTGCGAGCCACCGCCGTAAGCGTGACCGAGCGCCTTGCGGGCGCCGTCGACCTGGTGCTCGCCGGCCGCGCCACGGACCTGGAGGGCCGCCTCGCCGAAGCGGAGCATGCCGGAGGCGCCGATCGGGTTGGAGGAGAGCACGCCGCCGGAGCAGTTGACGGGCATCCGGCCGTCCATGGCGGTGGCGCCGGACTCGGAGAGCCGCCAGCCGCCGCCGTTCTCCTCCGCGAACCCGAGGGACTCGAGCCACATCGGCTCGAACCAGGAGAACGGGACATAGATCTCGGCCGCGTCGATCTCGTCGATCGGGCTGGTGATGCCGGCCTGCTTCCAGAGCGCGGCGGCGGCGTCGCGGGAGGCCTGCGGGTTCACCTGGTCGCGCTCGGCGGCGGTGGTGGCCTCGGAGCGCATCACGGTGCCGTGGATCCACGCCGGGTTGGGGGAGGCGGCTGCGGTGTCCTCGTCGACGATCACGAGGGCGCAGGCGCCGTCGGAGGACGGGCAGGTCTCGTCGTACCGGATCGGGTCCCACAGCATCTGCGAGGCCAGCACCGACTCGACGGTGGTATCGGGGTTCTTCAGGTGCGCGTAGGGGTTCTTCAGCGCGTTCTGCCGGTCCTTGGCCGCGACGATCGCGCCGACGTGCGTGGGCGCCTCGGAACGGCGGATGTACGACCGCACGTGCGGCGCGAAGTAGCCGCCCGCGCCGGCGTGCACCGGCATGTTGAACGGCAGCGGCACGGAGAGCGCCCACATCGCGTTCGACTCCGACTGCTTCTCGAAGGCGACGGTGAGCACGCGCTTGTGCACGCCGGCCTGGACGAGCGAGGACGCGACGATCGCGGTCGAGCCACCCACGGAGCCGGCAGTGTGCACGCGCAGCAGCGGCTTGCCGGCGGCGCCGAGCGCCTCGGCGAGGAACAGCTCGGGCATCATCACGCCCTCGAACAGGTCGGGGGCCTTGCCGACGACGATCGCGTCGATGTCGTCCAGGGACATGTTCGCGTCGGCCAGTGCGCGGTCCATCGCCTCGCGGCACAGGCCGGCCATCGACACGTCCTCGCGCTTGGCGCGGTGGTGGGTCTGACCCACGCCGACCACGGCGGCGGGCTGCTTGGCCATCAGGCTCGTCCTTCCAGGGTGCACAGGAGGTTCTGCTGGAGCGCGGGCCCGGACGTCGCGTGGGCCACCGCCTTGCCGATCTCGCCGGACCAGATCCGCGAGGCGGCCTCGCCGATCCGGATCCCGCCGCCGGAGAACATCGGGTTGCTCGTCAGTGCGCCGCCCGACGGGTTGATCCGGACGTCGTCGTCGAGGCCGAGCTCGCGACGCAGGATCAGCTCCTGGTGGCTGAACGGCGCGTGCAGCTCTGCCACCTCGACGCCCGACAGGTCCACCGCGGCCGCGGCCCGCGCGGCCGACGGCGAGCGGGTGAGGTCGCGGGTGCCCATGCTCATCGGGTCGACGAAGTGCGACAGGCCGCTGATCCAGGCGGGCTTGTCGCGCACCTCGCGGGCCTTGTTGCCCGCGGCCAGCACGATCGCGGCCGCGCCGTCGGTGACGGGGGAGCAGTCGTGCTTGCGCAGCGGGTCGGCGTACATCGGCCGGGCCAGCAGCTCGTCGACCGACGAGCCGCCCTTGCGGATCGAGTACTCGTTCTTCTCCGCGTCGGTCAGGGACCGGTTGGCGACCTCGGCCATCGCGGCCTCGTCCCAGACGCCGGCGTCGATGCCGACGCGCGCCTGGAGCGCGGCGAGGGACACGGTGTCCGGCCACAGCGGCGTCATCGTGTACGGGTCGAGCTGGAGGCTGAGCGAGCGGCGCAGCACACCGGCCGACGACTTGCCGAACGCGTACACGAGCGCGGTGTCGACCTCGCCGGTCTGGATCTTGATCCAGGCCTCGTAGAGCGCCCAGGCGAGGTCCATCTCCACGTGCGACTCGTTGACCGGCGGGATCACGCCGATCGCGTCGACCGCCTGGACGAACGAGAACGACCGCCCGGCCAGGTAGTCGCTCGACCCGGAGCACCAGAACCCGACATCTCGCCGGGTCCAGCCGGTCTGCTCGTACAGCTCGGCGAAGAGCGGCACCAGCAGCTCCACGCAGGTCGGTGACCCGTCGAACTCAGCCATCTGTCGCTGGGCGAACCCCACGACTGCAACGTCTCGCATGTCCGCCCCTCAGAGGTGCTGCTTGTAGGTGTCGTAGTCGGCGTCCGGGTCGCCGGTCGGCTCGAAGTGGTCGATGTTCTCCAGGGAGTACGTCCACTCCTCGCGCGGCTTCCACACCGCCTTCACGCGCATGCCCATCCGGACCTCGGCGGCCGGGACCCCGAGGATCAGGTGCAGGACCGCGATGTCCGCGCCGTCGAGCAGCACGTACGCCGAGACGTACGGCGGCGTGATCTTCTGGCCCAGGAACGGGACGTTGACCACGCAGAACGTCGTGATCGTGCCGGTCTGGGAGACCTCGACCTCCTCGGCGGTCGGCGTCCCGTCGGCCGGGCAGGCGCTGCGCGGCGGCACGTAGACCTTCTGGCAGGTGGGGCAGCGCTGGCCGAGGATGCGGCCCTCGTTCAGCCCGCGGTAGAACGCCGACTCCTCCGGGGAGGCGGCGTACAGGTAGTCGAGCGACACCGGCGTGATGACGCCGGTCACGGGGTTCTCGCCGAGCGCCTCGGCACCGGTCGGCCCTGCGTCGGTGGCGGGCTCGAAGCAGATGTCGGTGATCGCGCCGACGCGCTCCTCGGCCCAGCGCACCTGGACGCGCATCCCGGTCGACACCTCGTCGGGCGACGACACGTCCAGCGCGTGCAGGATCGGGGTGTCGGCGCCGTCGAGCAGCACGAGCACGAACGCGAACGGCCGGTCGAACGGCTGGTGCTTCACCGGCTCGGGCACCCACGTCCACGACGTGACGGTGCCGACCGGCGCGACCTCGACGAACTCGGTGACGGGCTCGTGGGTCACCGGGTCGAACTCAGGCGGCGGTACGACGACCTTGCCGTCGGAGGTGCGACCGCCGACGACCTGTCCGTCACGCAGGCCGGTGAGGAACCGGCCGATGACCGGACCGGTCGATCGGGTGTAGTCGAAGGCTACGGTGACCGGTGCTGACAGTGTTCGTGTCATGGTCTGAAACTAGAACACGTTCTACACTTCGGCAAGCACCCACCAGGAGGAGATGAGATGAAGCTCGGTCTGCAGCTCGGCTACTGGGGCGCGCAGCCCCCTCAGGGCGTCGGTGAGCTGGTGGCAGCCGCCGAGGACGCCGGCTTCGACGCGTTCTTCACCGCGGAGGCCTGGGGGAGCGACGCGTTCACCCCGCTGGCGTGGTGGGGCCGCGACACCACGCGGATCAAGCTCGGCACGTCGATCGTGCAGATGTCGGGCCGCACCCCGACCTCGATCGCGATGCACCTGATGACGCTCGACCACCTCTCCGGCGGTCGCGTCATCCTCGGCATGGGCGTGAGCGGTCCGCAGGTCGTCGAAGGCTGGTACGGCCAGCCCTTCGGCAAGCCGCTGGCGCGCACCCGCGAGGTCGTCGACATCATCCGCAAGGTGCTCGCCCGCGAGGAGAAGGTCACCAACGACGGCCCGCACTATCCGCTGCCCTACCGCGGCGAGAACTCCGTAGGGCTGGGCAAGCCGCTCAAGCCGATCGTGCACCCGCTGCGCGCGGACGTCCCGATCTGGCTCGGCGCGGAGGGCCCGAAGAACGTCGCGCAGACCGCCGAGATCGCCGACGGCTGGATCCCGATCTTCTACACGCCGAAGTCGGCCGGCATGTACCAGCCGTGGCTCGACGAGGGCTTCGCCCGGCCGGGGGCGCGGCGTACCCGTGCGGACTTCGAGATCGCGGCGACCTGCCACCTGCAGGTGGTCGGCAGCGCCGAGGAGAAGACGCAGGTCCTGGATGCGATGAAGCCCTTCGTGTCGCTCTACATGGGCGGGATGGGCGCCAAGGAGGCGAACTTCCACAACCAGGTCTTCCAGCGGATGGGGTACGCCGACCTCGCCGAGGAGGTCCAGAAGCTCTACCTCGGCGGCGAGAAGGACCGCGCCACCGCGCTGATCCCGGACGAGCTCGTCGACGACATGCACATCGTCGGCACCGCGAGCGAGGTCAAGGAGCGGGTGGCGCAGTGGGAGGAGACCGGCGTGACCACGCTGCTGCTCAGCTGCCGCTCGGCGGACGAGATCCGGTCGGTGGCCGAGCTGCTGGCGTAGACCGCGGCGGGTGGGGTACGACGGTGACATGTCGCACCCCTCTCTCGGCCGGCTCCTCGCGGCCGGCGCCGTCACCCTCGCCGTGAGCCTGTCCGGGGCGGCGCTCGCTCCCGCCGAGGCCGCCCTCCCCTCGGAGCGCGTCGTCGCGTCCCACAAGTTCAGCAAGGGCAAGGCGCGCAACGCACGGCTGAGCATCCCGGCCATCGGCATCCACCGGTTGCCGGTCATCGCCTACCGGGGCTGGACCGACGACGGCCCCGGCACCCGCATCCAGAACCGTGGCATCGCGGCCTCCTCGCACGGGCCGCGCGGCGGCACCGGCCCCGGCGGCAAGGGCAACTACCAGGTGACCGGCCACCGCACCTCGCACGGCGGCGTCTTCCGGCGTACGCCGTCGCTCGATGTCGGGTCCCGGATCGCGGTCGACGTCGGCAAGTTCCGCTACGTCTACACCGTGACCAGGACTCGCTGGACGTCCTTCCGGTCCGCCAAGTCGCTGCGCGCGCAGCGCGCCCCCGTGCCCGGCTACCCGGGCCGGGAGCCGAAGCGCGGGTTCATCACGGTGTCGACGTGCGCGACGCCGGAGGACCACGCGGCCGGCAACTACTGGACCGACCAGTACGGCAACCCGGAGCACCGCATCGACAAGATCGGCGTGCTGGTCAAGCGGGTGCGCAACCCGTGGCACCAGGGCTGACGGGTGGGTGACAGAGTTGCGCCGTGACCACCTACGGCGTCCTGGGAGTCGGATCGATCGCCGCTGCCATCGTGAACGGCCTCTGTGCGCAGGACGCGCCCCCGGTCGTGCTGTCACCGCGCAGCGCCGGGACCGCGAGCGACCTGGCTGCGCGGTTCGAGACGGTCACGGTCGCCCCTGACAACCAGGCCGTCGTCGACGGTTCCGACGTCGTGGTGATCGCGGTGCTGCCGGGCCAGGTCGAGTCGGTGCTCGCCGAGCTCACGTTCGCCGAGCGGCACGCGGTGGTCAGCGTGGTGGCGGGCGTCTCCCTCGAGGACCTGACGACCTGGGTCGCGCCCGCGTCGCGGGTCGCCCGCGCGGTACCGCTCCCGGCGGTCGCGCGGCGCGAGGGCCGGACGCCGGTGTTCCCGCCGCTGCCGGAGGCCGTGACGCTGTTCGACGTGCTCGGTGGCGCGATCGCGGTCGAGGACGCGACGACGTACGAGGCGCTGACGGCCTCGTCCGCGACGGTCGCGGCGCACTTCGCGTTCCTCGGGGCGATCGCCGACTGGCTGGTGTCGAAGGGGCTGTCCGTGGCGGACGCGCGTGGCTACGTGGCCGCGACGTTCGCCGGCGCCAGCGAGTCGCTGCGTGGGCCGGTGGACTTCGCGGAGCTGATCGCCGAGGTCGCGACACCGGGTGGGCTCAACGAGCAGTTCGCCCACGACCTCGGGCTCCCGCCCGTCGCGGTCGCACTGGACGGGGTCCTCTCACGCCTCACCGTTGCCGAGAACTGAAACACGTTCTAGTCTCGGCCGCATGACGGCAGACATGCGGACCGGGACGCACAACGGACACCTGATGGTCGCCGCGCTCAAGCGGCACCGCGACAAGCCGGTGATGTACCTCGGCGACACCACGCTCACCGGCGGCCAGGCCGCGGAGCGGATGAGCCAGTACGTCCAGGCCTTCGAGGCGCTCGGCGCCGGACGGGGTACGGCGGGCGCGCTGCTCGCCCTCAACCGCCCCGAGGTGCTGTTCATCCTCGGCGCCGGCCAGACCCAGGGCTACCGGCGTACGTCGCTGCACCCGCTGGGCTCGCTCGACGACCACGCCTACGTCATCAA
Organism: Nocardioides caricicola; assembly: GCF_039541135.1. NCBI lineage: Bacteria > Bacillati > Actinomycetota > Actinomycetes > Propionibacteriales > Nocardioidaceae > Nocardioides > Nocardioides caricicola. The sequence continues at coordinate 321,735 of NZ_BAABFQ010000003.1, read as the reverse complement.
CGACGCCGAGATCACCAGCATCACCATCGACCCGTTCTTCACCGAGCGCGCGCTCGGACTGCTTGAGAAGTGCCCGAAGCTCGAGAAGGTGCTGACGATCGGTCCCGTGCCGGACGCGCTCAGCCACGTCGGCCACGACCTCGTCGCCACCGCCGCGACCTTCGACCCGCAGCCGCTCGAGGCCGTGACGCTCGACCCCGACCACATCGTGTCGATCACCTACACCGGTGGCACCACGGGCAAGCCGAAGGGTGTCATCGGGACGTCGCGCGCGATGAACACGATGACCCAGATCCAGATGTCGGAGTGGGAGTGGCCCGAGGCGCCCCGCTTCCTCATGTGCACGCCGCTCTCGCACGCCGGGGCCGCGTTCTTCGTGCCGACCGTGCTCAAGGGCGGCTGCCTCTACGTGCTCTCGAAGTTCGACCCCGCCGAGGTCCTCAAGACGATCGAGGAGCAGAAGATCACCGCCACGATGCTGGTGCCCTCGATGCTCTACGCGCTGATGGACCACCCGGACTCGCACACCCGCGACCTGTCCTCGCTCGAGACCGTCTACTACGGCGCGTCGGCGATCAACCCGGTCCGGCTCAAGGAGGCGATCGACCGCTTCGGCCCGATCTTCGCGCAGTACTACGGCCAGTCCGAGGCGCCGATGGTGATCAGCTACCTCGCCAAGGGAGACCACGACGAGAAGCGGCTGTCGTCGTGTGGCCGCCCGTCGGCGTTCCTGCGCACGGCGCTGCTGGACGAGGACGGCAACAAGGTCCCGGTCGGGGAGCCGGGTGAGATCTGCGTCGCCGGCCCGCTGCTCGCCGGCGGCTACTGGAACCTGCCCGACGAGACCGGCGAGACGTTCCGCGACGGCTGGATGCACACCGGTGACGTCGCCCGCGAGGACGAGGACGGCTTCTGGTTCATCGTCGACCGCACCAAGGACATGATCGTCACCGGCGGTTTCAACGTGTTCCCGCGCGAGGTCGAGGACGTCGTCGCCGAGCACCCGGCGGTCGCGCAGGTCGGCGTGATCGGCACGCCGCACGAGAAGTTCGGCGAGGCCGTCACCGCGATCGTCGTGCTCCGCTCGGACGCGGCGACCGACGAGGAGGCGATCGCCACGATGACCGCCGAGATCCAGGACATGGTCAAGGAGCGCAAGGGCTCGGTCCAGGCGCCCAAGCAGGTGATCGTCGCCGACTCGTTGCCGCTCACCGCGCTCGGGAAGCCGGACAAGAAGGCGTTGCGCGCGCAGTACTGGACCGGAGAGCGTGCCATCGGCTGACCGACGGGGTACGCCGTACCCATGCGGCTTCGCAACGGTGAGCACGGTTACGGCCTGGTCACGAAGACCTTGCACTGGGTCACGGTCCTGGCCGTGGCCGCCCAGTTCACCGTCGGTTACCTGATGGACGACGACAGCGGGCGCGGCCGGGGCCGCGGCCGCGGGGAGGCCAGCGGGCACGGTCGCGGGCGCGGGGGAGACGACGACCCGGACCTGCTCTGGGTGCACGTCGCGCTCGGCCTGACGATCCTCGCGCTGGCGCTGCTGCGCGTGCTGTGGCGGCGTACCGCCCTGCCGCCCTGGGCGTCGCAGCTCACCGCGGGCGACCGGCGGTTCCTCCACGCCACGGAGGTCGCACTGCTGACCACGTTGTTCGTCGTGCCGCTCACCGGCCTCGCACTGGTCCTGGGTGACGACGACCTGCTCGCCCTGCACGTCGCGGCGCACGTCGCGTTCTTCGCGGCGCTCGCCGCGCACCTCACGATCGTGCTGCGTCGACGGCTGCTGCCTCGGATGCTCTGATCGGCCCGGGGTCCGGATCGCGGCGGCCGGCGAACCGGCGTCGTACGCCGTTGTCGACGGCCAGGCCCACGAGCAGCAGCCCGACCGCGACGATGCCGTCGAGCCACCAGTGGTTGGCGGTGGCCGAGACCACCAAGGTCGTGAGGACGACGTGCAGCAAGAAGACCCACCGCCAGGCGCTGGTGCTGACCGCGACGATGCCCAGCGAGACGACCGCCGCCCAGCCCACGTGGATCGACGGCATCGCCGCGAACTGGTCGGACACGCCCTCCTGGACGTCGCTGGTGTACACCGACAGCCCGTAGAAGTCGGAGACGTTCTCGTAGCCGAGGTCGGGGAAGAACCGGGGCGGCGCGACCCGCACGAAGCGGATGATCAGGCAGCCCAAGGTGAGCAGCGCCAGGCCGTTGCGCCAGTGCGGGAACTGCTCGCGGTGCCGCATGAAGAGCCAGACCAGGAAGGCGACCAGCGCCGGGACGTGCACGGCTGCGTAGTACCAACTGGAAGCGCTGGCCAGCCACGGGTGGTCCAGCACGAAGTTCTGCAGCGCGACCTCGCTGGGGAGGTGCAGGGCGCGCTCGATGTGGTCGATCTCCCGCCCGCGGGCCAGCGCCCCGCTGGTCGTCGCCAGGGGGAGCATCCGGGCCAGCCGCCACAGCGCGTAGAGCGCGGCGATCAGGGCGAACTCCCGGGCCAACGGCTCCGCGTTCCTGGTGCGTCCGGGGCACAGCCGGCGCAGCGCGAGCCAGATCACGGCGCTGACGAGTGCCGCGAGCGCGGCCTGGTCCCAGGTCGGCCACGGCACCGCTGGATCCTCCCACTGCCGACGGGGTCGCGCACGAGAACTGACGCGCCACCGTCAGATATCGATGTGGAAAACGTTATCGACAACGATTGACAGCGCCTGCTCCGGCCTGACAGGTTCACCCGTGGTGTGTGACGAACGTCCCATCTGCGGTGGGGCGGAATGGAGGAGTACTCAATGAGGTCGAAGACCCGACGCGCGGCCCTTGCCGCGCTCTGCGCCGGCGCGTTGACGTTGACTGCCGCGGCATGCGGCAGCGACGACGACTCGTCGGAGGACGGTTCCGGCACCACGATCACGTGGTGGCACAACTCGAACAACGAGCCCGGCATGGGCTACTACGAGAAGGTGGCCAAGGACTTCGAGGCCGACAACCCGGGAGTCAACATCGAGATCCAGGCCATGGCCCACGAGGACATGGTCAGCAAGCTCGCGGCCGGCTTCCAGAGCGGTGACATCCCGGACGTCTACATGGAGCGCGGCGGCGGGGAGCTCGCGGACCACGTCGAGGCCGGCATGGTGCGCGACATCTCCGACGCCGCGTCGGAGGAGATCGAGAAGATCGGCGGGTCGGTCGCGGGCTGGCAGGTCGACGGCAAGACGTACGCGCTGCCGTTCTCCCTCGGCGTCGTGGGGTTCTGGTACAACACCGAGCTGTTCGAGCAGGCCGGGATCACCGCCCCGCCGACCACGCTGACCGAGCTGGGCGACGTCGTCGCCCAGCTCGAGGACGCGGGCATCGACCCGATCTCGGTCGGCGCGGGCGACAAGTGGCCGGCGGCGCACTACTGGTACTACACGGCGCTGCGTGAGTGCTCCGAGGAGGTCCTGACCGACGCGGTCACCAGCCTCGACTTCTCCGACCCCTGCTTCGTGAAGGCCGGCGAGGACGTCGAGACGATCCTCGGCTGGGAGCCCTTCAACCCGGGCTTCCTGACGACCCCGGCCCAGGAGGGCGCCACGTCGGCGTCCGGCCTGCTGGCCACGGGCAAGGTCGCCATGGAGATGCAGGGTCACTGGGAGCCGGGCGTGATGCAGGGCCTCACCGACGACGGCAAGGGGCTGGGCGACAAGACCGGCTGGTTCCCCTTCCCGGCGGTCGACGGCGGGGCCGGCGACCCGGCCGCCGCTCTCGGTGGCGGCGACGCCTGGGCCGTCTCCGAGGAGGCTCCCGACGAGGCTGTCGAGTTCGTGAAGTACCTGCTGTCGGACGAGGTCCAGATCGGCTTCGCGGAGAACAGCATGGGCCTGCCGACGAACTCGGCCGCCAGCGACTCGGTCGCCGACCCGGCGCTGGCGGGGCTGCTCGAGGTCCGCGACGCGGCGCCGTACGTCCAGCTCTACTTCGACACCGCCTTCGGGACGTCCGTCGGCGGCGCGATGAACGACGAGATCGCCCTGCTGTTCGCGGGCGAGGCCTCGCCGGAGGACGTCGTCGAGGCGACGCAGGCGGCCGCCGACCAGGAGAGCTGAGCTGACCGTGACGCATGAGGGGGCCACGGGACCGGTGGCACCCACGCTGACGGCGGTGGTCACCCGGCGCGACGAGCGCCGGGTGGCCCCCCGGCCGGTAGGGACCGGCTGGCGCCAGCGCCTCGAGATCGTCATGTTCGTGTCGCCGGCTCTCGCCCTGATGGCCGTGTTCGTCCTCTGGCCGGTCATCTCGGCGGTCCGGATGTCGTTCTACCGCTGGAAGGGCTTCGGCCCGATGGACCAGTGGGTGGGGCTCGACAACTACAGACTGGTGCTGCAGGACGAGGTCTTCACCGACGCGGTGATGCACAACTTCACCATCGTGGTGCTCTCGATCCTGATCCAGCTGCCGCTCGGGCTCGGGCTCGCGCTGCTGCTCAACCGACGCATCCGCGGCCGCGGCCTGCTGCGCACGATCGTCTTCGTCCCGTACGTCGTGGCCGAGGTGATCGCCGGGGTGGTCTGGTTCCAGCTGCTGCAGCCGCAGTACGGCGTGATCGACACCGTGCTGACCAACATCGGCATCACGCCGCCGGAGCAGGGCTTCCTCGGGACGCCCGAGCTCGCGCTGCCCACGGTGTTCGTGGTGCTGACCTGGAAGTACCTCGGGCTCGCGGTGCTGCTGTTCCTCGCCGGGCTCCAAGGCGTCCCGGACGAGCTGTACGAGGCCGCGCAGCTCGACGGCGCCAGCTGGTGGCAGACCCAGCGCAGCGTCGCGATCCCGCTGATCGGCCCGACGATCCGCACCTGGGCGTTCTTGTCGATCATCGGCTCGCTGCAGCAGTTCGACATGATCTGGGTGCTGACCCACGGCGGGCCGGCGAACCGCACCACCACGATGGCGACGTACCTGGTCGAGCAGGGCACGGAACGGGGCAACTACGGCATCGCCGGCGCCGCCTCGGTGCTGCTGTTCGTGATCGCGTTCGTGACCGCGGTGGCCTACCAGGTGGTCGTGATGCGCCGAGACACGGCTGTGCAGCGATGAGGAGGGGTGAGATGACGCAGCAGAAGAAGGCCTTCGGCGCGGGCGGACCGGTGGTCTACGTGCTCGCCCTCGTGGTGGTCGCGCTGACGCTCGGCCCGGTCCTGTACGGCGCCCTCGGCGGCTTCCGCAGCAACGAGCAGCTCGCCGCCGACCCGGCCGGCCTGCCCGACCCGTGGGTGTTCACCAACTACTCGGAGGTCGTCACGAACTCGGAGTTCTGGCGCTACGCGCTGAACTCCACGGTGGTCGCGCTGATCACGACCGTCGTGGCGGTGCTGGCCGGCGTGATGGCGGCGTACCCGCTCGCGCGGTACCAGTTCCGCGGCCGCGAGGGCCTGTACATGGTCTTCGTGCTGGGGCTGCTGTTCCCGGCGGCGGTGGCGATCATCCCGCTGTTCATCCTGGTGACCCGCGACCTGCAGCTCGGCAACACCTGGTGGGGAGTGGCGCTGCCGCAGGCGGCGTTCGCGCTGCCGATCACCGTGGTGATCCTGCGGCCGTTCCTCATGGCGCTGCCGCGTGAGCTGGAGGAGGCCGCGCTGATCGACGGCGCCTCGCGCGTCGGGATCTTCTGGCGGCTCGCGCTGCCACTGTCGATGCCGGCCCTGGTCACCGTGGGCGTGCTGGCGTTCGTGACGTCGTGGAACGCCTACCTGCTGCCGTTGCTCCTGCTGCAGGAGGACATGCGCACGCTGCCGCTCGGGGTAGCGGACTACTCGACCGAGCACTCGGCCGACACCGCCGGTGTCCTGGCCTTCACGACCATTGCGATGATCCCGGCACTGATCCTGTTCCTGGCGATGCAGCGACGGATCGTCGGTGGACTGACGGGGGCGGTCAAGGGATGAGCGAGGAGCACCAGGTGACAACCACCCACAACGGGCGGGTGACGATGCAGCAGGTCGCGGCGGAGGCCGGCGTGTCCGTGTCGACCGTCTCGAAGGTCATCAACGGACGGTACGGCGTGGCGTCCGAGACGTCCGAGCACGTCAACGCGGTGATCAGCCGCCTGGGCTACGAGGCGAGCCTGGTCGCGCGCAGCCTGCGCAACACGCGGACGAACGTTATCGGCCTGCTGGTGATGGACTTCGAGCCGTTCAGCACCGAGGTGCTCAAGGGCGCCGCGGACGCGATCCGGGGGAGCGGCTTCGAGCTGGTCGCCTACTCCGCCGGCGGTGGCGTCGACGACCACATCGGGTGGGAGTCGCGCGCGCTGTCGCGGGTGATGGGCACGCTCGTGGACGGCGCGGTGCTCGTGACCCCCACGGTCACCGACGTCCGGCACACCGGCCCGGTCGTGGCGGTCGACCCGCACACCGGGCGGTCCAGCCTGCCGACGGTCACGTCGGACAACCTGCAGGGGGGCCGGCTGGCGGTCGACCACCTGCTCGGGCTCGGGCACCGGCGCATCGGCATGATCACCGGCCGTCCGGACCTGAGCTCCGCGGAGCTGCGCGAGCAGGGCTACCGGGATGCGCACGCGGCGGCCGGCGTACCGGTCGACGAGTCGCTGCTGGTGCTCGGTGGCTACGACCCCGAGCAGGCGCGGGAGGCGTCCCGGACGCTGCTGACGATGGCCGAGCCGCCCTCCGCCATCTTCGCGGCGAACGACATCTCGGCGCTCGCGACCCTCGAGGTGGCCGCCGAGCTGGGGATCGACGTGCCCGGGCGGCTCTCGGTCGTCGGCTTCGACAACATCCCCGAGTCCGCGCTCGCGGATCCGCCGTTGACCACCGTGCAGCAGCCGATGCGCCAGCTCGGCCACGACGCGGTCGCGATGCTGATCGCCCTGATCTCCGGCGCGGAGATCGAGGACACCCACCTCACCCTCGAGACGACGATGGTCGCCCGGGGCTCGAGCGCGGCGGTCGGCCGATGAGCGACCTCTGGCGCGACCCCCATCTGTCGCCGGAGGCGCGGGTGGCGGACCTGATGGCGCAGATGACCATGGCCGAGAAGGTCGCCCAGCTGACCGGCATCTGGTGGATCGACCCGGCTGCCGGCGGGATGGCGCCGATGCTCAGCGAGAGCCTCGGACCGCAGCCTCCGTGGCAGGAGGTCGTCGCCGACGGCCTCGGGCAGCTGACGCGCACGTACGGGACCGGCCCGCTCGAGCCCCGGGAGGGCATGGAGATCCTCGCGCAGCGGCAGCGTGACGTCATGGCCGGAAACCGGTTCGGCATCCCGGCCCAGGCGCACGAGGAGTGCCTCACCGGGCTGGCGGTCTGGCGGGCGACGATCTACCCCGCTCCGCTCAGCTGGGCGGCCTCGTTCGACCCCGGCCTCGTCGAGCGGATGGCCAACCGGATCGGTACGACGATGCGCCGGCTCGACATCCACCAGGGCCTCGCGCCCGTGCTGGACGTGGTCCGCGACCACCGCTGGGGCCGCGTCGAGGAGACGCTCGGGGAGGACCCCTTCCTCGTCGGCCTGGTCGGCAGCGCCTACATCCGCGGGCTCGAGGGCGCCGGGATCGTGTCGACCCTCAAGCACTTCGTGGGCTACTCGGCCTCGCGGGCCGCGCGCAACCTGGCGCCGGTGTCGATGGGGCCGCGCGAGATGGCCGACGTGATGCTGCCGCCGTTCGAGATGGCGCTGCGCGCCGGCGCCCGCTCGGTGATGAACTCCTACACCGACATCGACGGGGTGCCCGCGGCCGCCGACCCGGCGCTGTTCACCGACCTGCTGCGCGACCGGCTGGGCTTCACGGGCACGGTCGCGGCCGACTACTTCTCCGTGGCGTTCCTGCACACCCTGCACGGGGTGGCCGGCTCGCTGGGGGAGGCGGCCCGGCTGGCGCTCGAGGCCGGCATCGACGTCGAGCTGCCGTCGCTCAACGCCTTCGGCGAGCCCCTGCTCGCGGCCATCGAGACCGGTGAGGTCGACGAGAAGGTCATCGACCGGGCGCTGTCGCGGGTGCTGCTGCAGAAGTGTGAGCTGGGCCTGCTGGACCCGGGCTGGGCTCCCGCCGAGCCGGAGGACGTCGACCTCGACGACCCGGAGTCGCGCGCGCTGGCGCTCGAGCTGGCCCAGCGCTCGGTGGTGCTGCTGGCCAACGACGGCACGCTGCCGCTGGCCGCCGGTGCGCCGATCGCGGTCGTCGGACCGCGCGCGGACACGTTCCAGGCGATGCTCGGCTGCTACTCGTTCCCCATGCACGTGCTCGTGCACCACCCGGGCGTCGAGCCCGGCGTCGAGATCCGGACCGTGCGGGAGGCGCTCGCGGACTCGTTCGACGTGACCTACGAGCTCGGCTGCCCGGTCGTCGGCGGGGATGACGCCGAGATCGAGGCCGCGGTCGCCGCTGCTGCCGCGGCGGAGGTCTGCGTCGTCGTGCTCGGCGACGAGGCCGGCCTGTTCGGCAACGGCACGTCGGGCGAGGGCAACGACGTCGCGATGCTCGACCTGCCCGGCCGGCAGGAGGAGCTGCTCGAGGCCGTGCTCGGCACCGGCACACCGGTGGTCGCGGTCCTGCTCGTCGGGCGGCCGTACGACCTCAGCCGCCAGGCCGACCGGCTGGCCGGGCTGGTGTGCGGGTTCTTCCCGGGTGAGGAGGGCGCGCAGGCGATCGCCGACGTGCTCAGCGGCCGGGTGAACCCGTCGGGCCGGCTGCCGGTCAGCTTCCCGGGCGCGGGGTCGACGCAGCCCTCGACGTACCTCGCCTCGACGCTGGGGCGGCGGACCGAGGTCAGCGTCGTCGACCCGACCGCGCTCTACCCCTTCGGGCACGGCCTCTCGTACGCCGCTGCCACGTGGGGCGAGGTGTCGACGTCGGCCCCTCGCTGGGACACCGACGGCGCCTGCGAGCTCGTGGTGCAGCTCGCGAACGAGGCCGACCGGGACGTGTCGGAGGTCGTGCAGGTCTACCTCCACGACCGGTCGGCCTCGGTGGTGCGTCCGGTGCAACGCCTGATCGGCGCGGCCCGCGTCGACCTGGCGCCGGGGGAACGGAAGGAGGTGTGCTTCGAGCTGCACGCCGACCTGACGTCGTTCACCGGCCGCGAGCTGGTGCGCGTCGTGGAGCCAGGTGAGGTCGAGCTGTGGGTCGGCGCGTCGAGCGCGGACATCCGTGCGGTGCTGGCGCTGGACCTCGTCGGCCCGGGGCGTGAGGTCGGCGCCGACCGGGTGCTCGAGCCGAGCGTCACCGTCGTGCCCACCTGATGCACGTCGACTGGCCGCTGGAGCAGCTGCGGGCCTACGACCCGCAGCTGCCCGCGCCGCCGGACCTCGCCGAGTTCTGGTCCGCGTCGCTCCCCGAGCGCGGCGCCGGGGCGTCGTTCGTCCGGGTCGACAGCGGCCTGCTCGCCGTCGAGACGTACGACGTCACGTTCGCCGGCTTCGGCGGCGACCCCGTCCGTGCCTGGCTGCACCTGCCGCCGGCGGCGCTGCGCGACGGGCCGCTGCCCGGCGTCGTGCAGTACCAGGGCTACAACGGCGGGCGCGGGCTCGCGCACGAGCACGTCTTCTGGGCGACGGCCGGCTACGCCCACCTCGTGGTCGACACCCGCGGGCAGGGGAGCGGCTGGACGACCGGCAGCACGGGCGACCCGGGAGGGAGCGGGCCGTCCCAGCCCGGGTTCCTGACCCGGGGGATCGAGGACCCTCGCACCTACTACTACCGGCGTGTGTTCGCCGACGCGGTCGCCGCGCTCGAGGTGCTGCGCCGCCACGATCGCGTGGACGGGGCGCGGGTCGCGGTCGCCGGCGCCAGCCAGGGCGGCGGGATCGCGGCCGCCGTCGCCGCGCTCGCGCCGTCCGCGGTCGCCGCGCTGCTCTGCGACGTGCCGTTCCTCGCCGACTTCCGCCGCGCGGCCTCGGTCGCGCAGACCGAGCCGTACCTCGAGCTCGTGCGCTACCTCGCCGCGCACCGCGACCGCGTCGAGCCGACGTTCGCGACGCTGGCGTACTTCGACGCCGCCGTGCTGTCGCGGCAGGCGAGCGCCCCGGCGCTGTTCTCGGTCGCCCTGATGGATGCGACCTGCCCGCCGTCCACGGTGTTCGCGGCGTACCACGCCTATGCGGGCCCGAAGGAGATCGAGGTCTACGAGTTCAACGACCACGAGGGCGGTCAGGCGCACCACCAGGCGCGCCAACTGGCGTGGCTGGCCGACCTGACCTAGCGACCCTGGAAGTTCGGGGTGCGCTTCTCCGCGAAGGCGCGCGGGCCCTCCTTGGCGTCCTCGGACGCGAACACCGCCATGCCGACCTTGGCGTCGTCGGCCCAGCACTCCTCCTCGTGCTTGCCCTCGGAGTCGCGGACGGTCTTGAGGATCGCCTGGACCGCGAGCGGGCCGTTCGCGCAGATCAGGTCCGCGATCTCGTGCGCCTTGTGCAGCGCCTCGCCGTCCGGGACGACGTGCCCGATCAGCCCGATCTCCTTGGCCTCAGGCGCCTTGATGAGGCGACCGGTCAGCAGCAGGTCCATCGCGATCGTGTACGGGATCTGGCGGGGGAGCCGCACCGCGGAGCCGCCCATCGGGTAGAGGCTCCACTTCGCCTCGGCCACGCCGAAGCGGGCGGACTCGCCCGCGATCCGGATGTCGGTGCCCTGGAGGATCTCGGTGCCGCCCGCGACCGCCGGGCCCTCGACCGCGGCGATCAGCGGCACGGTCAGCCGGAATCCCTTGAGCAGCCCCTTGATCACCGAGGGGTCGAAGCCCGCCTTGAAGCTGTCGTCCGGTGAGTTCTTGGTGGCGGCCTTGAGGTCCATGCCCGCGCAGAAGTAGCCGCCGGCACCGGTGAGGATGACGACCCGGATCGAGTCGTCGCTGTTGGCCCGGTCCCAGGCCTCCTCCATGATCGCCATCATCTCGCCGGACAGCGCGTTGCGTGCCTCGGGCCGGTTCATGGTGACCACGAGCTTGTGGCCGTCCTGCTCGACGAGGCAGTGGGGAGCGTCCGCTGGTCCTGAGGAGGTCATGAGGCGGAGCCTAGCCAAGAACGAGAACGTGTTCTAGTCTCGCGGCGTGGCTCACAACATCGCTGACCTCTTCGAACACGCCGTCGACGCCGCACCCGACAACCTCGCCGTGAAGGTGGGTGACCGGGCGGTCACGTATGCCGACCTGGAGGCCGACTCCAACCGGCTCGCGCACCACCTGCAGGCCCAGGGGGTGAAGGCGGGCGACCACGTCGCGATCTATGCGAAGAACAGCATCGAGCACGTCGTGGCGACGCTGGCGATCGTCAAGATCCGCGCGACCACGATCAACGTGAACTACCGCTACGTCGAGGCCGAGCTGGACTACATCTTCGACAACGCCGACGTGGTCGCGCTCATCCACGAGCGCTCCTACGCGCCGCTGGTGGCCAAGTGCTGGCCCAAGCACGACAAGCTGAAGGTCGCGGTCGTCGTCGACGACGCGCTCGACCCCTCCGACGACTCCGACTACTCGTCGTACGGCGGCGTGCACTACGACGACGCGATCGCCGGCCAGAGTGCCGAGCGCGACTTCGGCGAGCGCAGCCCCGACGACATCCACATCATCTACACCGGGGGCACGACCGGCTTCCCCAAGGGCGTCATGTGGCGCCACGAGGACTTCTGGCGGGTGCTCGGTGGCGGGATCGACTTCTACACCGGCCAGCCGCTGGAGGAGTACGACCAGTCCAAGCAGGCCACCGACCCGCGGATGGTGACGTTCCCGCTCAGCCCGTTGATGCACGGTGGCGCGCAGGCGGGCCTGCTCATGCACCTGTTCGCGGGGCACCTGACGATCCTCGAGCCGAAGTTCGACCCGGTGCGCACCTGGGAGATCATCGAGCGCGAGAAGGTCCAGCTGATCTTCATGACCGGCGACGCGATGGCCCGGCCGCTGATCGAGGCCTTCGAGGCGAAGGCCGCGACCGGCACGCCGTACGACGGCTCGAGCCTGTTCGCCATCTCGAGCAGCGCGGCGATCTTCAGCCCGCCGGTCAAGGCGCGTTGGATGTCGGCGTTCCCGAACGCCGTGTTCACCGACTCCGTCGGCGCCACCGAGACCGGGTTCTCCGGCATGGGCATGCAGGACCCGAACAACATCAGCCCCGACGGCCCGGTGATCGGGCTCGGCCCCGGCAGCGTGGTGCTCGACGAGGACAACAAGATCCTCGACCTCGAGACCAACGTCGGGAAGACCGGTCGCCTGGGTCGCGGCGGGTCCGTGCCGGTCGGCTACTACAAGGACCCCGCCAAGTCGGCGGCGACGTTCCTCGAGATCGACGGTGCCCGCTACTCCGTGCCCGGGGACTTCGCGCGGATCGAGGAGGGCGGGCGCGTCACGCTGCTCGGCCGCGGCTCGAACTGCGTGAACACCGGCGGCGAGAAGGTCTACCCCGAAGAGGTCGAGATGGCCATCAAGGGGCACCCGGCCGTGTACGACGTGCTCGTGGTGGGCGTGCCCGACGAGAAGTACGGCCAGGCGGTCGCCGCGGTCGTCGAGCTGCGCGAGGGTGGCTCGCTCGAGCTCGAGGAGCTGCGCACCTACCTGCGCGAGCACCTCTCGGGCTACAAGCTGCCCCGGACGCTCACGGTCGTCGACCGGGTGCCGCGCAACGCGACCGGGAAGGCGCAGTACCCGGCCGCCAAGGAGATGGCGCTGGCGTCGTTCGCCGCCAAGGCCGCCACCGTCGACCCCACCTCTGTCTGACCACTCTCGGAGACCCTGATGCGTACCCCTCTGTGTGACACCTTCGGCATCGACTACCCGATCTTCGCCTTCACCCCGTCCGAGCACGTCGCGGCCGCCGTGTCGCGCGCCGGTGGGCTGGGTGTGCTCGGGTGCGTGCGGTTCAACGACCCCGACGAGCTCGAGCAGACGCTGAGCTGGCTCGACGAGAACACCGACGGCAAGCCGTACGGCGTCGACATCGTGATGCCGATGAAGATCCCGACCGAGGGCAAGTCGGTCGACCTGCAGGCGCTGATCCCGGACGAGCACATCACGTTCGTCGAGCAGACGCTGCAGAAGCTCGGCGTCCCCCCGCTCCCGGAGGGAGAGGGCCGCGAGGGTGTCCTCGGCTGGCTGCACTCGGTGGCCCGCTCGCACCTGGACGTGGCGCTCAAGCACCGCCCCGTGCTGATCGCGAACGCGCTCGGCTCGCCGCCGGTCGACGTGATCGAGAAGTGCCACGAGCACGGCATCAAGGTCGCCGCGCTGGCCGGCGCCGCCAAGCACGCGCTCTCGCACGTCGCGAACGGCGTCGACATCATCGTCGCCCAGGGCTACGAGGCCGGTGGCCACACCGGCGAGGTGGCCAGCATGGTGCTGCAGCCCGACATCGTCGACGCGGTCGGCCCCGACGTCCCCGTCCTCGGCGCCGGCGGCATCGGCTCGGGCCGGCAGGTCGCTGCGTCGCTGGCGCTCGGCTCGCAGGGGGTGTGGACCGGCTCGATCTGGCTCGGCACGGAGGAGTACCAGAACCTGCAGTCGAACGCCGGCTGGACGACCGCGTTCACCCGCGCCACCTCGTCCGACACCGTGCGCACCCGGATCTACACCGGCAAGCCCGCCCGGCTGCTGAAGACCAAGTGGACCGAGGCCTGGGCGGAGGAGGACGCGCCGTCGCCGCTGCCGATGCCGCTGCAGAACCTGCTCGTCGCCGACGCCCACAACCGGATCAACGCCTCCGGCGACCCGGACGTCATCTCGATGCCGATCGGCCAGATCGTCGGCCGGATGAACGACGTCCGCCCGGTCGCCGACGTGATGGCCGACCTGGTCGCGGAGTTCGAGGAGACCGTCGCCAAGCTGGAGTCGATCCGCAAGTAGCCGTTGCACGGAATGGTCACCAACCGCAGGTCCGGGGCCCGGATCCGTGCGGTTGGTGACCATTCCGCATGGCGGCGACGGCGATTGGTCACGAACCGCACGCCGCAGTGCCGAAATGCACGGGTTGGTGACCATTCCGCGACCCAACCCTCGCCGATTGGTCACAAACCGCACCTCGAGGGGTCAGAAATCCGCGGTTGGTGACCATTCCGTGACCGCCAGCCGGCCGGCAGGAGCCGCGCAGTCTCCAGCTATGCGCAAGGTCCGACCGACCCGCCGCGGCGCGGGCCGGATCGTCCCCACCCCCGTGTCACGATGGCTGAGAGGGAGGAGCCTCTCCCTCTCACGAAGGTCTGGGGGGAACTTCGATGCGAGACGTCCTGCACATCATCATCTCGTTGGTCGTGGTCGCGGTCGCCGCGGTCTGCGTGCTCGCGCAGCTCAGCGACGCCGACCAGGCGCTGGACCGGTTCGACGGCGACCGGGCGGTCGTGCAGCAGGTGAGCCGCTAGCGCAGGTCGGGGTGCGCCCGGCCGGCGACGAGCGGCAGGTCCAGGTAGGTCTTGATGCCCGGCTCGGCGGCGACGACGTACGGGATCGAGTTCACGCAGTGGAACGCGGTCGCGGTGACGCCCGGGTTGCGCTCGAGGCCCTCCTCGACGGTGTCCGGCTGCCAGCCCTTGATGGTCACCGTGCAGCTCGGGTCGCCCTGCACCTCGACCTCGAACCGCTCGCCCTGCGGGCCGAACTCCCACGGCGGGTCGAGGTTCTCCTCGCCCATCAGCCAGTTCACCGCGACCTGGACCACGCAGGTCTCGCCGACGAACGCCTCCCACACGAAGCGCTGCCCGGCGACGTGACCGGGCTCGATGACACCGATGGGCGAGTCGATCGGGGCGGTGGCGACCGCGACCTCCTGGGACGTGCGCACCCGCGGCTCGGCGGCGAAGCCGAGCGCGTCGACGCACATCCGCACCGACTGGATGAAGCCGCCCGACAGCAGGCCGAGCATCGGACCGCCCATCGCCTCCTCGGGCTTGCCGCCGAACATCATGATGTGGCGTACGACGTCCGGTGCGTTGTAGGTGCGGATGTCGGAGAACTCCTCGCCGCGGACGAACGTCACCGCTGAGGAGAGGGCCGAGAACATCAGCGGGTGCAGCTCGGTGATGCCGCCGGGGTTGATCCCGGTGCCGTGGAGCGTCGTCCCGCCCTCGGCGCACGCGGCCCCAAGGACCTCGCCGTCGGACTCGCCGGGGTAGAACCAGCCGACCGGGGTGACGACGTTCTTCCCGCTGCGCAGCAGCGCGGCGACCTCGTCGCGGTTGGGCATCAGGGGCGCGTACACGACCGCGTCGGCGTCCATGGCGAGGATCTCGTCGACGCTGCTGGTCGCCGCGACCCCGATCGGGTCGATGCCGAGGATCTCCCCGACGTCCATCCCGTGCTTGCTGTCGGAGTGCACCCAGCACCCGACGAGCTCGAGGTCGGGGTGGAGCAGGATGCCTTCGATCGCCGCCCGGCCGACGCCGCCGGTGGCCCACTGGATGACGCGCACGGCGTCACCCTCGCAAGTAGAACGTGTTCTTGTCTAGGTCTGGAGCGACGTCATCGCGCCGACGGTCTCCGGCTGGAACCTCGGGAACACCGCGGCGGTCGATGCGCCGAAGCGCGTGGACACGACCTCGGCGAGCACGCTGCGGTAGTCGGTGGTCACGAGCAGGTCGGAGTCGCCGTCGTCGGTGAGCCCGGGCCAGGTCCCGTAGTACTTGCCACCCTTGACCCCGGCGCCGGCCAGGAACATCACGTTGCCGTACCCGTGGTCGAGGCCCATGCTCGCGTTCTCGACGACGCGGCGCCCGAACTCGCTGATCGTCACCAGCGTGACCTTGCTCCGCTGGTCGCCGAGGTCCTTGAAGAACGCGGCGATCGACGCCGCCAGGTCGGCGGCGTTGTTGTACAGCCAGCCGCGCTCGGCGGTGCCGAGGTCGGAGTGCATGTCCCAGTCGCCCTGGTCGACCGTGATCACCTCGACGCCCACGTTGCCGCGGATCACGCGCGCCACCTCCGAGAGCGCGCGGCCGAGGTCGCTGCGCGGGTAGGCGTCGGCGTGGTCGGGGGTGTCGATGACCGGCGCGAAGTCGTCGAGCGCGTCGAACACCGACTTCATCGCGGTGCCCAGCGACGTCGAGTTGCCGTCCCACATCCTGCGGAGCGAGGAACGCCGACCCTTGGTGAGGTCCCACTTGTCGTCGCCGGGGATGTGCACGGACGCGACGTTGCCCGCGGACATCACCGGCTCGGGACCGTACAACGAGGTCGGTACGACGCCGCCGCTCACGTTGAACCCCTGGAGGGGCGACCGCCCGGCGTCGGTGCCGATCAGCCGGTTCAGCCAGCCGGTGCGGACGTCCGACCCGGGGTCGGCGTCCTCGACCTCCTCCATCGCGGAGAAGTGCGAGCGGTTGGGCGCGGCGAGACCGGTCGCCTGCACGGCGGCCAGCTGGCCCGACTCCCACAGCGGCAGGAGCGGGGCGAGCTTCGGGTGCAGGCCGAACATCCCGTCCTTGGCGAGCAGCCGGTCGGCCGGGACGGCGATGCGGGGCCGGGCGCTGTAGTAGACGGGGTCGGCGTGCGGGACCACCAGGGACAACCCGTCGGCGGCGCCCCGGAGGGACAGGACCACCAGGACGGAGTCGGCGGGGGTGCTGGCGGCGGCCGAGGCCGTGATCGCGGCCGAGCCGACGACCGTGGTGGCGCCGGCGAGCGCGAGGGCGCCGGAGAAGAGCCCGCGGCGCGATATCCGCGCGAACTCCGGGCAGCAGGGCTGGGTGGTCGTCGTGGGGTTCATGGTGCTCACCGGGTCAGGAAGGCGGGGGAGTCGAGGAAGGTGGTCAGCAGCCGGAACATGTTCCACTTGATCAGACCGTGGTCACGGGTGATCCGCTCGCGCGGCTCCACGTCGACGGCCAGGCAGCACGCCTCGAGCAGCTCGGCGGTCGAGCGCCGGTGCAGGATCACCTGGGACATGTGGTCGACCAGCACGTCGAAGCGGACGGGGAGCTTCGGCGCCCACCACGCCGGCGGGTGGTAGGTGACGCCCTCGTCGGGCCACCACCCGCCGCTCAGGCTCACGTGCACGTCCATCGAGGCGAGCAGCCGCGACGGCGACGACCACGCCCGGTTGTCGATCGGCTGGCCGTCGGGGCGCGGCCAGTCGAAGGGCTTGGCGCCGATCCCGTCGACCTGCCACAGCAGCGCGTTCGCGGCGTACCGGTCGCCGCCGTCGCCCTCGGGCGGGCGCTGCAGCCGGACGTCGAGGGCGCGGTACGTCGCGACCAGGTCCTCACCCGGGTCGCGCACCTTCATGCCGACGGACTCCGCGAGCTCCTGGGTGTCGAAGAGCGCCTGGAGCACCGGCACGATCGCGGTGTCGTGGTCGAGGTAGACCTTCGCCAGGTGGTCGACGAGCGCCTGCGAGGGCGTGTCGCTGACGAACTTCACCGCGAGCTTGCGTGCCACGCGCTGCGCGGTCGCGGGATGGTGGGCGAGGTAGCGCAGGTACTGCCGGGTGACCGCCCGCCCGTCGGCGTCGGCGTTCTCGTGGGTGAAGTCCATGACCTTCACCGGGCCGCGCGAGTGCCACTTCTGGCGGTACTCCGCCTGGAACGTGTCCCACATGTCCACGCTCCACCCGGTGAGGATCCGCGCAGAGTCCTTGACGTCGGCCTCGCCGTAGTGGCCGCGGCCGACCGTGTGCAGCTCCAGCAGCTCACGGCCGAGGTTCTCGTTCGGGTGCGAGGCGCTCGAGCTGACGTTGTCGAGGTTGATGAGCATCGCCGGGTGGGTGATCACGCCGATCAGCAGGTCCTCGAACCGGCCCAGCGCTCCCTCGCGGATCACGTCGCCGTACTGCGCGCGCCAGAACCCCTGGGCGTCGCCGTTGACGGGCACGTTGAAGTGGTTCTCCCAGAGCTCGGTCACCATCTCGAGCACCTGACGGCGCGACCTGATCCGGCGGATCAGCACCCAGCGCTGGTAGTCGGCCATCACCTCCCAGACGCCCTCGATCTCCTCGCGCTGGCGGTTCCAGAGGTCGGTGGCGTCCCGGTAGAGGCTCGGCCACCAGTCGCGCAGGCCGTCGGCCGCCGGGTCCGCGATCGAGGCGGGGTCGAGCTGCGCCGCGAACCACGCGCGCGCACCGCCGGCGGCGCGGACCTGCTTGGCGAGTGCCGGGGTGACGCCGTACGAGAACCGGCCGACCAGGTGCCGGGCCCGCGGGCTCAGCAGCGGGGCGCCCTTGTGGTGCGCGGGGGAGTACGACGGCGCTGCGTCGGCCCGGCCGGCGAGTCCGACGGCGGCACCGGTTGCCGCGCCACCGAGGACGAGGCGACGTCGAACTGCCATGTGGGGTGCTCCAGGGGGGTAGTCACGGTGCCCGTTCGCTTCCCGAGTGGAAGGGCGGCCCGTGGCCGGAAGCAAGCCTAGGGCCAGAGTCGGGCCCCCGTGGGCGACTTCGCCGAATGTCCCTCCCTTCGGGTGACTCGGTAGAGTGCTCCAAACGCCCCCGCCGAGTGAGGACCTCAAGCTCCGCCCATGGACGGCTCTCAAAGTCCGTCGCTCTCCCCGCCTGAGGGAGAGCGCCGATGACGTCGTGGTTGTTGTTGACCGCAGCCCTGCTCCTGATCGCGGCCTGCGGCGTGTTCGTCGCGGCCGAGTTCTCCTTCGTGACCGTCGACCGCGGCCAGGTCGACCGGGCCGCCGAGGCCGGTGACAACGGCGCCCGCGGCGTGCAGAAGGCGCTGCGGTCCTTGTCGACGCAGCTGTCCGGCGCGCAGGTGGGCATCACGATCACCAACCTCGCGATCGGCTACCTCGCCGAGCCCGCGATCGCCGACCTCATCGCCGACCCGCTCACGGCGCTCGGTGTCCCGGACGACGCCGTGCGCCCGATCGCGATCACGCTCGGCCTCGTGCTCGCGACCGTCCTGACGATGATCTTCGGCGAGCTCGTGCCGAAGAACCTCGCGATCGCGAAGCCGATGGCCGTCGCGCGGGCCACGCAGGGCTTCCAGCGCGGGTTCACCGCGTCGATCCGTGGGCCGATCCGGGTCCTCAACGGCTCGGCGAACGCGATCGTGCGCCGGCTCGGCATCGAGCCGCAGGAGGAGCTCCGCTCCGCGCGCAGCTCGACCGAGCTCGCGTCCCTCGTCCAGCGCTCGGCCGACCAGGGAACGCTCGAGCGGGAGACCGCCGAGCTGATGGAGCGGTCGGTGGAGTTCGGCTCGCGGACCGCCGGCGAGATCATGACGCCGCGCGTGCGCACCACCACGCTGGACGGCAACGACCGGGCCGCGGCCGTCATCGAGACGACCCGCGCCACGGGCCACTCGCGCTTCCCGGTCCTCGACCAGGACGAGGTCGTCGTCGGCACCGTGCACGTGAAGCACGCGGTCGCGCTCTCGCAGGGCGAGCGCGCGACGACCAAGGTCAAGCACCTGATGGCCAAGCCGATCCTGGTGCCGGACTCGCTGCGCCTGGACCCGCTGCTGGCGCTGCTGCGCAAGGACGGCTACCAGCAGGCGGTCGTGCTCGACGAGTACGGCGGCTTCGCGGGCATCGTCACCCTCGAGGACGTCGTCGAGGAGATCGTCGGCGACATCTCCGACGAGCACGATCGGCTCAACAACAGCGCACGCCAGCACCGCGACGGCAGCTGGTCGCTGTCCGGGCTGCTGCGACCCGACGAGGTCGAGGACGTCACCGGCGTCGAGCTCCCCGACCACGAGGACTACGACACGATCGCCGGCCTCGTGCTGCGCGTGCTCGGCCGGGTGCCGTCGGTCGGCGACCTCGCCGAGGTCGTCGTACCCGACCGCACGGACCCGGACGAGCCGCGTGAGCGGCTCGCGGTGCTGACCGTCGAGCGGATGGACGGCCTGCGCATCGACCGGCTCCGGCTGCGGATCCTCGACGGTGAGGAGGAGCAGTCATGAGCGACTCCGCCGCGATCGTCCTGGCCGTCCTCCTGCTCGGGTTCAACGCGTTCTTCGTCGGCGCGGAGTTCGCGCTGATCTCGGCCCGCCGCAGCCAGATCGAGCCGCGCGCCCAGGCCGGGTCACGCATGGCGCGGACGACGCTGCGCGCGATGGAGCACGTGTCGCTGATGATGGCCGGCGCCCAGCTCGGCATCACGATCTGCTCGCTCGGACTCGGTGCCGTGGGCGAGCCGGCGGTCGCGCACACCCTCGAGCCACTGTTCGAGGCGCTGCACGTGTCGCACGAGATGCTGCACCCGGTGTCGTTCGTGGTGGCGCTCGCGATCGTGGTCTTCCTCCACGTCGTACTCGGCGAGATGGTCCCGAAGAACATCGCGCTGGCCGGCCCCGACCGCGCGGCGCTGGTGCTCGGCCCGCCGCTGCTCGGGATCGTCACCCTCCTGCGTCCGCTGATCGTGGCGCTCAACGCGATCGCGAACGGCACCCTGCGGCTGATCCGCATCGAGCCGAAAGACGAGGTGAGCTCGACGTACACCCGAGAGGAGGTCGCCGCGCTCGTCGAGGAGTCCCGCGGCGAGGGCCTGCTCGAGGACGACGAGTACGACCGGCTCGCCGGCGCCCTGGGCTTCACCGAGAAGACCGTCGGCGCGGTGCTGATGGCGCCGGACTCGCTGACGACCGTGCGCCGCGGTGCGAGCGCCGCGGACGTCGAGGCGCTGTGCGGCGCGACCGGCTACAGCCGGTTCCCCGTCGTGTCCGACGACTCCGAGGGCGCGGAGCTGATCGGCTACGTGCACATCAAGGACGTGCTGGAGCCGGACGAGGAGCGCCGGAGCCGCCCGATCGACGACAAGTGGATCCGCAGGTTCGCGCTGGTCTCGGCCGACGAGGCCCTGCACGACGCGCTCGAGAAGCTCCAGCGCGAGGGTGCCCACATGGCCCGCGTGGTCGACTCCGCGGGCGTCACCCTGGGCCTCGCGACCCTGGAGGACGTGATCGAGGAGCTGGTGGGCGAGATCCGCGACGCAGCGCACCTCGAAGACGCCCCCGTGTCGGGTTCCGCCGAATCGGATGGAGCCTCCTCCGGCCGCTAAGGTTGCCCCGGCAGAGGACCCGGCGGACAGGCAGACAGGCGAGCAGTGGCGGACGACTCGACGCGCAGTCGCGTGTGGACCGTGCCCAACGTGCTCAGCATGCTGCGGCTGCTGGGCGTGCCCCTGTTCCTCTGGCTGGTGCTGGTGCCCGAGGCCGACTGGTGGGCGCTGGCGGTGCTGATGCTCGCGGGCGTCACGGACTTCCTCGACGGCTACCTCGCGCGCCGGCTGAACCAGACGTCGCCGCTCGGCCAGATCCTGGACCCGGTCGCCGACCGCCTCTACATCCTCGCGGTGGTCATCGGGCTCGCGCTGCGCGACATCATCCCGTGGTGGGTCGCGCTCTCGCTGCCGTTGCGCGACCTCCTGCTGTGGGGCCTGGTCCCCCTGCTGCGCACCCGCGGGTACAGCGCGCTGCCGGTGCACTTCCTCGGCAAGGCCGCGACGTTCAACCTGCTGTACGCGTTCCCCCTGCTCCTGCTCGGCGACGGCGACGGCACCGTCGCGACGCTCGCCAACGTGTTCGGCTGGGCGTTTGCGCTGTGGGGCATCGGCCTCTACTGGTGGGCGGGGATCCTCTACGCCTGGCAGGTCCGTACGCTCCTGAAAACCACCGAACGCCGACGGGCCGATACCGATGCCTGACCCGACCGACCGGGTGAACACCCCGCTGCTGACGCTGATCACGCAGCAGTCCCTCGACGAGGACTACCAGCTCGTGGCGGAGCGCCGCGCGGCCGAGAACGGTGGTACGCCGCCGCACCCGCGCCCGGCTCGCATCGCCGCCGTCGTGGTCGCCGCGTTCGGTCTCCTGGTCACGGTGGCCGCCGTCCAGACCTCGGCGAACGAGGGCGTGCAGAGCGCCAGCCGCCAGTCCCTCATCGGGCAGATCGACGCGAGCAAGAACGACGTCGCGCACCTGCAGCGCCGGATCGTGCGACTGCGCGAGCACAACCTCGCGCTGCAGAGCCAGCTCGACGCCGTGACCAGCGCGCAGCAGGACGCCGCCACGCGCAACGAGCGGCTCGCCGGCGGCTCCGGCTTCGGGCCCGTGAGCGGACCGGGTGTCCGGATCACCGTCGACGACTCGCCCACGGGCGAGCGGGTCGTCGACCGGGACCTCCGGCCGCTGGTCAACGGCCTCTGGAACGCCGGCGCGGAGGCGATCGCGATCAACGGCCAGCGACTGACGTCGCGCTCGGCGATCCGCAACTCCTCGGCGGCCATCCAGGTCAACTCCCGCCCGCTGTCCCCGCCGTACGTCGTCCAGGCGATCGGCGACCCGCTCACCCTCGAGGCGAACCTGATGCAGACGACCGGCGGGCTGCTGTTCCGCGACATCGCGACCACCCTCGGGTATCCCTGGGACATGGACACCGTCGACGACCTGTCGCTGCCCGCGGCGCCCGCGCGGCTGCTCCGGCTCAGCCACGCCGTCGAGGGCACCGCCGAGCAGAACCTGCACTCCTTGAACTCCGAGAAGTCCGAGCAGAAGATGGAGGCCCAGCAGTGATCGCAGCACTCGGGTTGCTGGCCGGGATCGTCCTCGGGATCGTCTTCCAGCCCGACGTCCCGCTCGGGTTGGAGCCCTACCTCCCGATCGCGGTCGTCGCCGCGCTCGACGCCGTGTTCGGCGGCCTGCGCGCCTACCTCGACGGGATCTTCGACGACAAGGTCTTCGTGGTCTCGTTCGTCAGCAACGTGGTGATCGCGGCCGGCATCGTCTACCTCGGCGACAAGCTCGGTGTCGGCGGCCAGCTGTCGACCGGCGTCATCGTCGTGCTCGGCATCCGGATCTTCTCGAATGTCGCGGCGATCAGGAGGCACCTGTTCCATGCCTGACACCGGTCCCGAGACCCCCACCGGCCGCGAGCGGCTGCGGCGCGCGCTGACCCGGCCGAGCCGCGGACAGCTCGTGGTCGCCGTGCTCCTCGCCGCGGTCGGCTTCGCCGCGGTCACCCAGGTGCGCTTCAACGAGGTCGACGACTCCTACGGCAGCCTGCGCGAGCAGGACCTCATCGACGTCCTCAACGGCCTGGCCGTCACCAGCCAGCGCGCCGAGGCCGAGATCGCGCGGCTCGAGAGCACGCGTGACGACCTGCTCTCCGACACCGGCGCCCGCGAGGCCGCGCTCGCCCAGGCCCAGAAGGACGCGGACACGCTGTCGATCCTGGCCGGCCTGGTCCCGGTCACCGGCCCCGGCATCCGGCTCACGGTCACCGAGCAGGAGACCGCCGTCGAGGTGCAGGACATGGTCGACACGTTCCAGGAGCTGCGCACCGCCGGCGCCGAGGCGATGCAGGTCAACGGGCAGGTGCGGGTGGTCGCGAGCACGGCCGTCGAGGACGCGACCGGCGGCCTGCTGATCGGCGGCGAGCTGGTGACCTCGCCGTACGTCATCGACGTCATCGGTGCCCCGGACACGCTCGCTGCCGCCGTCGAGTTCCCGTCGGGCCCGCGCGACCTGTTCGAGGAGGACGGCGCGACGGTCGAGGTCGACGAGCTCTCCTCGCTCGACATCGAGAGCACCGTGAAGCTGCCCAAGGCCGAGTACGCCGACCCGGAGCAGTAGGGTCTGACGACATGTACCCCGAGGACCTCAAGTACACGGTCGAGCACGAGTGGGTTCGCCAGCCCGGCGAGCACGAGGGCTCGGTCCGTATCGGCATCACCGAGTACGCCCAGGACGCGCTCGGCGACATCGTCTACGTGTCGTTGCCGGAGGTGGGCGACACCGTCGCCGCCGGCTCGACGTGCGGCGAGCTCGAGTCGACCAAGTCCGTCAGCGACATCTACGCCCCGGTCTCGGGTGAGGTCGTCGCCCGCAACGACGCGCTCGACGCGACGCCGGAGCTCGTGAACAGCGACCCGTACGGCGGTGGCTGGCTCTTCGAGGTCGTCCCGTCGGACGCCGGCGAGGCCGACGGCCTGCTGGACGCCGCGGCGTACCAGGCCACGCTGGCCGGGTGACCTTGATCGGGTCGCGCGGGCTGATAGGTTCGGGACAACCGTCAACCTCAACCCGGCCTTGAGGGTTTGCGACCCGATCCCGAAGGACTGACCGATGCCGTTCTGCACCTCGTGTGGCACGCGGAACCCCGACGACGCACGCTTCTGCGCGCAGTGCGGATCCCCGCTGGTGGCCGCCGCGCCGGCGGGCGACGCCGGTGACGAGTCGACCGCGACGATCTCGATCGGCATGGACAAGGCCGAGACCTCCGACCGGCAGCTGAACCCGGTCGACGAGGCCGCCGTCGACGCGCTGCCGGCGGGGCACGCCCTGCTCGTGGTCCAGCGCGGACCGGGCTCCGGCAGCCGCTTCCTCCTCGACGTCGACGTCGTGCACGCCGGACGGCACCCGGACAGCGAGATCTTCCTCGACGACGTCACGGTCTCGCGCCGGCACGCGGAGTTCCACCGCGAGGGTGAGTCGTTCACCGTCAGTGACGTCGGCAGCCTCAACGGCACCTACGTCAACCGCGACCGGATCGACCGCGTCCGCCTCAACGACGGCGACGAGGTGCAGATCGGCAAGTACCGCCTGGTGTTCTTCGCGGGGCACTCGAGTTGAGCGTGGCTTCCGGGGCGGCCGCCTCCGGTCGGGCGCGGATGAACATCGGGGAGGTCCTCGACGAGCTGCGTCCTGACTTCCCCGGGATCACCATCCCCAAGATCCGGTTCCTCGAGGACAAGGGTCTGATCAAGCCCGAGCGCACCCCGGCCGGCTACCGGAAGTTCTCGCACGACGACGTCGACCGGCTGCGCTACGTGCTGCGCATGCAGCGTGACCACTACCTGCCGCTCAAGGTCATCGGCGAGCACCTCGACGCCATCGACCGCGGCCTGGAGCCGCCGCCGATCGACCCCGTCGTCCCCACCGTCCCGAAGGTGGCGCTGGCCGCCGACGGGCTGCCGAGCCCCGAGTCCTTCCGGCGCCGCGACCAGGTCCGGCTCTCGCGCCGGGAGCTGGTGAAGATCGCCGAGATCTCGGAGGAGCTGCTCGAGCAGCTGGAGTCCTTCGGGCTGGTGACCGCCTCGCGCACGGGCCACTACGACACCGACGCCCTGGTCGTCGCCCAGACCGCGCGCGAGCTCGCCGACTACGGCTTCGAGCCCCGCCACCTCCGCGCCTTCAAGACCGCCGCCGACCGCGAGGTCGGCCTCGTCGAGCAGGTCGTCGCACCGCAGAAGGCCGGCCGCGACACCGCGGCGGCCGCGCGCGCCGAGGAGACGGTCTCCGAGATCGCCGCGCTGTCGGTACGGCTGCACGCGACGCTGGTGAAGGCTGGTCTGCGGTCGCGGTGACGGATTCCCCGGTGCACCGGGGAATCCAGTACTTCTCGGCCGATGCAATGCCCGAGAAGTGCCAGGTCTGCCTGAGAAGTCTGGCTCCAGCGGGGTTCCACGACCCGGAGTAGGGTGGTCAACGTGCGCGAAGTCGATGTCATGGGAGTCCGGGTCGAGATGCCCTCGAACCAGCCGATCGTGCTGCTGCGCGAGGTCTCGGGGGAGCGCTACCTGCCGATCTGGATCGGGGCCGTCGAGGCGACCGCGATCGCGTTCGCGCAGCAGGGGGTGGTGCCGCCGCGGCCGCTGACGCACGACCTGTTCAAGGACGTGCTCGACGCGACCGGCACCGAGCTCACCGAGGTGCAGATCACCGACGTCAAGGACGGCGTGTTCTTCGCGACCCTGGTCTTCGGCTCGGGGGAGGAGGTCAGCGCCCGGCCGTCGGACTCGATCGCGCTGGCGCTGCGCACCGGCACCCGGATCGTGTGCTCGGAGGAGGTGCTCGACGAGGCCGGCCTCGCCGTACCCGCCGAGCAGGAGGACGAGGTCGAGAAGTTCCGCGAGTTCCTCGACCAGGTCACTCCCGAGGACTTCGACGCCCACTGAGACGCCCGATCGCACGCACCTGCCCGGCACGCACGTTCGAAGCTTCTGTCACACCTGAATCAGGCGTAACACCAACCCTCAGGTAGAGGGTGAGGGTTGCGACACGCCGCCACCGTCGTTGACCGAGGTCGACATGGGGGCCTACTTTGAACTGTCTCTGTTGTAACTCCAACGCTGTGGTGCCCTCGGGCCGGCGGCACCTTCCCCGGGAGTTACGCCCAACGGAGTAGCCCGCGGAGGACCTGTGAACGAGAACGAGCAGCTCGACAACGCCGAGACAGCTCTCGCTGCCCAGAGCGCCGAGGAGCAGGGCCTCCTGTTCAACGACGAGCTCACCCCGCTGCCGAGCGACACCGGCTACCGCGGCCCGACGGCGTCCAGCGCCGCCGGCATCACCTACCGCCAGCTCGACTACTGGGCCCGTACCGGCCTGGTCGAGCCGTCCGTGCGCGGCGCGAAGGGCTCGGGCTCGCAGCGGCTCTACTCCTTCCAGGACATCCTGCTGCTCAAGGTCGTCAAGCGCCTGCTGGACGCCGGCATCTCGCTCCAGCAGATCCGTACGGCGGTCCAGCACCTGCGCGAGCGCGGCACCGAGGACCTCACCCGCGTCACCCTGATGAGCGACGGCGTCTCGGTCTACGAGTGCACCAGCGACGCGGAGATCATCGACCTGCTCCAGGGCGGCCAGGGCGTGTTCGGCATCGCCATCGGCGGTGTCTGGCAGGAGATCGAGGGCACCCTCGCCGAGCTGCCCAGCGAGCGCACCGCCGACGCGGACGCCGAGCCGGTCGCCGGCGACGAGCTCGCCGCTCGGCGCGCGGCCCGCAACGCGGGCTGACGCCCGGCTCGACTCCGGACATCGGCTAGGCTGGGCGCGCCGACAATCCCACGCGGGAGAGTCTCCGTCCGGCCAGGGCGGAGCGCCGAAGGGGCAATTCCTCCCCGGAACCTCTCAGGCGCCAAGGACCGCGAGGACCAGGCAACTCTGAAGGACGACCCGCCGGGGTCGCGCTGACAGAGGGGGAGGCACCCGAATCGATTTCGAGGAGCCCCCGTTGACCGACCGTCCCACCCTGACCGAGCTGGACGGCGCGCTGCCGTTCGTCGAGCGCCACATCGGTGTGCGCGAGTCCGATGTCGCCACCATGCTCGACCGGCTCGGCTTCGACTCCCTCGACGCGCTGATGGCCGCGGCCGTACCCGGCGGCATCCGCACCGCAGCCGAGCTCGACCTGCCCACCGCACTGAGCGAGGAGGCGACCGCCCGCGAGCTGCGCCAGATCGCGCACGCCAACCGCCCCGGTGAGGCGATGATCGGGCTGGGCTACCACGCGACGATCACGCCGCCGGTGATCCGGCGCAACGTGCTCGAGGACCCGAGCTGGTACACCGCGTACACGCCGTACCAGCCGGAGATCTCCCAGGGCCGCCTCGAGGCGCTGCTCAACTTCCAGACCGTCGTCGGTGACCTCACCGGCCTGCCGACCGCGAACGCGTCGCTTCTCGACGAGGGCACGGCTGCCGCGGAGGCGATGACGCTCGTACGCCGCGCGAACAAGAAGGCGACCGGCCCCTTCGTGGTCGACGCCGACGCGCTCCCGCAGACCATCGACGTCGTGCGCACCCGCGCCGAGGCGATGGGCATCGACGTCGTCGTCGCGGACCTCGCCGACGGGCTGCCCGAGGGGGAGCTGTGCGGCGTGCTGGTGCAGTACCCCGGCGCCTCGGGCCGGGTCCTCGACCCGCGCCGCGTGATCGAGCAGGCCCACGAGCGCGACGCTCTCGCCGTCGTGGCCGCGGACCTCCTCGCGCTGACCCTCCTCGAGTCGCCGGGCGCACTCGGCGCCGACGTCGCGATCGGCTCGAGCCAGCGCTTCGGTGTCCCGCTGTTCTACGGCGGGCCGCACGCCGGCTACATGGCCGTCGGCGCGGGGCTCGAGCGGCACCTCCCGGGCCGGCTCGTCGGCGTCTCGGTCGACGCGGAAGGGCGCCCGGCGTACCGCCTCGCGCTGCAGACCCGTGAGCAGCACATCCGTCGCGACAAGGCGACCTCGAACATCTGCACCGCCCAGGTGCTGCTCGCCGTCGTGGCGTCGATGTACGCCGTCTACCACGGCCCCGAGGGGCTGCGCGCGATCGCGACGCGCACCCACCGGTACGCCGCGGTGCTCGCCAGCGCGCTCGCCGACGCGGGCCTTCCGGTGCTGCACGCGGAGTTCTTCGACACCCTGACGGTGCCTGTCCCCGGACGCGCCGCCGACGTCGTCGCCACCGCGCGGACGCTCGGCGTCCAGCTGCGCCTCGTCGACGCCGACCACGTCGGGGTGACCACCTCGGAGTGCACGACGCGCTCCACGATCACGTCCGTGCTGCGCGCCTTCGGCGTCGGCGGCACCGACCTCGACGCCGTCGACGCGGCCACCTCGGACGCGCTGCCCGGGTCGCTGCTGCGGGAGACCGAGTACCTCACCCACGCGGTGTTCTCCAGTCACCACAGCGAGACCGCGATGCTGCGCTACCTGCGCAAGCTGTCGGCGCGCGACTACGCGCTCGACCGCGGCATGATCCCGCTCGGCTCCTGCACGATGAAGCTCAACGCGACCACGGAGATGGAGCCGGTGTCGCTGCCGGGCTTCGCCGACCTGCACCCGTTCGCGCCGGGCGAGGACGCCGCCGGCTACCGCCAGCTGGTCAACGACCTCGAGGGTTGGCTGGCCGAGGTGACCGGCTACGACCGCGTCTCGATCCAGCCGAACGCCGGCTCGCAGGGCGAGCTCGCCGGCCTGCTCGCGATCCGCGGCTACCACCGTGCCCACGGCCAGGCCGGACGCGACGTCTGCCTGATCCCGTCGTCGGCGCACGGCACCAACGCCGCCTCCGCGGTGATGGCCGGCATGCGCGTCGTCGTGGTCAAGTCCAGCGACGACGGCGCGGTCGACCTCGACGACCTCCGCGCGCAGTGCGCGGCGCACGCCGAGGACCTCGCCGCGATCATGGTGACCTACCCGTCGACCCATGGCGCGTACGAGGACACGATCTCCGAGCTCTGCGCGATCGTGCACGAGCACGGCGGCCAGGTGTACGTCGACGGCGCGAACCTCAACGCGCTGCTCGGCTACGCCAAGCCGGGCGAGTTCGGCGGCGACGTGTCGCACCTCAACCTGCACAAGACGTTCTGCATCCCGCACGGCGGTGGCGGGCCCGGCGTGGGCCCGGTCGCGGTCCGCGCCCACCTCGCGCCGTACCTGCCGTCGCACGCGATGCACCCCGAGGATGCCAAGCGTGAGGGCATCGGCCCGATCAGCGCCGCGCCGTACGGCTCCGCGGGCATCCTGCCGATCTCGTGGGCCTACATCCGGATGATGGGCGCGGCGGGCCTGACCCGCGCGACCGCGGTCGCGGTGCTGTCGGCGAACTACATCGCCGCGCGGCTCGGCGAGGCCTACCCGGTGCTCTACCGCGGTCACGGCGGGCTGGTCGCCCACGAGTGCATCCTCGACCTGCGCGGCATCACCAAGGACACCGGCGTCACCGTCGACGACGTCGCCAAGCGGTTGGTCGACTACGGCTTCCACGCGCCGACGATGTCGTTCCCGGTCGCCGGCACGCTGATGGTCGAGCCGACGGAGTCGGAGGACCTCGCCGAGATCGACCGGTTCGTCGACGCGATGATCGCGATCAAGGCCGAGATCGACCGCGTGGCCGCGGGGGAGTGGACTCCCGAGAGCTCGCCGCTGCGCGGCGCGCCGCACACCTCGCGGGCGCTGGTCGGCGAGTGGGACCGGGCGTACTCCCGCGAGCTCGCGGTGTTCCCGACCGGCATCGATCCCGACAAGTACTGGCCTCCGGTGGCGCGCATCGACCAGGCGTACGGCGACCGCAACCTGGTCTGCGCCTGCCCGCCTCTGGAAGCATTCGCTGAGTGACCGTCACGGACCTGACCGCCCGGCGGCTGCTGGGCCGGCTCGCGAACGCCCAGTCCACGGGGAAGCTCCCCTCGGTCGTCGGCGGCGTCGTCCGCGACGGCGAGCCGGTGTGGTTCGGGACGTACGGCGGTCCGGCCGTCGAGGGGCACGACCCGTTCGACGTGCAGTACCGGATCGGGTCGATCACCAAGACGATGACCGCGGTGCTGGTCCTGCAGCTGGAGCGCGAGGGCCGGCTGGCGCTCGACGACCCGGCCTCGACGGTGCTGGGCGACGTCGGCTACGCCGACCGCTCGCTGCGCGACCTGCTCGCGCACAGCTCCGGCATGCAGTCCGAGCCGGCCGGCTCGTGGTGGGAGCGCTCGGCGGGGCTGTCGTTCGACGAGCTGGCCGGCCTCCACGACGGGTCAGGCACGGCGTTCGCGGCGAGCGAGCGGTTCCACTACTCCAACCTCGGCTACGCCCTGCTCGGCGAGGTCGTGGCGCGGCTGCTCGGCTGCACCTGGTGGGAGGCCGTGCAGCAGCGGATCCTGTCGCCGCTCGGCATGAGCCGCACGTCGTACCTCCCCGAGGGCGCGGCCGCCCAGGGGCAGTCCGTGCACCCGTACGACGGCACGCTGATGGACGAGCCTGCGACCGACACCGGCGCGATGGCGCCGGCCGGCCAGGTGTGGGCGACGATCCAGGACCTCGCGACGTACGCCGTGTTCCTGGGCACCGGCCACCCCGACGTGCTGCCGATCGAGGCGCTGGACCGGGCCTACGTCCCGCAGTCCAGCACCCCCGAGGACGGCCTCAGGTCGACTCACGGCCTGGGCTTCCAGGTCTTCGCCGGCGGCTCGGGCACCCTGGCCGGGCACACCGGCTCGATGCCCGGCTTCCTGGCGACCGTGCTGGTCGATCGCACGCGGCGCACCGGCGGGGTCGTGCTCGCCAACGCCACGACCGGCTACTCGCCGGCCGCGGTCGTGACCGAGCTCCTCGAGGAGCTGGAGCGCTGGGAGCCCACGATGCCCGAGCCGTGGCGGCCGTCGGCCGGCGTACCGCCCGAGCTCGCCGGCGTCCCCGGCGTGTGGCACTGGGGCAACACGCCGTTCGTGTTCGCGATGGAGGGCACCCGCCTGACGGCCCGCCGCAACGGGATGGCGGCGTACTCCTTCGAGGTCCGCAACGGCCGCGTGGTCGGCGTGACCGGCTACCACGCCGGTGAGGAGCTGAAGGTCGTGCGCCGGGCCGACGGGACCGTCGGTCACCTCGACATCGCGACGTTCATCTACACGCGCACGCCGTACGACCCGGACGCGCCGATCCCGGGCGGGCTGCCCTAGCGCCAGTCCGCGGAGTGACCGGCCTCAGCGGCTCCACGCGTGCAGGCAGATCTGGAGCTGCGGGCCGGGTGGTGCCGGCGGTCGGGTGAGCTCGACATGGCGGACCCGGCCGGAGTCGGCGATGCCCAGGTCGCCGCGCTGGCCGATGAACGCGACCCAGTCCAGGCTGTGGCGCCGGACCGCGAACGAGCGCGTCTCGCCGGCGGCGACGCGGGCGCGGACGTCGACCTTGCAACCGGTCCGGTCGGTCGCGAGGAACCGGATCGTCTGGTCGTTGTGGTTGGTGACCAGGATCCGGTCGGGCACCCGGTCCGGTACCACGTCGACCGGCTGCACGGGCCGGATCGTCACGGTGAGGTGAGCCAGCGTCAGCCGGGTGTGGTTGCACACGTAGTACTCGAGGACGTGCGTACCTTCTGCGAGGCGGTCGGTCGCGACCTGCAGCACGCCGGGCGGACCCAGCAGCCAGGATCGGTCATAGATCACGACGGGGCGGTCCTCCTCGCCGTCCGGTCCGTACACGGACGGCACCCGGCAGAGCGCGAGGTCGTCGCCGTTCGGATCGCTGTCGTTGGCGATCACGTCGATCTCGGTGCGCTCGCCCGGCCACATGGTGATCTCGTCGTCGACGACGACCGGGGCCAACGGGTCGACCTCGTCGGCATGGGTGGGCGCCACCGGCGTGGCCGCGAGGACGGCCGCCGCGAGCGCGGCGGCCGTCAGGCTGCGAAGCGTCATGCCCGGGAGTGTGTCAGTTCCCGGTCGTCGATTCCTTGGAAACCTGCAAGTCGTAGACGAACGCGTTGTCGCAGTCGAGCGGGACCGTGGTGCCCTTCCACGTGAACGTGAGGTCGTTCGCCAGCCGGCGGTGGGTCCCGTCGATCGTGATGTGCTGGCCCGCGTCGTCGTGCTCCTCGTGGACCGGGGTCTTGGGCCCCACGGCGCGCGCGGTGCCCTCCACGACGGCCTTCTTGCCCTTCAGCTTGAGGACGCCGCGCACGTCGCGGCCGTCCTTGAAGGCGGTCGTGGTGTCGCGGCCGCCGCCGGCGACGTCACCGTCGGCGATCACGATCTGGATGGTGTTGCCGGCGGTGTTGTTCTCGTAGAGCGAGGCGTAGACCTCGTTGCCGCGCCAGGTGCCGGAGCACTCGAGGACGATGCCCTTCTCGCGAGTGGTGGTCGGCTCACCGGCGTACGCCGTGGTGCCCCAGCCGAACAGGCTCGAGGTCGCGGCGACGGCCAGGGCGCCCGTGATCAGCGTGGTGCTGCGCATGACGGTGGTTCTCCTGTGTGTCGTGGGTGACTGTCAGGAGGGATACGCCCGGACCCCGCGTCCGGTTGCATGCGACTTCGGGCGAATCGGCTACTGGGCCTGGGAGACGCTCGACATGTTGAAGTCGGGCACCCGCAGCGCGGGCATCGCGGTCCTCGAGAAGTAGTCGTCGCCCCACTCGCGGCTGAACGCCGGGACCGTGGCCGAGGCATGAGTGAACCGGTTCAGCAGGTCGACCGGGCTCTCGTTGAACCGGTAGTTGTTCACGGCGCCGGTGATCTCGCCGTTCTCGACCAGGTAGACCCCGTCGCGGGTGATGCCGGTCAGCAGCAGCGACTGCGGGTCGACCTCGCGGATGTACCAGAGGCAGGTCAGCAGCAGCCCGCGCTCGGTGCCGGCCACCAGGTCGTCGATCGACCCCGCTGCGCCGTCGACGGACAGCACCAGGTTGTCGATGCCCGGCGTCACCGGCTGCCCGGTCATCGCCGCGGAGTGGCGGGTCTGGATCAGCGACGTCAGCTCGCCGTCGCGGATCCAGTCGGTGCGTCCGAGCGGCAGGCCGTTGTCGAAGACGGAGTCCTCGTTGCCCGAGCTGGTGGCGGACGCGAACGGTTGGCACTCGAGACCGGCGTACGCCGGGTCGGAGAACAGGGTGACGCCCGGCTTGGCGATCCGGTCGCCGATGCGGGTGCCGCCGCCGCGCCGGCTGTAGACCGACTGGCCCTCGTGGGCGGTGCGGGCGCCGGCGTACCAGTAGGCGTCGATCATCAGGTCGGCCATCGCGGTCGGCGGCAGGATCGTGTCGTAGCGCCCGGGCGGCAGGTCGACCTGACGCTCGGCCCAGCCGAGGCGGCGGGTGAGCTCGGTGTCGATCGCGAGCGGGTCGACGTCGGTGAAGTCGCGGGTCGCTGCGCCGACCCAGGCGCTGCGGGTCAGGTCGGCGGACTTCGCGGTGCAGCCGACGTGCCCGGTCGGCTGGACGTGGCGCAGCCGCACCCCGGTCGTCGAGCCGAGGTACGTCGTGGTCATCTCGTGGTTGACGAACCCGTACAGCACTCGGTCCTCGGCGGCCGCGCGCCCGAACGCCTCGCCGAGCGCCGGGGCCAGGGCGTCGTACACGTGGATGTCGGTCGGCACCGACGCGTCGTCCCAGTCGGGGGAGACGGCGTCGCGGACCAGCTCGTTCGCGTCCTCCGCCGGTGACGCGGCGCGCGCGGCCCGGTCGGCGGCCTCGACCAGCGCCGTCACCCCCGCCTGGCTGGTGACGCTGCCGGTCATCGAGCCGGTGGCCGCCCCGACGAACGAGACCACGGTGACGTCCAGGCCGGTCATCACGCCGTTGGTGGTGAGCGTGTTGTTCGCCCAGCGCAGGTTCGCGCTGGTGCGGTCGTGGACGATCACCACACAGTCGTCGGCCGTGCTGGTCGCGACGGCGTGCTCGACGAAGCTCTGGGCCATGCCCGGGGGCGTGCTCATCAGTGACCCGCCTCCTCGGTGGTGTTGAGGATCCGGACGCCGCGGAACAGCGACGTCGGACATCCGTGGCTGACGCTCGCGACTTGCCCTGGCTGGGCCTTGCCGCAGTTGAAGGCGCCGCCGAGCTCCCAGGTCGCGGGGCCGCCGACGGCCTCCATCGAGCTCCAGAAGTCGGTGGTCGTCGCCTGGTACGCCGCGTCGCGGACCTGGCCGACCAGCTCGCCGTCGCGGATGGAGTAGAACCGCTGCCCGGTGAACTGGAAGTTGAAGCGCTGCATGTCGATGCTCCAGGACTTGTCGCCGACGACGTAGAGCCCGCGCTCGACCCGGCCGATCAGCTCGTCGGTGGACGGGCCGTCGGCGGCCGGCTGCAGCGACACGTTCGCCATCCGCTGGATGGGGATGTGGCCAGGTGAGTCGGCGTAGGCGCAGCCGTTCGAGCGGCCTGCGTTCAGCTCCGGCAGCATCCGGCCCATCGCGCGGTCCAGCTGGTAGCCGACGAAGACGCCGTCGCGGACGATGTCCCACGACTGGGTCTGCACGCCCTCGTCGTCGTACCCGATCGTCGCCAGCCCGTGCTCGACGGTGCGGTCGCCGGTGACGTTCATGACGGGGGAGCCGTACTGCATCGCGTAGAGCTTGTCCGGAGTCGCGAACGACGTGCCGGCGTAGTTGGCCTCGTAGCCGAGCGCGCGGTCGAGCTCCGTCGCGTGCCCGATCGACTCGTGGATGGTGAGCCACAGGTTGGAAGGGTGGATGACCAGGTCGTAGGTGCCTGCCTCCACGCTGGGCGCCTTCAGCTTCTCGGCCAGCAGCTCGGGGACCTGCTCGATCTCGGTGTCCCAGTCCCAGGCGCCGGCGCCGCCGGTGAGGTACTCCCAGCCGCGGCCGACCGGGGGCGCGATGCTGGCCATCGAGTCGAACGTGTCCGCGCCCGCACCCATCGCCTCGAAACCGGGGTGCACGCGGACCCGCTGCTGGGTGGTGCGGGTGCCGGCGAGGTCGGCGTAGTACTTGTGCTCCTCGACCTGCAGCAGGTGAGCGGAGGCGTGGTCGACGGCCGCCCCGGTGCGCAGCCGGTTCGTCCAGTCGACGAGCAGCGCGGCCTTCTCGGGGATCGGCACGTGGAACGGGTTCAGCTCGTACGACGAGATCCACTCGACGTCGTCGTACACGGGCTCGTCGGCCAGCTCGACCGGCGCGGTGGTCATCGCGGCGGCGACGCGAGCGACCGCGACCGCGCTCTCTGCGACCCGCGCCGCCTCCTCGGGCGTGAGCACCACGCCGGACGCGAAGCCCCAGGCGCCGCCGTGGATGACGCGCACGGCGAAACCGAGGTCCTCGGTGTCGTTGGCGCCCTGCAGGACCCCGTCGCGCACGACCAGGGTCTGGTAGCGGACCCGCTCGAACCGGAAGTCGGCGTGCGTCGCGCCGAGCTCGCGGGCCCGCCCGAGCGCAGCGTCACCGAGGCTGCGGTAGGGGAGGGCGGTGAACGTCGGATCGAGGGCGCGGCCGTTCATGTCCCGAACCTATCGGGTACCGCCCGCACATGGCTGACGACACCAAGAAGCTCGTGGACCTGCTCGAGGACATGCCGATCGGGATGCTGACGACGTTCGGGCCGGAAGGCCCGCGCAGCATCCCGATGGCCCGCCAGGAGGTGGAGCCGACTGCGGAGCTGTGGTTCATCACTGTCAAGGACTCCGCGCACTCGCGGGCGATCGCGGCCGAGCCGCGGGTCTCGCTGACGTTCACCGCCCGGGACTCGTGGGTGGCGGTCTACGGCCGCGCCACGCTCGTCGACGACCGCGAGAAGCTCGCCGAGCTGTGGACGACGTTCGCCGAGGCATGGCTGCCGGGCGGGGTCGACGACCCCAACGCGGTGCTGCTGCGGGTGGACGTCGAGAGCGGGGAGTACTGGGACACCCCGGGCGGCAAGGTCGCCTCGCTGCTGAGCTTCGTGAAGACCAAGCTCACCGGCGACACCTACGACGCCGACCACGGGACCGTCAGCGGCTGATCACGACGGTCGAGCCGTGTCGTGACTTGCGGACGGCGAGCTGGGTGGGGATCCGGTCGCGCATCTCCGCGACGTGGCTGACCACGCCGACCACCCGGCCGCCGTCGCGCAGGGAGTCGAGGGTGTCCATGACGTCGTCCAGCGTGTCGGCGTCCAGGCTGCCGAAGCCCTCGTCGACGAACAGCGTGTCGAGGTCGGCGCCGCCGGCCTCCTGGGTCACCACGTCGGCGAGCCCGAGGGCGAGCGCGAGCGAGACGACGAACGTCTCGCCACCGGACAACGTGGCCGGGTCGCGGGCCTCGCCGGACCAGTCGTCGCGCACGAGCAGGCTGAGCCCGCCGCGCGTCTCGCCGGCACCGCGCCTGCCGGTGTGCTCGAGGGAGTAGCGCTGGTCGCTCATGCCGCACAGCCGGGCGTTCGCGGCCGCGACCACCTGGGTGAGCCGGTAGGCGAGGACGTACGCCGAGAGGCGCATCTGCAGTGCGTTGTCGGCGGACTTGCCCTCGACGAAGCTCGCGAGGTTGGTGACCAGTGCCAGCTCCTCGCGCAACGGCGCCCCGTCGGCGAGCGCCCGGGCGAGCTCGCTGACCAGCGAGCCGAGCCGTTCGGCGGTGCTCGTCCAGCGGGCCGCCTGGGCCCGGGCCGACCCGAGGGCGTCCAAGGCGGCGGCGTGCGTCGCGGTCAGCGCGGAGAGGTCGGGGAGCACCGCGGCCGCCACCTCGTCGGCTCCGGGCTCGTCGAGCACCGCGACGACGGCGGCGAGCCGCCGGTCGTGCTCCCGGACGTGCCGGTCGAGCTGGTCGTACTGCTGCTGGTCGAGCGCCGCGGCGAGCGCGTCGTCCCCGGAGTCGAAGCCGGCCTCGAGGGTCGCGACGGTGAGCGCGGCCTCGGCGTCGGCGAGCGCGGTCTGAGCGGCCGCGAGGCGGTCGAGCGCGGTCAGGGCGGCGCGGGCCTCCTGCTCAGCGGCCCGGCAGCCGGCCAGCCGCTCCTCGTCGTACTCGGCGAGCTCGAGCGCGAGCGCCTCCGCCTCCGTGGCGAGGGCGTCCAGCGACGCCGCGACGGCCACGGCCTCGGTGGCGATCTCGGCGGGGACGGCGTCGACGCGCTCCCGGGCGGCCGCGAGCGCGTCGGTGAGCGCGCGCACCTCGTCCTTGTGGGCGAACTCGGCGACGGCGGCGTCGTCGGCCTCTCGCTGGGCGGCCTTCTCGGTCGCCTCGTCGGGCGCGTCGTGGGAGGCCACGGCCTTGTGCGGGTGCTCGCACGACCCGCAGACGGGGCAGGAACCGCCGACGACGAGCCCGGCCGCGATCTCGGCGGCCATGCCGGTGACCCGCTGCTCGCGCAGCCCGATCGCGCGCTCGCGCAGGTCGAGCGTCGCCTGGCGCGCGGCGAGGTGAGCGGCCTCCGCGGCGGCGAGCTGGGCGGTCAGCGTGACGACGTGCTCGCGGGCCTCGGCGCGAGCCCGGTCGCCGGCCGTCGTGAGCTCGACGGCACGGCGCTCGAGGCGGACCGTCTCGGCCCGCACGGACCGCAGGCGCTGGACCCGGGGCTGCAGCGCGCGGATCCGGGCGGCCTCGTCGACGGCGGAGGCGAGGGTCTGCTCGAGGGTCTCGCGGTCGGTGGCGGTGACGGCGGACCGGGCGGCGCTGTGCGCGCGCCGGGCGGCGACGGCCACGCGGTGCAGCGGGACCACCCCGGCGGCCCGGCGGGCGTCGGTGAGCCGGGCGCGATGTGCGGCGTGCTCGTCGGCTGCGTCCAGCAGGCGGGTGTGCTCGGCGCGCGCGGCGTCGAGCCGGCCCCGCTGCTCGGTCAACGTGCGGGCGGCCTCCACGCTCGCGCGAGCGGCGGCCTCGCGCCGCGCGGCGTCGGCCGCGGCGGTCGCCGTCTCCTGGGCGCGGGCGGTGGCGTGCGCGCGCAGTCCCTCGGCCCAGGCGGGGACGTCCGCCTCGGGCGCCTCCGCGCCGGTCGCCTCGCAGACCCGGCTCACCAGGTCGGCGACCACGGCGTCGGCCGCCTCGGCCTGCTTGCGCAGCGCGAGCCGCCGGTCGCGCAGCCACTTCTCGACGTCCTCGAAGCGGCCGGTGCGGAACAGCTGCTGGAGCAGCTGGTGGCGCTCCTCGGACCGGGCCCGCAGGAACGCCTGGAACCGGCCCTGGGGGAGCATCGCGACCTGGGTGAACTGGCCGAGGTTCATGCCGACCAGCCGGGTGACGAGGTGCCCGGTCTCGTCGAGGCGGGTCGAGTGCGTGACCCACTCGCCGTCGGTGCGCTCGGCGATCGAGACCGAGGCCTGCTCCGTGGTCGTGCCGGTGCCGCGCTTCTTGGGCCGCTCCCACGACGGCGAGCGGACGATGCGGAACCGGCGGCCCGACAACGTGGCCTCGAGCGCGACTCTCGGGCGCGTGTCGGGGGCCGCCTGGTCGGAGCGGAGCCGGCGCGCGGAGCCGCGGTCGCCGGGGACGTCGCCGTACAGCGCGAAGCAGACGGCGTCGAGGACGCTGGTCTTGCCGGCGCCGGTGGGCCCGGTGAGCAGGAACAGGCCGGCCTCGGACAGCTGGTCGAAGTCGACCGTGATCGTCTCGGCGAACGGGCCGAACGCCGTGACCTCGAGGGAGTGCAGCCTCATCCGGACACCAGCACGTCGAAGTCGGGGTCCTCGCAGCAGGCGTCGACGGCGGCCTGCAGCAGCGCCGACTCAGCCTTGGTGGCGGGGGTGCCGCGCAGCTCGGCGACGAAGTCGAGCGCGATCGCATGGTCGGAGCGGCCCTGGGTGCGCGCGACCGGGACGCGGAGCCGGTCGCCGCCGATGGGCTCGAACGCGATCACCAGCGTGTGGGGGAACCGCTCACGCAGCCGGTCCATGGCCTGGAGCGGACGGGTGCTGTCGGTGAGGGTCGCGTGGACCCAGGCGTCCTCGTGCTCGGTGATGGTGAGGTCGTGCAGCAGGTCGTCGAGGCTGCCGCGGATCCGCGCCAGTCGGCGGGGGACCGGGGCGTCGATGAACTCGGCCGTGCTGACGCCGTCGGCTCCGAGGTCGACCAGCCAGGAGCCCTTGCGGTGATTGACCTCGGAGAAGGAGTAGGCGAGCGGGGAGCCGGAGTAGCGAACCGTGTCGGTGAGCGTGTGCCGCCCGTGCAGGTGGCCAAGCGCGGTGTAGTCGACCCCATCGAAGACGCTGGTCGGCACCAGGCTGACGCCGCCGACGCTGATGTCGCGCTCGGAGTCGCTGGGCTGGGCGCCGGCGACGAACGCGTGGGCGAGCACGACCGAGCGCGCGTTG
The DNA here is from genome assembly GCF_039541135.1 of Nocardioides caricicola. Classification (NCBI taxonomy): domain Bacteria; kingdom Bacillati; phylum Actinomycetota; class Actinomycetes; order Propionibacteriales; family Nocardioidaceae; genus Nocardioides; species Nocardioides caricicola. Next base: position 282,623 of record NZ_BAABFQ010000003.1, on the reverse strand, counting down.
CGGCCCGCCTTGTCGGCGTTGATGCGCCGCATCGCCTCGGTGAGCGCGGCCTCGTGCGACCTGCCCGCCAGCCCCCACGGCTCGCGGACCGAGTCCGGGTCGAGGTAGGGGATGCCGTAGACGGCGACCTGGCCGTGCGCGTCCTCCAGCAGCACCGGGGTGCCGACCCCGCCGGCGTCGGTGCGGATGAACACCCCGGCGGCGTCGATCAGCCGGGAGCTGAACCCGAGCCGCTGGGCGGAGTCGTGGTTGCCGCTCGTGAGCACGACCTGGGCGCGGCTCCCGGCGAGCCGGGCCAGCGTCTCGTCGGCGAGGCGCACCGCGTCGACGTGGGGGAGGGCGCGGTCGTAGATGTCGCCCGCCACGACGACCAGGTCCACCCGCTCGCGCTCCACGACGTCGACCAGGTGGTCGACGTACGCAGCCTGGTGCCCGAGCATGCCCTCCCGGTGGAAGGACCGCCCGAGGTGCCAGTCGGAGGTGTGGAGGATGCGCACACCGCAACGCTAGGAGGGGCCGCCGACAAGACCCGGCACCCACGCCGCGTGGGGCGGTGTGACGTTGCGGAATGGTCACCAACCGCACGTTCGCGGCCCGAAAACCTGCGGTTGGTGACCATTCCGCACGCGCCGCGGCAGTTATGTCAGGTGTACCGCACGCACCGTTCGGTCGACGTGAACCCGTACAGGACCAGCCCCGCATCGGCCGCGAGCCGCACCGAGAGCGACGTCGGGGCGCCGACCGCGACGAGCGAGCCGATGCCGGCGGCGACCGCCTTCTGCACGAGCTCGAAGCCGGCGCGGCCGGAGACCACGAGGCACGCCTCGGCGGGGGAGGAGCCGGCCAGGACCCGGGCGCCGGTGACCTTGTCGACGGCGTTGTGCCGACCGACGTCCTCGCGGACGACCAGCAGGGAGCCGGCGGCGGTGGCGAGGCCGGCCGCGTGCACGCCGCCGGTCCGGGAGAACAGAGGCTGCTGGGAGCGCAGCAGGTCCGGCAGCCCCCGGACGACGTCGGGGGAGGGGAGGGCGCCGGTCCACGGCGTCGCCGCCGGGGCGGCGAGGGCTGCCGAGACGCTGTCCTTCCCGCACACCCCGCACGCCGACGAGCCCGAGCCGACGTGCCGGTGGCCGGGGTCGCGCGCGGGGGGCGACGTCAGCGTCACCGTGACGACGTTGAACTCCTGCTCGGGCGTGAGGTCCGCGTCGGTGCAGTACGCGACGCCGTGGATGGCGGCGGGGGACGCCAGCCCCTCGTGCACGAGCCACCCGGCCGCGAGCTCGAAGTCGTGCCCCGGCGTCCGCATCGTGACCCACACCCGACGCGCCGCCGCGCCCGGCCACGCCAGCCGGATCTCCAGCGGCTCCTCGGTGGCCAGCCGGTCCTCCGGGCGGCGCGCCGCGGAAGGCGTGATCTCGTGCACCCGCACCCGGACCGTGGGTCCGGGACGACGGGCACGGTCCGACGTCACGAGTGCGGGAACGCCTTGCGTACGGCGAGCTTGCGCGCCAGGTCGTCGGCCTGGTCCACCAGGCGCCGGCGCACCGACAGGTCCAGCGACGCGTCGTCGGCCATCGCCCGGGTCCGCACGAGCACGTCCTCCGACAGCACGGTGCGCGGGAAGAAGAACTCGGCGGCGTCGGCGAGCACCCAGCCGCTGCGCACGGCGACCGTCCCCGGCAGGTCGGCGAAGTACCGGTCGACGTACGGCGCGGTCACGTCCTCCTGGCCGCCCTGCCACATGCCGAGGCCGGCGGCCTCGAGCTCGTAGTTGGGCACGCTGACCTCTCCGGTGAACCGCGCCCACGCCCAGGCCTTCGCCTCGGCGTCGGGCAGCGACGCGACCGCGAGCGTGTGCTCGACACGCGAGCGGGCGGTCGGCTCCGCGTCGAGCGCGCGCTGCAGCTCGTCGCGGTCGGCCGCGCCGATCGCGGCCAGCTGGACCAGCACCTTCCAGCGGAGGTCGAGGTCCATGTCGATGCCGACCGGGGGCACGGCGAGCCAGCCGCGCAGGATCGCCTCGTCGTCGGCCGAGCGGATCGCCGCGCGGAGCGCGGCGAGCTGGCGCTCGGAGCCTGGCGTGGCCGCGACCATCGCCTCGAGCGCAGCCGCGTGGACCCGCGCGGCGGCGCCGGACGGTGCGAGCGGGACGACCCGGGAGAACACCCACGTCCAGGTCCGGCGCATCGTGTCCTCGGGGTCCTCGACGGGCGGGCTGGCGACGACCAGGTCGAGCACGTCCGCGGGGTCGATCGCCGCGTTGTGCAGCGAGCTGCGGACGTTGTTCCACACGCCCGCGCGCAGGTGCGCGTCCTTGACGTCGGCGAGCAGGGGCACCAGCGAGCGCACGGTGGTCGCGTCGGCCTGGGCGACGGCCCAGGTCTCGTCGTACGCGTCGATGACCACCGGCGCGCCCTCGGGTACCACGAACGGCGTCTCCGGGCCGCTGACCTCGACCGTCCGGTCCTCCCAGGTCCCGTCGACCGCGACGGCGGCGCGGAACGTGTGGGTCCGCTCGGCCGGGTGGTCGGCCGGGGGAGTACGCCGGATCACGCCGGCGGCACGGTCCAGCACCAGCGCGTCGGGACCGGCGGTGCGGAGCCAGTTGGAGGTGAACGACGACAGGTCGCCCGCCCCGGCCCGCTCCCAGCTCTCGAACAGGTCGTGCATGGTCGCGTTCCCGAACCGGGCCCGCGTGAAGTGGTCGATCGCGCCCGCGAAGAAGACCTCGTCGCCGAGCGAGGCGTTGAGCTGCTTGAGCACGGCAGAGCCCTTGGCGTAGGAGATGCCGTCGAAGTCCTGCAGCGCCGCCGACGCGTCGAAGGCACCGTTGCCCGCGACGGGGTGCGTGCTCGGGCGCTGGTCGGCGACCAGGCCCCACTGCCGGCGGGCGTAGGCCATGTCGGACCAGACGTCGTCGTACTGCGTGACGTCGGCGGTGACCCGGTTCCCCATGTACTCGGCGAACGACTCGTTGAGCCACAGGTCGTCCCACCACTTCGGCGTGACGATGTTGCCGAACCACTGGTGCGCCATCTCGTGGGCGAGCGTCGTCGCTCGGGCGATCCGCATCCCGCGGGTGACCCGGGACGAGAAGACGAGCGGGTCCCGGAACGTGACGCAGCCGGGGTTCTCCATGGCGCCGGCGTTGAACTCCGGCACGAACGCCTGGTGGTAGTCGCCGAACGGGTAGCGGATCCCGAACAGCCGGTGGAACTCGTCGAAGCACTGCTTGGTCATCGTGAACAGCTCGTCCGCGTCGGCGTCGAGGTCCTTCGCGATGCTCTTCCGCGCGGACAGCCCCAGCGGGATCCCGTCGTGCTCGTCGCGGATCAGGTGGTACGGCCCGGCCACCAGCGTCACGAAGTACGTCGACAGCGGCTGGGTGCGCTCGAACTCCCAGACGCCCTTCTCGGGGTTGGCCCCGGGCGCGTTGCCAATCACGACCCAGTCCTCGGGTGCGCGCACGTGGAACGTGTACGGCGCCTTCAGGTCGGGCTGGTCGAAGCACGCGAAGATCGTGGGCGCGGCGTCCATGAACGACATGCCGTAGACGTAGCTCTTCCCGTCGGCCGGGTCGACGCTGCGGTGCAGCCCCTCGCCGTCGTTGCGGAACGGCATCACGGCGTCCACGACCAGCTCGTTGTCCCCGGCGAGGGTGTCCAGTGGCAGCCGCCCGCGCTCCAGCAGGTCCGGGTCCAGCACCGTGCCGTTGAACCGGATCTCGTTGACCCGGACCGGCTTCAGGTCGACGAACGTCGGCCCGCCGGCGCTGCGGAACCGGATCGTGGTCACCGAGCCGAAGGTGCTCTCGTCGCTCGCCAGGTCGAGGCGGACGTCGTACTCCTCGACGGTGAGGAGGTCGAACCTGGCGAGGGCCTCGGTGTGCTGGAGACTCTGGTAGGGGCTGGTCACGCGGCCACCCTAATCCGGGCCTATCGTGGGCACGTGGAGGAGGGGAAGCAGGCGCTCCTCGCCCTGATCCGCGAGTCGGTGATCGGTGAGGACCACGTCATGGAGACGCCGTACGGGCCCCGTCGGGTGACGTACGCCGACTACACCGCCTCGGGTCGCGCCCTGGGCTTCATCGAGGACTTCATCCGCGACGAGGTGCTGCCGAGCTACGCCAACACGCACACCGAGTCCAGCGGTACCGGGCTCCAGACGACTCGGCTGCGCGAGGACGCCCGCGCGATCATCCACGAGGCGCTCGGCGGCGACGACGACACCGTCGTGCTGTTCGCCGGATCGGGGTGCACGGGTGCGATCGCGAAGTTGATCGGGGTGCTCGGCCTGCGGGTCCCGTCGGTGCTCGACGACGCGCACGCGCTGACCGAGCGGATCCCGCCGGCGCAGCGCCCGGTGGTGTTCATCGGCCCCTACGAGCACCACTCCAACGAGCTCCCGTGGCGCGAGTCGATCGCCGACGTCGTGACGATCCGCCAGGACATCGAGGGCGGCGTGGACCTCGGCGACCTCGCCGAGCAGCTGGAGAAGTACGCCGACCGCCCGCTGAAGATCGGGTCGTTCTCGGCTGCTTCCAACGTCACCGGCATCGTGTCCGACACGGCCGCGATCGCCGAGCTGCTGCACGAGCACGGCGCCCTCAGCTTCTGGGACTTCGCCGCGGCGGCGCCGTACGTCGACATCACGATGCGTGCCGTCGAGGGCCGTCCGCTGTCGTACAAGGACGCGGTGTTCCTCTCGACCCACAAGTTCATCGGCGGGCCATCGACGCCGGGCGTGCTGGCCGCGCGCCGCGAGTTGTTCGCCAACCGGGTGCCGGACGTGCCCGGCGGCGGCACCGTGTCGTACGTCAACGACGACGACCACGCCTACCTCGCCGACCCGACCCACCGCGAGGAGGGCGGGACGCCCGCCATCATCGAGTCGATCCGCGCGGGCCTGGTGTTCCAGCTCAAGCAGGCTGTCGGCACCGACACGATCCGCGAGCAGGAGGAGCGGCACCTGCGGCGTGCGGTCGGAGCGTGGCGCGCGGAGCCGAGGATCGAGCTGCTCGGCAACCTCGACGCGGAGCGCCTCTCGATCGTCTCGTTCATCGTCCGGTCGCCGTCCGGGCGCTACCTCCACCACAACTACGTGGTCGCGCTGCTCAACGACCTCTTCGGCATCCAGTCGCGCGGCGGCTGCTCGTGCGCCGGCCCGTACGGCCACCGGCTGCTCGGCATCGACATCGACCGCTCGCACGAGTTCGAGCGCGAGATCACCGGTGGCTGTGAGGGCATCAAGCCCGGGTGGGTGCGGATCAACTTCAACTACTTCGTCTCCGACGCGGTCGTCGACTACCTCATCGAGGCGGTGCGCCTGGTCGCGCGCGACGGCTGGAAGCTGCTCGGTGACTACCGCTTCGAGCCGGACTCCGGCCTCTGGCGCCATCGCGACGGCGTGGTCACCCCGCGCCTGAGCCTGCGCGACGTCTCGTACGCCGGCGGCCGCGTGTCGATGCCGTCGAACCGGGCCACCGGGGGAGAGGACCTGCTCGCCGTGCACCTGCGCGAGGGCGCGGCGATCCTCGCCGCGGCGCCCGAGCCGGACCTGAGCTCGCACCCGGGCCACGTCAGCGCCGACTTCGAGCACCTGCGGTGGTTCGACCTCCCGGCTTCCTGCCTGGACTGATCCCGAGACCGGCGGGGCCGGTCAGCCGCGGGGGACCCAGGCGGTCGACCCGCCCGTGCCGGGCGCCCAGTCGGCGTCGCCGGGTCCGCGCTCGATCAGCACTGCGAACCGGAGCGCACCGTAGTTGCCGTCGTTCAGGCACGTCGACGGCATCCGCAGCGTGATGGTCGGGCCGGCGTCGCTCATGCCCTCGCGGAACTTCAGGCCGCGACAGGCGACCCGCTTGTTGCTGTGACCGCGGTCCGGGAACGCCTTGCGCAGCACGTAGTTCTTGGTGGTGCCGAGGCCGGCCGGCTGGAACCTGCTCACCATCCGTACGCCGGTGCCGCCCCGCGGGTCGACGCTCACGATGATGTCGCTGCTGTCGGTGGTCGACGGGAACGTCATCGTGGCGACCACGGACTTGTCGAGGTTGCGGGCCGTCACCGAGATGATGTCCAGCGCCGCCGGCCGGGAGTCGCCCTGGGGGTCGGCGATGGTGACCTCCTGGGCCTGCGCGGGGGCCGCGACCAGGAGCAGCGCGGCGGCCGCGACGACGACCGGTCCGAGTCTCTTCATGGGCGGCAGCGTGCCACCGGGCGCGTAACCGCAAACCCCCTCGACTCGTTCCCGACGTGTGAGGACCCTGATCAGCATGCTGGCCGTCGTCATGGCCCTGGCGATGGCACCGGCCGGGCCTGCCGCCGCCGACCCGGACCGGCCGAACCTCCGCGACCAGCGCGCCGTGCTGGCGCCCGGTCCGGACCTGCGCCGGGTGGTGTTCGTGGGCAACAACTGGGCCGGCACCGCCGACGTCCTGGCACCCGGCACCTTCGAGCGGCTCGCACGGATCGACGTCGTCCCCGACAAGGACGAGCGGGTCCAGGAGATCGCCACCGACCCCTACCGCCTCGCCTACTTCCTGGCGATCCGCGCGCTGATCGGCGAGGGCCACGACCAGTACGTCGACGACATGTACTCCTCGCCCGACGGGCGGCTGCTCGTCGTCTCGCGACCGTCGTTCGCCGACGTCGTGGCGATCAGCCTGAGGACGAAGGAGATCGTCTGGCGCTTCCAGGTCGACGGGGTCAGGTCCGACCACATGGCGATCTCGCCCGACGGCCGGCACGTGGTCGTCAGCGCCTCGACCGCGAACGTCGTGCACGTGCTGCGGGTCCGCGACGGCAAGGAGGTCGGCCGGTTCCCTTCCGGCGGCTCGCCGCACGAGAACGTCTACATCGACGGCGGCAAGCGGATCATCCACGCGAGCATCGGCATGGTCTACAGCCCGCTCGACGACCCGGCGCTCGACCCGACCAAGCAGGAGCGCCGCTTCCAGATCGTCGACGCGGAGACGTTCGAGGTGCTGCGCACCTACGACCTGCGAGCCGCGCTCGACGAGGCGGGCATGGAGGACACCAGCACCGCCGTACGCCCGATGACGCTGTCACCCGACGACCAGAGCGTCTACTTCCAGCTGTCCTTCATGCACGGCTTCGTCCAGATGGACCGCGCGACGGGGAAGATCACCCGGGTCAAGCAGCTGCCGAACCTGGTGCCCGACATGCCGCGTGAGCAGTACCTCCTCGACTCCGCGCACCACGGGATCGCGATGAACCCGGACGGCACCAAGATCTGTGTGGCGGGCACCATGTCCGACTACGCGACCGTGGTGGACGCCGACACGCTCCGTCGCGGGCCGTTGCTGAAGAAGGCGGACGGCAAGCCGTACTGGGTCACCCCGAGCTGGGACGGCAAGTACTGCTACATCTCCTGGAGCGGCACCGACGAGGTCGCGAAGATCTCGTACCGCACCGAGAAGATCGTGAAGACCGTGCCGGTGGGCGACCACCCGCAGCGGGTGCGCAACGGGGTGGTCCGCAAGGACCTGGTCGCAGCCCTGCGATGACCGACGGGGCGGCGCTGGAGGCCTTCTACGCCGAGATCCGGGCGCGCCTCGTGCGCTTCATCCGTGCGCGACTGCCGGCCGACGTGGCCGACGACCTGGCGAGCGAGACGCTGCTGACCCTGTGGGGGAAGCGACCGGCGGCACCGGTCGACGACGTTTCGGTGCGCAGGCTCCGAGCGTTCACCTACGCCATCGCCATCGGTCACGTCCGCAACGCCGAGCGACGCCTGGCCACCGACGGCAAGCTGGTGGGGGCGCTGGCGGCTGCCGCGCTCCGAGACAGTGCCATCTCGCATGACCCCGCGCGGTCCGCGGTCGGCCTGTACGACCTCGAACGGGCGATCCGGGCACTCAGCAACGGTGACCAGCAGGTGCTCCGCCTCTTGGCCGCCGGCTTCCGGGTGGGAGAGATCGCCCCGAAGGCGGCGTCGATGCGTGTACGCCGGGCCAGGGAGCGGCTTCGGGAGCGCTTGGCGGCCACCGGGACGGACGGTGCATCGTGAGCGTGGAGCTGGTGCGACGCAGGCAGCTCCAGGTCGAGCTGAACCGCGCGAGCGAGCACCTGTGGTCCGACTATGCCGGTCATCGGTCACGGGTCACTGCCCTGGTGCTGGCGGCGGTCCACGGCCGGCCACCCGGGACCATCGCGATTCTCGGGGCGGGAAACCTCAACGACGTCGACGTGCGCCCGCTGATCGCGGCCGGCCATGAGCTCCACCTGCTGGACATCGACCCCTGGGGCGGTCGATGTAGCGCTCAGGCGCCATGGCATCGGCCCTGGCTCCGTGCACGTGGACAGCGTCGACCTGCTCGCTCCAGGGGCTCTAGCCGAGGACACATTCGATGTCGTCGTCTCGTGCAACGTGCTCACCCAGCTGATCGACCAGCACCTGAGCTTCGTCGCTGGCTCTGACGACGGGCCCGAGCGGATCAGCGACGCACACGTCCGTGCCGTCCGTTCCGCCGTGCGCCCCGGTGGCGTCGGCATCGTCATCGTCGACGTCGTGTCATCGGACACCGCCGACCTGAGTGTCGGCGAGGCGCAGCTGGCGACCGCGCTGCTTCGCTACCTGGAGGCGGGGAACTTCTTCTCCGGATGCAACCCGTTCGCCATCGGCGCCATGATCGACCGGGAGGCCGGTGCGCCCATCTCGGCGGTCAGTCTTCCCTGGCGCTGGTCGATGGGGGAGCGGACGTACCTGTGCTGCGGCGTCGGGTTCGTCACTCCGTGATGCCGGCGGCCTGGAGCAGCTGTGTCCAGGAGGTGGAGCGGGACTGCCGCTCGATCGACGTTCCGGCGGCCAGTGGCGTCAGCACACGGTCTCCCGTCCTGACGAACACGCTGTCGCTGGTCAGGGGCCGGTACGTCGGACCGTCAGCTCGTGCCCGCAGCGCCCAGAGGGTCTCGTCGCCGATCACCGCGCCGGGGCCGCTCGACATGGACGTGACCCAGTCGCTGGCCTCCCTCCCGAAGAACGGACCGAGCTGCACCGTCACCGGAGCGGGGGTGGCCGCTTCCCCGGAGTCGCTCGGCGTCAGCGTCAGGAAGATGTCGCGGTAGGCCTCGTCACTCTGCGGGTCGTCGATGACCGGCCCGAGCTCGACGGCACTCACGCTGCCGTGCACCACGAGCGGTGCGGCCCCGAAGAGCTCGACGATGGTGGCGTACCGCTCGACCTCGAGCGCGCCCCCGCTCGGTGCGAGGCGGTCCCACGCGGTGCCGGCTGCGGCGGCCTTCGCGCCGGGCGAGGACTCGACGGCGGTTGTCGGGAGCGGGTCGCTACGAAGTGAGTCATCGGACGAGACGTCTCCCGACAGCTGGGTCAGCACGAGCATCGTCCCCAGCCCGAGCGCCAGGGCACCGGAACCGATGCCCAGGGCTCGACGTCTCCGAAGGCGCTCACCGCTGGTTCGGGCGTTGGCCACCGCGCTCGGGTCGGCGTCAGGTGCATCCGCGGCGAGATCGTCGAAGTGCCGCGCGAGGTCGTGCTCGAGATCGTTCATGGTCTGCTCCTAGCGGCCTGAGTCACTGCTCGGCGTGTCGGCTGGTGGGAAGGTCGGCATGGTCTCTCGGGTGGTCGAGAAGGCCCCTGAGGTCGCTCATGGCGCGGCTGGTGCGGCTCTTGACGGTTCCGACCGAGCAGCCCAGGGCTGATGCGGTCTGACGTTCGGTGAGCCCGAGCCAGTACCTGAGCACGATGTCCATGCGTCGGTCGGGGCTGAGCCGACGCACCGCCAGCCGCACGTCGTGCGCACCCTCGACGTCGGGTGCCGGCGCCGATGCGAGCTCGATCGACTCCAGGGGAGTCGTCGGCCGGTGTGCCTTCGCCGCACGCCAGGCCTGACGGGTCATCACGCGTCGCGTGTAGGCCTCGGCACCGGACGGATCGATGGTGCGCCACCGCCGGTACACCTCGACGAACGCGCTCTGGACGAGGTCCTGGGCCGCGGAGGAGTCGCCGGTGAGGACGTAGCCGTAACGCAGCAAGGCGGACTGGCGCGAGATCAGAAAGGAGTCGAGGTCGTCACGAGAAGCGATGTCGGCACCTCCTTCGGTCCACGAATCCGCTCATGCCTACTAGTAGCCACGTTCTCGCCAAATGGTTCCCACCTGTTCGACGCAGTCACGCGCGACACCGTTCCTGATGGCTGTTCCTGATCGCTGCACGCGCCGTCGCCGAACCGGCCACGGTCGACGACGGCGCGCACGGACTGCTCGTCAGCCGGCGTGGTCGACTGCGGCGACCGCCTCGTCGAACGGTCGGTCGACCAGGTCTGAGAGGAACGCGTTCTCCTGGAGATGGATGTCGGCGAGCGGGGCTGTCGTCGTCCCGTCCTGGTCGTCGAGAAGGCCCTGGCTGCTCACCGTCCGGTAGACGCCGCGGGCGTACTCGGCACGATCGGGCGCGACCCCTTCGGTGGGGGCGCCCGAACCCTTGCGGCGCAGCACGTACACAGACTGCTCGCCCAACAGCGCCTGGAGACCGGCGATGCTGGTGTCGAGATCCTCGAGCGGGTAGGGCCCGAACTCGACCGTCACCAGGGTCCCGGTCGGGGAACCGGCGAGGACATCGTCGACGGCGACCTCGACGTCCACCAGCTGCAGCGTCTGCGTCTCGCCGTCCTCGGAGTCCGAGTACGCGCGCCCGGCCGACACCGACCGCACCGTCCCGAGAATCGAGACGTTGCCGGAGTCGACCATCGAGTCGAGGCTGGCGTAGCGCTCCGACTCGACGCCTTCCACGGCCAGGAGGCTCCAGGGGTCGACCACCGTCGGAGCATCACTGCTGCTCTCGTGGCTGGCGGCGATGGTCCAGCTCGTCGCGACCATGCCCCCGGCCACCAGGGTCACCGCCACGTTGCGGAGGAGATAGGGATGATTCATGGTGTCTCTCCTTCAGTAGTGGTTGAGGACCTGGGTGACGTCCTGGCCCGAGTAGGTGTTGGTGGTCGCGCTGTTCGGCGTCTGCGAGCGCAGGCATGATCCGGTCTGCGCTGTGTGGCGGAGCCCGATGGTGTGTCCGAGCTCGCGGCAGGCGACGTATCGAGCTCCGTACGTCGTGTTCCACGTGGACGCGTAGCCCGAGTAGGTGTTCCAGTTGAGCCGTTGCCCGTAGCACGTTCGGTTCGGGTTGCTTCCCGTCTCCGTTGCTCCGCTCGGGCAGTTCACCCAGGCGATCGCGCCGTTGTCGCCGTAGCCGGAGTCGCTCACGCGCACGTCGTAGCCGCTCCCGTCGACGTACTGCCAGGTGAAGTCGAAGCGGGGGAACTGGTTGTTGAGCGCCCACTGGATCGCGTTACCGACGTCGGTCGTGGTGTCGAAGAAGTCGACACGGTGATGCTAGTTGTCGGCCAGGCTGACCTGGTTCGCGGGCGAGGAACCTGCGGCGGTGGATCCGAACTCGGCCCTGGCCAGCGGCATCGATATCGCCGAGGCCAGGACCAGTACGGCCACTGGGTAGAGATGTTGTCTCACGCGTACTCCTTGAGATGTGCAGCAGGGCGAAACCCGGATGGCTTCGCTCGGAGCACCCGCGGGCCACCGCTGGTTGCTCAAGGAGTGATGTCGTGAGGCGTCGGAAATGCCACAGATGCCCGCGACGTCCGACTACAGGCGCACCAGCATCTTGCCGGTGTTGTCGCCACGGTGTAGGCCCAGGAACGCGTCGACGGCGTTGTCGATGCCGTCGACGACCGTCTCGCGCCAGCGCAGCGAGCCATCGGCGACCCAGGCGCCGGCGGTCCGGTAGAACTCCGACGCCACGTCACCGTGGTCGGTGACGATGAAGCCGCGCAGGGTGAGCCGCTTGCTGACGAACATCATCATGTTCCGCGGGCCGGGCGACGGCGCCGCGGCGTTGTACTCGGCGATCGCGCCGCAAGCGGTGATGCGCCCGAAGTCGGCCATCGCGAAGATCGCGGCCTCGAGGTGGTCGCCGCCGACGTTGTCGAAGTACACGTCGACGGGGGAGTGCTCGCGCAGCTGCTTGCCGATCGGAGCGGCCTTGTAGTCGAGGGCGACGTCGAAGCCGAGCTCGTCGGTCAGCCACGCGCACTTCTCCGGACCACCGGCGGAGCCGATCACCTTCGCGGCACCGAGCTGCCTGGCCATCTGCCCGGCGGCGGAGCCGACCGCGCCGGCCGCGCCGGAGATGAAGACGGTGTCGCCCTCCTTCATCTCAGCGATCCGGGTGAGGCCGACGTACGCCGTCATCCCGGGCATCCCGAGGGCGCCGAGGTACGCCGAGGCCGGCACCTGTGAGACGTCGACCCGCCGGACGGCCCTAGCGGGGAGGAGCGCGTGCGTGCGCCACCCGGCCTGGTGCAGGACGGTATCGCCGACCGCGAGGTCGGGGCTGCCGGACGCGACGACCTCGCCGACCGCGCCGCCGTCCATCACCGCGTCGAGCTCGAACGGTGGCACGTAGGACTTCACGTCGTTCATCCGGCCGCGCATGTAGGGATCGACCGACATGAACGTGTTCCGCACGAGGACTTCGTCCGGTCCCGGGTCGGGAAGGGTGGTCTCGATGCTCCGGAAGTTCTCGGGCGTCGGCCACCCCTGCGGTCGGGAGGCCAGGTGGATCTCGCGTGCGGTCGTCATGCCGCGATCCTGCCAAAGCCTCCCGAACCGCCTGGTCGGCCCCGGGCCTCAGCCCTGCAAGGCGAGCGCGAACTCGACCTTGCCGGTGGGGTCCACGGCGGCGTCGAGGATCTTGTCGTCGAGGAGCTCGGCCGCCGACGACTCGACGTACACGGTCGCGCCCGACTGCTCGACGACCTGGTCGCCGGGTCCGGCCTCGTTGGCCGCGGAGATCGCGAACGCGGGCTCCGGGCCCGGCTCTGCGGTGATGCGGAGCCCCGCAGTCTCGGCGACCCCGGGCTGCGAGGTGATCTCGTTGACGATGGCACTGGCGTTCTCGGTGAGGGTGAGCATGCTCGCCTTCCGTAGCTGTCCGTTGTCCCTTCCACCGTGACAAATCGAGTGGATCGAGACAACCGGGAGCCGATCCCGGGCGTGTCGGCCGTCTGGCACGCTGTGCGCATGACGATCCCCACCAGCCCGGAGACGCCCGACACCTTGCGCCAGGTCGACCTCACCAAGATGGGGGAGGGCCGCTACAAGGCGACGAACCGGCGCGGGGGCGTGCTCCCGATCGGCTCGGGTGGTGACCCGGACTTCACGCCGGTCGAGCTGCTGCTCGCGGCGATCGCGGGCTGCAGCGCGATCGACGTCGACCTGATCACCGGCAAGCGGGCCGAGGCGACGTCGTTCGACGTCCGGGCCGAGGGCAACAAGATCCGCGACGAGCACGGCAACCGGATGGTCGACCTCAAGGTGACGTTCGAGGTCCGGTTCCCCGAGGGCGAGGACGGCGACCGGGCCCGCGAGGTGCTGCCGCGGTCGATCGCGCAGTCCCGGGACCGGCTCTGCACGGTCAGCCGCACGGTCCAGGTCGGCGGCCCGGTCGAGTACGTCGAGGCCTGATGGGCAACCGCGGTTGGGCTCCGGCCCGCCAGGACGGACGCCGGTTCGTGGTCACCGGCGCGAGCAGTGGTCTCGGGCTCGAGACCGCCCGGGCGCTGGCGGCCGCCGGAGCTGACGTCGTGCTCGCGGTGCGCAACACCGAGAAGGGCACGGCTGCGGCGCGCTCGATGAGCGGCGCGGTCGAGGTGCGCCGGCTCGACATCGCGGACCTGTCGTCGGTCCGCGAGTTCGCCGACGGCGTGGGGACGCTCGACGTGCTCGTGAACAACGCCGGGGTGATGGCGGTGCCGTACGGCCGCACCGTCGACGGGTTCGAGACCCAGCTCGGCACCAACCACCTGGGCCACTTCGCCCTCACGAACCTGCTGCTGCCGTCGATCACGGACCGGGTCGTGGTGGTCTCGTCCGACGCGCACGCCCGCGGCGAGGTTGACCTCGACGACCTGCACTGGGAGCGCCGGCCGTACAAGCCGTTCGCGGCCTACCGCGCCTCCAAGCTCGCCAACCTGCTGTTCCTGCTCGAGCTCGACCGCCGGCTGCGGGCGGCCGGCTCGCCGGTCCGCGCGGTGGGCGCCCACCCGGGCTCCACGGCGACCGCGATCACCGGCAACACCGGCAACCGGTTCAAGACCTGGGTCGGCTCGTGGGGCCACAAGCTCGCCGGCATGCCGGTCGAGCGGGGCGCCCTGACGACGCTGTACGCCGCGACGACGGACCTGCCCGGGAACACCTACATCGGCCCGGACGGCTTCCTCGAGATGCGCGGCTGGCCGACCGAGGTGGACCGGAGCGCCACGGCCCGCGACGCCGGCCTGGCGCGCGGGCTGTGGGAGCGCTCGGAGGAGCTGACCGGGACGACGTTCCCGCTCTAGTCAGTCGACGACGGTCGCCGACTCGATCTCGACGGGGGTGGCCGGCGCGCCGTCCGGCGCACCAGTGTCGGTGCCGGCCGCGCCGATCTCCTCGACGACCGCCAGGCCGTCCTCGTCCACGGAGCCGAACACGGTGTAGTCCGGACGCAGCTCGGTGTCGCCGTACACGATGAAGAACTGCGAGCCGTTGGTGTCCGGGCCGGCGTTCGCCATCGCGAGCGTGCCGGCGGGGTAGGTCTCGTCGCCGGTGAGCTCGTCCTCGAACGAGTACCCCGGGCCGCCTCCGCCGGTGCCGGTCGGGTCGCCGCACTGGAGCACCGAGATCCCGGACTCCGGCGTGGTCAGCCGGTGGCACGTGGTGTCGTCGAAGTAGCCCTGCTCGGCGAGGGACACGAACGAGTGGACCGTGCAGGGAGCTGCGTCGGCATCCAGCTCCAGGCCGATGTCGCCCGCGGACGTCGCCAGCGTGACCTCGACGGTGCCGGTCTCCGGGGCGAGCTCTGCGGGCGGGTCCACGTCCTTGGCGGCGCCCTGGTTGTCGCTGGGGTAGACACAGTCGATACCGGTCGTGGGCGCGGGGTCGCTCGCCGAGGCGTCCGACGACTCGTCGCTGCCGGAGCAGCCGGCGAGGGCGAGCACGGTGGTCAGGGCGAGCAGCGGGGTGCGCACGAGCATGCGGAGATCGTAGGGGAGCGGGCTCAGGAGTTGCGCCCGCGCCCGGCCACCGGCCACCGCACGAGGCCGTCGCCGCCGTCCGCCCAGAGGTCGTCGACCAGGTTCACGGCGTTGCAGACGTGGTTCGGGACGACGTCGACCTGGCTGCCGAGCGCAGGCAGCGGGGCGCCGGCGAGGTCGACCACGGCGTGGTGCTCGGAGAGCTGCACGACGCGCGCCTCGGGGTGCTCGAGGAGCCGGCCGTGGCCGCTGGCGTAGGTCGCCCGGTCCGCACCCAGGACCTTGCTGCCGCTGTCGAGCACCAGCCGGCCGCCCGCGTGGCTGACCACCGTGGCGCGGCAGGTCAGCGCGACGTGCTCGGGGCCGACGGTGCCGAGCTCCCACTGCTGGGCGTCGTTGACGACGTACACGCCCGGCCGGAGCTCGGTCAGCACATCGGTGTCGGACGCGGCGAGGCTCGGGGTCGACCCGCCGCTGACGACGCGGGGCTCGATGCCGGCCGCGCGCAGCGCGCCGGCGGCGACGGTCAGGGCGCGCGCCTCGTCCTGGGCGGCCGCGGCCCGCCCGCCCGGCGCGTAGCTGTGACCCGGGAAGGTGAACACGCCGCGGACCTCGACCCCGGCCCGCGCGACGTCGGCGGCCCGCTCCGGCGGCCCGCCGCTGCGGTGGTGGCCGGAGTCGACCTCGACCAGCGCCGACACGCGGTCCCCGAGCCTCCGGCCGGCGTTCGCGGCACCCGCGGGGGAGTCCACGCCGATCGTGACGCGGGCCCGGTCGGCGAGGGTGCGCAGCCGCTCGGCTGCGGCGTCGTCGACCCACAGTGGGTAGGCGATGAACACGTCGTCGAACCCGGCCTCGGCGAAGACCTCGGCCTCGCCGATGGTCGCGACCGTGATGCCGGACGCGCCGGCCTCGACCTGCATCCGCGCGATCTCGAGGCACTTGTGGGTCTTCACGTGCGGTCGCAGCGTCACTCCCGCCGCGGCCGCGCGCGCGGCCGCGCTCTCGATGTTCGACCTGAGCCGGGCGACGTCGACGCGGAGGTACGGCGTCGGCGGCGTGCTCACATCTCCTCGTGGGTGTCCGGGTCACCGCCGAAGAGGCGGCCGTCGGGACGGCCGAGCGCGGTGATGGCGCTGACCTCGTCGTCGGTGAGCTCGAAGCCGAACACGTCGAGGTTCTGCCGCTGCCGCTCGGGGGTCGCGGACTTCGGGATCGGGACCGAGCCGAGCTGGACCTGCCAGCGCAGGATCACCTGCCCGGGCGTGACGCCGAGGCGGTCCGCGGCCTGGGCGACCGGCGCCTCGGTGAACGGCGCCTGGCGCTTGCCCAGCGGACTCCACGACTCGGTGCGGATGCCGTACTTCTCGTTGACGTCGCGCATCACCGACTGCGGGAAGTAGGGGTGCAGCTCGATCTGGTTGACCGCCGGGGTCACGCCGCTGTCGTCGATGATCGTCTCGAGGTGCTCCGCGCTGAAGTTGGAGACGCCGATGGAGCGGACCAGGCCCTGCTTCTGCAGGTCGACCAGGGCACGCCACGCCTCGACGTACTGCCCGACCGACGGGTTCGGCCAGTGGATGAGCTGGAGGTCGATGCGCTCGACACCGAGGCGCTCGAGCGAGCCGTGGACGCTGGCGATCGCGTCGTCGTACGCGTGGTGGCGGCCGGGGATCTTGCTGGCGACGACCAGCGCGTCGCGGTCGACGCCGGCGCGGCGGATCGCCTCGCCGACCTCGGTCTCGTTCTCGTAGTTCACCGCAGTGTCGATCAGGCGGTAGCCGCTCTCGATCGCGCTCTGGATCGCCGCGACGCCGTCGTCGCCACGCAGGGGGTAGGTGCCGAACCCGATCGCGGGAAGCTCGGTGCCGTCGTTGAGGAGGTGGGTCGGGATCGCCATGGGCCCAACGTACCCAGGCGTCCCGCTCAGATATCGGCGGGCTTCGCGGCGTGCCCGTCCTCGCCGGGGGTACGCCGGTCCTCCTTCATCTCGGCCTCGTACAGGTGGCGCCGGCCCTCGACGAGCTCGTCGCGGGCGAGCTGCTCGAGCTCGCGGAAGTCGGCGTAGTAGCCGTCGTCGTACTCCTCGACGACCTGGAACGTCCAGCGCCCGGCCAGCACGTTGCGGCCGACGAGCTCCCGCGCGATGCGGTCGGCGAGGTCGGTGTGGCCGGCGTGCCGGAGCTTCGCGACCGCGTCGCCCAGCGTGAGGTCGGCCGTGCCCGAGAGCCGGTGGAACGCATAGAGGTGACCGCGGGCGACCTCGACGGCCTCCAGCGCCTCGGAGAGCCGGCCGAGCGCCTCGACGGTCGCGTCGGAGACCCCGGCCGGCCTCTGGTGGGCGTCGTCCGGACCGGTCATCCGGCGAGGACGCGCTCGGCCGACACGGCTCCGTGCTCGGACTCGATCGCGTCGGCCAGCTTGCGGGTGTCGTCGTCCGACACCTCCACGCCGACCTCGCCGAACCCCTTGCGCAGCTCGGCCTCGACGGTCCCCTCGGGTGCGCCGTCCTGCCAGGAGGTCACGCGGTCGACCACGTTCTGGATGGCTTCCATCTTCTCGTCAGTCATGACGGGGGCGTACCCGGTCACCCGACGATGCACGCGCGTCGGGCAGGCTTCGCTCGTGAGCGCCACCGACGTCCTGTCCTCCATCTGGGACGACGTCACCGGCACCCAGCCGCCGCCGTCGCAGCAGGAGGTGGTGCTGACCGCGGTGGTCGCCGCCCTGGTCGTCGTGCTGCCGTGGACGTGGCGGGTCGGGCGCCACGTCGTCACGATCGCCCACGAGGGCGCGCACGGTGTCGCCGCGCTGCTGAGCGGGCGCCGGCTGGCCGGGATCCGGCTGCACTCCGACACCTCCGGCGTGACCGTGTCGCGGGGCCGTCCGACCGGGCTGGGCATGGTGGCCACGGCATTCGCCGGGTACGTCGGGCCGGCGCTGCTCGGCCTCGGCGCGGCGCACCTCCTGCACCGGGAGCACGCGCTCGCGGTGCTGTGGCTGGCCGTGCTCCTGTTGGCGCTGCTGCTCGTGCAGATCCGCAACTTCTACGGGTTGTACGCCGTGGGCGTGGCCGGTGCCGCGGTGTTCGCGGTCAGCTGGTGGGGGAGCGCGGCGGTGCAGTCGCTGGCGGCGTACGCCGGGACGTGGTTCCTGCTGATCGCGGCGCCGCGACCGGTGCTCGAGCTGCAGTCGCTGCGCCGGACCGGTGGCGCCCGGACGTCGGACGCGGACCAGCTGGCTCGGCTCACGCACGTGCCCGGCCTGGTGTGGGTCGGGATCTTCCTGCTGGTCACCGCCGGGTGCCTGGTCGTGGGCGGCCGGTGGTTGTGGGCCGCCGCGTAGGGTCGAACGCGTGCGCATCGGCATCCACTACGCGAACTTCACCCACCCCGACTGGGAGTCCACGCTCCTCGACCGGCTGACCGCGACCGCCCGGGCGGCGGACCAGGGCGGCGCCGCGTGGTTCACCGTGATGGACCACTACTTCCAGATGGAGGACCTCGGCGGCCCGGCCGAGCCGATGCTGGAGGGCTACACGACCCTGGGCTACCTCGCCGCCCAGACCTCGAACGTCCGGCTCGGCCTGCTCGTGACCGGCGCGACGTACCGCCATCCGGGCCTGCTCGCCAAGATCGTGACGACTCTCGACGTCCTGTCGCAGGGCCGCGCGATGCTCGGCATCGGCGCGGCCTGGTACGACCGTGAGCACGAGGGACTCGGCGTGCCGTTCCCGCCGATGAGCGAACGGTTCGAGCGGCTCGAGGAGACGCTGGAGGTCGTGAAGCAGATGTGGTCGGACGAGGAGGGCCCGTACGCCGGCCGTCACTACCGGCTCGCCGAGACCGTCAACGTCCCGCCGCCGGTGCAGCGGCCGCACCCCCCGATCCTGATCGGGGGGAGTGGTGAGCGGAAGACGCTGCGCCTGGTCGCGCAGCACGCCGACGCCTGCAACGTGTTCGGCGAGAGCCCGGAGACCATCCGGCACAAGCTGGACGTGCTGCGCCGGCACTGCGACGACGTGGGCCGCGACTACGACACGATCGAGAAGACGATGATCGTGACGACCGACCCGCTGGAGGACACCGACGCCTTCGTGGCGTCGATGGCGGAGTTCGCCGCGGTCGGGATCGAGCTGATCACGCTGGCGCCGATGGTCGACGACCCGGCCGGCTGGACGCACGACGTCTGCGACCGGGTGCTGCCGCGGCTGGCGGACCTCTAGGGACGCGGAATGGTCACCAACCGCAGATTGGGAACGCTCCCGGCTGCGGTTGGTGACCATTCGTCGCGCTCAACGGACCGACGCCTCGCCGGGCCCGTCTCGCCCCGGCCGCGTGCACGGAATGGTCACCAACCGCACGTTCCGGGCAACGAAACACGCGGTTGGTGACCATTCCGCACCACCGGGCCGCACGAATGGTCAGAGAACCTTGGTGCCGTACATCTCGCCGAGCGGGTCGGAGATCAGCTCGACCCGGGTGCCGTCGGGGTCGCGGAAGTAGATCGACGTACCGCTCTCGTGCAGGTACTCCACGCCGGCGGCGTCGAGCTTGCTCTTGAGGTGCTCCCACTTCTCGGGCTCGACCGAGATCGCCAGGTGGTGCAGGCCGCCGAGCACCTCGGCGTACGGCCCGACGCCGAGGCCGGGGAAGTCGAAGAAGGCGATGAGGTTGCCGTTGCCGATGTCGAAGAAGAAGTGGTTCGAGCCGGGGTAGTCCCGGTTCTCGAAGAGCTCGGTCAGCGGGAACTCCAGCAGCTCCTGGTAGAAGCGCACGGTCGTCTCGACGTCGGCGACCACGATGGCGACGTGGTGGACGCCGCGCGCCGACGACGCCGGCCGGGACTCCTCGGGCACCAGGTAGGTGTCGCGGATCCGGGTCCGCTCGGCGTCGATCGCGGCGAGGGCGGCGGCATCGGGAGCGCTCATGGCGCGACCGTAGCCCGCGGCTGACCGGCGCGCCAGCGCCCGCGTCCGGTGTCGGTCCGTGTCGGCCCGGAGCGGGAGGAACGGGCGCGTTTCGGCACAGGTTCGCAGCGCCGTTGCCGATGAGGTCAGACAGCAACTGGTCGCCAACGGAGTGGCGACACGTCCGGAGACCTCGGACGCAGCCAACGGAATGGAGCCCTGGTGACGCGCGCACTCGTCGCTGCTGCACTCACGGTCGCGCTCGGCGCGCCGGTGGGGCTCTCCGCCGCTGCCCAGGCGACCGACGAAAATCGCATCCCGGGTTTCACGACCGTCACCGGCACCGTCACCGAGGTCGTCCGCGAGGCGCCGCACGGGGCCAGGGGAGTGGACGACACCGAGCTGCTGCTCGCCACCACCGACGGCTTCCTGCCGATCGCCGCGGACCTCGACCTGGTGCCCGGCCAGCAGGTGGCCGCCGAGGTGAGCGACGGCCAGGCGGTCGCCGCCAGGACCGTGCGGGCGGCGCGCGTCGTACCGGCTCCTGCGGACCTCGAGCGCTCGGTGTACGTCGCGATCGTGTCGCCGGACGGCTTCACGCTCGAGGACAACACGAACTCCGTCCAGTCGGTCCAGGCCGACCTCGCCGACGCCAGCAGCTACTGGGCCAGCCAGACCGGCGGCCTCGTGCAGTTCGAGTTCGGCGGGACCGTCGGGAAGTACGTCTCCGAGCACCCGTGCGGCGAGACCTCGGCGATGTGGAACGAGGCGATCGAGCGGTTCGCGGACCAGGGCGTCGACGTGGTCGGCCCGGGCCGCTACCTCATGCTCGTCGCGCCGCCCGGCTCGTCGGAGTCCGACGGATGCGACTACGGCTACGGCACGCTCGGCGCGCTGGACGCCGCCTGGAACGCGACGTTCGTCTCCGACAGCAACCAGTCCCTGTACGCGCACGAGCTCGGTCACAACCTCGGCCTGGCGCACGCGAGCGCGCTGCGCTGCAGCGGTGCCCAGGACGGGGTGTGGGACGGCAGCGGCTACGGCGCGAGCTGCGCCCGGTGGCGCTACGAGGACCTCCTCGACGTGATGGGCTACTCGGGGGAGACGTACGGCGAGGGCAACCTCAACACCCCGCACCTCGACGACCTCGGCCTGGACCCGGCCGCGATCCGTCCGGTCGTGGGACCCGCGACCGTCACGATCCCGCCGCTGTCGGACGCCACCGCGGCGGGCCGGGGTCTCCGGCTCACCGACACCAACGGCGAGACGTACTACGTCGAGTACCGCACGGCCACCGGGCGCGACGCGGTCGCGACGGTGAACGCGTGGAAGCCCTCGATGGGCGTGCTGCTGTACCGCGAGGACCCGTCGGCGTACCGCGACCACGGCAGCTACCACCTCGACGCGACGCCGCAGGCGTCCGACGCCTACGACTACGACCGCGCGCTGCGACCCGGTATGACGTTCACGACCGGGACCGGGACCCTGTCGGTCACCACCGTCAGCCAGGACGCCGACGGCGCGGTCGTCACGATCGCCGGGGGAGCGTCGGCGCCCGTTCCGGACCCGGTCCGTACGGTCACGCTCAGCGGACCGAACCGGGTCCACCGCAACGGCTGGGTCACGCTCACCGCCTCGGTGCGGTCGGAGACGGAGGTGGCCGTGCCGGGCAGCCTGGTCAGCTTCCAGCGCTGGAGCGCCGACGGGTGGCGGACGGTGCGCAGCGCGACGACGGCGGCCGATGGCATCGCGCGGGCGACGGTCCGGCTGCGTCAGTCGGCGACGTTCCGGGTCGAGGCCGGCACGCCGGCAGCGGCGAGCCGGACGGTGACGGTCCGGGTGCCGCGGCCGCGCCGCTAGGTGGGTCCAGCATGGAGCAGAGGGCGGGCCTCCGGTCGGTCTCTGGGGCGAACTTCCGGTTCCACTACATGACATAATGTCAGTTATCGGCGGTGTGGCGGAGCGTGCCGGAGGGTGTGTGCTGCGCGACGAATGGTCACGAACCGCACGTGGGAGCGCTCCAGGGATGCGGTTGGTGACCATTCCGCATGCCGACCGGCTCCCGACACCGGTGTAGTTTCACCGCATGAGCCAGAGAGAGGTGCCGTGGGGCTGGGTCATCGTGCTGCTGCTCGGGCTCTACTTCCTCGGGCTCAACATCGCCGACGGCGACTGGGTCATGGTCGGCCTGGCGCTGTTCGTGACGCTGTTCGCCGCGATGCGGATCATCCGGCGACGTACGCCGCCAGGTGCTGCCCGGTGAGCGTCTTCTTCTTCGCCGCGACCAGCTGAGCCGGCGTTCCCTCGAACACGACCTTCCCGCCGTCGTGGCCGGCGCCCGGGCCGAGGTCGATGATCCAGTCGGCGTGCGCCATCACGGCCTGGTGGTGCTCGATGACGATGACCGACTTGCCGGCGTCGACCAGGCGGTCCAGGAGGCCGAGCAGGTTCTCGACGTCGGC
The DNA here is from genome assembly GCF_039541135.1 of Nocardioides caricicola. NCBI lineage: Bacteria > Bacillati > Actinomycetota > Actinomycetes > Propionibacteriales > Nocardioidaceae > Nocardioides > Nocardioides caricicola. The sequence goes on along the minus strand of NZ_BAABFQ010000003.1, from coordinate 260,191 downwards.
GAGGTGGAGCCCGGTCGTCGGCTCGTCGAGGATGTAGACGTCGCCCTTCTCGCCCATCTGCACGCAGAGCTTGAGGCGCTGCCGCTCGCCGCCCGAGAGCGTCGTCAGCGGCTGGCCGAGCGTGATGTAGCCGAGCCCGACGTCGACGAGCCGCTCCAGGATCTTCACGGCCGCGGGGACCTTCGCCTCGCCGTCGCTGAAGTGCCCGAGCGCCTCGGTCACCGACATCTCGTGCACCTCGGCGATGTCCTTGCCGCCCAGCGTGTGCGTGAGCACCTCGGCGTTGAAGCGCCGGCCCTCGCACTCCTCGCACGGCGACTCCACGGTCGCCATCGGGCCGAGCTCGGTGAAGATCACGCCCGCGCCGTTGCAGGTCGAGCAGGCGCCCTCGGAGTTCGCGCTGAACAGCGCCGGCTTCACACCGTTGGCCTTCGCAAACGCCTTGCGGATCGGCTCGAGGAGTCCGGTGTACGTCGCCGGGTTGCTGCGCCGTGAGCCCTTGATCGCGCCCTGGTCGATGACGATGACCTCGTCGCGGCCGGCGAGCGAGCCGTGGATCAGCGAGCTCTTGCCCGAGCCCGCGACGCCGGTGACGACGGTGAGGACGCCGAGCGGGACGTCCACGTCGACGTCGCGCAGGTTGTGCGTACTGGCGCCGCGGACCTCGATCTGCCCGGTCGCCGTTCGGAGGGTCTCCTTGAGCGAGGCGCGGTCGTCGAGGTGCTGTCCGGTGATCGTGCCGCTCTTGCGCAGCCCCGCGAGCTCCCCCTCGAAGCAGATCGTGCCTCCCCCGGCGCCCGCGGCCGGGCCGATGTCGATCACATGGTCGGCGATCGCGATCGTCTCCGGCTTGTGCTCGACGACCAGCACGGTGTTGCCCTTGTCGCGCAGCTGGAGCAACAGCTGGTTCATCCGCTCGATGTCGTGCGGGTGGAGGCCGATCGTGGGCTCGTCGAAGACGTACGTCACGTCGGTGAGCGACGAGCCGAGGTGCCGGATCATCTTGGTGCGCTGTGCCTCTCCCCCGGACAGAGTCCCCGCCGGCCGGTCGAGCGACAGGTAGCCCAGGCCGATCTCGGAGAACGAGTCGAGCAGGTGCAGCAGCCCCTTGAGCAGCGGCGCCACCGACGGCTCGTCGAGCCCGCGGACCCAGTCGGCGAGGTCGCTGATCTGCATCGCGCACAGGTCGGCGATCGACTTGCCGTGGATCTTGGACGCGCGCGCCTCCGGCGTGAGCCGGGTGCCGTCGCAGTCCGGGCAGACCTGGAAGGTCACCGCCCGCTCGACGAAGCGCCGGATGTGCGGCTGCATCGCCTCCGGGTCCTTGGACAGCATGGACTTCTGGATCTGCGGGATCATGCCGGTGAACGTGAGGTTGACGCCCTCGACCTTGATCTTGGTCGGCTCCGACCACAGCATCGTCTCGAGCTGCTTCTTGGTGAAGGACTTGATCGGCTTGTCCATCGGTAGGCCCATGCCCTCGAAGAGCCGGCCGTACCACCCGTCCATGGAGTAGCCGGGCACCGTCAGCGCGCCCTCGTTGAGCGACTTCTCCGCGTCGTACAGAGCCGTCAGGTCGATGTCGTTGACCTTGCCCATGCCCTCGCAGCGCGGGCACATGCCGCCGAGGTAGACCTCCTGCTTGGCGACCTTCCGCTCGGTGCGGCCACCCTTCTCGGTCGTCATCATCCCGCTGGCCTTGCGGGTCGGGACGTTGAACGAGTACGCCGTGGGCGGACCGACGTAGGGGTCGCCGAGGCGGCTGAAGAGGATCCGGAGCATCGCGTTGGCGTCGGTCGCGGTGCCCACCGTCGAGCGCGGGTTCGCGCCCATCCGCTCCTGGTCGACGATGATCGCCGTCGTGAGCCCCTCGAGGTGGTCGACCTCGGGGCGGGCCAGCGAGGGCATGAAGCCCTGGACGAACGCGCTGTAGGTCTCGTTGATCAACCGCTGCGACTCCGCCGCGATCGTGCCGAACACCAGCGAGCTCTTGCCGGACCCCGACACCCCGGTGAACACCGTCAGCCGGCGTTTGGGGATCTCGACACTGACGTCCTGCAGGTTGTTCACGCGGGCGCCCTGCACGCGGATCAGGTCATGGCTGTCGGCGGCGTGCGTCGTCATGCGGGAATTGTCTCCATGTCCGATCTTCTGGCTAGTCGTCGGGAAGCGCGGCGAACGCCTTCTTGGTGTCCTTGTACCAGCCCATCCCCTTGATGGGGTGCTTCCAGCGGCCGCGCATGTCGTTGTTGGCCGGCACGTGCGTCTCGTCGCCGGCGGCGACCATGTCCTTGAGGTGCTGGTCCTGCTGGTTGATCACGTCGTCGGCCTTCTCGCCCTGGAAGGCCTGGTCGCAGGGGCCGCCCATCTGGCGGCACGTCATCGTCTTCACGTCAGCCCGCCTGCTGGATGCGGACCATGTTGCCGGCCGGGTCGCGGAAGGCGCAGTCGCGGATGCCGTACGGCTGGTCCGTCGGCTCCTGGACGACCTCCGCGTTCGTGGCCTGGACCTTGTCGAACGTCGCGTCGAGGTCGTCGCTGGCGAGCATGATCCAGCCGTAGGTGCCCTTGGCCATCATGTCGGCGATCAGCGCGCGCTCGGCGTCGGTCACGCCGGGGTCGGGAGCCGGCGGGCCGAGCAGGATGCACGTCTCGGGCTGGTTCGGCGGTCCCACGGTGATCCAGCGCATCGTGCCGCTGCCGACGTCGGTGCGGACCTCGAAGCCCAGCGCGTCGCGGTAGAACGCGAGCGACGCCTCGGGATCCTCGTGCGGGAGTGCGGCGGTGTGGATGGTGAGGTTCATGCGGCTCACGCTAGTAGCGGGTCGCCGGCGGGCGCTTCTCGATTCCTGACCGGTCTCGTGACCTGCTTGACGACGCACTGCGGCAGTCCGGGTGCGCCCTGCTGGGCCTGGCGCTTGTACTCGCTCGGCGGCATGCCGACCAGCTCGGTGAACCGGGTGCTGAACGTCCCCAGCGACTGGCAGCCGACCTCGAAGCACACGTCGGTGACGCTCAGGTCGCCGCGGCGCAGCAGCGCCATCGCCCGCTCGATGCGCCGGGTCATCAGGTAGCTGTACGGCGACTCGCCGTACGCCGCCTTGAACGCGCGGCTCAGGTGGCCGGCCGAGAGGTGCACCCCGCGCGCGAGCGCCTCGACGTCGAGCGGCTGCGCGTACTCGCGGTCCATCCGGTCGCGCACCCGGCGCAGCAGCACCAGCTCGCGTCGGCGCTGCTCCGAGGCTGGCGTGGTGCTCACAGCTGGATCGTGCCATGACTCAAGTCGCCGCTCTCCCTGCCGATGTATTCATCACGCCGGACAGCACTCCTGTCTGGCAGGACCGGAAGTGACAGCAACCGAAGGAGGAGCACCATGTGGGACACCGTCACGGACAACGTGGTGCACCTGACGCACGACCTGCCCTGCCTGCACTGCGGGCACGCGCCGCACACCTACCTGCCCTGCGGCGACACCTGCGACTGCCACCCGCTCCAGGCGTCCTGACCGACGCGCCGGTCAGTCCAGCTCGTCCGCGCAGCCCTCGGCGTCGTCGGTCGCGGCACTCACGACCCAGCCACCCTGGTCGGTGCGCGCCACGGTGACGTACCAGCCGTCGCCGGACTCGTTGGTGATCTCCACCTCGGTGGCGGCGGGGTCCCCGGAGTCCTGCACGACCCAGTCCTCGACGGGAGGCTCGGAGAGCCCCTCGTGCGTGCTGAGCCAGACGTCGAGCGCCTGGATGGGCGTCTCCGAGCCGTCCGCGCCGAGGTCGGGGTGATAGGCCCGGCCGGAGCAGCCGTCGTCGGAGCAGCCGGTCGGCAGCGCCACGAGGAGCACACAGCTCAGGAGTCCGGCCGCGAGCCGGGTCGTCGGATGCACCCGCACAGCATGGCAAGGCACCCGAGCCCCGTCCGACGAACGGGCACACGCGACCCCCTGGCCCGATCGGGCTACTCCCCCATGCCCCGGGCGGGTCATTCGTGCCGGTTCGCACCCCAACGGTCGCTGGCGTCCCTACCGTCACAAGCGAGGTTCGGACCGCTCGTCGAGCGATGACCGAACCGCATGGGGGGCTTCATCCGAGGCGCGAGAGGAGGTAGAGCCATGTGGGACACCGTCCAGACGAACACGGTGCACTTGTCGCACGACATGCCATGCCCACAGTGCGGGCATGCCCTCCACACCTACCTTGCGTGCGGAGACACCTGCGACTGTGTGCCGGCACGCATGCCGGCTCGGTCGGCCGACCTGGTCGCCGTCTGACACCACTCGCACCTCACCGACCCCCATCCGGAGCGTCGGAAGAAGCGTGATCCACGCTTCAGCCGACTGGGTCGACGGTCGCCAACCCGCTTGAGCACGGGCTGTTCCGGGCGACCGTCGACCTACCCGCTACCCGGCCTCCGTCCCGTGCGCCCAGCGGCGGCGCGGACCCACTACGATTCCGCTCATGGCGACTCCCGTGAAGACCGGCTCCCACCTCCCGGCGACCTCGACCACGATCACCCCCGCCGAGCCCGTGCACGTCGTCGGCCCGCTGGGCTGGGTGCTGGTGCTGTCGGCCGGGATCGGCCTCATCCTCGCGACCTGGATGCTCTACCCGATCGACGCCGTGGGCATGTGGGCCGGCTACCGCGACGGGTTCATCGCCACCATCGTCGTCGTCTGCGCGCTGGCGCTGCGCACGGCACTCCCGAAGCAGCCGGTGCTCGGCCTGCTCGGCATCTGCGGCATCCTGCTCGTGCTCTTCGGCGTCTTCCTCGACAACCCGCAGGTCGTGTTCCTGTCCGAGGTCATCGCCGGCGCCGTGCTGCTCGCCGGCACCGGGATGTACGCCGCCGGCAGCCGCGACTGAGCCCCTACCACCCTCAGGGCTCGCTCAGGGCTCGATCAGGACCTTGATCGCCCGGCGCTCGTCCATCGCGCGGTAGCCGTCGGCGACCTGCTCCAGCGGGAGCGTGCTGTCGAACACCAGGCCGGGCTCGATGCTGCCGTCGAGCACCTTCGCCAGCAGTTCGGGCATGTACTTGCGCGTCGGCGCCATCCCGCCGGCCAGCCCGATGTTCTGGGTGAACATCCGGCGCAGCGGGAGCTCCACGCCGTGCGGCACGCCGACCATCCCGACCGTCGAGCCCGGGCGGGCCACCCGGAACGCCGTGTCCATGGAGGCGTCGGTCCCGACGCACTCGAGCACGGCGTCGGCCCCCACTCCCCCGGTGAGCTCGAGCACCGCCTCGACACCGGCCTCGCCGCGCTCGGCGACGACGTGGGTGGCGCCGAACCTCCGCGCGACCTGCTGGCGCGGCTCGTGCCGCGACATGGCCACGATCGTCTCGGCGCCGAGCATCGAGGCGGCGAGCACCCCGCACAGCCCGACCGCGCCGTCGCCGACCACGACCGCCGTACCGCCCGGCCGTACGCCTGCGGAGACCGCGGCGTGCCAGCCGGTCGGCATCACGTCGGAGATCGTCAGGACCGAGGCCAGCAGGGACGCGTCGGGCACGCCGTCGGTCTTCACCAGGCTGCCGTCGGCCTGGTTCACGCGGGTGTACTCAGCCTGGCCGCTGGCGGTGAACCCGAGGTTGTCGCAGGCGTTCTGGGCACCGTTCTGGCAGTGCCGGCAGGTGTTGTCGCAGTGGTCGAACGGGACGACGACGAAGTCGCCGGGCCGGAACGAGCGCACCTCGGCGCCGACCTCCTCGACGATCCCGACGCACTCGTGGCCGATCGTGTCCCCCGCAGTGATCGGGTTCTCGCCGCGATACGGCCACAGGTCCGAGCCACAGATGCAGCCGGCGACAACCTTCACGATCGCGTCGGTCGGAGCGGTGATGACCGGGTCCGGGACCTCGGAGACGCGGATGTCGCGGGTACCGTGGATCGTCGTTGCGCGCATGGCGCCATCCTGGCACGACACCCCGCCCGGGCGAAGTTGCTTTATCTCATATGTGAGTTACCGTGGCGGTATGACTGAGGGATACAAGAATCGCATCGGGAACCTCATTCGCGACGCCCGCAAGCACCGCGGGCTCACCCAGCACCAGCTCGCGGATCTCCTGGGCACCAGCCAGAGCGCGATCAACCGGATCGAGAAGGGTCACCAGAACCTCTCGCTGGAGATGATCGCCCGGATCGGTGCCGCTCTGGACTCAGAGATCGTCGCTCTCGGCGCCGGTCCCACCCACCTGCGCGTCAACGGCCCGACCACGCTGTCGGGCGAGATCGACGTCAAGACCTCCAAGAACGCCGGCGTCGCCCTGCTGTGCGCCACCCTGCTCAACCGCGGCCGCACCACCCTGCGCAAGGTCGCGCGCATCGAGGAGGTCAACCGCCTCCTCGAGGTGCTCACCAGCCTCGGTGTGCAGTGCCGGTGGCTCAACGACGACAACGACCTCGAGATCATCCCGCCGAAGGAGCTCGACCTCGACCACGTCGACGCCGAGGCGGCCCGCCGTACCCGCTCGATCATCATGTTCCTCGGCCCGCTGCTGCACCGCGCCGACGTCTTCGAGCTGCCGTACGCCGGTGGCTGCGACCTCGGCACCCGCACCGTGGAGCCGCACATGGCCGCGCTCCGCCCGTTCGGGCTCGAGGTGAAGGCCACCGACGGCAGCTACCACGCGCAGGTCAACCGGGCGATCGAGCCGGGCCGGCCGATCGTGCTCACCGAGCGCGGCGACACCGTCACCGAGAACGCGCTGATGGCCGCCGCGCTGCACCCGGGCACCACGGTGATCCGCAACGCCTCGTCGAACTACATGGTCCAGGACCTGTGCTTCTACCTGCAGCGGCTCGGCGTCACCGTCGAGGGCGTCGGCACCACCACGCTCACGGTGACCGGCTGCGCGGACATCGACGTCGACGTGGACTACGCGCCGAGCGAGGACCCGATCGAGGCGATGTCGCTGCTGGCGGCCGCGATCGTCACCCAGTCGTCGATCACGATCCGCCGGGTGCCGATCGAGTTCCTCGAGATCGAGCTCGCGCTGCTCGAGGAGATGGGCTTCCAGTACGACCGCTCGGACGAGTACGTCGCCCTCAACGGCCACACCCGCCTGGTGGACCTCACCACGCGACCGTCGAAGCTGCACGCGCCGCTGGACAAGATCCACCCGATGCCGTTCCCGGGCCTCAACATCGACAACCTGCCGTTCTTCGCGGTGATCGCCGCGGTCGCCGAGGGCCAGACGCTGCTGCACGACTGGGTCTACGAGAACCGCGCGATCTACCTCACCGACCTGAACAAGCTCGGTGCCAAGGTCAAGCTGCTCGACCCGCACCGCGTGATGATCGAGGGCCCGGTGTCGTTCACCGGCACCGAGCTGGTCTGCCCGCCGGCGCTGCGCCCCGCCGTGGTGATCCTGCTGGCGATGCTCGCCTCCAAGGGCACCTCCGTGCTGCGCTCGACGTACGTCATCCACCGCGGCTACGAGGACCTCGCCGAGCGGCTGAACCAGCTCGGCGCCTCGATCGAGACGTTCCGCGACATCTGAGCGCACCGGTCCGAGCGGGCGCGTCCGATTATCGGCCTGCGGTTTGGTCACCAACCGGGGCCCTGAGGCCCGAAATCATGCGGTTGGTGACCAAACCGCAGCATGGCACCAGCAGCCCGGCCGGCCCGCGTCCGCTACTCGAACAGGGTCTCCACCCACGCCCGCGGCGGGGCCTTGGCGGCGGGCGGGGCGGTCATGTCGGCGGTGATCCGCGGCATCGGCGCGGTGTGCTGGCCGGCGTGGCGGTGCCAGTCGTTCTCGGCCTCGATCAGGTCACCCAGGTCGGCACGGGCGAGGAACACCCCGTGGCCGTCGGGACACTGGCTGACGGACCCCTCCCCCAGGGAGGCCGCGAGCGGGCGGGTGGCCATCTCGGCGCCACAAGCAGGACAGGACATGGTCTCCATGCTTCGACGCTACCGGCGTGGTTGATACTGCACCAGTGACCTCGCCGCGGACCGGGTTCCCCTTTCTGGACACGCTGCTCGACCGACCCGGCTCCGTCCTCGCCTACGCCCACCGCGGCGGCGCGTACCACCCGGAGATCGAGGGCCTGGAGAACACGCTGGCGGCGTTCCGGCACGCCGTGGAGCTCGGCTACGACTACCTCGAGACCGACGTGCACGTGACCCGCGACGGGGTGCTGCTCGCGTTCCACGACTCCGTCCTGGACCGCGTGACCGACCGCGCCGGCGAGATCGCACGGCTCAGCCACGCCGAGGTGCGCGGCGCGCTGGTCGGCGGCCGCGAGGCCGTCCCGTCGCTCGCCGAGCTGTTCGACGCGTTCCCGGACGCGCGCTTCAACATCGACCTCAAGTCCGACGGCGCGGTCCGCGCGCTCGCCGACTTCGTCGCGGCCCGCCAGGCGTGGGACCGGGTGCTGGTCGGGTCCTTCTCGGCGCGCCGGCTGCGCCGCTTTCGCGCCCACACCAGCGGCCGGGTCCCCACGTCGGCGGCGCCGTACGAGGTCGCGCTCTGCCGGCTGCTGCCCGCCTGGTTCGGGCGCTTCGGCCGGTTCCAGGCCTACCAGGTCCCGCACCGGCGCGGGCGGGTGCGGGTCGTCACCCCGGGGTTCGTACGGCGGGCGCACGCGGCCGGGCGGCACGTGCACGTCTGGACGATCGACGACCCCGCCGAGATGCGGGAGCTGCTCGAGCGGGGCGTCGACGGGCTGTTCACCGACCGCACCGACCTGCTCAAGGACGTGCTGGTCGAGCGCGGTCAGTGGAGGGGTGGGCGATGACGGCCACCACGGAGCAGGTCCACGAGCAGAAGGCCTGGTACTGGTACGACTGGGCCAACAGCGCCTTCGTCACCACGACCGCGGCGGTGCTGTTCGCGCCGTACCTCACCGCCGTCGCCGAGCAGGCCGCCTGCGGCCGCTCGACCGACGAGGACGCCGGCTACAAGTGCACGACCGACCTGCACGTGCTCGGTCTCGACGTCTCGGCCGGCTCGCTGGTCTTCTACCTCGTCACCGCCTCGACGATCCTGTCCGCGCTGGTGCTCCCGATCGTCGGCGCCGTCGCCGACCGCAGCGGTCGCAAGCCCCGCCTGCTCGGTGGCTTCGCCTGGGCGGGCAGCCTGATGGCCGCGCTGATGTTCCTGGTCGCCGGGTCGAACTGGCAGCTCGGGGCGGTGCTGCTGGTGCTCGCCACGCTCTGCCTCGGCGCCAGCCTGGTCGTGTACGACGCCCTGCTGGTCGAGGTCGCCGACCCCGACGACCGGGACCGGGTGTCCTCGCGCGGCTGGGCGCTCGGCTACCTCGGTGGCGGCCTGCTGCTGGCGGCGAACTTCGTGCTGCTCACCGTGATGAGCGACAACACCGAGCTCGCGGTGAGGATCAGCCTGCTGTCCGCCGGCATCTGGTGGGCGGTGTTCACGATCATCCCGGTGCGCGGCATCCGCTCGCGCCCGCCGGTGAACCCGGTCACGGAGCAGGGCGGACTGGTGCAGGCCAGCTTCGGCCAGCTCTGGCGCACGCTCAAGGACCTGCGGCGCTACCCGGTCACGCTGACGTTCCTGGTCGCCTACCTCTTCTACAACGACGGCATCCAGACCGTGATCTACGCGGCCTCCGTGTACGGCGAGAAGGAGCTCGGGTTCGAGAAGAGCACCGTGCTGCTGGCGTTCCTGGTGGTCCAGTTCGTCGGCATCGGCGGCGCCCTGCTGTTCGGCCGGGTCGCCCAGGTCCGTGGCGCCTACCGGGTGATCCTCGCCGGGCTGTTCATCTGGCTGGTCGTGGTCGTCGGGGGCTGGCTGGTCCCGAACGAGAACCTCCCCCTGTTCCTGCTCCTCGCGGTGGCCATCGGGGTGGTGCTGGGCGGCACCCAGGCGCTGTCCCGGTCGTTCTACAGCCAGCTCATCCCCCGCGGCCGCGAGGCGGAGTACTTCTCGCTGTACCAGGCGTGCGAGCGCGGGACGAGCTGGATCGGCACGCTGGTGTTCGGCCTGGTCCACCAGTGGGCCGACTCCTACCGGCCGGCGCTGCTGGCGCTGATGCTGCTGTTCGTGGTCGGGATCGTGCTCCTGCTGAGGGTCGACGCCCGGCGCGGCATCGAGGAGGCCGGGAACCCGTTGCCGAGCGTGGTCTGAGAGTCTCCTGAGACTGTGGTGTGACCCACGTTGGCGATTCTCGGAATCTTGTCCCCGCCAGTACCGTTGAACAGGTTGAGACGTCATCAAGACGGGTAGACGTCGTCTTGATTCCAGCGCACATGTTCTCGATGTTCGTGCGCTGCAGGTCCGACTATCCGGGGGAACAGATTCGGGAGGTGGCTCATGGCAGAGCGCACACTGCGTGGAGCGCGGCTCGGGGGCCAGAGTTTTGAGGACGAGCGCGGCATCGAGTTCGCCGCTCGTCAGCAGGTTGGTTACCGCTGTCCGCAGGCACACGAGTTCGAGATCACGATGTCGGTCGAGGCCGACGTCCCGGCGGTGTGGGAGTGCCCGCGCTGCGGCGCCGAGGCGCTGAGCGTCTCGGGCATCGTGCCCGAGGTGAAGGCCGAGAAGCCGGCTCGCACCCACTGGGACATGCTGCTGGAGCGGCGCTCGGAGAAGGAGCTCGAGGACATCCTCAAGGAGCGCCTCGAGCTGCTGCGCGGCGGCGAGATCGGTCCCGCGCACCTGCACCGCGCGAACCAGAAGAAGGCGAAGAAGGTCTCCTGACGCCCGACGGCGTCACTCCTCCTCGTCGATGACCTCGCCCCGGACCACCGGGCCCTGACCAGGGCCCTGAGGTCCGGGGCGATTCACGTCCAGGACCGTGATCCGGCTCGCGACGACCGCGGCCAGCAGCCGCCGGAACAGCGGCCGGGTGAACGGCAGGATCAGCAGGATGCCGAACCCGTCGGTGACGAAGCCCGGGGCCAGCATCAGGGTGCCGCCGACCAGGATCAGCGCACCGTCGGCGAGCTCGGTCGCGGGCATCCGCCCATCCTCGATCGCCTCGCGCAGCCCGCGCCAGGCGCGTCCGCCCTCGTGCTTGATCAGCCACGAGCCGAAGATGCTGTCGACCACGAGCAGCACCACCGTCCACCAGGCGCCGATCACCTGGCCGACCTGGATGATCACGTAGATCTCGATGATCGGCACGATGATGAACACCGTGAACAGCAGGGCCGGCAGCAGCGACCGGCGCCGGCGCGCCATCAGCGTCGCCCCCACGCCCGGCGCACCTGGGCGGCGCGTTCACGCAGCCCCCACGCGGTGATCCGCTTGAGCGACTCGGTCGCGACCGCTCCGCTCATCTTGGAGTCGCCGCGGACCCGCTCGACGAACTCGATCGGCACCTCCCGGACCGTGAGCCCGGCCGCGAGGGTGCGCGCGACCATGTCGGTCTGGAAGACGTAGCCGGTCGACTCCACCGAGGCCAGGTCGATCTTCTCCAGGGTGGTGCGCCGGAACAGCCGGTAGCCGGCGGTCGCGTCGCGGACCTTGATCCCGAGCAGCATCCGGACATAGAGGTTGCCGCCGCGCGAGAGCGCCTCGCGCCGGCGCGGCCAGTTGACCACCGACCCGCCGGGCACCCAGCGCGACCCGATCACGAGGTCGGCGCTGCCGAGTGCGTCCAGCAGCCGGCCGAGCTGCTCGGGCTGGTGCGAGCCGTCTGCGTCCATCTCGCCGATCACGTCGTACCCCGCGTCGAGCGCGACCTGGAAGCCGTGCAGGTACGCCGCCCCGAGGCCGGCCTTGGCGGTCCGGTGCAGCACCGAGACGGCGGAGTCGGCGGCAGCGAGCCGGTCGGCGATCGCGCCGGTGCCGTCGGGAGAGCCGTCGTCCACGACGAGGACGTCGACGTCGGGCTGCGCGGCGCGCAGCCGACCCACGATCCACTCGAGGTTACTCGCCTCGTTGTAGGTCGGGATCACGACGACCACCCGTCCCAAGCTCACCCGTTCGTCCCTTCGTTCGCCGTGGCGACCAGGGGGACCTCGGCGCCGGGCCGGCCGTCGTCCTCGGCCTGGTGCCGGTTCCGGCGCCGACCATACGGGACGCCGGACGACAGCAGGGTGACGAGGAGGCCAACGGCGGCGAGCGCGATGAGGAACCGCCCGGGCCACGCGCCCAGCCGGACCGCCGGCGTGATGCTGGTCGACAGCCCGACGGTCTCCACCAGAGCCGCCTGGGTGCGCGGCTCGGCCGCGGCGACCACGCTGCCGTCCGGTGCGATCACGCCCGAGATGCCGTTCGTCGACGCGACCACGAGCCAGCGCCCGGTCTCGATGGCGCGCAGCCGGGTGATCGCGAACTGCTGGTCGATCTGGTCGGTGTGGATGAACGTCGCGTTGCTGGTCTGCACGGTCAGCAGCTCGGCGCCGTTGCGGACCTGGGCGTAGATGGCGTCGTCGTAGGCGACGTCGAAGCAGATGGAGTCGGCGATCTCGGTGCCGGCGATCCGCAGCGGCTCCTCGCGGGTGCCGGCCAGCATGTCGCGCCCGACCATCGTGAGGCGACCGATCTGCAGGCTGTCGAGGTAGCGGCGGAACGGGATGTACTCGCCGAAGACGACCGGGTGGTGCTTGGTGTAGCGCTCCCCCGCGCCGGTGACCGGGTCCCAGACGATGCCCTGGTTCAGGACGTGGTCGGGCCCTGCGTCCACGATCGCCCCGACCAGGATCGGTACGCCGATCGCTGCGCTGGCGGACCGGATGTTGGCGTTGATCTGGGCGTCGCGGAACGGGTCGACGGCCGTGGAGTTCTCGGGCCAGAGCACGAAGTCCGGCAGCTCCTCGTCGCCGGCCTCGACGTCGTCGGCCAGCCGGCCCGTGACGTCGACGAGGTTCTGCGTGACCTGGCGGTGGTCGTACAGGATGTTGTCGCCGTTGCCGGGCACGTCGCCCTGGATCGCGGCGACGGTGATCTCACCCGACCGGTCGCCGTCCCACGGGACCAGCGCGGGCACCAGGGCCACGACCGCCAGCGCTCCCAGGACGGCCGCCGCGATCCAGCGCTCGCGCTCGCGCGCGACGACGATCCAGGCGAGCACGGTGCCGCTCAGCGCCAGCAGGAAGCTGACCAGCGTGCTGCCGATCCACGGCAGTGCGTCGGCCAACGGCGTGTCGGCGACCGCGAAGCCGAGGCGGCCCCAGGGCATGCCGCTGAACGGCCAGCTGGTGTAGGTGAGCTCGGTCGTCACCCAGGCCGCGGCGACCCACAGCGGCCAGAGCCGGTGGCGGGTCAGCACGGCGGTGACCGCGCCCAGGACCGCGAAGAACAGCGACTGCCAGAGCGAGAGCCCGATCCAGGCGTCGGGGCCGACGGTGCGCATCCAGAAGAGCAGCACGAACTCGAAGCCGATCCCGAAGGCCAGCCCGGTGAGCAGCCCGGCGCGGAACCGCTGCCCGCGGCAGCAGAGCACGAAGCCGGCCACCGCGAACGGGATCACCATCGGGGCCGCCACCGGCTCGAACGCGAGGGCCAGCAGCACGCCGGAGGCGAGGGCGAGGAGGAGACGGAGCGGCACGTGTTGAAAATACCGGTCGGGCGGTGGAGAACGCGGAAGGGTCCGCGCCCTTCGTGCCAGCTCGGGACCGGCTGGTTGCCGGGACCGGGCTGTTGTCTAGGGGACGCGAACCCTTTCCGTGTCAGCTCTCGTGGTGCGTTCCGTGGCCGAGAACACGCCGGCCGGGTGGTGGCGTACACCCGCCGAGGTGCGGATCGGACATCGGTCGCAGCCCTCGATCTGCGTGAGCAGACGGGACAGGGTGAAACGTGCGGAGGTCGGCTGTCAAGCGCCTCGTGACCTGCGCAAACGCGCATCGTCGCAGGTCACGGGGACCGTCCTCGCCGGAGACGACGCGTAAAATTCGCGCGACGGCGGCGTGTCGTGCGAGACGCGCCGACGGGGTGGCCCGGCTCAGGCCGGGACGACGACCGTCCCGGTGGCGGACGTGGCCAGGATCGGCTCGGCCAGGACCTCGGCGGCGCCGGGCCGCTCGTCGGTCGCAGCGCCCCGCGCGACGACGTACACCGCGAAGTCCATGACCCGCGAGCGGGTGCCGACCCGGGTCAGCTCGCACCGGATCTCCAGCACGTCGCCGGCGCGGACCGGCGCCCGGAACTGGACGTCGGAGTACGACGCGAACAGGCCCTCGTCGCCGTCGGTGCGGATGCACATCTCGGTGGCGACGTCGCCGAAGAGCCCCAGGCTGTAGGCGCCGTCGACCAGGTTGCCGGCGTAGTGGGCGTGGGAGTACGGCACGTAGCGCCGGTGCGTGACCACGGTTCCGACCTCGGCTGCCATCACGAAGCCTTCCTCTCGACGAGCTGGTGGACGAGGTACGACGCGACCTCGCCGGGGGTCGTGCCGCGGCCGAAGACCCGGTCGACGCCGAGGTCCGCGGCGGCGCCCTCGTCGAAGCGGGGCCCACCGACGATCAGCAACGGGCGCTTGTCGGCCGGGTAGGACTCCCGGAACGCCGCCGACATCTCGCGGGTGTTGAGCAGGTGCGCGTCGCGCTGGGTGACGACCTGGGAGACGAGCACGGCGTCGGCCTTCTCGGCCCGCGCGCGCTCGACGAGCTGGGGCACCGACACCTGGGCGCCGAGGTTCACGACCTTGAGCTCGCGGTAGTACTCGAGGCCCTTCTCGCCCGCGAAGCCCTTGATGTTGAGGATCGCGTCGATGCCGACCGTGTGCGCGTCGGTGCCGATGCAGGCGCCGACCACCGTGAGCCGGCGGCGCAGCGCCCGCTTGATGGCGGCGTTCGCCTCCTTGGGGGTGAGCAGCGGGTAGTCGCGCTCGACGACCTCGACCTGGGAGACGTCGACGAGGTGGTTGACCCGCCCGTAGACGACGAAGAACGTGAAGTCCGGCCCCATCGGCTTGGCATGCACGACCATCGCGGGGTCGATGCCCATCTTGTTGGCGAGCTGGGCGGCCGCGCCCTCGGCGACCTTGGAGTGCGGGATCGGGAGCGTGAAGCTCACCTGCACCATGCCGTCGCCGGTGGTGTCGCCGTACGGCCGGATGATGTCGCTCATGCCTTGTCCTCGAGGATCTCGCTGGCGGGGTTGTAGTAGGCGCTCGACTTCTTCGCCACCCCGTCCAGTCCCTTGCCGGCGTCCTGGGGCCGCTTCATCAGTCCGAACGTGCCGTCCGCGATCGCGTCCAGCAGGCCGTGCTCGTGGTCGAGGATCTGGTCGAGGAGGTCGATCGACTCCCCGAGGACCTGCCGCGCCCGGTTGGCGATGAAGCCGTCCGGGGCGGGGCGGAAGTCCTCGTGCAGGTTGCCGGCCGCGTTCATCACGTAGCGGACGTTCTGCAGGGCGAGGTCGCGGTCGGACAGCCACGGCGTCACGACGGCCTCGGTCATCATCCCGACGAGCAGGATGCCCTGCCCGGTGAGCGCGCCGACCAGGTTGAAGAACCCGTCGAGCAGGTAGCCCTGGAACACGTCGCCGGTCATGTGCCGCGTCGGCGGCATCCACTTCAGCGGCGCCTTCGGGAACAGGTCGCGGGCCAGCATCGCGTGCGCGAGCTCGAGGCGGAACGAGTCAGGGACGGCGGGGTCGATCTCGAACGCGTGCCCGAGACCGAGCTGCCAGTCCTCGAGCCCGGCCTCCTTGGCGAAGTACTCGTTGAGCAGCTGGCTGGTCGTGACCGTGTGCGCCGCCTCGACCGCGTCGGCGGTCGTGAGGTAGTTGTCCTCGCCGGTGTTGATGATGATCCCGGCGCGGGCGTGGACCTGGCGGCTGAACCGCTGGTCGACGAACGTGCGGATCGGGTTGATGTCGCGGAACAGGATCCCGTACATCGAGTCGTTGAGCATCATGTCGAGACGTTCCATGCCCGCCAGCGCAGCGATCTCGGGCATGCAGAGCCCGGAGGCGTAGTTGGTCAGCCGGACGTAGCGGCCGAGCTCCTTGCTGGACTCGTCCAGCGCGGCGCGCATCAGCCGGAAGTTCTCCTGGGTGGCGTAGGTCCCGGCGAAGCCCTCGCGGGTCGCGCCCTCGGGGACGAAGTCCAGCAGGCTCTGGCCGGTCGAGCGGATCACCGCGATCACGTCGGCGCCCTCGCGCGCGGCCTGCTGGGCCTGCGGGATGTCCTCGTAGATGTCGCCGGTCGCGACGATCAGGTAGATCCACGGCTGGCGCGGTGCGTCGCCGTACCGCTTGATCATCCGGTCTCGCTCGACCCGGCGGGCGTCGATCCGCTTGATGCCGCGGCCGACCTGGCGGGCCGAGGCCTTGCGGGCGCGCTCGGCGTCCTTGCCCTCGGGGAGGCGGAACGTCACCGAGCCGGCGGACGCCTTCTGCGCCAGCGTCGACAGGTCGTCGGCCTCGCCCCGCAGCAGCGCGTCCCAGACCGGCAGCGCGACGCCGTGCTCGAGGCCGGTGTCGGCGCGCACGACGTCGAGAAGCCGGTTGACCCAGGGCGTGCCCTCGGCGTCGGCGCCCTCGAGGCCGGCGAGCCGCAGCGTGGCGCGCTCGACGGCGACGGTCGTGTGCTTCTTCGCCAGCGTGACGATCGGGCGACCGGCCTTGCGGGCCAGCGCCCGCGCCTGCTTGACGGTCTGAGGGTCGAGGTCGAGCTTGCCGGTGCTCATCCGAGCCGCCTCTCGAACAGGCGGCGTACGCCGTCGCTGTCGCGCAGGAGCTCGAGGGAGTACGCCGCGTGGCCGGGCGTGTATCCGGTGCCGACGAGCATGGTGACGTCGGCGGCCAGGCCCTCGGCGCCCAGGGCCGCGGCGGAGAACGACGTGGCCATGGAGAAGAAGATGACGGTGCCGCGGTCGGCGGTGGCGAGGATCGCGCCGCCCTCGCAGCCGGGGACGTCGACGCAGACGACGGTGACGTCGGCGGGGCCACCGGCCGCCGTGACGGCGTCGCGGAGCCCGATCGGGTTGCGGGCGTCGGCGATGACGACCTCGTCGGCGATGCCCGCCTCGCGCAGGAGCGCGGCCTCGGCCTCGTGCGGCACGACGCCGATCGTGTGCTTCGCGCCGGCTGCCCGCGCGGCCGCGAGGCTCAGGGAGCCGGACTTGCCGGCGCCGCCGATCACGGCGACGACCGGGTCGGCATACTGCTCCACGACGCGCGCGGTGAGGGCCGGGGCGCCGCAGACGTCCATGACCGCCAGGCTCAGCTCGGCGGGCAGGTCGTCGGGCAGCACCGCGGCGATGGAGCGGCCGAACAGCACGGCGTACCCGTCGCACGGGACCTGCTCCCCCAGGCCGTCCCAGCGCGCCAGGCCGTCCTCGATGACCAGCGGCGTGAGCGTGAGCGAGACCAGCGTCGCCACGCGGTCACCGACCTCCAGTCCCAGCGGCGAGTCGGGACCGACCTCCTCGACGGTGCCGACGAGCATGCCGCCGGATCCGGTCTCGGGGTTCTGCATCTTGCCGCGGGTGCTGACGATCTCGAGGACCTCGGCCCGGATCGCCGGTCCATCCACCTGGCCCGCTCCCCCGTGCTTGCGCTCGAGCTGGCGGTACGACGCCGCGTCGAGGTTGAGGCGCTCCACCCGGATCCGGACCTCGTCGGGCCACAGCTCGCGGCGGGTGTCGAGACGGTCCGCGGCCTGCGGGAGGCGTTGGGCGTCGTCGAGGACGCGGTGCAGGCCGATCGGGTCGCTGTGAATGTCTCGCACAATCGCATCCTAACGAAAGAATCTGCGGCGTGGCATTCGACAAGCCGGAGAATCGCCGCCTACAGTGGAGGAATGAGCATCGAGACCTCCATCGCTGCCCTTGTCGAGGGTGAGACCGGTCAGCCGTACCCGTACTCGCGGGCCGAGCTGGTCGAGCCCGACTGGACCCGGTTCCCGGGCTGGAAGGACGTCACCGCCGAGGAGTGGGCGTCCGTGCAGTGGCAGCGGGCGCACTGCATCAAGAACGTCAAGCAGCTGCGCGAGCTGCTCGGAGACCTGGTCGACGAGCGGTTCTACGCCGACCTCGAGCGCGACCAGGCCGAGCGCGCCACCATGTCGATGCTGGTGCCGCCGCAGATGATGAACACGATGGTCCCTCACGCCATGGATCAAGGCGGTCCCTCCGGTCCGGGCTCGCTGACCGAGGCGTTCTACGCCGACCCGGTCCGTCACTACATGATCCCGGTGTTCTCCGACCGGCGCACGGACTGGTCCTCGCACCCGCACGCGACGCGTGACTCCCTGCACGAGCACGACATGTGGGTGGCCGAGGGGCTGACGCACCGCTACCCCACCAAGGTGCTCGCCGAGCTGCTCCCGACCTGCCCGCAGTACTGCGGCCACTGCACCCGCATGGACCTGGTCGGCAACTCGACCGCGGTCATCGACAAGCTCAAGTTCGTCGGCAAGCCGAACGACCGGCTCGGCGACATGCTCGACTACCTGCGCCGTACGCCGCAGGTGCGCGACGTGGTCGTCTCGGGCGGCGACGTCGCGAACATGCCGTGGCCCCGGCTCGAGGCGTTCCTCATGTCGGTGCTCGAGGTGGAGAACATCCGCGACATCCGTCTCGCCACCAAGGCGCTGGTCGGACTCCCCCAGCACTGGCTGCAGGACGACGTCGTCGAGGGCATGACGCGGGTCGCTGGCGTCGCCCGCTCGCGCGGCGTCTCGCTCGCGATCCACACCCACGCCAACCACGCGAACTCGATCACCCCGCTCGTGGCCGACGCCGCCCGGGCGATGCTCGAGGCGGGCGTGCGCGACGTACGCAACCAGGGCGTGCTGCTCAACGGCGTCAACGCCGACCCGCACGCGCTGCTCGACCTGTGCTTCCGGCTGCTCGATGGCGCGCAGATCATGCCGTACTACTTCTACATGTGCGACATGATCCCGTTCTCGGAGCACTGGCGGGTCTCGGTCGCCGACGCGCAGCGGCTGCAGCACCACATCATGGGCTACCTGCCGGGCTTCGCGACGCCGCGGATCGTCTGCGACGTGCCGTTCGTCGGCAAGCGCTGGGTGCACCAGCTCGCCGACTACGACCGCGAGCGCGGCATCTCCTACTGGACGAAGAACTACCGCACCTCGATCGAGGCCGAGTCGGCCGACGCGCTGTCGCGGACCTACGAGTACTACGACCCGATCCACACCCTCCCGGAGTCCGGGCAGCGCTGGTGGGCCGAGCACTCCGACCTCGACAACTCCGCGCTCAAGGCCGCCGAGGTGGCCGAGGCGTCGCGGCGGACGGCGGCCCTGCAGGCCTGGTGATCGGCGCCGGGACGTGCGGAATGGTCACCAACCGCACGTCTGCGGCCCGAAATGATGCGGTTGGTGACCATTCCGCATCATGTCCGCAACCATCCGGTTGACGAGCGTCAGCTGACCGGCCGGCCCTCGTACGGCGTCGACAGCACGATGGTCGTGCGCGTGGAGACGTTGGCCGCGGCGCGGATCCGGGCCAGCAGGTCCTCGAGCGCGAGCGGCGAGGCCACCCGCACCTTGAGGATGTAGGACTCGTCGCCCGCGACCGACCAGCAGGACTCGATCTCGGGGATCTCGCGCACCCGCTCGGGCGAGTCGTCGGGCTGCGACGGGTCGATCGGGCGGATCGAGATGAACGCCGTCAGCGGCAGACCGAGCTGCTCGTGGTCGATGGTGGCGCCGTACCCGGTGATCAGCCCGCGCGACTCGAGCCGCTTCACGCGCTGGTGGACCGCCGAGGTGGACAGCCCGGTCGCCTTGCCGAGGTCGGTGAACGACATCCGGCCGTCGTGGGCGAGCAGCTCGAGGATCTTCCGGTCGGTGCCTTCGAGTTCGGACTGAGTCACGGAGGAGACATTAGCGTTGCGTGGCAGGATGCGGCTCGTGACACAGCCGCCCGGACGCCTGATGCTTCTCGACACCGCCTCGATGTACTTCCGCGCGTTCTTCGGCGTGCCGGAGATCAAGGGCCCCGACGGTACGCCGGTGAACGCGGTGCGCGGGCTGCTCGACTTCATCTCCCGGCTGGTCGCCGACTACCGGCCCACCGACCTGGTCTGCTGCTGGGACAACGACTGGCGCCCGCAGTGGCGCGTTGACCTGCTGCCGTCGTACAAGGGCCACCGGGTGGTCCAGGAGCGCGCGGACGCGCCGGACGTCGAGGAGGTCCCGCACCCGCTCGAGGTGCAGATCCCGATCATCCTCGACGTGCTGGAGGCGTTCGGGATCTGCGTGGTGGGCAAGGACGGCTACGAGGCCGACGACGTGATCGGCTCGTTCGCGGCGCAGGCGCAGCAGCCGGTCGACATCGTGACGGGCGACCGCGACCTGTTCCAGCTGGTCGACGACGAGCGCGACGTGCGGGTGCTCTACATCGCCCGCGGAGTCGGCAAGCACGAGCGGGTGACCAACGACTGGGTGCGGGAGAAGTACGGCATCGACGCCCGTCAGTACGCCGACTTCGCGACGCTGCGCGGCGACGCGTCGGACGGGTTGCCGGGGGTCGCCGGGATCGGCGAGAAGACCGCCGCCACGCTGCTCGGCCGCTTCGGCGACATGGACGGCATCATCGCGGCCTCGCTCGACCCGGACGCCGACCTGGGGCCAGGCCCGCGCGGGAAGATCAAGGCTGCCGCGGCGTACCTCGAGGTCGCGCCGACCGTGGTCGCCGTCGCGCGCGACATCGACCTCGGCTCACCTGACACGCGCCTCCCGCGTGAGCCGCGTGACCTGGCCAAGGTCGCCGAGCTCGGCCACCGCTTCGGGATCGAGAGCCCGGTGCAGCGGCTCACGGAAGTGATCTGCTCCTAGCGCAGCATCTCGTCGACCACGATCTTCGCCGCCGACGGGCAGCCCTTCGTGAAGCCGTAGAACGGCCCGAAGTCGCGGGTCGCGAGGAAGCCGACCGTGTAGAGGCCCGGCAGGCTGGTCTCGAACCCCTCGGACAGGTCCGGGAAGCCGTCGGTCGCCGCAACCTGCTCGCGGACGCCGGCGAGGTACGGCACCCGGTCGATGTCCGGCTTGTAGCCGGACGCGAACACGACGTGGTCGACCGCGAGCTCCGACCCGTCCGAGAGCGTGAGCGTTACCGGCCCCTCCCCCGTCACCTCGGTCACCGAGCACTCCGCGTGGGTCGTCACGACGTCGGGCCGCAGCCGCGGGACCAGCCAGTGCTCCAGCGTCAGCCGACCGACCTCCCAGAACTCCTGGGCGATGCCGGTGCGCTGCTCGGGCGCGAGGCCGCGCCACCACCCGCGGTGCGCGAGCGTCTGGTCGACGTAGGCGTCGACGAAGCCCCAGCTGACCTTCTCGAACGCCGGCTTCGGGTGCCGGTGCACGACGTCGACCTTCTCGGCGCCGTGGTCGCAGAGCAGCGCGGCCCACTCGTAGGCGCTCTGCCGGCCGCCGATCACGGCGACCCGGGCGCCCGCGAGGTCGTCGAAGCCGACCCGCTCGACGGTGTGGGTACGGCGGTCCTCCGGGACGCGCACGTGCCAGTCGGGCAGCTGCGCGAAGAACCCGACCCCCGGCGCGGCGAGGACCTTGGCGGCCGAGATGGAGCTGCCGTCCTCCATCGCCGCGACGAACCTGCCGTCCGGCTGGGTGACGTCGGAGACCAGGCGCTGGTCGACCTCCAGCCCCTTCTGCGCCGCGAACCAGTCCGCGTGGTCCAGCCAGACCCCGATCGGGATCGGGTCGTGGTCGGCGGGGTCCAGGCCACGGTCCTCGAAGTACGCCTCGAACGTGTGCTCGCGGTTGGCGTCGAGGTACCAGTCGGGGCCGGAGCGCAGGTACATGTCGGCCGGCATCTGCTCGCGCCAGAAGGACAGCGGCTTGCCGACGACGGTCGTGGCGATGCCCCGGTCGCCGGCGTAGGCCGCCGCGGCGTACGCGTAGGGCCCGGCGCCGATGACGAGGAGGTCGGTCTCGAGGTCTCCCATGGAGGGACGGTACGCCGTCAGGGCGCGTCCGTACGGTGGATTGCATGACTCGAGTAGCGATCGTCGGGGGCCACGGCCAGGTGGCCCGTCAGCTCATCCACGTGCTTCGCCGCGCCGACCACGACGCGGTGGCGCTGGTGCGGAAGGAGGAGTACCGCGCCGAGCTCGAGGAACGTGGCGCGGAGGTCCGCCTCCTCGACATCGAGAAGCAGGACGCCAGCGCGTTCGCGGCCGCGTTCGAGGGCTGCGGGGCGGTCGTGTTCGCCGCCGGCGGCGGCCCGGACGGCAACATCGAGCGCAAGCGGACCGTCGACCTCGAGGGCTCCCTCAAGTCGATCGACGGCGCGAAGCAGGCCGGCATCGACCGGTTCGTCCAGATCTCCGCGATCAACGTCGACGACCCGCTGCCCGCCGACACCGGCGACGTCTGGCGCGCCTACGTCGAGGCCAAGCGCGACGCCGACGCGGCGCTGCGTGACAGCGGGCTGGCGTGGACGATCATCCGGCCCGGACGGCTCACCGACGACCCGGCCACCGGGAAGGTTGCTCTCGGCCCGGACGTCGCGCGCGGCGACGTCACCCGCGCGGACGTGGCGGCGGTGGTCGCCGCCGTCCTGGACGTGCCGACCACGGTCGGGAAGCAGTGGAACCTCGTCAACGGCGACCAGCCGGTCGAGGACGCCGTTCAGTCCCCGGGCCAGTCTGCAGGTCAGTCCTCCAGCGCCGAGTAGACCACCGCGCCCCGGCGCAGCCGCTTCACGACCTCGCGCGCGGTCTCGCGCAGCGGCGAGTCGCCCGCGGCGTCCGCGACCTGCCCGGCGAGGTCGATGAGCTGCTTGGTGTTGCGCACGAAGTCACCGGCCGCCATGTCGCTGGCGTCCAGGACGCTGTTGAGGTCGTCGCCCTCGGCCCAGCGGTACGCCACCCAGGCGAAGCCGAGGTCGGGCTGGCGCAGGAAGTCGAGCTTGTGGTCCCGCTCGAGCGCGTCGAGGCTGCCCCAGAGCCGGACCATCTCGGCGATGACGTCGCGCACGCCCTCGCCGCCCGGGATCCGCGGCGCGGACGCGTCGTCGGGCCGGCGGGACTCGTAGACGAGCGTGGAGAGCGCCGCGGCCAGCCCGGACGGCGACAGGTCGTCCCACAGCCCGAGCCGCATCGACTCGGCCGCCACCAGGTCGAGCTCGGAGTAGATCCGGCGCAGCCGCCCGCCCCGCTCGGTGACGGAGTCGCCGTCGAGGTAGTCCAGCGCGGTCAGCACCTCGCAGACCCGGTCGAACTGCCGCGCGACGGTGTTGGTCCGCTGCTCGACCCGCCGCTTGAGCGTCTGGGCGTCGCGGTCGAGCTTGAAGTACCGCTCCGCCCACCGCGCGTGGTCCTCGCGCTCCGGGCAGTCGTGGCAGGGGTGCGCCTTCAGCTCCGCGCGGAGCCCGGCGACGACGTCGTCGGCGTGCGTCCGCGCCGGGTCCCGGCGGGCGGGCTGCTTCGACGTGCCGGGCGGAGGGGGCGCCAGGTCGTGGGTGCGCGACCGCAGCGCGGAGGCCAGGTCCCGGCGCATCTGGGGGTTGCGGCCGTTGAAGTTCTTGGGGATCCGCAGCTTGCCCAGCGCCACCACCGGCTCGGGGAAGTCGATCATCGCGAGCCGCCGCGCCTGCCGGTCCGCGGTCACGACGTAGGGCCGCGGACCGTCCGGTGACCAGGCCGGGTCGATCACGACGGCGTACCCGGCGAACTTGCCGGTCGGCACCTGGATCACGTCGCCCGGCTTGAGGTGACGCAGCGACTCCAGCGCCTCCTCGCGGCGGTCGGCCCGGCGCGCGCGGCTGGCGCCCTTCTCGGCCTCGTTGATGCGTCGGCGGAGATCGGCGTACTCCATGAAGTCGCCGAGGTGGCAGGTCGCGGCCTCGCGGTAGCCGGCCAGCGCCTCCTCGCTCTTGCGGAGCTGGCGGGCGAGCCCGACGACGGCCTTGTCGGCCTGGAACTGGGCGAACGACTGCTCCAGGAGCTCGCGCGAGGTCGACCGGCCGAACTGGTGCACCAGGTTGACCGCCATGTTGTACGACGGGCGGAACGACGAGCGCAGCGGGTAGGTCCGGGTGGAGGCGAGGCCGGCCACCTCGCGCGGGTTGATGCCCGGTTGCCAGAGGACGACCCCGTGGCCCTCGACGTCGAGACCGCGGCGCCCGGCACGGCCGGTGAGCTGGGTGTACTCCCCCGGCGTGATCGAGGCGTGCGTCTCGCCGTTCCACTTGTCGAGCTTCTCGATCACCACGGTGCGCGCCGGCATGTTGATGCCGAGCGCGAGGGTCTCGGTCGCGAACACGACCTTGCAGAGTCCGCGGACGAACAGCGCCTCCACGCACTCCTTGAACTTGGGCAGCATCCCGGCGTGGTGGGCCGCGACGCCGCGGGTCATCCCGTCGAGGAAGTCGTGGTAGCCGAGGACCTCGAGGTCGGCCGCGGGGAGCGACTTGCAGGCGTCCTGGACGAACGCGTAGATCTCGTCGCGCTCCTCGGGCGTGGTCAGCCGGACGTTCGCGTTGAGGCACTGGGTGACCGCCGCATCGCAGCCCACGCGGCTGAAGATGAACACGATCGCCGGGAGCAGGCCCTCGCGGTCGAGCCGGTCGATCACGTCGACGCGGCTCGGAATCCACACGCGCCGGCCGTTGCCGACGTTGTACTTGTTGGTGGCCCGCCGGTTGCGGTCGCGCGGCGAGCGCCGGTCGCGCATCCGAGTGCTCGCCCAGTCGTCGCGGGCGATCTTGATCAGCTCGTCGTTGACCGGGGCGCCCTCCTTGACGAAGCCGGCGGCCGCGTCGACGTCGGACGAGGCGAACAGGTCGAGCAGCCGGCGGCCGACCATCACGTGCTGGTACAGCGGGACCGGACGGCGCTCCTCGACGATGGTGTCGGTGTCGCCGCGGACGGTCGCGAGCCACTCGCCGAACTCCTCGGCGTTGGAGACGGTGGCCGACAGCGAGATCACCGACACCGACTCGGACAGGTGGATGATGACCTCCTCCCACACCGCGCCCCGGGAGCGGTCGGCGAGGTAGTGCACCTCGTCCATGACGACGAAGCCCAGCCCGAGCAGGGTGCGCGAGCCGGCGTACAGCATGTTGCGCAGCACCTCGGTGGTCATGACCACGATCGGCGCCTCGCCGTTCACGACGTTGTCGCCGGTCAGCAGGCCGACCTTCTCGGGTCCGTAGCGCGCGACCAGGTCGTTGTACTTCTGGTTGGACAGCGCCTTGATCGGCGTCGTGTAGAAGCACTTGCGCCCGGTCTCGAGCGCGAGGTGGACGGCGAACTCGCCGACGATGGTCTTGCCGGATCCGGTCGGGGCGGCCACGAGGACGCCGCGGCCCTCCTCGATGGCCTCGCAGCCACGGACCTGGAAGTCGTCGAGCGGGAAGTCGTAGAGGCTCCGGAACCCCCGCAGCACGGGGTGCTTGCGGCCCTTCCGGAAGTCGGCGTACCGCTCGGACGGGGACAGGTCCTGCTCGTCCGCGGTGCTCATGGACACAAACCTACGTGAGGACCGTGAGCGCCCCGGGAGCGCACTCCACCGTGAGGGGCAGCGCGCCGAACCGCTCGCCGTCGGCGTACGACACGATCCCGGGAGCCGCCACCGTGACGCTGCGGACCCGGTGGTGCTGGTACTGCGGGTGCGTGACGTGGGTGCCCTTGAAGAGCTTGGGATAGGTCTTGATCAGGGCGGGCTTGCTCATCGGCTTGATGATGACCACGTCCAGCAGCCCGTCGTCGAGGAGGGCGCCCTCGGTGATCCGTAGCCCGCCGCCGAACGACGGGCCGTTGCCGACCGCGACCAGCATCGCGTCGAGCGACACCGTCTCGCCGTCGAGGTCGAGGGTGTACGGGAGCGGCTCGAACGTGCGGAGCTCGGCGAGCGTGGCGATGTTGTAGCGCATCTGCCCCCTGGGCCACGTCATCCGGTTGGCGCGCTCGTTCACGATCGCGTCGAAGCCCGCGGCGAGCACGGTGACGAAGTACTTGGTCCCGCTGCGCGCGAGGTCGATCACCCGCTGCTCGCCGGCGAGGACCCGGTCGGCTGCGGCGGCGGGGTCCTTGCGGGGCAGGTCGAAGTAGCGCGCGACGTCGTTGCCGGTCCCGCAGGGGACGATGCCCAGCGGGACGCCGGTCCCGGCGACGGCCTGGACGGCCAGGTGGACCATCCCGTCCCCGCCCACCGCCACCAGCGCCTCCACGCCGTCGGCGACCGCCTGGCGGGCCAGGTCGAGCGCCTCGTCGGCGTCGCGGCCCTCCATGCTCGTGACGTCGCGGCCCGCGGCCCGGAGCCGGGCCAGGGCGGTGTCGCGCGCGTGCGCACCCCTGCCCTTGCCGGCGGTGGGGTTGGTCAGCAGCGCGATCGTCACGCGGCGAACACTAGGGCTTCGTGGTGCCGATGCGCAGGCGGACGGAGTAGTGGTCGGCCGAGGCGCCGACGGCCTTGGCGAGCCGGGCCATCGCGTCCAGCACGAGGTCGGCGGTGAACCGGGTGCCCGGCACGGCGAGGGTGAGCCGCTCCCCCACCTCGACGAGCAGCACCTGGCCGTGCCGCCACGCCTGGTGCGCGTCGTGGCGGACCTGGTCGTCGGCCACGGGGGCGGGCCAGGCCTCGTCGATCGCGAGCAGGTCGCAGGCGACGTGTCCGTGGCCCTCGGCGCTCAGGGTGCCGGGGACGTAGTGGCCGGTCCGCAGGCCGCCCTCGGCGGTCCACTCGACGTCGCTCTCGCCGAGCCACTCCGGGAGGTCGAACGGGTCGACGGGCATCACAGCGGCATCACAGCGGGGACGCCTCGTCGGGGCTGAGGCCGGCGAACGGGTTCCGCTCCACCTTGCGGCGGTCGTGGATGCGGGCCATCACCTCGGAGATGAAGTAGAGGACCACCATCGGGACCGCCATGAACGTCATCGTGAACGGGTCCGTCGACGGCGTCGCGACCGCGGCGAACAGGAAGATGCCGATGATCGTCCAGGCGCGGTAGCGGGCCAGCGTCTTGCCGGAGACGACGCCGGCGCGGTTCAGCATGAACACGAAGACCGGGATCTCGAAGGCGATGCCGAAGACGAGCAGGGTGCGGGTGAAGAACGTGAGGTACTCGTTGAAGTCGACGAGGTTGGTGACGCCGTCGGGGTTGAGCCCGATCAGCACCTCGAGGCCCTTGGGCAGGGTGACGAAGCCGAGCAGCAGGCCGACCCCGAACAGCGGCGTGGCGACGGCGACGAAGATCGCCGTCCAGCGCTTCTCGCTGGGGTGCAGGCCGGGCATGATGAATGCCCAGATCTGGTAGAGCCAGATCGGGCTGGTGCCGACCAGCGCCGCGAACCCGCAGAGCTTCAGGTAGAGCGTCAGGCCGCCGCCGGCGCCGCTGGTGGTCGCGAAGCTGGCGCCCTCGGGCAGCTGCTCCTGAGCCTGCTCGTACGGGCCGTAGACGAAGTCGAACAGCTGGTCGAAGAAGAACAGCGCGACGATCAGCGCCACCGTGATGGTGAGCGCGATCTTCAGGATCCGGGCGCGCAGCTCACGCAGGTGGTCGGACAGCGCCATCCGGCCGTCGGCGCCGACCGGATGGACGGGGGCGCCGGAGAACAGCCGGAGAAGACCTCGAATCGCCACGTTCGGCAGGAGGAGCGGACTGGCCCGGCGGGCTCAGCCGTTGTGCTTGTCGGTCTGGTGGTCCTCGACCGGGCTCGTCTGCTGCGGCGGCGTCGCGGGCGGCAGCTCACCGGTGACCGGCGGGGCCGGCGGCGGCGTCGACTGCGCGTCCTTCTCGTCGTCGTCGCGCAGACCCTTGGTCTCGGACTTGAAGATCCGCAGCGCCTGGCCGGTCCCCCGAGCCAGGTCGGGCAGCTTGGCCGCACCGAAGACCAGGATCACGATGGCCAGGATCACCAGCCATTCGGCTCCCTGGGGCATTCCGATCATGGGGTAGAGCATCGTGACCTCATCTGTCTGTAGGGGCGTGTCCATAGTACGCCGCGTCACCGGTAGAGCCGGAGCGTGTCCCGGACCGCCGAGGTGAACATCTCGTCGTACTCGGGTGGACTGATCACCCGCGCGTGCGGCGCGAGGCGCAGCAGCAGCCGCTGCAGCCACCGCTCGTCGGCGATCCGCAGGTCCACCTCGAGCACCCCGCCGCGACGGGAGCGGACCTCCTCGACCGGGTAGTACTCGACGATCCAGCGGGCGTCGCGCTCGAGACGGAGGGTGACGAGCGTGGTCTCGTCCGCCTGCGTGAACAGCCCGTCGGCCAGGTCGCGGGGCCCTTCGGCGCTGGTCACGACCGGCTGGTCGGTGACCTCGGCGCTGCGGATCCGGTCGAGCCGGAACAGCCGCGGGGCCTCGGCGCTGTGACACCACGCGTCGAGGTAGGTGAAGCCGTGCGCGGTGACCAGCCCGCGGGGGTCGACGACCCGCTCCGACTCGTCGTCGCGCGACGGCACGAAGTAGGTGATCGCCACCTGCACGCCACGGTCGGCCGCGTCCTGCAGCCGGGCGGCGAGCCGGGCGCGCTCCGCGTCGACCGAGTCGTCCCCGGGGTCGATCTGCGGTGGCGTGACGCCACCCGCAGCGGCCGCCTCGAGCTTCGACAGCGCGCGGTCGACGACCTCGCGGGTCTCGTCGGTCGCCCCGCTGCGCAGGGCGCGCAGCGCGACGATGATCGCGGTCGCCTCGGTCGGGGTGAGGCGCAGCGGTCGAGCGAGGTAGTCGGCGTTCGACACCCGGATGACACCATCGGCCTCCGGACCCTCGAGCGCGTCGAGGTCGACGTCGATGAGGTCGTCGGGATAGCCGCCCGGCAGCCCGCACATGAGCAGCACCTTCAGGTCGCTGAGCAGCTGCTCGGGCTCGATGCCCAGCGCCGCGGCGGCGTCGTCGACGCGGACCTGACCGTGCGCGTGCAGGAACGGGACCAGCGTCAGCAGCCGGGCGACCTGGTCCTTCGCCCCGGACGACGCGGCCGCGCTCACGAGGCGCCCTCCATGACCTGGGAGAGCCGCTCGACGACGTGCTGACGCAGCGACGCGGGCTCCTCGACGTAGACGTCGGCCCCGTAGCCGAGCAGCTCGTCGGCTGCGCCGGGGCCGCCGCGGTTGATCACGACCCGGTCCCATGCGGTGAGCTCGTCGGGGCCGGGCACGCCCGGCTCGACGGACTCGGCATCGCGGCGCAGGGCCAGGCCGGCGCCGGCGCGGACCAGCACCACGGCGCGCCCGGTGGGCGGCGACGGGGCGAGGCGGAGGGTCGTGGCGCGGACATCGGTGCCGGGCGGTACGTCGTACGAGCCGGGCTGGCCGACCTTGCGCGCCTCGCCCTGGACCCGCGACAGCCGGAACACCCGCTCCTCGCCGCGGTCGGTGTCG
The DNA here is from genome assembly GCF_039541135.1 of Nocardioides caricicola. Classification (NCBI taxonomy): domain Bacteria; kingdom Bacillati; phylum Actinomycetota; class Actinomycetes; order Propionibacteriales; family Nocardioidaceae; genus Nocardioides; species Nocardioides caricicola. Next base: position 231,010 of record NZ_BAABFQ010000003.1, on the reverse strand, counting down.
AGGCCGACGACGTACCAGCGGCCGGAGTAGCGGACCACGCCCCAGGGCTGGAGGTGCCGCGTGGAGGTGGTGGTGGCGCCGGCGCGGCGGTACTGGAACTCGACCGGCGTGCGCTCCTGGGTGGCCTCCCAGAAGACATCGAACGACGGCTCGTCCGCGCTCAGCCGGGGCTGGGCGATGTCGAGGGCGCTGACGTCGAGCGGGACGCCGAGCGCGGTCAGCTTGCGCACCGCCTCGGTGGTGGCCTCGGCGAGGCGGGCGTGCTCCCAGACCCGGGTCGCGAGGCCGATCACCTGGGCCTCGTCCGCGGTCAGGGAGATGTCCGGGAGCGCGAACTCGTCGGGACGGATCCGGTAGCCCGGCTCGTCGTCGAAGTAGGCGTCCATGTTGCCCACCTCGATCGGCACGCCGAGGCTGCGCAGCTCCTCCTTGTCGCGCTCGAACATCTTCTCGAAGGCCTCGGAGCTGGAGTCCGGGTAGAGGATCGCGCGGATCCGGTCCTTCGAGACGTAGTGGCGCTGGACCAGCAGCATGATGAGCAGGTTGAGCAGGCGCTCACTCTTCTGCACCGCCATGCTGCTGATCCCCGTGCTTCTTGCTAGGTGTTCTGCGTTGCTACTTGGCGGAGATGACGTCGACGACGAAGTACAGCGTGCTGTTCGCCGGGATGTTCTCCTGCTCGGTGGCGCCGTACCCGAGCGCCGGCGGGATCGCCAGCAGCACGCGGCTGCCGACCTTGACGCCCTCGAGGCCGTAGGTCCAGCCCTGGACGACCCCGGTGAGCGCGAACTCGACCGGCTCGGCGCTGTAGCTCTCGTCGAACGGCTCCTTGGCCTTGTACGTCGAGCCGAGGTAGTTGACCTTGATGGTCATCTCGGTGGTGACCTCCTCGCCGTCACCCTCCTCGATGACCGTGCGCTTGAGGTCGTCGTCGGCCTTGGGCTCCGGGAGGCCGGTGAAGTCGAGGCCGACCGGCTTGCCCTTCTCCTCCACGACCTTTGGCATCTCCGAGGCCGGGACGTCCTTCGGTGTCGGCGGCTCGTAGATCTCCATGAGGTCGACGATGATCAGGACGGTGTCCTTGTTGCCGATGCCCATGTTCGGGTTGCCGGCCTCGCCGAACGCCTCCGCGGCGGTCGTGGTCACCGCCACCCGGGAGCCGAGCGTCTGGCCGAGCACGGCCTCCTTGAAGACCGGGCTCAGGTCCTCGCTGGCGCGCACGGTCTCCGCGGTACCGCCCTCGTCGTATGTGCTGTAGGCCTGCTCCTGCGTCGTGCCGTTGCCGACCCACAGGTTGGCCTGGACCTGGTCGCCCTCGACGACCTCGTCGCCGTCGCCCTCGGTCACGACCGTGGTCTCGGTCTCGTCGGTCTCGAGCTCGCCGTTCCACTCGACCTCCGGCGCCGACCCGATGTCACCGGTGATGACGATGCCGTGCAGCGCGTCGTCACTGCCGGAGGAGTCGCTGGCGCCGCCCGAGTCGCTGCCGCAGGCGGCCAGGGAGGTCGCGAGCAGCGCGGGGACGAGGAGCAGCGGGAGGCGTCGGAGACGTCGAGACACAGGTTCAACCTTCACAGTCGGGTGCTGGGACAGCGCGGCCACACTATCCGGCGTGCCTGAGTGCGCGCTGTGAGGTGGGCCCTGTCGGGTCACGGAATGGTCACCAACCGCATGTCCGCAGCCTGCCGGCATGCGGTTGGTGACCATTCCGTGGGGGTCACATGCCGTCGATCAGGCGCTGCACCCGTTCGTCGTGGGCCCGGAACGGGTCCTTGCACAGCACGGTGCGCTGGGCCTGGTCGTTGAGCTTGAGGTGCACCCAGTCGACGGTGAAGTCGCGCCGGCGTTCCTGCGCCTTGCGGATGAATTCGCCACGCAGCCGGGCGCGCGTGGTCTGGGGCGGGACCGACTTCGCCTCGAAGATCTTCAGGTCGGTGGTGACCCGGGCGACCATGCCGCGCTTCTCGAGCAGGTAGTACAGCCCCCGGCCGCGGTGGATGTCGTGGTAGGCGAGGTCCAGCTGCGCGATCCGCGGGTGGCCGAGGGGCAGCCCGTGCTTGGCGCGGTACTGCTCGATCAGCTTCCACTTGATGACCCAGTCGATCTCGCGGTCGACCAGGCTCAGGTCGTCGGCCTCGACGGCCTTCAGCCCGCGCTCCCACAGGTCGAGGGCGGCCTCGATGGTCGGCGTACTGATCTCGCGGCGGTCGACGAAGTCACGCGCCTTCTGGAGGTACTCCTGCTGGATGTCGAGCGCGCTGGCCTCGCGGCCGTTCGCGAGCCGGATCTTGCGGCGGCCGGTGACGTCGTGGGAGATCTCGCGGATCGCGCGGATCGGGTTCTCCATCGTGAGGTCGCGCATCACCACGCCCTCCTCGATCATCCGCAGCACCAGGTCGCAGCTGGCGACCTTGAGCATCGTGGTCGTCTCGCTCATGTTGCTGTCGCCGACGATCACGTGCAGGCGGCGGTACTTCTCCGCGTCGGCGTGCGGCTCGTCGCGGGTGTTGATGATCGGCCGGCTGCGGGTGGTGGCGCTGGAGACGCCCTCCCAGATGTGCTCGGCGCGCTGGGAGACGCTGTAGCTGGCACCCCGCGGCGTCTGGGTGATCTTGCCCGCGCCGACGATGATCTGTCGGGTCACCAGGAACGGGATCAGCACGTCGGCGAGCCGGGAGAACTCCCCCGCCCGGCCGACGAGGTAGTTCTCGTGGCAGCCATAGGAGTTGCCCGCAGAGTCGGTGTTGTTCTTGAACAGGTAGATCTCGCCGGCGATGCCCTCGTCGTGCAGCCGCTGCTCGGCGTCCAGGAGCAGTCCCTCGAGGACCCTCTCCCCCGCCTTGTCGTGCGTCACCAGTTCGACGACGTCGTCGCACTCGGGCGTGGCGTACTCCGGATGGCTGCCGACGTCGAGGTACAGCCGGGCGCCGTTGCGCAGGAAGACGTTGCTGCTGCGACCCCAGCTGACCACCTTGCGGAACAGGTAGCGCGCCACCTCGTCCGGGCTCAGGCGTCGCTGGCCTTTGAACGTGCACGTCACGCCGTACTCGTTCTCGATGCCGAAGATCCGCCGGTCCACGTCCTCAGACTAGGCGCAGGTTGGTCGCCCGCGCGGCTACTGAGGTCGCGGTTTGGTCACCAACCGCAGGAAATCGGCGCCCGATCATGCGGTTCGTGACCAATCGATGATTCCGTTCTGCCGTCGCCAGCGGTTCATCATCCGCTCCCGGCCGGTCTCTGAGTACAGCGAGTTGGCGACGAGAGCCTGCCAGCGCCAGAGGCGGCGAAGGTCGTGCGGACGACCCAGCGCACGGTCGATCTCGTGCATCACCACGCCGGCGTGGTTGATCAGGTCGTCCAGGACGAACCCGCGCCGGGTGTAGTCGGCATTGGTGAGGCGGCGATCTCGACGTAGGTCGGAACGGTGTTGCCGTTGGTCGCGGTGGTGGGCGCCGTCGTACTCGTGAAGCATCGTCGTGCCCGCGACCAGGAGGTCCGCTCGGCCCAGGAACCGCCCGCGGTCGTCGTGGATCTCGGCCTGTGCCGTGAACGGGACCTCCATCACGACGTGGAACTGCTGCAGCAGCGTCTCTCCGCCAGACTCGGCGCGTCCGGTAGCGCGACGCCATGCCTCGCGGAGCATCCGGACGCCGGGGCGCCCGCTCGCCAGAAGTTCCTCCATGCGGCGCGGGTCGAGGTCACCGCACCGCAGCGCCGAGTCGACGAGAACGACCAGGTCCAGGAGGCCCAGGTCCCGGGCGGATCGAAGGAGAACCTCCTCCGCGGCTTCGACCGGCAGTCCGACGCGGCGGACGGGCCGCCGCTCGCGGACGAGGCGGGACACGATGAGTCCGTGCCGTCGCGGTCGGGGCGCTTCTTGGTCGACGGCGACGAACACCGGGACCTGCTCGGGAAGCTTCGGCAGCTGCCAGCCCAGCAGCCGCGCGGCAGTGAGGTGCGTGAACACCGCGGACGGTGGGAGGACGAGGAGGTACGCGCGAAGCTCGCGTTCGAACTCCTCGTCGGCAGAGAGGTCGCTCCGGATCCGCAGACCAAGACCATGGCTGACTCGTCGATGGCTGGCCAGTCGGATCTCGCCCCGGAACGGGTCGTCGGCATGCGTTTCCATGCCCCAGACCCTGCGTCCGATCCGGCCGCGACGAAATGGCGCCAGGCTGGGCTGTGGATGGGGACGTCTCGGAACCGACCTGTTGACGCGGAATGGTCACCAACCGCAGGACGGGAGCGCTCCCGGGTGCGGTTGGTGACCATTCCGTGCAACGTCAGACAGTCGGCGCAGCCAGCCTCAGCCGGGCGGCGCGATGGGCGGTTCGGCGGACGGCGGGGCAGCGGCGTCGGCGACATCGGGGGCCGACGTCGACGCGCCGCGCTCACCGAGCAGCGCCTGGAGCCGGGCCGGGCTGAGCCGGCTGAACTTGCGGGGCTGGGTGCGGGTGCGGTCCAGGACGGCGACCTCGAGGTCCTCGACGGGGATGACCCGGTCGTCGGACTCGGAGTGGCCGAGCGCGGAGACCGCGAGCCGGACCGCCGCCTCGAGCGTCGCGCCCTCGGTGTAGTGCTCCTCCAGGTGCGTGGCGACGACGTCCGCGGCGCCGCCCATCACGGCGTAGCCGTGCTCGTCGGCGACCTGGCCGTCGTACGTCAACCGGTAGAGCTGGTCGTCGGCGGGCGAGTCGCCGATCTCGGCGACGAACAGCTCGACCTCGTACGGCTTCTCGCCGCCACTGGAGAAGATCGTGCCGAGGGTCTGGGCGTAGGCGTTCGCGAGACCGCGGCCGGTGACGTCGCGCCGGTCGTAGGCGTAGCCGCGCATGTCGGCGAGACGGACTCCGGCGATGCGCAGGTTCTCGAACTCGTTGTAGCGGCCGACCGCGGCGAACGCGATCCGGTCGTAGATCTCGGAGACCTTGTGCAGCGCCTGGGACGGGTTCTCGGAGACGAACAGCACGCCGTCGGCATACTGCACGGCCACCACCGACCGGCCCCGGGCGATCCCCTTGCGGGCGAAGTCCGCCCGGTCCTTCATCAGCTGCTCGGGCGAGACGTAGAACGGCATGCTCATCGCGCGTCACCTCCGGTCAGCGGCGCGGCCGGGCCGTCGGGGCGCTGCATCCGGCCGGCGATCACGATGTCGGCGATCGCGGCGACCTCGGCGTCGGGCATCCGGCGACCGCCGTCGGCGGTGATCACCTGCACGACGGGGAAGATCCGCCGGGTCAGGTCCGGTCCCCCGGTCGCCGAGTCGTCGTCGGCGGCGTCGTACAGCGCCTGCACGACCGCGGTCACGCAGCCGGTCGCGTCGAGGTCCTCGCGGTAGAGCTTCTTCAACGACCCGCGGGCGAACAGCGAGCCGGAGCCGACCGAGTGGAACGCGGTCTCCTCGTAGCGGCCGCCGGTCACGTCGTAGCTGAAGATCCGGCCCTGGTCGGTCGTGAGGTCGAACCCCGCGAACAGGGGTACGACGGCCAGGCCCTGCATCGCCATGCCCAGGTTCGAGCGGATCAGCGTCGCGAGCCGGTTGGCCTTGCCGTCCATCGAGAGCGTGGTGCCCTCGATCTTCTCGTAGTGCTCGAGCTCGGTCTGGAACAGCCGCACCATCTCCACCGCGAGCCCGGCGGTGCCGGCGATGCCGACCGCGGAGTACTCGTCGGCCGGGAAGACCTTCTCGATGTCGCGCTGGGCGATGATGTTGCCCATCGTGGCGCGCCGGTCACCGGCCATCACCACACCGCCGGGGAACGTCGCCGCGACGATCGTGGTGCCGTGCGGCGCCAGGTCGCCCGCGTGGCCCTGGGGAACGGCGCGGCGCCCCGGCAGCAGGTCGGGCGCCTGCTCGGCGAGGAAGTCGCTGAACGACGAGGTGCCCGGCTGCAGGAAAGCGGCCGGGAGTCGCGGGTCGCCCAAGGCCTACTCCCCGCCCTTCTGGATGAACGACTTCACGAAGTCCTCGGCGTTGGTCTCGAGCACGTCGTCGATCTCGTCGAGGATGTCGTCGATGTCGCTGTCGAGCGCTTCCTTGCGCTCGGCGACGTCGGTCTCGGGGGCCGTCTCGACGGCCTCCTCGGTCTCCGAGCCCTTGCGCGGCTGCTTCTGCTCCTGTGCCATGGGACGACCCTAGCCACTCACCGGGTGAGAGCGGTGAAAAGGGCCTCCGCCGTCTCACTGCGGTCCAGCAGCTCGCCGACGTGCGCCTTGCTGCCGCGCAGCGGGTCGATCGTCGGGACCCGCTGCAGCGACTCCCGCCCGGGCAGGTCGAAGATCACCGAGTCCCAGGAGGCGGCGGCGACGTGCTCGGCGTACTTCTCGAGGCAGCGGCCGCGGAAGTAGGCCCGGGTGTCCTCCGGCGGGTCGTGCATGGCGTCCTCGATCGCGGCGTCGTCGAGCAGCCGCTCGATCCGGCCGCCGGCGACCAGCCGGTGGTAGAGGCCCTTCTCGGGGCGGATGTCGGAGTACTGCAGGTCGATCAGCTGCAGCTTCGCGTCGTCCCACGACAGGCCGTCGCGCTGGCGGTACTGCTCGAGCAGCTTCAGCTTCGCCACCCAGTCGAGCTCGCCGGCGCAGAGCATCGGGTCCCGCTCGAGCCGGTCGAGGACCGACTCCCACCGGGCCAGCACGTCGACCGTCTGGGCGTCCGCGTCGGCGCCGTACCGGTCTTCGACGAACTTCCGCGCGAGGTCGAGGTACTCCAGCTGCAGCTGGATGGCGGTCAGCTTCCGGCCGTCGTGCAGCGTGACGGTCTGCCGGAGCGTGGGATCGTGCGAGATCGCGCGCAGTCCGGCCACGGGGCCCTCGATGCTGAGGTCCCCGGTGATGAAGCGCTCCTCGATCATCGCGAGCACCAGGGCGGTCGTGCCGACCTTGAGGTACGTCGACACCTCGGCCAGGTTCGCGTCGCCGATGATCACGTGCAGGCGCCGGTACCGCTCCGGGTCCGCGTGCGGCTCGTCGCGGGTGTTGATGATCGGACGCTTGAGCGTCGTCTCCAGCCCGACCTCGACCTCGAAGAAGTCGGCGCGCTGGCTGACCTGGAAGCCGTGCTCGCGCCCGTCCTGCCCGATCCCGACCCGGCCGGCCCCGCAGACGACCTGCCGGCTGACGAAGAACGGCGTCAGGTGCCGCACGATGTCGCCGAACGGCGTCGAGCGCCGCATCAGGTAGTTCTCGTGGGCGCCGTACGACGCGCCCTTGTTGTCGGTGTTGTTCTTGTACAGCGCGATCGGGGCGCCGCCCGGCAGCTGGCTGGCCCGGCGCTGCGCGTCGAGCATCACCTGCTCCCCCGCCTTGTCCCACCGCACGATGTCGAGCGGGTTGGTGACCTCCGGCGTGGAGTACTCCGGGTGGGCGTGGTCGACGTACAGCCGCGCGCCGTTGGTGAGGATCACGTTCGCGAGCCCGAGGTCCTCGTCGGTCAGCTGGGTCGGGTCGGCGACCTGGCGCGACATGTCGAAGCCGCGGGCGTCGCGCAGCGGTGACTCCTCCTCGAAGTCCCAGCGCGCGCGGCGCGCCTTCACGGTCGCCGACGCGTACGCGTTGACGACCTGCGAGGAGGCGACCATCGGGTTGGCCAGCGGCTGGCCCTGCACGGCGATGCCGTACTCCACTTCGGTCCCCATCACCCGCCGCACACTCATGTTCCCGAGCGTACGCGAGCGGTCAGCGCAGTAGCCTCGACCCATGGGCATGTGGACCGATCGCGTCGTGCCGCACCTGGCCGACCGCAGCCTGTCGACGGCCCCGGTGATGCGGCTGCGGACCGCCGCCGTGGCCGGGCTGTCGGGGCGCGTGCTCGAGCTCGGGTACGGCAGCGGGCTCAACACCGACCTCTACCCGCCCGAGGTCACCGCCGTCGACGCCGTCGAGCCGTCGGACGTCGGCTGGACCATGTCCGCGGGCCGGCGCGAGCGCGCCCGGGTGCCGGTCGAGCGCGTCGGCCTGGACGGTCAGCGGCTGTCCGCCCCGGACGGCCGGTACGACGCCGTGCTGACCACGTTCACGCTCTGCACGATCCCGGACCCTGCCCTCGCCCTCGCCGAGGTGCGCCGGGTCCTGGCACCGGGCGGCACGCTGCACCTCCTCGAGCACGGACTCTCCTCCGACGAGCGCGTCGCCCGCTGGCAGCGCCGTCTCGACCCCCTGCAGCGCACGGTCGCAGGGGGCTGCCACCTCAGCAGGGACGTCCCCGCGCTGGTCGAGGCCGCCGGTCTCACCGAGGTCGCCCTGCGGGCCGAGTACCTGCCCGGTCCGGCGCTGAGCCACCCGTGGGGCTACGTCTACCGCGGCGTCTACCGCGCGGTGGAGGCCGCGTGAGCGAGGAGCGCGCGGTGGCGGCCGCGCGGGAGCTCGGCCTGGCCCACACCGTCACCCGGCACGGCCCGGTCCGCTCGCTCGAGGAGGCGGCCGCAGCGCGCGGGATCGAGCCGCACCAGCTCCTGAAGACCATGGTGGTGCGCGTGTCCGAGGGCGACCACCGCTTCGTGCTGGTGCCCGGCGACCGCGAGATCGCCTGGCCGAAGCTGCGGGCGCTGCTGGGCGTGAACCGGCTGTCGATGCCGAGCGCGGACGCGGCGTACGACGTCACCGGCTACGTGCGCGGGACGATCACGCCACTGGGCAGCAGTACGCCGCTGCCGGTGATCGCGGACGCGTCGATCGGCGGCCGGGTCAGCATCGGCGCCGGCGCGCACGGCGTCGCGTTCACCGTCGACTCCGGCGAGCTGGTCGCGGCGCTGGGTGCGACGGTCGCCGACGTCACCGAGGTGAGCGACCCCTAGCCGATCCCGGCCAGCTCCTGCCGCAGCAGGTCGAGCACACCAGCCGGCGACAGCCGGGCGACCTCGGCGCGGAGACCGGCGACCTCCTCGGCGGCCACGAGGTCGGTCAGCGGCACGAACTGCCGGCCGCTGTGCCGCGCGATCGCCGGACTGACCGCGGCCGCGCCCGGCTGCAGGTCGGCGCAGACCAGGGCCAGCGCCGCCGTGTGCCGACGGCCGGCGCGAGCCAGCAGCCCGGCGGCGTTGCGCGCGGTCGTCCACAGCTGGGTGGAGTGCCCGCTGCGCTGCCACGAGGTCAGGAGCTCGGCGTACTGGGCCGCGGCGCCCGAGACGTCCCCCGCACGTTCCCGCGCCGACGCGAGCGCGACGCCCGCGACGCCCTCGACGAAACGCGCACCGCAGCCCCGTGCGGTCGCGATCGCCTCGACGTAGAACGGGATCGACTCCTCGGGCTCGCGCGTCACCCGCAGCTCGCCCTCGACGTACGTCGCGAACGCGATCTGGGACGGGCACCGGGTGCGCTCGTCGGCGGCGTGCGCGCGGTCGAGGAGCGTCCGCGCGGTCGCCCCGTCACCGCCGTACGACGACGCGAGGGCGGCCGAGGCGAGCCAGGCGCCCGCGGTCCGGCCGCGGCTCTCGCCGGCGCGGACCCAGTGGTCGCGGGCGGCGGTGAAGTCGCCGCGGAAGTGCGCCACCGACCCGCGCACCGACCAGGCGAGGTAGGCCGCCCCGGCGTCCGGACCGACCGCGGCCATGGTCGCGTCGGCCAGGCGGGCCGCCTCGTCGAGGTCGCCGACGAGCCGCGCCGCCTCGGCGGCGGTCCCGAGCACCTCGGCGAGCCGCGGATGAGCCGCGATCGCCGGGTCCCCGGCCAGCTCCCGCGCCCAGGCCCAGAGCTCGCGGAGGTCGCGCCACGTCATCGCGTCACCGAGCGCCGTCGTCATCTGGATCCGCGCATCGTGGTCACCGCGGGCGGCGGCGAGGTCCCAGGCGGCGCGCAGGTTGTCGAGCTCGGTGCGCAGCCGACGGTCCGCGGCCACCTCGTCGGGCCCGATCGCCGCGTCGCCGAGCTCCTCGGCCAGCGCGACGCAGCGCGCGACGAAAACCTCCTGCGCGGCGTCCAGCCCACCGGTGCCGGCGAGCTCGTCGAGGAGGAACCCGCGGACCGTGTACAGCAGGCGGTACCGCCCCCACACGGGATCGGCGCTGAGGAGCGAGGCGTCCACCAGCCGGTGCAGCAGGTCGACGGGGTCGTCCGGCCCCGGCGCGATCGATTCGACGGTCGCCAGGTCGACGCCACCGGGGAACGGCGCCAGGGCGAGCAGGAGCGCCCGCTCGGCCGGTGCGAGCAGCTGGTACGACGAGTCGATCGTGGCCCGCAGGGTGCGCTGCCGCGCGTCGTCCGCGCCGGCGCGGCCGGTCGCGAGGTCGAGGGCCCGGTCGAGGCGCCGGCGTACCTCCCGGACCGGCATGACGCTCACCTGGCGGGCGGCCAGCTCGATCCCCAAGGGCAGTCCGTCGAGGCGCCGGAGCACCTCGACGACGTCTGCGGCGTCCGCCTCCTGGACGTCGAAGTCCGGGAGCCGGCGCCGGGCGTGCTCGACGAACGCCCGGACCGCCGGCTGCCGGCGCAGCGAGGCCAGGTCGCCGACGTCGCGGGGCACCGAGAACGGCTGGAGCCGCACGACGTACTCCCCCGGCACGTGGAGGGTCACCCGCGAGGTGGCGAGCACCCGGACGCCGGGCGCGGCCTGCCGTACCGTCGCCACCACGTCGCGACAGCCGTCGGCGAGGTGCTCGCAGTTGTCCAGCACCAGCAGCAGGCGCCGGTGCGCCAGCGCCGCGGCGACGTCGGCGGCGGCCACGTGGCCGCTCGTCCGGAGCCCCAGGGTCGAGGCGATCGCCTGGCAGAGCCGGTCGGCCCGGTCGACGGCCGCGAGCGCCACGACCGCGACGTCCTCCTCGCCCGACGCACTGAGCTCGGCCGCGATCTCGAGGGCGAGGCGGGTCTTGCCGACACCGCCGGGCCCGGTGACGGTGACCGTCGCGTTGTCGGCCAGCAGGCGCAGCACGTCCTCGCGCTCAAGGGTGCGCCCGACGAGCGGCCCGGTCGGGCGGGCGACCCGGTGCCGGAGCGGCCCGGCCGCGACCTGTTGCTCCAGGACGGCCAGCTCGGGGCTGGGGTCCAGCCCGGTCTCGTCGGCAAGGCGACGGCGGTAAGTCGCCGCCTCGGCCAGCGCCTCCGCGGCGCGCCCGTCGGCGGCGAGCGCCCGGACCAGCAGCTGCGCCGTCCGCTCCCGCAGCGGCGCTGCGGCTGCGGCCGCCCGGGCGTCGGCCGTCACCGAGCCGTCGCCTGCGACGAGGCGCTGCTCGAGCACGTCGTCGACGAGGCGCAACCGGAGCTCGTCCAGGGCGACAGACTCGATCTCCAGGTCGGGCACGCTGCGGAACTCCTCGAGGGCCGCACCACGCCACTGGGCCAGCGCCCCGGCCGGGTCGGAGCCGGCGAGGCCGCGGACGAAGTCGACGTCGAGCTCGCCGGGCTCCAGCCGCAACCGGTAGCCCGCCGCGACCCGTTCGAGCCGGTCGCCGTGGGGACGCAGGTGCCCGCGCAGCCGGGACACGTGGTTGTAGAGCGCCTGCTCGGCGTTCTCCGGCGGCGCGTCCTCCCACAGTGCGTCGATCAGCCGCCCGACGCCGACCGGCCGGCCGCCGGCCAGAGCCAGCAGCGCGAGCAGCACCCGGCGCTGCCGGCCCGGGACGGCGACCGGCGCGCCGTCGACCCGGAGCGCGAGCGGCCCCAGCAGGTCGACGGCGAGCATGCTCGCACTGTGCCGCAGCACGGCGTGGCCGTCACGCGGTTTGCAGAGGTACGGCGAAGCGCTCGGTCGCGACCCAGGCCCGGAACCGCTCGTGGCCGACCGCCGAGACCAGCCCGGCGGTCTGGGACTCCTGGGCGAGCAGCGCCTCGACCTTGCGGTCCAGCGCCGCTCCCGCCAGCGGCACGCTCAGGGCCAGCTCGTCCGAGGTGCAGATGCGGGGCCGGCCGAGCTCGAACACCCCGAAGTCCTCGTCGAGCGCGGGGTCGACCGCCGGCTCGACCGCGACCGGGTGCAGCAGCAGCGGTCGCAGCGACGAGAGCGTCAGCGCGCGGTCGACCCAGCCGCTGACGGCCCGGTGGTCCGGGTGGCCGGTGAACCCGTCGGGGCCGAACGTGATGACCGTGTCGGGCCGGACGTCGTCCAGAACGCAGGCCAGCCGGGCGGCGGCCTCGCCCGGGTCGACCTCCGCGCACCGGCCGTCCGGGTAGTCCAACCAGTGGTGCTCGTGCACGCCGAGCAGCGCCAGGGCCCGGTCCAGCTCGCGGGTACGCAGGGCGCCGAGCGCCACCCGCTCCCCCGGCGAGGCATCCGGGTCGGCCGCCTCGCCCCGGGTGGCGGTGACGCAGACCGTCCGGGCGCCCGAGTCCAGCCGGACCGCGGCCAGGCCGCCGACCAGGTACGTCTCGTCGTCGGGATGGGCCCACACGGTGAGCACGGTGCCGAGGTCGCTGAGTTCGATCATGGGGACAGCGTGCCCGGATCCGCTGTCATCGCCCTGTCACGTCGCGGTGACAGTCGCGCGACAGCCCGCCGCGGGAACGTCGGTGGACCACGGCGCCACCCCGGCGCCGGACCACCGAGAGGATCCCCATGACCATCCAGACCGAGATCGACCCGACCGCCGTCGAGGAGTTCTACGGCAAGGTCGCCGTCGACCAGGCCGCCGCCTACAACGCCGTGCTCGTGTACCTCGGCGACCGGCTCGGCCTGTGGCGCACCCTGGCGTCGGTCGACGCCGTCACCAGCGCGCAGCTCGCCGAGCGCTCCGGGCTCGCCGAGCGGTACCTGCGCGAGTGGCTCAGCGCCCAGGCCGCCGCCGGCTACGTGCAGTACGACGCCGCCACCGCCTCGTTCTCGCTCACCGCCGAGGCCGCCATGGTCCTGGCCGACGAGACCGGCCCGGCCTTCGCGGCAGCGACGTACGAGGTGATCGCGGCGGTGTGGGCGGCGACCGACAAGCTGGCGAACGCCTACGTGACCGGGGACGGCGTCGCCTGGCACGACCACGACCCGCGGCTCTACACCGGTGTCGACCGCTTCTACAGCGTGGCGTACCGCAACTCCCTGGTCGCCGAGTGGCTGCCGGGCGTCGACGGCCTCGTCGAGCGGCTGGAGCGCGGCATCCGGGTCGCCGACGTCGGCTGCGGCCTCGGCACCGCGACCATCCTGATGGCCGAGGCGTTCCCGCGGTCGACGTTCGTCGGCATCGACTCCCACGAGGAGTCCGTGCGCCGGGCCCGGGTCGCGGCCCAGGGCGCCGGCGTGGCCGACCGGGTGCGGTTCGAGGTCGGTGACGCGTCGGCGTACGACGGCGCCTTCGACCTCGTCTGCTTCTTCGACGCCGTCCACGACATGGGCGACCCGGTGGGCGTGCTCGCGCACGCCCGGTCCCTCCTGGCGCCCGGCGGTGTCGCCTTCGCGGTCGAGCCGTACGCCGAGGACCGGCTCGAGGACAACCTCCTCAACCCGGTCGCCCTGCCGTTCTACGCGGCGAGCTCGTGCCTGTGCGTGCCGCACAGCATCGCCGACGGCGGCGCCGCGCTCGGCGCCCAGGCCGGCCCCGCCAAGCTCACCGCGGCGTTCGTCGAGGCGGGCTTCTCCTCGGCGCGGGTCGCGGCCGCGTCGGTCGGCAACCTCGTGATCGAGGCACGGCCCTGAGTCGGGCGCAGGGTTGCGGAATGGTCACCAACCGCAGGTTGGGCACGCTCCCACGTGCGGTTGGTGACCAAACCGTGCCCCTCGAGCCCCGTGTGGGACCCGGGGTCAGAGGTACTGACCGGTGTTCGAGACCGTGTCGATGGATCGGCCCGGCTCGGTGCCCTGCTTGCCGGTGATGAGCGTGCGGATGAACACGATCCGCTCGCCCTTCTTGCCGGAGATGCGGGCCCAGTCGTCGGGGTTCGTGGTGTTCGGGAGGTCCTCGTTCTCCTTGAACTCGTCCACGCACGCCTGGAGCAGGTGCGAGACCCGCAGGCCGTGCTGGTCGTGGTCGAGGAAGTCCTTGATCGCCATCTTCTTGGCGCGGTCGACGATGTTCTGGATCATCGCGCCCGAGTTGAAGTCCTTGAAGTACAGGACCTCCTTGTCGCCGTTGGCGTAGGTGACCTCGAGGAAGCGGTTCTCCTCCGTCTCGGTGTACATCCGCTCGACCGTGGCCCGGATCATTCCGGCGACGGTCGCCTCCCGGTCACCACCGAACTCGGCGACGTCGTCGGCGTGCAGCGGCAGCGAGGTGGTGAGGTACTTGCTGAAGATGTCGCGCGCCGACTCGGCGTCCGGACGCTCGATCTTGATCTTCACGTCCAGCCGGCCGGGCCGCAGGATCGCGGGGTCGATCATGTCCTCGCGGTTGGACGCGCCGATCACGAGGACGTTCTCGAGCAGCTCGACGCCGTCGATCTCGCTCAGCAGCTGCGGGACGATGGTGTTCTCGACGTCGGAGGAGACACCGGAGCCGCGGGTGCGGAACAGGGAGTCCATCTCGTCGAAGAACACGATGACCGGCGTACCGCCGCTGGCCTTCTCGCGCGCCCGCTGGAACACAAGACGGATGTGACGCTCGGTCTCGCCGACGTACTTGTTGAGGAGCTCGGGTCCCTTGATGTTGAGGAAGTAGGACTTCCCCTCCTGGCCGGTCTTCTCGCTGACCTTCTTCGCCAGGGAGTTCGCGACCGCCTTGGCGATCAGCGTCTTGCCACAGCCGGGAGGACCGTAGAGGAGCACGCCCTTCGGGGGCTTGAGCTGGTGCTCCTTGAAGAGCTCGGGGTGGAGGTACGGCAGCTCCACGGCGTCGCGGATCTGCTCGATCTGGCCACTCAGGCCGCCGATGGACTCGTAGGCGATGTCCGGGACCTCTTCGAGGACGAGCTCCTCGACCTCGGACTTCGGGACCTTCTCGTAGACGTAGCCGGCGCGGGAGTCCAGCAGCAGCGAGTCGCCGGCACGGATCGTGTCGCCGAGCAGGGGCTCGGCGATACGGACGACGCGCTCCTCGTCGGCGTTCGCGATGACCAGGGCGCGCTCGCCGTCGGCGAGCAGCTCCTTGAACATCACGACCTCGCCGACCTGCTCGAACTCGAGCGCCGCCACGACGTTGAGGGCCTCGTTGAGCATGACCTCCTGGCCACGCTGCAGCCCGTCGACGTCGACATTGGGGCTGACGTTCACGCGGAGCTTGCGGCCACCGGTGAACACGTCGATCGACTCGTCGTCGTTGCGGGCGAGGAACGTGCCGAAGCCGGCCGGCGGCTGGGCCAGCCGGTCGACCTCCTCCTTGAGCTTGAGGATCTGGTCGCGCGCCTCGCGCAGGGTCTGCGCCAGGCGCTCGTTCTGCGACGTCAGGCCGGCCAGCGAGCGCTGGGCGTCTGCCAGCCGGAGCTCGAGACCGCGCGAACCCGGAGGCCCGTCACTCAACCGGCGGCGGAGGTCTGAGACCTCGGCCTCCAGGAGTCGGACCTGGCTCGCGAGCTCCTCGGGGCTGCGACCCCCCGAGCCGGACACGCCTTCCGATGTCGACATCAGCGCCACCTCCTGTCCGATCGACCCTACCCGCGAGACCCGGGGAGGGAAGGGCTCATTTCGCGGTGTTGATCACGATTTGGACGCACGGACCTGCACGGAATGGTCACCAACCGCATGCCGGAGCCCGGAATTCATGCGGTTGGTGACCATTCCGCACCAGGTCCGCAACCACGCAGTTGAGCTACTCGGCCACCTCGTCGACCGGGATCCCCGCCGGCCGCGGACCGGTGTAGTCGGGTCCGTAGGCGCCGGGAGCCGGCCGGCGCTTCTTGAGCGGCGGCTTCTGGCCGGGGGCCATCCGGCGTGCGGTGACCAGGAACGCGGTGTGGCCGATCATCTTGTGGCCGGGGCGGACGGCGAGACCCTCGACGTGCCAGTCGCGCACCAGGGACTCCCAGGCCTGCGGCTCGGTGAAGCCGCCGTGGACGCGGACGGTCTCTACGAACTTCGACAGCTGCGTGGTCGTCGCGACGTACGCGCAGACGATGCCACCGGGGCGCAGGGCGTCGGCCGTGGCGTCGAGGCAGTCCCAGGGCGCGAGCATGTCGAGGATGACGCGGTCGGCGCGCTCGCCGGACGCGGGCAGCGCCTCGGCGAGGTCGCCGAGGGTCAGCTGCCACGCGGGATGGGTCTCGCCCTCGGGGGCGCCGAAGAACTGGTGGACGTTCTTGCGTGCGACCTCGGCGAACTCCTCGCGGCGCTCGTACGACGACACCCGGCCGTAGGGCCCGACAGCGCGCAGCAGCGAGCAGGTGAGGGCGCCGGAGCCGACGCCCGCCTCGACGACGTGCGCGCCGGGGAAGATGTCGGCGAGCGCGACGATCTGTGCGGCGTCCTTGGGGTAGACGACCGCGGCGCCGCGCGGCATCGAGACGACGAACTCCGAGAGCAGCGGGCGGAAGCAGAGGTACTCGCCCCCGGCCGACGAGGTGACGGTGAAGCCCTCCTCGCGGCCGATCAGCTCGTCGTGCTCGATGTGTCCGCGGTTGGAGAAGAAGCGCTTGCCGGGCACCAGCTCGAAGTTGTGGCGCCGCCCCTTCTGGTCGACCAGCCGGATCCACTCGCCGGGACGGAGCGGGCCCCGGTGGACACCGGACCAGGCCTCGGCGGGGACATCGGGGGCTACCTCGGGGCTCTCAGACACCCCGGAACTCTAGTGGTCGGCCCCGCGGAACGCCCTATCCACGTCGGCCGTCGAGAGCACCCCGAGCACCGAGCCGTCGGCCTCGACGAGGAGGTACTCCGTCGCCGGCGTGCGGCTGATCGCCATCACCAGGTCGTCGCCGTGGATGTCGGCCGGCAGCCGCAGCCCCGTTTCCAGCGTCCGCGCGACCGACGACACCTGCACCCACGGCCGGCGGTCCTCCGGCATCGCCGCGAGCGCGGCCTCGTTCACGATCCCGACCGGCTCCCCCGCCGACGTCGCGGTCACGATGCTCCCGGCGCCGGCTTCCTGCGCCCGACGTACCGCCTCCGCGAGCGGCAGGTCCCCGGGTACGGCGAGCGCGGGGCGGACCAGGCGGCGGGCCACGAGGTCCGGCAGCCGGCGCCGCATCCGGGCCGACGCCATCGCCGCCGTGGAGCCCGACCAGAGGAAGGCCGCCACGATGAACGCCAGCGCGAAGTCGAGGATGTCCGGCTCGTCGTCCAGCAGCCGGCCCTGGAGCAGCGGCCACGCCATCACCGCGACGGCGGTCACCCGGCCGCCCCAGCCGGCGACGAGCGTCCCTCGGTGGGGGTCCCCGCCGACCTTCCAGACCAGCGACTTGAGGACCCGGCCGCCGTCGAGCGGCAGGCCGGGCACGAGGTTGAGGGCGCCGACGAGGAGGTTGGCGCCGGCGAGGCCGTCCACCGCCATCAGCAGCAGCCCGTCGGGGGTGAACGGCCGCACGAGCAGGGCGAGCAGGCCGACTGCGATCGACGTCAGCGGCCCGACGACGGCGATGAAGAACTCCTGGCGCGCTGTCCGCGCCTCCCCCTCGATGGCGGTCATGCCGCCGAGGAAGTGCAGCGTGATCGACGAGACCGGGAAGCCGTAGCGCCGCGCCATGATCGCGTGGGACGCCTCGTGGAGCAGCACGGAGAGGTAGAGGATCACCGCGAACGCGAAGCCGGCGAGGTACTTCCACGCACCGAGCCCCGGCTGGGCGTTCTCCACGGCCGGCGCGATGATGATCGCGATCAGGCCGGCGACGAGGAACCACGACGACGACACGAGGACGTCGCTGCCGGCGATCGTGCCGATCTTGATCGTGCCCGCGGGGCGAGGCCGGGTCGGTTGTTCGGGCACGGTTCGAGGCTAGCCGACGGCCTGCGGAACGCTGTCCGTGCGCTCGCCTAGGGTGAAGGCGTGAGCGTGCAGCAGGAGTCCCCGGCCGAGCGCCTCGGCACCCCCGTCGACGGCGTCGACGTGCTGGGCGCGCTCTCCCCGAGCCGGGCGGGCGACTTCCTCAGCTGCCCGCTGCTCTACCGCTACCGCACCATCGACCGGCTGCCCGAGCCTCCGTCCCCGGACGCCGTGCGCGGGACGGTCGTCCACAAGGTGTTGGAGGACCTCTTCGACCTACCGGCGGCCGAGCGCACTCCGGAGCGGGCCGGCGGCATGCTCGCGCCTGCGTGGGACGTGCTGGTCGAGCAGGTGCCGGAGCTCGCGGCGATGCCCGCGACCGACGAGTGGCTGGCGTCGTGCCGCGAGGTGCTGGACCGCTACTTCACGCTCGAGGACCCGAGTCGCCTCGAGCCGGCCGAGCGCGAGCTGTACGTCGAGACGCTCCTCGAGTCCAAGCTCCTGCTGCGTGGCTTCGTCGACCGCATCGACGTGGCGCCCGACGGCGCGATCCGGGTGGTGGACTACAAGACCGGCCGCTCGCCCGGCGAGATGTTCGAGGCCAAGGCGCTGTTCCAGATGAAGTTCTACGCGCTGGTGATCTGGCGCACCCGTGGGGTCGTGCCCGCGATGCTGCAGCTGGTGTACCTCGGCAACGGCGAGATCCTGCGCTACGTCCCCGACGAGCGCGACCTGCTGGCCACCGAGCGCAAGGTCGAGGCGATCTGGCGGGCGATCCGGCTCGCGGCCGACGAAGGCGACTGGCGCCCGAGCCCCGGACGCCAGTGCGACTGGTGCGCCCACCAGGCGATCTGCCCGGCCTGGGGCGGCACTCCCCCGCCGCTGCCGGAGTAGCCGCTCAGCGCACGGAATGGTCACCAACCGCAGGTGGGAAGGCTCCCAACGTGCGGTTGGTGACCATTCCGTGCCAGGTCGGGGCGGTCAGAGACCGTTGCGCTCGGCCCAGAGCGCGGCCTGGGTGCGGTCGGAGACGCCGATGCGGGCGAACGCCGACGTCAGGTGCGCCTTCACCGTGCGCTCGCTGATGTCGAGACGGCGGGCGATCTGCTTGTTCGCCAGGCCCTCGCGCACGAGCGTGAGCACCTCGGTCTCACGACTGGTGAGCTGCACCTGGCTGGACCCGGCGCGGACGCCGAGCAGCGCGCGGGCGGCCTTGGGATGGATCGGGGACTCGCCCCGGCTGACCGCGCGGATGCCCTGCAGGACGTCCTCCGGGTCGGCATCCTTGAGCAGGTAGCCGACCGCTCCGGCGTCGAGCGCGGCGATGATCCGCTCGCTGTCGGAGAACGAGGTCAGCACCAGGACGTCGACGCCGAGGTCCTCGCTCATGATCGACCGGGTCGCGGCGACGCCGTCGACCTCGGGCATCTGGAGATCCATGAGGACCACGTCGGGACGGATCCGGCGTACGACCTCGAGCGCCTCGGCGCCGTTCGCGGCGGCCCCGACCACCTCGATGTCGTCGGTGCTGCCGAGCAGCTGCTCGAGGCCGGTGCGGATCACCGCGTGATCGTCGACCAGGACCACTCGGATCGGTGTCGGGGTCATTGGGCATCCACCTCCATGCGCACGGTCGTTCCTTCTCCAGGGGCAGAACGCACCTCCAGGGTGCCGCCGCTGTCGACGACCAGGCTGCGCAGGCCGCGCAACCCGTAGCTGTGGGGGTCGGCGACCGCGGCCGGGTCGAACCCGACCCCGTCGTCGACGACCTCGAGGGTCAGCCGCCGCCCGTCCGCGTTGACGGTGACGGCCAGGGTCGAGGCTCCGGAGTGCCGGATCGCGTTGCGTACCGCCTCCTGGGCTACCCGCCACACCAATGCGGCCTTGTCGTCGGCCATCGTCTCCGCGCCCTCCACGCTGACCGACGCCTGGATGCCGGCGGTGCCGGCCGGGGCGATCAGGTCGGAGAGGGCCGCGGGCAGGCCGACGGCGTGCAGGTCCGGCGGGTGGATCTCGGCGAGCAGCGAGCGCAGCGACTTCAGGCTGGTCCGCAAGGAGGTGCCGGCGTCATCGAGCGTTTCGCGTGACTCCTCTGGCGTCGTCGGGTTGCGCGCGATCGCGCTGACGGCGAACGCCGAGCCGGCGAGGTCCTGGACCACGCTGTCATGGAGGTCGCGGGCGATCCGCCGACGTTCGGCGTCGGAGGCGTCGATGGCGGAGCGCAACAGCCGCTCACGCTCGGCAGACGCCCGGCGCAGCTGCCGGGTCAGCCCGATCAGCAGGACCGTCGCCAGCAGCATGAGCAGGCCGACCGCGGCCGCGGTGATCCAGCGGAACGACGAGAAGATCTGGGTCTGCCGGTCGGTGAGGTCGGCGACCGGGAAGTACGCCTCGAACAGCACCGGCTTCCCGGCGTCCTCCTGCTTCGCCGGGTCGGACGACTTGCCTGCGGTGGTCACGAACCGGGTGTAGATCCGGACCATCCCGCCGGTGCCCTCGGCCGCGGCGAGGTCCTCGGGCCGGCTCGGGTCGGCGATCTCGGACCCGACGCCACCCTCGGCCAGGACCTTGCGCTGCGCGTCGTCGAGCTCGAGCCGTTCGTGGCCGGCCAGGGTGTCCTGGAGCACGTCGAGCTGACTCGAGTAGATGAGCCGGCCGTCCTCCGACCACACGTTGATGCGAAACGGCCGGTCGGTGTTGAGCAATCGGTCGGAGACCTCTTGGTCGAAGCGGTCGAGCGGGCGCCCGAACCGCTCGAGGTTCTTCTCGCGCAGGTGGATGAGCTCGGCCGGGAACTCCGGCGCGACGACCGACTGCGCGAGCAGCTGGGTCGTGGCGCGCGCTTCAGCGATCGCCTCGTCCGCGGCGGCGCGGTCGGCGAGGATGTTGGTGCCGACGATGATGCCTGCTGCCGTGAGGATCCCGACGACCAGGAACACTGCTACCGGGCTACGGAGCACCTTCAACCGTCGGACCTTTCGCTCTGGTCCGGACAGGATAGGGCCTCAGTACGGGAGGGCCGCCCGGCAGACCTCGCCGGTGCGCAGGTTCTCGGCGCGGAAGACCACGTCGTCGGTGCCGTCCCAGTTGATCATGGTCCGGATCACGCGGAAGCTGAGGTCGGTCTCCTCGCTGCCCCGCGCACGGCCGTCGTCGCTGACGTAGCCGTTGTGCTTGATGCGCCAGGTCCAGACGTCGGCGTCGTCGCTCCAGACCGCCCCGGTGACGACGAGGCGGGAGCTGTTGCCGTCGGCCACGTCGACCTTGAGCTTGGCTCGGGTCGAGGTGCCCGGTCCGCAGGAGTCGCGCTCGGTCGCAGGTCCGTTGTCCTTCGCCGCCCCGCCATCACTCGCCAGAGCAGGAGCACTGGCGAGGGCCGCTGCACCCAGTACAAGACTGAGCACGATGGCGGGGCCGCGTCGGACGAACATGAGTGAATACCGCTTCCTGAGAACATCCAGGTGGAACTTGCTCCCCCTTGATGACTCAATCTTGGGCCATGGCAAGGGCGGGCCACCATTGTCCGGTGGTCCTAGTACCTCCGGTCCACACGTCCTAGTCCGTCGACCGGTCCTGCTCGGCCCAGACCGCGGCCAGGTCGATGCCGTCGAGGGTGTCGGCGAAGACCCGCCGCTCGGTCGGGATCACCGGCACGTGGTTCTCCACCACCAGGACCAGGCAGCCTGCGGCCTCCGCGGACTTCGCGCCGGTGTTGGAGTCCTCGATCGCCAGGCACTCCGCCGGGTCGAGGCCGAGCGCGGCGGCGGCGGTGAGGTACGGCTCCGGGTGCGGCTTGCCCTGCGCCACACGGTCGCCGGTGACGACGACGCGGAACGTCTCGGGTGGCAGCTGGGCAAGGATCGGCGCGACGAAACGGTCGTACGACATCGTGACCAGCGCGCACGGGATCCCTGCGTCCCGGGTGCGCTGGACGAGATCGACGGCCCCGGGTCGCCACGGCACGTTCTCCGCCACCTTCTGGACGACGCCGTCGAGCAGGGCCTGGACGATCTCGTCGACCTCCAGGTCGATCCCCATGTGCTCGCGGATGTACGCCGCCGACACGGTGAGCTCGTTGCCGACTAGGTTCAGCGCGTGCGCCTCGCTCCAGGTGCCGCCGTACCGCTCCGCGAGCTCGAACTCCGTGGCGATCCAGTACGGCTCGGTGTCGACGAGCGTGCCGTCCATGTCCCAGAGGACGGCCTTCGGCAGGCCCTCGGACGGCTCAGTCATCGGGGTCGTAGCCGAGGTTGGGTGAGAGCCAGCGCTCGGCCTCGGCGAGGCTCCAGCCCTTGCGCTCGGCGTAGTCGGCGACCTGGTCGCGGCCGAGCCGGCCGACGACGAAGTACTGGGACTGCGGGTGGGAGAAGTACCAGCCCGACACCGCGGCGCCGGGCCACATCGCCATGCTCTCGGTGAGCTCGATGCCCGTCGAGCCCTGGACGTCGAGCAGCTCCCACAGGGTGAGCTTCTCGGTGTGCTCGGGACAGGCCGGGTAGCCGGGGGCGGGCCGGATGCCGCGGTACTTCTCCGCGATCAGTGCGTCGTTGTCGAGCTCCTCGTCGGGCTGGTAGCCCCAGAACTCGGTGCGGACCCGCTGGTGGAGCCGCTCGGCGAACGCCTCCGCGAGCCGGTCGGCCAGGGCCTCGAGCATGATCGCCGAGTAGTCGTCGTGCTCCGCCTTGAACGCCAGGATGCGGTCCTCGGCGCCCAGTCCGGCGGTCACGGCGAAGGCGCCGACGTGGTCCGCGAGCCCGCTGTCGCGGGGCGCCACGTAGTCGGCCAGGGACCGGTTGGGCACGCCGTCGCGGTGCTCCCCCTGCTGGCGCAGGTGGCGGAGCGTCGTGAGCACCTCGGTGCGCGCGTCGTCGGCGTACACCTCGATGTCGTCACCGACGGCGTTGGCCGGGAAGAAGCCGAAGACCGCGTTCGCGGTCAGCCACTTCTCCTCGATGATCCGGTCCAGCATCCGCTGCGCGTCGTCGAACAACGGGCGCGCGGCCTCGCTGGTGGCCGGGTTGTTGAGGATGTCGGGGAACTTGCCCTTCATCTCCCAGGCGTTGAAGAACGGCTGCCAGTCGATGTAGTCGCGCAGCTCTGCCAGGTCGTAGCCGGACAGGACGTGGGTGCCGGGAGTTTTCGGCGCCGGCGGGACGTAGCCGTCCCACTCGACGGTCGTCCGGTTCGCACGCGCCTGCTCGTACGACAGCATCGGCCGGTCGTGCTTGGCGGCGTGCCGCTCGCGCAGCGAGTCGTAGTCGGCCTTGACCTCGGCGAGCAGCTTCGGCCGCTGCGCGTCGTTCAGGAGGGTCGCCAGGACCGGGACGGACCGCGAGGCGTCCTTGACCCACACCACCGGGGCGTCGTACTTGCCGTCGACCTTCACCGCGGTGTGCGCCCGCGAGGTGGTGGCCCCGCCGATGAGCAGCGGGATCTCGAAGCCCTGGCGCTGCATCTCGGAGGCGACGTTCACCATCTCGTCGAGCGACGGGGTGATCAGCCCGGACAGGCCGATGGCGTCTGCTCCGATCTCGGCGGCGGTGTCCAGGATCTTCTGCGCCGGCACCATCACGCCGAGGTCGATCACCTCGAAGTTGTTGCACTGCAGCACCACGCCGACGATGTTCTTGCCGATGTCGTGGACGTCGCCCTTGACGGTCGCCATCACGATCGTGCCGTTGGTGTCCTTGGCGGTGGCGTACTCGGGGTTGTCGACCTTCTCCTGCTCGATGAACGGGATCAGGTAGGCGACCGCCTTCTTCATCACCCGCGCGGACTTCACGACCTGGGGCAGGAACATCTTGCCGGCGCCGAACAGGTCGCCGACGACGTTCATGCCGTCCATCAGCGGTCCCTCGATCACCTCGATCGGGCGGCCACCGCGGCCGGCGATCTCCCGGCGCAGCTCCTCGGTGTCGGCCTCGACGTGCGCGTCGATGCCCTTGACTAGGGCGTGCGTGATCCGCTCGCCGACGGGCAGCGAGCGCCACTCCTCCGCCTCGGCCTCGACGACCTCGCCGGCCCGGTTGTGCTCCTCGGCGATCTCGAGCAGCCGTTCGGCCGCGTCGGGGCGCCGGTTGAGGACGACGTCCTCGATCCGCTCGCGCAGCTCCGGCTCGACCTCGGTGTACGGGATCAGGGCGCCGGCGTTGACGATGCCCATGTCGAGCCCGGCCTCGATGGCGTGGAACAGGAACACCGCGTGGATCGCCTCGCGGACCGGGTTGTTGCCGCGGAACGAGAAGCTCACGTTCGAGATGCCTCCGGACACCTTGGCGCCCGGGAGGTTCTGCTTGATCCAGCGGGTCGCCTCGATGAAGTCGCGTCCGTACGACGCGTGCTCCTCGATGCCGGTCGCGACGGCGAACACGTTCGGGTCGAAGATGATGTCCTCGGGCGGGAACCCGACCTCGTCGACGAGGATCCGGTAGGCCCGCTCGCAGATCGCGATCCGGCGCTCCAGGTTGTCGGCCTGGCCGTCCTCGTCGAACGCCATCACGACCGCGGCCGCGCCGTACTTGCGACACAGGCGCGCCTGCTCGCGGAACTTCTCCTCGCCCTCCTTCATGGAGATCGAGTTGACGATCGGCTTGCCCTGGACGTTCTTCAGGCCGGCCTCGATGACCTCCCACTTCGAGGAGTCGACCATCACCGGGACGCGGGAGATGTCAGGCTCGCTGGCGACCAGCTTCAGGAACCGGTCCATCGCCGCGACGCCGTCGATCATGCCCTCGTCCATGTTGACGTCGATGACCTGCGCGCCGTTCTCGACCTGCTGGGCGGCGACCGTGAGCGCCGTGTCGTAGTCGCCGGCCTTGATGAGGTTGCGGAACCGTGCGGACCCGGTGATGTTGGTGCGCTCGCCGACGTTCACGAACAGGCTGTCCTCGTCGACCGTGAACGGCTCCAGCCCCGACAGCCGCATCGCGTCCCGGACCTCGGGGACCGCGCGCCGCTCGGCGCCCTCGACGGCCCGCCCGATGGCGGCGATGTGGTCGGGCGTGGTGCCGCAGCAGCCGCCGACGAGGTTCACGAAGCCGCTCTGCGCGAACTCGGCGATGATCGCCGCGGTCTCCTCCGGGGCCTCGTCGTACTCGCCGAACGCGTTGGGGAGGCCGGCGTTCGGGTAGCAGGACACGAACGTGTCGGCGATGCGCGAGAGCTCGGCGATGTACGGCCGCATCTCCTTGGCGCCGAGCGCGCAGTTCAGGCCGACGAGCAGCGGGCGGACGTGCCGCACGGAGTCCCAGAACGCCTCGGTGACCTGGCCCGACAGGGTGCGCCCGGAGGCGTCGGTGATCGTGCCGGAGACGATCACCGGCCAGCGGCGGCCGTACTCCTCGAACAGCGTCTCGACGGCGAAGATCGCGGCCTTGGCGTTGAGGGTGTCGAAGATCGTCTCGATGAACAGCAGGTCTGCGCCGCCGTCCACGAGGCCGCGGGCCGCCTCGAGGTACGCCGCGACCAGCTGGTCGTACGACACGTTGCGGGCGGCCGGGTCGTTGACGTCCGGGGAGATGGACGCGGTCCGCGTGGTCGGACCGAGCGCGCCGCCGACGTACCGCGGCCGCTCGGGAGTGCTGGCCCGGTCGGCCTCCCGGCGCGCGAGCCGGGCGGCCTCGTAGTTGAGCTCGTAGGCGAGGTCCTGCATGCCGTAGTCGGCCAGCGAGATCGCGTTCGCGTTGAACGTGTTCGTCTCGATGATGTCGGCGCCGGCCTCGAGGTACTCGCGGTGGATGCCGGCGATGATCTCCGGCTGGGTCAGCGTGAGCAGGTCGTTGTTGCCGACGAGGTCGCTCGGCCAGTCCGCGAACCGCTCACCGCGGTAGCCGGCCTCGTCGGGCCGGTCGCGCTGGATCGCGGTGCCCATCGCGCCGTCGAGCACCATGATCCGCTCCTCCAGGGAACGGGTCAGCTCGTCGGTGAGGTCGGGGCGCAGATCGGGCGAGGGGGACACACGACTCCTCTCGGGTCACCCCGGGTGGGCGACCTGTCCAGCGTAAGAACTGCGTCCAATTGCTGGACCGGTTTCCCAGATCGTGACACCGAGCGTCCCACGGGGAGAAATCCCAGCGCCGGACTAGGCTGAGGGAGTGATCGAGCTGGAGGACGTCCCTGACCTGGTGGAGCCCGTCGTCATCGCCGCGTTCGAGGGTTGGAACGACGCCGCGGACGCCGCCAGCTCGGTGGTCGACCACCTGATCCGGGTCTGGGGCGCGCGGGTCGTCGGCGCGGTCGATCCCGAGGACTTCTACGACTTCCAGGTGAACCGCCCGATGGTCGGCACCGACGACAACGGCCACCGCCGGATCACCTGGCCGAGCACCCAGATCGCGATCGCCTCTCCCCCCGACCTCGACCGCGACGTCATCCTCGTGCGCGGCATCGAGCCGAACATGCGCTGGCGGCAGTTCTGCGCCGAGCTGCTCGCGGCCTGCGACGACCTCGGCGGTGAGCTGGTGATCACTCTCGGCGCGCTGCTCGCCGACACCCCTCACACGCGCCCGATCCCGGTGACCGGGACCGCCACCGAGCCCGAGCTCGTGGACCGGCTCAAGCTCGAGCTGTCGACGTACGAAGGCCCCACCGGCATCGTCGGCGTCTTCCAGGACGCGTGCTCGCTGCTCGACATCCCCGCGGTGTCGTACTGGGCCGCGGTCCCCCACTACGTCGCGCAGCCGCCGTGCCCGAAGGCGACCCTGGCGCTGATCGGCCAGCTCGAGGACCTGCTGCAGACCAGCATCCCGCTCGGCGACCTGCCCGAGGACGCCCGCGCCTGGGAGCGCGGCGTCGACGAGCTCGCCGAGGAGGACGAGGACGTCGCCGACTACGTCCGCGCGCTCGAGGAGACCCGCGACACCACCGACCTGCCCGAGGCGTCGGGTGAGGCGATCGCGCGGGAGTTCGAGCGGTACCTCAAGCGCCGCCAGGAGGACGGCTGACCGGTCGCTCGGTCGGGTCGTCGGTCGGTTGATGACCGCGCGGAATGGTCACCAACCGCACGATGTGGGGGCCAGAACGTGCGGTTGGTGACCATTCCGCGCGCCGAGCGCAACCGGATGGTTGAGCGCGTCAGTGCGCGATCCACACCTTCAGCACCACGATCACGAGCCCGACGAAGGCGACGCCGATCCCCCACCAGTGGGCCCGGGCGGAGGGCAGCTCGCCGTTCAGGTGCGCGACCAGCGCGCCCATGCTCGCGAGCCTGAGCAGCACGACACCGGCGGCGAGCAGCGTCCACAGTGCGGTGCCCTCGGTGTCGAAGAGCGGCGGGATCAGGAAGATCAGCGTCGGCACGGAGCCCGACGAGATGATCGGGAGCGCGTCGCGCAGCTCGTCCTGGTCGCTCTCGTGCTCCCCGGCGCCGTGACCCACCTGCTCGGCGACGAAGTGCGCGAAGACGTGCGCGATGTACGTCGTGACCGTGGTCGCCGCGACCGCGAGGGCGGCGAAGCCGGTCTCGACCATGTGCGGCGTGCAGGTCGCGATCGCGGTCAGCACCAGGATGTTGCCGTACACGTACGCCGAGATCCGGGTGCGGATCCGGACCGTGGACAGCCCGACAGCCGCCTCGTCCACCCTCCGCGGATGTCCGCGCATCGGCTAGAGCGCGAGCCCGAGGGCGGCGTCGAGGACGGCCATCATCGTGACGGCTGCGTCCGGGTCGCTGGTGTCGGCGAGGCCGTCGGTGCCGAGCGTCGCGTCCACCCATGCGTCCACCGCGGCGACCGCGGTCGGGGCGTCGAGGTCGGCGGCCAGGGCGGCGAGGACGGCCTCGGCGACCGGGAGCGCGGGGGCCCCGGCTCCGACCGCGAGTGCACGGCGCCACCGGTCGACATCGTCGACGGCGGCCCACAGCTCCGCGTCCGTCCACTCCCAGTCGGCCCGGTAGTGGTGGCGCAGCAGCGCGAGCCGGATGGCCATCGGGTCGACGTCGCTGTTGCGCAGCGCGGACACGAAGACCAGGTTGCCGCGTGACTTCGACATCTTCTCGCCGTCGTACCCGACCATCCCGCCGTGGCTGTAGACCTTCGCGAACGGCGTGCCCGGCTCGGCGACCTGGGCGTGGCCGGCGCACATCTCGTGGTGCGGGAACACCAGGTCGCTCCCGCCGCCCTGCACGTCGAAGGCGCCGCCGAGGTGGTGCATGGCGATCGCCGCGCACTCGATGTGCCAGCCCGGGCGGCCCTCGCCCCAGGGGCTCTCCCACGACGGCTCGCCCTCACGCCGGCCGCGCCACACGACACAGTCCAGGGGGTCCTTCTTGCCGGCACGGTCCGGGTCGCCGCCGCGCTCCGGGAAGATCTCGAGCATCTGCTCGCGGTTCCACCCCGACTCGGCGCCGAACGCCGGGTCCGCGGTCACGGAGAAGTACAGGTCGTCCTCGACCCGGTAGACCGACCCCGCGGCCTCGAGCCGCTGGATCAGCTCGATCACCAGCGGGATCGACTCGACCGCGCCGACGTAGTGCGCCGGCGGGAGCACCCGCAGCGCGGTCATGTCCTGGCGGAACAGCTCGGTCTCGCGCTCGGCGAGCTCCACCCAGTCGACGTGGACCTTCTCTGCGCGCTCCAGCAGCGGGTCGTCGACGTCGGTCACGTTCTGCACGTAGGTGACGTCGTGGCCGGCGTTGCGCCAGGCGCGGTTCAACAGGTCGAAGGCGACGTACGTCGCGGCGTGCCCCAGGTGGGTCGCGTCGTACGGCGTGATCCCGCAGACGTAGAGCCGCGCCGGCCCGTCCGGTGCGGTCGTGACCGGACCACCGGAGGGAGTGTCGTGCAGCACCACGGCGGGCCCGGTGACGGGAAGGGTCGGGATCTCCGGGGAGGGCCAGGCTCGCATGGTCGAGAGCCTAGTGGGCGGTCCTCAGAACGGGGGCCACGGGACCGCCGGCCACTCGCCGCGCGGCGCGGGCATCTCGGCCCGGTCGGCCAGCCGGGTGCACCGGCGCACGAGTGCCTCGATCTCCGCGTCGGTGAGGTGCCCGGCCAGCGCGTCGCCCAGCGCCCCGCGCGCCTCCGCGGCGATCGAGCGGACGACGGCGACCTCCTCGGTGGTCAGCGACTCCCCCAGCCAGCCCCACAGCACGGTGCGGAGCTTGTGGTCGGAGTGGAACGTGACGCCGTGGTCGACGCCGTACCGGTGGCCACCGGTCATCGCAAGCACGTGCCCGCCCTTGCGGTCGGCGTTGTTGATGACGACGTCGAGCACCGCCATCCGGCGCAACGGTGCGGAGTCCTCGTGGATCAGCGACACCGGCTGGTCGTGGGCGTCGTACCCGTCGAACACGTGGCGCCACCCGTCCGGCACCTCGCCCTCGGCGACCAGCGTCACCGCGACGTCGTCCTCGGCCGGCTCCTGCCAGCGCTGCACCATGCCCGGCCCGTGCGGCCCGCCGCGCAGCCACGTCTCGGGCACGACGTCCCAGCCGGACGCCTCGGAGACGAGGTACGCCGCACGCTCGCGGTCGGCGAGGGTCCCGTCCGGGAAGTCCCACAGCGGCCGCTCCCCCGCGACCGGCTTGTAGACGACCTGGAGGCCGTCGATCTCACCGATGAACGTCGCGTTCGACGCGGGCATGATCCGGCCGTGGAGGACGAGCTCGCCCTCCACCAGGTCGATGGAGCGGTCGGCGGTCACGGATCGCGGCGCCGGAAGCCGTTGGCTCGCACGCAGAGGTGCCCGTCGGGGTCGATCGGGCCGCCGCAGAACGGGCAGCTCGGGCGACCGGCGTCGAGGACCTGCGCGGCGCGCTTCACGAACGCCCGCGCGGGGCCGGCCGGGAGCCGCACCAGCAGCACCTCGTCGGGCTCCGGCTCCTCGAACTCCTCGTCGATCTGCTCGGGGCTGACGACGGCGGCCTCGGTGTACGGGAACACCTCGATGACCACGCGCTCGTCGTCGGGGTCCCACGACAGCGTCATGGTCCCGGCGCGGAACTCCTCCTCGATCGGCTGCTCGAGCGGATCGGCGTCCTCGAGCCCGAGCGGCGCGACCGCTGGGATCATCGCGTCGGTCTGTCCGCTCGTCATCACCTCGTCCAGCAGCTCGTCGATCCGCGCCGCGAGGACCTGCACCTGCTCCTTCTCCACCGAGACGCTGACCACGCGCACGCCGGTGCGGGCCTGGAGGAAGAACGTGCGCTGTCCGGGCGGCCCGACGGTGCCCGTGACGAACCGCTCCGGCGGGTCGAATCCGTGAACGATCGGCATGCCACTCACCCTAGGCGGTCGCCGATGGACCGGCTCCGCCGCCGACCACGGCGTCGACGGCGGCGGGGCCGGCGGCGGAGGTGGACGTACGGCCGCGGGACCGCTTCTTCGCCGGAGGCGGCGCCAGCCACGACAGGTCGCCGGCGTGGGTGTTGGTCGCGAGGACGTACGGCCGCGATGCGGTGTAGCGGATGATCGAGATCGACGCCGGGTCCACGTTCAGCCGCTGGAACAGGTCGAGGTGCATGCCGAGCGCGTCGGCGAGCACCGACTTGATGATGTCGCCGTGGCTGACCGCGACCCAGACCGCCCCGGGACCGTGCTCCTCCTCGACCGCGGCGTCGCGACGACGTACGGCGGAGACCGCGCGGGCCTGCATCGCGGTCATCGACTCCCCGCCGGGGAACGTCGCCGCGGACGGCTGCGCCTGGACCGTCGACCAGAGCTTCTCCTTGCCGAGCTCCTTGAGCGGCCGGCCCTGCCAGTCGCCGTAGTCGCACTCGGTGATCCCGCGGTCCGTCCCGACCGCGATCCGCTCACTGCGAGGCCGGACGATCTCGCGCGCGGTCTGCTTGCAGCGCTCGAGCGGGCTGCTCACGACGGCGGCCAGCGGGACCGGCACGAGCCGCTCCCCTGCGCGGACCGCCTGGGCCAGCCCGGTCTCGTCGAGCTTCACACCGGGAAGCCGGCCGGCGAGGGTGCCGGCGGCGTTGGCCGTGGTCCGGCCGTGTCGGACCAGGATCACGGTTGCCATGCGCTGGACTGTAGTGGGACTACGGTGAGCCCGTGATCGTCGACTCCGCGCTGTACCGGGACGGCTCGCGCGTCGAGGCCGGCGGCGACTGCAGGTCGCTGCGGACTCAGACCAGCGAGCCCGGTGACTTCGTCTGGGTCGGCCTGTCCGACCCGTCGCAGCAGGAGATCGCGGAGGTCGCGGACGTCTTCGGCCTGCACCCGCTCGCGGTCGAGGACGCCGTCAAGGCGCACCAGCGGCCGAAGCTCGAGCGCTACGAGCACATGTTCTTCCTGGTGCTCAAGACGCTCTGGTACGTCGACGAGCAGGACGCCGTCGAGACGGGCGAGATCTCGATCTTCGCCGGCCACGACTTCGTCGTCACGGTCCGGCACGGGCAGGGCAACGAGCTGCACAGCGCCCGGACCCAGCTGGAGTCGACCCCCAAGGTCCTGCGGCACGGTCCGGGTGGGGTGCTCTACTCCATCTTCGACCGGGTGGTCGACGGCTACCTCGCCGTCGCCGACGAGCTGGTCATCGACGTGGACGAGATCGAGACCTCGGTCTTCTCTCCCGACCGGACCAACGACTCTGCCCGCATCTACACCCTCAAGCGAGAGATCGCCGAGGTGCGCCGTGCGGTGATGCCGCTGCGTGAGCCGCTGGGCAGGTTCGTCGCCGGCACCGTGGCGGGCGTGCACCAGGACGCCGCGCCGTTCTTCCGGGACGTGGCCGACCACCTGGCTCGGGTCGCGGAGACCGTCGACTCACTCGACGGCCTGCTCTCCACCGCCTTCGACGCCCATGTCGCGCAGATCTCGGTCCAGCAGAACGACGACATGCGCAAGATCTCGGCCGGTGCCGCGATCATCGTGGTCCCGACCCTGATCGCCGGGATCTACGGCATGAACTTCGAGCACATGCCGGAGCTCGGGTGGACCTACGGCTACCCGTTCTCGCTGCTGCTGATGGGCATCGTGGCCGGTGGGCTGTGGGTGGTGTTCAAGAAGTCCGGCTGGCTCTGACGGCCAGACCGACCCGAAGACCGGGCTGGGCGCACTCGCTGCAGCTGATGGGCATCGTGGCCGGCGGGCGGTGGAGCCCTACGCGGCGATCACGCCGGTGGCGACGAGCAGCAGGGTGCCGGCGCCGAGCGCGATGCGGTAGAGCACGAACGGCGTGAACGAGTGCGTCGAGACGAAGCGCAGCAGCCACGCGATCGCGGCGTACCCGATGAGGAACGACACCACGGTCGCGACGATGGTCGGGCCCCAGCCGTAGAGGTTGTCGCCGTTCGGCACCTCCTTGAGCTCGAACACGCCCGCACCGATGACGGCCGGGATCGCCAGCAGGAAGGCGTAGCGGGTGGCGGTCTCGCGCTCGTAGCCGAGGAACCGGCCCATCGAGAGCGTGGCACCCGAGCGCGACACGCCCGGGATCAGCGCGCACGCCTGCGCGAGACCCATGAGGATCGCGTCGCGCAGCGTGAAGCTCTTGAGCGTCTTCTCGGTCCGCCCGACCCGGTCGGCGATGCCGAGGACGATGCCGCCGACGATCAGCGTCACGCCGATGATCCAGAGGCTGCGGAAGTCCTCCTCGATGAAGTCCTTCAGCGCGATGCCGAGGACGACGATCGGCAGCGAGCCGATGATGACGAACCAGCCCATCCGGGCGTCGATGTGGCCGCGGTACTCCGGGCGCACCAGGGACTTCAGCCACATCGAGGCGATCCGCCAGATGTCCTTGCGGAAGTACAGCAGCACCGCGAGCTCGGTGCCGATCTGGATCACCGCCGTGAACGCGGCGCCCGGGTCTCCCCAGCCGAACGTCTCGGGCAGGATCCGCAGGTGAGCGCTGCTGGAGATCGGGAGGAACTCGGTCAGGCCCTGGATGATGCCGAGCACGACGGCCTGCAGGTAGTCCACCACGGTCGGTCACTCTACGGTCGGACTCCCAGCGCGCCTCGACGACCCGGTGTGGTGTCGCCGACTACCTTGTCGCCATGCAGCAACGGCGTGTCGGCAGCACCGGCCTCACGGTGTCCCGCCTCGGTCTCGGCACGATGACCTGGGGGCGTGACACCGACGAGCACGAGGCACGGGACCAGCTGGTCTCGTTCGCAGAAGCCGGCGGGACCCTCGTCGACACCGCGGCCGGGTACGGCAACGGCGCGTCGGAGGAGCTGATCGGCACCCTGATCGGTGACGTCGTGGCGCGTGACGACATCGTGCTCGCGACCAAGGCCGGGATCAGCGCGGTGCGGGGCGGGCGCTCGTACAACACCTCGCGCGGCCACCTGCTCAGCACGCTCGACGCGTCGCTGCGCCGCCTCGGTGTCGACCACGTCGATCTGTGGCAGGTGCACATCTGGACCGACGAGACGCCGATCGAGGAGACCCTCGCCGCGCTCGACACCGCCGTCCAGAGCGGGCGGGCGTCGTACGTCGGCATCTCGAACTACACCGGGTGGCAGACCGCTCAGGCCGCTACCTGGCAGCGGGCGGTGCCCGGCCGCACGCCCCTGGCGTGCACCCAGGTGGAGTACTCCCTGCTCAACCGCGCCGTGGAGCACGAGGTGCTGCCCGCCGCCGCCGCGCTCGGCCTCGGGGTGCTCCCTTGGTCCCCGCTCGGGCGCGGGGTGCTGACCGGGAAGTACCGCACCGGGACCCCGTCGGACTCGCGCGCGGCGTCCTCGCACTTCGCGAACTTCGTCAGCCCCTACCTCGACGAGCGCGCCTCGGGCATCGTCGAGGCGGTCGCCCGGGCCGCGGACGGCCTCGGCTGGTCCGCGCTCGAGGTCGCGCTCACCTGGGTCCGCGACCGGCCCGGGGTCACCGCGCCGATCCTCGGCGCCCGCACCGCCGCCCAGCTCAAGGCCGCGCTCGGGGTCGAGGAGCTCAGCCTGCCCGAGGAGATCAACGCCGCCCTCGACGACGTGTCGGCCGACTGAAGGGAACCGCCGATGAGCCGTGCCACCCGCCGCCCACCCGCTCGTGGAGTGGAGTGGGAGTTCGAGAAGGTGACGTTCTCGCGCGAGTACCCGCGCAGCGTCGTCACCAAGCTGCTCGTCGAGCGCGCCGAGCACGGCGGCTGGGAGCTGGACCGGGTGCGGATCGGCCCCGACGGCACCCGCCGGGTCATCCTGCGGCGCAAGATCATCCGGCAGCTGCGGCCGAGCTTCTACCTGTAGCCGGTGGCCTCCGATGATGCGGAATGGTCACCAACCGCAGATCGGAGCGCTCCCAACATGCGGTTGGTGACCATTCCGTGCACGCCGCGCCCGATGAGCGAGAGATGAGCCTCCACCTCGGCCGCGCGTTCGCACCGATCGCCCGCGACCTCGACCAGACCGGCATGCCGACGCCGCGGGTCGAGGCAGCGGACTGGCAGGACCATCCGACGGCGGAGTCAGCCACCTTGTGGTCGGCCGGCGGCTCGGGGATGGGCATCTGGGTCGACACCGCCCTGCCCGAGGCGGAGCAGGTCGCGATGCTCGCCGAGCAGGTGTAGGAGTTCATGGTCGAGGAGCTGCCGGCCCACCACCTGCCGAGCAACTGGCCGCGGTGCCCCGAGCACCCGGACAACCACCCGATGGCGGCCAAGGTCGTCGACGGCCGCGCGGTCTGGACGTGCCCGCGAGGCGACCGGCCGGTCGCCGGAATCGGCGGGCTGACCCGCTAGACCCGGTCGAGGAACCGGTCGAAGACCCGCGCGCCGAACTCGAGGGCGTCGACCGGGACCCGCTCGTCGACGCCGTGGAACAGCGCGGTGAAGTCGAGGTCGGCAGGCAGCCGCAGCGGTGCGAAGCCGTAGGAGCGCATGCCGAGCTTGCGGAAGTGCTTGGCGTCGGTGCCGCCGCTCATCAGGTACGGCGCGACGATGCCGTCGGGGTCCTCGGC
Source organism: Nocardioides caricicola (assembly GCF_039541135.1). Lineage (NCBI taxonomy): Bacteria > Bacillati > Actinomycetota > Actinomycetes > Propionibacteriales > Nocardioidaceae > Nocardioides > Nocardioides caricicola. Next base: position 196,464 of record NZ_BAABFQ010000003.1, on the reverse strand, counting down.
GAGGATGGCGCGTGTCATCGAGTCGACCAGCTCGCCGTCGTACGGCGTCTCCCAGGGCGGCTGGTTGGACACGTAGTCCATCTCGATGTCGTCACCGACGAGCTCGGCCAGAGTCGCGAAGAACTCGTCCTCGTAGCCCGGCAGGAAGCGGCCGTCGACGTGGGCGGTGGCCTCGGTGGGGATCACGTTCACCTTGTAGCCCGCGCCGAGCATGGTCGGGTTGCAGGTGTTGCGGATGACCGCGCCCATCATCCGGGCGGCGCCGCCGAACTCGGTGACCAGTGCCTCGGCGTTCTCCGGCGTCGCCTCCTCGCCGGCCAGCTCACCCACCGAGGCGAGCAGCGTGCGCATCGTCGGTGTCAGCCGGACCGGCCAGTCGTGGGCCCCGATGCGGGCGACGGCGGCGGCCAGCGTCGACACCGCGTTGTCGTCGTTGATCATCGAGCCGTGCCCGGCGCGGCCGCGGGCGGTGAGCCGGACCCACGCCATGCCCTTCTCGGCCGCCTCGATGAGATACATCCGGCGGCCGCGGACGGTGGCGCTGAAGCCACCCACCTCGCCGACCGCCTCGGTGCAGCCCTCGAGCTCCTCGGCGTGCTGCTCCACGAGCACCTGCGCGCCCTTGTGGCCGCCGGCCTCCTCGTCGGCGGTGAAGCAGAGCGTGATCGGCCGCTCCGGCACCCGGCCGGTCCGCTGCCGGTCGCGCACGACCGACAGCAGCATCGCGTCGAAGTCCTTCATGTCGACCGCGCCGCGGCCCCACACGTAGCCGTCCTGGACCTCACCGGAGAACGGGTCGACCTGCCAGTCCTCGGCGGCGGCCGGTACGACGTCCAGGTGGCCGTGCAGCAGCAGCCCGTCGCCCTCGCGACCACCCCACTGCGCCACCACCGAGGTGCGGCCGGGCTCCGACTCGTAGAGCCGGGACTCGATCCCGACCTCGTCGAGGAGGGTGGCGACGTACTCCGCCGCCTTGCGCTCACCGGGGCCGTCCTGGTCGCCGTAGTTGGACGTGTCGATCCGGATCAGCTCGCGGCACAGCTCGACGACCTCGGCGTCGGGCTGCGCGTGCGGGTGGGCCTCGCTCATGTGCCCAGCATGTCACCGGATCCCGCAAAGGCCAGGTCCGGCCGCAAGACCCCTCCCGATGCGGAGGTTCGGCCAACCCTTTGCTAGTGTTCCACCGCACTCGTCCGGGTGGCGGAATTGGCAGACGCGCTAGCTTGAGGTGCTAGTGCCCGTATTAGGGCGTGGGGGTTCAAGTCCCCCCTCGGACACCAGCAACACCCCAGAAGGCCCCCTCTCGAGGGGGTCTTTCTCGTTCCAGCAGCCAGGTGCCGGACGCCGGGTCAGTTCAGGTACGAGAACAGGTCGTAGACCATGATCGCCGGCCAGACGACGCCCTCGAGGATGCCGACCACGTGGTCCCAGAACCCGTCGGCCTGCTGCCAGAAGTACACCCAGGCGCCGAAGAGCCCGAACCCGTAGATCGCCCCGCCGGCTGCAGCCCCGCTGTTGTCCGCCATGTCCGTCTCCCTCGCGTCGAGAATTCGCCGCCTCCAGGCCTCATGGTGACGACCCCGCCAGCCGAAGACACCTGCGACACGGGAATGACACCGGTGTAATTAGTTCGCGACACGCCGAGGGAAATGTTTGACATTTTCTGTCACAACTATCCCACGAACGTTCAATTGTCCCTAGACTCCCACCCGTGCCGTCGCGGAACCGTGTCCTCGCCTCCCTCACCAGCGCCCTCTCGGGGCTGCTGGTCGTGGGTCTCCTGGCGACGGCTCCGGCCCCGGCGAGCGCGGCCGCGCCCGGTGCTGCGGCCGACGAGAAGCCCCGGCCCGGCAAGACCTACGTCAAGCGGGAGCCGTCGGCGGTCTTCAAGCGCAGCTCGTACCTCTGCATGGGCTACGCCGCCTGCCGCGAGGCGGGCTACGGCAACGCCGGCTACGCGCAGGCGAGCGACAAGATGTACTGGCGGATGTACTCCGGCCACAACTGCACCAACTACGCGGCGTACCGGATGGTGCGCAGCGGGATGCCCAACGAGCGGCCCTGGTCCGGTGGCGGCAACGCGACCTACTGGGGCACGTCGATGGCGAGCATCACCGACGACACCCCGCGCATCGGCGCGGTCGCGTGGTGGAAGGCCAACCACGGCCCGGCCGGGTCCGCTGGCCACGTCGCGTACGTCGAGGAGGTCGTCTCCCCCGACGAGATCATCATCAGCCAGGACAGCTGGGGCGGCGACTTCTCCTGGGCCGTGGTGACCCGTAGCAGCGGCAACTGGCCCACCGGGTTCGTCCACTTCAACGACAAGCCCCTCACCAACACCGAGGCACCGGTGATCACCGGCATCGCCAAGGTCGGCGCGGCGCTCACCGCGACGCCCGGCAGCTGGCGGCCGTCGTCGGTGAACATCTCCTACCAGTGGTTCGCCGACGGAACGCCGCTGCGCAAGGCCGACGGCGCCACCCTGCAGCTCAACCGCGCCCGGCTCGGTCAGCGGCTGACGGTCAGGACCACCGCCACCCAGCTCGGCTACCCCACGCGCTCCGCGGTCTCCGCCCCGACCGAGGCCGTGCTGCCGGGCCAGCTGCGCAACACGACCGCACCCACGATCTCCGGCACCGTCAAGGTCGACTCCACCCTCCAGGTGGACACGGGAACGTGGGTCCCGGAGCCCACGCTCGACGTGCAGTGGTACGCCGACGGCCAGGCGATCGCCGGCGCCACCGGCACCTCGCTCGCGCTCGGCCCGGACCTGGTCTCGCGTGTCATCACCGCCGAGGTCATCGGGCGCCGTCCCGGCTACGACCCGGTCCGCGCCGCCAGCGCCCCGACCGCGCCGGTCGCTCCGGGCACCTTCGCGATCGTCACCGCTCCGCACCTGCTCGGCACCCCCGAGCTCAACGAGGTGCTCACCGTCGACCCGGGTGTGTTCACGCCGGCCGACGCGGACGTCACGGTCGAGTGGCTGCGCAACGGCATCCCGGTCGCGACCGGTGCCGACTACCGGATCACCAACGTCGACCTCGGCTCGAAGCTCTCCGCGCGGCTCACGCTGACCCGCCCGGGCTACACCGAGACCTCCGTGACCACGCCGACGACGCCGCGGATCAAGACCGACCCGAAGATCTCGGTCGAGACCGTCGCCAAGCGGCACCGGCTGCGCGTCGTGGTCACCGTCACCGCCTCCGGGCTCGACGAGGTCACCGGCCCGGTCGTGATCCGCTACGGCGGCACGGTCCAGACGGTCGAGCTCACCAAGGGCCGGGCGCGGGTCACGCTGGTCGGCCTCACCGAGGGCGTGCGCACGCTGACCGTCCGGTACGACGGCACCGATGCGGTCAACCGCGGGGTCTACACCCGGCAGGTCCGGATCGGCTGAGGCGCCGCCGGGCTCAGGCCTCCGGGTGGTAGCCGCAGGCGTCCTCGGTCTTCACCGCGGTGCCCGGGTCGTCCTTCCGGCCGCCCTGCTTCGGCCCGAGCGCCTTGGCAACCACGGACTGCATCCAGGTGAAGTCCGGGTCGCCGGAGAAGAACTTGTCGGAGCTGACGAAGGCGACCGACTTCACCTTCTTCTCCTTGACCTTCAGCGCGAGGTCGACGAACGCCGGCATCAGCTTGCGCGGGATGTCGGTGCGGAGGATCTCCTCCCCCGCCTTGGCGAGGTCCTCGTAGCGGCGCAGCACGTTGAGCGGGTCGGCCTCGTCGATGATCGCGTCGACCATGCAGCGCTGCCGCAGCATCCGCTCGTAGTCGTCGGAGCCCCACCGGCCGCGCGAGAACCACAGCGCGTGGAAGCCGTCGAGGTGCTGGTCGGGACCCGGCTCGATGTAGCCGGTCGGCGGGATGCCCAGGTCGGTGTTGCCGTTGATCGCGACCGGCTCGTTGACGTTGACCGTCACGCCGCCGATCGCGTCGACGAGCTGCTGAAAGCCCATCAGGTTGATCAGCAGGTAGTAGTCGACGTTCGTCCCCAGGCTCCCGGCCACGGCCTGCTTGATCGCGTCGGCGCCCTCGTTCTCGGACTTGCCCAGGATGCCCGGGTAGAGCTCCGGCACGGTCTTGTAGACGGCGTTCAGCATCCAGGTGCCCGGGTCGCCCTCACCGCTGAAGCCGTACGGGAACACGTCGTGCAGCGGGCTGTCCTCCGGGAACTGCGCGTTCATCATGTTGCGCGGCAGGCTGAACATCACCGACTTGCCGGTCTGGGTGTCCATGCTGAGCAGGATCATCGTGTCGGTGCGGATACCGGTCCGGCCGACGCCGCCGTCGCCCCCGAGCAGCAGCACGTTCACGCGGTCCTGGCCCGCCCAGGGGTCCTCCTCGGTCACCCCGGTGGGGATGGTCTGGGTCTGCTCGTCGTCGAACACCGTGGCGACGAAGTCGGCCTGCGACGTCGAGATCCGCACGCTCTTCACGGCCGGCACGGCGACCAGGATGCAGAGCAGGGTCACCACGAGCACGCCCAGGCTCTTCTCGAGCCGGTTCATCCCGGGCGGGCGCGCCATGGCGTAGGTCGTCACGACGGTGAAGGCCCACACGACGTACCCGACGCCGAGGACCACCGCCGTCACCCGGAGCCGGGCGGGGTCGAAGGCGAGCTCGGCGGCGTGCTGCACGTCCGCGAAGTAGTACGCCGCCAGGCCTGCCGCGGCGAGGAACGGCAGCAGCACCAGCCAGCCGAGCCGGCGCCGGGTCCACAGGTAGCCCGCGCCCGGCAGGACCGCGCCGAGCACGGTCACCCCGAGCGCACCTGCGAGCGTCCTCGCTCGCCGGAACGTCCGGACGGGCTTGGGTGCACGGTGCCGAGGGCGCGCTGGGGGCGCAGCCGTCTGCACCGACGTCGACATGTGCGCACCCTTCCCCGTCGATATCGGGGGTGAGGCTACCCCTAGTCAGGCGGGAATCGTGGCTTCTGGCGAGTACGCCGTCCCGCGTGCCGCGCGGGTCCAGAGCACGCCGTTGCCGGGCGTGGGGCCCTCGGCAGCGAGCTCACGCTTCAGCACCTTGTTGGTTGCGGTGCTCGGGAGGTCCGGCGCCAGCCGGACGAACCGCGGCCAGGCCTTGGCGGACAGGTCGGGCTGGGCGGCGAGGAACTCCTCGAGCTCGGCCGGGGTGAGTGTCGCGTCGTCCTGGAGCACGATCGCGGCCATCACCTGGTCGCCGACGTTCTCGTCCGGCACGGCGTAGACCGCGACCCGGTTGACCGCGTCGAGCCGCTGCAGGATCCGCTCGATCGGGGCGGCGGCAAGGTTCTCGCCGTCCACGCGCATCCAGTCGGCGGTCCGGCCGGCGAGGTAGATCCAGCCGTCGGCGTCGCGGTAGGCGAGGTCGCCGGACCAGTACATGCCGTGCCGCATTCGCTCGTCGTTGGCGGCGTCGTCGTTGTAGTAGCCGTTGAAGTACCCGGCGCCCTGGGTGTTGACGAGCTCGCCCACCGCCTGGTCGGCGTTCGCGAGCGCGCCGTTCTCGTCGAAGACCGCGACCGCGCACTCGGTCACGGTCTCCGGGTCGTAGATCGCGACGCCGTCGAAGCCCTTGCCGATCGAGCCCTTGGGCGTGCCCGGCTCACGCGTGATGATCACCGCGAGCTCGGTCGAGCCGAAGCCGTCCCAGACGTCGCAGCCGAACCGCCGGCTGAACTCGTCGATGTCGCGGTCGCTCGCCTCATTGCCGAACGCCACGCGCAGCGTGTTGTCGGCGTCGTCGGGCTGCTCGGGGGTGGCGAGCACGTAGGCCAGCGGCTTGCCGACGTAGTTCATGTAGGTGACGCCGTACTTCCGGACGTCGGCGAGGAACCCCGAGGCGCTGAACTTGGCCGGAACGATCGTCGACCCGCCGCAGACCGCGGGGCTCCAGCCCGCGACGACCGCGTTCGAGTGGAAGAGCGGCATCGCGACGTAGCAGACGTCGTCGGCGCCGAGGCCGAAGCGGCCCTGGAGGTTGAGGCCGGAGAACAGCACCATCAGGTGGTTGACCTGCACGGCCTTCGGGTCGCCGCTGGTGCCCGAGGTGAAGATCATCATGAACGTGTCCATCGCCTCGACCTCGCGGTACGGCGTCAGCTCGCCCGCCTCGGCGACCAGCTGGGCCCACTCGTCGGTCGAGGTGTCGAGGACCCGGACGCTGGCCAGATCGAGGCCGTCGAGCAGCGGACGGTGCTCCGCGTCGGTGACCAGGAGCTGGCACTCGGCCCGCCGGATGTCGGCGAGCAGGCCGTCGCCGCGCCGGGTGTTGTTGATCCCGCACAGCGTGTAGCCGCCGAGCGCCCCCGCCGCCATCGCGCGCAGCATGTCGGGAGTGTTCCCGAGAAGGGTGCCGACGTGCAGGGGCCGATCCGGGTCGGCCAGGCCGATCAACGCCGCGGCGACGGCAGAGGACTCGGCCACGTGCTCGCGCCAGGTCCAGCTCTGATCGCCGTACCTGACCCCGGTGTTGTCGTCCTCCGCGCGCTCGCGCAGCAGCTGCTGGACGGTCTCGGCCACGTCGCCTCCCTCATAGTTGACGCGCGTCAACCTACGGCATTTCTAGAACGTGTTCCAGTATGAATCTCCGTCATACTTGTCCCGTGCCAGTGACTCGCGGCTTCCTCGGCCGGCGCCGACCGTCCCGCCCCGACCGGCTGCCGCCCGGTCAGTACGACGCCGGCAGCGCGTGGCCGACGCTCACCGCGGAGGCGACGCCCCGGCTCGACCTCGACGCCTGGCGGATGACCGTCGACGGCGCGGTCGAGAGCCCGCAGTCCTGGACCTGGTCCGACGTCCAGGCGATGCCGGGCTCGTCGTACGTCGGCGACATCCACTGCGTGACCACGTGGTCGAAGTTCGACATGACGTTCACCGGCGTCAGCGTCGACACGCTCCTCGACGCCGCCCGGCCGACGGACGCAGCGAAGTTCGTGATGGCGCACTCGACGACCGGCTACACGACCAACCTGCCCCTGGAGGACGTCACCGGGGGCAAGGCGTGGGTCGTGTGGTCCGTCGACGGCAAGCCGCTGCCCACCGGTCACGGCGGCCCCGTCCGGCTGCTGGTGCCGCACCTGTACTTCTGGAAGTCCGCGAAGTGGGTGACCCGGCTCGAGCTCATGGAGCGCGACCGGCCCGGCTTCTGGGAGCAGAACGGCTACCACGACCGGGGTGACCCCTGGCTCGAGCAGCGCTACCAAGGGGATCCGTAGGTGGCCGCCCCGGCCGGCGGTTGGACCACGGGCACGATCATCGAGATCGAGCACCCCACCGACCGCCTGGTGCGGCTGCGTCTCCACGTCGACGACCGGGTCGACCACCTGCCCGGCCAGCACTACGTCGTGCGGCTGCGTGCGCCCGACGGCTACACGGCCCAGCGCTCCTACTCCGTCGCGTCCGACCCCGACGACCCGCTGCTCGAGCTGATGGTCGAGTGCCTGCCCGGCGGCGAGGTCTCCGGCTTCCTCCACGACGTCGCCGAGGTCGGCGACGTGCTCGAGCTGCGCGGCCCGATCGGCGGCTGGTTCGTCTGGGAGGGCGACGTGCCCGCGGTCTGCATCGGTGGAGGCTCCGGCGTCGTGCCGCTCGTCGCGATGGCCCGCTACGCCCGGCGGCTCGGCCTCCAGGACAAGCTGCGCATCGTGGTCGTCGCCCGCACCTGGGACGAGCTCCCGTACGCCGCCGAGCTGCAGCGGTACGGCGCGTTCATCGCGCTGACCCGGGAGAACCTCGACGGCCGCGTCGCCGCGCCGCCGTACCCCGACGAGCTCGCGCCGTACGTCGCGGGCGCGGAGCGCGCCTACGTGTGCGGATCGGTCGGGTTCGCGTCGTTCGCGACCCGGCTGCTGGAGGACACCGGGCTCGACACGGACGCGATCCGGGTGGAGCAGTTCGGCGAGACCGGCTGACCTACCCCTAGGATCACGACATGCTCATCCTGGGAATCATCCTGTTCGGCATGGTCATCGGTGCCGGCGCACAGCTCATCCTCGGCAAGGGCGGGAAGGGCATCGACTGGACGCTGGCGATCGTCGCGGGCCTGGTCGGCTCGTTCGTCGGCGGGCTGCTGATCAGCCTGCTGAGCGGGGACGGTCTGGACCTCCGCGCATCGGGCATCATCGGCTCCCTGGTCGGCGCGATCATCGTGACCGCCGGGTGGCGTTGGTACGCGGCCCGCTCCACGGCAGCGTGAGCTCGGCCCATGAGTAGTGCCTACGGGCACTTCGACGTCGGGTTCGTCACCGGGGCGACCCCGGACAAGTGGGCGCGCATCTGGCGCGAGCGCTTCGCGCGCGACCCGCTCGAGCTGGTTCCCGTCACCGAGGAGGACCAGGAGGTCGGCATCCGGGAGGGCCGCCTCGACATGGCGCTGGTCCGGCTGCCGATCGACCGGGACGGCCTGCACTGCATCCCGCTCTACGAGGAGCTCCCCGTCGCGGTGATGGGCGTCGAGCACCTGCTCACGCTCACCGACGAGGTGGCGCTCACGGACCTCGCCGACGAGCAGCTCGTGCTCCCGCACCGATCGGGCTGGACGCCGGACGCCGACCAGCTGGCCTGGCCGGAGATGTCGGTCAAGGACGCGGTCGAGGTGGTCGCCTCGGGCACGGGCGTCGCAATCGTCCCCATGTCGATCGCGCGGCTGCACAACCGCAAGGACGTCACCTACCGGGTCGTCACCGACCTGGAGCCGACCACCATCGGCCTCGCCTGGCGCATCGACAACGAGGACCCCTGGGTGCAGCGGTTCATCGGGATCGTGCGCGGCCGCTCGGAGCGCAGCTCGCGCTCCTGAGCTACCAGCTCGTCGACAGCGGCCGGCCCTCGTGGAACCCGGCCGCAGACTGGACGCCGACCACGGCGCGCTCACGCAGCTCGGCCAGCGAGCGGGCGCCGGCGTACGTGCACGCGGAGCGGACGCCCGAGCAGATCTGGTCGACGAGGTCCTCGACGCCCGGTCGGGCGGGGTCGAGGTACATCCGCGACGAGGAGATGCCCTCCTCGTAGAGACCCTTGCGCGCCCGGTCGTACGCCGACTCGGCGCTCGTCCGGTTCGCGACCGCGCGGGCCGAGGCCATACCGAACGACACCTTGTAGGCGCGGCCGTCGGCGTCGAGCATCAGGTCGCCGGGCGATTCGTGCGTGCCCGCGAACCACGACCCGATCATCACCGCCGACGCGCCCGCGGCGAGCGCGAGGGCGACGTCGCGCGGGTGCCGGACTCCCCCGTCGGCCCACACGTGCTTGCCGAGCGCCGCCGCCGCCTCGGCGCACTCGAGCACCGCGGAGAACTGCGGACGGCCGACGCCGGTCATCATCCGGGTCGTGCACATCGCGCCCGGGCCGACCCCGACCTTGACGATGTCGGCCCCGGCCTCGATGAGCGCGCGGGTGCCCTCCGCGGAGACGATGTTGCCGGCGGCGACCGGGACCTGCGGGTCGAGGCCGCGGACGACGCCGAGCGCCTCGATCATCCGCTCCTGGTCACCGTGCGCCGTGTCGACGACCAGGCAGTCGACACCGGCGTCGAGCAGCTCCTTGGCGCGGGTCCCGACCTCGCCGTTCACCCCGACGGCGGCCGCGACTCGCAGGCCACCCGTCGCGTCCACGGCCGGCTGGTACAGCGTCGCGCGCAGCGCGCCCGTGCGGGTCAGCACCCCGACGAGCGCGCCGTCGGCGTCGACCGCGACGGCCACCTGGGCGTGCGCACGGTCCAGGGCGTCGAACGCCGCGCGCGGGTCGGCGTCGGCCGCGAGCACGACGGCGGGCGGCCGCATGACGTGCTGGACCTGGGCGAACCGGTCGACCTCCACGCAGTCCGCCTCGGAGACCACGCCGACCGGACGCCCCTCGGAGACCACGACCGCGGCCCGGTGGGCCCGCTTGGGGATCAGCGACAGGGCCTCGGCGACGGTCTGGTGCGGGGTCAGCTCGATGGGGGTGTCGAAGACGAGGTGTCGCGACTTCACGAACTGCACGACCTCGGCGACCACGGAGGTCGGGATGTCCTGCGGGATCACGGCCAGGCCCCCGCGGCGAGCGATGGTCTCGGCCATCCGCTTGCCGGCGATCGCGGTCATGTTCGCCACGACGAGCGGGATCGTGGCCCCGGTGCCGTCGGCGGTGGCCAGGTCGACGTCGTACCTGCTGGCGACCTCGGAGTGCCGCGGCACCATGAAGACGTCGTCGTAGGTCAGGTCGTGGGCCGGGACGTTCGCGTTGAGGAACTGCACGTCGTGCGAGTCTACGTCCTGTGTCTGCCACGTCGTTCGTTCATCCCGGGGTCCCTGCAGAGCTGGCGGACGAGGTCCGCACGGCGTTCGCGGAGGCGTACGGCGCCGAGCCCACCCTGGTCGCCCGCGCGCCCGGCCGGGTCAACCTGATCGGCGAGCACACCGACTACAACCGCGGCCTGGTGCTGCCGCTCGCCCTGCCGCACGCGACGTACGCCGCGGTCGCGCCCCGGACGGACGGCCAGGTCCGGATCGCCAGCGCGGAGCAGGAGTCCGCGTGGAGTGGCAGCGTCGACGCGCTCGGACCCGGCGAGGTCAGCGGCTGGGCGACCTACGTCGCGGGCGTGCTCTGGGCGATGCGCGAGGACGGCTTCGACGTGCCGGGCATGGACGTGCTCGTGCACGGCACCGTGCCGACCGGAGCCGGCCTGTCCAGCTCGGCCGCGCTGGAGTGCTCCGTCGCGGTCGCGGTGTGCGGCCTGACCGGTGTCGAGCTCGACGACGACGTACGCCGCCGCCTCGTCGACGCCTGTGTCCGCGCCGAGACCGAGGTGGCCGGCGCGCCCACCGGCGGGATGGACCAGACGATCTCGCTGCTGGCCGCCGACGGGGCCGCTCTGCTGATCGACTTCGACGACCACAGCACGCGCGCGGTGGCCCTCCCGCTGGAGCAGGCATCGCTCGCGCTGCTGGTCACCGACACCCGGGTGTCGCACGCGCTGGTCGACGGCGGGTACGCCGCCCGCCGCGCCGACTGCGAGCAGGCCGCCGCCGAGCTCGGGCTGAGGTCCCTGCGGCAGGCGAGCCTCGAGGACGTCTCCTCGATCACCGACGAGCGGATCCGCAGCCGCGCGACGCACGTCGTCACCGAGAACCAGCGGGTGGCTGCCGCCGGCGACGCGCTGGCCGAGCACGACTGGGCAGCCGTCGGCACCCTGATGCGCGAGTCGCACGTGTCGATGCGTGACGACTTCGAGATCTCGTGCGACGAGCTCGACGTCGCGGTCACCACCGCGGTCGAGGCCGGGGCGATCGGCGCTCGGATGACCGGTGGGGGCTTCGGCGGCTCGTCCATCGCGCTGGTCCCCGTCGACCGGCTCGACGCCGTCGTGCAGGCGATCGACCTCGCCTTCGCCGGCGCCGGCTTCCGCGCGCCTCAGCACCTGCGGGCGGAGCCCGGTCCCGCGGCTGCCCTGGTGTCGTAGCTGGCAGGGCGTGCTTGAATCGGTCCATGGCCCAGAAGAGCCCGCTTCAGAAGATCCAGGACACCGTCGTCGGCACCGTGAAGGGTGTGATCAAGGATCCGGCAGGTGCCGCTGGCAAGGCGGCTGAGCAGGCCAAGGGCGCGCTGGCGGTCGGCAAGATGGTCGCCGGCTCGGTGGCCAAGACGGCGTCCGACAAGGTCACCGGGGCGTCCAACCGGCGTCCGGTGCCGCCGGTGACCCAGGCTCCCCCGCCGGTCGAAAGGACCGCGGAGGTGACGCCGATCGACGTCGCCCGGGTGGTCGCGAAGAAGGCGCCGGCCAAGAAGGCGCCGCCGAAGAAGGCCCCCGCGAAGAAGGCGCCCGCGAAGAAGGCGACGACGCCGAGCGCGAAGCTGCCGGCGAAGAAGGCCCCAGCGAAGAAGGCGCCGGCCAAGAAGGCCCCCGCCAAGAAGTCACCGGGGCAGGGCTGAGCGAGCCGCTTCCCGACCCCGCGCTGGTCGTCCTCGTCGGCGCGTCCGGTTCGGGCAAGTCCACGTGGGCGGCCGGCCGCTACTCGCCGGCCGAGGTCGTCTCCTCCGACGCGCTGCGTGGCGCGGTCGGCCGCGGTCCGCACGACCTGGAGGCGTCCGGCGACGCGTTCGCGCTGCTGGAGCGGATCGTCGACGCCCGGCTCGGCCGCGGCCTGACCACGGTCGTCGACACGCTCGGCCTCGACGACGTACGCCGCGACCGCTGGCTGACGGCGGCCCGTGCGGCCGGTCTGCCGGCGGTCGTCGTCCTCCTCGACACACCCGCCGAGGTATGCCGGGCGCGCAACCGCGAGCGGAGCCGGCCGGTCCCGGCCACCGCGCTGGCGAGGCAGCTGGAGGGGGTGCAGGCGGTCGAGCTCACCGGCTGGGACGTGGTGCACCGCGTCGAGACGGGTCGTGTGCCTGAGCACGCTCAGGAGCGCGTCCTGGGGCACACGACCCTCGAGCGGCGGAGCTCCCAGGGACTCCGGTTCGTGCTGCAGGTGAGCAGGTTCCCGTGGGGCGAGGACCCGGTGCCGTGGCTGACCGGGATCGTCCTCGCCGCCGACGAGGTGGGCTTCGCGGGGATCGCGCTGATGGACCACCTGATCCAGATCCCGCAGGTCGAGCGCGCGTGGGAGCCGATCCCCGAGCCCTGGGTGACCCTCGGCCTGCTGGCGGGCCTCGACACCGGCCTCGAGCTCGGCACCCTCGTCACGCCGGTGACGTTCCGGCCGGCAGGCGTGACCGCGAAGGCCGCCGCCACGCTCGATGCGCTCAGCGGCGGCCGCGCCTTCGTGGGACTCGGCGCCGGCTGGTGGCAGCGGGAGCACGCGGCGTACGGCCTGCCCTTCCCGCCGCCCGCCGCCCGGCTCGATGCCGTCGAGTCCGCGATCACGACGATGCGGGATCTCTGGGCCCCGGGCACGAAGGCGAAGGGCGACCTGCCCGAGACGACCTGCTACCCCCGCCCCGTGCACGACATCCCGATCATCCTCGGCGGTGCCGGCGCCCGGACCCTGTCGATCGGCGCGCGGATGGCCGACGCCGTGAACGTCAGCACGCGGTACGTCGACCGGGCTCTCGCCGCCGTCGCGGGCACCGACGTGAAGATCACCGTCCTCGACGTCGAGGACGGCACGCGGAGCCGCTACGGCGCGCTCGCGGCACAGGGCGTCGACGCGGTGTTCCTGGCCCCGCCCGACCTCAGGCGCCCCGACGACCTGGCACGGCTGGCGCCCGTCCTGGTGTAGCCCGTCAGGTACTGGGTTCCGACGCGTCTCGGCTCGCGGCTCGCCGGGCCGCTGCTCACTTGAGCTCGGAGCTGCTCAGGCCGAGCACCCTCCGGGCGATGATCAGCTGCTGCACCTGCTGGGTGCCCTCGAAGATGTCGAGGATCTTGGAGTCACGGGCCCACTTCTCGAGCAGCTCGCCCTCGGCGTACCCGAGCGTGCCGGCGAGCTCCACGCACGAGAGCGTGATGTCGGAGCCGACTCGGCCGGCCTTCGCCTTGGCCATCGAGGCCTCCAGCGAGTTGGGCTTGCGGTTGTCGGCCAGCCAGGCGGCCTGGAGCATCAGCAGGTGCGCGGCCTCCCAGTCGGCCTCCATCTGCAGGAACTTCGCCGCGGCCGCCGACTGCGTCAGTGCGGGACGGTCGTAGTCGACCTCGACGCCGGCCTGCTCCAGGAGCTCGCGGGTGAGGTCGAGCGCGGCGCGCGCGCAGCCCACCGCCATGGCGGCGACCAGCGGGCGCGTGTTGTCGAACGTCGCCATCGCACCCGCGAAGCCCTGCTTGGTGTCGATCTCCGGTGAGCCCAGCAGGTTCGCCGCCGGGACCCGGCAGTTGTCGAAGATGATCGTGGCGGTGTCGGACGCCTTGATCCCGAGCTTGTGCTCGAGGCGCTCGACGGTCATCCCGGGCGTGCCCTTCGGGACGACGAACGACTTGATCGCGGCGCGGCCCAGCGACCGGTCGAGGGTGGCCCACACGACGACCGCGTCGGCGCGCTCGCCGGAGGTCACGAAGATCTTCTCGCCGTTGATGACGTACTCGTCACCGTCCAGCACCGCGGTCGTGGTGATGTTGGCGGAGTCCGATCCCGTGCCGGGCTCGGTGATCGCCATCGCCGCCCAGGCACCGGCGAAGCGCTCCTGCTGCTCCGCGTCGGCGACGGAGGCGATCGCGGAGTTGCCCAGACCCTGGCGCGGCATCGAGAGCAGCAGCCCGACGTCGCCCCAGCACATCTCGGCGATCGACATCACCGAGGCGAGGTTGGTGCCGTTCTTGACCGTGCCGTCGTCCTCGGCCGCCGTGTCGCGCTTCACGCCGGCGGCGCCCGCTCCCTGGCTCGCGCCCGACTCGGACACGCCGTCGATCATCGCGGCGAGCATGTCGAGCTCCTGCGGGTAGGCGTGCTCGGCCTTGTCGTACTTGCGCGAGATCGGCCGCAGCGCGTTCATCGCGAGCTGGTGGGCCTGCCCGACCAGGCCCTTGAACTTCTTCGGGTCGTCCAGGTAGATCGCCATCAGACCAGCACCGCACCTTCCATGAGACCGATTGCCCGGAGGTCGCGGTACCACCGCTCGACCGGGTGCTCCTTGACGAACCCGTGGCCACCGAGCAGCTGGACGCCGTCGAGGCCGATCCGCATGCCCTTCTCGGCGCACACCGAGCGCGCCAGCGCGACCTCGCGGGAGAAGTCCTTGCCGGCCGCCGCGCGAGACGCCGCCTTCCAGGTCAGCAGGCGCATCGCCTGCAGCTCGGTCGCCATGTCGGCGACCATGAACGCCACCGACTGACGGTGGGCGATCGGCTCACCGAACGCCTGGCGCTCCTTGACGTACGGCGTCACGTAGTCGAGCACCGCCTGTCCCGTGCCGACGGCCAGCGCGCACCAGGCGAGCCGGGACAGCCGCACGCACTCGGCGTACGTCGTGCCGTCGGTCGCGCCCAGCACCGCATCGGCCGGCACCGTGACGCCGTCGAGCTCGAGCCGGCTCAGCCCGGCGGCGCGGACACCCATCGAGGGGTCGGCCGCGACGGTGAGCCCGGCGGAACCGGACTCGACGAGGAACAGCACCGGCTGCCCGTCGAGCTGGGCGCCGACGACGAAGAGCTCGGCCTGGTCGCCCCGCGGTACGGCGGACTTCACGCCGTTCAGGACGTAGCCGTCGGCGGTGCGCTCCGCGGTCGTCCCGGGCGACATGGCGTCGAAGAGGACGGCGGGCTCGGCGAGCGCGAGCGCGGCGGCCGCGACGTCGTCACCGGTGAACGCCGGCAGGTAGGTCTGCTGCTGGGCATCGGTGCCCCACAGGCTCAGCGCCGTGGCGACGGAGCCGGGGGCGAGCAGTGCGACCGCCAGCCCCATGTCGCCCTTCGACAGTGCCTCGGCGACCAGCGTCCCGGCCATCGCCGAGCGCTCCTCGGAGATGCCGCCGAGCGCCTCGGGGACGCCGAGGACCGGCAGCCCGACCTCGAGCGCGGCCTTCTGCACCGGCTCCGGCACGGCGCAGGCCTCGTCGGCCTCCGCGGCGGCCGGTCGGAGCACCTCGTGGGCCAGCTCGGTCACGACGTCGACGAGCATCTGCTCGTCCTCGGTCGGGGTGAGGTCGAAGACGCCCGAGGTGCGCGCGGGCTGGGGCCGGGTGCCCGGCTCCCCCGCAGCGCCCGACCGGGCGAACGTCCGGCCGGCCGCGGTGATCGCCTTGAACCCGCTGCGCGTGGCGACGTACACGGCCTGCTCGGTCTGCTTGCGCGCGCGCAGCCGGTCGAGGACGTCGCTCTGCGCGAGCCGGTTGAGTGCCGCGACGGCGTACCCGATCGGGTCGCGGCGTTCGGTCGAGGCCAACCCGTGTCTTGTCTGAGCCATGCCCAAACTGTAACTCCGAGTTACAACATTGACTCCGTGGGACCGGTCACAGCGACTGCCTTCTAGGATCGCGCCATGCCCGATGAGCCCGACCACGCCCCACACGGCCCGCTGCCCACGGGCGGCACGGTGCGACCGATGACCCGCTGGGGGACGCCGGTGATGCACCGCCCGCAGCAGCGGGTGACGACGTACGACGACGCGCTGCGCGCGCTCGCCGCCGACATGGTCGCGACGATGTACGCCGCGGACGGCGTCGGGCTGGCCGCGTGCCAGATCGGCGAGGACGTCGCGATGTTCGTCTTCGACTGCCCCGACGAGTCCGGTGAGCGGACCGTCGGCGTCGTGTGCAACCCCGTCCTGACCCTGCCGGAGGGCAAGGACCGGCACCTCGACGACGGCGATGAGGGCTGCCTGTCGTTCCCCGGCGCGTTCATCGAGTGCGCGCGGCCCGACTACGCGAGCGTGACCGGCACCGGTCTCGACGGCGAGCCGGTGTCGTTCGCGGGCGACGGCCTGCTGGCGCGCTGCCTGCAGCACGAGACCGACCACACCCTCGGCACCGTGTTCGGCGACCGGCTGCCCACCAAGCAGCGCAAGAAGCTGCAGAAGCTCCAGGAGAAGACCGCGGACCAGTACCCGCCCGAGTGGCCCGCGTGACCGTCCGGATCGTCAGGCTCTCCCCCGAGGCCCTCGCCGGTCTCGCCGCCGGTGACCTCGCGGTCGCGAACGCACACTCGCCGGTGCCGCTGACGGAGTGGTTCGTGTCCGAGGACTGCTCGTGGGTCTGGCAGTACCGCGCCCGGCAGGCGGTCGAGACGCCGGACGACCTGCCCTGGATCACGGGCGTCCTGTGGGACGACGCGCTCGATGTCGCGGTCGGTCAGTCCGGCTTCCACGGCGCTCCGGACGCCGACGGCATGGTGGAGGTCGGGTACGCCGTCGATCCGGCGTACCGCCGGCGGGGCTATGCCCGCGCTGCCCTCGAGCTGGCCATCGAGCACGCGCGCAGCGAGCCGTCCGTGCGGACCCTGCGCGCGACCGTCTCCCCCGAGAACGAGGCGTCGCTGGCCCTGGTCGGGCAGTACCCGTTCGTCCGCAACGGCGAGCAGTGGGACGACGAGGACGGCCTCGAGCTGATCTTCGAGATGGCCGTCTGAGCGGCTGCTCAGCGCACGGAATGGTCACCAACCGCAGATCGGAGCGCTCCCAACGTGCGGTTGGTGACCATTCCGCGCACCGCAGGGGTCAGCGGCGCGCGGTGACGTAGCAGGCGACCGCGGACGCGGCGGCGACGTTGAGGGAGTCGATCCCCTCCCGCATCGGGATGATCGCGCGCCGGTCCGCGCTCTGCTCCCAGCGCCCGGAGAGGCCGTGGCCCTCCGAGCCGAGCACCAGCGCGACCCGGTCGAGCCCGGCGACCGCGTCCTCGATGGGCGTCGCGTCGTCGGCGAGGGTCAGGGCGACCGTCGTGAACCCGAGGGCCGACAGCGAGGGCAGGGCGTCGGCCCAGTCGGGCAGGCGGGTCCACGGCAGCGTGAACACCGCGCCCATCGCGACCTTGATCGAGCGGCGGTAGAGCGGGTCGGCACAGCGCGGCGCGAGCAGCACGGCGTCGAAGCCGAGGGCGGCTCCGGAGCGGAAGACGGCCCCGACGTTCGTGTGGTCGACGAGGTCCTCCAGCACCAGCACGGACCGCGCGCCGGCCAGCACCTCGGCGACCGGCGGGAGCGGCGTGCGGTTGAGCGAGGCCAGGGCGCCGCGGTGCACGTGGAAACCGGCGACCTCGGACGCCAGCTCCTCGGGGAGCACGTAGCAGGGCGCGTCCGTCGCCGAGAGGACGTCGGCCAGGCCGTCGACCCAGCGCGGCGCCATGAGGAAGGAGCGGGGCGCGAACCCGGCGGACACCGCGCGACGGATCACCTTCTCGCCCTCGGCCAGGAACATCCCGTGCTCGGTCTCGAGGCTCTTGCGCAGCTGGACGTCGCGCAGGTCGCGGTAGTCCGCGAGCCGCGGGTCGGCCGGGTCCTCGAGCGGGACCAGGTTCACGAGAACGCCGTGGGGTGCGCGACCGCGACGACCTCGCCGACCACGATGATCGCGGGCGGCCGCACGCCGTTCTCGACGAGCGCCGTCTCCAGCTCTTCGAGCGTCGCGAGCACGGTCCGCTCCCCCGGCATCGTCCCGTCGCAGACGACCGCGACCGGGGTCGAGGCCGGCCGGCCACCCGCCATCAGCGCCGCCGCGATCGCGGGCGCGTTCTCCACCGCCATCATCAGCACCACGGTGCCGGTCTGGGCGGCGACGGCCGACCAGTTCGTGAGCGACTCCGGGTGCCCCGGAGGCAGGTGGCCGGAGATCACGGTGAACTCGTGCGCGACGCCACGGTGGGTCACGGGGATCCCGGCCACGGCGGGTACGGCGACCGGGCTGGTCAGTCCGGGGATGACCGTGACCGGTACGCCGGCCTCGCGGCAGGCGATGACCTCCTCGTAGCCGCGGCCGAACACGAAGTTGTCGCCGCCCTTGAAGCGCACCACCTGCTTGCCGGCCAGCGCCCGCTCGACGATGACCCGGTTGATCTCCTCCTGCAGCGCCGACCGGCCGCGCGGCAGCTTGGCCACGTCGATCAGCTCGATGTCGGCCGGCAGGTCGCCCAGCAGCTCCCGCGGCGCCAGCCGGTCGGCGACCACCACGTCGGCGTCCATCAGCGCCTTGCGCCCGGCCACGGAGATCAGGTCCGGGTGGCCCGGTCCCCCGCCGACGAGCACGACGCCCGGCGTCCGGTCGCGCTGGTGCCGCGCGGCCAGGGTGCCCTCGCGCAGGCTCTCCAGGATCTCGTCGCGCACCGCGGCGGAACGACGCGGCTCCCGCTGGCTCAGCACGCCGACCGTGACGCCGTCGTGCCGGCCGACCGCCGGCGTCCACGCGGTCGCGCGGGTGGCGTCGTCGGAGCGCACGCAGAAGATCCGGCGGGACTCGGCGGACGCGGAGACCTGCTCGTTCACGGCGTCGTCGTCGGTCGCGGCGATGACGTACCAGGTGCCGTCCAGGTCGGCGTCCTCGAACCCGCGCCGGTGCCAGGTCACCTCACCCGCGCCGGCCATGCCCTCGATCGCGGGCGTCACCTCGGGCGAGACCACGTGCACGTCGGCGCCGACGGCGATGAGCTGCGGGACCCGGCGCTGCGCCACGTGGCCACCGCCGACCATGACGACGCGCCGGCCGGTGAGTCGCAGGCCGGAGGGGTACGTCGGGAACTCGTCCATCCGCACATCATCCCGGGCACGCACCTCGGGTCGGTGACGCGGGCTCACCCACCGGACTACGTTGGGAGCCATGACACTCGACCGTCCGGTGACTCCCAACCCGTACGACCTGCTCCCCGCCGTGCCCTCGTTCACGGTGACCAGCGCGGACGTGTCCGACGGCCAGCCGCTGAAGGACGACCAGGTCGCGGCGCTCGGGAACACCTCACCTCAGCTGTCCTGGTCCGGTGCCCCGGAGGGCACCAAGAGCTTCACCGTCACCTGCTTCGACCCCGACGCACCGACGCCGAGCGGCTTCTGGCACTGGGTGCTCGTCGACCTCCCGGCCGACGTGACCTCCCTGGACGCCGGCGCCGGCGCGGAGGGCGCGAGCCTGCCCGGCAACGCGTTCATGTGCCGCAACGACGGCGGTCCGAAGGCGTTCATGGGCGCCGCTCCTCCGGAGGGCGACCAGGTGCACCGCTACTTCTTCGTCGTCCATGCCGTGAAGGAGGAGTCGCTCGGCGTCGACTCCGACGCGTCGCCCGCCGTCGTGTCCTTCAACCTGGCCTTCAAGACCGCCGGCCGCGCGATCCTGCACGGCACCTACCAGCACTAGTGGCCGACCTGGCGGTCGTCGGCGGCTCGATCGTCGACATGGCGGGCGTGGCCCGGGCGAAGTACGTCCCGGCCGCGCGTCTCGACGCGTTCCACACCGTCGGCATGGGCGCCTCGCCGTCGTGGAGCGTGTTCTGCGTCGACGGCTCGATCGCGTTCACGCCCGAGCTGGGCGTGGTCGGCGACAACCGGATCCGGATCGACCGCGGGCAGGTGCGCACCGTGGAGGACGGCGTCGGGTGGGCGCCCGGCGACCTCTACCTCCAAGGCGGTGAGCGCTCGCCGATGTGCGGGCGCGGCGTCCTGGAGCGCGCCGTCGCCGCCGCCCGGAGCGCCGGGCTCGAGGCGCGCGTCGGCGCCGAGCTCGAGTGCACGCTGCTCTCCGCCGACGGCGGGCACGCCTCGACGGGGCCCTGGGCGCCGTACGGCGTGCGCACCTCGCTCGAGCGGTCGGCGCTGCTCGTCGACCTCACGGTCGCCGCGGAGCGCGCCGGCCTCGGCATCGAGCAGCTGCACATGGAGTACGGCCAGGACCAGCTCGAGGTCTCGCTGTCGCCGAGCGACCCGGTGACTGCCGCCGACGACGTGCTCCTCGCCCGCATCCTGCTCGGCCGGGTCGCGGCCCGGCACGGGCTCCAGGTGTCGTTCTCGCCGCTGCCGTTCGCCGGCGAGGCGGGCAACGGCGCGCACCTCCACCTCTCGCTCACCGGCGCGGACGGCCGACCCGTCCTCGGCGACGGCCCCGGCCCACACGGCCTGACCCCGACCGGCGAGGCCGCGGTCGCGGGGATCCTCGCCGCGCTCCCCGGTCTCCTCGCCGTGTACGCCGGTTCGGCGCTCTCGCTCCGCAGGCTCGTGCCCGGCAACTGGGCGGGTGCGGCGGTCTGCTGGGGGCTGGAGAACCGCGAGGCCGCGGTCCGGCTCGTCGCGGGCGGCCCGGACAGCGCGCACGGCGCGAACCTGGAGCTGAAGGTCGTCGACCCGAGCGCGAACCCCTACCTCGCGGTCGCGGCCCTCCTCGGCAGCGCCGCGCACGGCGTGCGGCACGAGCTGGCTCTCGACGCCGCCGTGGACGTCCACCCCAGCGAGTCCGGCCGGGAGCTGCCGCAGCTGCCGGCGACCCAGGCCGAGGCCGTCGACGCCCTAGAGGCGTCGGAGCTCGCCCGCGACGTGCTGGGTGCGCCGGTCGTCGCGGGGGTCGCCGCGGTGCGACGTCGCGAGGTCGAGGTGTTCGGGTCACTGCCGCTCGCCGAGACCGCCGAGGCGCTGCGCCTGGCCTGGAGCTGCTGAGGTGTCCCTCGACGAGCACCTCCGGACCGTGCGGCTCGTCGACCACCACGTGCACGGCTGGTTCACCGAGCCCGGCGACCGGGCGTCGTTCGAGCAGGCACTCAACGAGGGTTCGACGGGCCCGGTGACGTCCGGCTTCGACCTACCGCTGGGCATGGCGGTACGACGCTGGTGCGCACCGCTGCTCGGCCTCGAGCCCCACGCTTCCGCGGACGCCTACTGGGAGGCGCGCGCGGCGACGCCGTACGACGAGCTCGTGGCGACGTTCCTCGACGCCGCCGGTGTCGCCCACTGGATCGTGGACACCGGCCTCACCCCTGGCCTCGTCACCGACCCCGAGCCTCGCTCGGAGGTGCTGCGCCTCGAGCTGGCCCTCGAGCAGGTGCTCGGGGAGACCGACGTGCCCGGGGCGTTCCGCGAGCGGCTCGCGGCCGCCGACGTCGTGGCCACCAAGACGATCGCGGCGTACCGCTGCGGTCTCGACATCGACTGGTCGCGGCCCGGGGACGCGGACGTCGCGGCGGCCGCGCGAGCGTCGGGCAGCCGGGTCGTCGACCCCGTCCTGGTCGCGTTCGGCGTGCACGAGGCGGCCGAGCGCGGGCTGCCGATCCAGGTGCACACGGGCCTCGGTGACCGCGACCTCGACCTGCGCAGCGCCGACCCGCTGCACCTGCTGCCGCTGATCCGAGCGGTCGACGTGCCGATCCTGCTCCTGCACTGCTACCCGTACCACCGCAACGCCGGCTACCTCGCGCAGGCCTTCGAGCACGTCTCGTTCGACGTCGGGCTCGCCGTCAACCACCTCGGTGACCGGTCGGTGCAGCTGGTCGGCGAGGCCATGGAGCTGGCGCCGTTCGGCAAGCAGCTGTACTCCTCCGACGCCTACGGGCTTCCCGAGCTCCACTACCTGGGCGCGCACCTGTGGCGGCGCGCGATGGCCGCCGCCCTCGCGGACTGGCCCGAGGACGACGCAGCGCGCGTCGCCGACATGATCGCCGCCGGCAACGCGCGCCGCATCTACGGGCTCTAAGCGCCGCGGAGCAGATCCTCGAACGGCGTCGGGTCCGCGAACTCGTCCTCCACCGTGCGGGCCCGCTGGCGCGGCGCGCCGCCGAGCAGCGTCGCCAGCTCGCCGGCGGCCCGGTCGATGCGGGTCTGGAGGCCCGCCTCGCCGAAGTCCTCGCTGGCCGCGAAGACCCCGGTCGGGACGACGACCGCGTGCAGGTAGCTGAACAGCGGACGGAGCGCGTGCTCGAGCACCAGCGAGTGCCGGGCGGTGCCGGCGGTCGCGGCGATCAGCACCGGGACGCCGGCGAGCGTGTCGGTCTCGAGGACGTCGAAGAACGTCTTGAACAGACCCGAGTACGACGCGGAGAACACCGGCGTCACCACGATCAGCGCGTCCGCCAGCCGGACCGTCTCGATCGCCTCGGCGAGCTCACCGGAAGGGAAGCCGGTGAGCAGGTGGTCGGCGAGCGGGTGGGCCAGCGGGCGCAGCTCGACCACGTCGACCTCGACCGGGTGCTGGATCGCGGCGACGGTGGCCTCGGCCAGCCGGTCGGCGAGCAGCCGGGTCGAGGACGGGACGCTGAGGCCGGCACTGATGACGGCGATGCGGGTCATACGGATACTCCTGTCACGTCGTCGACGGCGTGGATGGTGGTGTCCTTGGCGCCGCCGGCGGCGGCGACCAGGGACGCGTGGGTGGGGGCCTCGGGGATGTGAGCGGGGCGGCCCTCGGCGAAGCCCTTGCGCATCTCCGGGAGGATCTCGCCGAGCAGGTCGAGCTGCTCGAGCACGGTCTTGAGCGGGAGCCCGGCGTGGTCGACCAGGAACAGCTGACGCTGGTAGTGGCCCGCGTAGTCACGGAACGACAGCGTCCGCTCCAGGACCTGCTGCGGCGAGCCCACGGTCAGCGGCGTCGCCTCGGAGAAGTCCTCCAGGGACGGGCCGTGGCCGTAGACCGGCGCGTTGTCGAAGTACGGGCGGAACTCGTCGATCGCGTCCTGGCTGTTCTTCCGCATGAAGAACTGGCCGCCGAGACCGACGATCGCGGTGTCCGCCGGGCCGTGGCCGTAGTGCTCGAAGCGGCGCCGGTAGAGGTCGACCATCTGCTTGGTGTGCCCGGCCGGCCAGAAGATGTGGTTGTGGAAGAACCCGTCGCCGTAGTACGCCGCCTGCTCGGCGATCTCGGGGCTGCGGATCGAGCCGTGCCACACGAACGGCGCGACGCCGTCCAGCGGCCGCGGGGTCGAGGTGTAGCCCTGCAGCGGCGTACGGAACCGGCCCTCCCAGTTCACGACGTCCTCGGTCCAGAGCCGGCGCAGCAGCGCGTAGTTCTCGATGGCGAGGTTGATGCCCTCGCGGATGTCCTTGCCGAACCACGGGTAGACCGGACCGGTGTTGCCGCGACCCATCATCAGGTCGACGCGGCCGTCGGTCAGGTGCTGGATCTTCGCGTAGTCCTCCGCGATCAGCACCGGGTCGGTGGTCGTGATCAGGGTGGTCGCGGTCGACAGGATGATGTTCTCGGTCTGGGCGCCGATGTAGGCCAGCGTCGCGGTCGGGTTGGACGCGATGAACGGCGGGTTGTGGTGCTCGCCGGTCGCGAACACGTCCAGGCCGATCTCCTCGGCCTTCTTCGCGATCTCGACCGTCGCCTTGATCCGCTCGTGCTCCGAGGGAGTACGCCCGGTGGTCGGGTCCGGCGTCACATCACCGACGGTGAAGATGCCGATCTGCATGTCCGCTCACTGTCCTTCGCTACGTTGTCGCGTTAGTTGAATTCCGTACGACCCGCACAACCGTGCGCACGTCCCGGCTATTCCTGCCACCATCCTCGCGTGAAGCGCGTGCCGTGGTGGGTCCCCGTCCTCGTGATCGCGCTCACCGTGGGCCAGCTGGCCGTCGCGGAGTGGGCGCCCGGCATCGAGCGGTTCGCCGACAAGGCGTTCGGCGCGCGGCTGATCGCCTATCCCCTGCTGATGCTGCTTGCGCCGGCGATCTGGTGGCTGGCGGCCCGGCGGCGTACGCCGCGCCCCGCCGGGCTCTGGAGCACTGCGCCGTACGGCGCGTTCACGCTGATCATGCTGCCGTTCCTCGTCGACGTGACCGGCAACAGCCTGGATCTCTACGACTCGCTGGTGTGGTGGGACGACTTCAACCACTTCTTCAACTGGTTCCTGCTGCTGACCGGCATCGGGCTGCTCATCTGCGGCCCCGTGCGCCCCCGGTGGGCCGTCGTGCTGGTGGTCTGCGGGCTGGGAGCGATCCTGGCGATCGGCTGGGAGCTCGGCGAGTGGTGGACGTTCATCCGCCACGGCACCGAGATCGAGACGGCGTACGAGGACACGCTCGGCGACGAGACGCTCGGCACGCTCGGTGCGCTCGTCGCCGGGCTGGTGGTCGCCCGGGTTCAGTCGTCGCGGGACAGGATCAGCACTGCCCGGTCGTCATCGCCCCGCGGGACCTGACGCACGATCCGGCGGGCCGCGCCCGGGAAGCCGTCGCCGATCGCGCGCTCGGCGGTACGACGCAGCCACTCGATGCCCTCGTCCAGGTCCGCGCTGCGCGACTCCACCACGCCGTCGGTGTAGAACAGCAGCGCCTCACCGGGCGCCAGCACGCCGGTGCTGGCGTGCAGCTCGGGGCGGTTCATGATGCCGAGCGCGGTGCCGCGGGCGTTGTCGATCTGCCACGTCCCCGCGTCCGTCGACCAGTGCAGGGCCGGCGGGTGGCCGGCGCTGACGATCGAGTAGCCGCCGGTCTCGAGGTCGAGGAACACGTGGACCGCCGTGGCGAACGAGTCGTCGGAGAACTGCCGCAGCAGGAAGCCGTTCGCGGCCTCCATCAGCGCGACCGGGGGCAGCGCACCGATCAGCCCGCCCAAGGCGCCGGCGAACTGCAGGGCCTGGGTCGCCGCGTCGACGCCCTTGCCGCACACGTCGACCAGGATCATCTCGAGGTGGCGCCGGTCCTCGTCGAGGTCGGCCACGAGGAAGTCCCCGGCGTACCCCGCGCCGTGGGCGGCGAGCATCGCCGTCTGGCACTGCCAGCTCTCGGGCAGCGCGGGAACCCGCCCCTGGGCTTGGAGCCGGTCGCGCAGGTCCGCGAGCATCGCCTCGCCCAGGGACCCGGGCAGCCCGCTGCGCTGGCGGCGCGACTGGTAGAGCAGCAGTGCGACACCGACCACCATCGAGAGGATCGCGACGATGCGGACCACCGTGAGCGGGCCGTCGGCGAGGGACGCACCGACAGCGCAGGCGAGCGTCCAGCCGCTCAGCACGAGCAGCGGCACGAACCGGAGCAGCAGCATCCCGATCAGCAGCCAGACGAAGTACGCCGTCAGCGGCATCAGGTCGTAGTTGCCGAGGGAGACCGCGAGCGACAGCGTCACCCCGACCAGCAGCAGGCCCAACGCGAACGCCTGGCTCTCCCGGCTCCCGGTACGCCACGCGGCCGCGCGATCGCCCAAGAACCCTCGCGCCACCCGGGGAGACTATCCAGGGCCACGGCAGATCAGGACACGGTTCGGTAACGGCCGCCGGTGATCCCGGCCCGGCTTGCAGCCATCCTGACGGCCGCCTGCTCGGATTTGTCGGCTTCTTGCACGTCTGAGTCGGCTAGATTGCCGCCATGACCCGACGACTGGCCGAGGTGGCCGCCCGGGCCGGCGTCAGCGAGGCGACGGTGAGCCGGGTGCTGAACAGCAAGCCCGGGGTCTCGGAGGCGACCCGGGAGACCGTGCTGACGGCGCTCGACGTGCTCGGCTACGAGCGGCCGACCAAGCTCCGGGGCGAGCGGGCCCGCCTGGTGGGCCTGGTGCTCCCGGAGCTGTCGAACCCGATCTTCCCGGCGCTCGCCGAGGTGGTGGGCGCGCTGCTGTCGCAGAACGGGCTGACGCCGGTGCTGTGCACGCAGATCAACGAGGCCGGCGCGGAGGCCGGGTACGTCGACATGCTGCTCGAGCAGCAGCAGGTCGCCGGCATCATCTTCGCGGGCGGCCAGTACAGCCAGACCGAGGCCGACCACGCGCACTACGACCGGCTCGCCCGGCGCAAGCTCCCCGTGGTGCTGCTCAACGCCGGCATCGACCGGCTCCCGTTCCCGAGCGTGGTCTGCGACGACGCGAGCGCGATGGAGCAGGCGCTGGAGCACCTCCAGGCGCTCGGGCACGAGCGGATCGGCCTGGTCCTCGGCCCGCGCGACCACGAGCCGTCGGTGCGCAAGCTCGCCGCCGCACGGGCGCTCCTCGACCTCCCGGACGCGATGGTGGGGCACAGCCAGTTCTCCCTGCAGAGCGGCCAGGCCACGGCGTCCACGCTGGTCGGTCGCGGCGCGACCGCGCTCGTCTGCGCCAGCGACCCGCTGGCACTGGGCGCGATCCGGGCCGTGCGCCGCTCCGGCCTGCGGGTGCCCGAGGACGTGTCGGTCGTCGGGTACGACGACTCCGCGTTCATGTCCTCGGTGGAGCCGCCGCTGACGACCGTCCGCCAGCCCATCGAGGCGATGGGCCGCGCCGCGGTGGCTGCGCTGCTGGCCCAGATCCGTGGCGAGGAGGCGCCCGCCGACGAGCTGCTCTTCGAGCCCGAGCTGGTCGTCAGGCGGTCCACGCGTCCTGCAAACGCGGCGTCTGCCGGTGCAAGATCTGCAAGATAATTACTCACTGTCAGGTTCTTGCAGTGCACTGCAAGCGCTCTTAGCGTTCCCGGCGCCGTCACCCCCGTGACGGTCACCGCAACCGGGAACGAGGCCTGCACGCGTGAGCACCGACCAGCACGACCCTCGGCGGGACGCCGACTGGTGGCGGAGCGCCGCGATCTACCAGGTCTACCCGCGCAGCTTCGCCGACGCCAGCGGCGACGGCACCGGTGACCTCGCCGGCGTCCGGGCCCGGCTCCCCTACCTGGCCGACCTCGGGGTCGACGCCCTCTGGTTCACCCCGTGGTACCCCTCGCCGATGGCCGACGGCGGCTACGACGTCGCCGACTACCGCGCCATCGAGCCGGCCTTCGGCGACCTCGCCGAGGCCGAGGGCCTGATCGCCGACGCGCTCGCGCTCGGGATCCGCACGATCATCGACGTGGTCCCCAACCACGTGTCGGAGCGGCACGCGTGGTTCCAGGCAGCGCTGGCCGCCGGGCCGGGCTCGCCGGAGCGGGAGCGGTTCTGGTTCCGCGACGGCGGCGGTGCGGACGGCGAGCGCGCACCCAACGGCTGGGTCTCGGAGTTCGGGGGCCCGGCCTGGTCGCGGGTGGTCGGCCCGGACGGACCCGAGCAGTGGTACCTCCACCTGTTCTCCCCCGGCCAGCCGGACCTGAACTGGGGCCACCCCGACGTGGTCGCCGAGCACGAGGACATCCTGCGGTTCTGGTTCGACCGCGGCGTCGCGGGCATCCGGATCGACTCCGCCGCCCTGCTCGCCAAGGATGCCGACCTGCCCGAGGTCGACCCGCCGCACGACCCGGGAGAGCACCCGTACGTCGACCGCGAGGACCTGCAGGGCATCTACCGCGGCTGGCGCCGGATCGCCGAGTCCTACGGGCCCGACCGGGTGCTGATCGGCGAGATCTGGCTGCCGGACGCGGAGCGCTTCGCGCGCTACCTGCGCCCGGGGGTGCTGCACTCGGCGTTCAACTTCGACTTCATGGCCTCGCCGTGGGACGCGAAGGCCCTCGACCAGTCGATCCGGCAGACGCTCGAGGTGCACGACCGGGTCGGGGCGCCTGCCACCTGGGTGCTGTCGAACCACGACGTCACCCGGCCCGTGACGCGCTACGGGCGTGAGGACACGGCGTTCGCGTTCGAGACCAAGCGCTTCGGCACGCCGACCGACCTCGCGCTCGGCACCCGGCGGGCGCGCGCGGCGGCACTGCTCGCGATGGCGCTGCCGGGCGCCTACTACCTCTTCCAGGGCGAGGAGCTCGGGCTGCCGGAGGCAGATATCCCGCTCGACCGGATCGACGACCCGATGCACGCCCGCTCCGGCGGGGTCGACCCCGGTCGCGACGGCTGTCGCGTGCCCTTCCCGTGGTCGGGGACGACACCGCCGTACGGCTTCAGCGGCGTACCCGTCGACACCTGGCTCCCCCAGCCCGGCGACTGGGCCGGGCTCACCGCCGCGGCGCAGTCCGCCGACTCCGGCTCGATGCTGGCGCTCTACCGCGCCGCGCTCCGGCTGCGCCACGAGCGCCCGGAGCTCGGCGACGGCGGCCTCGAGTGGCTCGACCTCGGCCCGGAGGCCATCGCCTTCCGCCGGGGTGAGGGCTTCGTGCACGTCACCAACTTCTCGGACGGTCCGCTCGACCTGCCGTCTCCCGCGCAGACCTGGCTCGCCAGCGTGCCGCTGGAAGGAGGACGCCTGCCCGCCGACGCCAGCGCCTGGCTGCAGCTCACCTGACACGACCCGGGGTCCAGGCACCCGACCCGAACCGCAACACCACCTAGGAGCAACCATGAGGAACCACCGGCGGCGCGGCCTGACCGCGCTGGCGACCATCGCATCCCTCGCCTCCGTCTCGGTGCTCGCGGCCGCGTGCGGCAGCGACGGAGACGACAGCGAGAACGACGGCAAGGTGTCCATCACCGTCGAGGGCTGGCGGCCCGGCGACGAGCAGGGCACCATCGACGCCGTCAACAAGCTCGCCGAGGAGTTCATGAAGGCGAACCCCGACATCGTCGTCGAGCCGGTCGAGTGGGAGTGGAGCGCCGAGACGTTCTCCACCCAGCTCGCGGGCGACACCCTGCCGACGACGTTCCGGGTGCCGTTCACCGACACCAAGGGCCTTGCCGAGCGGCAGCAGATCGCCGACGTGACCGAGTACGTCAACGAGCTGCCGTACGCCGACGAGTTCAACCCCAGCGTGCTCGCCGCCGCGACCGGCACGGACGGCAAGATCTACGGCCTCCCGACCGACGTGTACGGCGTCGGCCTGCACTACAACCGCCACCTGTTCGAGGAGGCCGGGCTGGACCCGGACTCGCCGCCGACCACGTGGGACGAGGTACGTGAGGACGCCGACGCGATCGCGGAGGCCACCGGCCAGGCCGGCTACGTCCAGATGAGCGCCAACAACACCGGCGGCTGGATGCTGACCACGCTGACCTACACGCTCGGCGGCCGCCTGCAGTCGGAGGACGGCACCACCGCGACCGTCGACAACCCGGCCACCGCCGAGGGTCTGCAGATGCTGCACGACATGCGGTGGGAGGACGACTCGATGGGCAAGAACACGAACTTCGAGTGGGGCACGATCAACGAGGCGTTCGCCGCCGGCAAGGTCGGCATGTACATGTCCGGCTCGGACGTCTACAACGCGCTGGTCACGACCAACCAGGTCGACCCGGACAGCTACGGCCTCGCCGTGCTGCCGCTCTCGGACAGCCCGGACGCCGGAGTCCTCGGCGGCGGCTCCGTCGCGGCGGTCAGCGCCAAGGCCAGCGACGAGGAGCAGGCCGCGGCCGTGCTGTGGAACGACTTCTACCGCGAGAAGAAGAACTACGACCCCGCCGCCGCCGAGGCCGACGCGAAGGTGCTGGCCGAGAGCGACCAGCCGATCGGGACCCCGACGCTGCCGATCTTCGACGAGCCGACCTGGCAGGGCGTGCAGGACGCGATCGCGCCGTACGTGAACGTCCCCCAGGACCAGATGTCGTCGTTCCGCGAGGGCATCTTCGACCAGAACCTGATCCCGGAGCCGTCCAGCCACACCCAGGAGCTGTACGCGATCCTCGACGCCGTCGTGCAGAAGGTGCTCACCGACGAGAACGCGGACATCGCCGCGCTCCTCGCCGACGCGCAGGGCCAGGCCCAGGCACTGCTCGACTCCTGACCGGTGGGGGCCGGCCGGCGCGTCATCCTCGAGCGCGCCGGCCGGCCTCGACCCCTGTGTCCCGAAAGGTCTTCATGTCCTCGCTCCTGACCCGTGCCCGTGGGTCGGCCAGCACGCTGGTCTTCCTGCTGCCGATGCTGCTGGTCTTCGGGCTCTTCTCGTGGTGGCCGATCGTCCGGTCGGTGATCATGAGCGTCCAGCAGACGAACCTGGTCACCGACCCCGAGTTCGTCGGCCTCGACAACTTCCGCGCGGTCCTCGAGGACCCGCTGCTGTCGACGGCTGTGCAGAACACGCTGTGGTTCGCGCTGCTCGCGCTGGTGTTCGGCTACCCGGTGCCGTTGATCCTCGCCGTGATCATGAGCGACGTACGCCGCGCCCGCGGGCTGTACTCGCTCCTGGCCTACCTCCCCGTCGTGATCCCGCCCGCAGTCGCCGTGCTGCTGTGGCGGTTCTTCTACGACGCCGAGCCGACCGGCGTGTTCAACTCGATCCTCGGCAAGGTCGGGCTCGGGCCGGTGCCCTGGCTCGAGGATCCCGCCTGGGCGATGCCGTCACTGGTCATCGAGGCGACCTGGGCGGCCGCCGGCGGCACGGTGATCATCTACCTCGCCGCGCTCGTGTCGGTGCCGCCCGAGCAGTACGACGCCGCGGAGGTCGACGGCGCCGGCGTACTCGGCAAGGTCTGGCACGTCACGTTGCCGCACCTGCGCGGGATCATGCTGATCACGCTGATCCTGCAGATCATCGGGACGGCGCAGGTGTTCCTCGAGCCGTACCTCTTCACCGACGGCGGGCCGAACAACTCCACGCTGACCGTGCTGCTGCTCGTCTACCGCTACGCGTTCCAGAACACGACGGGCGGCGACTACGGCAAGGCGACCGCGCTGAGCCTGATGCTCGCCCTCACCCTGGCGCTGCTGTCGCTGGTGTACTTCCGGCTGACCCGGCGGTGGTCCGAGTGAGCGCCCGGAGGAGTGCCGCGGAGTCGCGCGGGATCACGTCGGAGTACGAGCGCGGCCGCCCGCTGTTCAAGGTCGGCCGGACGCTGCTCAACGGCCTGGTCCTGCTGTTCTTGGTGCTGGTCTGCCTCGGGCCGATCCTGTGGCTGGCGAAGTCTGCGATCACGCCGACGCAGGACACGCTGCGCCACCCGCTCGAGCTCTGGCCCAACGGTGTCGACTGGGCGAACCTGCGCACCGCGTGGGTCGACATCGACCTGAAGCTCTACTTCTGGAACACGGTCGTCATCGCGTTCGGCTCGTGGGCGGTGCAGATGCTCGTCGCCGTGACCGGTGGCTACGCGCTGTCGATCCTGCGACCGCGCTACGGCCGGGTGCTGTACGGGCTGGTGCTCGCGACCATGTTCGTCCCGGCCGTCGTGCTGCTGGTGCCGCTCTACCTGACGGTCCTCGACATGCCGTTCACGCACTGGAACCTCGTGAACACGTACTGGGGCGCGTTCCTGCCGGCCGGAGCCAGCGCGTTCAACATCGCGCTCGTGAAGCGGTTCTTCGACAACCTCCCGCGCGAGGTCATCCAGGCGGCGCGGGTCGACGGCTGCGGCGACTTCCGGCTGTTCTGGTACGTCGTGCTCCCGATGTCGCGGCCGGTCCTCGGGGTGGTCTCGGTCTTCGCGGTGCTCGCGGCCTGGAAGGACTTCATCTGGCCGCTGGTCGTCCTGCCCGACCCCGCCAAGCAGCCGCTCTCGGTCCGGCTGCCGCGGCTCGCCGGCGTGACCGAGCTCGACGTGATGATGGCGGCGCTGCTGATCTCCTGCGCGCTGCCGATCGCGTTCTTCCTGGTGTTCCAGCGGCTGTTCCTGCGCGGCGGGCTGGACGGCGCGGTGAAGGGCTGAGCGCGGGCGCGACCCCGCAGGAATGGTCACCAACCGCAGATCTGGAGCGCTCCCACCTGCGGTTGGTGACCATTCGATGGCCCTCGGGGCTCCGCCGTTCACGGGGAGTCGGCTCCGGCCAGCCGGCGGCCGACGGGCAGACCGACGTGGCGGACCGACGCGCGGAATGGTCACCAACCGCAGATCTGGAGCGCTCCCACCTGCGGTTGGTGACCATTCCGCGCCCTCGACCAGCACCTCGACGGCCGCGGGCTACCGTGACGACATGCTCCGCGCCGGTCTCGGGATCCTGCTGCTCGCCGGCGCCCTCGTCACCGGCCTCGTCACCGGCTGCGACGACGACCGGGCCGCGATCACGCCGCAGGCGCTCGCGTACGTCGCGGCGGAGCACGTCGGCACCCCGGAGCTGGCCACGACCGCGACCGCTGACTGGTTCGACGGGTTCGACGACGACGCGGTCGGCGCCGACCTGCGCTACGGCCGGACTGAGACCGACTACGGCGACTCCGTGACGGTCACGATCGGCACGCTCGCGCGGCCGGATCTGACCGACTGCGACAGGACCGAGGGTCTCTACTCCCAAGGCTGCGACGAGACATCGCGCGGCACGCTGCGCTGGAACCTCAACGACCCCCAGGAGGATCCGGGCGGGATCTTCGTCCTCGTGCCCGCGAGCGACGGGCAGACCGTGATGGTCACCTCCCACGGCCCGCGCCTCACCACCGACCCCCGTGAGGCGGACCTGCCGGTCTCGGTCGACACCGCCTTCGACATCGCGCACGACGACCGGGTCGACGGCACGACCGCCCAGGACGTCGTGGACGCGGGCGCGGACCTGCCGTACTGGTCCGACTCCCTCGACCTGAGGTCGGCGCGCGTCGCACCAGGCCTGGACCGGCCGGACCGCAAGGACATCGCCATGCAGCTGGTCTCGAGCGCGGAGAACTCCACGCTGCGGTGGCGCCGGCAGTACACCTACCTGGAGGACATCGGTGACGGTCGCGGCTACACCGGCGGGATCATCGGCTTCTGCTCCGGCACCGGCGACATGCTCGTCGTCGTACGCCGCTACACCGACGCCCGGCCCGACAACCCGCTCGCGCGCTTCATCCCGGCGCTGGAACGCGTGAACGGCACCGACTCCCACCGGGGACTCGGCCGCGCGTTCGTCCGCGCCTGGCACACGGCCGCGCGGGACGCGGCCTTCCGGCGGGCCCAGGACGCCGAGCGGGACCGGGTGTACTTCGACCCTGCTGTACGCCGGGCGAAGCAGGACGGGCTGCGCACGCTCGGCCAGTTCGTCTACTACGACGCGATCGTCATGCACGGACCCGGCGGTGACGCGTCCAGCTTCGGCGGGATCAGGCGGGCCGCGCTGCGCCACGCCCGGACACCCGCCGAGGGCGGATCGGAGGTCGCCTTCCTGGACGCGTTCCTCGACGCCCGCACCCGCGTGATGAAGCAGGAGTCCGCGCACGAGGACACCTCACGGATCGACACCGCCCAACGACGCTTCCTCCGGGAACGCAACCTCACGCTCCGGCCGCCGCTCACCTGGCACGTGTACGGCGACCGCTTCCACATCAAGCGGGCGTCGCGGTGACCACGACGTTGCTGAGGTAGCGCGAGCCGTCCCAGTCCTCGCACGTGATCAGCACCAGCCGCCCGGGTGAGTCCTGGCTGAAGAGCTGCGTGGCGTCGTCGGCGATCCGGCCCTTGGAGTAGATCCGGACCCGGTCGACGACGTAGCGCACCCGTCCCTGGTCCGTGCGCACCACGACCTCGTCGCCGGCGTCGAGCTCCTCGAGGTCGTCCAGCGCCCCACCGCCCGTGTGGACGGTGTGCCCGGCGATGAGCGCGCTGCCCTCGCCCGCGCCCGGCTTGGCGCCGTCGGCCCACCAGCCGAGCCGGCTGGGGTCGGCCGGCGGCACGAGCGTGCGGTCCGGTGCCTTGACGGGTACGACGGGCGCGCTGACGTCGAGGGCCGGGATCAGCACCCGCCGCGGCGAGCCCGGCTCCGGCTCAGCACGGACCGGCAGCGCAGTCGTGCCGATCGGGGGTGGGGTCGTCGCTCGCGCGGCGGGGTCGGCCGTCATCGACACGGCGTCGCCGTTGGTCAGCCACACCACCGCTCCCGCGGCCGCCAGCAGGGAGCCGGCGGCCGCGAGCGCGAGCGAACGCGCGTCAGGCACCGGCCCGGCTGCGACGCGCGAGCGCCGCCGCCACCAGGACGAGCCCGCCGCCTACGACCGCGAGCGGCAGCGGCGAGCGCGCCCACTCCGGGAGCACCTGGGACCCGTCGCCCGCGTCGACCGCGGTCGGGACCGGGGTGTCGCTGTCCTCCCGCTCGGAGTTCGTGGTCGTGGTGGTCGTGGTCGTCGAGCCCGGGACCGAGATGGAGTAGCTGCTCGCACCCTGCTGCGAGGTCGTCTTCGGGGGTGCCGGAGGAGCCGCGTGCGAGGTGGTGCCCGGCGTCTTCGCGGTCGGCGTGGTTGCGCACGGCTCGACCCAGAAGACCTTGGACTTCGTGTCGTTGCCGAGGGAGTGCGGCGTCGCGACCGTGAGCTTCACGTGGTAACCCTGCTTGGGGTGCGGCTCGCCGGTGAACGTGAGCGTGTAGGCCTGGCGGCCGTCGAGGTCGGTGCCGCCGGATGCGGCGTCACCACCGACGAAGACCGACGACGGGCTGGCACCGCCGATGGTCGCGTCGGACGTCGGCGCCTGCGGGGCGAAGCTCACCGTCGAGACGACGTCGTCGCCGGCGTCGAAGCCGAACCACTCCACGACGACCGTGCAGCCCGGGTGCGGGTTGTTGCTCGGGTGGCCGACCGCGTCGGTCGGTGCGGCGATCTTCACCGTGCCGTTGTTGCCCGGCGGGTCGCTGAGGTCGCCGCCCTGGTTGCCCTGGCCGTTGCCCTGACCGTTGCCGTTGCCCTGGCCGTTCCCGTTGCCCTGGTTGCCGGGCGAGGCCTGCTGGCCGGGGGCGTGGGCGTGGCCGTTCGCGTGGCCGTGTCCCTGGCCGTGTCCCTGGCCGCCCTTGTCCTTCTTGGGGCCCTTGTCGCCCTTGTCGTCCTTGTCGTCCTTGTCACCGTGCTTGACCTGGCCCAGGTGCTTGCCATGGTCACCCTGGTGCGGAACGCCGCCGGGGTCAGCGACCGCTGCGCCCATCAGTGCCCCGCAGGAGAGCGAGGCGAGCGTCGCCGCCGAGGCGATCGCGAGTCCGTACTGAGTCCGAGACATGCTCAACACACTCCGTTCGTGGTCATGGTTCCGAGTGACCGACGTCCGTCCCCACATCCGTCGCGCACTGTGTGATGACCTCTGTGTTGCCCGTCGGAGGCGGCTTCTCACGCCGGTCTGGACCACCGCGAGATCACACGTAACCCCGACCCCGGAGGTTCGTTGGACATCCCTTGCATCGAGGTCCGTCGGCTGGACCGCTGCACCCTAAGGGCGGCCCGCCCGAGGCGACGAGGCACGGAACGTCAGTACCTGTCCGGTCCGGTCGCCACCGCCGCGCTGCCAGTCGAGCCGCTCCCAGTCGGTGGCCACGATGAACAGCGTGCGGCCGTCGGGGCCTCCGAGCATGCACGCGAAGCAGCCGCGGTCGACCTCGACGGTGTCGAGCACCTGCCCGCCCTCGGCGACGCGACGGCAGTGCCGGTTCGGGACGTCGGCGTACCAGACCGCTCCGTTCGCATCGAGGCAGATGCCGTCCGGCGCCGCACCGGGCCCGAGCTCCGCCCACACCCGTCGGTCCGTGAGCGAGCCGTCGTCGGTGATCGTGAACGCGGTCAGCCGCTGCGCGTGCGACTCCGCGACGATCAGCGTGAGGCCGTCGGGCGTGACCGCCATGCCGTTCGGGAACCACAGGTCCTCGGCCACGTCCCGGGTCACACCGTCGGGGGTGATCACGGCCGCGATCCCGGGCCGCGGCTCCTCCCCCGGCATCGAGCCGGGCATGTTCACGTACACGCGTCCCGCGGGATCCACCACGATCTCGTTCCAGGGCCGCCCACTCCCGCCGTACGGCGCGAGGTCCACCCCGGCGACCACCCCGACGACCACCCCGGTGTTCGTCGTGTAGACCTCCCGGCCGTCGGGCAGCCAGTCGACCGAGAACGGCAGGCCCTCGATCCGGCGCACGACGCTGCTGCGGCCGGCGTCGTCGATCGTGCGCACCTCACCGGCCAGCCAGTCACAGACCCACAGAGCGCCGTCGTGCCAACGGGGCGACTCGCCCATGGCCAGCCCGTCGTAAAGCACGTGTGCCGTCATGCCGAGATGGACCAGACTGGCGGCCGCAACTCATCGGGAGGACCCACGTGGAGATCCAGGGCTCTGCGGCCGCGCCGTTCGCGGGCGTCCGGGACGTGTTCGCCGAGGTGCTCGCCGAGCAGCCGGGGACGGGCGCGGCGTTCGCGGTCTGGCACGACGGCGCGTGGCTGGTCGACCTCTGGGGCGGGTACGCCGACGCCACGCACACGCGGTCGTGGGAGCGGGACACGCTGGTGATGCCGTACTCGGTGACCAAGCCGTTCGCCGCGCTCGCGGTGCTCACCCTCGTCGACCGCGGGCGCGTCGGTCTCGACGACCCGCTGCAGCGGTACTGGCCCGAGCTCACGACCGAGACGAGCGTGCGCGAGGCGCTGTCGCACCGGTCCGGCCTGGTCGCACTGGACGCCGCGGCGCCGACCGAGGCGTTCTACGACTGGGACCTGATGTGCTCGCTGCTCGCCGAGCAGCAGCCGTCGTGGCCGCCGGGCACCGCGCAGGGCGAGTCCGCCCTGTTCTACGGGCACCCGCTCGGCCAGGTCGTGCGCGCGGTCGACGGGCGCACGCTGGGCCGCTTCCTCCGCGAGGAGGTGTGCGGCCCGAACGGCATCGACTTCCACATCGGACTGGGAGACGCAGAGCTCGCGCGGGTCGCTGATCTCACCGGCTTCGGTGACGACTTCGAGGCCTCGCAACAGGGCTATCCCCCGCTCTACCAGCCGGCGATCAGCAACCCACCCGGCGTCCGCGACCCCGAGGTCGTCAACGGCGAGCGCTGGCGGCGTGCCGAGGTCCCGGCCGTGAACGGCCACGGCACGGCCCGGGCGGTCGCCGAGCTCTACGTCGCGCTCGCCCACGGCCGGCTGCTGGGCCCCGAGGTGATGCAGGAGCTGACCCGGGGCTCCGGGCCGGAACCGGACCTCGTGGTCGGTGGCGGCGACCGCGAGTGGGGCCTCGGCGTCGATCTCGACCCCGACGGCTACGGCATGGGCGGCACCGGCGGCAGCTTCGGCTGGTGGTGCGAGACCGGGCGGTACGCCGCCGCGTTCCTCACCGGCCACGTGGGCACCCACGACCGGGGCGACCGCCTCGAAGGCGCGGTGCGCGAGGTGCTCGGGCTGCCGCCGCTCTGACTACGAGCGCCGCTCGTGCAGGCGCTGCTGCGCGGCCTCGAGGTACGCCAAGCACGGCGCCTCGGCGCCGGGGTGCTTCTCGACGAGGTGGAAGATCCACCGGTCCATCGCCGCCAGGTAGCCGTTGTCGGCGCCCGCGCGGTACGTCGACCACTTCCGGTGGCCCTTGGCGGTGCACGTGGTGCAGGTGACCTTGTAGGCGAACTGCTCCGCGCTGTCGAGGTCGATCCTGACCGTCGACAGCGGACCGGCCTCCACCGCCGCCTTGCGCTGGCGGGCGGAACGGCTCGCCACCATGGCGCACTCCCGTGGTCACGGGCCCGGTCAGGCCCTGGTGAACTGCATCTCCCAGGTCATCGTCCACGATGCACCGCCGTCGTAGGAAAACGACTGCTGCCAGTGCGGCCGATCGGGGTCCGCACGCCACTCGAAGCGGACCTGTGCCGGTCGACCGCCGATCGTGTCGGAGGACTCGAAGACCCCGTGCCCGTCCGCGAACCGGCCGACGACGGGGGTGTCGAGCACGCCGGGGAAGCGGCTCGAGCTCCACCAGATCCGCCAGGTCTCCTCGGCCGGGTCGAACAGGCGCAGCGTGAAGCCCACGAACGGCGGACCGTCCGCGGGCTCCGGCACCGTCATCTCGTCGGTGTGCCCGATCCCGCCCAGGATCGGCCCCACCTCGCTGGACGCGTCGAACTCGACCCACTCGGTGCACGCCGGGTCGGTGACGTCGCGCAGCTTGCGGTTGCGGACCGTCCAGCGCCCGAAGATGAAGTCGAAGTCGTGCTGCGATGGGGTCATGCGCCCACCGTAGGGACGCCCACCGACACCGGGCGCGACACCGGGCTCGGGTCAGGCGAGCGGCGCCTTGAGCGACGCGCGAGCGGCGTACCGCTCCCCCGCGACGTCGACCTCGAAGCCGCCGGCGGCCAGCCAGTCCGCCGTGACCGGGCCGTCGTGGCGCAGGTAGGCGAGCGCGACGCAGGACCCGACGGTCTCGCCCCACGCCGCGCTGGTGACCTGGCCGACGGGCGCGCCGTCGCGCACGACCAGCTCGCCGCCCCAGAGCATCGGGTCGGGCGACTCCACGACCAGGGAGACCAGCCGTCGGCGCGGTCCGCCGGCGCGCAGCGCCTCGCGGTGCTCGAGCAGCGCCCTTCTGCCGAGGAAGTCCTTGCCACGGTCCAGCGCGGTCGCGAACACCAGTCCCGCCTCGACCGGGCCGTAGTCCGGGGTCAGCTCCCGGCCGAAGGCGCGGTAGCCCTTCTCCAGCCGCAGCGACTCGATCGCGTAGTAGCCGGCGTCGGTCCCGTCGAGCGCGTCGTAGACCGCAGGGGCGTCCGCCACCGGCACCATCAGCTCCCACCCGAGCTCGCCGACGTACGTCATCCGGGTGGCGCGAAGCCGGACGCCGGCGACGGTCACCTCCCGCGAGGTGGCGAACGCGAAGTCCTCCCAGTCGTCCGGAGACAGCGAGGCCAGGAGCGCGCGCGACCGCGGCCCCATCACGCCGAGGACGGCGTGCTCCTCGGTGACGTCGACTGCCGGGACGCCGTGCCGGGCGAGCCAGTCGAGGTCGCGGATCGTCGTCGCCGAGCTCGAGACGAGCAGGAACGAGTCGGCGCCGGTCCTGGTGACCGTGAGGTCGGCCTCGTAGGTCCCGCGCTCGTTGAGGAAGGGCGTGTAGACGCAGCCGCCGACCTCCACGTCGACGTCCGCCGCGCACACCCACTGGAGTCCGGCGAGGGCGGACGGCCCGGACACGACGTACTTGGAGAAGGACGTCTGGTCGAACACCGCGACGTCGGTGCGGCACGCGACCTGCTCGGCGGCCGACCACGGCAGCCAGGACGGCTTGTCCCAGGAGTACTCCAGCCCGGCGCCGAAGACGTTCGGCCGCTCCCAGCCCATCCGGGAGCCGAACACCGCGCCGGCCGCGGCGAGCCGTCCGTGCAACGGCGAGGTGCGCTGCGGCCGCGCGGACTCCAGCTCGCGGTTGGGCCACGGGACGGCGTAGTGCAGGCCGAGCACCTCCGCGACCCGGGCGCGGAGCCAACGGTTGTCGTTGTGGAACGGCGCGAACCGGCGCACGTCCACGCCGACGAGGTCGTCCTGCGGCTCCCCGGCGACGATCCACTCGGCCAGCGCCCGTCCCGCGCCGCCCGCGGACGCGATGCCGACGGAGTTGAAGCCGGCACCGACGAAGAAGCCCGCCAGCTCGGGCGCCTCACCGAGCAGGAACTGGTTGTCGGGCGTGAACGACTCCGGTCCGTTGTAGAACTTCCGGATCCCCGTCTCCTCCAGAGCGGGAATCCTCAGCAGCGCCTGGTCCATCAGCACCGAGAAGTGGTCCCAGTCCTCCTCCAGGAGTTGGAACTCGAAGGGGTACGGCAGGTCGTCGGGCGAGCGCCACGGCTTGGCCTCGGGCTCGAAGCCGCCGACCACGAGGCCGCCGGTTTCCTCCTTGAAGTAGGTCCAGCCGTCCGGGTCGCGCATGATCGGCAGGTCCGGGCGGGTGCCGGCGACCTGCTCGGTCACGACGTAGAAGTGCTCGGCCGAGTGCAGCGGCACGGTCACACCCACCAGGTCCCCCAGCGCCTTGGCCCACTGGCCCGCGCAGTTCACCACGACCTCGGCCTCGACGTGGCCCTGGACGGTGTCGACACCGGTCACCCGTCCCGCGGCGGTCGTGAAGCCGGTGACCCGCACGCGCTCGGCGATCCGGGCGCCGCGCTGCCGCGCCCCCTTCGCCAGCGACTGGGTGAGGTCGGTCGGGTTGACCTTGCCGTCACCGGGCAGCCAGATCGCGCCGAGCAGGTCGTCGACGCGCATCGGCGGCCACAGCTCCTGCGCCCGCTCGGGGGACACCAGCTCGCACGGGAGGTCGTAGGCGACAGCGTTCGCGGCGGTACGCCGCAGCTGCACCATCCGCTCCTCGGTCCGAGCGACGACGACGCCGCCCACGTTGTTGTAGCCGGTCGACAGGCCGGTCTCGGCCTCGAGCGAGGCGTACAGCTCCGCGGAGTACTGCACGAGCCGGGTGCCGCTCTCCGACGCCCGCAGCGGGCCGACCAACCCGGCCGCGTGCCAGGTCGTCCCGCACGACAGCGTGCCCTGCTCGAGCAGCAGCACGTCGGTCCACCCGAGCTTGGTGAGGTGGTACGCCACCGACGTACCGATCACGCCGCCCCCGACGATCACGACCTGGGCGCGGGAAGGGAGGTCAGCCATCGACGACGTCCTCCAGCAGCCGCCGGAATCCCGGCCCCCGGAAGGTCGCCACGGCCTTCTCGAACCGCTCGGTGCCCCAGCCGGTGAAGTCGTACTCGATCGGGCTGGCCGCCGCCTGGATGAAGCCCCACAGCGACCATCCGTACTCGCTGCAGAGAGCCTGCAGCCGCACCCGTGCGAGGTCCGCACGGGTCGGGATGCCGAAGTAGGCCTCGACGTACGCGTCGACCTGCTCGGCCGAGAAGCCGCACTCGGTGGAGGTGTTGCCGAGCTCGAAGCACGGGTCGTTGTTGCCGGAGTACTCGTAGTCGATCAGCCAGACCCGCTCCCCGTCGTCGATGAAGTTCGCGGCGAGCAGGTCGTTGTTGCAGGGCACCGTCCGGCGCGGCGACGCCTGGAGGGCCTGCCGGACGTCGTTCCACGCGTCGGCGTGGTCGTCGTAGCCGGCCGGCAGCGGATAGCCGTTCGCCCGCACGGTGCGCAGGTACGACGCCTGCCTGCTGAACATGTCGAAGTCGTTCGTGAACCGCGGACCCTGGTGCAGCCGGCGGCTCGCGTCGGCCGCCCGGGTGAGGACCCCGGGATCGGCGAAGTCGGTGTCCTCGAGGGACGCTCCCTGGAGGTAGGTGATCACCAGCAGGGACAGCTCGGGCCGGTACTCCAGGACCTCGGCACCGACCCCGGCCGCGCCGGCGATCGCGGTGTTCGCGGCCTCGGCGTCACGGTCGATCCCGAGCAGCGTCGCGTCGCCGAGCGCCCAGCGGACCACCACGTCGAGCTCGCCGTCGTCGGTGCGAACGCGGTAGTTGCGGTTGGTGAGACCACCGGGCAGGTCGTCGACGCGCCAGGACCGCCCCGCCAGGCAGGCGAGGCGGTCCAGGGCAGGCGCGTCCGTCACCCGTCAGTCGTCGAACGCCTCGACGACCGCCGGATCGATCGTCTTGACCGGTCCCTTGAACCAGGTGCGTGCGGACGCGAACCACCAGATGGTGAGGAGGAGGAGCACGCCGAGCACCATGATCGGGGCGTAGTTCACCGCCGCCCAGTCGAACTCCTCGCGCCACGGTGCGCCGAACGGCGACGTCGGGAGCATCAGCATCACGCCGACCACGGCGATCTCGATCACCGCGATCAGGTTCATCCACTTGTACTTGCTGCCGTTGTTCCAGCTGCCGACCTCGAACGCGTCGCCGGCCCGCCACCGCAGGTAGATCGGGATCGCGAAGGAGAAGTAGAGACCGATGACCGAGACCGAGGTGACGGCGTAGAAGGCCGTCGGGATGCCGTTGACGGACTTCAACGCCGGCAACGTGATGATCGCGCCGAGGATCGCCGCGAAGATCACGGCGTTGGCGGGCGTCCGCTGCGCGTTGACCTGCGACCAGAGGCGTGAGCCGGGGACGGCGCGGTCGCGGCTGAAGGCGAACATCATGCGCGACGTCGAGGTCAGGCAGGCGGTCGCGCAGAAGAGCTGTGCCGACGACGAGATGAACAGCAGCAGCCCGGCCAGGTTGGCCCCGAGAGCCGCGTCGAAGATGTAGGCCACGCCGCCCGCGGGGATGTTCGCGTAGTCCGGCTGCCCGTCCACCTGGGGGATCGCGAAGGTGACCGCCAGGAGCAGGATGTAGCCGCCGACGGCGGAGTAGAAGATGGACTGCCAGAGACCCCGCGCGGCCGTCTTCGCGGCGCCCTGGGTCTCCTCGGACAGGTGCACCGAGGCGTCGAACCCGGTGATCGTGTACTGCGTGAGGATGAACCCGAACGGGATGATCACGAAGAAGTACACGAAGCTGCTCGTCGACCCGTCGTCCCACCCGGAGAGGTTCACCCGGTCGGTGAACACCTGCGACACGCTCAGGTGGTTGTCCGGGACGAAGATCAGCACGGCGACGAGCACCGCTGCACCGACCACGTGCCACCACACCGACACGTTGTTGATGAGCGCCAGCAGGTGGCTGGAGAAGATGTTGATCAGCGTGATCAGCGCGAGGATCACCAGGAAGGTGACGAAGACGGCGTTCAGCGAGAACTCGTCCATCCAGCCCCACGCCAGGAACGTGAGGTTGAAGAAGGTCGCGCATCCGTAGGCCACCGAGGCGGTGACGGCGATCAGGCCGATCAGGTTCAGCCAGCCGGTGAAGAAGCCCGCTGCGGGTCCACCCAGCTTCGATGACCAGTAGTAGATGCCACCGGAGGTCGGCATCGCGGAGACCAGCTCCGACATGGTGAAACCGATGATCAGGATGAAGATCGAGATGATCGGCCAGGACCACGAGATCGAGACCGGGCCGCCGTTCGCGATTCCTGCGCCGTACGTCGTCAGGCAGCCGGCGAGGATCGAGATGATCGAGAACGAGATCGCGAAGTTCGAGAATCCGGACCAGGTCCGGGAGAGCTCCTGCTTGTACCCGAGTTTCGCCAGATGCTGCTCGTCCGCGCTGAGATGAGCCGGGATGGGCTCGTGTGCTTCGGGCATGCGTCACACCTTCCGGGGGCGATCGTGCGAATGTGAACCGGACGCTAGACCCGCCCTGCCGGGCTGTAAATACTCGCCGAGAAAAATGGTATGAACTCAGACCATTAGCGATTGACACCCGGTCGGTCGCGTCCGAAGGATGGGCCCGTGACCGCTTCCCCCGACCATCGCCTCCCGGAGGCGGTGCTGCGCCCGGTGCGGGGACACCACGCGTTCGAGGCGTGCGTGGAGCAGCTGGCCACCGCGATCCGGCTCGGCGTCTACCCGCTCGGCACGACGCTTCCGGCCGAGCGTGACCTGGCGGTGATGCTCGGCGTCTCCCGGCCGACGCTGCGTGAGGCGATCGCGGCGCTCCGCGAGGCCGGGCTGGTGGAGACGACACGCGGGCGCAACGGCGGCACGATCGTGACGCTGAAGCCGCGCTCCCCCTCGGCGCGGGCGGCCGCGCGGATCTCCGCAGAGCGGCGTGCGGAGTGGCTCGACGCGCTGGAGTTCCGCCGGATCGTGGAGCCTGGAGCGGCGTACCTCGCCGCTGGCGCGACTCTGGACGACGACGGGCGCGAGCAGCTGGAGGCCGCGCACGCGGCCGTCGCAGCCGCACGCAAGCCGGCCGAGCACCGGCAGGCCGACTCGCGGTTCCACCTCACCGTGGCGTCGCTCTCGGGCTCGGCACGGACCGTCGAGGCGGTCACCTCTGTGCAGGCCACGCTGCACGAGATGCTGCTCGCGATCCCGGTGCTCGGCACCAACATCGCCCACTCGGACCGCCAGCACGCCGCCTTGGTGAAGGCGATCCTCACCGGCCGGCCGGCGCGGGCCCGCACCGTCATGGAAGAGCACTGCGACGACACGGCCGCGCTCCTGCGCGGCCTGCTGGGATAGGAGAACGGGTGACCGAGCTGCGCAACAACCGCCACCTGACCATGGAACGG
Organism: Nocardioides caricicola; assembly: GCF_039541135.1. Classification (NCBI taxonomy): domain Bacteria; kingdom Bacillati; phylum Actinomycetota; class Actinomycetes; order Propionibacteriales; family Nocardioidaceae; genus Nocardioides; species Nocardioides caricicola. The sequence continues at coordinate 152,773 of NZ_BAABFQ010000003.1, read as the reverse complement.
CTGCTCGACCTGATCGGGACCGCGAAGGTCGACACGGTCATCGTCGCGTTCACCGACATGCAGGGCCGTCTCCAGGGCAAGCGCCTGCACGGCCAGTACTTCAAGGACGTCGTCGTGCCGCACGGCACCGAGGGCTGCAACTACCTGCTCGCCGTCGACGTCGAGATGAACACGGTCGACGGCTACGCGATCTCCTCCTGGGAGAAGGGCTACGGCGACATGGAGTTCGTGCTCGACGAGCGCACGATCCGGCTGCTGTCCCACCTGCCCGCGACCGCGATGGTGCAGTGCGACCTGGTCTGGCCCGACCACTCTCCCGTCGTCCAGTCGCCGCGGACGATCCTGACCTCGCAGCTCGACCGGGTCGCCGAGCGCGGCTGGCAGGCGCTGGCAGGCACGGAGCTGGAGTTCATCGCGTTCGACACGACGTACGAGGCCGCCCACGACGCCGGCTACCGCGACCTGCGGCCGGTCAACCAGTACAACGTCGACTACTCGATCCTCGGGACCTCCCGGGTCGAGCCGCTGCTGCGGGAGATCCGCAACACGATGTACGCGGCCGGGCTCGACGTCGAGGGCGCGAAGGGCGAGTGCAACTTCGGCCAGCACGAGGTCGGGTTCCTGTACGCCGATGCGCTGACCACCGCCGACAACCACGCGGTCTACAAGAACGTCGCCAAGGAGATCGCCGCCCACCAGGGCAAGGCGATCACGTTCATGGCGAAGTACAACGAGCGCGAGGGCAGCTCCTGCCACATCCACCTGTCGCTGCGCGGCCAGGACGGTGAGCTGCTCTTCTGGAAGGACGGCGCCCGCACGCCGCTCTACGACCAGTTCGTCGCCGGCATCCTCGCGACGGTCGCGGACTTCACGCTGCTCTACGCCCCGAACATCAACTCCTACAAGCGCTTCGCCGACGGGTCGTTCGCGCCGACCACGATCGCGTGGGGTCTCGACAACCGCACCTGCGCGGTGCGCCTGGTGGGGCACGGCGCCGGCGCACGGATGGAGAACCGGATCCCGGGCGCGGACGTGAACCCCTACCTCGCGCTGGCCGCGATGGTGGCCGGTGGGCTCCACGGCATCGAGAACGAGCTCGAGCTCGAGCCGCCGCTGGAGGGCAACGCCTACACCTCCGGCCGGCCGAAGGTCCCGCACACGATGCAGGAGGCCCGCGAGGCGTTCTCCTCGTCGGCGATCGCGCGGGCGACCCTGGGCGACGAGGTCGTCGACCACTACGCCAACATGGCCGACGTCGAGCTGGCGGCGTACAACGCCGCCGTGACCGACTGGGAGCTCCACCGCGGATTCGAGAGGCTGTAAGTGACCGAGGTCTTCACCGTCGTCAACCCCGCAACCGCCCTGCCCGTCGCCGAGGTCCCGGAAGCGGGCCTGGCCGAGGCGGACGCCGCGATCGAGGCCGCCCACGCGGCGTTCCCGGCCTGGCGGGCGATGCCACCGGGCGAGCGAGCGGCCGTCCTGCGCCGCTTCGCCGCGGTCGTCGACGCGCACGTCGACGAGCTCGCCGAGCTCGAGGTGCGCAACGCCGGCCACACCTGGGGCAACGCGCGCTGGGAGGCCGGCAACGTCCGGGACTGCCTGAACTACTACGCCGGCGCTCCTGAGCGCCTGTTCGGCCGGCAGATCCCGGTCGCCGGCGGCATGGACGTGACGTTCTACGAGCCGCTCGGCGTGGTCGGGATCATCGTCCCCTGGAACTTCCCCATGCCCATCGCGGGATGGGGTTTCGCACCCGCGCTGGCGGCCGGCAACACCGTCGTGCTCAAGCCCGCCGAGCTGACGCCGCTGACCGCGATCCGCCTCGGGGAGCTCGCGCTCGAGGCCGGGCTGCCCGAGCACGTGCTGACGGTGGTCCCGGGCAAGGGGTCGGTCGTCGGTGAGCGGTTCGTGACGCACCCGCTGGTGCGGAAGGTGTGCTTCACCGGCTCGACCGAGGTCGGCAAGCGGATCATGCGCGGCTGCGCCGACCAGGTGAAGCGGGTGACGCTCGAGCTCGGCGGCAAGAGCGCGAACATCGTGTTCGCCGACGCCGACATCGACGCCGCGGCCGCGAGCGCGCCGTACGCCGTCTTCGACAACGCCGGCCAGGACTGCTGTGCCCGGTCGCGCATCCTCGTCGAGCGGTCGGCGTACGACGAGTTCGTGTCGAAGCTGGAGCCGGCGGTGACCGGGCTCCGCGTGCTCGACCCGAGCGACGAGGCGTCGGAGATGGGCCCGTTGATCTCCGCCCAGCAGAAGGCGAGCGTGACGGCGTACCTCGACGAGGTCGAGGTGGCGTTCGCGGGCTCGACACCCGGCGGCGACGGGTTCTGGGTGCCGCCGTCGGTCGTCACGGTCGACGACCCGGCCACCCGGATCTGGCGTGAGGAGGTGTTCGGACCGGTGGTCGCGGTGATGCCGTTCGACGACGAGGCGCACGCCGTGGAGCTCGCCAACGACACCGAGTACGGCCTGTCGGGCTCGATCTTCACCAACGACCTCGGCCGCGGGCTGCGCGTCGCCCGCGCCGTCGAGGCCGGGAACCTGAGCGTGAACTCGCACTCGTCGGTCCGCTACTGGACGCCGTTCGGCGGCTACAAGCAGTCCGGCCTCGGCCGCGAGCTCGGCCCCGACGCGCCGCAGTCGTTCTCCGAGCTGAAGAACGTGTTCTTCGCTCACTGACCGACCCGCGGAACACCTGAGAAGTACCGAACAAGAGAGGCACCAACGTGGCAGGACGCATCCAGGACCGGGTCGCGGTCATCACCGGCGGCTGCTCGGGCATCGGCCTGGCGACCGTACGGCGCTTCGCCGCCGAGGGCGCGAAGGTCGTGATCGGCGACATCGACGACGCCCGGGGCGCGGAGCTGGTCGAGGAGCTCGGCGGAGCGGACGTCGCGACGTACGTGCACGTCGACGTGACCTCGAAGGACGAGGTCGACGCGCTGTTCAAGACCGCCAAGGACACCTACGGCTCGGTCGACATCGCGTTCAACAACGCCGGCATCAGCCCGCCGGAGGACGACTCGATCCTCGACACCGACCTGGACGCCTGGCGCAAGGTGCAGGAGGTCAACCTGACGTCGGTGTACCTGTGCTGCAAGGCCGCGCTGCCCTACATGCTCGAGCAGGGCAAGGGCTCGATCATCAACACCGCGTCGTTCGTCGCGGTCATGGGCGCCGCGACGTCGCAGATCTCCTACTCCGCCTCCAAGGGCGGTGTGCTCTCGATGTCGCGCGAGCTCGGCGTGCAGTTCGCCCGCCAGGGCGTGCGCGTCAACGCGCTGTGCCCCGGCCCGGTGAACACCCCGCTGCTCCAGGAGCTGTTCGCCAAGGACGAGGAGCGCGCGGCGCGGCGCCTCGTGCACGTGCCGATGGGCCGCTTCGGCGAGCCCGAGGAGATGGCGGCCGCTGTCCTGTTCCTGGCGTCCGACGACTCGTCCTTCATGACCGCCAACACGTTCCTCGTCGACGGCGGCATCTCCGGGGCGTACGTCACGCCGCTGTGAGCGCTCCGCTGATCGGACTCACCACCTACCGCGAGGAGGCGGCCTGGGGGGTGTGGCGCCAGCGTGCCGACGTCCTGCCGGCGCAGTACGCCGCCGCCGTCGAGGCCGCGGGTGGCGTGCCGGTGCTGCTGCCGCCGTCCGACCCGGACGGCGCGGCGGTGCTCGCCGCCCGCCTCGACGGGTTGGTGATCAGTGGCGGGGCGGACGTCGACCCGGGGCGGTACGGCGCGGACGCCCACCCGCGGACCGCGAGCTGGCGGCCGGACCGGGACGCGTGGGAGACCGCGCTGCTCGACGCCGCGGACGCGACCGGCCTTCCGGTGCTCGGCGTCTGTCGTGGCATGCAGGTGATGGCCGTGCGCGCGGGCGGCGTGCTCGACCAGCACGTGCCCGACCTCGTCCACCACGAGGACCACTCCCCCGGCGCCGACGCGTTCGGGGAGATCGCGGTGGCCACGGTGGCGGGGACCCGACTGGCCGATCTGGTCGGCGAGCGGCTCTCCGTGCGCTGCCACCACCACCAGTCGGTGCGGACACACCCCGGCTTCATCGCCTCCGCGCACGCCGCGGATGGCACGCTTGAGGCCATGGAGCTCAGTCACGACGGGCCAGGCGAACGGTTCTGCGTCGGGGTGCAGTGGCACCCCGAGACCGCGGCGGACGTCGGCCTGCTCGCGGGCCTGGTCCGCGCGGCAGCGTCGTACGCCGCACGATGACCCTGGTCTCCGCCCATCGCTGCCTGACGACGGCCGACATCGAGGCCGCGATCGCGCTGGGCGCCGACTACGTAGAGTTCGACGTCCAGCGCTGCGCGGACGGCGCGCTGATCCTGCACCACGACCCGGTCGACGAAGCGCCTGCCGGCGTCCTGACGTACGACGAGGCGCTCGACCTGCTCGCCGGTCGCGCCAAGGCCCACCTCGACCTCAAGTTCGAGGGCGACGAGGTGCCGGTCGTCGCACGCGCCGTCGAGCGCCTCGGCACCGACGACCTGCTGGTGACGACGCTGCACGACGACGCCGTCCGCGCGGTCCGCGACTGGGCCGACGCCGAGGGCCATCCCCTCGAGGTCGGGCTCTCGCTCGGCCGCGGCGTGCGCCGTTCTCGCCTCTGGGACAGCCTCCGGATCCTCAGCACGGAGCTGTTCCCCGGCGTGCGCTACCACCTCTCGGGTGCCAACGTCGTCGTCGCGCACCACTGGCTGGCCCGGATCCGCGTGCGCCGCTTCGCCCGCCGGCACCGGCTGCCGCTGGTCGTCTGGACGGTCGACACGCCGCACGCCCTCGCCTACTGGACGCGCCCCGGCCGCGCGTGGCTCGTGACCACGAACCAGCCCGAGATCGCCCTCAGGCTCCGTCGAACTGACAGACTTTCGCCATGAGGACCGGAGCCTTCGACGAGCTCGTCCCGGATGTCCTGGGCGAGCCCTACCTGGCCGAGACGATCTCGTTGCCTCCCGACGAGGAAGGGCCGGTCGTCGCGACACTCGTCGTACGCCGCGCGGCGCAGCCGACCTCCAAGGCCGTGCTGCACGTCCACGGCTTCTGCGACTACTTCTTCCAGACCCCGTACGCCGAGTGGTGGAACGAGCGCGGCTACGACTTCTACGCCGTCGACCTGCGCAAGTACGGCCGTTCGCTGCGCCCGCACCAGACGCCGAACTACGTCACCGACCTGCGCCAACACTTCCCCGACATCGACGCAGCCTTCGACCGGGTCACCGAGCGCGACCGGCACGACCACGTCGTGCTGAGTGCTCACTCGACCGGCGGGCTGATCGCGTCGCTGTGGGCGAACGAGCGCAAGCCACGGATCGCCGGGATGGCCCTGAACTCGCCGTGGCTCGACATGCAGGGCGGCCGCCTGGTCCAGGGGCTCGGCACCTCGGTGATCAAGCAGGTCGGCGCCCGGCAGCCGACCCGGCAGATCCCCCGGACCGTCGACGGCGTCTACGGCCGCAGCCTGCACGTCGACCACGACGGTGAGTGGATGTTCAACACCGACTGGAAGCCGCTCGACTCGTTCCCCGTCACGTTCGGGTGGCTGCGCGCGATCCGCCTCGGGCACGACGAGCTGCACCGGGGCCTCGAGGTCGGCTGCCCGGTTCTCGTGCTCTCATCGACCGGGACCAAGTGGCCCAAGGCGATGGGCCAGGAGGCGCACGACTACGACATCGTGCTCGAGGTCCCCCAGATCCGGCAGTGGGCGACCGCGCTCGGCAGCCACGTCACCTATGTCGCCATCGAGGGCGCGCGCCACGACGTCGTGCTGTCTCGGGAAGGCCCGCGCAAGAAGGCGTACGCCGAGCTCGACCGCTGGCTGACAACGTATGTGGGCTGACGGGCGGCGGACCCATCGGGCGACGTCACCGTGCGGGACGTTCACCGACGTGGACGGCGCCGAACAAGTGACCGTCGCACCGCCGCGTTCCTGTGCGGGCGGACCGAGCGGGGTCCGCGTCGGAGCGCGGCCGTCGGGGTGGACGTGCGACGAGTGGGGCGGTTCCGGCACCGGCGAGACGGACGGATGGGTTACCCCACTCGGTCCCGAAGTCCACGCACCCGACCTCTAGGCTCGACCCATGCGGACGAGCGTGTACGTCGCCTCCCTGGAGGGTTCGGCCGGGAAGTCCGCCGTCGCCCTCGGTGTGCTCGATGCCCTGTCGCGTCGCGTGGAGCGCGTCGAGGTGTTCCGGCCGATCGTGCGGCGCGACAGCCAGACCGCCCGCGGTGAGCGGGACTTCGTCCTGGACCTGCTGATCGCCCACGAAGCCACCTCGCTCCCCTACGACGAGTGCACCGGCGTCACCTACGACGACGTGCACGCCGACCCGGTCGCAGCACTCGACACGATCGTCGAGCGATACCACCGGGTCGCGGACCGGGCGGACGCCGTGGTCATCGTCGGCTCCGACTACACCGACGTCGGCACGCCCACCGAGGCCGCCTACAACGCCCGGATCGCGGCCAACCTCAGCGCGCCGGTACTGCTGGTCCTCAACAGCGCCGGCCGGACCCCGGCCGAGCTCGCCACGCTCGTCGACATCGCCGCGGGAACGATCGCGGAGAACCACGCGACGCTGTTCGCCGTGGCCGCCAACCGGGTCACCCATCCCGACCTCGGCGCCGTGGTGGAGGCGCTGACCCGTCCGGGCGTGCCGGCGTACGCGCTGCCGGAGGTGCCGCTCCTGTCCGCGCCGTTGCTCGCCGACATGGTCCCGTTGATCGACGGACGCCTGCTGATCGGCGACCCGGCCCTGCTCGACCGGGAGGCGATGGGCGTGCTGGTCGCCGGCATGACGATGCCGAACGTCCTCGACCGGCTCTTCGAGGGCGCCGCCGTGGTGACCGCCGGGGACCGTCCGGAGGTCGTGCTCGGCGTGCTCATGGCGCACCACTCGGCGAGCTTCCCGCAGGTCACCGGGATCATCCTCAACGGCGGCATCGAGCTGCCCCCACAGGTGACGCGCCTGCTCGAGGGCACCGGCACGACCCTGCCGATCATCGCCACCGACCTGGGCACGCACGAGACCTCGTCGGCGCTCACCGCGATCCGCGGCCGGCTCACGTCGATGTCACCGCGCAAGATCACCGCGGCGCTCGCGCTGTTCGCCGAGCACATCGGCGGCGACGCGCTCCTCGACCTCCTCGACGTCTCGCACACGACCGCGGTCACGCCGCTGATGTTCGAGCACCAGCTGCTCCACACGGCCGCGTCCGACCGCCAGCACATCGTGCTGCCTGAAGGAGACGACGACCGCGTCCTCCAGGCCGCCGACATCCTGCTCCGCCGCGGCGTCGCCGACCTGACGCTCCTCGGCGACCCGATCCGGATCAATGCCCAGGCAGCCGGCCTCGGGGTCGACGTGTCCGCGGCGAACCTCGTCGACCCGGCCGACAGCGAGCTCACCGAGCGGTTCGCCGAGGAGTACTACCAGCGCCGCAAGCACAAGGGCACCGAGCGGGCGTACGCCCACGACGTGGTGCGCGACGTGTCGTACTTCGGCACGCTCATGGTCGAGCTCGGCGAGGCCGACGGCATGGTTTCCGGAGCGGCGCACACGACGGCGCACACCATCCGCCCCTCGCTCGAGGTCGTGAAGACCCTCCCGGGCGTCTCGGTGGTCTCGTCGGTCTTCTTCATGTGCCTGCAGCACCAGGTGCTCGTGTACGGCGACTGCGCGGTCAACCCGGACCCCACGGCCGAGCAGCTCGCGGACATCGCGATCTCGTCCGCCGCCACCGCGGCCGCGTTCGGCGTCGAGCCCCGGGTCGCGATGCTGTCGTACTCCACGGGCACCTCCGGCACCGGCAGCGACGTCGAGAAGGTCTCGGCTGCGACCGAGCTGGTCCACGCACGGGCGCCGCACCTGCTGGTCGAGGGCCCGATCCAGTACGACGCGGCGATCGACCCCGCGGTCGCGCGCACCAAGCTGCCGGACTCCCCCGTGGCCGGCCGGGCGACCGTGTTCGTCTTCCCCGACCTCAACACCGGCAACAACACCTACAAGGCCGTCCAGCGCTCCGCGGGCGCGGTGGCGATCGGCCCGGTCCTCCAGGGGCTGCGCAAGCCCGTCAACGACCTCTCGCGCGGTGCCACCGTCCGCGACATCGTCAACACGGTCGCGATCACCGCGATCCAGGCCCAGCAGCTGAAGGAGGCCGGCGCATGAGCAGCCTGGTCCTGGTCGTCAACGCCGGCTCGTCATCGTTGAAGTACAGCCTCGTCGACGGTGAGACCGGTGAGACGCAGGCGGTGGGCGTCGCGGAGCGGGTCGGCGGCGACGACGGGATCCTGACCCACACCGGCCCCGACGGCGAGAAGCACCGCAGCGAGCTCGCGCTCCCCTCCCACGAGGCCGCGCTGGAGGCCGCGCTGAAGGCGTTCGACGAGCACGGACCCGCCCTGGACGCCAGCGCGCTCGCCGCGGTCGGGCACCGGGTCGTGCACGGCGGGGAGCGCTTCTCGGCACCGACGCTGGTGGACGACGAGCTGGTGAGCGCCGTCGAGGAGCTGGTGCCGCTGGCGCCGTTGCACAACCCGGCCAACCTGGAGGGGCTCGCGGTCGCTCGCAAGCTGTTCGCGGACGTGCCGCAGGTCGCGGTGTTCGACACCGCGTTCCACCAGACGATGCCGGAGGCGGCGTACACCTATGCGGTGCCGCTGGACTGGCGCGAGGAGCACGGCATCCGCCGCTACGGCTTCCACGGGACGTCCCACAAGTTCGTGGCGGGCGAGACCGCCCGGCTGCTCGGCCGGCCGGCGGAGTCGGTGAACGTGATCGTGCTGCACCTCGGCAACGGCGCCTCCGCGTCTGCGGTCGCGGGTGGCCGCTCGGTCGACACGTCGATGGGGATGACGCCGCTCGAGGGGCTCGTGATGGGCACCCGGTCCGGCGACCTCGACCCAGCCCTCCACGCGCACCTGCACCGGGAGCTCGGCTGGTCGCTCGACGAGATCGACCGGGCGCTGAACCGGGAGTCCGGGATCAAGGGGCTCTCCGGCCACAGCGACTTCCGCGAGCTCGAGCGCGACCTCGCCGCGGGTGCGGCGCGGGCGGCCTTGACGTTCGAGGTGTACTGCTACCGGCTGCGCAAGTACGTCGGCGCCTACTACGCCGCGCTCGGCGAGGTCGACGCGATCGCGTTCACCGCCGGGATCGGTGAGCGCGCCGCGAACGTGCGCGAGCGGACGCTCGCGGGACTCGAGCGGCTCGGCATCCGCATCGACGTGGAGGCGAACCGGGCCGAGGCCGAGGGCCCGTTCCGCATCTCGACCGACGACAGCGAGGTCGCGGTGTTCGTCGTGCCCACCAACGAGGAGTGGCAGATCGCCCGCGAGGCGCTCGAGGTCGTCAGAAGGTAGGCCCGTCGAAGCGCTCGCGCGTGACGAACTCCTCGACGGCGTTGCGGCGCAGCTTCGTCACCTCCTGGGCCGGCTTGCCCAGCGGCAGCACGGCGGCGACGGCGTACTGCTCGGGGATCCCGAGCAGCTCCTTGACGGCCGGCTCCTCCGCGACCGCCATCGTCGTGATCGTGCCGCCGAAGCCCTCGTTGCGGGCCGCGAGCAGCACGTTCCACACCAGCGGGTAGACCGACGCGCCGCTGATGAGCCCGATCCGATCGAGGTCCTGGTCCATCGCCGCCACGACCGAGAGGTCCACGCAGACGACCAGCACGGCGCCGGCGGTCAGCACCGGACTGGTGAACCGCTCGCCGACGTCGGTCGCCGCGATCTCCTCCGGCGTCGGGATCGGCGGCTCCAGCGGGTTGAACGGGCTCTGGCCCGCCTTGATCTGCGCGACGTAGCGCCGGGCCGCCGGCAGGTTCAGCTCGGCCAGCCGCTGCCGGGTCGCCTGGTCCCGGACGACGATCACCCGGGTCCCCTGCCGGTTGCCGCCGCTGGGCGCGAACCGGGCGTGGTCGAGGATCCGGTGCAGGGTCTCGTCGGGCAGCGGGTCGCCGGTGAACTCGCGGACCGCGGGGGTCGTGCGCATGACGTCGTACAGATCCATGTCCCGAGCCTCCCACGAGACCGATAGCCTCCAGCCCATGAACCCTGTCCTCGGACTGTCCATCGGCCGCATCGCCGTCGGCGCCCTGGCGCTCGCCAAGCCCGACTCCGCGACCAAGACCTTGCAGCTCGACGCGGTGTCCAACCCGCAGGTGCCGTACGTCGTCCGGCTCTTCGGTGCGCGCGAGATCGCCCTCGGCCTGATCACCCTGTTCGCCGGTGGTCGCACCCGCCGGGGCGTCATCGCCGTGGGCGTGGCGGTCGACGCCGCGGACGCCGCGACGGCCTACCTGGCGCTCAAGGACGGCTCGGTCTCGAAGAAGACCGCCTACACGCTCCTCGGCCCTGCCGTCGGCGCCATCGGCTCCGGGCTGCTGGCTCTGGTCAAGCGCTCGAAGTAGCGGGGCAGCTCGGCTGCAGCTGTCGCAGGTTCACCATGGTATCCAGGTGAACCTGCACCTCCCACGGCGTGCAGGCCATGGGAAGTGCCGGTTCGACGTCATCCCCTGGTGAACCTGGGACGACGCCCGAGCGAGCGACTCAGCTCAGCAGGAACACCGTCAGCGCCACGAGCCCGACCAGCACGATCACCACGCGCAGCACGGTGCTGGGCAGCCGGCGCCCGACGGTCGCGCCGATCTGCCCGCCGATGACGGACCCGACGCCGATCAGGAGCACGATCCACCAGTCGACGTCGGCGACCACGATGAAGATCACGCCGGCGACCGCGTTGACGATCGCCGCGAGGACGTTCTTCACCGCGTTCAGCCGCTGCAGGTCCTCGTCGACGCCGGTGCCGAGCACCGCCATCAGCAGCACGCCCTGGGCCGCGCCGAAGTAGCCGCCGTACACACCGGTGACCGCGACGCCCGGCCACACCCACCAGGTGCCGTGGTACGGCATGCCGCCGGTCGCGTCGTGCCGTCTTGCCACCCAGCCCGAGATCCGCGGCTGGAACACGACCAGCACGAGGCCCAGCACGATCAGCGCCGGGACGATCGCGGCGAACGCGTCGTCGGGCAGGACCAGCAGCAGGACGGCGCCCGCTGCGCCGCCCAGCAGCGAGGCGACGCTCAGCCGCAGCACCCGCGACCGCTGCCCCGACAGCTCCCGGCGGTAGCCGATCGCCCCGGACACCGACCCGGGGACGAGGCCGACGGTGTTGGACACGTTCGCGGTGACCGGGGGTACGCCGAACGCCAGCAGGGTCGGGAACGTGATCAGCGTTCCCGACCCCACCACGGTGTTGATGGTGCCCGCCGCGACCCCGGCGAGCAGGATCGCGACGACTTCGAAGACACTCACTGAGCGGGAGGCACCTCGCCCGGGTCGATCGCGGGATCGGTCCCGGTGGGCGGCGTGCTCGTCGCCTTGGTGGTCCTGCCCGGGTTGGCCGCGTCCGCCGCCTCGGCGATCGCCGCTTCGACCGCGGCACTGGTCTGGCGCAGCTCGGAGTCGGTCTTCGGCTCCTGCGGCTCGGACGGGCCCATGTCCACACGCTTGAGCGGGCCGTCGACCTCCTTCGGGATGCCCTGCAGGTTGGTCATCGTCGACCCCAGGCCCTCGAGCGCCTTGCCGATCTCGCTGGGCACGATCCAGACCTTGTTCGCGTCGCCCTCGGCGATCTTCGGCATCATCTGGAGGTACTGGTACGCCAGCAGCGACTGGTCCGGCTGGCCGTCGTGGATCGCCTGGAAGACGGTCTGAATGGCCTGTCCCTCACCCTGGGCCCGCAGGATCGCGGCCTCCCGGTCACCCTGGGCGCTCAGGATCTGCGACTCGCGCTGTCCCTCGGCGTTCAGGATCGCGGACTGCTTGTTGCCCTCCGCGGTGAGGATCGCCGACTGCCGCTGGCCCTCGGCCGTCAGGATCAGCGCGCGCTTGTCACGGTCGGCGCGCATCTGCTTCTCCATCGCGTCCTTGATCGACGGCGGCGGGTCGATGCCCTTGATCTCGACGCGGTTGACGCGGATGCCCCACTTGCCGGTCGCCTCGTCGAGCACGCCGCGCAGGCCGTTGTTGATCTCCTCGCGGCTGGTCAGCGTCTGCTCGAGGTCCATGCCGCCGACGATGTTGCGCAGCGTGGTCATCGTGAGCTGCTCGACGGCCTGGATGTAGTTGGCGATCTCGTACGTCGCCGCGATCGGGTCGGTCACCTGGAAGTAGATGACGGTGTCGATGGAGACCACGAGGTTGTCCTCGGTGATCACCGGCTGCGGCGGGAAGCTGACGACCTGCTCACGCAGGTCGATGAGGTAGCGGACCTTGTCCACGAACGGCACGACGATGTTGAGGCCGGCCGGGAGCGTCTTGAGGTACTTGCCGAAGCGCTCGACGACGCCCGCCCGCGCCTGCGGGATGATCCGCACGGTCTTCGCGAGCAGCACCACCACGAACAGCAGCAGCAGGACCGCCAGGATCAGTAGCACCAGGGGCACGGGAATCTCCTAACTCTGGCCGAGCTCGGGCAGGGGGTGGACGTACGCGGTCGCGCCGCGGATCTCGAAGACCTCCACGGTCGCGCCGACCTCGATCGCCTCGTGCTCGTCGTACGGCGCGGCCGTCCAGGTCTCGCCGCCGAGCTTGATCTGCCCGGCCTCCAGGCCGGTGATCCGCCGCGTGACGACGGCCCGCTGGCCGACGAGCTTGCCGGTGCCGAGCACCAGGTCGGGTCCCTGGTGCAGCCGCGCGACCAGTGACGGGCGCACGAGCCAGAGCATCGCGACCGCCGTGAGCCCGGCGATGATCACCTGGACCGGCACGCCGGCGCCCAGGGCCGCACTCACGGCGCCGGCCAGCGCGCCCACGGCCAGCATCGCGAGGACGAGGTCCAGGCTGACCAGCTCGGCCATGCCGAGCAGCGCAGCCAGACCCAGCCACACCGCCCAGGCGTGCTCGCTCAGCCAGTCCATGCCACGACCCTAGCGGTGCCGTGTTCGCCGACGGGCGCTCCAGCGTCCGTCCTCGTGGTCGAGGCGCAGCGGCATCGCGAACGTCGCGGAGAGGTTGGTCTCGGTGATGACCTCGTCGATGGGCCCGGCGGCCACCACGGCGCCCTTGCGGAGCAGCAGCGCGTGCGTGAACCCCGGCGGGATCTCCTCGACGTGGTGGGACACCAGCACGGTGGCCGGCGACGCGGGATCCTGCGCCAGCACCGACATCGTGGAGACGAGGTCCTCGCGGCCGCCGAGGTCGAGCCCGGCCGCGGGCTCGTCGAGCAGCAACAGCTCCGGGTCCGCCATCAGCGCGCGGGCGATCTGGACCCGCTTGCGCTCGCCCTCGCTGAGGGTGCCGAACGTCCGGTCGGCGAGGTGGAGCGCGCCGACCTCGGTCAGCAGTTGGGAGGCGCGCTCGTGGTCGAGGTCGTCGTACGCCTCGCGCCAGCGCCCGACCACGCCGTACGACGCCGACACGACGACGTCGTGGACCCGCTCGCTGCGCGGGATCCGCTCGGCCAGCGCGGCGCTGGTGACGCCGATGCGAGGGCGGAGGTCGAAGACGTCGACGGTGCCGAGCACCTCGTCCAGGATGCCTGCGACACCCGAGGTCGGGTGGATCTGCGCGGAGGCGACCTGCAGCAGCGTGGTCTTCCCGGCGCCGTTCGGGCCGAGGATCACCCACCGGTCGTCGGGCCCGACCCGCCAGCTCACCCGGTCCAGCAGCGTGGCCTGACCGCGCCGGATGGTCACCTCGGCGAAGTCGATCACGGCGCTCATGCGGTCACCCTATCGAGACGGTGATCGTCGCCTTCGGCGTATCCTCACCCGCCGTGACGGACCTCGCCTCGGGCCACCTCCCCGCCGCTGCCCGCCTCGCCTGGTGGGGCACGTCCTGGCTGCGCGGACACGTCGTCACCGACCTCCTGCTCGACGCCGTCCTGGGGCCGGACGCGACCCACGTCGTCGCCGGGCTGCCGGGCGCGGAGGGCACCGAGACACTGGTCGCGGGACTGGCCCGGCTGCGGTCCCTGGGTGCGTCGTACGTGGGTGCGGCGTTCCCGGCCGAGGGTGACCCGCTCGGCCTGGGAGGTCCCCGGGAGTTCAACGCGGAGGCGCTCGAGGAGGGCGAGGCGGTGGTCGTCGCCGGGACCGGTCTCGGCCTGGTGCCGCAGCGCACCGGGGCGGCGATCGCGTGGCGGGCGATCCCCGCCGAGCGTCGTCAGCTGCCGGACGTCGGCGAGGCCGACCGGGAGCTCCGCTCCGCCCTGGTCGAGTCGGCCAACGCCCTGGCCGGGCTCGACGTCGCGCAGTGGCGGCCCGAGGTCGCCGACCGGCTGATGAACCTGCGCCACCGCGAGCCGCTCGCGGCGCCGCCGGGCGTCCCGGGCCGGTGTGTCGAGCTGGCCGCGCGCGGCCTGCAGGCCACCGAGATCGTCGCGCTCGCACTGGAGGACGACGGCGGCGCGCTGTCGTCGTACGAGATCGAGCGGAGGCGGTCCGCGCTGACGCCGCTGGACCGCGCGGGGCGCCGCGCCCTGACCGCTGCGTGCTCGCCCGAGGTGTGGCCTCCGGCATGACCTCGGGCGCCGCACGACTAGCCTTCCGGGTGTCATGACTCCCGCCAAGCCCGAGACCCTGCTCATCACGCTGACCGGCAGCGACCGCCCGGGCGTGACGTCGGCCGTGTTCGGCGCACTGTCGAGCGCCGGCGTCGAGGTGCTGGACATCGAGCAGATCGTGCTGCGCGGCAAGCTGATCCTCGGCGTCCTCGTGACCGCTCCCCGACACGTGCCGCGGATCATCGAGGCCGTGCAGTCCACCGCGTCGGCGCTCGGGATGAGCGTCGACGTCGAGCAGGGCGTCGGTGACAACAAGGCGCGCGGCGCGGGTCGCTCGCACGTCACCGTCATCGGCAGCCCGCTGAACGCCGCCGCGATGGCCGCGGTGGCCGGACGGATCGCCGATGCCGGCGCCAACATCGACCGCATCGAGCGGATGGCGCGCTACCCCATCACCGCCATCGACCTGCACGTCTCGGGGGCGTCGACCGAGGCGCTGCGCACGGTCCTGGCCGCCGAGGCGTCCCGGCAGGCCATCGACATCGCCGTCCAACCCGCCTCCCTGATGCGCCGCGGCACCCGGCTGATCGTCATGGACGTCGACTCCACGCTGATCCAGGGCGAGGTCATCGAGATGCTCGCCGCGCACGCCGGCTTCGAGCCCGAGGTCGCCGAGATCACCGAGGCGGCGATGCGCGGCGAGATCGACTTCGAGGAGTCGCTGCGCCGCCGGGTCACCCTGCTCGAAGGGGTGCCGGCGTCCGCGCTCGACGAGGTGTACGACGCCATCGTGCTCGCCCCGGGTGCGCGCACCATGGTCCGGACGCTGCGCCGCCTCGGCTACCGGTTCGCGATCGTCTCCGGCGGCTTCAGCCAGATCACCGACCGGCTGGCCGCGGACCTCGGCATCCACTTCGCCCGCGCCAACGAGCTCGAGATCGTCGACGGCCGGCTCACGGGCCGGATCGTCGGGCCGGTCGTGGACCGGGCCGGCAAGGCGGCCGCGCTGCGCGAGTTCGCGGCCGAGATCGGGGTGGCCGAGGCTGCGGTCATCGCCATCGGGGACGGCGCCAACGACCTCGACATGCTCAACGCTGCGGGTCTCGGCATCGCCTACAACGCCAAGCCGCTGGTCCGCGACGCCGCGGACACGTCGGTGAACGTGCCCTACCTCGACGCGATCATGTACCTGCTCGGCATCTCCCGCGAGGAGATCGAGGCCGCCGACGCCGAGGCCGGCATCGTCACGCCTCGGCCGCCTGTCTGAGGGGCTCCTCCAAGGCCCGCTTGAGCGTCTCGCGCGCGGCGGCGTACCGACTCCTCGCGGTGGAGGCGTTGAGGCCGAGCAGCTCCGCGGCCTCGACGATCGTGAAGCCGTCCCAGTGGATGAGCATGACCAGCTCGCGCTGCGCGTCGTGCAGGCGCAGGACGGCGTCGCGGACGGCGTGCCGTTCGGCCGGGTCCGACGCCGGCGGCGTCGTGGCGACCTCGGCGCGCAGCCGCTCGGCGAGCGAGGTGCGCCGGCGGATCGAGCGGCGGTGGTTGGCGAGCACGTGGGCGGCGATGGTGAACAGCCACATCCGCTGGCGCGTCGGCTCGGCGGGGAGGCTGGTGTGCCGCCGCCAGGCCTGGAGCAGGACCTCGCCGAGGAGGTCGGCGGCGTCCTCGCGGACGCTGACGCGTCGCTCGAGGTAGGCGAGCAGGTCAGGCGACGTGCTCCGCAGCGCGTCGCGCACCGCGGCCCGGTCGCGCGGCGTCACAGCATGCACCCGGTCGTGCTGGTGCCGACCATGACCGCCCGCACGTCCAGGCCCTGGCCGGCCAGGTGGGACCGGAGGCGGTCGATCACCCACCGCGACACCGCGGTGACCTCCAGGTCGTCACCGGTCAGCCGGGGCTGACGCTCCGCCGGGTCGTCCTGGGCCGCGCGCACCCGGCGCTCCTCGTCCTGCCACCAGGCGATCGCCTGGGCGCGGTCGACCGCGGCGTAGTCGAAGTCGGCGAGGTAGGCGCGGGCGGCCGTCAACGTCGCCGCGCGCTCCGCCTCGGTGAACGTGGCGGAGACCGGCTCGCCGTCACCGGGGGCGAGCTCCTCGGCCCACACCTCGACAGTGCAGGTCTGCCCGGACGACGTCGAGAACGACGGCCAGCCCGGCAGGACGCCAGCAGCGGTCGCCGCGGCGCCCAGGCCCATGACCCCGGCGGCCACGCCGGCGGCCACCGTCACGCGGCGGGGCCAGCGGCGGTTCTCCGGCTCGGTCGCGGCGACCAGCGCGTGCAGCTCCCGCTCCAGGTGCGGGGTCGGCGGCGTGACGGGCGGTGCGGACTCGTCGAGCAGCTGGTCGAGATCCATGGCGGACTTCCTCTCGGGAGGTGGCGCTGACACCCCCTACATGTCCGGCACGCGGGGAAGCGTCCAGCTCACTCCCGGCCGACGTGGAAGGCCACCAACCGGGCTCCACCCTCGCGGAGGTCGGTCCACGGCCCGTCGTGCTCGAACACGGCCGCGGCGCTGGTCGGGTAGCCGCTGAACAGCTGCTGGGTCAGCTCGGCGTCCGCGTCGCCGTCGTCGAGCAGCTGGGCCAGCGACGCCATCGTGGGGTTGTGGCCGATCACGACGAGCGTCGAGACGGAGTCCGGGACGAGCCGGATCAGGTCGAGGGCGGTCTCCGGCCCGGCGGCGTACAGACTCCGGTCGAGGTCGGGCTCCAGCGTCCACGAGGCGCCCTCGGCCACCGACTCCCAGGTCTCGCGCGTGCGCAGGGCGGCGGAGACGAGCGCGTGGTCGGGCACCAGGCCCTGCCGCGCGAACCAGGCTCCGGCGTCGGCAGCGTCGCGGTGGCCACGCGGCGCCAGCGGGCGGTCGAAGTCGGTGGGCCCGGCCTGCTCGGCCTTCGCGTGCCGCATCACCACGAGTCTGCTCACCGGCACATGGTCCCAGCCTCCGGGCGCGCTGTCAGGACCCGGGTCAGGCACCCATCGCGTGGAGCCCGCCGTCGACGTGGACGATCTCGCCGGTGGTCGCCGGGAACAGGTCCGACAGCAGGGCGCAGACCGCCTTCGCGGTCGGTTCGTGGTCGGCGTTGTCCCAGCCCAGCGGCGCGCGGTCGCTCCACATCGTGTCCAGGTCCTCGAAGCCGGGGATCGCCTTGGCAGCGAGCGTCTTGAGCGGCCCGGCGGAGACCAGGTTCGACCGGATGCCGTGCGGACCGAGGTCGCGGGCGAGGTAGCGCGAGGTCGACTCCAGCGCGGCCTTCGCCACACCCATCCAGTCGTACGCGGGCCACGCGACCGTCGCGTCGAACGTCAGCCCGACGATCGAGCCGCCGGGACCCATCAGCGGCCGGCAGGCCTCGGCGAGCGACTTGAGGGAGTACGCCGACACCTGCACCGCCTGCGCGACGTCCGGCCACGGCCCGGTCAGGAACTTGCCGCCGAGCAGCGTCTCGGGGTTGCCGTACGCGATGGAGTGGACGACCCCGTCGAGACCATCGACGTGCTCGCGCACCTGCGCCTCGAGGCCGGCCAGGTGGTCGTCGTCGGTGACGTCGAGCTCGAGCACCGGCGGCTCGACCGGCAGCCGCTTGGCGATCCGGCGGGTGATGCCGAGCGCCCGCCCGAAGTTGGAGATCAGCACGGTCGCGCCCTGCTCCTGCGCGACCTTCGCGGTCGCGAAGCCGATCGAGCTGTCCATCGTCACGCCAGCGACGAGGATCCGCTTGCCGTCGAGAATGCCCATGATCAGTGCCCCATTCCGAGTCCACCGTCGACCGGGATCACGGCCCCGGTGACGTACGCCGCGCCGGGGCCGGTCAGCCACAGCACCGTCTCCGCGATCTCCTCCACCGCGCCGTACCGCCCGAGCGGGACCTGCGCGAGGATCGCGGCCTTCTGGTCGTCGGTGAGCACCCCGGTCATGTCGGTCTCGATGAAGCCGGGTGCGACGACGTTCGCGGTGATCGACCGGGAGCCGAGCTCGCGTGCGATCGACCGGGCCATGCCCACCAGGCCGGCCTTGGAGGCGGCGTAGTTGACCTGGCCCGCCGAGCCGAGCAGGCCGACGACCGACGAGATGAAGACGATCCGGCCGCGCTTCAGGCGCAGCATCCCCTTCGAGGCCCGCTTGGCGAGCCGGAAGGAGCCGGTGAGGTTGGTGTCGATCACCGACGACCAATCGTCGTCCGACATCCGCAGCAGCAGCGTGTCGGCGGTGATGCCGGCGTTCGCCACCAGGACCTCGACCGGACCGTGCGCGGCCTCGATCTCGGCGAACGCCGCGTCGACCTGCGCCGGGTCGGTGATGTCGCACCGGACGTCGAGCGCTCCGTCGGGCGCCCCACCGCTGCGCGTGGTGACCGCGACCTGGTCGCCGTTGGCGATGAACGCCTCGGCGATCGCGCGGCCGATGCCGCGGTTGCCGCCGGTCACGAGGACCGACCTGGGCTCGGGTGCTGTGGTGTCCACGGGGCTCACGTCCGCGACGCTAGCGATTACCCCTCAGTACGCCGAAAAGGCTCAGTCGTCCTCGAGCCGGAACCCGACCTTCATGCCCACCTGGAAGTGCTCGACCGCGCCGTCCTTGATCTGGCCACGGACCTGGGTGACCTCGAACCAGTCGAGGTGGCGGAGCGTCTTGCCGGCGCGCTCGACGCCGTTGCGGATGGCGGCGTCGATGCCCTCGGGCGAGGTGCCGACGATCTCCGTGACGCGGTAGGTGCGGTTGGTCATGATGTCTCCTGATCCGGTCGTGGAGGGCTCACCCTAGCGACGTACGATGGACCAATGGCCCGGGACCTGCGTCGCGACCGCGACGAGGCGGTGCGGATCACCACGGCGTCCTCCAACCGGCAGGACGAGATCTGGGCGCGCCAGCGGCGCTACCTCTTCTCGATGGTCATCCGGACGGCGTGCTTCCTGGGCGCGATCGTCGCCTCGGGCTGGCTGCGGTGGTCCCTCGTCGCCGCCGCGGTCCTGCTGCCGTACGTCGCCGTCGTCATGGCCAACGCGGTCGCGTCCAAGGACGACGGGTTCGACCTCCAGGAGGGCGCGGCGGGCCGGATGCTCGGCCCGGGAACCGCCGGCGAGCGTCCACCGGGCTCCTAGGCCACGATCAGGGCCCGTGACAGAATCGCCGCGCGTGCCGGGTCTCCCCCGTTCCGGTACGCCGTGGTGCCGGACGGCTTCCCCCGTGGCTGTCCGGCACCACGCATGTCGCGACACGTGCACTCCAGGAAGGTCCGCATGACCGAGAACGAAGGCCCGGAGGTCGAGGTCTGCTCGGCCAAGGGCTGCACCACGCCGGCGGCGTGGGAGCTGCTCTGGAACAACCCCAAGGTGCACACCCCCGACCGCCGCAAGGTCTGGCTGGCGTGCGACGAGCACAAGCAGTCGCTGTCGGACTTCCTCGGCGCGCGGCAGTTCCTGAAGGACGTCGTACCGCACGCCTGAGCCCTGGGGTCGATCCCCCGCTCAGCCGCCGATCGCCGACATCGGGCGGTCGGGCTGGAGGAACGTCGGGTCGTCGATGCCGTGGCCGGCGCGCTTGCCGGCCATCGCGGTGACCCAGCGCCCGGCGATCTCGTCGTCTGTGGCACCGGAACGCAGTGCGGCGCGCAGGTCGGACTCCTCGCGGGCGAACAGGCAGTTGCGGACCTGGCCGTCGGCGGTCAGCCGGACCCGGTCGCAGTCGCCGCAGAACGGCCGCGTCACGCTGGCGATCACGCCGACCGTCGCCGGTCCCCCGTCGACCAGGAACAGCTCGGCGGGCGCGCTGCCCCGAGGCTCCTCGGCCGGCGAGAGCGTGAACTCGCGCTCGAGGTGGGCGAAGATCTCGTCCGCGGTGATCATCCCGTCGCGACTCCACCGGTGCTGCGCGTCCAGCGGCATCTGCTCGATGAAGCGCAGCTCGTAGCCCTCGCCGATCGCCCAGCGCAGCAGCTCGGGCGCCTGGCCGTCGTTGATGCCGCGCATCAGGACGGCGTTCACCTTCACCGGACCGAGACCGGCCTCCTGGGCGGCCGCGAGCCCTGCGATCACGTCGGCGAGCCGGTCGCGCCGGGTGATCTCCTTGAACGACTCCCGGCGGATGCTGTCCAGGCTGACGTTCACCCGGTCGAGCCCGGCCTCCGCGAGGGCGTGCGCCATCCGGGCCAGCCCGAGCGCGTTCGTGGTCAGCGACGTCTCGACACCGAGGGCGCTGGTACGCCGCACGATGTCGACGAGACCACGGCGCACCAGCGGCTCACCGCCGGTGAACCGCACCTCGCGGACGCCGAGCAGCTCGACCCCGATCCGGACCAGCCGGACCACCTCGTCGTCGCTCAGCACGGTGTCGTCGGGCAGCCAGTCGAGACCCTCGGCGGGCATGCAGTAGGAGCAGCGCAGGTTGCAGCGGTCGGTCAGCGACACCCGGAGGTCGGTGGCGACCCGGCCGTAGCGGTCCTCGAGCTTCCTCGTCTGCACCCCTGCAGTCTAGGCCGACGGTGGGCGGCGGATAGCCTGTGGCGTGCGTTCGTTCAGGTTCCTGCTGAGCCGGCGGTGGGTGCTCTTCGCGCTGGTCGTCGGCCTGCTCTGCTACGCCAGCTGGTGGCTCGGCGAGTGGCAGTTCGGTCGCCTGGAGGACAAGAAGGACAGCAACGCCGTCATCCGGGCGAACGAGGATCGCGCCGCCACGCCGGTCGACGAGGTGCTCTCCCCCGGCGGGGGCGTCGCCGAGGACGACGAGTGGCGGCTCGTGACCGCCACCGGCACGTACGACGTCCCGAACACCGTGGTCGTGCGCTACCGCACCCGCGACGGGCAGTCGGGCGTGGACGCCGTCGTCCCGCTGGTCACCGCGAACGGGACCGCGCTGCTCGTGGATCGCGGCTGGATGCCGTCGGAGAACCAGGGCACCAGCCCCACCGACCTGCCCGAGCCGCCCGAGGGTGAGGTCACCGTCGAGGGCTGGGTCCGCGCCGACGCGACCGGCGACAGCACCGCCGTCGACGACCACTCGACCCGCGCCATCTCCAGCAGCGAGATCGGCGAGGCCATCGGGGAGCCCGTGTACGGCGGCTTCGTCCAGCTCAAGACCGAGGACGGCGAACCCGCGGCGGACCTCGAGCCGGTCGAGTTGCCCGAGCTGAACAACGGGCCGCACTTCTTCTACGGCCTGCAGTGGTGGTTCTTCGGCATTCTCGCGGTCTTCGGGTTCTGCTACCTCGCGTTCGACGAGTGGCGCACCGGGCGCCGCACCGACGAGACCTCGGACGAGCCCGACCGGGTCGTCTCCGAGCGCAAGCAGCGGCGCGCGGCGAAGAACGCGCACAAGCAGAAGGTGCGCGCGGCCTACCAGGCGGCGTACCAGGCGGAGCGGGATCAGAGGGCGCGCAGCATGCCGCCGTCGACGGGCAGCATCGAGCCCGAGACGAACGACGAGGCCGGCGACAGCAGGAACGCCGCCACCCGGCCGAACTCCGCCGGCTCGCCGTAGCGCCTGAGCGGGATCGTCCGCGTCGCCGCCTCCCGCGCGGCCGCCTCGTCGCCGGTCGACGCGTCCAGCTCGGCCACCCGTTCGGTGCCGATGCGGCCCGGCAGCAGGCCGTTCACCCGCACGCCCGCCGGGCCGAGCTCGTCGGCGAGGGTCTTCGCGACCATGGCCAGGCCCGGTCGGAGCCCGTTCGAGATCGCCAGGTTGGCGAGCGGGGCGCGCACGCTCGACGAGAGGACGTACGCGATCGCCCCACCTGCCGGCAGGGCGGCCCCGATCTCACGGCCGAGCCGCACCGCACCGAGGAAGACCGATTCGAAGGCCGCCGTCCACTGCTCGTCGGTGGTGCCGGCCACGGAGCCGGGAGGTGGTCCGCCGACGCTGATCAGCGCCCCGTCGAGACGACCCCACCGGTCCTGGGCCGCCGCGATCAGCCGGCCCGGTGTCGCCGGGTCGGCGTTGTCGGCGACCACGGTCTCGACGGACTCGCCGCGTGCCGGGTCGAGGGTCTCCTCCGTCCGGCCGGAGAGCACCACCCGGGCGCCCTCGGCCACGAGCACGTCGGCGGTCGCGCGCCCGAGCCCGCGGGCGCCACCGGTCACGAGGAAGACGCGGTCGGTCAGGTCGAGGTCCATGCCGCCAACCCTAGGCGCGCCTGGCCAGCTGGATGCGCACGTCCTGGACGAGCTCCAGGCGGGCGGGCAGCAGGGCCCGCACCTGGTTCAGGGCCTCGTCGCGCTCGGCCGGGTCCAGGACGAGGTACGCCGACACGGTCGCGAGGTGGCGGACGTACGCGTCGGCGTCGTACGTCGAGCGCCGCGGCACCACGGTGAGGTCGACGGCCTCGAACTCGGGCAGGTCACCCGGTCCGGCGTACGCCGCCTCCAGGCCCGGGACCTCCGCGTCGATCTCCGCCTCGACCGCGGCGACCGCGGCGGCGAGCCCGGGATCGGCGAGCTCGGTCCGCGCGCCGAACACCGCCACGACACCGCCCGGGCGCAGCAACGCCGCCACGCGCTGCCAGCGGGTCGCGGGATCGGTCCAGTGGAACGCCGCGGCCGCGAAGCAGAGGTCGACCGGGCCGACCGCCCCGGGGTCGACGTCCTCGAACGTGGCAGGCAGCACCGTCACCGGGAGGTCCGCCGTCTCGGCCTCGAGCACGTCCCGCATCCCGGGATCGGGCTCGACCGCGGTCACGTGCACCCCGCGCCCGGCGAACAGCCGGGTCGCCTTGCCGGTGCCCGCGCCGATCTCGAGAGCGCGCCGGACCGGGCCCACCGCGTGGCCGAGCACGAGGTCGGCGACCTCGGCCGGGTAGCCCGGCCGGAACCGATGGTAGTCCTCCGCGGCGTCCCCGAAGCTCTGCGAGCGGTCCATGCTCAGACCGGGGCCTGGTCCACCACGAACTGGGTGCGGTAGAGGTCGGCGTACAGCCCGCCCTCGGCCAGCAGGCTCGCGTGCGTGCCGCGCTGCACGACCCGGCCGTCGTCGATCACGAGGATCTGGTCGGCGTCGCGGACCGTCGAGAGCCGGTGCGCGATGACCAGGGACGTGCGCCCCTCGAGGGCGGCGTCGAGCGCGCGCTGGACCGCGGCCTCGGACTCGCTGTCGAGGTGGGCGGTGGCCTCGTCGAGCACGACGATCGCCGGTGCCTTGAGCAGCAGCCGGGCGATCGCGAGCCGCTGCCGCTCGCCCCCGGACAGGCGGTAGCCGCGGTCGCCGACCACGGTGTCCAGCCCGTCGGGCAGGTTGCGCAGCAACGGGGCGATCTGCGCGGCGTCGAGCGCGGCCCAGATCTCCTGGTCGCTCGCGCCCGGGCGCGCGTAGAGCAGGTTCGCCCGGATGGTGTCGTGGAACATGTGCGCGTCCTGGGTGACGTAGCCGACGGCGTCCTCCAGGGACTGCAGCGTCACGTCGCGTACGTCGCGGCCGCCGACGCGGACCGCGCCGCCGCTCACGTCGTACAACCGGGCCACCAGGTGGGTGATCGTCGTCTTGCCGGCGCCGGACGGTCCCACCAGCGCGACCATCTGGCCGGGCTCGGCGGTGAAGCTGATGTCGGTCAGCACCGGCCCGGAGTCGCGGGACTCGACCCGCGCGACCGTCTCGAGCGAGGCGAGGGAGATCTCGTCGGCCCGGGGGTAGCTGAACGCGACGTGGTCGAACTCGAGCCGCGACGCGTGGGGTGGCACGGCGACGGCGTCGGGCTTCTCCTGGATCAGCGAGGGCAGGTCGAGCACCTCGAAGACCCGCTCGAAGCTGACCAACGCGGTCATCACGTCGATGCGGACGTTGGACAGGCTCTGGAGCGGGCCGAGCAGCCGCAGCAGCAGCGTCGCGAGCGCGACCAGGGTGCCGACGGTGAGGGCGTCGTCGATGACCAGCAACCCGCCGACGCCGTACACCAGGGCGGTGGCGAGCGCCGGGACCATCATCATCGTGGCCGCGAAGATGCGGGTGAGCAGCGAGATGCGCACCCCGAGGTCGCGCACGGTCGCGGCCTTCGTGGCGAACAGCGCGTCCTCGTCGGCGCGGCGACCGAACAGCTTCAGCAGCATTGCGCCGCCGACGTTGAACCGCTCGGTCATCGCGTTGCCCATGTCGGCGTTGCCGTCCATCTGCTCGCGTGTGAGGCCGGCCAGCCGCGCGCTCACCCAGCGCGAGCTGAGCAGCATCAGCGGGAAGATCGCCAGGCAGAGCAGGGTGACCTGCCAGCTCAGCGCCACCATCGCGACGCCGACCACGAGCACCGAGATCGTGC
The DNA here is from genome assembly GCF_039541135.1 of Nocardioides caricicola. NCBI lineage: Bacteria > Bacillati > Actinomycetota > Actinomycetes > Propionibacteriales > Nocardioidaceae > Nocardioides > Nocardioides caricicola. The sequence continues at coordinate 128,021 of NZ_BAABFQ010000003.1, read as the reverse complement.
TGGCGACCGTGCTGGACAGGGTCGAGGTGAACGCCCGCTGGGCGCCGATGACGTCGTTGTTGAGCCGGGACACGAGCGCACCGGTCTGGGTGCGGGTGAAGAACGCGAGCGACTGGCGCTGCACGTGGCCGAAGACCTGGGTGCGGAGGTCGAAGATGAGCCCCTCGCCGATCCGCGAGGAGAGCCAGCCCACGCCCACCGACAGCAGCGCGCTGACGAGCGCCACCCCCGCCATGGCGAGCGCGAGCACCACGATCAGCTGGCGGTCCTCGCCGATGATGCCGTCGTCGATGATGCGCTGCGCGAGCAGCGGCGACACGACCACCAGGCCGGCGTCGATGACCGTGAGGACCAGGAAGAACGAGATCAGCCGCCGGTGCGGCCGGGCGAAGCCGAGGACGCGACGGACCGTGCCGGGCTCGATCCGGTTGTGGACCACGCTGCGGTCCGAGCGCAGGTGGCGCCACGCGGCGCCCGCTCCTTGCATCCCCGACATCCGGTCTCCCTACTGTCCCATCAGTGCCGCGAGCTCCCGGAACCGGCGGATCTGCGCCTCCCGCTCCAGCCGACGCTGCTCGTCGAGGCTCCGGTCGGAGGCTCCCTGCAGCAGCGCCTTGGTCTCGCGGACCGCGCCGGGCAGCGGCGCGGTCAGGGCCGCTGCGAGGTCGGCCACCGTCGCCTCGAGCTGGTCGGCCGGTACGGCGGTGAGCGCGAGCCCGATGCCCACGGCCTCGTCGGCCCCGACCATCCGGGCGGTCGCGCAGATCTCCAGCGCCCTGGCATAGCCAACGCACTCGACCAGCGGCTTTGTTCCCGTGAGGTCCGGGACCAGGCCCAGCGCGGACTCCTTCATCGAGAACTGCACGTCGTCGGCGACGATCCGCAGGTCGCACGACAGCGCCAGCTGGAACCCGGCACCGATCGCGTAGCCCTGGACCGCAGCGACCGACACGAAGCGCGGGTCGCGCAGGAACGTGAACCCCTGCTGGAAGTCGTCGATGGCCGCGGAGATCTCCTCGTCGCTGCGCCCGAGCAGGCCGGCCACCGACTCCTCACCGGTGGTGGCCGGGTCGAGCATGGCGCGGTCGAGACCGGCCGAGAAGGTCGAGCCGGCGCCCTTGACCACCACGACGCGGACGTCGTCGGGGATCTCGGTCCCCAGCGCAGCCAGCGCGCGCCACATGGCCGGTGTCTGGGCGTTGCGCACGGCGGGGCGGTCGAGCGTGATCGTGGCGATCGGGCCGGCCACGTCGTACTGCAGTCCGGCGGTCTCGAGGGTCTGGGCGTCCATGGCCGAACCCTAGAACCCGGGACGGACACCGCGCGCAGAGGGTGGTTTCGACGCGGTGAGCGCCCGGGTAGAGGTCTCACCACGAGACGAGGTGTCGGACCACGCGAGGGGTGGACGTGTCGCACGCAGAGCTCCGGATCGAGCCGGAGGACCTGACCCAGGTCGGGGCGACGCTCGATGCCGCCGGCAGCGACCTGTTCGGCCACGCCCCCGACCTCGACGTCGCCCCCGACGCCGGCGTGTCCACCAGCGAGCTCGCGGCCGCCCTGACCTCGCTCGCGACGGCGGTCGCCGGCCTGGGCAGCGAGCTCGGGTCCCTGGCGGAGAGCACCGGCGCGGTCAGCGCCATGTTCGTCGCCACCGACGGCGCCGTCGCCGGGGAGTTCACCCCGTGAGCGACGTCCTCGACACCCGCGTGCACGGCGATCCCGCGGCGTGCACGGCCGCGGCGTCCAGCGCTGCCGGGGTCCGCACCGCGATCGCCGACGCCGAGACCTCGGCCCGCAGCGCCCGGTCCCAGGCGGCCGGGTCCTGGAGCGGCCAGGCGGGCGCCGCGTTCGAGACGAGGGTCGACGCCCTGATCGACGACCTGCAGACGCTGTCCGACCGGGTCGAGGTCATCGAGGACGCGCTCACCGACTTCGCGGGCGAGCTCACCGTGGTGCAGGACCGGATGGCTTCGGCTCGCGCGAGCGCCGCGGCCGGCGGCATCGCGGTGAACGGGACGGACGTCATCGCGCCGACGCCTCCGGACGCGATGAGCCAAGGGCAGGTCGACGCGTTCAACGACCGGGTCGCGGCGTGGAACGAGGCCGTCGAGATCGCCGCAGGTGCCCGTACCAAGGAGAGCGAGGCGCACTCACGGCTCGGCGACCGGATCTCCGCCTCGACCGGCGACGGCTTCGTCGAGAACCTGCTGGAGCGGCTCGGGCTGCTGCCGTCCGACTTCGCCGACGGCGACGACATCGGCTCCTACCTGCTCGGCCTGGGCGGGCTCACCTTCGGTGCGGCCAGCACCTACATGGTCTCCGCTCGGTACGGCCGCTTCCAGCCGCGGATCAACGGCGCGTTCGGCACGACCCGGGGGCTCACCTTCGCCGACCGCTTCCGGGCCGGTCTCACCCCCGGTCGCAGCTTCCACGCCGGGCCGTACCAAGCCGGCGCCCGCAACGCGTGGACGAACGCCGGCCGCTGGGCGGGCCGGTTCGGCTCCGTCGCGACCGCCGGCTTCGCGGGCTGGAACCAGTGGCAGGCAGACGCCGACGACCCGTCCCTGAGCGACGCGGAGCGCGGAGCCCGGGCGACGACCGTGGGCGTATCGACGGCGGCCGGCGCCTGGGCCGGGGCGCAGGGCGGCGCCTACCTCGGTGGCGCCATCGGCACCGCCATCTGTCCCGGCCTCGGCACCGCGATCGGCGGCGTCGCCGGTGGCCTCATCGGCGGCGCGGCCGGAGGCTTCGTGGGCAGCGAGTTCGGTCAGGCGGTCATGGGCGGTGTCGGCGACGCGACCGACGCCGCCGTGGACTTCATCGGGGACGCCGGCAGCGCGGCCGCAGACTGGACGGGTGACACCGCCGGGAACGTCGCGGACGCCGTGACGTTCTGGGACTGAGGAGGCGACGTGGCAGCGCTGGTGATGATCCTCGGCGGGCTGGCCCTCGCCGGGCACAACGTCTGGCAGCGGCGGGGCCGCTCGTCCCTCGCCCGCGCCTGGGCCGACCCCGGCGCGGGCGCGCTCACCCGGCGGGCCGTCCTCGTCGTCCGTCCGCTGATCGCGGTGGTCCTGGTGCTCGGCGGTCTCCTGGTCCTCCTCGAGGACGCCGAGGCCGCGGCCGTGGTCCTCGGCCTCGCCGTCCTGGCCGGGCTGCTGCTCATCGCGGCATGGACGATGCTCCCGCTCCCCGTTCCCTCGGCCCTGCAGCCGCAGTGGTACCGCCGCCGGAGCGACGCCCGTGTCGTCTGAGCTGACGGCTCCCGACGGCTGGGAGGTGGTGACGGAGCCGGCCGTCGGCACCCGTCTCGTCGCCGCGGAGCCCGAGCACGGCGGGTTCCGCGCCAACCTCGTCGTGACGAGCGTCGCCTGCGGCGGACTGTCGTTCTCCGAGTGGCAGGCCGGCACCGACGTGGTGCTCGGGCGGACGCTCGATCGCTACCTCGTGATCGACCTCGAACGGGTCGCCGTGGCCGGCCACCCGGGCGGGCGGCGGCTCGCCCACCACGTGGGTCCGACGGGCGAGGCACTGACCATGGAGCAGTGGTTCACGGCGGTCGACGACGTCGGCCACACCCTCACCGCGACGGTGCCGACGTCGCGCTACCTCGACCTCAGCGACACCATGGGTCGCGCGGCGGCGTCCTGGCGGCCCTCATGATCCTCGACCTCGTCGTCGCCGGCCGTGACACCCGGCTGACCCACCGGCTGACCGTTGGCTCCGACTCCTGCACGCTGCTGCTCGGCGTCCACGACGGGGTCCACGAGGAGGTGCAGGAGGCGCCGAACCTGGTCCCCGCCGCACTGGTCCGGTTGACCCGGCTCCGGCCCCGCAAGCACGCCCAGGCGCCGAGCCCGCTGCCGATGGATGGAGACCTGGTCGCCGCGCTCCTCGGCACGGACGTCGACGTACGCCGCGAGGTCCTGGCCACCCTCGGCGCCGACTTCGCCTGGCAGATCAGCGGAGACGGCGTCCTGCTCACCGCGATCGACGGTCCCCTCGGCGTGCACCTGCTGGCGGCGGGGGCGTTCGAGCCGGCCACGAACACCGAGGTCTACCGGCGGTTCCTCACGTACGTCAGTGTCGCTGGCTCGACACCGAGCACCTCGAGCGCGCCGGCCCCCAGCCGTGCCGCCGTGGCGACGTCCGAGCCCGACGGGTCGGTCCACCAGTAGTTCCCGACACCGGGATCGGTCTCGGTCGGGTCGTCATCGCCGGGCGCGAGCCAGCCGAGCTCGCGCAGGGCGGCGTGCTGCTCGTCGGTCACCGGCCAGGTGCCGCCGAAGTGGTCGCACGAGCCGACGCACTCGCCGAACAACGTGCCGTCATGACGGAGGTACTGCACGTAGCGCGTCGGAGGTGGCGGCGTACGGCGGCGGAGCAGGCCCCGCGGCGGGCCGGGCTCGCCCGCCGGCTCGCCGAGGACCACGCTCTCGCGTTCGCCGAGTGCGGCGATCTCCTCCCTGAGGGAGCCTTCGACGTCGTCCACGTGCCTGACCGTACCCGTCAGGCCAGCGACACCAGGTCGGCGTACTCGGCGTTCCAGAGGTCCTCGACGCCGTCGGGGAGGATCAGCACGCGGTCCGGCTCGAGCGCGTGCACCGCGCCCTCGTCGTGGGTGATGAGGATGATCGCGCCCTCGTAGGTGCGGATCGCGGCCAGCACCTCCTCGCGAGACGCCGGGTCGAGGTTGTTGGTGGGCTCGTCCAGCAGCAGCACGTTCGCGCTGGAGACGACCAGGGACGCCAGCGCGAGCCGGGTCTTCTCGCCGCCGGACAGCACCTTCGCGGGCTTGTGGGCGTCCTCGCCGGAGAACAGGAACGACCCCAGCACCGAGCGGGCCTCGGTGTCGGTGAGCTGCGGCGCGGCGCTCTGCATGTTCTCGAGCACGGTGCGCGTGACGTCCAGGGTCTCGTGCTCCTGGGCGTAGTAGCCGATCTTCAGCCCGTGGCCCGGGACGACCTTCCCGGTGTCCGGCTGGTCGACACCCGCCAGGATCCGCATCAGGGTCGTCTTGCCCGCGCCGTTGAGGCCGAGGATCACGACGCGCGAGCCCTTGTCGATCGCGAGGTCGACGTCGGTGAAGACCTCGAGCGAGCCGTACGACTTGGACAGCTCCTCCGCGGTGAGCGGGGTCTTGCCGCATGGCGCCGGCGCGGGGAACTTGATCCGGGCGACCTTGTCGGACTGGCGCTCGGCCTCGATGCCGGCGACCAGCTTCTCGGCGCGCTTGAGCATCGACTGCGCGGCCTGGGCCTTGCTGGCCTTCGCCCGCATCCGGTTGGCCTGGTCGGTGAGCGTCTTGGCCTTGTTCTCGGCGTTCATCCGCTCACGCTTGCGGCGCTTCTCGTCGGTCTCGCGCTGGGTGAGGTACGCCTTCCAGCCCATGTTGTAGACGTCGATCTCGGCACGGTTGGCGTCGAGATGCAGGACCCGGTTGACGGTCGCCTCGAGCAGCTCGTTGTCGTGGCTGATCACGATCAGCCCGCCCTTGTGCGCCTTCAGGAACGCGCGCAGCCACACGATCGAGTCGGCGTCGAGGTGGTTGGTCGGCTCGTCGAGCAGCAACGTCTCCGCGCCCGAGAACAGGATCCGGGCCAGCTCGACGCGTCGTCGCTGGCCGCCGGACAGTGTCTTGAGCGGCTGGGCGAGGATGCGGTCCTCGATCCCGAGGCTGTGCGCGATCGTCGCGGCCTCGGACTCCGCGGCGTACCCGCCGCTCGCGTGCAGCTCGGAGTCGGCGCGCTCGTAGCGGCGCATCGCCTTGTCCCGGACCGCCAGGTCGTCGCTGCCCATCTCCGTCTCGGCCTGGCGGAGGCGTCGTACGACGTCGTCGAGGCCGCGCGCGGAGAGGATCCGGTCGCGGGCGATCACCTCGGGGTTGCCGATCCGCGGGTCCTGCGGGAGGTAGCCGACCTCTCCGGTGGCCTGGACCGTGCCCGACGCGGGCAGTGCCTCGCCGGCGAGGATCTTGGTGAGCGTGGTCTTCCCGGCGCCGTTGCGGCCGACCAGGCCGACCTTGTCACCGGCTGCGACCCGAAAGCTGACGTTCTCCATGAGGAGGCGGGCGCCGGCGCGGACCTCGAGCTGCTGAGCGGTGATCATGACTGGGCAATCGTAGGGGTGGGTAGCGTCCTCTCTGACATCGAGGAGGGATGCATGCGGTTCAACCCCAAGGCGCGGCTCAACACCCGACGGATGGGCGACGCGGGCCGCTCGGGGGCCCGCGGTGGTGGATCGGGCATGCCCATCCCCGGCGGGCTCGCCGCAGGCGGCGGCATCACCGGCCTGATCATCGTCGTCGTGATCGTGGTGGCGTCGATGTTCCTCGGCGGCGGGGACTCCGGCGGGGCCTTCGACACCTCGCGGATGTCCGACACCGACCGCTACGAGCACTGCAAGACCGGCGCGGACGCGAACGACGACGTCGACTGCGCGCGGGTCGCGGTGGAGAACTCGCTCTACGACTTCTGGTCCGACACCCTGCCCGAGTTCGAGCCCGAGCAGGAGCTGCGGACGTTCACCGGCGGCGTCCAGACCGGGTGCGGGCAGGCCTCCGCCGACGTCGGGCCGTTCTACTGCCCGGCCGACCAGACGATCTACCTCGACACGACGTTCTTCGACGAGGTCCTCGAGCGCCAGCTCGGCGGCCCCGACGGCGGGTTCGTCGAGCCGTACGTGCTCGCCCACGAGTACGGCCACCACATCCAGAACCTCATGGGGACGATGGGCCGCGTGAAGACCCAGCAGGGCCCGCAGAGCGACGCCGTCCGGCTCGAGCTGCAGGCCGACTGCTACGCCGGCATGTGGGCCCGCGCCGCGACCACGACGGAGGACGAGGACGGCAACGTGCTCATCACCCAGCTCACCCAGGAGGACATCGAGCAGGCGATCGAGGCGGCGGAGGCGGTCGGCGACGACCGGATCCAGTCGTCCGGCGGCGGGTCTGTGGACCCCGACTCGTTCACACACGGGTCGGCGGAGCAGCGGGTGGCGTGGTTCCGGACCGGCTACGAGAACCGCTCGCTGCGCGACTGCGACACCTTCGCCGCGGGCTCGGTCTAGGCGCTGGGCATGCACGGAATGGTCACCAACCGCAGATCGGACACGCTCCCACCTGCGGTTGGTGACCATTCCTGAGGCCCGGCTCGCACCGTCGCCGTCGTGGCGCGGCCGTGAGTCGGGTTCGCGACCATGCGCCGCGGGCTCGATCCGGGCACCGGCTAGAGCCCGAGCAGCGCCTCGAGGTGCGGGAACTGCCGCTGCAGCGCCCGCAGGTGCGGGGCGACCGACGGGTGCCGGTACTTCCCGGCCAGGGCACCCTCTCCCCCGGCGACCCGCGCCAGCGCCCACTCCGCCCGGTTGAGCACTGTGTAGACCGCAGTGATCCGCGCGCCGAGCGTGACCTCGTCGCGGGTGGCCACCCCGTCCGGGAGTCCCATCAGGTAGGCGTCGAGCAGCGGCTCGAGCTCCTCGCGCGCGGCCAGCGCGTAGTAGCCCAGGTCCGCCCCGACCGGACCGGTCCCGAGCATCGCCCAGTCGACGGCGATGACGTCGTCACCGTCGCGGCCGCGCAGGTTCGCCGGCGTCGGGTCGCCGTGCTGCGGGACCTGCACCAGCGCGTCGGCGCGGGCCAGCATCTCGGTACGCCGGCTCCACAGGACGTCGGCGACGTCTGCGACGGTCGTCCGGGCCAGGGTCGGCCAGCCACCGCGCCGTTCGACGCGGTCCATCCGGTCGCGGAGCTGGTTGCGCGCGAGCCACGGCATCGGCGTCAGCTGGGCGCCGGCGAAGCGGCCGAGGGCGTGGGCGACGAACAGCCCGCTGGTGGCGGCGTCCTCGACCCACTCCTCAGTCAGCGTGATGCCCTCGACGTCCTCGTCCACGGCTGCACCCGTGGGCGCGCGCAGGCCAGGGGTCTCGGCGACGATCCCGCTGAGCAGGACCTCGGCGGATCGGCGCCAGTAGGCGAAGTGACGGGGCTGGCTGAGCTCGGCCTGGTCGTCCTCGAGGGGCGCGGCGAGCCGCTTCACGACCACGGGCTGATCGCCGAGCGAGGTGCGCCAGACTCCGACGGTGGAGGCACTCGAGCCTGCCGGGAGCGCCAGCCACCCGGGTTCGGGCTGCCACATGGCTCGCACGCTAGTGCACGTCGCGCCTGCGGAACGCGATCTGGCCCGCGACACTCAGGGCGAGCGCGACCGCGACCAGTGCGATCACCGGTTCCCAGGCGAAGTCCTCGGCCGGCACCATCGGCAGGTGCTCGAAGGGTGACACGTCCATCAGCCACTGCGGCATCTGGAACAGCTCGCCGAACAACATCACCACGGCCGAGAACGCCAGCGGCACCCAGGCGAGCGCCGTCCACCTCGGCACCAGGCCGAACAGCAGTCGGGCGAAGCCGCTCAGCACCAGCACCGGCCCGACGTACTGCAGGGACGGCCAGGTGAACGACCACGCCACGTCGCCGTCGCCGGTGACGAGCAGGTAACCGGCGCCGAGCCCCAGCCCGGCCACCGCCAGCACCACGACGGTGCCGACGACGGTCGCCAGCACGTGGCCGAGCAGCCACCGGGTCCTCGGGAGCGCGGTGGCCAGCGCGACCTCGAGGTGGCCGTTCTCCTCCTCGGCGCGCGGTCGCAGCGCCGAGGCGATCGTGAAGCCCGCACAGATCACGGCGAGCATCAGGATCGACGTGCCGTAGAACCCGGTCACCAGGTCGTCGCCGGCCTGCACGAAGAGGTCTTGCGAGGTCTGGGAGTCGCCGATCAGCGCCTTCACGTCGTCGCCGATTGCGCCGTACGCGAGGCCACCGAAGAACAGCCCGCCGGCCCAACCGAGGACGGCACCGCGCTGCAGCGACCACGCGAGCCCCTCGCCCGTGAGCAGCCCCCGGCGGGCGCGCGGCCGACCGGGCCGCGTGGCGATGATGCCGGACCCGTAGTCGCGACGGCCGAACAGCGCGTACGCCGCGGCGAGAGCGACGCCGGCGCCCCCGAGGAGCAGTACCAGCGGCCACCAGCGCAGGCCGGAGAACTGGTGCATCGCCTGGTACCACCCGATCGGGGAGCACCAGCTCAGCACGCCGTTCCCCACGTCGCCGACCGCGCGGAGCAGGTAGGACCCGGAGATCACCAGGCCGGCGATGCCGTACGCGGACCGGGTGCTCGCGGTGAGCTGCATCGCGATCAGCGCGGTGGCGGTGAAGAACCAGCCGACCGCGGTCGCGCCGAGACCGAGACCGAAGGAGTCGGCGGCGGCCAGACCGTACGCCGTCAGCGAGACCGAGACGAGCAGCCCGACGAGCAGGTTCGCGACGGCCGCGACCAGGACGGCCGCGGTGGTCGGCGCGTAGCGGCTCACGGCCGACGCCCGGAGCAGCTCGTCGCGACCGCTCTCCTCTTCGGCGCGGGTGTGCCGGCCGATGACGAACATGCTCATCAAACCGACGAGGATCGCGCCGAACGCGGTGCTCTGCCAGGCGGTCTGCCCGCCGAGCGTGTCGAGCGCCCGCGGCGGGCCGGCCATCGCGATGAACGCGGCGTTGTTCTCCATGCTCGCGGCCGCCTCGTCGTACTGCTGCTGCGTGGTGTACAGCTGGTCGATCGAGTAGCAGGTGACGATGTAGAGCCCGGCGGCGCCGAGGATCCACCACAGCAGCATCCACGTGTCGCGCTTGAGGAACGTCCAGAGGAACGTGCCGGTGCCGGTCATGCCGGCGTTGACTCGAGGTTGTCGCCGTAGTGGCGGAGGAACAGCTCCTCGAGCGTCGGCGGCTGGCTCGTGAGACTGCGGACGCCGGCCGGAAGGATCGCCTGCAGAGCCGGGTCGAGGCGCGCGGTGTCTACCTGGAACCGCACCCGGGTGCCCTCGATGACCAGGTCGTGGATCCCCTCCAGCGCGTCGAGTCCGCTGGGTGCCCTCTCGAGCTCGGCGGAGATGGAGGTACGGGTCAGGTGCCGCAGGTCCGCGAGCGTCCCGGACTCGACGACCTGGCCGGCGCGAATGATGCTGACCCGGTCGCAGAGCTGCTCGACCTCGGCGAGGATGTGGCTGCTGAGAAGCACCGCGTGGCCGCGGTCCCGGAACTCGTCGACGTACCGCTGGAAGACCTCCTCCATCAGCGGGTCCAGGCCGGATGTCGGCTCGTCGAGCACGAGCAGGTCGACGTCGGAGGCGAGCGCCGCGACGAGCGCGACCTTCTGCCGGTTGCCCTTCGAGTAGGCGCGACCCTTCTTGGTCGGGTCGAGCTCGAAGGCGTCGATGAGCTCCGCACGACGAGCGTCTGCCGTCCCGCCCCGGAGGCTGCCGAGCAGGTCGATGACCTCGCCGCCGGTGAGGTTCGGCCACAGGTTCACGTCACCGGGGACGTAGGCGAGCCGCCGGTGCAGCTCGGCGGCCTGGCTCCACGGGTCGCCGCCGAAGAGCCGTACCTCGCCGCCGTCGCTGCGGAGCAGGCCGAGGAGGACACGGATGGTGGTCGACTTGCCGGCGCCGTTCGGCCCCAGGAAGCCATGCACCTCACCCGGCCCGACGTCGAGGTCGAGGCCGTCGAGGGCCCGGAAGCTGCCGAACCGCTTCACCAGTCCACGGATGTCGATCACGTGTTCGTCGGTCACATCTCGACGGTAGTACTCCGCGGTCAGGCTTGCTCGTAGGTGCGCACGTCGTTGGTCTCCGGGTCGTAGCACTCGGTTCCCGCGACGTCGCTCGGGATCGCGTGGTCCTCGAGCACGACGCACTCCCACACGTCCTGGCTGCCCGCGACCTCCTGCCAGGTCCCGTCGACCTTCACCCACAGCGCGGCGTACCCGCCGCAGTCGTTCACGCCGCCGCGCGCGAAGCCGTCGGTGCGCACGACCTGGACGGTCACGCCGACGAAGCCGTCCTCGCAGGTCGACTCCTGGGCGAGGTCGTCGGCCAGCGTGCCGACGAACTCCTGGAAGTCCGCGGGCGCACCCGCGAGCTCCTGGGCGTCGGCGCTGCTCTGGACCTCCACACCCGGGGACCCGCCCTTGGTGTAGCTGAGCAGCTCCGTGGTCGTCGTCGGCGACTCGGCCGGGATGGGGCTTGCGTCCTGGTCCGCGTGGGAGTCGTCGCTGCCGGAGCAGCCGGACAGGGTCAGGGCGCACATGAGCGCCGTCGTCACGCCGAGATTCGTGATGGTCATGGTGGGGTGACGTCTCCTGCGACGGTTCGGTTGCGACTAGGCGTTGTGGACGTCCACGAGCGCGGAGCACGCGTCCCGCACGGCCTCCTCGAGGACGCCTCGCCTCGGGTCAGGCACGGCGAGCCAGAGGCCGGCCGGCCGCGCGTGCCTCAGCCGGGCGTCGGTCAGCACCTCGTCGACCGCCGCGTGGTCTCCTCCGGTGACCAGCGGACCGCTGAGGCCCGCCAGGATCCTGGCGGCGTGGTCGGCGGCGGCCTCGTAGGCCTGCCGCGCCTGGTTGTCGCGTCGCCGGGCGAACCGCTGCTGGCTCTGTCCGCCCGCCTTGGTCCGCCCCTGCACGTGACGCTGGCCGACCTTGCTCTCGGCCGTGCGCGTGCCCGCGAGCCGCGCCACCGCGAACCCGCCCTTGCGCACCAGCAGCACGCCCCAGTCGTCGGGGACGATCATCCGCTCCCGGAACGCCGCCGGGTCCGGGAGGCCGTCGTACCGTCGGTCGAACGGCAGCCAGGCGCTGAACGTCGACCCGTCCGCAGCCGAGCCCGTCAGCGCGCCGTCGACCACACCCAGCCCGGTCTCCCCGTGCCGTCCCTGGAAGTTCACGACCCACCGCTCGAACCGCTCAGCTGGAACGAACACGGGCATGCCCCGACGCTAGCGGCCTCCCCGTCGAATCGAGACTTCTGGTCAGGCGTATGCACCGCGGGCAGCGGGTAGAAGGGCCGCGTGAAGCCCACCCCGATCCTCGCCGCGGCCGTGGCGACCCTCGCGCTCGGCGCCTGCTCCGGCGACGGGGACGCTCCTTCGACGGCCCCGAACACGGCCACGAGCACGCCGGTGCCCTTCGGCGTCACCTGCGGCGAGGCGGACCCGGCGCAGCAGCAGTACGTCGCGTTCCGGGCGGTCGAGGCGGGAGCGCCGAGGCTGAAGGCCGAGCTCGGTGTCACCGACCTCGGCGACCGCACCTACTGCGTCGTTCCCGAGAGCTACGACTCCCCCGCGACAGCCGCGAGGATCGTGTCGTACTCCGTGGTGCTCGACCAGAGCGACAACTACGGCGAGCGGTACGGCACGTTCTCGCGCGACGGCAGCGACGAGCTGCTCAACTTCCCGTTCGACTTCCGCGTGTACGGCTCGTGCCGCACGGCGACGGCAGAGATCGTCGTCCGCGGCGACGGCAGGGACTTCACCTACCGGGCCGTGGCCGACGTCGGCCCGAAGTGCTCGGACTGACCCTCAGACGTTGAAGCCGAGGGCGCGCAGCTGCTCGCGGCCGTCGGGGGTGATCTTGTCGGGGCCCCACGGCGGCATCCAGACCCAGTTGATCGCGACGTCGTTGACCAGGCCCTCGAGAGCGCCGTTGGTCTGGTCCTGGATCACGTCGGTCAGCGGGCAGGCCGCGGAGGTCAGCGTCATGTCGATCACACAGTTCGAGCTCTCGTCGACGTGCACGCCGTACACCAGGCCGAGGTCGACGACGTTGATGCCGAGCTCGGGGTCGACGACGTCCTTCATCGCCTCGGTGACGTCCTCGATCGAGACCGTGGACACGCCGCCACCGGTGGCCTCGGGCACGTCGGGCAGGTCGCTGTGGTCAGCCATGAGAGGTCTCCTCCAGAGATCGGGCCGTGGCGTCCTTCCAGGCCATCCACGACAGTAGTGCGCACTTCACGCGGGCCGGGAACTTGGCCACGCCCGCGAACGCGATGCCGTCCTCGAGCACGTCCTCGTCGGGCTCCACCGTGCCCTTGCCCTGCATCAGGGTCAGGAACTCCTCGTGGATCGACATCGCCTCGTCCACGGGCTTGCCGATGACGAGGTCGGTGAGCACCGACGCCGAGGCCTGCGAGATCGAGCATCCGACGGCGTCGTACGACACGTCCGCGACCTTGCCGTCGGCGACGTGGACGCGCAGCGTCACCTCGTCACCACAGGTCGGGTTCACGTGGTGCACCTCGGCCTCGAAGGGGTCGCGCAGGCCCTTGTTGTGGGGGTTCTTGTAGTGGTCCAGGATGATCTCCTGGTACAGCGCGTCGAGCTCTTGTGTCATCAATCAACCCAACTTGAAGTACGAGCGGGTGTATTCCAGGCCCTCGACCATCGCGTCGATCTCCGCGGGCGTCGTGTAGAGGTACGACGACATCCGCGTCGAGCTCTGCACCCCGAACCGGGCGTGCGCGGGCTTCGCGCAGTGGTGCCCGGCGCGCACGGCGATGCCGCGCGAGTCCAGCACCTGCGCGATGTCGTGCGGGTGCACGCCTTCGAGCTCGAACGAGATCGCTCCCCCGCGCGACGCGGCGTCGAGCGGGCCGAGCACGGTCAGGCCGGGGATGGTGGCCAGGCCCTCGAGCGCGTAGGCCGTGATCGCCTGCTCGTGCCGGTGGATCGCGTCCATGCCGACGTGGGAGAGGTAGTCCACGGCCGCACCGAGACCGACCGCCTCGACGATCGGCGGCGTACCCGCCTCGAAGCGGTGCGGCGCCTTGGCGTACGTCGACCGGGCCATCGTGACGGTCTCGATCATCTCGCCGCCGCCGTGGAAGGGCGGGAGCTCGTTGAGCAGCTCCTCGCGTCCCCACAGCACGCCGATACCGGTCGGCCCGACGACCTTGTGGCCGGTGAACACCAGGAAGTCGCAGCCGGTGGCGGCGACGTCGACCGGCAGCTGCGGAGCCGCCTGGGAGGCGTCGATCACCGAGTAGGCGCCAACCGCCTTGGCCCGCGCGACCAGGTCGGTGACCGGGTTGATCGTGCCGAGCATGTTGGAGACCCAGGTGAACGAGACCACCTTGGTGTTCTCGTCGACCAGCTGGTCGGCGTTCGACAGGTCGAGCCGGCCGTCGTCGGTCAGTCCGAACCACCGCAGCTCCGCCCCGGACCGCTCGCAGGCGAGCTGCCAGGACACGATGTTCGAGTGGTGCTCCATCTCGGTGATGACGACGTTGTCGCCGGGGCCGAGCTCGATCGTGCGGGCCAGCAGGTTCAGCGCCTCCGTGGCGTTCTTCGTGAACACCACCTCGTTGCGCGAGGGCGCGTTCAGGAACGTCGCGACCTTGTCGCGGGCGCCCTCGAACGCCTCGGTGGCCTCGGCGCCCAGCAGGTGCATCGCGCGCGCGACGTTCGCGTTGTGCCGCTCGAGGTGGTCGACCATCGTGTCGATGACGACCTGCGGCTTCTGCGAGGTGTTCGCGCTGTCGAGGTACACCAGCGGCAGGCCGCCCGGGGCGGTCCGCGACAGGATCGGGAAGTCGGCGCGGATCACCTCCAGCTCGGGGAGCAGTCCGGGCAGCTGCAGCGTGGTCATGTCAGACCGCCGCCTGCGTGGTCGACGGGAGGAAGCGCTCGTAGCCGTTGGCCTCGAGCTCTTCCGCGAGCTCGGGGCCGCCGGACTCGGCGACCTTGCCGTTGACGAACACGTGGACGCGGTCGGGCTGGATGTAGCGCAGGATCCGGGTGTAGTGCGTGATCAGCAGGACGCCCTTGCCCTCGCGGGCACGGAACCGGTTCACGCCGTCCGAGACGACCTTGAGCGCGTCGATGTCGAGGCCGGAGTCGGTCTCGTCGAGGATCGCGACCTTCGGGTCGAGCAGCTCGAGCTGGGCGATCTCGTGGCGCTTCTTCTCACCGCCGGAGAACCCCTCGTTGACCGAGCGGGTGCCGAACGTCGGGTCGAGGTTCATCTGCTCGAGCGCGGCGTTGACGTCCTTGACCCAGGTGCGCAGCTTCGGGGCCTCACCGTCGAGCGCGGTCTTCGCCGTGCGCAGGAAGTTCGACACCGAGACGCCGGGGACCTCGACGGGGTACTGCATCGCGAGGAACAGGCCGGCGCGGGCCCGCTCGTCGACCGACATCTCGAGGACGTCCTCGCCGTCGAGCTTCACCGAGCCACCGGTGATCGTGTACTTGGGGTGACCCGCGATGGAGTACGCCAGGGTCGACTTCCCCGAGCCGTTCGGGCCCATGATCGCGTGCGTCTCGCCGTCCTCGATGGTCAGCGTCACGCCCTTGAGGATCTCCTTGGGACCGTCCTCGGTGTCGACCGAGACCTGCAGGTCCTTGATCTCCAGCTTGCTCATGATGGGGTGACTCCGTTCAGCGTGGTGGTGATGTCTACGTAGATGTCGTCGCCGCGCACTTCCAGGGGGAAGGTGGCGACCGGTTCGGTGGCCGGCAGGCCGGTCGGCTTGCCGGTCCGGAGGTCGAAGCGCGAGCCGTGCAGCCAGCACTCGACGGTGCAGTCCTCGACCTCGCCCTCGCTCAGCGCGACGGCAGCGTGGGAGCAGAGGTCCTGGAGGGCGAAGTACTCGCCGTCGTGACCCGCGATCGCCACGTCGTACTCGCCGACCGTGACGCCGAGCGCCTCGTCGGCGGGCACGTCGGAGACCGCGCAGGCCCGCTCGAAGCCCATCAGTCGAGGTCCTTCAGGACGTTCTTCGCGAGCTCGACCTCGACGGTCGAGAGCAGCTGCTCCTCGATCATCGGGATGCCGACCTTGCGGATCAGGTCGTTGAAGAAGCCGTGCACGACCAGGCGGCGCGCCTCCTTCTCCGAGACGCCGCGCGAACGCAGGTAGAACAGCTGCTCGTCGTCGAAGCGGGCGGTCGCGGACGCGTGGCCCGCGCCCTCGATCTCACCGGTCTCGATCTCGAGGTTCGGCACCGAGTCGGCCTGGCAGCCGTCGGAGAGGACCAGGTTGCGGTTCTCCTCGTAGGTCTCGATGCCCTCGGCGACCTTGCGGATCAGCACGTTGCCGATCCAGACGGTGTGCGCACCCTCGCCCTGCAGCGCGCCCTTGTAGACCACGTGGCTCTTGGTCTTCGGGGCCGTGTGGTCGGCGAACAGGCGGTGCTCGAGGTGCTGGCCGGCGTCGGCGAAGTACAGCCCGAGGAGCTCGGCCTCGCCGCCGGGGCCGGCGTACTCGACGTTGGCGTGCATCCGGACGACGTCGCCGCCGAAGCTGACCGACGTGTGCTTGACCGTGGCGTCGCGGCCGACCCGGATGGCGTCGCGACCGAGGTGCACCGCGTCGTCGTCCCAGTCCTGCAGCGACAGCACGTTCGCGGCCGCGCCGTCACCGACGAGCACGGTCGTGATCGCGGCGTAGCGGGCCGAGCCGGTGTGCACGATCGCGACGGTTGCCTGGGCGTGCCGCCCGACCCGCACGATGAGCCGGCCCCACACGAGGTCCTCGACCGAGTCGCCGCGCAGCCGCAGCACGATCGGCTCGGAGATCTCGGCGTCCGCCGGGACGTCGAGCAGCAGCGCCTTCGCGTTCGCCGCGGCCAGGGCCGACGGACGGTCGTTCGGGGCGAGCTCGCCGATCTCGCGCGCCTCGGCGTCGGAGATCTCGGTCAGCGTCACGCCGGCGGGCAGCGTGGTCTCCCACGTCAGCGCGGCGGTGGACGCCTCGCCGTCGAGGATCCCGCGCAGCCGCTTGAGCGGCGTGAAGCGCCAGATCTCCTCGCGCCCGTTGGGGAGCGGGTGGTCCGCCAGGTCGTACGACGGGGGCGGGTTCAGGTGGCTGAAACCCGCGCCGAGCTCCAGGGCGGACGCCGCGCTCTCGAGCGCGTTGTCAGTCACAGTCGAAGTCACTACTACGTCTACTTTCTAAAACTACGTGCGGAAGGCGGAGAAGCGAGTTCCCCGCGAATCGAGAGAGGGGGCCGGCGCGGCGGAGCGAAGCGACGACGCGCTAGCCCACTGCCCCCTCCATCTGGAGCTCGATGAGCCGGTTGAGCTCGAGCGCGTACTCCATCGGGAGCTCCTTCGCGATCGGCTCGACGAAGCCACGGACGATCATCGCCATCGCCTCGTCCTCCTCCATGCCGCGCGACATGAGGTAGAAGAGCTGGTCGTCGGAGACCTTCGACACGCTCGCCTCGTGGCCCATCGACACGTCGTCCTCGCGGATGTCGACGTAGGGGTAGGTGTCCGAGCGCGAGATCTGGTCGACGAGGAGCGCGTCGCAGAGCACGTTCGACTTCGAGCCGTGGGCTCCCTCGTTGACCTGGATCAGGCCGCGGTACGACGTCCGCCCGCCGCCGCGGGCGACGGACTTCGACAGGATCGAGGACGAGGTGTGCGGGGCCGCGTGCACCATCTTGGCGCCGGCGTCCTGGTGCTGGCCCTCGCCGGCGAACGCGATCGACAGCGTCTCGCCCTTGGCGTGCTCGCCCATGAGGTAGACGGCGGGGTACTTCATCGTGACCTTCGAGCCGATGTTGCCGTCGACCCACTCCATGGTCGCGCCGGCCTCGCAGACCGCGCGCTTGGTGACCAGGTTGTACACGTTGTTCGACCAGTTCTGGATCGTCGTGTAGCGGCACCGGCCGCCCTTCTTCACGATGATCTCGACGACCGCGGAGTGCAGCGAGTCCGAGCTGTAGATCGGCGCCGTGCAGCCCTCGACGTAGTGCACGTAGGCACCCTCGTCGACGATGATCAGGGTCCGCTCGAACTGGCCCATGTTCTCGGTGTTGATCCGGAAGTACGCCTGCAGCGGGATGTCGACGTGGACACCCTTCGGCACGTAGATGAACGAGCCGCCCGACCACACCGCGGTGTTCAGCGCGGCGAACTTGTTGTCGCCGACCGGGATCACGGTGCCGAAGTACTCCTGGAACAGCTCCGGCTGCTCCTTGAGCGCGGTGTCGGTGTCGAGGAAGAGGACGCCCTTCTCCTCGAGGTCCTCACGGATCGAGTGGTAGACGACCTCGGACTCGTACTGCGCGGCGACACCGGCGACCAGGCGCTGCTTCTCCGCCTCCGGGATGCCGAGCTTGTCGTAGGTGTTCTTGATGTCCTCGGGAAGGTCCTCCCACGAGGTCGCCTGCTTCTCGCTCGAGCGGACGAAGTACTTGATGTTGTCGAAGTCGATCCCCGACAGGTCCGAGCCCCAGTTCGGCATCGGCTTGCGGCCGAAGAGCTTGAGCCCCTTCAGGCGCAGGTCGAGCATCCATTGCGGCTCGCTCTTCTTCGAGGAGATGTCGCGGACGACGTCCTCGTTGAGACCACGCTTCGCGGTCGCACCGGCGACGTCCGTGTCGGCCCAGCCGAAGTCGTACCGACCGATGCCCTGAAGCTCCGGGTTGAGCTCTTCGATGGAGGTCATGAGCTGACCCGCTCCTTCTTCTCGATGGGTGTGCTCGGAATGCAGGTGGTGCAGACCCCGTCGCCGTGGGCGATCGTGGCCAGCCGCTGGACGTGGCGGCCGAGGACCTTGCTGATCGCCTCGGTCTCGGCCTCGCACAGCTGGGGGAACTCGTGGGCGACGTGGGCGACCGGGCAGTGCTGCTGGCACAGCTGCTCGCCGACGACAGGGAGGTCGCGAACGGACGCGGCGTACCCCTCGTCGCTGAAGATCCTGGCCAGGACCTCCGCTGCCCCGAGCTCGGGGTGCTCCGCGCGGACGCTCTCGAACCTCTCTCCGATGAACGCCGCCCGGCGGGCTGCGAATTCCCGGACCGCCTCCTCGCCCCCGGTCTCCGCCAGGAAGCGGAGCGCCTGGGCGGCGAGGTCGTCGTACTGCTGGTCGAAGCCGTCGCGACCGAACTCGGTCAGCGCGAAGACCTTGGCGGGACGTCCGCGACCACGGTGTGCCTGGCTCCGCGGCTCCCGGGCCTCCACGGCCCCGTCCTCGAGCAGCTGGTCGAGGTGCCGGCGGACCGCCGCGGGCGTCAGGTCGAGACGCTCGGCGAGCGCCGCCGCGGTGGACGGGCCGTTGACGAGGATCGACCGGGCCACACGCTGACGCGTGGTCTGGTCGTGCACCTCGGCGAATTCCACAACACCAGTGTGCCGTTATTGATCCGGACCGTTCAAGGAAGGCAACCCTTACCCGGATCGGGGCGTGAGCCGGGCCACACGCGGCTCCTCCCTACACTGACGGGCGTGCCCGACGCCTCCCCTGCCGTGTCCGTCGACGGGTTGGTGATGAGGTACGGCGACAAGCTCGCCGTCGACGGTCTGTCCCTAACCGTCGAGCGCGCCACGATCACCGCCGTGCTCGGCCCCAACGGCGCCGGCAAGACCACCACCCTCGAGACCTGCGAGGGCTACCGCAAGCCCCAGCAGGGCACGGTCCGGGTGCTCGGGCTGGACCCGACCCGCGACCGCCGCGCGCTGCTCCCCCGCATCGGCGTGATGCTGCAGTCCGGCGGCGCCTGGAGCGGGGTGCGCGCGATGGAGATGCTCGAGCACGTCGCGCAGCTGCACGCGAACCCGCTGGACACGGACATGCTCGCCGAGCGCCTGGGTCTCGGCGACTGCGGCAAGACGCCGTACCGCCGCCTCTCCGGTGGCCAGCAGCAGCGGCTCGGCCTGGCGATGGCACTGGTCGGGCGGCCGGAGATCGTGTTCGTCGACGAGCCGACCGCCGGCATGGACCCGGCCGCGCGCCGGACCACGTGGGAGCTCCTCGAGGAGCTCCGCCACGACGGCGTCACCGTGGTGCTCACGACCCACTACATGGAGGAGGCCGAACGCCTCGCCGACCAGATCCACATCATCGACCACGGCCGGCTGATCGCCTCGGGCACGCCCGAGGAGCTGACGCGCGGCACCTCGGCGACCGTGCGGCTCGTCGTCGACCAGGAGCTCCCGGCCGACGCCGAGGCCGCGCTGCGCGCCTCGGTGGACCGGTGGAGCACCGACCACGGCGTGGGCGTGCGGTCGATCAGCTTCGGCTCGCGCACGCTCGAGGACGTCTTCCTCGAGCTCACCGGACGGGAGCTCCAGCAGTGAGCGAGACCTTCACCCCGAAGCCCGGCGCCGCGCCGCTCTCGCGCCAGGTGCTCGCGCAGGCGCGCATGGAGTCGCGGCTGATGCTGCGCAACGGCGAGCAGCTGCTGCTCGCCGTGGTGATCCCCGTGATCGTGCTGATCGGCGGGGTGACCGCGGGCGAGCACCTCTCGCTCGACCTGGACACCGACCAGC
The DNA here is from genome assembly GCF_039541135.1 of Nocardioides caricicola. Classification (NCBI taxonomy): domain Bacteria; kingdom Bacillati; phylum Actinomycetota; class Actinomycetes; order Propionibacteriales; family Nocardioidaceae; genus Nocardioides; species Nocardioides caricicola. The sequence goes on along the minus strand of NZ_BAABFQ010000003.1, from coordinate 107,917 downwards.
CGCTGGTCGACATCTTCACGCCGGGGGTCATCGCGCTGGCCGTGATGTCCACGTCGTTCACCTCGCTCGCGATCGCGACCGGCTTCGAGCGCCGCTACGGCGTGATCAAGCGCCTCGGCGCCTCGCCGCTGCCGCGCTCCGGGCTGCTGGCCGGCAAGGTCGGCGCCCTGCTGCTGGTGCAGCTGCTGCAGGTGATCGTCATCGGTGCCGTCGGCCAGCTGCTGGGCTGGACCCCCGAGCCCGAGGTGCTCGGCGTCGCGCTGGCGATCGCGTTCGGGACCGCGGCGTTCGCCTCCCTGGGGCTCTTCGTCGCCGGCGTCTTCCGCGCGGAGGCGACCCTCGCGGTCGCGAACCTCATCTACCTGCTGCTGATGGCCGGCGGCGCCGTCGTGCTCCCTCTGGGCGCGTACGGCGCGTTCGGGCCGATCGTCCGGTGGCTCCCGTCGGGCGCCCTCGGCGAGGCGATGCGCACGGCGTTCATCGACGGCGAGGTCGCCTGGCGCGACCTCGGCGTCCTGGCGGCCTGGGCGGTCGTCGGCACCACCCTGACGGCGAGGACCTTCAAGTGGGAGTGACGGAGCGGCTGCGGCGCCAGCACGAGTGGATCCGGGGCTGGGCCTGGGCCTCGATCGTCGCGAACATCGGCATCGTCGTCACCGGCGGCGTCGTCCGCCTGACCGGGTCGGGGCTCGGCTGCCCGACCTGGCCGCGGTGCACCGAGGAGTCGTTCACCCCGCACGGCGCCTACAGCGTGAATGCGGCGATCGAGTTCGGCAACCGGCTGCTGACCTACGTCCTGGTGGCGGTCGCGGTCGGGACGTTCCTCGCGGCGTGGCAGTCCGGCCGGCGCGACCTGCGCACGATCGCGTTCGTGATGGGTCTGGGCATCCCCGCGCAGGCGATCATCGGTGGCATCACGGTCCTCACCGACCTGAACCCGTGGGTCGTCTCGTTCCACCTGCTGTCCTCGATGGCCATCATCTGCGTCTCGATGCTGTTCCTCCAGCGGATCGACCGCCCGGCACCCGGTGAAGCCCCTCGCGGACCGCTCGTCGTCCTGGGCTGGGCGACGTTCGTCTCCGCCTGGGCAGTCCTGTACGTCGGCACGATCGTCACCGGATCGGGCCCGCACGCGGGTGACGCGGACGCCAAGCGCAACGGCCTCGACCCGCTCCAGTGGAGCCAGGTGCACGCCGACCTGGTGTTCCTGCTCCTCGGCCTCACCATCGGGCTGCTGCTCGCGGCGATGGCCACCCGGCAGCCAGCCGCGACGATTCGCGCCGTGTGGGTGCTGCTCGTCGTCGAGCTGGCGCAGGGCCTGATCGGCTTCGTGCAGTACTTCACCGACCTGCCGGTCGTGCTGGTCGGGTTCCACATGCTCGGCGCCGCGCTCGTGGCGGCCACGGTGGCCTGGGCGCTGATCCAGGTCCGCGAGCCTGCGCGCTGAGCGGGCCGCGGCAGGTTCACCATGGGATGGTGCTGAACCCGCACTTCCCAGGGTCTGCACGCCGTGGGAAGTGCCGGCTCGCCTGCATCCCTTGGTGAACCTGCGACCGCCGCACCCGGGACAAAGAGAGACGGCGGCCGCCCATACCCCCGTGGACGGGCTGGCCGCCGTCATCCTTCAGACGCGGCGACGGGCCGATCGGTTGCACCGACCGGCGAACTTTTTTTCTCAGCGCTTGAGCAGCGGGTCGATCGCGACCGCGACGAACAGCAGCGAGAGGTAGAGGTTCGAGGAGTGGAACAGCCGCATCGGCTGGATCACGGCGAGGTTCTCGGTGCCCTTCGCGCGGTTCCACATCCGGTGCGCCTCGATGAGGAACACGGCGCCCAGGACCACCGCGGCGGCCGGGTAGAACAGGCTCGTGTCGGCGACCGGCCAGAGCAGCAGCGAGGTCGCGACCATCACCCAGCTGTAGATCACGATCTGCTTGCCGACCTCGGCGGCCGGCTTCACGACCGGCAGCATCGGGACATCGACGTTCGCGTAGTCCTCGCGGTAGCGCAGCGCGAGCGCCCACGTGTGCGGCGGCGTCCAGAAGAACACCACCATGAACAGCACCACGGGCACCCACGAGAGCGAACCGGTGACCGCCGTCCAGCCGATCAGCGCCGGGAAGCAGCCCGCGAGCCCGCCCCAGACGATGTTCTGGGTCGTACGACGCTTGAGCAGCATCGTGTAGACGAAGACGTAGAACGCGTTCGCGGCGACCGCCAGGAGTGCGGAGAGCGGGTTGACCCAGACGTAGAGGATCACCGTCGAGAGGATCCCCAGCGCGAAGCCGAAGACCAGCGCGGCGCGCGGCGACACGATGTGCCGCGGGATCGCCCGGCGGCGGGTACGCCGCATCTGCTCGTCGATGTCGCGGTCGTAGACGCAGTTGAAGACCGACGCCGAGCCCGCGGAGAACGTCCCGCCGAGCACGGTCGCGACCACCAGGCCGAGGTCCGGGACCCCGCCGGCGGCGAAGAACATCACCGGGACGGTCGTCAGGAGCAGCAGCTCGATGACCCGCGGCTTGGTGAGGCCGACGTACGCGGCGACGACGTCCTTGACGGTCGCTCGTTCGGCCGCGGGCTGCTGGGCAGCAGAAGCCGACTGGCCGACGTAGGTCACGAGGTTCCTCGAGCGCGAGTGGGTACCGGTTCATGGCCGGTGGACGATGCCGAGTCTATCGCCAGAGGTGGGTAGGCTCGGCATCGCCTGATCCACCCGAAAGGAACCCTGTGAGCAAGACCTCTGCGCTGGACTGGACCGAGCTCGACCAGAAGGCGGTGGACACGGCCCGAGTCCTCGCCATGGACGCCGTCCAGAAGGTCGGGAACGGGCACCCCGGAACGGCGATGAGCCTGGCCCCGGCGGCGTACCTGCTGTTCCAGAAGGTCATGCGCCACGACCCCGCCGACCCGCGGTGGATCGCCCGCGACCGCTTCGTGCTCTCCTGCGGGCACTCGAGCATCACGCTCTACACGCAGCTCTACCTCGGCGGCTTCGGCCTCGAGCTCGACGACCTGAAGGCGCTGCGGACGTGGGGCTCGAAGACCCCGGGCCACCCCGAGCTCCACCACACCGCCGGCGTCGAGGTCACGACCGGTCCGCTCGGCCAGGGCGTCGCGAACGCCGTCGGCATGGCGATGTCCGCCCGGCGGGTGCACGGGCTCCTCGACCCCGACGCCGCGCCCGGCTCGAGCCTCTTCGACCACCACGTCTACGTCCTCGCCTCCGACGGCGACCTCCAGGAGGGCGTGAGCGGCGAGGCGAGCTCCATCGCGGGCACCCAGCAGCTCGGCAACCTCACGGTCATCTACGACCGCAACCGGATCTCCATCGAGGGCGACACCGACATCGCGTTCACCGAGGACGTCGCCGCGCGCTACGAGGCCTACGGCTGGCACGTGCAGACGGTCGACTGGACCAACGGCGGCACGGAGTACGTCGAGGACGTCCCCGCGCTGTACGACGCCGTCACGGCGGCCGGCGCGGTGACCGACAAGCCGTCGCTCATCGTGCTCGACACGGTCATCGCCTGGCCCGCGCCGAACGCGCAGGGCACCGAGGCGGCGCACGGCAGCGCCCTCGGGGCCGAGGAGGTCGCGGCGACCAAGAAGGTCCTCGGGTGGGACCCGGACCAGACCTTCGAGGTGCCGGACGACGTCATCGCGCACACCCGGGCCCTCGCCGAGCGTGGTGCCGAGTGGGGCGCCGCCTGGGACAAGGAGTACGACGCCTGGGCCACCGCCAACCCCGAGCGCGCCACCTTGCTGCACCGGCTGAAGGCGCGCACGCTGCCCGAGGGCCTCGGCGATGCGCTGCCGGTCTTCGAGGCGAGCGAGAAGGGCGTGGCCACCCGCTCGGCGTCCGGCCAGGTGATCAACGCGATCGCGCCGCTGATGCCCGAGCTGTGGGGCGGGTCCGCCGACCTCGCCGGCTCCAACAACACCACGATCAAGGGCGTCCCGTCGTTCCTCCCCGCAGGCGGCGGCGTCGAGGAGTGGCCGGCCGACCCCTTCCAGGGCCGCGTGCTGCACTTCGGCATCCGCGAGCACGGCATGGGCGCGATCATGAACGGCATCGCCTCGCAGGAGCTCACCCGCGTGTTCGGCGGGACGTTCCTCACGTTCTCCGACTACATGCGCGGTGCCGTCCGCGTGGCGGCGCTGAGCCAGCTGCCCGTCACCTACGTCTGGACCCACGACTCGATCGGCCTCGGCGAGGACGGCCCGACCCACCAGCCGATCGAGCACCTCGCCGCGCTGCGCGCGATGCCCGGCCTCGACGTCATCCGCCCCGCCGACGCCAACGAGACCGCGGCCTGCTGGCACGCGCTCCTGCTCCACACCGACCGCCCGGCGGCGCTCGCGCTGACCCGGCAGAACGTGCCGGTCTTCCCGCGCGGGGCCGAGGGCTTCGCGGAGACCAGCGATGTCCACCGCGGTGGCTACGTGCTGATCGACGCCGAGGGCGGCCGCCCCGACGTCGTCCTGATGGCCACCGGCTCGGAGGTCCAGGTCGCCGTGGAGGCGCGCAAGCAGCTCGCCGAGGCCGGCGTGAAGGCGCGCGTCGTGTCGATGCCGTGCCTCGAGTGGTTCGAGGCCCAGGACCAGTCGTACCGCGACACCGTGATCCCGCCGATCGTCAAGGCCCGGGTCTCGGTCGAGGCGGGCGTGAAGCAGGGCTGGCGCGAGTACGTCGGCGACCACGGCCGGATCGTCTCCATCGACAAGTACGGCGCCTCCGCCGACTTCGCCCGGATCTACCAGGAGTACGGCATCACCGCCGAGGCCGTCGTCGCGGCCGCGCACGACTCGATCGCCGCAGCCACCAGCTAGAGAGGAACTCCATGAGTGACCGACTGAAGGCCCTGTCCGACGCAGGTGTCTCGATCTGGCTCGACGACCTGTCGCGCGAGCGCATCGAGACCGGCAACCTCGCCGACCTGATCGCGACCAAGCACGTCGTCGGCGTGACCACGAACCCGACGATCTTCGCCTCGGCGATCGCGAACGGCGAGCGCTACGACGAGCAGGTCCGCCAGCTCGTCGACAAGGGCGAGGACGTCGACCGCGTCGTCTTCGAGCTCACCACCGAGGACGTCCGCAACGCCTGCGACATCATGAAGCCCGTCTTCGAGTCCACGACGTCCGACGGCCGCGTGTCGATCGAGGTCGAGCCGACCCTGGCCAACGACACCGAGGGCACCATCGGCTCGGCGCAGGCGCTCTGGACAGCGGTCGACCGGCCGAACGTGCTGATCAAGATCCCCGCCACCAAGGAGGGCCTGCCCGCGATCACCGCAGCGATCGCGCAGGGCATCAGCGTGAACGTGACGCTGATCTTCGGCACCCAGCGCTACCGCGAGGTCATGGACGCCTACCTCTCCGGCCTCGAGGCGGCGCGCGACGCCGGCCTGGACCTCAGCACGATCCAGTCGGTGGCGTCGTTCTTCGTCTCGCGCGTGGACACCGAGATCGACCCCCGGCTCGAGGCGATCGGCACCGACGAGGCGCTCGGGCTGCGCGGCAAGGCCGCGGTCGCCAACGCCCGCCTGGCGTACGGCGCGTTCGAGGAGGTGCACGCCAGCGACCGCTGGCGGGTGCTCGCCGAGGCCGGCGCGCACGCCCAGCGCCCGCTCTGGGCCTCCACCGGCGTGAAGAACCCGGACTACTCCGACACCCTCTACGTCTCCGACCTGGTCGTCGCGGACACCGTGAACACGATGCCCGAGAAGACCCTCGAGGCGTTCGCCGACCACGGCGAGCTGAAGGGCGACCAGGTGACCGGCAAGGTCGCCGAGGCGCAGGCCGTGTTCGACCAGCTGGCCGCGGTCGGCGTCGACTTCGAGGACGTGCTCGTGGTCCTCGAGACCGAGGGCGTCGACAAGTTCAAGAAGTCCTGGGTCGAGCTGCTCGAGACCGTCGAGGGCCAGATGGCGGCGGCCAAGCAGTGACGGACTCACCCGTCGACCCCGTATCGACGGCGGCGTGGGCGCGGCTGCGCGCCCTCGCCGAGGGCTTCGCGCCCGACCTGCGGCGGTGGTTCGCCGACGACCCCGACCGGGTCGCGCGGCTGACCTTCAGCGCCGCGGACCTCCACGTCGACCTGTCGAAGTCGTTGCTGGACGGCGAGGTGCTCGACGCGCTGCTCGCGCTCGCCGACGAGGTCGGCGTCGAGGCCCGCCGGGACGCGATGTTCCGCGGTGAGCACATCAACGTCACCGAGGACCGCGCGGTGCTGCACACCGCGCTCCGGCTGCCACGCGACGCGTCGCTCGAGGTCGACGGTCAAGACGTCGTGACCGACGTGCACGACGTGCTGGAGCGCGTCTACGCGTTCGCCGAGAAGGTCCGCACCGGCGCCTGGACCGGGGTCACGGGGCAGCGGATCCACACGGTCGTGAACATCGGCATCGGCGGCTCCGACCTCGGGCCGGTGATGGCCTACGAAGCGCTCACGCCGTACCGCCAGGACGGGCTCGAGTGCCGCTTCATCAGCAACATCGACCCGACCGACGCCGCGACCACGCTGGCCGGCCTGGACCCCGCGACCACGCTGTTCATCGTGTCCAGCAAGACGTTCGGCACCCTGGAGACGCTGACGAACGCCCGGCTCTGCAAGGCCTGGCTGCTCGACGGCCTCGCCGGGCACGACGCCGCCGACGCCGTGGCGCGGCACTTCGTCGCGGTGTCCACGGCGCTCGACAAGGTCGCGGAGTTCGGGATCGACCCGGCCAACGCGTTCGGATTCTGGGACTGGGTCGGCGGCCGGTACTCGATGGACTCGGCGATCGGGACCTCGCTCGTGGTCGCGATCGGGCCGGAGCGGTTCGGCGAGCTGCTGGCGGGCTTCCACGCGATCGACGAGCACTTCCGCACGACCGAGGCAGCGCGCAACGTGCCGCTGCTGATGGGTCTGCTGAACGTCTGGTACACGAACTTCCTGGGCGCCGAGAGCCACGCGGTCCTCCCCTACGCCCAGCTGCTGCACCGGTTCCCGGCGTACCTCCAGCAGCTGACCATGGAGTCCAACGGCAAGGGCGTGCGGTGGGACGGCTCGCCGGTCACCACCGGAACCGGTGAGATCTTCTGGGGCGAGCCCGGCACCAACGGGCAGCACGCGTTCTACCAGCTGATCCACCAGGGCACCCGGCTCATCCCGGCCGACTTCATCGCGGTGGCGAACCCGCCGTACGACCTGAAGGACGGCGCCACCGACGTCCACGAGCTCTTCCTCGCCAACTTCCTCGCGCAGACCAGCGCGCTGGCGTTCGGCAAGACGGCCGAGGAGGTGCGCGCCGAGGGCACCGACGAGGCCGTGGTGCCGGCCCGGGTGTTCCCCGGCAACCGGCCGACCACCTCGATCATGGCGCCCGAGCTGTCGCCGTCGGTGCTCGGTCAGCTGGTGGCGCTGTACGAGCACCTGACGTTCGTGCAGGGCGTCGTCTGGGGCATCGACAGCTTCGACCAGTGGGGCGTCGAGCTCGGCAAGCAGCTGGCCCAGAAGGTCGGGCCCGCGATCGCCGGGGACGAGGACGCGCTGGCCGCCCAGGACCCGTCGACCCGGGCACTGATCGCCTACTACCAGGAGCAGCGGACCCGATGACCCACCCCAACCCGCTACGTGATCCCCGCGACCGGCGGCTGCCGCGCATCGCCGGCCCCTGCGGCATGGTGCTGTTCGGCGTGACCGGAGACCTGTCGCGCAAGAAGATCATGCCGGCGATCTACGACCTCGCGAACCGCGGCCTGCTGCCGCCAGGCTTCAGCCTGGTCGGCTTCGCCCGCCGCGACTGGGCTGACCAGGACTTCGCCCAGATCGTCCACGACTCGGTGAAGGCCCACGCCCGCACCGAGTTCCGCGAAGAGGTGTGGAAGCAGCTCGCGGAGGGCTTCCGCTTCGTCCCCGGCGACTTCGACGACGACCACGCGTTCGACCAGCTGCGCCGGACGATCGAGGAGCTCGACGAGGAGCGCGGCACCGGCGGCAACCACGCGTTCTACCTCGCCATCCCGCCCGGGTTCTTCGGCAACGTCGTCCACCAGCTCCAGGAGCACGGGCTCTCGACGCCGCGCGAGGGCTCGTGGCGCCGGGTCGTCGTGGAGAAGCCGTTCGGTCACGACCTCGAGTCGGCCCGCGAGCTGAACACCACGCTGGGCGAGGTCTTCCCGCCCGGATCGGTGTTCCGGATCGACCACTACCTCGGCAAGGAGACGGTGCAGAACATCCTGGCGCTGCGCTTCGCGAACGAGATGTTCGAGCCGATCTGGAACAACACCTACGTCGACCACGTGCAGATCACGATGGCCGAGGACGTCGGCATCGGTGGCCGCGCCGGCTACTACGACGGCATCGGGGCCGCCCGCGACGTCATCCAGAACCACCTCCTCCAGCTGATGTGCCTGGTCGCGATGGAGGAGCCGGTCTCCTTCGACGCCGAGAACGTGCGCATCGAGAAGGAGAAGGTCCTCGCCAGCGTCCAGCTCCCGGCACGGCTCGACAAGACCACCGCCCGCGGGCAGTACGCCGCCGGCTGGGCCGGCGGTGAGAAGGTCGGCGGCTTCCTGGACGAGGACGGCATCAAGAAGTCCTCGACCACCGAGACGTACGCCGCGGTCACACTCAACGTCGCGACGCGGCGCTGGGCGGGCGTGCCGTTCTACCTGCGCACCGGCAAGCGGCTCGGCCGCCGGGTCACCGAGGTGGCCCTGGTGTTCAAGCGTGCGCCCCACCAGCCCTTCGCCGCGTCCTCGGTCGAGGAGCTCACCCAGAACGCGCTCGTGATCCGGGTCCAGCCCGACGAGGGCGTCACCCTGCGGTTCGGGTCGAAGGTGCCCGGGACGCAGATGGAGATCCGCGACGTGAACATGGACTTCGTCTACGGCGGCTCGTTCACCGAGGAGTCGCCTGAGGCCTACGAGCGGCTGATCCTGGACGTCCTGCTCGGCGACCCGCCGCTGTTCCCGCGGCACGAGGAGGTCGAGCTGTCCTGGAAGATCCTCGACCCGATCCTGGCCCACTGGGCGAAACAGGACGCCAAGGGCAAGAGCAAGCCGGACCCGTACCCCTCCGGCGGCTGGGGGCCGGCGTCGGCCGACGAGATGCTGGCCCGTGACGGCCGGACCTGGAGGCGGCCGTGATGGCACCCCTCGAGACTTCGAGTCTCCCCCGCTGCTCTTCTCCGACCCGCACCGTTGAGGGGACCTCGACATGATCGAGCTGCTGGACACCAACGCCTCCCAGATCGCGGCCGAGTTCACCCGGGCCCGCGCCCGGGCCGGCTCACCCGCGATGGGCATGGTGATGACGCTGATCATCGTCGTCGACGAGGATGACGCCGACGACGCCATGAAGGCCGCCCGGGCAGCCTCGCACGAGCACCCCGCCCGCGTGCTCGGCGTGGTCCTCGGTGACGGCCGCGGTGCCGCGCAGATCAACGCCCAGGTCGGCACCGGGTCCGGCTGGAGCGGCGAGACCGCGGTCATCCGCCTGAGCGGCGAGGTGGTCAAGCACGCCGAGAGCGTCGTGCTCCCCCTGCTGCTGCCGGACTCCCCCGTCGCGATCTGGTGGCCCAACCACCCGCCCGAGGACCCGGCCGGCGACCCGCTCGGGCGCCTCGCCCAGCGCCGCATCACTGACGCGGCGAGCGCCACGCGCGGCAAGACCACGGCGATCCACCACCAGTGCCGGGTGTACACGCCCGGCAACACCGACCTCGCCTGGACACGGCTCACGCCGTGGCGGGCGCTGCTCGCGGCGATCCTCGACCAGCGCCCGGTGAAGGTGACCAGCGCGTCGGTCACGGCCGAGCGGATCAGCCCCAGCGCGGACCTGCTGGCCGCGTGGCTGGTCGACCGGCTCAGGATCCCGGTGGAGCGCAAGAACTCCCAGGGGCCCGGCATCACCGAGGTGGTGCTGCACACCAACCAGGGAGACGCGCGGATCTCACGCCCCGACGGGAAGCTCGCGGTGTTCTCCGTCCCCGACCGCCCGGACCGTCCGGTCGCGCTCAAGCGGCGCGACCTGCCCGAGCTGCTCGCCGAGGAGCTGCGTCGCCTGGACGAGGACGACGTGTACGCCGAGACCACTCGCCGACTGGTGGCGATGGAAGGGAAGAAGAAGTGAGCACCGAGCCCCGGGTCGAGGTCCACGAGACCTCCTCCGCCCTGGCGACCGCGGTGGCCGGTGAGCTGCTCACCCGGCTGGCCGACATCCAGTCCGCTGGACGGGTGCCGCAGATCTCGCTGACCGGCGGGACGATCGCCGAGGACATCCACCGCGAGCTCGCCCGGCTCTCCGCGGCCTCCGAGGTCGACTGGAGCAAGGTGGTCGTCTGGTTCGGCGACGAGCGGTTCGTGGCGCCCGACTCGCCCGACCGCAACGTCGGCCAGGCCCGTGCGGCCTTCCTGGACGCGGTCGGCGCCACCCAGATCCACCCGATGCCGTCGACGGCGGACGCGGCCGACGTGGACGCGGGCGCCGCGGCGTACGCCGCCACCCTGCGCGAGCACGGCAGCGGCGAGTTCGACGTGATGATGCTCGGCATCGGTCCGGACGGGCACATCGCCTCGCTGTTCCCCGGCTTCCCGCAGCTCGACGTGACCGACGAGGTCGCGGTCGGCGTGACCGGGTCGCCGAAGCCGCCGCCGGAGCGGATCAGCCTCACCCTCGCGGCGCTGAACCGTTCCCGGTCGGTGTGGTTCCTGGTCGCCGGGTCCGGCAAGGCGCCGGCCGTCGCCTCCGCGCTCGGCGGCGCGGACGTGCACGAGATCCCCGCCGCCGGAGTGAGCGGCCGCGAGGAGACGATCTGGTTCCTCGACCGCGAGGCCGCCTCGCAGCTCTAGACAGGGACTTTGGTCCCGACTTCGTCCCGGGATCTCAGGTACGTACCAGCCGGTCCGATCCAGGGGGCATGAAGCCTGAACCGACCGGTGTGGAGCGGCATCTCGGCATCGACGACGTGATCGTCACCAAGACCGACCTCAAGGGCAGGATCACCTACGCGAACGACGTCTTCTGCGACATCTGCGCGATGACCGAGGTGGACCTGCTCGGCCAGCCGCACAACGTGATCCGGCACCCGGAGATGCCGCGCGGCGTCTTCCACCTGCTCTGGTCGACGGTGACGCGCGGGCACGAGATCTTCGCGTACGTCGTCAACCTCGCCGCCGACGGCGCCCACTACTGGGTGCTCGCGCACGTGACGCCCAGCTTCGACGCCACTGGCCGGGTCGTGGGCTATCACTCGAGCCGGCGCAAGGCCGACGCGGCGGTCGTCGCACAGCTGCGCCCGCTCTATCGCCGGCTCCTCGACGAGGAGGCGCGGCACACCCGCGCCGGCGACGCCGCCGAGGCCGGCGTGACGCTGCTGCAGCGGATCCTCGACGAGCAGGGCCTCACCTACGAGCGCTTCATCTGGGACCTCACGAACGGCGTCGCGGCATGATCCGCCGCTCCGCGGCACCCGGTACCGACCACGACGCGTACGCAGCCGCGTTCGCGGAGCTGCTCCGCGTCTGCAACGCCGCCGCCGAGGGCGATCTGGAGGTGCGGGTCGCCAACGTGCCCGGCACCGAGCACCTGGCCGACGTCCTCGACGTGCGCCGGGCGGTCAACAAGATGCTGGACCGCACCGACGGCTACGTGCGCGAGTCCAGCGCCTCGCTGCAGGCCGCCGCCGAAGGACGGTTCCACCGGCGGTTCCTGCTCGCCGGCACGACGGGGGTGTTCCGCTCCGGTGCCGAGGCGATCAACGGCGCGACGGACGCGATGGCGGAGGCCCAGTCCGACCTCGAGGCCGCTGCGGCGCGCCGGTGCCAGCTCGCCGAGCGTCTCGAGCAGACCGTCGGCGCCGTCGCCGAGCAGATGGCGGCAGCCGCCTCCGAGCTGAGCGCGACCTCGTCGGGTCTCGCCGACGCGGCCCACCGGGCGGGCACCGAGGCCGAGACAGCGGGTGCCGCCGTCCGCGAGGTCCGCGACGCCGCCCAGCAGATCCACGAGGTCGTGCAGGTCATCTCCGCGATCGCCAAGCAGACCCGCCTGCTCGCCCTCAACGCCACGATCGAGGCGGCCCGTGCCGGGGACGCGGGCCTCGGGTTCGCCGTGGTGGCGTCGGAGGTGAAGTCGCTCGCCGACTCGACGGCCGACTCGACCGAGCGGATCACCCGGCAGGTCGACACGATGCAGGAGGTCGCCGGCGCCAGCGGCGCCGCGATGTCATCGGTCGAGGCGACCGTCGAGGAGATGTCCCCGATGGTCGACGCGGTCACCATCGCGGTCGACGGCGTGCACGACCCCACCATCGACAGCCAGGGCCTCGCCGAGATGGCCGAGCGGCTGCGCGTCGAGGTCACCGACCTCCTGGCCGAGATGCGCGAGGGCTGAGCCACACCACGTCGAATCGTGACTTCCGGTCAGTCGAATCGTGACTTCCGGTCAGTCGAATCGTGACTTCCGGTCAACGCGACGACCAGAATCCTCGATCGAGGCCTCAGAGGTCTCGGTCCGACGTCAGAAGATGATGTCGCCGGACTTGCGGCGCGAGCGGAGCAGCTGCAGCGCCTCGTCGAGGATGTCGGCCGCCTCCTGGTCGGAGCGGCGCTCCTTCACGTAGGCGAGGTGCGTCTTGTACGGCTCGATCTTCGGCGCCGGCGGCGGGTTGTCCGAGTCCATGCTCGCCGGGAGACCGCACTTCGGGCAGTCCCACGACTCCGGCACGGTGGCCTCGATCGAGAACGCGATCACCGAGCGGTGCTCGTGGGCGCAGAAGTACGTCACCGCCTGGCGCGGTGCGGCCTCGCCGCGCTCCGCCTCGCCCATCGGGCCGGCACCGACCCGGCTACCCCGAATAGCGTTTCCTCCACCAGCCACCGAACGGTTCCCTTTCGAAAAGACTTGTCAGTACGCGAGAAGAAGCCCGAGGGCGATCACGCAGGCAAACCAGATGACGCCGATGCCGACCGTGAGCCGGTCGAGGTTCCGCTCCGCGACGGACGAACCGCCGAGCGAGCTGGAGACGCCACCCCCGAACATGTCCGAGAGGCCGCCGCCGCGGCCCTTGTGCAGGAGCACGAGAAGGATCATCAGACCACTGGTGATCATGAGCACGATGGTGAAGAGCAGTTCCACAGCCGGAAGCCTACGTCAGTCGCGTGCGGATCAGATGATCGGCATGTCGTAGAACCGGCAAATGCCGCCGAACTCGTCCACCTGCAGGCTCGCGCCCCCGACGAGACACCCGTCGACGTCGGGCTGCGCCATGATCCCGGCGACGTTGGACGCCTTCACCGAGCCGCCGTACTGGATGCGTACGGCGTCCGCCGCGGCGTCGCCGTGCGTCTCGCGGACCCAGGCCCGGATCGCCGCGCAGACCTCCTGCGCGTCGTCGGGAGTCGCGACCTCGCCGGTGCCGATCGCCCACACGGGCTCGTACGCGATGACGAGCCCGCCCACCTGCTCGGCGGTGAAGCCCGCGAGCGAGCCCACGACCTGCTCGACGCAGTGCGGGACGTGGGTGCCGGCCTGCCGGATCTCCAGGCCCTCGCCGACGCACACGATCGGCGTCATGCCGGCCGCGAGCGCCTTGTGCGCCTTGGTGTTCACGACCGCGTCGGTCTCACCGTGGTACTGCCGGCGCTCGCTGTGACCCACGACGACGTACGAGCAGCCGAGCTTGGCGAGCATGCTCGCCGAGATCTCGCCGGTGTAGGCGCCGGCGTCGTGCTCGGAGACGTCCTGGGCGCCGTACTTGAGCGAGAGGCGGTCGCCGTCCACCAGGGTCTGCACCGAGCGCAGGTCCGTGAACGGCGGCAGCACGACGACCTCGGCCTTGGCGTAGTCGTGCTTCTTGTCCGACAGGGTGAACGCGAGCTTCTGGGTCAGCACCACCGCTTCCTGGTGGTTCAGGTTCATCTTCCAGTTGCCCGCCATCAGCGGGGTGCGAGACGACGCCATGCAGTCAGTCCTCCAAGACCTTGATGCCCGGGAGCTCCTTGCCCTCGAGGTACTCCAGGCTCGCGCCGCCGCCGGTCGAGATGTGACCGAATGACGACTCCGCGAACCCGAGGCGCACGGTCGCGGCGGCGGAGTCACCGCCGCCGACGACCGAGAGGCCGTCGACCTTCGTCAACGCCTCCGCCACGGCGCGCGTGCCACCGGCGAACTCGTCGACCTCGAACACGCCCATCGGGCCGTTCCAGAACACGGTCTTGGCGTCGGCGAGTGCGGCAGCGAACGCCGCACCCGAGTCCGGACCGATGTCCAGACCGAGGCTGTCGGCCGGGATGCCGTCAGCCGGTACGACGCGGGGCTGCGGGGTCCGGTCGCCCGACGGGAACTCGGTGTCCACCACGATGTCGGTGGGCAGCACGATCTCGACGCCGGACTCCTCGGCCCGCTGCAGGTAGCTGCGGCAGGTGTCGAGCTGGTCCTCCTCGAGGAGGCTCTTGCCGACCTCGTGGCCCTGGGCCTTGAGGAACGTGAACACCATGCCGCCACCGATCAGCAGCTTGTCGGCCTTGCCGAGCAGGTTGTCGATCACGCCGAGCTTGTCGGACACCTTCGACCCGCCGAGCACGACGACGTACGGGCGCTCCGGTGACTCGGTGAGCCGGCGGAGCACGTCGATCTCCGCCGACACCAGGCCACCCATCGCGTGCGGGAGCCGCTGGGCGACGTCGTACACCGACGCCTGCTTGCGGTGGACCACGCCGAAGCCGTCGGAGACGAACGCGTCAGCGAGCTCGGCGAGCTGGTCGGCGAACGCGCCCCGCTCCGCCTCGTCCTTGCTGGTCTCCCCCGGGTTGAACCGGACGTTCTCCAGCACCGCGACCTGGCCGTCGGCCAGTCCCGCCACGGTCTCCCGCGCGCTCTCGCCGACCGTGTCGGTCGCGAACGCGACGTCCGTGCCGAGCAGCTCACCGAGGCGAGCAGCCACCGGCCGGAGGGAGTAGCGGTCCTCGGGCGCGCCCTTCGGGCGGCCGAGGTGGGCGGTGACGACCACCCGGGCGCCGGCGTCGGCCAGCGCCTGGATGGTCGGGACACTCGCCCGGATCCGCTTGTCGTCGGTGATCGTGGTGCCGTCGAGCGGCACGTTCAGGTCGGAACGGACCAGGACGCGCTTCCCGGCGACGTCCCCCAGGCCGGCGTACTCACTCATCTTCGGGTCGACGATCAGAGGGTCTCGCCGATGTAGACGATCAGGTCCGCGAGGCGGTTGGAGTAGCCCCACTCGTTGTCGTACCAGCCGAGCACCTTGACCTGGTTGCCGATCACCTTGGTGAGCGGGGCGTCGAAGATGCAGGACGCCGGGTCGGTGACGATGTCGGTGGACACCAGCGGGTCGGTCGAGTACTTGAGGAACTTGCCGTCGGCGGCGGCCTTGACGATCTCGTTGACCTCGTCGACCGACGTCTCGCGCGACGCCTCGAAGGTGAGGTCGGTGGCGGAGCCGGTCGGGGTCGGGACCCGCATGGCGTAGCCGTCGAGCTTGCCCTTGAGCTCGGGCAGCACCAGGCCGATCGCCTTCGCGGCGCCGGTCGAGGTCGGGACCATGTTCAGGGCCGCGGCGCGGGCGCGACGCGGGTCCTTGTGGATGTTGTCCTGGAGGTTCTGGTCCGCGGTGTAGGCGTGGATCGTGGTCATCAGGCCCTTGTTGATGCCCAGGCCCTCGTGCAGCGCCTTCGCCATCGGCGCCAGGCAGTTGGTGGTGCACGACGCGTTCGAGATCACGGTGTGCGCGGACGGGTCGTACGACGTGTGGTTGACGCCCATGACCACGGTGACGTCCTCGTTGGACGCCGGCGCGGAGATGATGACCTTCTTGGCGCCGCCGTTGTCGACGTGCGCGCGGGCCTTGGTGGCGTCGGTGAAGAAGCCGGTCGACTCGACGACCACGTCGACACCCAGGTCGGCCCACTTGAGGTTGGCGGGGTCGCGCTCGGCGAAGGTCTTCACGACCTTGTCACCCACGCGGATCTCGTCCTCGGTGTGCGTGACGTCGGCGTCCAGGCGACCGAGGATCGAGTCGAACTTGAGCAGCGGCGCGAGAGCCTTGTTGTCCGTCAGGTCGTTGACGGCGACGATCTCGATGTCGAGGCCCGAAGCGCGGACCGCGCGGTAGAAGTTGCGGCCGATCCGGCCGAATCCGTTGATACCTACTCGAACAGTCACAGCTGGCTCCATGCTTCTCGATCGGATCTGCTTGGGGAACGTGTCGACCCTATAGCCCACCGGGCGCAGACTCACCCCGCATCCCGGCCTACGTACGGGTAACCGACGAACGACTGCCAGAAGAGGACCTATGTCCTCCCGGTCAGCCCTCGTCGGCGAGCATCTCCGGGGTCAGTGAGGCCTCGGTGTCCGGGATGCCCAGCTCCTCGGCGCGCTTGTCGGCCATGGCGAGCAAGCGCCGGATGCGACCGGCGATCGCGTCCTTGGTGAGCACCGGGTCGTGCAGCTGGCCGAGCTCCTCGAGCGAGGCCTGCTTGTGCTCGAGCCGGAGCTCGCCGGCCATCCGCAGGTGGTCGGGCACGTCCTCGCCGAGGATCTCCATGGCTCGGTCGACGCGGGCGCCGGCGGCGACCGCGGCGCGGGCCGAGCGCCGCAGGTTGGCGTCGTCGAAGTTCGCGAGCCGGTTCGCCGTGGCGCGGACCTCGCGGCGCATCCGCCGCTCCTCCCAGGCCATCAGCGACTCGTGCGCGCCGAGCCGGGTGAGCAGCTGGCCGATCGCGTCGCCGTCGCGGATCACGACCCGGTCGACGCCCCGGACCTCGCGGGCCTTGGCGTGGATGCCCAGCCGGCGTGCGACACCGACGAGGGCGAGCGCGGCCTCGGGACCGGGACAGGTGACCTCCAGCGCCGACGAGCGGCCCGGCTCGGTCAGCGAGCCGTGCGCGAGGAACGCGCCGCGCCAGGCGGCCACGGCGTCGCAACCGCCACCGGACACGACGGCGGGCGGGAGGCCGCGCACCGGACGGCCGCGCTGGTCGAGCAGACCGGTCTGCCGGGCCAGGGCCTCGCCGTCCTTGACCACGCGGACGATGTAGCGGCTGCCCTTGCGGATCCCGTTGCCCTGCACCATCACGACGTCGGACTGGTGGCCGTAGACCTCGGCGATGTTGGTGCGCAGCCGACGGGCCGCGGCACCGGTGTCGAACTCCGCCTCCACGACGATCTTGCCGCTCACGATGTGCAGGCCACCGGCGAACCGCAGCATCGTGGCCACCTCAGCCTTGCGGCAGCACGTCTTGGTGATCTGGGTGCTCGACAGCTCTGCCTTCACCTGTGCTGTCATCGCCATGCGCCGATCCTTTCACGCTCGTCAACGACCGCCCATGATGGAGGAGTACGCCGCCGCGAGCTTCACCGGGTCGTGCCGGGGAGTGCCGTCCCCTCGTGCCACGTCGGCCAGGACCAGCTCGGCACCGAGCGCCCGCGCGAGGCTGCGCAGCTCCTCCAGCCCGTCGCGAGCGCTCTCGGTGTCGGCGAGCACGGTGTGCACCCGCAGGTCGGGTGCGTGCTCGGCGAGCACGGCGAGGTGGTCGGCCGCACCGAAGCCCGGCGTCTCCCCCGCCTGCTCCTCGAGGTTGAGGGTCACCACCACGCGGGCGTCGCTGGTGACGATCGCCTCCCGGAGCGCCGGAACCATGAGGTGCGGGATCACCGACGTGAACCACGACCCCGGGCCGAGCACGACCCAGTCCGCGGCGTGGACGGCGTCGATCGCCTCCGGGCACGGCGCCGGGTCGGCGGGCTCCAGCGCGATCGAGGTGATGATGCCGTCGGTCGTCGCCACCTCGACCTGCCCGCGCACCGCCGTCAGCGCATCGGGATCGGCCGGGTCCACGCCGCGCACCTGGGCGGTGATGTCGATCGGGGTGAGGGCCATCGGCAGCACCCGGCCGCTGGTGCCCAGGAGCCGCCCCACCCAGTCGAGCGCGGCGACCGGGTCACCGAGCTGCTCCCACAGCCCCACGATCAACAGGTTGCCGATCGTGTGCCCGCGGATCTCACCCTGGCCCGCGAACCGGTGCTGCAGCACTCGCGCCCAGGTGTCTCCCCACTGGTGGTCGCCGCACAGCGCCGCCAGCGCCATCCGCAGGTCGCCGGGCGGCAGCACGCCGAACTCCGTGCGCAGCCGGCCGGACGAGCCACCGTTGTCGGCGACGGTCACGACGGCCGTGAGGTCGTCGACCTCGAGGTCGTGGACGAGCAGGCGCAGTGCCCCCAGCGAGGCCGCCAGCCCGTGTCCACCGCCGAACGCGACGACGGACTGGGCGCGGTCCGAGGGCCTCAGGGCCTCACTCACGCCCCAGGTCCCGGTGGGTCGCCTGGACGTCGTACCCCGACGCCAGGAGCCGTCGTGCGATCTCCTCGGTCATCGCAACGCTGCGGTGCTTGCCGCCGGTGCAGCCGACCGCGACGGTCATGAACCGCTTGCCCTCGCGCAGGTAGCCCTCGGCGACGCCCTCCAGGACCGGGACGTACCCGTCGAGGAACTCGGCCGCACCCACCTGCTCCATGACGTACGTCGCCACGTCGCGGTCGCGGCCGGTGTGGGGCTTGAGCTCCGGGATCCAGAACGGGTTCGGCAGGAAGCGCATGTCGGCGACGAAGTCCGCGTCGACCGGGATGCCGTACTTGAACCCGAAGCTGGTGACCGTGACCTTGAGGCGCATGGCGTCCGGCGTGCCGAAGGCCTCGGCGATCTTGTCGGTGAGCTGGTGCACGTTCAGCGACGACGTGTCGATGACGAGGTCGGCGTCGCTGCGCAGGTCGGCGAGCACCTCGCGCTCGCGGATCAGCCCGTCGAGGAGGCGGCCGCTGCCCTGCAGCGGGTGCGGGCGCCGGGCGGCGTCCTGGCGTCGGACGAGGACGTCGTCGGCGCAGTCCAGGAACAGCAGCGTGGCGTGCCGGCCGGTCGCGCCCTGGGCGAGGTTGGCCTGGAGGGACTGGAAGAACGACCCCGAGCGCACGTCGACGACGACCGCGATCGGCTGCTCGGTCCCGCGGCTCTCGTCGACCAGCCGCACGACCTCGCGCAGCAGGCTCGGCGGCATGTTGTCGACGACGTAGAAGCCGAGGTCCTCCAGCTCCTTGGCGGCCGTGCTCCGCCCGGCTCCGGTCATGCCGGTGACGACCACGAGCTCCCCGTGACGCTCCCCACTCATGATTCCTCGATCTCGCCGGTGGCGGTGTTGATGCTGACGATGGCGGGGCCAGTCTTGCTCTTCTCCTGCGCGACCGCATCCTTGATCGCGGTCGCGGTGGCCGGCCCGATCCCGGGAACCTGGGCGAGCTCCTCGACGGTCGCCGCCCGGAGCTTCTTCAAGGACCCGAAGTGCTTGAGCAGGGTCTTGCGGCGCACCTCGCCGAGCCCGGGGATGTCGTCGAGCAGGCTCTCGACCATGGTCTTGGACCGGCGCGACCGGTGGTGGGTGATCGCGAACCGGTGCGCCTCGTCGCGGATCCGCTGCAGCAGGTAGAGGCCCTCGCTCGACCGGGCCAGGATGACCGGGTCCTCCTGGTCGGGAAGCCAGACCTCCTCGAGCCGCTTCGCGAGGCCGCACACGGGGATGTCGACGATGCCGAGCTCGGCCAGCGCGCGCTGGGCGGCCGCGACCTGCGGCGGGCCGCCGTCGACGACGACCAGCCCGGGTGCGTAGGCGAACTTCCGGGGGCGGCCCGTCTCGGGGTCGACCAGCATCGGGCCGTTCTCGGTCACGACGGACTCGCTCGCGCCCTGCTCGTCCAGCAACCGGCGGAACCGGCGGGTGATCACCTCGTGCATCGAGGCGACGTCGTTCTGGCCCTCCACGCCACGGATCACGAAGCGCCGGTACTCGCTCTTGCGCGCCAGGCCGTCCTCGAAGACCACCATCGAGGCGACGACCTCGGTGCCCTGGAGGTTCGACACGTCGTAGCACTCGATGCGCAGCGGCACCTCGTCGAGCCCGAGCGCCTCCTGGATCTCCTCCAGCGCCTGGTTGCGGGTGGTGAGGTCGCTGGCCCGCTTGGTCTTGTGGAGCATCAGCGACTGCTTGGCGTTCTGGGCCACGGTCTCCTGCAGGGCGCGCTTGTCCCCGCGCTGCGGGATGCGGATCGCGACCTTCGAGCCGCGCAGGTCGCTGAGGAGGTGCTCGTACGTCGCATGGTCCGGTGGAAGCGCCGGGACGAGGATCTCCCGCGGGATCTCGTCGGGACCGGCGCCGGCGTACAGCTGGAGCAGGAAGTCGTCGACGAGCTGAGCGGTGTCGCCCTCGTCGACCCGGTCGGCGACCCAGCCGCGCTGGCCGCGGATCCGGCCACCGCGCACGTAGAAGATCTGCACCGCGACCTCGAGCGGGTCCTCGGCCAGCGCGATCACGTCGGCGTCGGTGCCGTCGCCGAGCACCACCGCCTGCTTCTCGAGCGCCTTGTTCAGCGCGCCGAGGTCGTCGCGCAGCCGCGCCGCCTTCTCGAAGTCGAGGGCGTCGGACGCGGCGTACATCTCCTTCTCGATGCGCCGCACGAACGCCGTGGTCTGCCCGGCCATGAAGTCACAGAAGTCGTCGACGATCGCGCGGTGCTCGTCGGCCGACACCTTCCCGACGCAGGGTGCCGAGCACTTGTCGATGTAGCCGAGCAGGCAGGGCCGACCGATCTGCGCCGAGCGCTTGAAAACGCCGTTGCTGCACGAGCGCATCGGGAAGACCCGGAGCAGCAGGTCGACGGTCTCGCGGATCGCCCACGCGTGGCTGTACGGACCGAAGTAGCGGGTGCCCTTCCGCTTGGCGCCGCGTCCGACCATGACCCGCGGGTACTCCTCGCCGACCGTCACCGCCAGCCAGGGGTAGGACTTGTCGTCGCGGTACTTCACGTTGAAGCGCGGGTCGAACTCCTTGATCCAGGAGTACTCCAGCTGGAGCGCCTCGACCTCGGTCTTCACCACCGTCCACTCGACACTCGCCGCGGTCGTCACCATCGTGGCTGTGCGGGCGTGCAGGTTGCCGAGGTCCTGGAAGTACGACGAGAGCCGCGCGCGGAGGTTCTTGGCCTTGCCGACGTAGACGACACGGCCCTTCGGGTCGCGGAACCGGTAGACACCCGGCTGGGTCGGGATCGACCCCGGTTCGGGCCGGTACGACGCGGGCGATGGCACGCCACAACCCTACGGTCCGGCACCGACACCAGATCCACCACGGGCATTGTCGAGTGATCTAGTGTGTTTACATGTCTTGTCGCGACCCGTACGGCTACGCGCTCACCTGCAGTCCTGCCGCCGGAGCCGCCTACAACCGCGGCGTCACCGACCTGCTGCGGCTGCGCGCCGGCGCCGAGCAGGCCGTCGCGTCCTCGGTCGCGCTCGACCCCACGTTCGCGCTCGGCCACGCCACGCTGGCACTGCTCGGCCACGAGCTCTGCGCGGCGGTGGACATCCAGGGCCGGATGCGCGACGCGCTGCAGCACTCGGCCCGGTCCACCGAGCGGGAGCGCAGCCACGTCCTGGCCGTCGCCGCTCACCTGCGCGGGGACTCGCAGCGGCTGGTGCAGCACCTGCGGGAGTACCCCCGCGACGCCGTGCTGCTCTCGACGGCGGTCCCCACGATCGCGTTCGCCGGTGTGACCGAGGTGCCCGAAGAGGCGTGGGCGATCGTCGAACGGGCGGTCCCGGCGTACGGCGACGACTGGTGGTTCACCGGGCTGCTCGCGTTCGTCCGTCAGGAGCAGGGCCGGTTCGACGAGGCGATGGAGCTCTCCTGCCGGTCACTGGCCGAGGAGCCCGGGGCCGGGCACTCCGCGCACGCACGTGCGCACGCGCACTACGAGACCGGCGACCACGAGGCCGGGCTCGCGTGGATGGACGGCTGGGTGACCGGCGACGGCGCGTCGATCGAGAGCCTCAGTCACTTCTCGTGGCACGCCGCGCTGCACGAGCTCTCGCTCGGGGACCTCGCCGCGGTACGCCGGCGCTACGACGCGCAGCTGCGGCCCGAGCACGGGCTCGGGTGCCGTGCCCTGGTCGACAGCGGGTCGCTGCTGTTCCGCTGGGCGATCACGCCGGACGCAGACGCGGTCCCGGCCATGGCCGCCGTGGCGGACCTGGCCGGGGTGGACACGCTCGAGCGGCCGGCCACGCCGTTCCTGGCGCTGCACGCCGCCATCGCGCTCCTCGCCACCGACGACCGGGCCGCTCTCGCGCGGCTCGAGGCGTGGGCGGGGAGGCAGCCGCACCCCACCCAGCGGGAGGTGGTCGCACCCCTGGCCTCGGCGCTCGGGCTGATGGCGGCCGGGAGCTGTTCGGCAGCCGCGGACGCCCTGGCGGTGCTCATGCCGCGGGTGCGCCGTCTCGGCGGGTCGGACGCGCAGCGCGAGATCGTCGAGGAGGCCCGGATCGCGGCCCTGCTGCGGGCGGATCGCTTCGACGAGGCCCGCGCCGTGCTGGACGAGCGGATCGACCGGCGCCGCTCGCCGCGCGACGAGCGGTGGCGTCAGGAGTGCCGGCCGGCCGCGCGGATCACCTGACCACCGGTCGCCTCCACCGCGACCGACCGCAGCGCCTGGCTCGCCGGTCCGGCGAGCACCGCTCCGTCCTCGATCGAGAACCGGCTGCCGTGGCACGGACAGCCGATCGCACCGCCTGAGACCTGCGACACCACGCAGCCCCGGTGGGTGCAGATCGCCGAGAACGCGCGGAACACGCCCTCCGACGGCTGCGTGACCACGAGCTCCTCGTCCGGCAGGACCCGGCCACCCCCGACCGGCACCTCCGAGACCGCGACCAGCGACTCGACCGGCCGCTGGCTCTTCGTGGGCTCGGGTGCCGACGACGTGGGCGATGTGGGCGCCGTGGGCTCGGGCGAGCTGCTCGCGGTCGGGGTCGATGCCGGCGGATCGCTCTCGCCGCCGCACGCCGCGAGCAGCGGCACTCCGGCGGCGCCGGCGAGCGTCGCCCTTCTGCTGGCCCGGGTCGTCATCGCGTCAGGCGATCGAGATGTCGTCGCCCTCGACGGTCACGTCGACGCTCGAGAGCGCCGACGGCGCCGGGCCGCCGAGCACGGAGCCGTCCTCGATCGAGAACGAGCTGCCGTGGCACGTGCAGTTGATCGCGCCGTCCTTGACGCTCGAGACCAGGCAGCCCTGGTGGGTGCAGATCGCCGAGAAGCACTTGAACTCACCCTCGGTCGGCTGGGTCACGACCACGCTCTGGTCCTCGAAGATCTCCCCGCCGCCGACCGGGATCTCGGAGGTCGAGGCGAGCACCTCCCCCGGTGTCCCCGCGCTGGCCCCCGGGTCGTTCGCCGTGGTGTCGTCGTCACCGCCTCCGCAGGCGGCGAGCAGTGGCAGGGCCACTCCGGCGGTCGCGGCCCCGGTCAGGGCGTTCCTCCTGGTGATGCCGTCGCGGCTCACGGTGCTTCCTCTCAGCAGGGGTCCTTGAACATTCACCCTACAAACGGATGAGCAGCCGTCCTGGTTCGACCGGATGTGAGTTCGCTGCGAGAGTCAGCGCGCTGACACCGTCTTGGTCGCCGACTTCTTGCTCACGGCCTTCGTGGTCGCCGCCTTCTTCGCCGCCGCCTTCTTCGCCGGAGCCTTCTTCGCCGCGGCCTTCTTCGCTGCGGCCTTCTTCGCCGGAGCCTTCGCGGCAGCCGCCTTCGCGGCGGACTTCGGTGCCGACTGCCGTGCCGCCCGACCCTCCAGCAACGGCGCGAGGAACTGACCGGTGTAGCTGGCGGGCGTGGCCGCGACCGTCTCCGGCGTGCCCTCGGCGACCACGGTGCCGCCGCGCGAGCCACCTTCCGGCCCCATGTCGACCAGCCAGTCGGCGGTCTTGATGACGTCGAGGTTGTGCTCGATCACGAGGACGGTGTTGCCCTGGTCGACCAGCCGGCCGAGCACCAGCAGCAGCTTGCGGATGTCCTCGAAGTGCAGGCCGGTGGTCGGCTCGTCGAGGACGTACACGGTGCGACCCGTCGACCGCTTCTGCAGCTCCGAGGAGAGCTTGACCCGCTGGGCCTCACCTCCGGACAGGGTGGTCGCGGGCTGACCCAGCCGGACGTAGCCGAGGCCGACCTCGACCAGCGTCTTCATGTGCCGCGCGATCGCCGGGACCGCGGCGAAGAACTCGGCGGCCTCCTCGATCGGCATGTCCAGCACCTCGGCGATGGTCTTGCCCTTGTAGTGCACCTCGAGGGTCTCGCGGTTGTAGCGCGCCCCGTGGCACACCTCGCACGGGACGTAGACGTCGGGGAGGAAGTTCATCTCGATCTTGATCGTGCCGTCACCGGAGCACGCCTCGCAGCGCCCGCCCTTGACGTTGAACGAGAACCGGCCCTGGAGGTAGCCGCGCATCTTCGCCTCAGGAGTGGAGGCGAAGAGCTTGCGGATGTGGTCGAAGACGCCGGTGTAGGTGGCGGGGTTCGACCGCGGGGTGCGCCCGATCGGCGACTGGTCGACGTGGATGACCTTGTCGACGTGCTCGAGACCGGTGATCTTCTGGTGCCGGCCCGGGACGGCGCGGGCGTTGTAGATCTGCTTGGCCAGCGACGTGTAGAGGATGTCGTTGACCAGCGTGGACTTGCCCGAGCCGGACACCCCGGTGACCGCGACGAACATGCCCAGCGGGAACGAGACGTCGACGTTCTTGAGATTGTTCTCGCGCGCGCCGTGCACGGTGAGCTCACGGCCCTTGGTGCGCGGACGGCGGATCTCCGGCACCGCGATCTCCCGGCGCCCGGAGAGGTACTGCCCGGTCATCGAGTCGCGGTGGCTCAGCAGGCCCTCGACGCTGCCGCTGTGGACGACCTGGCCGCCGTGCTCGCCGGCGCCGGGGCCGATGTCGACCACCCAGTCGGCCACGCGGATGGTGTCCTCGTCGTGCTCGACGACGATCAGCGTGTTGCCGAGGTCCTTGAGCCGGACCAGGGTCTCGATCAGGCGGTGGTTGTCGCGCTGGTGGAGCCCGATCGAGGGCTCATCGAGGACGTAGAGCACGCCCACCAGGCCGGCGCCGATCTGGGTGGCCAGCCGGATCCGCTGCGCCTCGCCGCCGGACAGGGACCCGGACGGCCGGTCCAGCGAGAGGTAGTCGAGACCGACGTCGAGCAAGAAGTTCAGCCGCTCCTGGATCTCCTTCAGGACCCGCTCGCCGATCTGGCGCTCCCGGGCGGACAGGTCGAGGTTGCGCAGGTAGTCGGCGGTCTCGTTGATCGGCATCGCGCAGACCTCGGCGATGTTCTTGCCGCCGTCCTGCAGCGACGCACCGAGCGTGACCGACATCGACACGGGCTTGAGGCGGCTGCCGCCGCAGGCGGGGCACGGCACCTCGCGCATGAAGCCCTCGAACCGCTCGCGGCTGGTGTCGGACTCCGCCTCGTGGTGCCGGCGCGCGATGTAGGCGCTGACGCCCTCGAACTCGGCGTAGTAGGCACGCTGGCGGCCGTACCGGTTGCGGGTGACCACGTGGACCTTGGTCGGGTGGCCGTTGAGGATCGCCTTCTGGCCCTTGGCCGGGAGGTCCTCCCACGGGGTGTTCAGGTCGAAGCCGAGCTCGTCGCCGAGCGCGCCCATCAGGCGGAGGAAGTAGTCCGCGACGTGTGCCTGGCTCCAGGGCTGGATCGCGCCCTCGCCGAGCGTCGCCTGCGGGTTCGGCACCACGAGCTCGGGGTCGACCTCGAGGCGGGTCCCCAGGCCATGGCAGGTCGGGCAGGCGCCGAACGGCGAGTTGAACGAGAACGAGCGCGGCTCGAGCTCGTCGGTGTCGATGGTGTGGTCGTTGGGGCACGCCATCTTCTCGCTGAACTTCATCTCGCGAGCCGGGTCCTTGGCGTCGAGGTCGACGAAGTCGAACAGCACCAGCCCGCCGGCGAGCTGCAGCGCGGTCTCAACGGAGTCGGTGAGCCGCCGCTTCGAGGACTCCTTGACCGCGAGCCGGTCGACCACGACCTCGATGGTGTGCTTCTTCTGCTTGTCGAGCTTGGGCGGCTCGTCCAGCGAGTAGGTCTCGCCGTTGACCCGGGCGCGGGAGAAGCCCTGGGTCTGGAGCTGCTTGAAGAGCTCGACGTACTCCCCCTTGCGGCCGCGGATCACCGGCGCCAGCACCTGGAAGCGCCGACCCTCCTCGAGCGAGAGCACCTTGTCGACGATCTGCTGGGGCGTCTGGCGCTCGATCGGGGCGCCGCACGTGGGGCAGTGCGGGCGGCCGGCGCGTGCGTAGAGCAGGCGGAGGTAGTCGTAGACCTCGGTGATGGTGCCGACCGTCGAGCGCGGGTTCTTCGACGTGGACTTCTGGTCGATCGACACCGCGGGCGAGAGGCCCTCGATGAAGTCGACGTCGGGCTTGTCCATCTGGCCGAGGAACTGGCGGGCGTACGCCGACAGCGACTCGACGTAGCGGCGCTGGCCCTCCGCGAAGATCGTGTCGAAGGCGAGCGAGGACTTCCCGGAGCCCGAGAGGCCGGTGAACACGATCAGGGAGTCCCGTGGAAGGTCCAGCGACACGTCCTTGAGGTTGTGCTCCCGAGCGCCTCGGATGATGAGCTGGTCCGCCACTGCGTAGTCCCCTCGTTTCGAACAGGTGTTCGCCATCGTAACCGGCGCAGACCAGTCACAACCAACCATCGCGCGCCCGTGTTCCCCACGATCTCACGCACCACCGACAGTGCCCGATCCGGCAGGATGGACGCATGGCCGAGCCCCTGGATCTCACCGAAGCGACCCGACGCCTCGTGCGCACCGCCGACGGGTTGAGCGACGCTCAGTACGCCGAGCCCAGCCGCCTGCCCGGCTGGACCCGCGCCCACGTGCTGTCCCACCTCGCGCTGAACGCCGAGGGGCTCGCCGGAGCGCTGGCCGGGCTCGCCGACGGAGAGCCGGCCACGATGTACGCCTCCGACGAGGCCCGCGACGGCGACATCGACGACCTGGCCGGCCAGGAGCCCGCGGTCGTCCGGGACCGGCTGCTGGCGGCGTGCACGTCGCTGACCGACGCGATCGCCTCGGTTCCCGAGGATGCCTGGGACGCCGAGCTCGAGCGGACCCCCGGCGGTCGCCGGTTCCCCGCTGCGATGGTGCCGACGATGCGGCTGCGTGAGGTGGAGATCCACCACGCCGACCTCGACGCCGGCTACACGCACGCGGACTGGAGCGCCGACTTCAGCGCGTCGCTCCTGGACAGCGCGGTCGAGCGCCCGGGCCAGGCGGCGTTCGTCGCCGTACCCACCGACCTCGACCGCCGCTGGGAGTCCGGCAGCGGCGGTCCGACCGTGCGCGGTGCCGTCGCGGACCTGGGCTGGTGGGTCACCGGACGCGGCGGCGGCGCGGGCCTGCACAGCGATGACGGCGACGTACCGACGATCGGAGCGATCTGATGAGCTACACCGGAGAGGTCTCCCCCGGCGGCCCCGCGGACGTGCGCGACCTCGCGCACCTGACGATCACCAAGGTGGCCGTCGACGACCAGATGTCGAACAACTGCTACCTGCTGAGGTGCCGCGACACCGGCGAGCAGGTCCTGATCGACGCCGCCGACGCGTCGGCCACGCTGCTGCCGCTCATCGGCGACGCCGGCCTCAGCTCGGTGATCACGACCCACCAGCACTGGGACCACCACCGCGCGCTCGCCGACGTGGTCGCGGCGACCGGCGCGGCGGTCGTCGCCGGCGTACCGGACGCGGAGGCGATCACCGAGCAGACCGGCGTCCCCGTCGCGCGCCCGCTGGGCGCCGGGGACACCGTGTCGGTCGGCTCCTGCACGCTCGAGGTGATCCCGATCGCCGGCCACACCCCCGGCTCGATCGCGCTGCTGTACGACGACCCCGACGGCCACCCGCACCTGTGGACCGGCGACTCGCTCTTCCCCGGCGGCGTCGGCAACACGTTCGGCGACGCCGCCGCGTTCGCCCAGCTCATCGACGAGGTCTCGACGAAGATCTTCGACCGGCTCCCCGACGACACCTGGTTCTACCCCGGGCACGGCAACGACTCGACGCTCGGCGCCGAGCGGCCGTCGCTGGCCGAGTGGCGGGAGCGGGGCTGGTGAGCGAACGGCGCGTCGTCCAGCTGCTGTTCCTCGTCGGTCTCGGCCTGCTGGCCGTGGGGGCCGCGGTCTTCTTCTGGCAGTTCCCGCACACCCCGGACACCTGGTTCGGCTACCGGTCCGACGGCAGCTCGGACGCGGACTGGCACATGGGGTGGCCCGGCACCGAGGGCGACCTGCGCCTCAGCCTCGCCGGCGCGGCGCTCGCCGGCGCGGGGTTCCTTGTGATCCTGGTGCCGATCATCGCCTGGGCGGTGCGGCTCGGGCTGCGGCTGGCGGAGGCCGACCGCGGCTGACGACCGCGCGGAATGGTCACCAACCGCATGATTCCAGGCCCCGGACGTGCGGTTTGTGACCATTCGGCGGCACCGGCGACCTCGTGGGACGAGGATGCGGACATGAGGACGACGACCGACGAGGAGCGCGCGGACGGCCGGTCGAGGCGCTCGGCCATCAGCCGCAGCAGCCACGGCGACTGGACGCCGGCGCCCGACCGCCCCGACCCGGTCGGGGTCCTCAACGCCGCGAACGCCGACCGGCTCCCCGACCTGGTCCCGATCCGGTTCGGCCGGATGGCGGCCAGCCCGTTCGCGTTCCTGCGCGGCTCGGCGTCGGTGATGGCGGCCGACCTGGGCGCCGTACCCACCACGGGGCTGCGGGTCCAGGCGTCCGGCGACTGCCACCTGATGAACTTCGGGCTCTTCGCCACCCCGGAGCGGCACGTGGTCTTCGGCCTCAACGACTTCGACGAGACGATGCCCGGGCCGTGGGAGTGGGACGTGAAGCGGCTCGCCGCCAGCTTCGTGGTCGCCTCGCAGGACGTGCGCCTGGACGACGACCAGGCGCGCGCGATCGCGGTCACGGCGGTGCGGTCCTACCGGGAGCGGATCACCGAGATGGCGGCGATGTCACCGCTCGAGATCTGGTACGACCGGATCGACCTGGAGCGGCTGATCGCGGATGCGCCCGACAAGGCGGCCCGCTCCGCCCGGACGGACCTGTTGAAGAAGGCCCGCCGGCGGGTGGCCGAGGACCTGTTCCCCAAGCTGATCCGCGACGCTGGCGGCGGGCGCGGCATCAAGGACCAGCCGCCGCTGATCTTCCACCTCGACGAGGTGACGCCGGAGACCGTCGGCCCGTTCGTGGCGTCGTACCGGGCCTCCCTCGACGACGACCGCCGGGTGCTCTTCGACCGCTACGAGGTCGAGGACGTCGCGGTCAAGGTCGTCGGGGTCGGCAGCGTCGGCACCCGCTGCTTCGTGGTGCTCCTGCGCGACAACGCGGACCGGCCGTTGCTGCTGCAGGTGAAGGAGGCGAGCCGCTCCGTGCTGGCGCCGTACGCCGAGGACGCGTCCACGATCCCGGTCCAGGTCAACGAGGGCCACCGCGTCGTGGTCGGCCAGCGCCTCATGCAGCCGGCCAGCGACCTGTTCCTCGGCTGGGGCACCGGTCCGAACGGCCGGCACTTCTACATCCGCCAGCTGCGCGACATGAAGCTCTCGGTCACGCTCACCGGCGACGTCCTCCGGATGACCCGGTACGCCGAGTTCTGCGGCAAGGCGCTCGCCCGCGCGCACGCCAACAGCGGCTCGGCGTCGGCGATCGCCGGCTACCTCGGCTCCTCGGCGCGCTTCGACGACGCGATCGGCGAGTTCGCGGCGCGCTACGCCACCCAGACCGTCGCCGACCATCATGCGCTCGTCCAGGCGATCGAGGACGGACGGGTCGAGGCGATCTTCGAGACGGAGTAGGCCCCGGACACATGTCGACCCGCCCCCGGCAGAACGGGTGGCGGGCCGACGCGCACGGAGTCAGGCGACTGCGGGCCAGCCGCCCCCTCCCTCCTGGTCCTTGCGGTCGGTGGTGGTCTGCTCGGCCTCGGGTGGCGCGACCGCGCGCTCGCCCTCGTCGGCGTGCTCGGGCTGCTCGGGCTGCTCGGGCTGCTCGGTGTCCTCCGCGCGCGCCCGGGCGGCCTCGCGCAGCGCCTCGTCCGGGGTGAACGGCCCGAACCCGGGGTCGGCGATCGGCGGCAGGGCGTCGAAGCCGGCCAGCTCCTCGTCGGGCTGCGTCGTCCAGTCGTCGAGGCCCGGGAACGTCAGGTCCTCGAAGGCGGGAACGGCGTCGAGGTCGACCAGCTCGTCGAGCGGCATGCCCGCGGGCAGGGTCTCGGTCGAGAGATCGGCGAACACGCTGATCGAGCGCCACTCGGGCGCGGTGCCCGCGTCGAGGTGGTCCAGCAGCGTGTCCTCGGACAGCCCGGCGTCGACCACCGCGACCAGCCGCCCCGCACTGTGCGCGTCGATCCAGCGCCACATGGTCCGCGCACTGAGCCGGCGCCGCTGGGCGCGGCGCATCACCCGGGTGACGGTCTCGGCGGGGACGCCTTCAGCGCGCAGGAGGTTCTCGACGTCGAGCAGGTTGGCCAGCTCGGGGTTGCGGTAGACCTGGCGCAGTCGCCGGTCGTCGTCCCGCCCGGCCGGACGGGTCGCCACGACAGCCACGGCCCACCCCAGGAGGGCCATGCTGATCAAGCACAATCCGAGAATCATCGCTCCGCCTTCGTTCCGACATGTGCATCGTCGGCGATTGGGGGACCTGGGTTGATCACCGGCAGGCTCGACTCACGTGCAACCTCGTTGCCCGGGACCCTCCCCGCTGGCGCTCTGCTTCTCACCATCGTGACCCATAAACATGCGCTGGTCTGGACCAGAGACCTCTTTAATTCGGATCCGCGCCTCGCGCACGGTCAGTGGTAGGTCACCTTCACGACGTCGGTCACCGGCACCGACTGGCACCCGAGCCGGATGCCCTCCTCGAGGTCGTCGGCGTCCAGGACGTCGTTGTGGAGCATCTTCACCTCGCCCTCGAGCAGTCGGATCGCGCAAGCCGAGCACTCCCCCTCACGGCAGGAGTACGGCGCCTTCACGCCCTTCGACTCGAGGTGGTCGAGCATCTTGGTGCCCGGCGCCCAGTCGTCGAAGGCGTAGTTCTCACCGTCGAGCTCGACCTCGAGCCGGACCGGGCCCTGGGGCTGGTCCGAGCCCGGCGCGGGATCGGTGTCCTCCAGGTCGCGCTCGGCGTCCTCGATCTCGTGCTCGGCGACCTCCTTGTCGTGCAGGTCGCCGAAGGGGTTGCCGCCGAGGGAGACGAACTTCTCCTGGTGGCGCCGCTCGCGCGGGAACTCCAGCTCCTTGAGCGCGGCGATCGTCATCTTCATGAAGGGCGCGGGCCCGCACACGAACGCGTCGTACGACGTGAAGCTCGAGGCGAACGCCTTCATCTGGTCCTGGCTCGGCAGCCCCTGCACCGACTCGAGCCAGTGCACGACGACCAGCCGGTCCGGGTTCTCGGCGGCGAGCCGGGTGAGCTCGGCGGCGAAGATCACGGACCTCTCGTCGCGGTTCGCGTAGAACAGCACGATCCGTCCGGTCCCCTGCTGGAGCGCGGTGCGCGTGATCGAGATGATCGGCGTGATCCCGCTGCCTCCGGCGAACAGCAGCAGGTCCGCGCTCAACGACGCCGGCGTGAAGATCCCGCTCGGCGGCAGCACCCGCACCGAGTCGCCCTCGCGGACGTTGTCGCACACCCAGTTCGACGCGTAGCCCTCGGCGGTCCGCTTCACGGTGATCGTGAGCGGACCTCCCCCGACCGGGCTGCTCGACAACGAGTAGCAGCGCGCGGCCACGCCCGTCTGGTCGGAGGGCACGGCGAGGGTCAGGAACTGCCCCGGCTTGTACGCGAACTGCTCCTCGGCGCCCGCGGGCACCTCGAAGGAGATCGAGTGCGCGTCCGCGGTCTCCTCGACCACGTCCACGACCTTGAGCTCATAGCTGTCTTCCGACATCTGCTCAGTAACCGTCCTCGGCTCCGATGGACACCTGACCCTCTCGTACGGCGGCCTCGATGCTCGCCATGAGCCGCGGGCAGGCCGGGTGGCTCTCCCTGCCGTTGCCGCGGCGACCCAGCTCCGGGCACGCCTGCCGGGCCTCGCCGGTCCACTGGATCGACGTGTGGTGCTCGCTGTTCTTCTTCACGCCGACCTTCGCGAGGCAGTCCAGGCAGGCGACCTCCACCAGCCGAGCGGAGGTGTAGAGCCGCTGGTCCTCGAGCGTGTCGGCGCTGGTCGGGACGAACGAGGCCATCAGGTCCCCGACATCATCTGCGGAGTCTCGGTCGCGTCGTCCGACGCGTCCTCCTCGGCCTTCTTGCGCAGGTTGTCCGCGACCTCCTCCTGCCAGAACTCGTTGGCCTTGGTGGTGTCGACCTCGAACTCGAAGCGGTCCACCATCTCCGGGACCACGTCGGCCTGGTCGACGTAGAACTGCTCGTACCACCGGCGCAGCTGGTAGACGGGCCCGTCCTCCTCGCACAGCAGCGGGTTCTGGACCGGCACCTTGTTCTTCCAGATGTGCACGTCCTGCAGGAAGCCGCTGCCGAACATGTCGGCGTACTTCTTCGCGATGAAGTTCGCGGTCTTCTCGTCGAGCCCCTCCGGCCGCTTCACGGTGATGCCGTACTGCAGCCGGAAGGAGTCCGGGCCGGTCGGCACGTGGCAGTTCACCAGCACGACCTCGGTGTTGAAGCCCTTGTAGTCGGTGTCGAGCCAGTTGATCATGTACGACGGCCCGTAGTACGTGGCCTCCGACTTGAGGAACAGCTCGGCGTCGCCGTACCCGCCGGTCTTGTCGGGGCGGCCCTTCGACTCCATGAACTGGGTCGCCTGGGTGCCCTCGAAGACGTTGCGGAAGCTGGTCGGGAACGCGAAGTGCACGTAGTAGAAGTGGGCCATGTCGACCACGTTGTCGATCAGCTCGCGGCAGTTCGACCCCTCGATCTCCTCGGAGACCCAGACCCAGTCGGTGTACTCGCCCTCGGCGAGCCCGGGCAGCTGCGGAGGCAGGATGTCGTAGTCGGCCTTGGAGCCCTCGACGTCGTGCCAGATCAGCAGCTGGTCGTTGACGATCGCGGTCTCGTAGCGCTGGGTGCGCGCCCGCAGCGGGACCCGCCGGGCGTACGGGATCTGCTTGCACTTGCCGTCGCCGCCCCAGCGCCAGTCGTGGAACGGGCAGGCGATCTCGTCGCCCTTCACCTCGCCCTGGGTCAGGTCGCCGCCCATGTGCCGGCAGTAGCCGTCGAGCACGTTGAGCTCGCCCTGGGTGTCCGCCCAGACGACGAGCTTGCCGCCGAACGCCGTGATGCCGTGCGGCTTGCCGTCGCGGAAGGAGTCGGCCATCCCGATGCAGTGCCACCCCCGGGCGAACCGCTCGGGCGCGGTCCCCTGGTCGAGAGCTCGAACCTGGGTGTCGCTCATCACTGCCTCCAGCGTCGGTGGACCAAAACGAGAACAGGTTATAGTTTTCGTGGCCGGGATTCCAGCACGCGAGACCAAGCCAACGAAAGCCCAACGAAAGCAGAGTGCCCCATGCACATCGCCCTGACACCGGAGCAGGAGAAGCTGCGCGAGGAGCTGCGGGAGTACTTCGCCGCGCTGGTCACGCCCGAGGTGAAGGCCGGTCTGGCCGCGGCGACCGGCGAGTTCGGTGACGACGCGGTGTACAAGTCCGTGATCCGCCAGCTCGGGACCGATGGCTGGCTGGGCATCGGCTGGCCGACGGAGTACGGCGGGCAGAACCGCTCGATGGTGGAGCAGCTGATCTTCACCGACGTGGCCGCCGTCGCCGGCGTGCCGATCCCCTACCTGACGCTCAACACGGTCGGGCCGACGATCATGCGCTACGGCAGCGACGAGCAGAAGGACTACTTCCTGCCGCGGATCCTCAAGGGCGAGCTGCACTTCTCGATCGGCTACTCCGAGCCGGGTTCCGGCACCGACCTGGCTTCGCTCAAGACCCGCGCGGTCCGCGAGGGTGACGAGTGGGTCATCAACGGCCAGAAGATGTGGACGTCGCTCATCCAGTACGCCGACTGGATCTGGATGGCCTGCCGCACCGACCCGGACCTGCCGCGCCACAAGGGCCTCTCGATGATCCTGGTGCCGGCGGACGCCCCCGGGTTCTCCTACACGCCGGTGCACACCGTCGCGGGCGTGAGCACGAGTGCGACGTACTACGAGAACGTGCGGGTGCCGGCGTCCAACCTGGTCGGCGAGCTCAACGGCGGCTGGGCGTTGATGACGAACCAGCTCAACCACGAGCGGGTCGCGCTCACCTCCGCCGCGCCGCTGACGTACTCGATCGACATGGTCCGCCGCTGGGCGCAGGAGACCAAGAACCCGGACGGCCAGCGGGTGATCGACGCCGAGTGGGTGCAGATCGCGCTCGGCCGGGCGCACGCGCGCACCGAGGCCCTGCGGCTGATCAACTGGAAGCTCGCCGCCGACGCGGACGCCGGCGTCGCGCTGTCCCCGGCCGAGGCATCGGCGACGAAGATCTACGGCTCCGAGCTGGCCACCGAGGTGTACCGCTCGCTCATGGAGATCGTCGGCCCCACCGCCGGCATCACCGGCGCGTCGGAGGGCGCGGTCCTCCAGGGCCGCCTCGAGCGCTTCTACCGCTCCGCCCTCGTGATGACGTTCGGCGGCGGCACCAACGAGATCCAGCGCGACATCATCGGGTACGTCGGCCTCGGCCTCCCCGCGGCGAAGAGGAGCTGAACGACATGGACTTCCGGTTCACCCAGGAACAGGACGAGGCGGCCGAGCTGGCCGCGAGCATCCTCGCGGACCGCGTGACCAACGACCGGCTCAAGGCCGTCGAGGCCGCGGGCGACCGGTTCGACCGCGACCTGTGGGCCGAGCTCGGCTCCTCCGGGCTGCTCGGACTGGCGCTTCCCGAGCAGTACGACGGCGCCGGCCTCGGCCTCATCGAGCTGTGCCGGGTGCTGGTCGAGGTCGGCCGCACCGTCGCACCTGTGCCACTGGCGTTCCACGGCCCCGCGGCCCGCGTGATCGCCGAGCTCGGCTCGGACGAGCAGAAGCAGCGGTGGTTGCCGGGCGCGGCCTCCGGCGCGACCGTCCTGACCGCCGCGGTCGCGGAGGACCGCGCGTGGGCCCCGGTGCGGCCCACCACGGTCGCCACGCCCGACGGCGACGGCTTCCGGCTGACCGGGAGCAAGGCCGTCGTCCCGGCCGGCCCGTACGCCGACCTGTTCCTGGTGCCGGCCGAGACCCCCGCGGGCGTCAGCGTCTTCCTCGTCGAGCCCGGCGACGAAGGCGTCACGGTCGTCACCCAGACGTACTCCGACGGCGACGGCGTGGCCCGGCTCGACCTCGACGGCGCCCGGCTCGGTCCCGACCGCGAGCTCGCCGGCGCCGACGCGCGGCTGCGCCAGCTGTTGGTGCTGTGCGGCGCGGCCGAGCAGCTCGGCATCACCGAGGGGGCGCTGCGCCTGACGTCGTCGTACGCGAAGACCCGCGAGCAGTTCGGACGCCCGATCGGCACGTTCCAGGCGGTCTCGCAGCGGCTCGCCGACGGCTACATCGACGTGCTCGGGCAGCGGCTCACGCTGTGGCAGGCCGCGTGGCGGCTCGACGAGGGACTGCCGGCCGACAGCGAGGTCGCGATCGCCAAGCTGTGGGCGGCCGACGCCGGCCACCGGCTCGCGCACACCACGGTGCACGTGCACGGCGGCGTCGGCATCGACCTCGACGGCGAGGCGCACCGCTACTTCACCAGCGGCAAGCGCTTCGAGTTCCTCAACGGTGGCGCGACCGAGCAGGCGCTGAACGTCGGACGGATCCTGGCCGCCGAGCCCGCATGATGCCGACCGTGCGCGAGCAGCTGCTCGCGCGGGCCGACGACGACACCCGGGGGCTGCTGTTCGAGCGCGCCGCCTGGACCTGGGCCGAGGTGGTCCAGGAGTCGTGCGTCCGCTCGGCCCTGCTCGGGACCCTCCTCGACCCCGACCGGCCGCCGCACGTGGGGGTGCTGCTCGAGAACGTCCCGGACTTCGCGTTCCTACTCGGGGGCGCCGCCCTGGGCGGCCAGGTGGTGGTCGGCCTCAACCCGACCCGGCGCGGCGCGGCGCTCGCGGCCGACGTACGCCGCGCCGACGTGCAGGTGGTCGTCACCGACAGCACGCACGCCGACCTGCTGTCCGAGGTCGACGTGCCCGTGATCCCGATCGACTCCCCCGACTGGGCCGGACTGGTGGCCGAGCACCGCGCGGCCGGGATCCCCGACGTCGAGGTCGAGCCGGACGACCTGCTGATGCTGATCTTCACGTCCGGCACCTCGGGCGAGCCCAAGGCCGTGAACGTCACCCAGGCGAAGGTCGCGCACCCGGGACAGTTCCTCTCGGAGCGCTTCGGGCTCGGGGCCGACGACGTCGCCTACCTGTCGATGCCGATGTTCCACTCCAACGCGATCATGGCCGGCTGGGGTCCGGCGCTCGCCGCGGGCGCTGCGATCGCGCTGGCGCCGAGGTTCTCGGCCTCCGGCTTCCTGCCCGACGTGCGCCGCTACGGCGCGACGTACGCGAACTACGTCGGCAAGCCGTTGACCTACGTGATGGCCACGCCCGAGCGCCCCGACGACGCCGACAACCCGCTGCGACTGGTGTTCGGCAACGAGGCAAACGAGCGCGACATCGAGGCGTTCGGACGCCGCTTCGGCTGCGTGGTCGTCGACTCCTACTCCTCGACCGAGAACGCCGTCATCGTGCAGCGGGTGCCGGGGATGCCGCCCGGCTCGCTCGGCCGACCCGTCGACGGGGTCAAGGTCCTGGACCCCCAGACCATGCAGGAGACGCCGGACGCCGTGTTCTCCCCGTCGGGCGCCCTGCTCAACGGCGACGAGGCGACCGGCGAGCTCGTGAACACGACCGGGGCCGGCGCGTTCGCCGGCTACTACAACGATCCCGACGCCGAGTCCGAGCGGATGCGCGGCGGGATGTACTGGTCCGGCGACCTCGCCTACCGCGACGCCGACGGCTTCGTGTACTTCGCCGGTCGCACCGCGGACTGGCTGCGTGTCGACGGCGAGAACCTCGGCGCCGCCCCGATCGAGCGGATCCTGCTACGCCATCCTGCGGTCGACGAGGCCGCGGTGTACGCCGTGCCCGACGAGTCGGTCGGCGACCAGGTGATGGCCGCGCTCGTGGTCCGTGGGTCCCTGGACCCCGCCGGTCTCGAGGTCTTCCTCGCCGACCAGCCCGACCTGTCCCCCAAGGCCTGGCCGCGCTACGTCCGGGTCGTCGACACGCTGCCGCGCACCGCCACCAACAAGGTGCTCAAGCGGTCCCTCGCCGCCGAGGGCCCGGTCGCCGGTGACGGGGTGCTGTGGACGCGCGAGCCGCGCGGGACGGCGTACTCGGGGTGAGCTGAGGTCGTCCCAGGTTCACCAGGGGATGCGGGCGAACCTGCGCTTCCCATGGCCTGCACGCCATGGGAGGTGACGGTTCACCAGGGCACCATGGTGAACCTGCGACAGCGCCCCAGCCCCTACGGTCGCTCCACCTCGGCGAACTCCGGCAGCCCGACCTCCGGATCCTCGAACAGCTGCTGCGGGTCGGTGGTGTTGCGCGAGATCGAGACCAGCAGCTTGCCGTTGGCGAGCGGCACCTCGGGGTGCGCGAGCGGTGCGTACTTGAGCTCACCGGTGTCGAACCCGGCCGGAGCGGCGATGCCCTTCTTCGGGGTCCAGGGGCCGTAAGGCTCCGGCGCGGTCCAGACGTAGACGAAGTCGCCGAGGTCGCCGTCCCGCTTCGACACCGCGACCCACTGCCCGTCGAGGTGGTCGACCGACAGCGTCTGGGACACGCCGCCGCGGGCCGGCAGCACGGCAGCGGCGCGGCTCTGCTCGCCCTGCCAGGCCTGGCCGTCCCAGAACTCCCACCGGCTGCGGTTGGCGGGGTCGGAGACCGCTGAACGGCCGACGTACAGCTCGCGGCCGAACTCCTGTCCGGTGGCGCGGGTCCCGAACACGTAGAACCACGGCCCGAACACGGTCGCGGCGGCGCCCCAGTTGACCTGGTCGAGCGCCTCGTCGTCCGGGGTGACCTCGACGACCTCCATCAGCTGCGGTGAGCCGCCGTCCTGCAGCGTGAACACCGCCGCGGACGTGCCGAGGTACTGGAAGTCGAGGTTGTCGGTGCCGCGCTGCGTGCGCGCGGTCATCACCACGAGGACCTCGTCGATCCCCAGGCCGGCGTACTGCTGCGACGGCGGCATCGCCACCACCGACATCGGCCAGTGCACCTCGTCCGGCCCGATGTCGGGGATCACCGGACCGTCGTCGGCGGTGCGCAGCTGCGCGACGCAGGCGCCGTCGGAGACCAGCATCGAGTTCGCGACCAGGCGCGGAGAGAAGCCCTCGGCCCGGATGGTGTCGCCGAACACCCACACCATCCGGCCGTCGCGCAGCTCGGCGCTCGAGCCGATGTCGGCCGCCTTCCACGCCGGCAGGTCGGCGGAGGCGACGATCCGGTTCAGCTGGTCGACGGTCAGGCCCTGCAGGTGCTGCGCCGTGTGCGGGCAGCTCGGCTCGATGCGGTACGCCGGCGCCGCGGAGTCGGGGCGCTCCTCAGTCCCGCACGCGCCCAGCGCCAGCGCCGCGAGCAGGACCAGGCCGACGTACCGCATGTCAGACCTCGGGCGGCGGGGACGGGTCGGTGTCGACGACGGTGAACGGGGTGCCACCTCCGAAGCCGTCGCGCATCTGGGCCGCGTCGAGCACGCGGTACGGCGCGGCCGCCTTCGCCGAGCGCGCCCGCAGCCCGGCGAGCGGCACGGCGGCGCGCGAGGCGACCACCACGAGGTTCCCGAGCCGCCTGGCGCGCAGCGTGGCCGGCTCGGCGCTGAGCAGGAGCTCGGGGAACGACAGCCGCAGCGCGGCGAGCGCCCGCCGGGTCCAGCCGAACGGCGAGCGGTCGGTCAGGTTGAGGACGAACAGCCCGTCCGGGTCGAGCACGCGGGCGACGTCGGCGAAGAACTCGGCCGTGACCAGCTCGCCGGGCACGCGGCCGCCCGCGAACGCGTCGAGCACCACCACGCGGGCGTGACCGTCGCGCAGCTCGGCGATGCCCGCCCGGCCCCCGACCGGGCGGACCTTGATCCCGCTGCGCTGCGGCAGCGGCAGCTCCGCGCGGACCTGCTCGGTGACCTCGGCCGCGGGCTCGAGCACGACCTGCGCGGAGTGCGGCCGGGTGGCCGCGACGTAGCGCGGCAGCGTCATCGCCGCTCCGCCGACGTGCACCACCCGCAGCGGCGCGCCCGGCGCCTCGGCGAGGTCGAGCACGTCGGCGATCCGGCGGACGTACTCGAACTCGAGGCGAGTCGGGTGAGCCAGGTCGACGTGCGACTGGTTCATCCCGTCGAGGCGCAGCACGAACGTCCCGGGCCGGTCCCCGGGCACGATCTCGCAGGACTGCGCGCGGGCCACGGGGAGAGCCTGCCACCTGTCGGCCGCCGAGGACGTAGCATTCCGCGGTGCTCTCGGCGACCGACCCCCTGCCCGCCCGTCCGTCGCGGGTCGCGATCGCGGGCGTGAGCGGGTCCGGCAAGAGCACGCTCGCCCGCCGGCTCGCGGCGCTGCTCGACCTGCCGCACACCGAGATGGACGCGCTGTTCCACGGGCCCGGCTGGACGAAGATGCCGACGTTCGAGGCCGACGTCGACCGGCTGGTCGCCAGCGACCGCTGGGTGTGCGAGTGGCAGTACGACTACGCCCGCCCGCTGATCCAGGCGCGCGCCGACCTGCTGGTCTGGGTCGACCCGCCGTTCCCGGTCACGCTCACCCGCGTCGTACGCCGCACCGTGCGCCGGCGGGTGCGCCGCGAGGAGCTGTGGAACGGCAACCGCGAGGGCCCGCTGCACACGTTCTTCACCGACCCCGAGCACATCGTGCGCTGGGCGATCGGCACCCGGAACCTCTACGACCAGCGGATCCCCGTGGTCGCCGCCGAGCGGCCGGACCTCCCGATCGTGCGGCTGGCCAGCTCCCGCGAGTCCGAACGGTGGCTCACGGAGGTCGTCGCGCCGCTGGCGTGACCTCGGCAGGATCACCTCGGTTCACCCGGTCCGGGTGGGCGCGGCGAGGGCCTGGCAGCACTACGGTCGCCGCATGGTTCGTCCTGCTCCGGCGAGACCCCGCGGCCGACGCCTGCGCTGGGGTGACCTCGGCCGTGCCCTGCTCGGCCTCGTCGGGGCGGCGCTCGGCCTGGTGATCGCGTCCTGGGTGCTGCCCGGCTTCGACGTCGACGGGTTCGAGGAGGCCCTGGTCGTCGCGGCGCTGGTGGCGGTCTGCGGCGCCGTGCTCCGCGTGGTCCTGGTCGAGGGCGCGGTGTGGGTGGGCTGGGTCGGGGCCCTGCTCGTCGGGCTGTTCGGGCAGGCGCTCGCGATCTGGGTCGTCGTCTACGCCCCGCAGGGTGACCTCGGCGACGCCGGCATCTGGTGGGCGCTCGCCGCGTCCTGGATCGTGTCCGCGGTCTCGACACTGTTCGTCTGGGTCGCGACCGCCGGGACCGACGACGCCGCGACCGCGTCCCTGCTGCGGCGGGCGCGCCGCCAGGTCGTCGAGCTCGACGACCCGGACGTGCCGGGGATCGTGTTCGTCCAGGCCGACGGGGTGCCGTACCCGGTCCTCGAGTGGTGCGTGCGCGCCGGCACCCTGCCCACGCTCTCCCGCTGGATCCGCGAGGGCAGCCACGCGATGGCCGAGTGGCGCCCGAAGCTCCCGGCCACGACGCCCGCCAGCCAGATGGGCCTGCTGCACGGCACGATCGACGGGATCCCGGCGTTCCGCTGGGTCGACCGGGCCACCGGGCGGGTGCTGGTCGCCAACAAGCCCGGCGACGCCGCGGTCATCGAGGCGCTGCACACCGACGGCCGCGGGCTGCTCGTCGACGACGGCGTCTCGGTGAGCAACCTCTTCACCGGCGACGCGCCCACGGCGTACGCGACGATGAGCGCCGTCGACCGCACCGGCGAGACCAGGCAGGCGCGCCGGGTCGTGACGCAGTACGTCAGCCGCCCGGCCGGGTTCACCCGCAGCATGTCGCGGACGTTGAGCGAGGTGGCTCGCGAGCGGTTCCAGGCCTCGCGCGCGACACGCCGCAACGTGCGTCCCCGCGTGCACCGGGGCTGGGCGTTCGCGTTCGAGCGCGCGGCGCTCACCGGCGTGCTGCGCGACCTCAACACCACGCTGGTCGCCGACTCGATGCTGCGGGGCCGGCGCGTGGTGTACGTCGACTACGTGGACTACGACGCCGTCGCCCACCACGCCGGGATCAGCCAGCCGGAGTCCCTGGACGCACTCGCCGGGATCGACGCCGTGCTCGCGCAGCTCGAGGCGGTCGCCGCGGTCGCGCCCCGGAAGTACCACCTGGTGGTGCTGTCGGACCACGGGCAGAGCCAGGGCGAGATCTTCGCGGACCGGTACGGCGAGGACCTCGCGACGCTGGTCGCCCGGCTCTCGGAGTCCGCCGCACTCGCCGCCTCGGAGAACGACGAGGGCAGCGGCGCCCTGAACTCTCTGGTCGCCGGCTCCGCCGGCACCGACACCGTCCTCGGCCGCGCCCTGGCGCGGACGTCGACGCGGCTCACCATCGACGCCATCGACACCGAGGTGCCCGGCTCCGGCGACAAGTTCCTGGTCTTCGGCTCGGGCAACCTCGGCCTCGTCTGGGTCGCCGGCGAGCAGCACCGGTTGACGCTCGAGGAGCTCACCGACCGCTGGCCGGCGCTGCTGCCCGGCCTGGTGGCGCACCCCGGGGTCGGGTTCGTCTGCGTCGAGACCGACGAGCACGGCCCGGTCGCGCTCGGCCCGGCCGGGGAGCACCGGCTGCGCGAGGGGGTCGTCACCGGAGTCGACCCGCTCGCGCGGTTCGGCCCCCACGCCGCGGAGTTCCTGCTGCGCGCCGCGACCATGGCGGAGGCGCCCGACATCTACGTGAACAGCCTCATCGACGACCTCGGCGAGGTCGCGGCGTTCGAGGGTCTGGTCAGCTGCCACGGCGGGCTCGGCGGCTGGCAGGATCGCGGCATGGTCGTGCACCCGGTGGACCTGGCGCTGCCCGACGAGATGGTCGTCGGCGCCGACGCGCTGCACCGGGTGATGGTCGGCTGGCTCGAACAGCTCGGCCACCGCACCGGCCTCGGGGAGCGTGCCGATGGCTGACCACCGCTTCTTCGTCAACGACACCGGCTCCTCACGGCGCCCGGTCGACCTCACCACCGCGGTCGTCGGCCTGCTCGTCGTGCTGGTCAGCACGGTCGCGGCCGCCGACGGCGACGGCCCCCTCGACACGGCCGTACGCCGGGTCGCGGCCCACGTCCCCGACTGGGTCACGAACCTGTTCGACGCGGCGTACGCCCTCGGCGCGCTGTACGCCGGGGTCGCCGTCGTGCTCGCGCTCGCGTCCAGCCGCCACCGCAAGCGGCTCCCGGTGACGCTTGTCGTCGCCGCCGCGACCGGCGTGGTCGGCGTCCTGGTCACGTCGTTCCTGGTCGGCGCCGGCTGGCCGGACCTCGCGCCGGGGCCGGTCCGCTCGGCCTCCCCCGACTCGTTCCCGACCGTCCGGGTCGCGGCCACCACGGCCGTCCTCTTCGCGTTGCGACCGTGGCTGGTGCTGGCCTACCGCCGGCTCACCGCGCTGATCGTCGCGGTCCAGTGCATCGCCGCCTGGATCATCGGCACCGGCGGTCCGACCGACGTGATCGGGGCGCTCGGCATCGGCATG
This sequence comes from Nocardioides caricicola, assembly GCF_039541135.1. NCBI lineage: Bacteria > Bacillati > Actinomycetota > Actinomycetes > Propionibacteriales > Nocardioidaceae > Nocardioides > Nocardioides caricicola. The sequence goes on along the minus strand of NZ_BAABFQ010000003.1, from coordinate 65,267 downwards.
GCCGCCGCCGGGATCGCGCTGGTGCTGATCGGGTCGCCCGCCGGGCACCCCGACCTCGCGCAGGTGCGCCGCAGCCTGGCCGACCTGGACGTGCCGGTCGACGGCCTGCGCTTCGACGAGCGGCAGACCTGGGGCACCCGCGTCCTCCACGGCACCTCCGCGGCCTCCGGTGGCCGGGTCGTCGTCAAGGTCTACGGCCGCGACGCGACCGACGCCCACCGCGCCGAGCGCTGGTGGCGGAGCCTGGTCTACCGCGACCAGTCCGCCCCCGACTCCACCCGCCTGCAGCTGGTGGAGCACGAGGCGCTGGTGACGCTGCTCGCCGGTCGGGCCGGGGTGGCGGTTCCCGGGCTCGTGGCGGCGGCCGAGGCGAACGGCGACGCGCTGCTGGTCCTGCACGAGCCGCCGGCGTCGCTGGCCGGCGCCACCGACATCGACGACGCCACGCTGCGTGCCATCTGGGCCGCGGTCGGCCGCCTCCACGGCGCCGCACTGGTCCACGGCCGGCTGATCCTGGACCGGATCGGGATCGACGCGGACGGCTCGCCGGTGCTCTCCGACTTCGCCGAGGGCCGGGTCGCGGCGACCGACAACGAGCGCGCCCGCGAGGTCGCGATCCTGCTGATCGCGCTCGCGGTCCGGGTCGGGGCGGACCGGTCCACCGACGCCGCGCTCGCCGAGCTGGGCGCCGACCGGGTCGCCGCCGCCCTGCCGTACCTCCAGCGGGCGGTGCTCCCCCGCGAGGTGCGCCCCGAACCGGGCGTGAAGGAGACCATCCCCGCGGTGTGCGCCGCGATCGCCGACCGCACCGGCGTGCCGGTCCCGCCGCCGGCACCGCTGGTCCGGGTCTCCTGGCGCGACCTCGCCCAGACCACCCTGATCCTGGTGGCGGCGTACGCCCTGCTCAGCACGCTCATCGGCCTCGACTGGCAGACGGTCCTCGACACCTGGCAGAGCGCCGAGTGGGGCTGGATCATCCTCGGCCTCGTGATCGCCCAGGCCACCTCGGTGGTCGACGCGATCTCGACGATGTCGGCGGTGACCAGCCGGCTGCCGCTGTGGCCGATGGTGCAGCTGCAGTACGGCATCAAGACCCTCGGCCTGGCGGTCTCGGCCTCGGTCGGCCGGCTCGCGCTCAACACCTCGATCCTCCGCAGGTACGGCGAGGGCCCGGCGGTCGCGGTGACCGCGGTCGCGCTGGACGCCGCCGCGGCATCGCTGTGCAACGTGCTCGTCGTCCTGCTCGGCCTGCTGCTCGTCGACCGGGTGCCGAGCGTCGAGCTCAGCGGACCCGACGACCTCAGCCAGCTGGTGCTGATCCTCGTGGTCGCCGTCGGGCTGTCGGTGCTCGTGGTCGCACTGGTCCCGAAGCTGCGACAGAAGGTCCTCGGCGCCGTACGCAGCACCCGGGACTCGATGCGGGTGGTCACCGCCAGCCCGGCCCGGGCGTTGCTGATGTTCGGCACCAACCTCGCCTCCCTGCTGATCACCGCGATCGCGCTGGCCTGCATGGTCGCCGGACTCGCGCCCGGGGTGAGCTACGGCGAGTGCGTGTTCGTGGTCGGCGCGGCCGCGCTGTTCTCGGCGCTGGTGCCGGTCCCCGGCAACGTCGGCGTCGGCGAGGCGGCCCTCACCGCCGGCCTGGTCGCGGTCGGCGTGCCGAGCGGGCCGGCGTTCGCGATCGCCGTCACCCAGCGGATCGCCACGTCGTACCTGCCCCCGATCTACGGCGGCTGGGCGCTGCGCTGGTTGCGGAAGAACGACTACATCGACTGATCCGACCACTACGGTCGGCGCATGACTGTCACGGTCCCCCCACACCTCGTCGACCAGATCGTGGCGGGACGCTGCGTCGCCTTCGTCGGAGCCGGGTTCGCCGCGCCCGCCGTCCCGGCGTGGAAGATGCTGCTGCGCGGCCTCGCGGCGCAGGCCGCCCTCGACGCCGACACCGCCGCCTGGCTGTCGGCGCTGGTCGAGAACGGCGGCTCGCGCGACCTCGAGGCGGCCGCGCAGATCCTGCAGACGGCGATGGGCGCCGACTTCGACGCGGCCCTGGCCGACATCCTCGCCGAGCAGGGGAAGCCGGAGGCGATCGCCGACCGGATGCGGCTGCTCGCCGGGATCCCCTTCGACGCGATCCTCACGACGAACTTCGACCCGTTCCTCGTCGGCCAGGTGCCCGGGCCGGACGCCTACCAGCAGATCCTGCGCGACCCGCCGCACCGCTGGTGGGAGCCGCGGTACTGGACCCCCGACGCCCCGGGCGCACCCGTCGTCAAGCTGCACGGCGAGGTCGGGCCGCTCGGCAGCTCGGTCGTCTTCACGCAGCGCGGCTACCGCGAGCGGCTCTACTCCAGCCCGGCGTACATGACGTTCCTGCGCTCGCTGTTCGCGACCAGCACCGTGCTGTTCCTGGGCGTCTCGTTCACCGACGCCTACCTCAACGAGCTGCGCTCCGAGGTGCTCGCGATGATCGACCAGCGCGACGAGGACCCGCCGGTCGCGTACGCCGTGCTGCCCGACGTCGCACCGCACCAGGCGCGCTACCTGCACAGTCACGAGGGCCTCGGGACGATCTCGTACGACACCGCCGGCGGCACCGACTGGTCCGGGTTCGACCGGGTGCTGGAGGCCATCCACGATGCCAGCAACCCGCGCGCCCAGATCGGCGCCGCCCTGGCCGGCCGGACGGTGCTGTGGGTCGACTCCAGCGCCGAGGACGTCGCGTTCGGCCGGAGCGTGCTCGCCGAGGCGGCAGGTCGCGCCGGCGGCAGCACCCGGATGGTGCAGGTCGGCTCGGCCGCCGAGGCCGCCGCCTGGCTGCGCGACGACCGGGCCGACCTCGTGATCGCCGACCTGGCCGCCGGGAACGACGGCGAGCCGGTCGCCGAGGCACTGCTGTCGACGATGCGCCGCGAGGACCTGCGCGCTCCGGTGATCGCGCTCGCCCAGGCGCCCGTGCGCGCCGCCGACCGGCTCACGCTGCTCTCCCTGGGCGCCAGCGAGGTGGCGGCGGGCTGGTCGGACCTGTTCCGCGAGCTCGCCTGCATCTACGCGCCGACCGTCTGATCGCGGGCGTCCTGCGCCCTGGATGACTCTGCTGGCTCTGCTGGTCGGGGGCCCCGGCGCGTCGTCCCACCAGCCCCACGGGCCACGCTCCTCAGGCTTTCCTAGTACTTCTCGGCCGTTGCTTTGCCCGAGAAGTGCGGGTTTCCCCGGTGCACCGGGGAAACCGACAGGGGCCGACGACGACGAGACCGCCGAGGACGACGACACGGGATCTGAGCCTGCCGGGGAGCCCGGTCCGCAGATCGCCGCCCGGTGACGCCCGCCCGCGATTGTCTCGTTCCAAATTGTGATCGTTAACGGCTGCGCAACGCCGCTGGTCGAAATCGTCCGGAAATTGCCCGCCTGAGAACGATTGCGTTACCAGAATGTTATCGCTAACCTCTCGCCAGATCCCCGAATGTGAGGGCTAACATTCGCGGCAACAGCGCAGTCCCGGGAGCGCCGGATCACCCATACTCAGTCGGCTTCGGCCGGCTCAACCAGGAGGTTTTGGAGTGAAGACGAAGTTCCGTACCGGAGTCGCCGTGCTGGGTGCCCTCGCACTCTTCGCGACCGGCTGTGGCTCATCCGACTCCGACGGCGGCAGCGCCGACGGTGGCGGCGACACGATCAAGGTCGGCTTCGCCCAGACGGGCTCCGAGTCCGGCTGGCGCAGCGCGAACACCGAGTCCATGAAGGAGGCGTTCTCCGAGGAGAACGGCTTCGAGCTGGTCTTCAACGCCGCGGACAACGACCCCGCGGCCCAGATCAGCGCTGTCCGCAGCTTCATCAGCCAGGGCGTCGACGCGATCGTGATCGCGCCGATCGTCGAGGACGGCTGGGACGACGTGCTGCAGGAGGCCGCGGACGCCGACATCCCGGTGATCCTGGAGGACCGGACGGTCACCGCCTCCGAGGACCTCTACGAGAGCTGGGTCGGCCTGGACTTCAAGAAGGAAGGCGTCATGGCCGGCGAGTGGGCGGCCGCCGAGTTCGGCTCCGAGCCGACCAAGATGGTCGTGCTCGAGGGCACGACCGGGTCCGCGCCGGCCAACGACCGCGCGGAGGGCTTCGACGAGGCGATCGCGGGATCGTCGATCGAGAAGATCGACTCCCAGACCGGCGAGTTCACCCGTGACGGCGGCAAGACGGTCATGGAGGGCTTCCTCCAGAAGTACGGCGTCGACGGCATCGACCTCGTGTACGCCCACAACGACGACATGGCCCTCGGCGCCATCGAGGCGATCGAGGCGGCCGGCGGCGTCCCGGGCGAGGACATCAAGATCGTGTCGATCGACGCGGTCAAGGACGGCATGCAGGCGCTCGTCGACGGCAAGATCAACTTCATCGTCGAGTGCAACCCGCTCCTCGGTGACCTCGCCGCCGAGCTGGTCAAGGACGTCCTGGCCGGCGAGGAGGTCGAGAAGACGGTGTACGTCGAGGACCAGAGCTTCACGCAGGAGCAGGCCGCCGAGGTCATCGACTCGCGTCCGTACTGATCCCACCACCAGTCGAGTCTGGTCCGCCGGAGCCGATCCGAGGCTCCGGCGGGCCGGCACTCCCCAGAAGGGTCGCCGACGTCCATGTCCACGCACCTGCATGCCGACACCGAACCGCTCGTCGAGATGCGCGGTATCACCATCCAGTTCCCGGGCGTCCTGGCGCTCGACCACGTGGACTTCACGCTGCGCGCCGGCGAGGTCCACTCGATCATGGGCGAGAACGGCGCCGGGAAGTCGACGCTGATCAAGGCGCTCACGGGCGTCTACTCCGTCGACAGCGGCACGATCTGCGTCGCCGGCGAGGAGCGCGTCTTCGGGTCCACCGCCGACGCCCAGGCCGCCGGGATCTCCACGGTCTACCAGGAGGTCAACCTCTGCCCGAACCTCTCGGTCGGGGAGAACGTGATGCTCGGGCACGAGCCGCGCAGCCTGCGCGGCATCGACTGGCGGGCGACGCACCGCGAGGCCGCGCGCTACCTCAGTGACCTCGGCGTCCACCTGGACACCCACACGCTGCTCTCCAGCCACTCGATCGCGGTCCAGCAGCTGGTCGCGATCAGCCGGGCCATGGTGCTCGACTCGCGGGTCCTCATCCTCGACGAGCCGACCTCGAGCCTCGACCGCGACGAGGTCGAGCAGCTGTTCTCGGTGGTCCGGGACCTGCGCGCCAAGGGCGTGGCGATCATCTTCATCAGCCACTTCCTGGAGCAGGTCTACGACATCTCCGACCGGATCACCGTGCTGCGCAACGGCCAGCTCGTCGGCGAGTACCTCGCCCAGGACCTCCCGCGCTCCGACCTGGTCACCAAGATGATCGGCAAGGTGCTCGAGGAGCTCGACGACATCGCCACCAGCGCGGAGCGCACCATCGACCGCACCGCGGCGCCGTTGCTCCGGGCCTCCGGCATCGGCAAGCGCGGCGTCCTCTCCCCCGCCGACATCGACGTGTACGACGGGGAGGTCGTCGGCATCGCAGGCCTCCTCGGCTCGGGCCGCACCGAGCTCGTCCGGCTGATCTACGGCGCCGACCGGCCCGACGTCGGCCAGTTCGAGCTGCGCGGCGAGCCCGCCAAGCTGGCCTCACCGCGGCACTCCATCGACCGCCGCATCGCGTTCTCGTCCGAGAACCGCCGTGAGGAGGGCATCATCGCCGACCTCACCGTCGGCGAGAACATCGTGCTGGGCATCCAGGCCCGGCGCGGCTGGCTGCGCAAGATGCGCAGCGCCGAGCACGACGCCGTGGTCGCGGAGTACATCGCGGCCCTGGGCGTGCGTCCGGCCGACCCGAACCGGCTGGCCGGTACCCTCTCGGGCGGCAACCAGCAGAAGGTGCTGCTCGCCCGGTGGCTGGCGACCGCACCCGAGCTGATCATCCTCGACGAGCCGACCCGCGGCATCGACGTCGGCGCGAAGGCCGACATCCAGCGCAAGGTGGCCGAGCTGTCCAGCCAGGGACTCTCCGTCATCTTCATCTCCTCCGAGCTCGAAGAGGTGCTTCGATTGGCCCAGCGTGTCGTCGTGATGAGGGACCGGCGCCAGATCGGCGTCCTCGACTCCAACGACGTCGACGTCGACGGACTGATCGACTACATGGCCAACCAGGGCGACGACCCGATGACGGGCCAGGATGACGGCCAGGCGGATGCCCCTGCCGGGGCCCAGAGCGAAGGGAGCGTCGCGTGACGAGGCTGATGAAGCACCGGCTGTTCTGGCCGCTGTTCGCGCTGGTCGCGCTGATCGTCATCAACACCGTGGCCCGACCCCAGTTCATCAAGGTCACCGTCCGCGACGGCGAGCTCTACGGCGCGCTCATCGACATCCTGCGCAACAGCGCGCCACTGATGCTCGTCGCGCTCGGCATGACCCTCGTGATCGCGACCCGCGGCATCGACCTGTCCGTCGGCGCCGTGATGGCGGTGTCCGGCGCGGTGACGCTGACGATCATCGACGGATCCAGCAGCCCCGGCAGCACCGGCACCGTGCTCATCGCGATCCTCGCCGGGATCGGGGTGTCGTTGGTCCTAGGGCTGTGGAACGGCTTCCTCGTCGCGGTGCTCGACATCCAACCGATCATCGCGACACTCGTGCTGATGCTCGCCGGCCGGGGCGTCGCGCTCCTGATCACCGACGGCTTCATCACCACGGTCAACAGCGAGCCGCTGAACTTCGTGGCGACCGGCTACCTGTTCGCCCTCCCCTTCGCCATGTTCATCTGGCTGGCTGCCGTGGCCGCGATCGCGGTGATCGAGCGGCGCACCGCGCTCGGCGTCCTCACCGAGGCGGTCGGCATCAACCCGGAGGCCAGCCGGCTTGCCGGCGTGCGCTCGCGCGGCATCATCCTCGGCGCGTACGTCGCCAGCGGGACCCTGGCCGGCATCGCGGGCATCATCTACAGCTCGAACATCCGCGCCGCCGACGCCAACGCCGCCGGAGACCTGATCGAGCTGTACGCGATCCTCGCCGTCGTGCTGGGCGGGACGTCACTGATGGGCGGCAAGTTCTCGATCGCCGGCACGGTGGTCGGCGTCCTGATCATCCAGACCCTGGACTCGACGATCCTGTTCCTCGGTGTCTCGTCCGCGCAGAGCCCGGTGTTCTTCGCGATCGTCGTCGTCATCGTGGTGCTCATCCAGTCACCCCGCGTCCACCAGTGGGGCCGAACACTCACCAGCGGGATCCGCAGAAGCGAAGCCCCCGAGGTCCGAAGCGATGCGGAGGTCACGGCATGAGCACCACCACCACGGCGGCGGCCGCGCCACGTGCCCGCGCGGCGGCGTACACGCGGACGTTCCTGGACCGGCACTCCTCGATGATGCCGACCTTCGCGGCGCTGATCATCTTCGTGGCGCTGCTGATCGGCGCGGAGGTGCACTTCGGCAACTTCCTGACGCCGCTCAACATGTCCGCGCTGCTCCTGAACTACGCCTACCTCCTGATCCTCGCGGTCGGCATGACGTTCGTGATCGTGACCGGCGGCATCGACCTGTCCGTCGGGTCGGTGATGGCGTTCACCGGCATCTCGTGCGCCAAGCTGCTCGGCGAGGGCTACTCGGCGGCCGTGGTGATCCCGGTGATCCTGCTCGGCGGCGCCGCGATCGGGCTGCTCATCGGTGTGCTCGTGCAGTACTTCGACGTGCAGCCGTTCATCGCCTCGCTGGCCGGGCTGTTCCTCGCCCGGGGCCTCGCGTTCGTGGTCAGCCTGTCCTCGATCCGCGTGGAGAACGAGTCGGTGCTGTGGCTGCAGACCACGCGCTGGCGACTCGGGGACTGGTACATCACCCCGACCGGGATCCTCGCGCTGTCGGTCGCCGCCATCGGCGCGTTCGTCATGCAGTACACCCGGTTCGGCCGGACGGTGTACGCCGTGGGCGGCAACGAGCAGTCGGCGCGGCTGATGGGTCTCAACGTCGCCCGGACGAAGGTCCTGGTCTACGTGATCAGCGGGGTGTGCGGTGGTCTCGCCGGCCTGGTGCTGACGGCGTACTCCGGCGCCGGCTACCCGCGCAACGGCATCGGCACCGAGCTCGACGTGATCGCGGCGGTCGTCATCGGCGGCACCCTGCTCACCGGCGGGACCGGTTACGTGCTCGGCTCGGTGATCGGCGTGCTGGTCTTCGGCACGATCAACACGATCATCGCCTACCAGGGTGCGGAGCAGTCGTGGACCCGGATCATCATCGGGCTGATGCTCCTGATGTTCATCGTCGTGCAGCGGGTGATCGTCGTCCGTTCGGAGCGTCGAAGATAGCCACGCCGCGAGGCGGCGATAATGGCCGAGTGGAACGTCCGCTGCTCGAGCTCACCGGCGCGACCGTGTACTTCGGTGCCGACGCGGCGCTGGACGGCGTCGACTTCCGGCTGTTCCCGGGCGAGGTCCACTCGCTGATGGGCGAGAACGGCGCGGGCAAGTCGACGTTGATCAAGGCGATCACCGGCGCGCTGCGGCTCTCGGACGGCGAGCTCCGGCTGGACGGCGAGGTCATGGACTTCGGCTCGCCGCACGACGCGCAGGAGGCCGGCGTGCGCGCGGTGTACCAGGAGATCGACCTGCTGCCGAACATCTCGGTGGCGGAGAACATCGCGCTCGGGGCCGAGCCGCGACGGTTCGGGCTGATCGACTGGAAGGAGATGCGCGAACGCGCCCACGCGGTGCTCGCAGACCTCGGTCTCGACATCGACCCCGCCTCGATCCTCGGCCGGCACTCGCTCGCCGTCCAGCAGCTGGTGGCGATCGCCCGCGCCATCTCCACCGAGGCGCGGGTGCTCGTGCTCGACGAGCCGACGTCGAGCCTCGACCTCGACGAGTGCGCCGAGCTGTTCCGCGTGATCCGCGACCTCAAGGAGCGCGGCGTCGCGATCATCTTCGTCTCCCACTTCCTCGACCAGGTCTACGAGATCTGCGACCGGGTGACCGTGCTGCGCGACGGCAAGCTCGTCGGCGAGTACCTCACCCGGGAGTTCCTGCGCATCGACCTGGTCCAGGCGATGCTCGGGCGCAGCGCGGAGTCGCTGCGCGCCCGGCCCCGGCTGCACGTCGCCGACGACCGCACCGAGCCGTTCCTCAGCGCCCGCGCGGTGTCGGTCGGGTCCGGCATCAACGACGCCGACGTCGACATGATCGAGGGCGAGGTGCTCGGTGTCGCCGGGCTGCTGGGCTCGGGCCGCACCGAGCTCGCCCGGGCGCTCACCGGCATCGACAAGCTCGACGGCGGCATCATCCGGATCCGGGGCTGCGACGAGAGTCTCGGGAACCCGCGCTCGGCGATCTCCCTCGGCGTCGTGTACTCCTCGGAGAACCGGCGCAGCGAGGGCATCCTCAGCGAGCTGAGCGTCCAGGAGAACATCACCCTCGCCCTGCAGGCCGAGCGCGGGGTCTTCCGCCGGATCCGCCCGGCCCGGCAGCGGGAGCTGGCGATGAGCTGGGTGGACGCGCTCGACATCCGCCCGCCCGACCTCGACCGGCCGGCCGGCACGCTGTCCGGAGGCAACCAGCAGAAGGTGCTGCTCGCGCGATTGCTCGCGCTGTCGCCGCGCGTCCTGGTCCTCGACGAGCCGACCCGCGGCATCGACGTCGGCGCCAAGGTCGAGGTGCAGAACCTCGTCGGCGAGCTCGCCGACAACGGCCTCTCGGTCATGTTCATCTCCGCCGAGCTCGAGGAGGTGCTGCGCGTCGGAAACCGCGTCCTGATCGTGCAGGACGGCCGGATCCTCGACACGGTCCCGTCCGAGGAGCTCACCCCCGACTCCCTCACCGCGCTCGTCGCCCGGCCGGAGGCCGTATGAGCACCGAGCCGGCCCCCGAGCCGGGCAAGGGCCGCGCAGCGAACATCTTCGACGTCGCCCGCCTCGCCGGGGTCTCCCACCAGACCGTGTCCCGGGTCATCAACGACCTCCCGAACGTCCGGCCGTCGACCCGTGCCCGCGTCGAGCAGGCGATCGCCCAGCTGCACTACAGCCCCTCTCCCGCGGCGCGGGCGCTGGTCACCAAGCGCACCCGCACGATCGGGCTGGTGACACCGGGCATCTCCGACTACGGCCCCACGTCGATCGCGATGCACTTCAACTTCGCCGCGCGCGCCGCGCGCTACAACGTCGAGTCGGTCAGCGCCCCGGCCGGTGACCCGAAGGCGATCCGGGCGGTGGTCGAGTCCCTGCTGCGCCAGCGCGTGGACGCGATCGTGCTGGTCGTGGTCGACGTGGCCGTCCTCGAGCTCGTGCGCAGCCTCGACCTCCGGATCCCGGTGGTGGTCGCGGCATCCACGGCTCGGCGCAGCCCGATGATCGTCTCGATCGACCAGTACCGCGGCGCGCGCTCCGCCGTGCGCCACCTCGCCGAGATCGGGCACACCCGGATCCTCCACCTCGCCGGACCGCGCAACGCACCCGACGCGACCGAGCGGGTCCGCGGGTGGCGTGACGAGCTCGCCGCGCACCGGCTCGAGATCGTTCCGCCGGTGTTCGGCGACTGGTCGGCCGCGAGCGGGCACCGGCTCGGCACCGAGCTCGACATCGAGCCGGGCGTCGCCGTGTTCGTCGGCAACGACCAGATGTCGATCGGGCTGCTGTCCGCGCTGCGCGAGCGCGGGCTGCGCGTGCCCGAGGACGTGAGCGTGATCGGCTTCGACGACGTTCCCGAGGCCGGATACCTGTTCCCGCCCCTCACCACCGTGCGCCAGGACTTCGACACGCTCGGCGAGCTGATCATGCAGAAGGTGCTGATCGCGGTCGAGGAGGAGAGCGCGGTGACCGAGGACACCCCGATCCCCACCCACCTCATCGTGCGCCAGTCGACCCGCCCCATCGACGACGACTGAGCGGGACCTCGGCCGGCTCCCGGCAGGTTCGGGTCAGGTCCGGGCGTCGCCTGCCGATAGGGAGGCGTGTCCCGGTCCAGGCTCGTGCTCGTCTCGATCCTCAGCGTCGCACTGCTGGGGGTCGGCGTCGGCACGCCTGCCGAGGCGGCCGTGGACACCGCACCCCCGACCCTGGTCACGTTCGACTTCACGCCCAAGACCGTCGACGTCAGCGCCGGCGCCCAGCAGGTCGCGGTCACCGCCCAGATCACCGACGCGACCGGTGTCGACTCCCCGCGCGTCCGGGTGACCTCGGACTCGACCACCCAGGCCTCCGCGTACGCCGACCTCACGCTCACCGCCGGCGACGCGCAGAACGGGATCTACGCCGCCACCGTCACGGTCCCGGCGGGTGCGGCAGCGGGCGCCTGGAGCGTGTCGCTCGACGCGCTCGGCGACACCATCGGGAACTACGCCGGCGCGAAGAGCACCCATCCGACCAAGCTGGCGGTCGTCGACGACGACGCCGACCTGGATCCGCCGGCACTCACCGACTTCTCGTTCACCCCCTCGACGGTGGACGTCAGCTCGGGGCCGCGTGACGTCGTCATCACGGCCTGGATCACCGACGCGACCGGCACCGCCACCCCCCAGGTGACCGTCTCGTCGGACCAGACCGACCATGCCGTCGGCCCGCTCGACATGGTCCGGATCGCCGGAGACGACCACGAGGGGATCTACCAGGCGACCGCCACCATCCTCAACGGCGCGGCGGCCGGGGCGTGGACCGTGACCCTGGACCCCCTCGCGGACACGCTCGGCAACCGCGAGCTCAACCACCACCGGCACCCGACGGCGCTGACCGTCCTGGACGTCCATCCCGACACCGCGGCGCCGGTCCTGGAGGACTACGCGTTCACCCCCACGACGGTCGACGTCAGCGCCGGCGCGCAGCAGGTCACCGTCACCGCCCGGATCACCGACGCCACGGGAGCGGTCGCACCCGCGGTGTCCATCGAGTCGGACTCGACCGGCCAGGTCGTCGGGCCGATCACGCTCTCCCGCACGTCCGGTGACGCTCGGGACGGCACCTACCGGGCCACCGCCACGATCCCCACGACGGCCGCGCCCGGCACCTGGGCCGTGGTGCTGCCCCCGCTCCGCGACGCGCTCGGGAACCGCGAGCCCACCCAGCACACGCACTGGGCGAGGCTCACCGTCCTCAACCAGCCGGTCGCCGTGCCGGAGCCGCCGACCGCGGTGTCGGCGGTGCGCGCCGACCGCTCGGCCCAGGTCAGCTGGACGCCCGGAGCCAGCAACGGCTCACCGATCACCAGCTTCACCGTCAAGGCCTCCCCCGGCGGCGCCACCCGGACCGCCAGCGGCAACCAGACCTCGACGTTGTTCCCGGGCCTGACCAACGGCACGGCGTACACGTTCACGGTCACGGCGACCAGCGCGAACGGCAGCTCCCGGCCGTCCCTCCCGTCGACCGCCGTCACGCCGGCCGCGATCCCCGCCCCGCCGACCGCCGTCACGGCCGTGCGCGGCGACAGGTCGGCCCAGGTCACCTGGACGCCCGGGTCCAACAACGGCTACCCGATCACGTCGTACACCGTGACCACCCAGCCGGGCGGGGCCGTCAAGACCGTCACCGGCACGATGTCGACCACCACGATCACCGGTCTGACCAACGGCAACCCCTACACCTTCACCGTCACCGCCACGAACGCGAACGGCGCCTCCCTGCCGTCCCTGCCGTCGGCGGCGATCGCGCCGGCCGCGGTGCCGGCGGCGCCGACCGCCGTCACCGCCGTGCGCGGCGACAAGATGGCGCAGGTCACCTGGACGCCGGGCGCCGACAACGGGTCGCCGATCACCGGCTTCACGATCACCGCCTCACCCGGCGGGGCCACGATGACGGTCTCGCGTGAGCGCGACAGCGCCACGATCGGCAACCTGTCGAACGGCGTCGCCTACACCTTCACCGTCAGGGCCACCAACGCCGTCGGCACCTCGGCGGCCTCGACCGCGTCGCCGGCAGTCACCCCCGCCACCGTCCCGTCCGCGCCGGCCGGCGTGATCGCGACCCGGGCCGACAAGTCCGCCGTCGTCACCTGGACGCCGGCCGTGGACAACGGAGCCGCCATCACCGGCTACACCGTCACCGCCAGCCCGGGCGGGGCGACCGTCGTCCTGACGGGCACGAAGACGACGACCACGTTCAAGGACCTGATCAACGGCCTCACCTACTCGTTCACCGTCACGGCCACCAACGCGGTCGGCACCTCCCTCCCGTCGCCGGCCTCGGCCACGGTCACCCCGGCCGCCGTCCCCGCACCGCCGGTCGGCGTGATCGCGGCGCGAGGTGACAAGTCCGCTGTCGTCACCTGGACCCCCGCGGCGGACAACGGCTCACCGGTCACGGCGTACACCATCACCGCCAGCCCGGGCGGAGCGACCATGTCCGTCGCCGGGACCATGTCGACGGCCAAGGTCATCGGCCTCGCCAACGGCACCCCCTACACGTTCACCGTCAAGGCCATCAACGCGCTCGGGTCGTCGCCGGCGTCCCCGGCCTCGGCCGCGGTCATCCCGGCCACCGTTCCCGGGACGCCGACGGAGGTGAACGCGACGCGCGGTCCTCGTTCGGCCGTGGTCTCCTGGCGCGCACCGGCCGACAACGGCTCACCGATCACCGGGTACACCGTCACCATCAACCCCGGCGGCACGACGGCCACGGTGGCGGGCACGCGAACCCGCACCACGATCAAGGGCCTGTCGAACGGGACCAGCTACACCTTCACGGTGTCGGCCACCAACACGGTCGGCGCCTCCCCGGAGTCGCTCAGCTCGCCCGCCGTGATCCCCGCGGGCAGGCCGCCCCGCATCGAGGACGTCCAGGCGACCGTCGACGGCCGGACCGTGACGATCACCTGGGCCGCGCCGGAGGACAACGGCGCACCGGTCATCACCTACGTCGTCAGCGTCGACCCCGGCCGAGCGGCCAAGACCGTCCTGCCGGAGAACCAGAGCGCGGTGTTCGAGCGCCTCAACCCCGGCACGTACCGGTTCTCGGTCGCCGCCACCAACTACCTCGGCGTCGGGAAACGGTCCAAGAAGATCACCGTGCGGGTGCCTCGCTAGCGACGCTAGATCCCGCGCCAGTGCGACGTCGCCCGGCCCACCCGCTCGGAGAAGCCCGATCCGACCAGCACCCCGATCGCGATGGCGACCACGGCCAGCAGTGCGTTGAGGAAGTCGCCCAGGCCGGCCACCTCCTCGTCGCCGATCAGCTGGGTGACGCCCTCCAGGCCGAGGGCTCCGGGCACGAGCATCCAGAACGCGGGCAGGAACGTCGCCGGTACCGGCGGCCCGCTCCTGCGGTCCTGCACGAGGTAGGCGACCGGCAGCAGGACCGCGCCGGCGACGAAGCTGCCGCCGAGGGAGCCGAGGACCGCCCCCGCGGCGAACTGCGCCGCGTAGGCGACGTACAGGACCAGGACGAGCCACGCGAACGTGCGGCCCGGCGCCGCGCTGGCGAAGAAGTGGCCGACCGCGAAGACGAAGACGCCGACCCACGGGGCCCAGGCGCCGAGGGTCTCGGAGGTGGCCGCGTGGTCCGGGAGGCCCGCCACCTGGACGCCCATCGCGATGCCGAAGCTGAGGAGCAGCAGGCGCTGGAGTCCGTACACGAGCCGCGCAGAGCCCGAGAGCATCGAGCCGGCCGCGAGCTCGACGGTCGCCATGGTGAGCGCTGCGCCGGGCAGGAAGACCACGAGCGCGGCGATCACCAGGTCCAGCGGGGCCGCGTCGAACGTCGGCGCCGCCCAGGCGAACGCCGCCCATGTGACCGCGAACGAAGCCGCGACCGGCAGGAGCATCGCGAGCGTGCGCTCCCGCTCGGCGACCCACTGCAGCACGCCGACCACGAGACCGAGCAGCAGGTACGCCGGCACGGCCCCCGCGGTCGGGTGCAGCAGCAGGCCGAGCCCGAGGGTGAGGATCGTGGTGCCGATGACGACCGAGGCCATCCCGAGCCGGCGTGGCCTGCGGAGCAGCTCGGCCAGCCGGGCCTTGGCGGTCGCCACGTCGAGCTTGCCCTGCCGGATGTCGTCGACGACCCGGTACAGCTGGTCGATCTGGTCGAGCCGGAGACTGCTCTGCGACGACGTCGGCGCGAAGTCCACCCGCGTCGAGGAGCCCGCCTCGATGCGCACGAAGATGCCGGTCGGCAGGACGAAGAAGCTCACGCCGTACGCGCCGTAGGCCTTCGCCACGTCGTCGAGGATCAGCGTGATCCGTTCCGCGTTGTCCTGCGCCCGACTCATCGCGGCCCCGAGGTCGCGCAACAGCTCGAGCACCTCCTCGGGCGCCTGGTCCGGCACCGGCGCCACCATCGCAGTGTCGCCGAGGGCGCGCTGCGCGATCTCGTCGATGCGCGCGATCACCCCGCGCCGGCGTGAGCGCCAGCGCCGTCGGGCCCGCGGGTCCCCGGCGTCCTCCACGCGCTCAGCATGCCGCCACGCCCTGTCGGCGTACTCGCCCGAAAGGGGGGAGGCGACGCCACGATCGCGGCTCCTACGGTCAGTGCACGCGAGCCACGGCTGGAGGGGTTGATGAGCGACACGGGTAGGGCTGGCGGAGTTCTCGCAGCCACGTGCCTGTCCACCCTGGTGGTCAACGCGAACACCTCGGCGGTGAGCATCCTGCTCCCCGCGATCAGCGAGGACACCGGCATGTCGGTCAACGACCTCCAGTGGGCGGTCACCGGCTACTCGCTGGTGGGCGCAGCCGTGATTATCACGTCCGGGTCGCTCGGTGACGTGTTCGGGCGCAAGCGGGTCTTCCAGCTCGGCCTGCTCCTGTTCGTCCTGTCCTGCGTCCTCATCGCGCTCGCCGAGACCGGCGGCATGGTGATCGCCGGCCGCGTGATCCAGGGCGCCGCGGGATCCACGATCCTCGCCTGCGGCCTCAGCCTGCTGTCGGTCGCGACGTCGGGTGACCAACAGCTGAAGTTCGTGTCGCTGTGGGGCGCGGCCGCGGCCGTCGGCGCCGCGGCCGGACCCCTGCTCGGCGGCGTCCTCGTGGGCATCACCGGCTGGCAGGGCCTGTTCTGGATCGACGCGGGCGTCGCCCTGGTCTGCATGGCGCTGACGTACGTCACGATCCAGGAGTCGCGTGACCCGGACCGGCCCCGGTCGATCGACTACCTGGGCACGGTGCTCATCGCGGCCACGCTGGTCCCGCTCATCTACGGCTTCACGAAGAGCGGCGACTGGGGCTGGGTCGACGCTCGGACGCTGGGCTGCTTCGCCGCCTCGATCGTGTTCGGCTTCCTCTTCGTGACCGTCGAGAAGCGGGTCGCCGTCCCGCTGCTCGACCTCGCGCTGCTGCGCAACCGCATCCTGGTCGGCTCCACGCTCGCGATCCTGATCGGCGCCGGGACGATCAACGGGCTGATGTACCTCCTCAGCCTGTACTTCCAGGACCCGGCGGCGCTCGACTTCAGCCCGCTCCAGGCCGGTGTCGCGACGCTGCCGGCCACCGTCGGGCTGGTCGTGGTCGCGCCGTTCGTACCGAAGCTCGCCCACAAGCTGGGCGGACGCCAGGTCATCGGCATCGGCTTCATCGCGATGGCGGTCGGATTCGTCGCGATCGGGTTCACCCAGTCCTCGTGGGCCTACGCGACCTTCCTGCTCCCCATCCTCGCGATCGCGGTCGGGATGGGCCTGTCGAACGGTCCCGCCTCCTCCGCCGCGACGGCCAGCGTCCCCCAGGAGCAGGTCGGCGGCGCGTCCGGCGTGTCCAACATGGCGCGGTACGTCGGCGCCGCGGTCGCCACTGCCCTCTGCGCAACCATCTACGCCACCGTCCAGGCCAACCAGCTCGACGACGGCGCCAGCGCGCCCGACGCCCTCGCCTCCGGTCTCGCGGCCGCGGCCTGGCTGATGGCGGTGATCAGCGCGCTGGGCATCCTGCTCGCCGTTGTCGCGATCCGCCGCCACAAGGCAGCGACGGGCACCACCCAGGACGCCGCCGCCTCCGCGGCCGCCGTCGTGCACACCATCCCCACCTCGGCCTCGGGAGCCGCCTCGTGACCGCACCGGAACCCTTCACGACCTCCGACTACGCGGCCCGGATGGCGCGCGTCGCCACCGACGCCGCGGCCGCGGGGCTCGCCGGGGTGATCGTGACGCCCGGGCCGGACCTCGTGTGGCTGACCGGCTACCAGCCGACCGCGATCACCGAGCGGCTCACGGCGCTCGTCGTGTCCGCGACGGCCGAGCCGGCGCTGCTGGTGCCGACGCTCGAGCGCCCCGACGCCGAGGCAGCCGCGGGCGCAGCGGCCGTCCGGATGGTCGACTGGACCGACGGCGTCGACCCCTACGCCGCCGCCGCGCCGCTGGTCAGCCCCGGCGGGACGTTCGGCATCTCCGACAACGCCTGGGCCATGCACCTGCTCGGCCTCGAGGGGGCGCTGCCCGGCACCCGGTACCGCGCGCTCACCCAGGCGCTGCCGATGATGCGGGCGGTCAAGGACGCCGACGAGCTGGTCCGGTTGGAGGCGGCAGGCGCGGCCGCGGACGCGACGTACCTCGAGATCGTGCAGGTCCGCTTCGCCGGGCGCCGCGAGACCGAGGTCGCCGCGGACCTGGCCGAGCTGCTGCGCCGCCACGGCCACGAACAGGTCGACTTCACGGTCGTCGGCTCCGGCCCGAACGGCGCGAACCCGCACCACGAGGCCGGCGAGCGGACGATCCAGGACGGCGACGCGGTCGTGCTCGACTTCGGCGGGCTCAAGTACGGCTACGGCTCCGACACGACCCGCACCGTCAGTGTCGGCGAGCCGTCCGCGGAGCTCCGCGAGGTGCACGCCATCGTCCGCGCGGCGCAGCAGGCCGGCGTCGACGCGGTCCGGCCGGGGGTCTCCTGCCAGGAGGTCGACCGGGCCGCGCGCCGGGTGATCACCGAGGCCGGGTACGGCGAGCGGTTCATCCACCGCACCGGCCACGGCATCGGGGTCACCACGCACGAGCCGCCGTACATGATCGAGGGCGAGGAGCAGCCGCTCGTCCCGGGCATGTGCTTCTCCGTCGAGCCCGGCATCTACCTGACCGGGCGGTTCGGGGTGCGGATCGAGGACATCGTGACGGTCACCGAGGACGGCGGCCGCCGGTTCAACAACACCGACCACGGCATCGCCGTGGTCGCGTAAACGAGGAGGATGCGATGAGCACCATGGACGTCCCCGCCGAGGGCGTTCCGGCGGAGGCGGGAGCGCGCAGAGCGATCCCGGCAACGCACTGGATCTCCTGGATCGCGCTCGCCATGATGACGACCAGCTCGGTCGCCAGCCTGCGGGCCGCGCCGACGATGGCCGTCTACGGACTGGCGTGCGTGTTCCTGTACGTCGTCCCGGCGATCGTGTTCCTCCTGCCCACCTCGCTCGTGTCGGCCGAGCTGGCCTCGGGCTGGAAGGGCGGCGTCTACAACTGGGTCTCGGAAGGCATCTCGAAGCCGATGGGCTTCCTCGCCGTCTGGTGCCAGTTCGCGATGACGATCTTCTACTACCCGAGCCTGCTCGGGTTCGTGGCGAGCACGCTCGCCTACGTCATCAACCCCGAGCTCGCGTCGAGCGGGGTGTGGACCGCGTCGGTGATCGTCGTCGTCTACTGGACCGGGGTCTGGGTGTCCTCGCGGGGCACCGCCGGGGTCGCCGGGCTCGCCAGCGCCGGACTCGTCATCGGCACGCTGATCCCAGGCGCCGTGCTGGTGATCCTCGGCATGGTCTTCCTCGGCCAGGGCAACGAGTCGGCCGCTCCGATGGACTCCAGCCACCTGCTGCCCGCCTGGGCGGGACTCTCCAGCCTGGTGCTGATCGTCAACAACTTCCTGTCGTACTCCGGCATGGAGATGAACGCCGTGCACGTCGGCTCACTGAAGAATCCGGCCAAGGAGTTCCCGCGGGCGATGTTCCTGGCCATGGGGCTGGTGCTCGTGATCTTCATCCTGCCCGCGCTGGCGATCGCCTGGATCGTGCCTGCAGACGAGCTCTCCCTGACGGCCGGTGTCATGCAGGCCTTCGACGCGGTGTTCGCGAACTTCGGGGCGCAGTGGCTGACACCGATCTTCGGCATCATGCTGGTCGCCGCGTCGCTGGGCGGCATGCTCACCTGGCTCGCCGGCCCCTCGAAGGGCCTGCTGATGATCTCGCGCCAGGAGGGCTACCTGCCGCCGTTCCTGCAGAAGCTCAACAAGCACGGCGCGCCGCAGAACATCCTGGTCACCCAGGGCATCGTGACCACGTTCATCGCCCTCGGGTACGCGCTGATCCCCGACGTGTCCAGTGCGTACTGGATGTTCTCCGTGATCACGACGCAGGTCTACCTGATCGTCTACCTGTTGATGTTCATCGCCGCGGTGCGGCTGCGGCGGAACCAGCCCGACCACGAGCGTGGCTACCGCGCGCCGATGCTGGTGGGCCTGTGCGGCGTGGGCTTCGCGGCCTCTCTCGCGGCCCTGCTCATCGGCTTCGTCCCGCCGGCCCAGTTCGGCGGCGGCAGCCCGGGCACCTACTTCCTGGTCGTCGGCGGCGGCGCGCTCGGCCTCGGTCTGCTCGTGCCGTTCCTCTTCTACAAGCTCCGCAAGCCCAGCTGGAAGCAGCCCGAGACCGAGGAGGTGTCGGCATGAGCGTGTACGACTCCCCCAGCACAGACGAGAAGCGCCGCCTCATCTACGGCGTCATCGCGGTCGTCCTGATCGCACTCGTGGTGGTCGGCCTGGTCGTCTACCGCGGCCACGAGAACTCCGAGGAGGCGAGCCAGAAGGCCGACGAGCTCATCTCGGTGATCGAGGAGGCCGGGTACGACGCGCCGGACAAGGACGTGATCGTCGGCGTGCTCGGCGACGACGGCGGCGCCACCTGCGCCGACCCCAACGCAGCCCTGAAGCAGGCGACGCTGCGGCAGATGATCTTCAACGGCTCCGGCGGACCGGGCGCGCGGCCGAGCGTCGCCGCCGGCATCTCGGTCCAGGGCGAGCTCGCGATCATCTCCGTCTACTGCCCCGAGGAGCTCGAGGAGTTCCGGGAGTTCGTCGACGACCTCGACTTCGACAACGACCTGGTCGACGAGTAGCCGATGGACCTCGACACCGTCCGGGCCGCCGTACAGGACCTGATGCCGCGCGCCCGTGCGGACCTCACCGAGCTGGTCGCGATGAAGTCCGTCGCCGACCCGCGGCAGTACCCGCCCGAGGAGTGCGCCAGCGCGGCCCGGTGGGTCCTGGAGGCCTTCGCCGAGCGCGGCTTCGCCGACGCCCGCCTCGAGGAGACACCGGACGGCAGCATGGCCGTCGTCGGCTCCCGCCCGTGCGGCGACCCGGACGCCCCGACCGTGCTGCTGTACGCGCACTACGACGTGCAGCCGCCGCTGGACGAGGCGGCCTGGCACACCCCGCCGTTCGAGCTCACCGAGAAGGACGGGCGCTGGTTCGGCCGCGGGACGGCCGACTGCAAGGGCAACATCGTGATGCACCTGACTGCGCTGCGCGCGCTGGGTGACGACGTCCCGGTGAACCTCAAGCTGGTCGTGGAGGGCTCGGAGGAGATGGGCACCGGCGGGCTGGAGGAGTTCCTGCCCGACCACACCGACCTGCTGCGGGCCGACACGATCCTGGTCTGCGACACCGGCAACGCCGCGGTCGGGAAGCCTGCGGTCACGGTCAGCCTGCGCGGCATGGTGAACGTCGTGGTGCGCGTGAAGGCGCTCGCCTCCGAGATCCACTCGGGCATGTTCGGCGGGCCTGCCCCGGACGCCCTCGCCGCGCTCATCGAGATCCTCGCGTCGCTGCGCGACGAGCAGGGCAACACGACGATCGACGGGCTGGACAACACCCAGCAGTGGGAGGGAGCGCCGTACCCGCCCGACGACTTCCGCTCCGACGCGGGCATCGTCGAGGGTGGCGCCTTGCTCGGCTCCGGAACGGTCTCGGACATGCTGTGGGCGCGCCCGGCGCTGACCGTGCTCGGGATCGACTGCTCCCCCGTGGTCGGCTCGGCCGCGGCCATCACTCCGGACGCCGCCGCGCGGCTGAACCTGCGCATCCCGCCCGGCACCACGCCCGGTGAGGCCGAGCAGGCGCTCGTAGCGCACCTGAAGGGCCACGCCCCCTGGGGCGTCGAGGTCGACGTCGAGGTCGAGGCGACCGGCTCACCGTTCCGCGCGGTCACCGACGGACCGGCGTACCAGGCGATCGCGGCGGCCATGGGCGACGCCTACGGCACGCCGATGTCCTTCCTCGGCCAGGGTGGCTCGATCCCGCTGTGCAACGTCCTGGCGGACACCTACCCCGACGCCGAGCTGATCCTGATGGGTGTCGAGGAGCCGGCCTGCCTGATCCACGCGCCGAACGAGAGCGTGGACCCGGGCGAGATCGAGCGGATGGCGATCGCCGAGGCGTTGTTCCTCAGCCGGTACGGCGGTTAGCGCACCATGGCCATCGAGCACGTCGACCTGGGCGCCGGTCCGGCGGTCCTCTTCGTCCACGGGTCCCCCGGTGGCTGCGACCAGGGCGAGCTGATGACCCGGTTCCTGACCGACTCGCACCGCGTGGTCGCGCCGTCGCGACCCGGCTACCGGGGCACGCCGCTCACCGACGACGCCCGCACGCCGGCCCAGCAGGCCGAGCTCCTGATCGGCCTGATGGACTCCCTGGGCATCGACCGCTTCGACGTCGCGTGCTGGTCGGGTGGCGGGCCGTCGGCGTACCTCCTCGCCGCGCGACACCCCGACCGCGTGGGCGCCGTGGTCGCGATCGCGGCCGTCAGCACGACGTACGAGGTCGGTCTGAAGCGCCGGGTCGGCATGGCCGAGGAGAAGCTGCTGATGAACCGCTTCGGCAGCTGGCTGGTCGGCAAGCTCGCCGACGGCGCACCGAGGACCGCGGTCAAGATGCTGCTCTCCGAGGAGGGCGACCTCTCGCGGCACGACGTCAAGGAGATCACCGCGCAGGTCCTCGACGACGAGGAGCAGCGCGCGTTCGCGCTCGGCCTCTTCGACACGATCACCGGCCCGCGGCGCCATGGCTTCGACAACGACATGGACCAGTACGCCGCGCTCGACCTCCCCCTCGGCGACGTGACCGCGCCGGTGCTGCTGGTCCACGCGCGCGGCGACGCGGACGTGCCGTACGAGCACAGCGTCCACGCCGACGGGCGCCTGCCCTCCTCGCGCCTGATGACGCTCGAGAGCGGCACCCACGTCTCGGCGTGGCTCGGCCCGGATGTCGCCGACGTCCAGGCCGCCGTCCGCGCGCACCTCAGCGGCTGACCGCACGACCCCGAAACACGGAAGCCGTCCTCCGCGTGGAGGACGGCTTCTCGCTGCTGCTTCTTCGGTCGGGCTGACAGGATTTGAACCTGCGACCCCTTGACCCCCAGAGCAGTCCGCTGCGTGCCGGCGCGTGCCAGGCAGTGTCGGCGCCCCTTGTTTGCAGCGTGCGGCATGCGCTCCGCGCCCCATCCAGTGACAAGCGGTGCCGGGCCGTCTGTGAGAGATCCCGTGAGAGGTCTGCTGGCGTGGCGGGTACCAGGCGGCCCCATCTCCATACGCAAGCGAACGTCCCCTCGGGCGATCTAGGATCTCGGGCGTGAATGTGTGGGAGTACCTGTCGACGGAGGCGGAGCGCGCGGACCGTCGGCGCGAACACATGGCGAGTTCGCTGAAGCGTTACTGGCTCGCGCTCGCGGCGGTGATCTTCGGAATCGTCGGGGCGGTTCTGTTCGGGCTGTCCTTCGACACCGAGACCACCAAAACGGAGACCTCGGGTCACCTGTGGTGGAAGGACGAGACGACAACCACGACGGAGGTTCCTTTGGGAACTCGGCTGCTGCTCCTGTTCATCGGGCTCGTCCTGCTCGCAATCGCGGCGCTGTGCGTGTACTTGTTCGTCAAGCGCTCGCGCCGAGAAGCGGCCCAGAGAAAGTATCTAGCGATCTTGACCGGCATCGAGGTCATGACCGTCCAGGAGATTGCAGCCAAGACAAGGCTGAACAGTTCCACCGTTTACCGCGACATCCAAGGCATGATTGATGCTGGCGTGATCGGTGACTTCTACATCGACTACAACTCGGAGCGGGTCGTCAGCACGAAATACCTGCCGAAGAGCTCGCACAAAACAGTTGTGGCCTGTCAATTGTGCGGGGCGCACAACGAGTTGATCGTGGGCATCACACGTGCCTGCGTCGCGTGTGGCACGCCGCTGGTCCTGAATACTCCCTGAGCCTCTCACCTACGCTGCGAGGCAAGGGCGACGGCGCCGGAACCTCGACTCACTACATACTCATTGGACTGATGAAGGCGGGACGCTATGGGACTGGTCAGCGCGGCAGTTGGTGCGGTAGGCGGAACTCTCGCCGACCAGTGGCGTGACTTCTTCGTCGCTCCTACCTTCGATGAGCAGACCGTAGTCGCTCCCGGGTTCTTTCAGGAGAGCAACCGCGGTCGGGGTAGCAATCGGTCGGCTTCCGCCAACGTGATCTCCGATGGCTCTCGCGTTGTCGTACCCGAGAATTCCGCTGTGATCATCACCGATGGCGGCGAGATCGCAAGCGTGTCGACCGAGCCTGGGTACTTCGTCTTCTACAACGATGGCCAGCCGTCGATCTTCAATGGATCCGGTCTGCGTGAGTCGCTCATCCGTCAGTCCTGGGAGCGAATCAAGTTCGGGGGGCAGCCGGCCCAGCAGCAGCTCATCTACTACGTGAACCTGCGGGAGATCCGTAACCTCCAATTCGGCACTCCCGGGTTACTTCCCTACAGAGACTTCTCGCTCGTTCCAGAAGGTGCCGGCCAGGCTCCGGTTCTGCGTCTAAGGGCACGAGGTCAGTACTCAGTGCGGGTGGTTGACCCAATTCGGTTCTTCCGCAACTTCCTCCCTGGCAACTTCCAGTTCTACTCACTGGCCGATGAGGCCGCGAGCGGACAACTCCGTCAGGAGTTCCTAACCGCGTTCCAAGCAGCAATCCAGTCCTTGTCTCGCACGACTGACATCGCGTCGCTTGCCTCGCACGGACCTGAGTTGGCCGCAGCACTCACCAACGAGGGCGGACCTAGCGGTTCATGGCTCGAGCGGTTTGGCCTCGAAGTGGTCGCGGCTGCGATCAGCTCAGTCGAGTACGACGACGCGTCGCGCGACCTCATGGACAAGTACAACAAGGGCCTGATGCTGGGTGGCGGCATCGGCAACGCGTACACGCAGACAACGATCGCCGACTCGGCCATAGCCATGGCCGAGAGCGGTGAGGGTGGCGCTGGGATGTTGGGACTTGCGATGGGTCTTGGTGCCGCAGGTGGAACCGTCGCCGGATTGAACCAGCAGACCGCTCCAACTGCACCGGCGAAATCAGACCCGGTTGCCGTGCTAGGACAGCTGAAGGAAATGTTTGATCAGGGTCTGATCACTCCCGAGCAATACGCTGCAAAACAGCAAGATGTACTCGGGCGGATGTGACCCAACTGACGCGAGAGGCCCGACCCGCCTCGGTACGTATGGCCACCGGCGTCGTAAGCGCCGCCGGACCCGGGCGATTCACAAACACCAATGCTCTCCGAGCCCGAATCGGCACCTCTCTGGCTCAGAACTTCCCGGAACCGGTGTCTTGTGTCGGGAGCGTGTGCTTCTCTTGCAGCACCGTCGATGGGACGGACCTGACAGGGAAGGACCTCGGAGAATGGGCTATGCCTACCGCTTGCAGCCCGCTCACCGACGCAAGATTCGTCGGATGCGGGAACTCGTGGATGCTGCGGACGGATCGCCCACGCCTGACGAGCTTGCGGCAGCCGAGGAGTACCTCGCCCTCCATGCAACCTGTGAGGCGTACGTGCACGCTCAGATGACCCAGACGGCTCCGCCAGAGCGACCGCGCTGCGCACAGGGCTACGGCAAAAGCGCCAAGGTCGCAGCACCCGTTCAGACGAAGGTCTGCCCGGTCTGCAACAAGCAGAAGTCAGTGCTCTCATTCGAAGACGCGCTGGGCAAGTGCATCAAGTGCAAGTACAAGAAGACCGGTAGAGCAACCAGCAAGGGCAAGATCGGCGACGAGGCAAAGAAGGCGGCGCCTACCCGAATCCGGAAGTGCCCAGTGTGCTTGCAGAGCGTGGCCTTCACGCTGAAGGCGAGCGACTGGACCGTGGACGCCCACACAAAGGCGACGCGCACTGGCGTGACCGAGTGCAGCGGAGGCGGGCAAGTCACTTATCGCGAGCGACGGGACGCCATGGATCACCTTGTCCCCGGCAGCTTTGAGGGCGGCAAGCGGCGGTAGCCGCACAGGACACGCAAGACCGCTTCTTCGTCGTGCGGGAGATCGGATGGGCCGAAGTAAACCTGAGGTGCGTAGGGCGAGCAGACAGCCAGTGGTAGATACGCTCCACTATGACGCGGTCTTGGCGCTCCCCTTGCACCCGTTGGCGTCGGCGACGTGGGCGCCGCGGAAGTGTCCGGACTGGCACGCCGCCAGGCTATGGCCCACATCTTGTAGCAACTCGAGGGGCGACTTCGCCAGCCGCCCCGCCCACCGACGACCGCCCGACCTTTGATTCAACCGCAGCGACGGTGGTCGCAGTGATGCAGGCGCCGCCCTGACAAGCCCCCGGCCCTTTGCCGGACGTGATTGGCGATCGGCGCACCACCGCAAATTGGCATGGATCGCCGACGCAATGGCAACGCCGGACCACTGGCTGACGGCTGACGGCTGACGGCTGACGGCTGACGGCTGACGGCTGAATCTCGTCGAAGACCGGCACCATTCCTGGGCCGCCAAACGCGCTCGTTGGGACACGTTGTCGGCGCCAACGCTTACGATCTGAACCGTGACCGAGAGTCCGGCGATCCGCAAGCGCAGCATCGCTGACGCTGCTGCGCTCGCGTTGGCAGACTTCCCCTCGGTGCTGGCAGTCGCACTCTACGGATCTGTCGCACGCGGCGACGCGGACGAGCACAGTGACGTAGACCTCCTAGTTCTGGTGAAGGGTGCTCGCGTGCGTTCCTCGATGCTTACTCGAGACAAGCCGAGCCCGCTGACCCACCCGGATCTGTCACTGTCGACCTACACGGTGAACGCGCTCGAGGAGCGGCTTCGCCAGTGGTCGCGGTTCGCGGCTCACCTACGACGCGAAAGCGTGGTTCTTCATGATCCCCAAGGCACGCTAACTGCCATCCTCCAAACTGAGATCCCTGTCTCCGTCGACTACGAGGTAGAACGGTCACAGCAATACCTCACGCGATACGCCCATATCGATCGGTTTGGCGGTCGCATGCTCTTTCCATTGGCCCACCTTTACAGTGTCGGGCGTGTAGCTGTGCTCGCGCGACTGTCGAGGCACGGCGAGCTCGAATTCGATCAGACCAAAGCGTTCGCCAAACTCCAGCACCTCGACCCAGCTTTGGCCGACGACATTCGAACAATTAGGTCTCTCGAGCCGTTCTACGACTACGTCAGACATGCCGATGCCGTGGTTGAACTCCCGTTCGACCCGATCGGCTCAGCCGCCGAATCACGGACACTTGAAGCTAGGGAAGCCGTCCTGCGCGTACTGGCCGCACGCGAGATCTACGATGCCAAACGTTGATCCGAGCGTATTCGAATTCATTGACGACATCGTCGTCGAGGCACGTGCCGGCGAGCCCATGAGGAGCGACTCTGCCGTCATCACGTTCGGGGAGTCGTTCTTCGACCAGTTCTTCGGCGCCCTGGGACACAACATCCGGGGGTTCAACTCCGAGGGGAAGAAACGAGCCGTGGCGTTCGTCGATTCGCTGCCTGATACACACGCCATGACCGAGATTAGACTGATCCTGGTTTCGTTTGAAGAATTCTGCGATCTCGTTAGAGAATCTCAGGGCAACTACGATGGATACGTCGTCGACTTTGACGAGGCCGTCGCACTGCTCAATCGAATTCTGATCGCAACTCAAGCATGGGCACATCACCTGTCCGCCGATTCGGCGCCGGCAGCCCTTTCCGCGACCCTCGCCGACGCGGTATCCAAGATCGGGGACCTTTAATGGGCCACCGGTTCGAGGAGTTTGAGGATGCAGAGCGTCTCCGGCTGGTCGAACTCGACTTAGAGATGACCAACGAGTTCATTCGGGGTGTCATCGCGACGAGCACCGCAGTTCGAGGAATTGCCGTCACAGTATGGCTGGCGCTCCTCGGGGTTGCCCTTCAGCAGCAACTCGCCTCCCTTGCCGTCCTCGCGTGTGTGGTTGCAGCCATCTTCTGGGTCCTAGACGCCTACTACGGATGGCTCTACGCGGAAGCATCCGTGCATGCGCGTGCATGCGAGACCTTGATGTCCGCCTACTACAACGCGATCAGCAGGGCCAAGGATGACCCCGGCGTGGTGGACCGCTTCCGCGTGACGCTGCGTGGAGAACATTTCGGACTGTTCCGAGGCTTTCGATCGGGATTCGGCATCAACCGCTGGTGGAACGCCCGGCCGACGATTTTGTATCGAACGCTCTACATCAGCATGCTCGGCCTATCGACGGTGGTCGCACTTCTACTGGCCACAGGGGTGCTTGCGTCGG
This sequence comes from Nocardioides caricicola, assembly GCF_039541135.1. NCBI lineage: Bacteria > Bacillati > Actinomycetota > Actinomycetes > Propionibacteriales > Nocardioidaceae > Nocardioides > Nocardioides caricicola. The sequence continues at coordinate 37,828 of NZ_BAABFQ010000003.1, read as the reverse complement.
ATTCACCGCAGCCGGATCAGGATCCCTCGCGCGAATGGCACCATAGACACGACGGGTGACTCAGTCCCGCGGCCAAGATGACATGTCGGCCGGGTAGAGCGGGTGCCCGCTGGTTCCGAGTTGTCCGCCTTACAAGGGGACCGTGCCGCGACCTGCAACGTCGGACGTCGTCCTGAGAACGATCCAGTCACGAGGAGCGCTCTCGGCGGTCACTGCGCCGCGTGCGGTCGCGTTGGCCACATGGCCCAGATTGGCGGAAGCGTGAGTGCGAAGCTGTCCGGCAAGGAAGGTCAGATGAGACCTAGTCCTGCAGCCCCCGACCCGGTCGCAGACGAGTCCATTGGGTTTGAGAGGCTTCATCCATCGAGGTCATTCGGCTGTCGAAGGATCGCAGCAGAGCGTCCTGACCGGCCCACTCATGGTGCAGTAGTGCGGCGGCCGCCTCGTGGCAGTCGCGCCGGCCCACAGAGAGCAGCGCGACGAGCATGCTCTGTGCGTTATAGGGGTCGGGTCCGCGGAAGTTGCCAGCCGAATCGGAGGAGGGCGCTTGAGTGCCCTCTGAATCGTCTCCCAGCTGTACCACGGTTGCGACGAGGTCCCGCAGCCATACGTTCTCAAGTTCCTGGATCGACTGGCGTCCAGAGACGTATACCTCACCCGGTTCGAGGCGCGGGTTGTCGCGCAGCGCGCTGTCGATGACTCTGGCTCTGAAAGCCGCCGCCTCGAACTCGATACACAGGTACCCTAGCAGTCCTCGATCGATCGCGTCCGCCTGCGGTTGGCCTAGTAGCCAGAGCCAGGTATGCGCTGACAGCTCGTCAACCCTAGTCAGACGAGTCGCCTCCTGGGCGAGCTGATCGGACGTGTGCTCGTCCGCAAGAAGCTCGCCGAGCCGCATGGCGTACTCGTCGTTCAACAGCGGCCCGTACGACGGGTTCATCATCCGCTCAAGGAACTCGTTGGCGAGTCGCAGCAGGCCGCTCATGGCTCTATGTACACGTGCACGAAGCCGTCCTGCACGTATTGATTGACGATATCCAACGAAAGCTGAGGCAGATCAGCCCGAGCATGCGCGACAGGGGTCCCGTGCCTGGACAGGCGCCTTACAGTCGCAGCCTCGAGTTTCCTGTCCGCTGCCCGAATCGGCAGGCCGTCTTCAAGCAGGTCGAACTCCTCGTCCAGCAGGACCGAGAATCTCGCGTCGCGGAGCCGAGTGCTAAACGTGGGATCGATGCCACCGTGCGAGTCCCAGTCCGTGACTAGAAGCCACGTGTCATTAAGCGTGTCTGTATGCAGGTCGGCCGCCTGATCGGGCCGGAAGAGCACGCAGTCAATCTGGAACGTTGCCCTGAATAGGTCTCGCAGGAAGTGGTTCGTGTACGTGGCGTGAACCGTGAGCACTAGATCGTGAAATATCGGCTGGGAACGAACCCAATTGACATACGCAGCCTGCGCTGACGCCTTGCGTGCGTCGAACACTCGCCATGCCGGGGCATCGTCAGCGCGCGCTACCAGCCCGCACCTGCCATAAAGCGCCGTAGAGAGTGGGTGCAAGATCGGGCTGACGTAGGTGCCCGTGCCCCACGTGAGTGCCGGAGTCTGCGAGACCTTCAGGCGACCAGAGACGGTGTACTGCATCGCCCACGCACTGGGGACGTACTTGATGACGTAGCGGCCTTCATCCACCTCCAGCAAGCGGTTAAGGCCCGCCGTCGCGTAGTCGACGATCTCACGCTTAACCGCGTCCACCACGGTGCTTTGCATCGTTACGACTCACCGCCTGCCATGCCTTCGCGCCAACTTGCCCCAGCATTCAAGCACTATCTGTCCGGCGGCCAGCCTCGCCGCGCTCGCTCGACCTCGAACCAGGGTGCGACATACCGTCGCGTGACTGCTGCGCACCAATCGGGCAAGAGTGGTCGCTCGATCTATAGAGATCTCCTGGCTGGCGACATCAGAAATGACCTCGCGAAGGCGGTCCACGAGGGCGCGAGCCCAGACTTAACAGCTGCTGCACGTCTAGCCGGACGCTATGTGGGCGGATGGAACGACTCAGCCCTTGCCTCTGCGTGGCAAGCCGCTCGAGTGAACCCTCCATCCACCGCCGGTGATCGATCAGCAGGGGCATGACCACGAGGAGCCTGACCCGGTAGCCCGGACACCTGATCTGTAGCGATGATCGCTGCAGGAAGGGAGTTCGAAGATGCCTGCACCTCACCCGCCCGAGTTCCGTCGCAGGGCACTCGACCTGGCTCGTCAGCCTGGTGCGTCGGTGGCCCAGGTCGCGAAGGATCTGGGGATCAGCGAGTCCGGTCTGCGGCGCTGGATTGCCCAGGACGATGTGGACTCCGGTCGCAAGGAGGGCTTGTCGACCAGCGAGCGCGAAGAGTTGGTTCGGCTGCGTCGGGAGAACCGGCGCCAGCAGATGGAGATCGAGATCCTCAAGCGCGCTTCGGCCTACTTCGCGCAGGAGAACGTGCTCCCAGAATAGGGTTCCGGCTGGTCCAGGAGCTCGCCGCGGACGACTTCGACGTCGCGGTGGCCTGCCGGGTCTTGAACGTTTCGCGGTCGGGCTACTACGAGTGGCGTGACCGGCCACCGTCGAACCGGGACCTCGAGGACGCCTATCTGGCGAACACGATCGTCGACATCCATCGGATGTCGCGGTGTTCCTACGGGGCACCGCGGGTGCATGCCGAGCTGTCGCTCGGGATGGGGCTGCGGGTCGGCCGCAAACGCGTCGCGAGGCTGCTGCGGATGACCAGCCGGCGCGGGATCAGCCACCGGCACAAGCGTCGCCACCGGCCCGCTGAGGCGGTCCACCAGGACCTGGTGCAACGCCGGTTCGTCGCCGCTGGACCGGATCTGTTGTGGTGCACCGACATCACCGAGCACCCGACGCGCGCCGGGAAGGTCTACTGCGCCGCGGTGCTCGACGTGTTCACCCGGCAGGTCGTGGGCTGGTCGATCGCCGACCACATGCGTTCGGAGCTGGTCGTCGACGCCCTGCAGATGGCGATCTGGCGCCGCCGCCCCGAGCCCGGCACCGTGGTGCATGCCGACAGGGGCAGCCAGTACACGTCCTGGGTCTTCGGGCACCGGCTGCGTGACGCCGGCCTGCTCGGATCCATGGGACGGGTCGCCTCTTCGGTGGACAACTCGATGATCGAGTCGTTCTGGTCGACCATGCAACGTGAACTGCTCGACACTCGCGCCGTGTGGGACAGCCCCGAGCAGCTCGGCGCAGCGATCTTCGAGTGGATCGAGGCCTGGTACAACCCCCGGCGCCGGCACACCGCGATCGGAATGCTCAGTCCGGTCGACTACGAGCACCACTGGCAGCAACAACGCCTTCACACCGCCGCCAACGGCGCGGCATGATCACCACACCATCCGTGTCCGGAGAACCGGGTCAGGCTCCTCCATTGCATTCTGATGGTGCGTTGGATATGAGGACTCACCGTCGCACGCCCCGGAATCGGGGGCGCTTGTGAGAGCCCCGTGAGAGGAACGAACGAAGGGTGCTTACCGACGGTTGTCGGCAAGCACCCTTCGTTGCTCTGACCTGCGGAAACTCCGTAGGCATTCGGTCGGGCTGACAGGATTTGAACCTGCGACCCCTTGACCCCCAGTCAAGTGCGCTACCAAGCTGCGCCACAGCCCGAATCGGTCCCTCATCAGGACCGCAGGAACCTTATCGCAGCCGGGCGCCGGTGGCGGAATCGGGTCGTGCTGCCCGGCGTGCGCCCGAGCGCACTCTCAGCATCACGACTGCACGACAGCGGTCAGCCCATCGACTTCTGGCCGTCGATGGTCTCGCGGATGATGTCGGCGTGGCCGGCGTGCTGGGCGGTCTCGAGGGCGATGTGGATGATCGCGCGGCGCGCCGTCCAGGTGGTCGCGGGACTCCACGGGGCCGCGGGCAGCGGGTGGGCGGCGTCGAGGTCGACGGTCCGCACCAGCTCGTCGGTGGCTGCGGCGACCTCGGCATAGGTCTCCAGCAGATCGGCGAGCGCCTCGTCCTCGCGCATCACGAACGCCTGCTGGAAGGCGACGACCTCGGGCGGCGGGTTGCTCCAGTCGACGTTGGCCCAGTCCGGCTGGTTCGCCGCCCCGTTGACCACGAAGTCGGCCCAGTTTCGCTCCACCAAGGTGACGTGCTTGATGAGGCCGCCCAGCGACAGCGCGCTCACGGTCGGCGTGGTGCGGGCGGCCTCGTCGGAGAGGCCCTGGACGGTGAACCGGAACAGCTCCCGGTGCTTGGTGAGGAGGTCGAGGAGGTCGTCGCGCTCGGAGTTCGTCATGACCGGAACGCTACGGAGCCATCCGGCCAGATCCTGACCTCAATCGGGATCGACCTGGGCCGAGTTCGGAGAGACCTGCAGCGAGGACGTGTCGACGGCGACGAACGCCGACGCCGGGATCTCCTTGAGCTCCTCGACCAGCCGCGCCGGCCAGCGCGCGTTCTGCTCGCCCTGGAAGTACCACGGCGACCCGTTGTCGGCGAGCACCAGCCCGTGCACCTTCATCGCCCGGATCACCGCGACGGCGTACGGCGAGAAGCCCCGGGTGGAGAATCCGGCGCGCATCCGGAACCGGGCGCCCATCGGCGGGTAGGCGAGGCTGCTCCGCGAGCCGGCGTCGTGCCGGGCCGGCCAGAGGTGGTGGGTGCTGGTGACGTCGGTGGTGAACCGGATCGCGTGGTCGACGCGTCCCGCCTTCACCTCGTTCCAGCGCAGCAGTCCGGGCAGGATCGGCAGCCCGGCCGCGTCGGCCGACGTCCAGCCGTCCGGGCGCAACCGGTTGGACCGCAGCGACCACACCGCGCCCGAGCCCGCGACCCAGTTCCCGCGCCGCACCCGGGTGTTCCAGGTCTCGTAGAGCTTGCAGGCGCCCTTGTCCACGACGATCGCGTGCTTGTCCCCCGCCGACCCGCGCCCGCCCTCGATCCGGGTGTCGCGGCCCAGCGGGTAGCGCACCCGGTCGCTCTCGCTCGCGTAGTCGAAGCGCACCCGCACCTTCGGGTGCCCCGACCCCACCACGGTGATCGGGATCCCGTAGTTCGGCCCGTCGCCGTACGACGGGCCGAAGTCCGGGTGCAGGTCGACGCCCGTCGACATGTGCGACAGCCACTGCCGGCTGCGCGCGTGCACCGGCAGGTCACGCACGTCGGCGTGCCACCAGTTGTCGGCGGGGAACTCTGAGCACGACGTGCCGGCGATCGGCCTGGCGGCCGGTGCGGTAGCCGGTGCGGTAGCCGGCACGGTGGCCGGTGCGGCCGTGGGTGCTGCCGCCACGGCCGTTGCGGCGAGGGTCAGGGCGAGCAGGCGTCGCATGGCTCGACGGTAACCCGGCGCGAGCCAGACCCTCACGAATGGTCACGAACCGCACGTTCGGGGCCCGGAAATCTGCGGTTGGTGACCATTCCGCGCACCGACCGCAGGGCGGTCGTCAGCGCTTGCGCTTCTCCCGCGGCCGCTGGTTCAGCACGATCGGCGTGCCGACGAACCCGAACTCCTCGCGCAGCCGGCGCTCGATGAACCGCTCGTACGACGCGTCGAGCTTGCCGGTGGTGAAGAGGACGAACGTCGGCGGCGCGACCGAGGCCTGGGTGCCGAACAGCACGCGCGGCTGCTTGCCGCTGCGCACCGGGTGCGGGTGCTCGGCGACGAGCCGGCCGAGGAAGCCGTTGAGGGCGCCGGTCGAGATGCGGGTCTCCCAGCCCTCGAGGGCCTTCTCGAGCGCGGGGACCAGCCGGTCGATGTGCCAGCCGGTGCGCGCGGTGATGTTGATCCGCGGCGCCCACTGCACCTGGACGAGGTCCCGCTCGATCTCGCGCTCGAGGTAGTAGCGGCGCTCCTCGTCGACGAGGTCCCACTTGTTGAACGCGATCACCAGCGCCCGGCCGGCCTCGCGGACGGTCTGCAGGATGCGGACGTCCTGCTCGGAGATCGCCTGCCCGCCGTCGAGCACCAGCACGGCGACCTCGGCGCGGTCGATCGCGGTCGAGGTGCGCAGCGAGGCGTAGTACTCGTGGCCCGAGGCTTCCTTGACCCGCTTGCGGATGCCCGCGGTGTCGATGAAGCGCCAGGTGGTGCCGCCGAGCTCGATCAGCTCGTCGACCGGGTCGACGGTGGTGCCGGCGACGTTGTCGACGACGACCCGGGTCTCGCCGGCGAGCTGGTTGAGCAGCGAGGACTTGCCGACGTTCGGCTTGCCGACGATCGCGATCCTGCGGGGACCGCCGACCTCCTCGAAGGACTGCGGCGGCGTCTCGGGCAGCGCGGCGAGCACGGCGTCGAGCATGTCGCCCGAGCCGCGGCCGTGCAGGGCGGAGACGGGGTACGGCTCGCCCAGCCCGAGGTTCCACAGGCCGTACGCCTCGGCCTCGGTGCGCTGGTCGTCGACCTTGTTGGCGGCGAGCACGACCGGCTTCTTCGACGCGCGCAGGATCTTCACGACCGCCTCGTCGGCGTCGGTGATGCCCACGGTCGCGTCGACGACGAACAGCACGGCGTCGGCGAGGGTCACCGCGATCTCGGCCTGCGCGCGGATCGCCTCGGCGAGGCCCTTCGCGTCGGGGTCCCAGCCGCCGGTGTCGACGACCGTGAACGCCCGGCCGTTCCAGTTCGCGTCGTACGACACCCGGTCGCGGGTCACGCCGGGGATGTCCTGCACGACGGCCTCGCGGCGGCCGATGATCCGGTTCACCAGCGTGGACTTGCCGACGTTGGGTCGGCCGACCACGGCGAGCACGGGGACAGGACCCATTGCCTCCGGGGCGGCCTCGGGGGTCGCGTCGGGCGTGGGCTCGGTCATGGTGCTCCTTGGTCGGTAACGCCGGTGGCGGGGTCGGGATCGACATCACGGCCCGGCAGCGGGCCGGGCAGCTCCTGCCCGGTCAACGCGCGCGCCTGGTCCAGAAGGACCAACATGTGCTCCCGCAGCAACAACGAGTACTTCTCCACTTGTTCCCGTGTCCTCGGCCACGCCACGGCGTCGACCTGGAACGGCTCACCGAACACCATGTCGATGGTCGCGCCGCGGCGCGGGAGCGAGCCGCTGGTCCCGCCGGGCTCACGGCTGCCGAGCATGATCACGGGTACGACGGGCGCACCGGACACCAGTGCGAGGTAGGCCGCGCCCCGGTGGAACCGCTCGAGGTCGCCGCTGCCGCGGCTGCCCTCCGGGTAGATGCCGACCGCGCGCCCGTCGCGCAGCGCACGCAGGCAGGTCTTCACGGCATCGGGGTCGGTGTTGAAGCGGTCGAGGCGGATCTGGCCCGCCCAGCGCAGGAACCGGCCCAGGAAGCCCGTGAACATCTCCTGCTTGGTCAGCGCGTGCACGGGCCGCGGCGCGTAGATCGCGAGCATCGGGCCGTCGATGACGCCCACGTGGTTGGACGCGAAGATCACGGGTCCCTCGGTGGGGACGGTCCCGATCACGTGCAGGCGCACGTCGTAGCGCCGCCGCAGCAGCCAGGCCGCGATCGGTCGTAGCGGGTGCAGCAGGAAGCGGGACGGCGCCTTCTTCTGGTCGCTGCGCGGCAGCGCGAGGTGTGCGGCGCCGCTGTTCATGTGCGGGCCCCGGCTTCCTCGACCAGGCCGACCACGAGGCCGACGACCTCCTCGAGGGTGTACGGCGTGGTGTCGATGTGCACCGCACCGTCGGCCATCACCAGCGGCGCGGTCGCGCGTCCGGAGTCGATCGCGTCGCGCGCCAGCAACGACGCCTGGGTCGCCTCGACGTCGGCGCTCCCCTGCTCGGCGGCGCGTCGGAGCGCGCGGGCCGAGGGGTCGGCGCTCAGGTAGACCTTCACCGGCGCGTCCGGGACCACGACGGACCCGATGTCGCGGCCCTCGACGACGATGCCTCCGTCGGCGGCGATCACGTCGCGCTGGAGCTGGAGCAGCCGGGCCCGCACCTCGGGGACGGCGCTGACCGGCGAGACCGCGGCGTTCACGGCGTCGCTGCGGATCGCCACCGCGACGTCCGCGCCGTCCACGGTGATCGTCGGCCCGAGCGGGTCGGTGCCCGAGACGATCTCCGGCTCGTGGCAGCGCGCGGCGACGGCGACCGGGTCGTGCACGTCGACGCCGTGCTCGAGCATCCAGCAGGTCATCGCGCGGAACATCGCGCCGGTGTCGAGGTAGCGCAGCCCCAACCGGTGCGCGACACCCCGCGAGGTGCTCGACTTGCCGGATCCGGAGGTGCCGTCGATCGCGACGACGAGGGGGCTGCTCACGGGCCCACAGCCTACCGGTGGGTCACCCATCCCCGGGATTCGAGCGAGGCCAGCAGGTGCTCGCCGCGCGACTCCTCGACGAGCAGCTCGACCAGACCCACGGCGCGGCCGAGGTCGTGGTCGATGCGCACGTCCTCGATGTTGACCTCGGCCTCCCCCGCCGCCGCGAACAGCCGCGCGAGCACGCCCGGCTCGTCGGGCACCGACACGAAGACCGACGCCGTCGGCCGCACCGGCCCGCCGTGCTTGCCCGGGATCGCCCGGGTGCCGTCCACGCCGCGGTCGAGCAGCACCCGCAGCGTGTCGCGGTCGGCGTCGGTGAGCGCCTGGATCATCGAGTCCAGCCCGGCGCGCACCTCCGAGAGCAGGTCGACGACCGCGGCCGAGTTCGCGGCCACGATCTGCCCGTAGAGGTCGGGGCTCCCGGCCGCCACCCGCGTGACGTCGCGGACCCCCTGGCCGGACAGCTTGAGGTAGTCCGCGGGAGCGTCGGCAAGCCGCCCGGCCACCAGCGACGCGAGCAGGTGCGGGACGTGCGACGTCCGCGCCACGGCCCGGTCGTGGTCCTCCGGGCTGAGCCGGACGACGACCGCGTTGCACAGCGCCACGAGCTCCTCGACCAGCGCGACGGCGTCCGGGTCGGCGTCGGCGTGCGGCGCCACCGCCCAGGGTCGGCCCTCGAAGAGGTCGGCCGTCGCGGCCAGCGGACCGGAGCGCTCGCTGCCGGCCATCGGGTGGCTGCCGACGTAGCGCCGGACGCGAGGCTCGCCCGCGACCTCGGCCAGCGGCCCCGCCTTCACACTCCCGACGTCGGTGACGACGGCGTCGCCGGCCCGCAGCGCGGCGGCGATCGCGGCGCCGAGGTGGTCCGGCGGCACGGCGACCACGACGAGCTGCGGACGGTCACCGGGGGTTCGCGGGCGTCCGGCACCGAGCGCGGACGCCGTCCGCACGTGCTCCGCTGAGAGGTCGCTCAGCAGCACCTCCAGGCCCGCGCGCCGACACGCGAGCGCGATCGACGTCCCCAGCAGGCCGGTGCCGATCACCTCGACCGGGCCCACCAGCTCACTCATCGTCGGGGACCGCGTGGACCCGGGTGAGGTCGCGGCGCAGCGCGGCGGCGCCGTGCAGGTAGACGTGCGTGATGTCGGAGCGCGGCAGGTCGGTCTCGACGTGCGCCATCATCCGCACTACCCGCGGCATCGAGCCGTCGATCTCGAGCTCCCGGGCGCAGATCAGGGGTACGTCGCTGAAGCCGAGGATCCGCGCCGCATAGGCGGGGAACTCGGAGTTCAGGTCGGAGGTCGCGGTGAAGATGATCGAGATGAAGTCGTCGACGTCCAGCCCGTTGGACTGCATGACGTCGGTGACCATCTCGGCCACCCTCTCCAGCATGTGCTCGCGCACGTCCTCGTCGAGCTGGGTCGCTCCTCGCACTGCCCTGACTGCCACGCGGACAGGTTAACGGGGTTGGTAGCTCCCGAATGACCAGTGATTGCCCTCTGGATCCTCGACGCTGCCGCCGCGGCCCCCGTAGTCCTGGTCGACCATCGCGCGGAGCACCGTCGCGCCCGCCTCGACGGCCCGGTCGAAGACCGCGTCCGGGTCGTCGGCGACCAGGTACGCCGCGGACCCGCCGACGTTCGTGACCGCCCCGCCCTCGCGGAGGCTGCCGAACATCAGACCGCCTCCCCCGGGCCACAGCCACTCGGCGTGCTCGACGACGGACGGGTCGGTCTCTGACCGGTACGTCGCGTGCTCGACGAAGCCGATCGCGGACAGGAAGGCGATCATCGCGTCGGCGTCGCGGAAGGACATCGTGTGCCAGAGCCGGACCTCTGCTGCGTTCGTCATGACCTCAGCCTCCCGCGGCGCGTGCGTCGAGGTCTTGGAGGAATGGGAACTCCTCGCGCAGCCACGTCGTCGGCGGGCAGCCCGCCAGGGCGCTCCACTCGCGGGTGAGGTGCGCCTGGTCGGCGTACCCGCACCGGTACGCCACCTCTGCCAGCGGCAACCGCCCCATGAGGGACCGGGACGCCTCGAACCGGCCGAGCCGCTGCACCTGCTTCGGCGCCAGGCCGCACTCGGCCCGGACCAGCCCAGCCAGGTGCCGGCGGCTGTAGCCGACCTCGTCGGCCACCTCCTGGACCCCCGCCCCGCGGGTGAGCCGGGCCAGCGCCCGGCCGACCTCGGCCCGCGCCGCGGGTACGTCGACGAGCGCGGCGGCCAACGTGTGCTCGACCACCGCCACCCACGCGTGAGCCGGCGCCTCGTGCAGGCGCTCCGGCAGCGTGCGCAGCCACGGTGCCACGTCCTCCAGCTCGAGCAGCTCGCCGGCGAGCGCCGCCGCCGGCAGCCCGAACAGTGCCCGGGCGCCCGCGGTGGTGAGCTCGAGCTGGACGCCGGCCTGGTGGCCGTCGTGGTGGATCTCGGCGGGGTGGGCGTGCAGCCCCGACACCGTCGACCAGCGGCGCGCGCGGCTGGCCGGGTCCCCGGCCCACCCGACGTCGAGCGGCTCCCCGACCGGCAGCACGAACGTCAGCGTCGTGCCGGGCAGCCCGCGGTGGACGCCCGCCGGTCCGAGCGCGACGTCGTACGCCGAGACGGAGGCGACGTACGGCGCGAGAACTCCGTCGGGCGAAGGAGCCATGCAAACACCGTATCCGGGGTACAACTGCTGCGTGCCAACTCAGGACCAGCTCATGATCGTCGTCGAGCGACGCGACGACACCGCCGTCGTGCGGTGCGCCGGCGAGGTCGACCTCGCCACTGTGGGCGCGCTGCGCGCCAAGCTCCAGGAGATCCAGGTGGACGGGCCGTCGCGGCTCGTCCTGGTGCTCGACGAGGTCACGTTCATGGACTCGCTCGGGCTCGGCGCCCTCATCGGCGCCTACAAGCGGGCGCGCGTGCTCCAGACCTCGATGGTCCTCGTGTGCACGAGCAGGCCGGTGCTCAACGTGCTGCGGGCGACGTCGCTGGACCGGGTCTTCCGGATCCACGACGACCTCGACGACGCGCTCGCCGGGGAGCTCGTGTAGTCCTCGGGGTCACCCGAACCGGGGGGTGTGGGCGCCCTGCTGTCCCCTCCAGACTCGCAGGATCACCCCTGCACGCCTGAACTCGACCATCGCCGTGCTGTTCATGATCGGCTCGGCGTGCTTCGTGCTGGGCTCGGTGCCCGCCTACCTCGACGGCGTCGGCGCCCGCGCCGACGCGCTGACCTACGTCGTCGGGGCGGTGTTCTTCACGGCGGCGTCGCTCGGCCAGCTGCTCCAGGCGCAGTCCCCGACGGTGCCGCCGCTCACCTGGTGGTCGTGGCAACCCCATGACCGGAACTGGGTCGCCGCCGCGACGCAGTTCCCCGGCACGCTCTGCTTCAACGTCAGCACGACCGCCGCGCTGGCGACGTACGCGTCCACGCAGGCGGAGAACCACCACGTCTGGCGGCCCGACGTGGTCGGCTCGACGCTCTTCCTGGTCTCCAGCACGTTCGCACTGCTCGCCCAGGCGGGCCTGATCGCCTGGCTGAACATGGTCGGCTCGGTGCTCTTCGGCATCTCGGCGATCGGTGCGTACGTGCTGCCCGACGGCTCCGCCGTGGACGACCTCGCCGCCGTCGGCGGCACCCTCCTCGGCGCCGTGTGCTTCTTCGTCGGCGCCGCCCTCATGCTCGTGTGCTTCGAAGGAGAACCCACATGACCACCACGTCCGACGCCGACGCCGCCCTGTTCGGCAACCGCTTCGCAGCCCAGGACACCCCCAGCCGGACGTTCCCCGACGGCGGGATGACCTCGGTCGACGCGATGCGGCTGGTGGCGGAGGACCTCGCCATCGAGGGTGATCCGGCCCGCAACCTCGCGACGTTCGTGACCACCTGGATGGAGCCGGAGGCGCAGCGGCTGATCGCCGCGAACCTGCACCGCAACTTCATCGACCACGCGGAGTACCCGCGGACCGCCGAGATCGAGCAGCGCTGCATCCGGATGCTCGCCGACCTCTTCCACGCGCCCGGTGAGACCACCGGCGCGCGCACCCAGGGCTCGTCGGAGGCGATCATGCTCGGCGCGCTGTCGCTGAAGTGGAACTGGCGGACGCGGCAGCAGGCCGCCGGCCGGCCGACGACCAACCCCAACCTGGTCTTCGGCGGCGACGTGCACGTGGTGTGGGAGAAGTTCTGCCGCTACTTCGACGTCGAGCCGCGGATCGTGCCCCTGCGACCCGGCAAGTACACGATCGGGCCCGAGGACGTCGAGCCGTTCGTGGACGAGAACACGATCGGCGTCGCGGCCGTCCTGGGGACGACGTTCACCGGCCACCGCGACGACATCGTCGGCATCAACGACCTGCTGGTCCGGATCCGCGACGAGCGGGACATGGACGTCCCCCTGCACGTCGACGGCGCCAGCGGCGGCTTCGTGTGGCCGTTCCTCTACCCGGACTCCGCCTGGGACTTCCGCCTCGAGCAGGTGCGGTCGATCAACGTGTCCGGGCACAAGTTCGGCCTGGTCTACCCCGGCGTCGGCTGGCTCGTCTTCAGGGAGAAGGCCGACCTCGCGCCGGACCTGGTCTTCAAGGAGAACTACCTCGGCAAGACCGACGAGACGTTCACCCTGAACTTCTCGACCGGCTCGAGCATGGTGCTCGCGCAGTACTACAACTTCGTGCGGTTCGGCCGCGCCGGCTACACGTACAAGCTGCGGAACATGCAGCACAACGCCCACCGGCTCGCCGACCGGCTCGAGGAAATGGGCCGCTTCGAGATCATCGGCCGCGACCACGAGCAGCTCCCGCTGGTGGCCTGGCGGCTGGCCGAGAGGACGTCGTACGACGAGTTCGACATCGCCTGGCAGCTGTCGGCCGAGCGCGGCTGGATGGTCCCTGCCTACACGCTGCCGCCAGATGCCCAGGAGGTCACGATCATGCGCGCCCTGGTGAAGGAGACGTTCAGCCAGGAGCACGTCGACACGCTCGCCCGCGACATCGCGGAGGCCTGCGCCACCCTCGACGAGAAGGGCGGGGCGCACGAGTCCGAGCGCGCCAAGATGGTGGTCGGTCCGGGGCACTAGCGCCGTCAGCGGCCGAGCGCCGCCTCCACATCGATGCTGCTGAGCTTCTCGGGGTTGCGCACCGCGTAGATCCGGCTGATCCGGCCGTCCTCGACCGTGAACAGGATCGCGGTCTCGTGGCCGTCGTCCAGCCCGACGATGCGCGCGCCGGGAGCCCCGTTGAGCAGCACCGGCACGATCGTCGCGCCGGCGCCGAACTTGGGGAACGTGCGCAGCAGGTTCGCCACCTTCTTCGCGCCGGCGACCGGGTTCGTGACCGCCTGGGCGATCCCGCCGCCGTCCGCGACCATGACCACGTCCGGGGCGAGGGCGTCCAGCAGCCCCTGGAGGTCACCGCCGCTGACCGCCGCGAGGAACCGCTCGACGACCTCCTGCTGCTCGTCACGGCTCACCGCGACCCGCGGACGCCGGGCGGCGACATGCTCGCGGGCGCGGTGCGCGATCTGGCGTACGGCGGCCTCCGACTTCTCGACCGCCTGCGCGATCTCGCCGTACGGCACGTCGAAGACCTCCCGCAGCACGAACACCGCGCGCTCGGTCGGCCCCAGCGTCTCCAGCACCGTGAGCATCGCGAACGACACGCTCTCGGCGAGCTCCACGTCCTCGGCGACGTCCGGCGCGGTCAGCAGCGGCTCGGGCAGCCACTCGCCGACGTAGTCCTCGCGGCGGCGCGCGTTCGCACGCAGCCGGTCGAGCGCCTTGCGGGTGGTCATCCGGACCAGGTACGCGCGCGGGTCACGGACCTCGGCTCGGCCCTCCGGAGCGATCGCGTCCCAGCGGATCCAGGTGTCCTGCACGACGTCCTCGGCCTCGGCGGCCGAGCCGAGCATCTCGTAGGCCACGGTGAACAGCAGCCGCCGGTGGGCGACGAACGGGTCCTCCAGCACGGTCACGACCCTACGGTGGCCCGCTCGGCGAGCGGCTCGAGCCCGCACGCCGCGGCGAAGCCGTCGGACTCGATGCCGAGGGCGACGTTCGGCCGCGTCGTGGAGTTCGCGAACGCGATCACCGCAGTCAGCTCGAGGAGCGCCGCGTCCCCGATCTGCGAGCGCAGCGAGGCGACCATCTCGTCGGTCACGGTCGGCTCGGTCTCCGTCATCGCCTCCGCGTAGCCGAGCACCTCGCGCTCCAGCGACGAGAACACGTCCGCGTCGCGCCAGCGCGGGATCTCGCGGGCCTTGGTCATGTCGAGGTTCTTGTTGTGCGCCTCGAAGTAGTTGAAGTCCAGGCACCAGGTGCAGCCGACCATCGACGCGACCGCCATGTGGGCGAAGGACTTCAGCTGCTCGTCGCAGGCGTCCCACTTCTTGACCTTGCCACCGAAGGAGGCCATGTCCATGAGCACCTTCTGGTTGTGCCAGTACACGCCGATCGAGGTCGGCACCTGGCCGAGCGTCCTGCGGGCGAAGCGCTTGATGATCCAGCCCTTGAAGCCGGTGATCTCGGCGACAGGGATGCGGGTCGTGGTGGTCATGTCGTCCTCCTGTTCGGGTCGGTTCGACATGAAGACGCCGGCCCCGGTCGGCCTGTGACAGGCCTGGAGGAGAAAGTTCAGAGCGCCGCGCGGTCCAGCAGCTCCCCGAGCTCGTCGAGCGTGAGCTCGCGCATCTCCCCCGACCGCAGGCCGCGCAGCACCACGGGGCCGATCTGCGTGCGGGTGAGCCGGCGTACCGGGAAGCCGAGGTGGTCGAACAGCCGCCGCACGATCCGGTTGCGGCCCTCGTGGATCACCACCTCGACGATCGACTTCTCCTTGCCGGCCTCGATGATCCGGGCCTTGCTGACCGTGACCGGCCCGTCCTCGAGCGTGACGCCCTCGAGGAGCTTCTTGAGCGTGCCGCGGTAGATCTCGCCCTCGACCTCGGCGACGTAGGTCTTGTCCACCTCGTACGACGGGTGCGCCAGCCGCTGCGCGAAGTCGCCGTCGTTGGTGAGGATGATCAGCCCCGAGGTGTCGGTGTCGAGCCGGCCGACGTGGAACAACCGCTCGGGCCGGTCCGCGACCAGGTCGCCCAGGCTGCGTCGACCCTCGGGGTCCGACATCGTCGAAACGACGCCGCGTGGCTTGTTGAGGACGAGGTAGACCTTCTCCGACACGGGGGGCAGCCGCTTGCCGGACACCCGGATCACCGCGGTGCGCGGGTCGACCTTGGTGCCGAGCCGGGTGACGACCTCGCCGTCGACCTCCACCTCGCCGTCGAGCATCAGCTCCTCGCACTTGCGGCGCGAGGCGACGTTCGACATCGCCAGCAGCTTCTGCAGCCGGATCAGGCCGTCGTCGTCGGTCGGGAGGTCACTCACGTCGGCTCGGTCCCGCCGTCGGGCTCGGTGCCGTCACCGCTGTGCGGCGAGTGCGGCTGGTGCGGCTCCGGCTCGGGCGCCTGCTCCGTGGCGACGGGCGCGACCATCTCGGCCAGCTCGTCCTCGAGGTCGTCCATGTCGGGCAGGTACGGCGCCAGCTCGGGCAGCTCGTCGAGCGAGCTCACCCCGATCCGCTCCATGAAGTACGCGGTCGTGCGGTACAGGTGCGCGCCCGTGCTCTCGTCGTGGCCCGCCTCCTCGAGCAGACCCCGCGACAGCAGCGTGCGCATCACGCCGTCGACGTTCACGCCCCGGATGGCCGACACCCGGGCCCGCGAGATCGGCTGCTTGTAGGCCACCACCGCGAGGGTCTCCAGCGCGGCCTGGGTGAGCCGGGCCTGCTGGCCCTCGAGCACGAAGCCCTCGACGACCGCGGCGTACTCCTCACGGGTGTAGTAGCGCCACCCGCCGCCGACGTTGCGGAGCTCGAAGCCACGGCCCTGCTCGGTGTACTCCGCGGCCAGCCCGGCGAGCGCGAGCGAGACCTCCTCGGTCGGGTAGCCGGTCGCGGTCGCCAGCGCCATCTCGTCCAGCGGCTGGTCGGCGACCATGAGCAGCGCCTCGAGCGACGGGCGCAGCTCCGCGACGGGGACCGCCAGCGTCTCCTCGGCCTCAGTCGTCTCGGTCATCGTCGTCTCCCTCTGGTCCGCCCTGATCGGCATCGTCCTCCACCGGCGCGCCGTCGAACTCGTCGGTGATCAGCTCGTCGACGTCGGCGTCCTCGTCTCCCGTCCACCGTACGGTGAGCTCGCCCAGCGGCGTCACCTGGTCGAACGCGACCGCGCTCTCGCGGAACAGCTCGAGCAGCGCGAGGAACCGCGCCACGGTCGTGAGCCGGTCGGGCGAGTCCCCGCACAGCGCGCGGAACGTCATCGTCCCCGAGCGGCGCAGCCGGTCGACGACCAGGGCGGCCTGCTCGCGCACGCTGACCTTCGCGGCGTGGATGTGGTGCAGCGAGACCTCGAGCACCGGCTTGGGCTCGAGCGCCTTCGCGGCCATCTGGGCGAACTGCTCCAGCCCGATCCCGATGAGCACCTCGGGCAGCAGCCCGGCGAACCGCTCCTCCAGACCGACCGCGCGAGGGTGCCGGCGCGCTTCGCCGGCCAGCCGCTGCTCGAGCACCGCGGCCACCTGCTTGAAGGCGCGGTACTGCAGCAGCCGGGCGAACAGCAGGTCGCGGGCCTCCAGCAGCGCGAGGTCCTCCTCGTCCTCGACGTCACCCTGCGGCAGCAGCCGCGCCGCCTTCAGGTCGAGCAGCGTGGAGGCGACGAGCAGGAACGACGTCGTCTGCTCGAGGTCCCAGACCTTGCCACCGGCCTTGACGTGCTCGATGAACTCGTCGGTGACCGTCGACAGCGAGACCTCGGTGATGTCGAGCTTGTGCTTCGCGATCAGGTTGAGCAGGAGGTCGAACGGACCCTCGAAGTTCTCCAGCCGCACCTCGAAACCGGGCGTGGCCTCGGACTGCTCGACGGGCTGCCCGGCTGACGGCCCGGATGACGGCCCGGCTGACTGGTCGACTGGCGGAGTCATTCCTCGGTCAACCGTCGGACCAGCGCGCTCTCGTCGCCGCGGGCCTCGAAGTCCGCGAGCACGAGCGCGATCGCCTCCCGGACCACCCGGCCCCGGTCGACGGCCAGGCCGTGCGAACGGCGCAGCACCAGCCGGGCGTGCTCGAGGTCGAGCAGCTCGTCGGAGGTGATGTACACCGTCATCTTCTCGTCGTGCCGGACCCGGCCGCTCGGCTTCTTGCGGCCGTCCTGCTCGGGCTCCGCCGGCGCAGCCTCCGGCTCCTCGGTGCGGGCGGTGGGGCGGAACAGGTCGTCGGCGGCAGGCAGGCTCACCCGTCGAGGCACCGGGCCAGCACCTCCTTGGCCAGCTGGCGGTAGGCGTCCGCACCGCTCGACGAGCTGGCATAGGTCGTGATCGGCTCGCCGGCGACGGTGGAGTCGCTGAACTTCACGGTACGCCGGATGACGGTGTGGAACACCAGGTCGCCCCAGGCCTGCACCAGCCGCTCCATCACCTCGCGCGAGTGCAGCGTGCGGCCGTCGTACATGGTGCCGAGCACGCCGTCGATCTCGAGCTTGGGGTTGAGCCGCTCCTGGACCTTGTCGATCGTGGTCTTGAGCAGCGCGACGCCGCGCAGCGCGAAGTACTCGCACTCGAGCGGGACGATCACGCCGTCGGAGGCCGTGAGCGCGTTGACCGTCAGCAGGCCGAGCGACGGCTGGCAGTCGATGAGGATGACGTCGTAGTGGGCGAGCGCCGGCTCGAGCACCCGCTTGAGGGTCTGCTCGCGCGCGACCTCGTGGACCAGCTGGACCTCGGCGGCCGAGAGGTCGATGTTCGAGGGCAGCAGGTCCATCCCGGGCACGCCGGTGGGTACGACGACCTCGTCGAGCGACACCTGGCGGTCCATCAGCAGGTTGTAGACCGTCAGCTCCATCTCGTGCGGGTTCAGCCCGAGGCCGACCGACAGCGATCCCTGGGGGTCGAAGTCGACGAGCAGCACCTTGCGGCCGAACTCGGCCAGCGACGCGCCCAGGTTGATCGTGGTCGTGGTCTTGCCGACCCCGCCCTTCTGGTTGCACATCGACACGACCCGGGCCGGGCCGTGCTCGGTGAGGGGTGTCGGCTCCGGGATCACCGGCATCGGCCGGCCGGTCGGGCCGAGCTTGGCCTCCGAGACCGGGCGCTCGAAGGGCAGGGGGTCGGTCACGGGCGACTCATCTCCGATGGTGGGAGCGGGGGAAGGAGTGGTGGACCTCGGCGAGACCTGGGGCGGCATCTGGCCAGCAGCGCCTGCGAACGTGCCGTCTGCGCTCATCTGCCGCTCCCTCACCGACTTGTCGACACAACGACTTGTGGTCGACTCGCGGTGACTCTAGGACCGGGCTCCGACAGCGACAAGCCGAACCCCCGAAACCCCCAGGCCAGGGGCAAATCTGTTGATGGACTGTGCACGACGCCCGGCGCGGGGTGCACAGGGAGGGGGGTACCTGTGCACAGCCCTGTGGAGGACGGTTCAGTCCGCGGACGGGACCTCCGCCACGTCGGCGTAGTCCGGGTGCTTGCCGATCCAGCTCACGATGAACGGGCAGGTGGCGAGCACCCGGTGGCTGCCGTCGGCGCGCAGGTCGTCGAGGGCGAAGCGAGCCAGCTTCGAGCCGATCCCCTGCCCCTCGAAGCGGTCGTCCACCTCGGTGTGCACGAGGTTCACCAGGCCCACGGACTGGCGGTACTCGATGAACCCGGCGAGCTCACCGTCCACCCGGGCCTCGTAGCGGTGCTGATCGGAATTGTGGGAAGTCACGACATCGGCCATGCCCCCAACCCTAGACTTCGGGTGTGCGACCACGGGGGGCCGTGACGGCTTTGCTCGCGGGGTTGCTCACGGGGGGATTGATCGTTTCCGGGGCGACTCCTGTCGTGGCGCGCCCGGACGACCCCGATCGGAGGGCCACCACGCTCAGCGTCCGGCTCGCTCCCCCGGTCGTCACGACCGGTGAGCCCGCCGCGCTGGTCGCCCAGCTCCCGCCGGCGCAGTCCGGTCGCCCCGTCGAGGTGCAGCGGCTGAACCAGGGCGGCTGGGACCGGCTCGCCGACGCCACGCTCGACGCCACCGGACGCGCCGTGGTCGCCCTCGACACCGCCGCGCCGTCCGACCAGGTGCTGCGCGTGACGGCCGAGGCGTGGAACGGCAAGGCCGCGGTGCGCTCGCCGCAGGTGACCCTGCGGACCCGGTCGTCGCAGTCCTGCACCCCGAAGTACAAGCTCGTCGACCCCGCGGCCAACGACGCCGCGAAGTGCCTGGCCGCGCGCCTGGACCGCTGGAAGGCGGCCGGGCTCATGGGCGTCGGCCAGCAGCTCAACGTCTCGAGCAGCGACTTCCTCGACCCGCTCACCGCCCTGGCTCCGCAGCGGGTCAACGTCGTCGGCTTCGACCTGTGGGAGCTGGCCAAGACCGGCAGCTACGAGTTCCCGTTCCTCGACCGCGCCGTCGCCGACCTCTCCGCGCTCGCCCTCGACGGGGCCGTGCTCAGCGTGTCCTGGCACGCCGACAACCCGCACACGGGCGGCAACTACGCCGACCGCGGCTGGCACGACCTCGGTGCCCTGCTCGACCCGCTGTCCGCGGAGTACATCCGCTTCTGGTCGGACTACTCCGAGAAGCTCGAGCTGCTCCGCATGTTCCAGGACAACGGCGTCGCGGTGGTGTTCCGGCCGTTCCACGAGGCGAACGGCGGCTGGTTCTGGTGGGGCCACGCTGAGCCCTCGACGTACCGGAAGGTCTGGGCGGAGATGCAGCGCCGGGCGCAGGAGTCCGGTCTCCACAACATCGTGTGGGCCTACTCCTTCGCTGCGAAGACGTGGTCCGGCGTCGCGGCCCCGGAGTCGCTGGTGCCCGCGAAGGTCGACCTCGCCGGGATCGACAGCTACGACCCCGAGGCGACGTCGGCCGACGCGAAGGACCGACTCGACGTCACGGGGTACGCCGCGGTCGCCCGGAAGGTGCGCCGGATGGCGTTCACCGAGGTCGGCCCAGAACGAAGCGAGGACGGCGCCTGGAACCCGGCCGTCATCACGAGGACCGCGCGCACGCTGGCGGCGAAGCCGATCTGGGCGATGCTGTGGTTCGACGACAGCCAGGGCGACAAGCAGATCAGCTCGCTCCAGGGCGGTCCGGCGTGGCTCAAGGGCTGCGCGAACGCCTTCTGC
The DNA here is from genome assembly GCF_039541135.1 of Nocardioides caricicola. Taxonomy (NCBI): domain Bacteria; kingdom Bacillati; phylum Actinomycetota; class Actinomycetes; order Propionibacteriales; family Nocardioidaceae; genus Nocardioides; species Nocardioides caricicola. The sequence goes on along the minus strand of NZ_BAABFQ010000003.1, from coordinate 17,434 downwards.
CAGGTGGGCTGACCGACCCGTCCCGTTCACCGTCCCCTGGCCCGGAGGTCATCGGCGCCCGCTTCGATCGGGCCATGACCTCTCGGATCACACCCTTCGCCGCTGCCGTCGCCGTCGCGCTGACCGCCCCGCTCCTCACCGTCTCCCCCGCCGTCGCCGAGCACGGGCACGGGCCGGGCGCGGGGCACGGACACCGGGCCGAGCCCCTCGTCTTCGCCCACCGCGGCGCGTCCGGCTACCGGCCCGAGCACACGCTCGCGGCCTACCAGCTCGCCATCGACCTCGGCGCCGACTACATCGAGCCCGACCTGGTCTCGACCAAGGACGGCGTCCTGGTCGCCCGCCACGAGAACGAGATCAGCGGCACGACCGACGTCGCCGACCACCCCGAGTTCGCCGACCGCCGGACCACGAGGACCATCGACGGCCGCGCGGTCACGGGCTGGTTCACCGAGGACTTCACGCTCGCCGAGCTCAAGACCCTGCGCGCGAAGGAGCGGCTGCCGCAGGTGCGGCCCGAGAACACCGCGTACGACGGCCAGTACGAGATCCCGACGCTCACCGAGGTGCTGTGCCTGGTGCAGCGCGCCGAGCGGCGTACGGGCCGCGAGATCGGCGTCGCGCCGGAGACCAAGCACCCGTCGTACTTCGACTCCATCGGGCTCTCGATGGAGGAGCCGCTGGTACGCACCCTCGACCGGTTCGGCCTCGACTCCAAGCGGTCGGACGTCGCCATCCAGTCCTTCGAGGTCGGCAACCTGCGTGAGCTCGACCGGATGACCCGGGTGCCGCTCGTCCAGCTCGTCGACGCGCTCGGCGGGCCGGCCGACCAGGCCGGCACGACGTACGCCGCCATGGTGACGCCGGGCGGCCTGCGGACGGTCTCGCGGTACGCCGACTGGCTCGGCGCCCACAAGGACTGGGTTCTCCCGCGCGACCCCGCCACCGGCGCGACCGGGGCGGCGAGCGCCGTCGTCGGCGACGCGCACCGCGCCGGGCTGAAGGTCGTCGTCTGGACGATCCGCAACGAGAACCAGTTCATGGCGACCAACTACCGCACGGGCACCGACCCCAACGCCGACGGCGACGTGCAGGCGGAGCTGCGCGACTTCCTGGAGGCGGGCGTGGACGGCGTGTTCGCCGACCACCCCGACGCCGCCGTCGAGGCCGTCGAGCGCTGGGAGGACTAGGCGCCGCGCAGCCGGAACTCGTTGCCGTCGGGATCGGCGAGGACGACGACACCGTCGCCCGCGCCGGTCCTGGCGGCGCCGAGCGAGACCAGCCGCTCCACCTCACCGACCGCGTCGTCGGTCACCAGCTCGAACCACTGGCGGGCCGGCGACACCAGCGGCGCCACCGGCGGGCCACCCCAGGCGACCTTGGTGCCGCCGTACGGCGACTGGACCGCGGTCTCCTCGCCCTCGTCCCAGACCAGCGGCCAGCCGAGCGCCTCGCTCCAGAACACGCCGACCGCCCGGGTGCCGTCGCACGCGAGCTCGCCGAGCGGCCCGCAACCGGCGAGGAAGCCGTTGTCCGGCGGGATCACGCACAGCTCGTTGCCCTCAGGGTCGGCGAGCACGACGTGCGGCTCCTCGGGCAGCTGGCCGACGTCCAGGTGCCGGGCGCCGAGCTCCACGGCCCGCGCCACGACCGCCTCCAGGGTCGTGCCCTCGCTGGTCACGTGGAGGTGCACCCGGTTGAGCCCGACCTTCTCGGCGCCACCGGGCGCGAACCGCAGCCCGACCTGGCTCTCGCTCCCCGGCAGCAGCGCCCCGTCACCGTCGGCGACGACGTCGCGGCCGAGCAGCCCCGCCCAGAAGTGGGCCAGCCGGTCCGGGGCCAGCGCGCCGTACGTCACCGCCACCAGCTGTGAGCTCATCGCTTCACCCTAGGGCGGTCGCCCGGGGACACCTACCCGCCCAGCGGCCGCATCGCGGTCGTGCGCAGCACCAGCTCGCCGGCCTCGTCGGAGGCGTCGAGATCGACGTCGGCCTCGATCACCCAGTCGTGGTTGCCCTCGGGGTCGTGGATGGTCTGGGTGACCTTCCAGGTGCGGCCCGCCTCGGCGATGGCCAGCAGCGCCGGCCCGCGGGCGTCGCCGTCGAGCCGGACCTCGTCGTGCTCGGCGTAGTAGTCCTCGATTGCCTGGTCCCACACCGACCGGGTCATCAGGACCTCACCGGGCGGGTCGGTGCGGTCCGCAGCGGCTCGCTCCAGCGCCATCAGACCGTCCAGGTCGTCGCGCGCGACCAGCTCGACGCGACGGAACATCGCGTTGCGGATCATCACGCGGAACGCCCTGTCCTGCTTGGAGATCGGGCGCGGGGACGGCGGCGGCTCGTGGTGTGCGACGTCCGAGCGGACGTGCTCGGGGTCGGCCAGGGCCTCCCACTCGTCGAGCAGCGACGAGTCGGTCTGCCGGATCGTCTCCCCTAGCCACTCGCCGAGGTCCTCGAGCTCCGGGGTCCGGTGCGACTCGGGCACGGTCTGGCGCAGCGTGCGGTACGCGTCGGTCAGGTAGCGCAGCACGAGACCCTCCGACCGGGCCAGCTGGTAGCGGCTCACGAAGTCGGTGAAGCTCATCCCCTGCTCGTACATCTCGCGCACGATCGACTTCGGCTGCAGCGCGTCCTCGGGCAACCACGGGTGGGTCTGCCGATAGATCTCGTACGTCGCCTCGAGCAGCTCGGCGAGCGGCTGAGGCCACGTCACCTCCTCCAGCAGCGCCATCCGCTCGTCGTACTCGATGCCGTCGGCCTTCATCTCCGCGACCGCCTCGCCGCGGGCGAAGTACTGCTGCTGCGCGAGGATCTGCCGCGGTCCCTCGAGCACGGACTCGATCACCGACACGATGTCGAGGGTGTGCTCGTCGGCCTCCGGGTCCAGCACGTCCAGCGCCGCGAGCGCGAAGTGCGCGAGCGGCTGGTTGAGGGCGAAGTCCGCGGGCAGGTCGACGGTCATCACGTAGCGCCGGCCCAGCTCGTCGGGCTCGTCGAGCCTGGTGAGCGTGCCCGACCGCACCAGCGAGCGCGCGAGCCGGAGCGCACGCCGCGCCAGCCGGAGCTGCTGCCGGCGCTCCTCGTGGTTGTCCATCAGCAGTCCGCGCATGACCGGGAACGCGTCCTCGTCGCGGGCCAGGACGTTGATCAGCATCGCGTTGTCGACCTTCATCCGCGACACCAGCTGCTCCGGCACGCCGGCCACCAGCTTGTCGAAGGTCTGCTCGCTCCAGACGACCGTGCCCTCGGGCGGCTTCTTGAGCTGCGCCTTGGAGTTCTTCTTGCCGGCGGCCACCCGTTCAGCGGCCTTCGCCTTGGCCTTCTCGTTCTCGATGACGTGCTCGGGCGCCTGCACGACGACGTACCCCGCCGTGTCGAAGCCCGCGCGGCCCGCGCGCCCGGCGATCTGGAGGAACTCCCGGGTGCGCAGGATGCGCTGCCGGTTGCCGTCGAACTTGGCCAGCCCGGTGAACAGCACGGTCCGGATCGGCACGTTGATCCCGACGCCGAGCGTGTCGGTGCCGCAGATGACGCCCAGGAGCCCCGCCTGGGCGAGCTGCTCGACCAGCCGGCGGTAGCGCGGCAGCATCCCGGCGTGGTGCACGCCGATCCCCCGCCGCAGCAGCTTCGACAGCGTCTTGCCGAACCCGGCGCCGAACCGCACGTGGTCGAGTCGGGTGCCGAGGTCGGGCTTCGGGACCCAGGTGGCCTTGAGCAGCGTGGTGGCGTGGTCGACGGCGTCCTTCTGGGTGAAGTGCACGACGTACACCGGGCCCTGGCCGGTCGTGACGAGCTCCTCGAGCGTCTCCGCCATCGGCGTCATCGCCCACGTGAACGTCAGCGGCACCGGCCGCTCGGCGTCCGCGACGACCGTGGTCTCGCGGCCGTTGCGCCGGGTCAGGTCCTCGGCCAGCTCGGTGACGTCACCCAGCGTCGCGGACATCAGCAGGAACTGCGCCTGTGGCAGCGCCAGGAGCGGCACCTGCCAGGCCCAGCCGCGGTCCGGCTCGGCGTAGAAGTGGAACTCGTCCATGACCACGAGCCCGACGTCGGCTTGGGCGCCCTCGCGGAGGGCGATGTTCGCGAGCACCTCGGCCGTGCAGCAGATGATCGGCGCGTCCGGGTTCACCGACGCGTCGCCGGTCAGCATCCCGACGTCGGCGGCGCCGAACACCTCGCAGAGAGCGAAGAACTTCTCGTTCACCAGGGCCTTGATCGGCGCGGTGTAGAACGACACCCGGTCCTCGGCGAGCGCCGCGCGGTGCGCGGCCTCGGCGACCAGCGACTTGCCGGAGCCGGTCGGCGTGGCCAGCACGACGTTCTCCCCCGACAGCAGGGCGAGGATCGCCTCCTCCTGGTGCGGGTACAGCGCCATCCCGCGGTCGGCGACCGACGCGGTGATGTCGTCGAGGAGGTCAGCCACGCGGCTCAGTCACGAGCTCGGGGATGGGCGGTCGCGAAGACCTCACGGAGGTTGTCCACGGTCACCAACGTATAGACCTGGGTCGTGGTCACCGACGCGTGCCCCAGCAGCTCCTGCACGACGCGTACGTCGGCGCCGCCGTCGAGCAGGTGCGTCGCGAACGAGTGCCGCAACGTGTGCGGCGAGACGTCCTTGGTGACACCGGCCCGGTCCGCCGCCTTCACGAGCACCGCCCAGGCGGACTGGCGAGACAGCCGGCCGCCGCGCGCGTTGAGGAACAGCGCGGGTGTGCCCTTGCCCGCGGCGACCAGCTCCGGGCGGCCCCGCACGAGGTACTCGTCGACCGCGGTCCGTGCGTACGAGCCGACCGGGACGATCCGTTCCTTGCTGCCCTTGCCGCGCAGCAGCACCGTGCCGTCGACGGCGTCGAGGTCGTCGACGTCCAGCCCGACCGCCTCGGAGATCCGGGCGCCGGTGCCGTACAGGACCTCGAGCAGGGCCCGGTCGCGCAGCGCCAGCGTCGTACCGGGCGCGCCGGCCGCCTCGAGGATCGCCTCGACGTCGGCCAGCGGCAGCGCCTTCGGCAACCGCTTGGCCGGCGCCGGCGGTTTCACACCGCTCGCCGGGTCGACGGCGGCGAGGCCGTCGGCGACCGCGAACTTGTGGAACCCGCGCACCGCGACGACCGTGCGTGCCGCCGACGTCGAGCTCAGCGGCGGGTGGTCGGCGTCCCCCTCGCGCAGGGAGACGAGGAACCCGGTGACCGTGGCCTCCGTGACCGCGTCCAGGTCCTCGATCCCGTGCGTCGAGAGGTGCTCGAGGTAGCGGCGCAGGTCGCGCCGGTACGACGTGAGCGTGTTCGCGGCGAGACCGCGCTCGACCGCCAGGTGGTCGAGGTACGTGCGGATCGCGCGCTGGACGTCAGCCAAGGGCGGCTTCCAGCGAGATCGCGTCGATGCCGACCGCCTCGCCCACGGGGGCGTTGGTCAGCTGGCCGTCGTGGGTGTTGAGGCCCAGCGCGAGGCTGCGGTCGGCGCGCAGCGCGTCCCTCCAGCCCTTGTCGGCCAGCGCGACGGCGTACGGCATGGTCGCGTTGGTCAGCGCGTACGTCGACGTGTTCGGCACCGCTCCGGGCATGTTCGCCACGCAGTAGAAGATCGAGTTGTGGACCTCGTACGTCGGGTCCGCGTGCGTGGTCGCGTGGGAGTCCTCGAAGCAGCCACCCTGGTCGATCGCGATGTCGACGAGCACCGAGCCCGGCTTCATCCGCGACACCAGGTCGTTGGTGACCAGCTTCGGGGCGGCCGCACCGGGGATCAGCACCGCGCCGATCACCATGTCGGCCTCCATCACCTGCTGCTCGATCGCGAGCTTCGACGACGCGAGGCCGTGCACGCGGTTGTTGTAGCGCCAGAACGACATCCGCAGCTTGTCCAGGTCGGTGTCCAGCAGCGTGACGTCGGCACCCATGCCGAGCGCGATGTTCGCGGCGTTCTGGCCCGAGACACCGGCGCCGATGATGACGACCTTGGCGTTGGCGACGCCGCCGACGCCGCCCATCAGCACACCGCGGCCGCCCTGGGCCTTCATCAGTGAGTAGGCGCCCACCTGGGGCGCCAGGCAGCCGGCCACCTCCGACATCGGGTACAGCAGCGGCAGCCCGCCCGAGGGCAGCTGCACGGTCTCGTAGGCGATGCCGGTGACCTTGCGCTTGATCAGCTCCTCGGTCAGCGGCTTGTCCGCGGCCAGGTGCAGGTACGTGAACAGGGTCAGGCCCTCACGCATGCGGTCGTACTCCTCCGCGACCGGCTCCTTGACCTTCAGCACCAGGTCGATGCCGCCGTCGGTGCCCCACGCCTCCTCGGCGGTGGCGACCATCGTCGCGCCGGCGCCGACGTACTCCTCGTCGCTGATGCCCGAGCCCGCGCCCGCGCCCTGCTGGATGAAGACCTGGTGCCCGTGTGCGGTGAGCTCGTGCACGCCGATCGGGGTGATCGCCACCCGGTACTCGTGGTTCTTGACTTCCTTGGGGACCCCGACCTTCACGAAACCCGCTCCTGTCATCGATACCGTTGGTCATGCCCGATCCGGGCACTCAATCCGTGTCAATCCGACACTACCGCGACTGATTCCGTAGGACCGGGCCGGGGGTGTTGGCCAGGTCACACGGACGTCGGGGCTCACCTTTCCAGAAGACCACGCGCCTGCGCCATCAGCACCGCGAGCGCGAGGTGGGCGTCCGCGAGCCGGCCCGCCGCCACCGCGTCCCGGAGCTCCGCGACGGGCACCCAGCCGAGCTCCATCTCGGCCTCCTCGTGGACGGGCTCGAAGTCCCCGCGGCCGACGTCGGTCAGCCCGCGGGCGAGGTAGTAGTGGGCCGTCTCCTCCGTGATCCCGGGCGAGGAGTGCAGGGAACCGAGGTGGATCCACTCGGTCGCGTCGTACCCGGCCTCCTCGACGAGCTCGCGGCGCGCGACCGCCAGCGGCTCCTCGCCGTCGACGTCGCACAGGCCGGCCGGCAGCTGCACCAGCCGCTTGCCGACGGCGTGGCGGTACTGCCACAGGCACAGCGCCCGGGCCTGGTCGTCGAGCGCGAGCACGATCGCCGCTCCCGGGTGCTCGACGACCAGCCGCGTGAACGGCTCGTCCTCGGGGTGGTCGGGACGACGGATCCGGTCGGACCGGAGCCGCACCACCCAGCCACCACCGTCGTACTCGTAGTCGCTCGAGGCCACCGGCCAGGAGTCGGGTACGTCGGCCAGGTCGGGCGTCACCATGCAGGTGACGCTAGCCGGTCAGACCTCGTCGTCGTCGACCTCGACGTGCAGGCCCGACTCGTCGATCGGGAACCGCAGCTCCTTCTGGCGCTCGATCGCGGCCCCGACCAGGCCCGCGAACAGCGGGTGCGGCCGGGTCGGGCGCGAGCGCAGCTCGGGGTGCGCCTGGGTGGAGACGTAGTACGGGTGCACGTCGCGGGGCAGCTCGACGAACTCCACGAGGTTGTTGTCCGGCGACGTGCCGGAGAAGACCAGTCCGGCCGCCTCGAGCTGCTCGCGGTAGGAGTTGTTGACCTCGTAGCGGTGGCGGTGGCGCTCCTCGATGAGCGCGGCGCCGTACGCCTCGCGTGCGACCGTGCCCTCCTTGAGCGCGGCCGGGTACAGGCCCAGGCGCATGGTGCCGCCGAGGTCACCGGCGCCCTCGACGAACGCGAGCTGCTCGTCCATCGTCGCGATCACCGGCTCGGGGGTGTCCGGGTCGAACTCGGTCGAGCCGGCCTTCTCGAGGCCGAGGACGCTGCGGGAGTACTCGATCACCATGCACTGCAGGCCGAGGCACAGGCCGAGCGTCGGGATCTTGTGGGTGCGCGCGTAGGTCAGCGCGCCGAGCTTGCCCTCGATGCCGCGGACCCCGAAGCCGCCCGGCACGCAGATCGCGTCGACGTCCTGCAGGTGCTTGGCCGCCCCGGCCGGGGTCTGGCACTCGTCGGACGGGATCCAGAGGATCTTCACCTTCGCCTCGTGGGCGAAGCCGCCGGCGCGCAGCGCCTCGGCGACCGAGAGGTAGGCGTCGGGCAGGTCGATGTACTTGCCGACCAGCCCGATGGTCACCTCCTCCTTCGGGTGGTGCACGCGACGCAGCAGGTCGTCCCAGACCGTCCAGTCGACGTCGCGGAACGGCAGGTCGAGGCGGCGCACCAGGTAGGCGTCCAGACCCTCGCGGTGCAGGACCTTCGGGATGTCGTAGATCGACGGGGCGTCGGCCGCGGTGACCACGGCCTCCTGGTCGACGTCGCACATCAGCGAGATCTTGCGCTTGATCGACTGCGGCAGCTCGCGGTCGGCGCGGCAGACGACGGCGTCGGGCTGGATGCCGACCTGGCGGAGCGCGGCCACGGAGTGCTGGGTGGGCTTGGTCTTGAGCTCGCCGGAGGGACCGATGTACGGCACCAGCGAGACGTGCAGGAAGAAGCAGTTGTCGCGGCCGATGTCGTGGCGCACCTGGCGCGCGGCCTCGAGGAACGGCAGCGACTCGATGTCGCCGACCGTGCCGCCGACCTCGGTGATCACCACGTCGACGCCGGGCCCGCCCATGGCGAGCACCCGCTCCTTGATCTCGTTGGTGATGTGCGGGATGACCTGGACGGTGTCGCCGAGGTAGTCCCCGCGCCGCTCCTTGGCGATCACGCTGGAGTAGACCTGCCCGGTCGTCACGTTGGCGATCTGGCCGAGGTCGGTGTCCAGGAACCGCTCGTAGTGACCGATGTCGAGGTCGGTCTCGGCGCCGTCGTTGGTGACGAACACCTCGCCGTGCTGGAACGGGTTCATCGTCCCGGGATCGACGTTGAGGTACGGGTCGAGCTTCTGCATCGTGACGCGCAGACCGCGCGCCTTGAGGAGGCTGCCGAGGCTGGACGCCGTCAGGCCCTTCCCGAGGGAGGAGGCGACGCCTCCGGTGACAAATACATGCTTGGTCGGCGTCCCGTTACTCACGGAACTCCATCCTACGTCAGAGGAACCGCTCCGTCCGATCCCGACGCACCGAAGGAACCGCCCTGGACCGAGAACGACCGGATCACGGCGAGCACCGCTGTCACCTGGCCGAGCGGCTGGTCGACTCCGTCGACGGTCGCGGCCCGCCCGTCCGACTCGGACCGGAGGTCGGTCAGCACGTCGGCGCTGCCCGCGACCACGACCCCGGTCGCCTTGTCGGCGAGGCCGGTCACGACGCCGGTCAGGATCGCGGGGTTGGTGCTGTCGCCGAGCACGACCAGGACCGCCGGGGCGCGCGCGGCGTCCTCCGGCGAGCCCATCAGCTCCGCGCCCGCCAGCCCTTGCCGGACCGCCTCGGCCTCGGAGCTGGGCAGGTCCGAGCTCCCGGAGACCGCGAGCCCGAGCAGCTGCCCCATCCGCTCGTACGTCGGCGCGTCCGCGCTGACCGCACCCGAGCCGAGCTGGTCGGCGAGCTGGCTGCCGAGCGTGTCCACGAGCGACTTCTCGCTCGCGTCGGTCAGCGCCGGCAGCACGTCGTACGTTCCGGCGATGGTGCCGCCCGCGGCCTCGACCTCGGCGCCGAGCGCGCTGACGACGTCGGCGTCGGCGCCCGGCAGGGTGACCAGGGACACCGACCGGTCCCGGAGCCCGTTCGCGTACAGCGCTGCGGCTCCGGCGGACGCGAACTCGTCGCCGTACGTCGCCTTCGCCGCCGGCTGCTTCCTCGGCGACGTCGGCGCCGACGCGGGCTTGTCGTCGCGACCGAGGTCGCTCAGCGGGCCGCCGCCGAGGGCGACACCGACGGCCAGGGCCAGGAAGACGGCGACGAGGGAGACGATGTGATGGCGGTACGAGATCACGAGAACAGTCCTTGGATGGTGTCGTTCAGCTGCTGGGCCCACTCCTGGCCGACGGGCGTGACCGCGACGGCGGCCGCGAGCGCGACCAGACCGGCGAGCATCACCAGCAGCAGGTGCCAGGGCCGGACCCGGCCGGAGTACAGGTACGGGACCGCGGTCGCGTCGACCAGCCGGTGGCCGACCTTGAGGCGGGTCAGGTAGGTGCTGGCCAGACCGACGCGCTGCCGGTCCAGGAAGTCGTCGAGGGTCGCGTGCAGGCCGACTCCGACGATCACCGCGGCATCGGCGGCGTCGGCGATGATCAGGCCCGCGTCCTCGGGGGTGGCCGCGGACTCGAAGCGCAGCGGCCGGATCCCCATCCGCTCCAGCTGCTCGAGGTCGTCGCGGTGCGACCCCCGGTCCATCCGGACGACCACGTCGCGCGCGGCGCGCAGCGCCTTGGCGGGCGGCAGCTCGCCCTCCACCACGATCACGTCGGGCCGGTGACCAGCGGCCCGGAGCAGGTCGGCACCGGCGCCGACACCGATCAGGACGGGGTGCTGCTCGCGGACGAACGGCCGGATCGCCGCGAGCTCCCGCTCGGCGTCCTGGCCGTCGACGACGACCACCACGGGGCGGCCTGCGACCTTGGTGGCCAGCCGCGGCACCCCACGGCCGTGCAGCAGCAGGTCCTGCTCGCGGCGCAGGAACTCAGTGCTGCTGTGGGTGAGCGTCTCCAGCTGGCTGGCCAGCCCGGAGCGGGCCAGGTCCAGCTCGGCGGCGACCGTGCCCGGGTCGACCTCGCGACCTTGGGCGACCAGCTCGTCGCCGACGTACACGCCACCGTCGTGGATCCGCACCGTGCCCCCGTCGCTGACCGCTGCGAGGCCGGCCGTCCCGATGCCGTCGACGACCAGGAGACCTGCGTCGACGAGGACCTGCGGCCCGAGGTTCGGGTAGCGCCCGGAGATCATCGGCGCGGCGTTCACGACCGCGACGACGCCGGCGTCGACGAGCGCCTGGGCGGTCGCGCGATCCAGGTCGACGTGCTCGACCACCGCGACGTCACCCGGCCGCAGCCGAGGCAGCAGCTGTCGGGTGCGGCGCTCGACCCGGGCGGTCCCGGCGAGGCCGGGCAGGCCGACGGCGGAGCGTTGGCGGGCGGGGATCTTCAGCACTGACCCCATGTTGCCAAAGGGACTCGTGGGATCTCGGACCGCGCGGACCCCGGGCGCGTCGGGCGCTCAGCGGGCGGCGCGCAGCTCCTGGGCGACGTCGAGCAGCTCCCGGGCGTGCGCGAGCGCGGTGTCGGAGTCGGCGAGCCCGGCGAGCATCCGGGACAGCTCGCGCTCGCGCTGCTCGTCGTCGAGCACGGTCAGCCCGGAGCTGGTGACGGTGCCGTCGGAGGACTTCTCGACGACCACGTGCCGGTCGGCGTACGCCGCCACCTGGGGCAGGTGGGTGACCACCAGCACCTGGGCACTGCGCGCGAGCTGCGCCAGCCGTCGGCCCACCTCGACCGCCGCCGCGCCGCCGACGCCGGCGTCGACCTCGTCGAACACGAACGTCGGCACCGGGCTGGTCCCGGCCAGCGCGACCTCGAGGGCCAGCATCACCCGGGACAGCTCACCGCCCGACGCGCCCTTGGCGAGCGGCCGCGGCTCCGAGCCGGTGTTCGCGGCGAGCATCAGCTCGACCTCGTCGGCACCGGAGGCGGTGAAGCGCCCCTTAGGGCGCACGTCCACGCTCAGCCGCGCGTGCGGCATCGCCAGCAGCGCCAGCTCCGCCGTGACCTCGGCGCCGAGCCGGCCCGCCGCCTCCACCCGGGCGGCCGTCAGCGCGGCGGCCGCGGTCTCGCGCTCGCCGAGCAGCAGCTCCTGCTCGGCGCGCAGCTCCTCGATCCGCTCGTCGGTGTGGTCCAGGTCGAGCAGGCGGGTCGCCGAGCGCTCGGCCCAGGCGAGCACCTCGTCGATGGTCTCGCCGTACTTGCGCGTCAGCGCGGTCAGCGCCGCCCGGCGCTCGGAGACCGCGGCCAGCCGCGCGGGGTCGGTCTCGATCCGGTCGGCGTACGACGCGACGTCCGCGGCCAGGTCGGACAGCAGGTAGGTCAGCTCGGCCAACCGGTCGGCCAGCTCGCCGGCCTCCGGGTCGTGCTCGCGGACCCCTTCGAGCGCCGTGCGTGCCGCCGAGGTCGTCGCCAGCGCGTCCGGGTCCCCCTGCTCGCTCGAGAGCGCCTCGCGGGCCTGCTCGGCCGCGGTGCGCAGCGTGTCGGAGAATCCCAGGCGGGTCTCCTCGGCCGCGAGCGCGGCGTCCTCTCCGGGCTCGGGGGCGATCGCCTCGACCTCGCCCAGCCCGAACCGGAGCAGGTCCGCCTCCTGGGCGCGTTCGCGGGCGTGCGCCACGACCTCCTCCAGCTCGCGCTCCACGGCGTCGAGCCGGCGGTAGACGTCGGCGTACGTCGCCAGCAGCGCGGCCAGCGACTCGCCGCCGAACCGATCGAGCGCGTCGCGCTGCGCGGCCGCCTGGAGCAGCCGGTGCTGGTCGGACTGGCCGTGCACGGCCACCAGGGGCTCGGCCACCTCGGCGAGCGTGGACACCGGCACCGACGCGCCGCCGACGTACGCGCGCGAGCGGCCCTCGGCCGAGACGTTGCGCGCGAGGACGACCCGGTCGTCCTCGACCTCTCCCCCGGCGTCCTCGACGGCGCCGGCGAACGCGCTCAGGTCGCCGACCCTCACCACGCCCTCGACCCGGGCGCTCTTGGCGCCGGTGCGCACCGCGCCGCTGTCGGAACGACCGCCCAGCAGCAAGCCGAGCGCCGTCACGATCATGGTCTTGCCCGCACCGGTCTCACCGGTGATGACCGTCAGGCCGGGGCCGAGCTCCAGTGTCGAGGACTCGATGACGCCCAGCGAGCCGATCCGGATCTCCTCAAGCATCGCCGTCCTCCTGGGCTAGACTGCGCCGACGCTCGGCAGAGCCACGCCAGCCCGCGACCGGCAGCCCGAACTTGGCCACCAGGCGGTCCGTGAACGGCGCCTCGTGCAGGCGCACCAACCGCACCGGCGTCTCGCCGCGGCGCACCTCGATCCGCGCGCCCGGCGGCAGGTCGACGGTACGTCGGCCGTCGCACCACAGCACGCCCGCGCCGTCGGTGCGCGCGAGCACCTCGACGGCCAGCACGGAGGTGGGGGCGACCACCAGCGGCCGCGCGAACAGCGCGTGGGCACTGATCGGCACCATCAGCAGCGCCTCGACACCCGGCCACACGACCGGACCACCCGCGCTGAAGTTGTAGGCGGTCGAGCCGGTCGGCGTCGCGCAGACGACGCCGTCGCAGCCCCACCGCGACAGTGGGCGGCCGTCCACCTCGACCACGACCTCGAGCATCCGCTCACGCGAAGCCTTCTCGACGCTCGCCTCGTTCAGTGCCCAAGTGCGGGCGACGAGCTCTCCGTCGCGCTGCACCGTCACGTCCAGCGTGAGCCGGTCCTCGATCGTGTAGCGCCGGGCGACGATCGCCTCGATCGTCGAGTCCAGGTCGTCGTACTCCGCCTCAGCCAGAAAGCCGACGTGGCCGAGGTTCACCCCGAGCACGGGAGCGTCGGACCCGCGGGTCAGCTCCGCGGCACGCAGGATGGTGCCGTCCCCGCCGATCACCACGGTCAGCTCGCAGGCGCGCACGTCGTCGACGACGACCTCGATCGTCCCGTCGGCCGCCTCGAGGCCGAGGTCGGCCGCCTCGGGCGCGAGCAGCCGGACGACCAGCCCGTGCGAGGTCAGGGCCTTCACGAAGCCGCGCGCGACCTCCCGTGCGTCGTCTCGCCCGGTGTGGGCGACCAACAGCACGCGCCGGGTCTCCGCTGCCTCCGTCACGGCTCCACCTTCTCACTCGCCGCCCCCGGTGGCGCGGCGGCGCGCACCGCGCTGTGGATCGCCTCCTCGTCGAGGGTCGCCGGACCGTGCCGCAGCCACAGGAAGAACTCCACGTTGCCCGACGGCCCGGGCAGCGGACTGGTCGCCACCATCCGCGCGCCCCAGCCGCGCTGCGCCGCCGCGGCCGCCACCTTCACGACCATCTCGGCGCGTAGCGCGGGGTCGCGCACGACGCCGCCCTTGCCGAGCCGCTCCTTGCCCACCTCGAACTGGGGCTTCACCATCAGTGCCAGGTCGCCGTCGGACGCGGTGACGCCGAACAGGGCATCCAGCACGAGCTCCAGCGAGATGAACGACAGGTCGCCGACCACGACGTCCACGGGACCGTCGGTGATCTCCTCGGTCAGCTCGCGGACGTTGACGCGGTCACGCACCAGCACCCGGTCGTCGGACTGCAGCTTCCAGGCCAGCTGGCCGTACCCCACGTCCACCGCCACCACCTGCGCGGCACCGTGGCGCAGCAGCACGTCGGTGAACCCGCCCGTCGACGCACCTGCGTCGAGGCACCGCCGCCCGGAGACCACGAACCCGTGCGGCTCGAACGCCGCCAGCGCCCCGGCCAGCTTGTGGCCCCCGCGGGACACGTAGTCCGGCCGGTCCGGGTCGTCGGCGACCACGATCGCCACGTCGGTCGTCACTCCCGTCGCGGGCTTCGTCGCGACCGCGCCGGACACCTTCACCCGGCCCTGCGCGATCAGATCGCCGGCATGCTCGCGCGAGCGGGCCAGCCCCCGGCGGACCAGCTCGGCGTCCAGACGGAGTCGTCGTGGCGGCACGGTCAGGCGGTGTCGGCAGGGTCAGCAGGGCGATCCAGCGCACGCCGCAGCTGCTCGTGGGCCGTCTCGAAGACACCGACGTGCTCCTCGAGCGGGCGCTCCTCGAGCTCCTCGACCGCCGTGATCACCGCGTCCACGTCCGTGACCCCGGTGCGCACGCGCTCGGGCTCCGACGGCACCGTCTCCGGCTCCTCGGGGCCGGGGAAGTCCGGGTCCTCAGTCATGGCCCGAGGCTACCGCGACGGCACCTGCACACCGGACAGGTGCACCGGTTCGCCGGTCTCGTCGAGGTGCGACCAGGCCGCCGCCGCGACCACCCGCCACCAGTCCTCGACCGCGCCGTCGCCGCCCAGCCGCAACGCACCGTCGCTCACCTCGGCGCGCCAGCCGCCCAGGGTCCACCCCACGTCGGCCCGCTCCGGCGCACCGTGCGCGACCAGGAGGCCGGCGAGGTCGGGCGCAAGGTAGGTCGGCCGCTCGTCCGGTGACGCCGTGACCAGCTCGGGCAACCCGGTCACGCCGGTCAGCACGAGCAGCGAGTCCACGCCGGTGCGCCGCGCGCCCTCGATGTCGGTGTCCAGCCGGTCGCCGACCATCAGGGGGCGGTGGCCACCGACGCGCCGCACGGTCTCGTCGAGCAACGGCCGCTCCGGCTTGCCGGCCACGACCGGGTCCACGCCGGCGAACCGGCGGAGCATGTCCACCTGGACCCCGTGCCCGGGCGCCACGCCGAACGCGGTCGGGATCGTCGCGTCGGTGTTGCTGGCCACCCACGGCAGGCCGTCGCGGATCCGAACCGCGGCCCGCATGATCTCCGACCAGCGCACCTCCGGGCCGTACCCGGTCGCGACCGCCACCGCGTCGTCGTCGGCCCCGACCGGGGACAGGCCCTCGGCGAGCAGCGACTCGCGCAGGCCGTCCGCTCCGAGGCAGACGACGGCCGCCCCGGCACCGAACCTGTCGGCGAGCACCCGCGCGGCCGCTTGCGCGGACGTCACGACGTCCTCGGTTGCCGCCTCGACGCCCAGGTCGCGCAGGTGGGCGGCGACCGTGGCCGGCGGCCGGGCGGCGTTGTTGGTGATGAAGGCCAGTCGCATGCCGGCGGACCGCGCCGCTGCGAGGTGCTCGGCGGCGCCCGGGACGGCGTCGCCGCTGACGTAGACGACCCCGTCGAGGTCGAGCATCGCCAGGTCGTACGCGCCGGCCAGGGCCTGTTCAGACGTGCCGAGCACGCACACCTCCACGAGGATCGGATGTGGTGGCACCCTACGATGCTTCGATGGACGCCGACTCCGTGGTCACCCCACCCCACGTCGCGCGGCCCTTGCGGCTCCTGCCGTTCCGCAGCCTCTCGCTCGCTCCACGCCGGATCGGAGACCCGGCGTCCTTCCGGGCCCTGACCCGCAAGCACCGGGGCGTGAGCGACCGGCTCCGGCTCTGGGAGCAGCGCGGCGAGGTCTTCCGAGACGAGCAGCCGGCGCTGTACCTGCACGAGTACGTCGCCGACGGCGTCACCGTCCGCGGCCTGGTCGGCGCCCTCGACGTCTCGCGTCGGGCGACCAGCCGCTCGGAGATGGCGATCTTCCCGCACGAGGGCATCCACCCGGCCCAGGCCGACGAGCTCGCCGAGCGGATGCTCGAGATGAGCATCAACCCCGCGCCGATCCTGCTGGTGCACCACGGGGTCGACGCCGCGCGGACCCAGCTCGAGGCGGTGCGGCGGGGCGCCCCGCTCCGCGAGTTCACCGACCGCGGCGACCAGCAGCACCGCGTGTGGGCGATCACCGACCCGGCCGAGATCGACCGGCTCGCGGACGCGCTGGCCCCGGCACGCGCGCTGATCGCGGACGGCCACCACCGCTACGCCGCCTACCTCCGCCTGCAGCAGCAGGCGCCGAGCCCGGCGACGAACGCCGGTCTGGCGATGCTCGTCGACCAGGACGACACCCCGTTGTACCTGGGGGCGATCCACCGGGTGCTCGGACGGACCGGACTCACCGCCGTCGAGCAGGCGGCCGAGCGGGCCGGGATCAAGAGCGAGCGCGTGGCCGCGGAGCACGCCGTCGCCAGGCTCAGCCGGGAACGGATGGTTGCGACCGACGGACAGGACTGGATCACGCTCCACGTCGCGGCCGACAGCGGGCGCGCGGCCGTCGAGGTGCTGCACGAGGACCTCATCCCGCTCCTGCGGCACGCGCCGTCGACGATCGGCCATCATCACACCGCCGAGGACGCGCTCGCGGCCGTACAGGGCCACCACCGCGTCGCGGTCCTGATGCCCGCCCTCGACTTCGAGCAGGTCCTGAGTGTCGCCGCCGCGGACCGGTTGCTGCCGGAGAAGGCGACGTCGTTCCAGCCCAAGCCGAACGTCGGAGTGCTCATCCGCGCGCTGCGCGACGAATGAGCCGTCCCGAGCTCATCTCCACCTCCACCCGCGAGGCGACCGCACCGCCGGCTCGGTAGAACCGCCGATGCAGCGAACCGTTGACCTCGACCACGTCATCGGCGGCCCAGGCGGCCACGGACCGTCTGGCACGAGCCGTCCACGCCGTGCACTCCAGGGCATCGACCGACTGTCGGCGCCGAGCCGCGCCCGGCGGGCGGGGCACCACCACGCGGAACGTCCACAGGGAATCTCCACTGGGCAGCACGCGCTCCTCGGGCGCCTGGGACACCCTGCCGACCAGGCGGACCTCGTTGGCCAGACCGAGCTCGGCGGCTGCGGTCGACTTCGTCTTCGGTGCGGACATCGCACATCACCTCCGCGCACCACGTTCAGCCAGAGGACCGACAATCGCGGCGGGTGCCGGTGAGGCCTGTGCACCACCGTGCGGCAACGCCGTCTGTGGACGAAAGGCGGGCCGAAATGCCAAGCAGGGCCACGCACGAATGCGTGGCCCTGCTGGAAAGAATGTCCGGCGGCGTCCTACTCTCCCACAACCTCTCGGTTGCAGTACCATCGGCGCTGAAA
>NZ_BAABFQ010000002.1:0-7994 GCF_039541135.1 Nocardioides caricicola | reverse complement strand
TACGGATCGCAGCTCGCAGAACGTTAGCGATCTGCTGCGACGGGGGCCTGGGGTCGTCCGGGTCCAGCCCGGCCAGGTTTTCCAGCTCGCTGGTCATGCAGGTCAGGGTAGCTGCTGTTAGCCAATCTAGACCAATCAGCGTCCAACTCTTGACCTGGCTAGACAGTCTGGCCTACCTTCGGTCGTACGCGATTTGGCGAGCCAAGTCGAATCCCGAGGCCGGCGGAGTGCCGGCGGGCAGAGCTGGAGGTAGGGCAATGGCTGTCCCGAACACGATCAAGGTCCCCGTTCCGTTCGACTACGTCTTCCCGACGGGTGCGCTGTGTCTGGGTGTGGAGCCGGTGACGGACTTCGACAAGCGCGGCCAGGGTGATGACCAGGCGCGGGACAAGGACACGGGCGAGCGTCTGTGGGTGGTCAAGGTGCTGGACCTGGACCCGGAGGCCGGGAAGTTCGGCGGGACCAAGGAAGTCAAGGTGAAGATCGCCGCGCCGGTGCAGCCGGTGCCGCCGGCGTCGAAGATCCCGGGTTACCCGCCGGCGGTGATGTTCACCGACGTGACGCTGACGCCGTACGTGGACTCCCAGCGGTGCAAGGGCTCGGGGAAGTGCCGGGCGCGTCAGGCGTGGTCGATCCGCGCCGGTGCCATGACCGAGCCGACCGCTGCCGCAACGAAGCAGGCGGCCTGACCACATCTGGACGCGCGGGGCGGGCCTCATCCGCAAAGACAACTCCCGCCCCGCGCTTTCACCCGTTCTCCCTGGAAGGAGTTGGGCAGATGCCCACGCTAGCTGACGCTGCCCGCATCGCCGGGAACCCTCGCCCCGGCCCCCGCCGCACGACACACCGCCGCACCGTCATGCGGCTGGCCGGCCCCGGTATCCGGGCCGCCCGCGAGGTCTACTCCACCATTCCCGCCGACGCGGTCCGCGTCGCGGCGCTGGTGGAGATCTCCGCCGCCGCCGCTGCCCTGGCCCGGACGGTGGTGAAGCTGCGCCATCTGGACCCGGACCTGATCGCCCCGCACGTCTCCGACCGGGCCGACCTTCGGGCGGTGCTCGGTCGGGGCCGGTGGCTGCCGACCATGACCCGCCACGTCCCCGCCCCGGAGTCGGGGCCGGTGGACTTGGCCGCGCTGATGCCGGCCCGCCCGGTCCGCCCGGTCCGCCGGGTGGTCCGCCGTCGTCCCGGCTCGCCGGGGCAGGGCTCCCTGTTCACTGCCGCTGTCGGGGAGGGCTGATCGATGCCGCTGGTCAACGTGATCCGGGGTGACCGGATCGACTCGGCCCCGATCAACGTCCGTACCCCGTTCATCCGCATCCCGCTGTGGCTGGCCCTGACCTGGTGGACCGTCAAGGCCCTCGCCCGCCTCACCGTCGTCCTGGTCCGCTTCTGGTACGTCACTGCCCCGGCCGTGTTCTTCGGCTGGCTCTACGTCCGGTTCGGCTGGGTTGGTCCGGTCGGGTTCGTGGTCCTGGTCGCGGTCGTCGCCGCCGGGTGGGGCTTCGGTCATCGTTCGTCGTTCCTGCGGTTCGCGTGGTGGCCGGTGCTGGCCCGGTATCGGCGGTGGCTGTACGGCCGGAACTGGCACGCTGCGATGGTCACCGCCCGCCTCGCCGTCTCCTTCGACGCCCACACCGTCCTGCCGGTCCTGCGGCGGGTCACCTGCTCGGCCGGCGTCGACGCGGTGACGGTGCGGATGGTCACCGGGCAGATCCCCGACGACTTCGCCAAGGTGGCCGAACGCCTCGCCCACACCTTCGGCGTCCGCCAGGTCAAGGCCACCCCCGGCAACCGGCCGGACGTGGTGCTGCTGCACCTGTTCCGCGGTGACCCCCTCGCCAAGCTGCTCCGCCCGCTACCCGTGCCGGCAGTGCCCGAGTTCGCCGCCCTGCCGGTCGGCCGGCGCGAGGACGGCGACGGCTACGACCTGCGCCTCTTCGGGACTCAGGTCCTCGTGGTGGGCGCCACCGGATCCGGGAAGGGCTCGGTCATCTGGTCGGTCGTCCGCTCCCTCGCCGCCGGGGTCACCTCCGGCCTCGTCCAGCTCTGGGGCCTGGACCCCAAGGGCGGCATGGAACTCGGGATGGGTGCCCCGATGTTCGCCCGGTTCGCCCGCAAGGACTACGCCGCGATGTGTGAGCTGATCGAGGAAGCCGCCACCGTGGCCAAGGACCGGGCCGGGAAGCTTTACGGCCGGACCCGCCAGCACACACCGACGCCGGATGAGCCGCTGATCGTCGTGGTGATCGATGAGCTGGCGAACCTGACCGCGTACCTGACCGACCGGCAGTTGAAGGACCGCATCAAGGCCGCCCTGTCCATCCTGCTCTCGCAGGGCCGGGCGGTCGGGGTGCACGTCCTGGCGGCCATCCAGGACCCGCGCAAAGAGGTCCTGCCGTTCCGGGACCTGTTCCCCACCCGCATCGGCCTGCGGCTGGCCGAGGCCGCGCAGGTGGACCTGGTCCTCGGTGAAGGGATGCGCGACCGGGGCGCACTGTGCGACCGCATCCCGCAGTCCCTGCCCGGTGTCGGGTTCGTGGTCATCGACGGGGACCCGACGCCGATGCGGGTGCGCTTCTCCTACCTGACCGATGACGAGATCCGCGACATGGCCCACACCTACGGCCGCCTGCGGGTCATCGACGGTGAAGTCCTGGAAGGTGCCGCATGAAACCCCACCCCACCCACACCCGCACCGACCGCGCTGAGGGCCTGGTCCTCGTCGTCATCCTCCTACTCGTCGCCGGCTTCGCCGGAGCCGCCTCGTTCACCCACGTCAAGGACTGGACCCTCGACAACAGCCCCACGGGCACCGGCGAATGGTTTGGCTGGGCCAACGCCGTCATCTCCGAGCTGGTGCCCGTCGCCGCGCTGCTGACCATCCGCCGTCGACGCCGCAACGGTCAGCCGGTCGGCTACCCGATGTTCCTGCTCGTCGCCGCCGTGCTCCTGTCCCTCGCCGCGCAGCTCGCCGTGGCCAAGCCCGGCCTGTCCGGCTGGCTGCTGTCCGCCGTGCCCGCGCTGGCGTTCATGGGTCTGTCCAAGCTCGTCCTCACCACCGCCCCCACCCCGCCGGCCCCGGCTCCGGCCGGCACCCCGGCACCGGCTCCCGCACCGGCCCGCCCGATCACTCCGCCTGCCTCGCCCGTCCAGCCGACCCCGGTCGCCGCGCCGGCTGTGCCTGAGCCCGCCGCCCTGGTCGACACCGAGCCGACCCGCCCGACTCCAGTCGATCCGCCCCGGCCTGCCCCGGTCGCCCCGGTGCCGCCGGCTGCGTTCACCCGCCGCAACGGCGTCCCGCTGATCGGAGAGGTGACCCGATGACCGACCACCTCCTGTCCGGCCTGCTCCTCGCCGCCGGCCTCGCCCTGTTCTGCTGGGATCAGTACCGGCTCTACGTCGCCCGCTACGAGCTGACCGCCCTGCACCGCTCGACCCTCCGTGATCCGCTGACCGGCCTCGCGAACCGCGCCGGGCTGGCCGACGCTTGGACCCAGCTCGCCGCGCTGCGGCCGTGGGTGGTGGTGGTCGACCTGGACGGCTTCAAGCCGGTCAACGACACCCACGGCCACGCCGCCGGCGACCAGGTGCTCACCGCCGTCGCCTCCCGCCTCCGGTCGGTTCACGGTGTCGCCGCTCGCCTCGGTGGGGACGAGTTCGCCGCACTCCTGCTCGACCCGAACCCGGCCGCGGCTGCCCGCCACCTTGCCGCCGCCATCGCCGCACCCGTCCGGCTCCCGTCCGGCATGGCGGTGTCGGTGACGGCCAGCATCGGCCTCGCCCCCGCCAACCCGGCCGGTCTGGCCGCCGCCCTCGCTGACGGCGATGCCGCGATGTATCGGGCCAAGACCACCCGGGCCGGCGTCGTCGCCTTCGACCCGCTGCGCGACGACCACGCCACCGCCGACCCCCGCCCCGCCTTGCGGGTCCGCGACCTCACCCCGACTGTGGGGGTGGGCCGATGACCCTCACTCCGACGCTGCCCGGCCTCGAACCCGCCACCCCTACGGTGGAGCCGAGGCCGGGCTCCCGGGCCGCCCGGATGCTCATGCCCCGCTCCGTCGACGTCGTGGCCGACCTCGCCGCCGACTACGGCGTCTGCACCCGCCCCGTCTCCCTGCGCCGCACCGACCTCGACAGCGGCCAGACGGAAGTCATCGACATGCCCTGCGGGGCCACCCAGGAAGCCAAGTGTCCGGCCTGCGCTACCCGTGCCCGCCGGCTGCGGCAGCAGCAGATCCACGAGGGATGGCACCGCGACGACGAACCCGACCCCGGCCCTCTCCCGGCCACCGAGGCACAACGCGGCCTGATTGTGGCTCGGGCTCACCTGGAGTTCGCCCGTGATGAGGCGGCTCGGGCGTCGCAGTGGGATCAGGTGGCGGACCTGGACGAGGCGATCGCGGAACTGGAAGGCCAGATCACCACCGAGGGCATGCGGGGCCGGCCCGCCCCTCCGCACGTCAGGGAGGACCAGGATGACGGCGACGGCAGGCGGCGGGTCCGGTCGACCAAGCGGCGGCAGGACGCCCCGGATCTGCCCCGCCTGCCGGTGGAGAACCGGACCATCGGCCGGACCTTCGAGGGCCACGCCGGGCAGGTGTTCCGGCCGTCGATGTTCCTGACCCTCACCCTTGGCTCCTACGGCCGCGTGCACTCCGACGGGACCCCGGTCGACCCGGACAGCTACGACTACCGGCGGGCCGCCTGGGACGCTGTGCACTTCCCCCGGCTCTTGGACCGCTTCTGGCAGAACCTGCGCCGGGCCGTGGGCTGGAACGTCCAGTACGCGGGGGCGGTCGAGCCGCAGCGCCGGTTGGCACCTCACGCGCACTTCGCCATGCGCGGCACCATCCCCCGGGCGCTGGTCCGGCAGGTCGCGGCCGCGACCTATCACCAGGTGTGGTGGCCGCCCGTCGACGAGCTGGTCTACGGACCGGGAAGGGCGCCGCAATGGGACGCCGACGCGGGCGGCTACACCGACCCCGACACCGGGGAACTGCTGCCGTCGTGGGATGACGCCCTGGACCTGCTCGACGCCGACCCCGACGCCGAGCCCGTGCACGTGGTCCGCTTCGGCGTTCAGGTCGACGCCAAGGGTGTGCTCGCCGGCACCAAGGACGCCGACCGGTGCGTCGGCTACATCACCAAGTACCTGACCAAGCAGGCCGCCGACTGCCACGAGGTCGCCACCGGCCGGCAGCGAGCGCACCTCGAACGGCTCTGGCAGGAACTACGGCACACGCCGTGCTCGGAGCGGTGCGCCAACTGGCTGCTCTACGGCATCCAGCCGAAGAAGGCCCGGCCTGGGTTGAAGCCGGGCAGCTGCAAGAACAAGGTTCACAAGCGGGAAACCCTCGGCATCGGCGGCCGACGCGTCCTCATCTCCCGCCAGTGGTCCGGCAAGACCCTCGCCGACCATCGGGCCGACCGCCGCGAATGGGTTAAGGCGCTGCTCGGTGTTACCACCGACGCCGACACCGCCCCGGCCGGCTCCGACGCCTTCCGGCACGCCTGGGAACTCGCCAAGCCGACTGATCCCGACGTGCCGCCCCTCGGCCACCGAGTCCTGCGGGCGATATCCGAACGGATCCAATGGCGCACCCAGCTCGACGCCGCCAGACGCGCCGCCGACCCGCCCGACGTTTCGGCAACTGCGACCCCTTTGGAGGATCGATGACCGCGCCGACGATCGAGCCGCTGTGGACTGTTCAGGACGTGTCGGCGTTCCTTGGTGTCCCGGTCGGCACGCTCTATCAGTGGCGTCACCGCCGCACTGGGCCGCGTGCTTCGCGTGTCGGGCGTCACCTGCGCTACGACCCGGCTGCGGTCCGGGCGTGGGTCACGGAACGGGAGGGCTGACGTGGCGGTCCACGATCTGTGGTACCTGAGCACTCCTGGTCCGGACGGTGAGAGGGTTAAGTCTGGGAAGCATGGCCGGGGCAAGCGGTGGCGGGTCCGGTACGTCGATGCCGCTGGTGAGACGCGGGACAAGGTGTTCCAGCGCAAGAAGGATGCCGAGGACTTCGACCTTGCTGCCCGTACCGGCCTTGCCCCTGAGGTGAAGCTGGACCAGGGCGAGCGGAACGTCACCTTCGCGACGCTTGACAACCGCGCTGCTGCGGCGGATCTCCTCGTCGGGCAGTCGTAGACCGTCCAGCCTCCCCGGACGGGGACAAGGTGGAGCGCCTCACCAGCCGAACGACCTTGGCCCCGTCCGGGGAGGCTGGTAGCCCTTGGGGTGCCCGGCGAGGTGATCCGCCCCGGCCGATCTCTGAGGAGGGCCGGGGTTCGGGGCGGAGCCCCGAGGTCTTCAAGGTTCTGGTCGTCCCATGCATGGCCGGCCGGCCCGGCCGATGCCGGCCGAAGGTCGCCAGCAGGCCGGGGCCGAGCCGGCGCGGCCCGCTTGCGGGCCGCCTTGATCCTTAAGAGGCTAATTCGGCAGTTCGTGGTGTAGAGCCCTGGCCAGCTCGGCCATCCCGTCCGTGCCTTCGGTGATGGCGTCCGCTCCTGCCCTCAGTAGGCGATCGCGCTTGCCGGGCTTGTTGGCAAACCCGATCGTGCGAACAGCGGCAGCCCGTCCGCCTTCGATGTCAGAGGTGGAGTCGCCTACGAGGACGCACCTGGTCGGGTCGGCATCGACCGCCAGGGCGGCGCGTCGGATTGGTGCCGGGTTCGGCTTCATGCGACCTGGGTTGGCGTGTGCTCGGCCAACGGTGGTCGTGATGTACCGGGTGAGTCGGTGAGCGGTCAGGTAACGCTCGATGGCGAGGGCTGAGTTGTTGCTGACGATGGCGATTGGCCGACCAGCCTCATGGGCAGCGACGATGACCTCCCGCGCGTAGGGCGTTGGCCTGGCGCCGTCGACCGCGGTTAGCTCGGCTCGGCACAACGCGTTCTCAACTCGTACGACCAGTGATGGCGTTCCGGTGGTCGCGGTGAACCGGAGCACTTCGAGCGGGTCGTCGATGGCTCGGATGTGCGCCGGTATCTCGACGTCGTGCTCCTCGATGACGCGGCGCAGCTCGGCCGCGACGGTGGAGTCCGCGAGGGTGGCGAAGACGGCGCAGACCGGCCCGTCGAAGTCGAGCAGGATTGGCCCGGTGTCGTTGAGGACCTGGGCGACGCTGTATCGCGGGTTCATGGCGTGTAGTCGTGAGCGATGGTTGACCACATGGAGTCGAACCAGGTCCGGGCCTGGTCGACGTACTGGGACGCGTCGGAAGCCTCGTCGTCGCTGACGGCGCGGTGAAAGAGGATCGCGTCCTTGCCCATCGGGTCGTAGATGGCCGTGGGCTGGCCTTTGATCATGACGGTGTGCTCTACGACCGGGTAGAAGCCGAAGAAGGCTTCCTCGCCGTTGAGGATGTAGAGCTTGAACAGCGGCGCTGCGCGGTGCACCCGCACCTCTGCTACTGCGTCTTTGACCAAGCCAAGGTCTCCGAGTTCGCGCACCGCCTCGACAATGGCGTCCGTGTGCCGACGGGTGATCCGCTCGGCGCGCTCGCGCACGCCGGGATCGTCGGCCTGCGTCTCAGCCAGGCATGGCAGGGCCATGGGCTCTCCCGTGTCCGGGAGCAGGATGCGAACGGTAACGGACTCGGGCGTGAGTAGCCCGGCACGGATCTTGTCGAGCGGCTCGGTCAGTACTCCGTGGAGCGTCTCACCGGAGAAGCCGGCGAATTCGATCGTGACGTGTGCGCGCTCGAAGGCCGCCTCGACGTGGGGCCGCAGTCCCACCGGCCGCTCGGTCTGTGCGCGAACGAATGCGCCGCTGCCCTGACGGGTGACGATCAGGCGCTCGTCGCGCAGGATGCGCAGCGCAGTCTTGACCGTCTCTCGGGCGACGTTGTAGCGCTCGGCTAGGTCGTTCTGGGACGGCAGTCGCTCGCCTGGCTCGAACTTGCGTGTACGGATCGCAGCTCGCAGAACGTTAGCGATCTGCTGCGACGGGGGCCTGGGGTCGTCCGGGTCCAGCCCGGCCAGGTTTT
>NZ_BAABFQ010000001.1:58970-299774 GCF_039541135.1 Nocardioides caricicola | reverse complement strand
CCGCCACCCAGCCAGCGGCATGATCACCACAACCACCCTGTCCGGATAACTCAGGACGGCTCACGAACGGCGCCGCAGCTGACTGCGACGCCGGGCCGTGTGGCGGAGGTAGGGGGAGTCGAACCCCCCGAGATCGAGGGAGTGCTAGAGACCCAACCCGCTTTCCAAGCGAGCGCCCGTGAAACCACGAACGGCGCCGCAGCTGACTGCGACGCCGTTCCGTGTGGCGGAGGTAGGGGGATTCGAACCCCCGAGGGCTATTAACCCAACCCGCTTTCCAAGCGAGCGCCATAGGCCACTAGGCGATACCTCCGCGGAGGAGGTTACCGGTCGGCGTACGGCGCCGTGAAATCGGCCTCACGCGCACCGGGACCCCTCGTCTTGGTCTGCTCCGGGCCCTCACCTAGACTTCGGGCCAACCCCCCGTGTGGCGGCACCTCGCCCAACTCCCCCAGGGCCGGAAGGCAGCAAGGGCAAGCGAGCTCTGTCGGGTGCGCGGGGGGCCTTTGCATGTCCGGGCCCGGCGTTGAAGCGGCGTACCGACCCCCGCGCCCCGCCCGCTACCCACTGTCGGGGGCTGTGGTTAGGGTTCATGCGTGGAGTCACCCCTCGCGCTGTACCGCCGCTACCGGCCCGAGACGTTCGCCGAGGTGATCGGTCAGGACCACGTCACGGAGCCGCTGCGGGCCGCGCTGGCCAACAACCGGGTGAACCACGCCTACCTCTTCTCCGGCCCGCGCGGCTGCGGCAAGACCACGAGCGCGCGGATCCTGGCGCGGGCGCTCAACTGCGAGCGGGCACCGATTGCGGACCCGTGCGGTGAGTGCGAGAGCTGCCGCGACCTGGCGCGGGGCGGGCCGGGCTCCATCGACGTGATCGAGATCGACGCCGCGTCGCACGGTGGCGTGGACGACGCCCGCGACCTGCGCGAGAAGGCGTTCTTCGCGCCGGTGAAGAGCAAGTACAAGGTCTACATCATCGACGAGGCGCACATGGTGAGCCCGCAGGGCTTCAACGCGCTGCTCAAGCTCGTCGAGGAGCCGCCGCCGCACCTGCGCTTCATCTTCGCGACCACCGAGCCCGACAAGGTGATCCCGACGATCCGCTCGCGGACCCACCACTACCCGTTCCGGCTGATCCCGCCGCGGCTGCTGTCGTCGTACCTCGCCGACCTCTGCCAGCGCGAGGGCGTCACGATCGACCAGGCGGCGCTCCCGCTGGTGGTCCGCGCCGGCGCCGGCTCGGCTCGCGACACTCTCTCGGTGCTCGACCAGCTGCTCGGCGGGGCGGGGCCCAACGGCGTCACCCACGAGCTCGCGACCGGGCTGCTCGGCTACACCCCCGACACGCTGCTCGACGAGGTCGTCGACGCGTTCGCCGCCGGCGACGGCGCGGCGGTGTTCGGGGTGGTCGACAAGGTCGTCGAGACCGGCCAGGACCCCCGCCGCTTCACCGAGGACCTGCTGCGCCGGCTGCGCGACCTGGTGATCGTGGCCGCCGTCCCGGACGCCCCGGCGACCGGGCTCATCGACGTGTCCGAGGACCAGGGTGAGCGGCTGGTCGCGCAGGCCGCGCGGTTCGGCGCCGCCGAGCTGAGCCGGGCCGCCGACATCGCCGCCACCGGCCTGACCGAGATGCGCGGCGCCACCGCGCCCCGCCTGCTGCTCGAGCTGCTCTGCGCGCGGATCCTGCTGCCCGGTGCCGACCACGCCACCGACGGCGTGCTCGCCCGCCTCGACCGGCTCGAGAAGCGCCTGACGATCACGGGTACGCCGACGCCGACCGTCGCGGCCCCGCAGCCGCCCGCCCAGGACCGTCCGGCCCCGCCGCCCTCGCGGCCCGCCGCGCCCGACCCGGCCGCCGAGCGCCCCGAGCCCGCGGCCGCACCGCCGCCGCCTCCGCCGGTCGACCCGGAGCCCGACCCGGAGCCCGACCCGACGCCGGAACCGGTCGCCGCGGCGCCCGCACCCGCGCCCGCTCCCACTCCTGCGCCCAGCGGCGCCCTCAGCCTGGTCGACGTCCGCCGGCTGTGGCCCGACATCGTCGACGCGACCAAGCAGCGTCGCCGGGTGACCTGGATGCACCTCACCCAGAACTGCCAGGTGGTTGCGGTCGACGGCAACGTCTTGACCCTCGGCTTCTCCAACGCGGGGGCGCGCGAGTCGTTCGTGAACGGCGGCAGTGACGAGATCGTCCGCCAGGCCGCGATCGACGTGGTCGGCGCCGACTGGAGGATCGAGACGATCGTCGACCCGGGCGCCAAGGCCGAGGGCACGCCCACCGTGACCCGCGCCGCGGTCCCCGACCCCGCGCCGGAGCCGACCCCGCCGCCGGCGCCGGAGCCGGCCCCGGAGCAGCCCCGCCCCGAGGCCATGCAGGCGGCGCGTGAGGCGATCCAGCAGACCCGCGACGCCGACGCCCCGGTGGGCGAGCGCGGTCCGGACTGGGCCGCCGCCGACGCTGAGGCGCACCCTGAGGACGTCGACGCGGACGACCAGGGCCTCAGCACCGCTGAGCTGCTCCAACGGGAGCTCGGCGCGCAGATGATCGAGGAGATCAAGCACTCATGACGACCAACGAGGTGGACCGATGACCCAGAACCCCTTCGACGCGCTGGGCGGCGGTGGCTTCGACATGAACGCGCTGCTCCAGCAGGCGCAGCAGATGCAGGAGCAGCTCCAGAGCGCGCAGCAGCGGCTCGCCGAGACCGTGGTCGACGGCACTGTCGCCGGTGGCGCGGTGACCGCCAAGGTCAACGGCGTCGGCGAGCTGGTCGGCGTCGAGATCAAGGCCGGTGGCTTCGACGGCAGCGACCCCGACGACCTGGCCGACCTCGCGGACATGATCGTGGCGGCCTACCGCGACGCGAAGGCCCAGGCCGACGCGCTCGCCAGCGAGGCGCTCGGTCCGCTCGCGGGCGGCGCCGAAGGCATGCCCGGCATGCCCAAGCTCGGCTTCTAGCGGAGCCGGCACTTGTACGAAGGCATCGTCCAGGACCTGATCGACGAGCTCGGCAGGCTGCCGGGCGTCGGTCCCAAGAGCGCGCAGCGGATCGCGTTCCACCTGCTCCAGGCCGACCCCACCGACGTACGTCGCCTCGCCGACGTGCTCATCGAGGTCAAGGCCAAGGTGAAGTTCTGCAGCATCTGCTTCAACGTGTCCGAGGACGAGCAGTGCCGCATCTGCCGCGACCCGCGCCGTGACCCTGCGCTGCTGTGCGTGGTCGAGGAGTACAAGGACGTCGTGGCGATCGAGCGGACCCGCGAGTTCCGCGGCCGCTACCACGTGCTCGGCGGCGCGATCTCGCCGATCGACGGCATCGGCCCCGACCAGCTGCGCATCCGCGAGCTGATGGTCCGGCTCTCCGACGGAGCGATCACCGAGGTGATCCTCGCGACCGACCCGAACCTCGAGGGCGAGGCCACCGCGACGTACCTCACGCGGATGTTGCGGCCCATCGGCTTGCGCGTGACGCGTTTGGCGAGTGGACTCCCCGTAGGCGGTGACCTGGAGTACGCCGACGAGGTGACCCTGGGCCGCGCATTCGCAGGAAGGCGATCAGCAGATGACTGAGTCCATGGGGACCACCCGACCGGTGCTCGATGCCGAGACCGAGGAGTTCGCGCAGCAGATCGCCGACCAGGTCGAGAGCTTCCTGATCGCGCTGAGGGCGGTGGCCAGCGAGGGCGACGGCGGGCGCGCCATCTCGCCGCTGCTGCTCGAGATCAGCCAGGTGCTGCTCGCCGGCGCCCGGCTCGGCGCGCAGCGCGACTTCACCCCGACGGGCGAGTACCAGCCCGACGTCGGCCCCGAGGCGGACCTCGACGAGATGCGGCTGCGGCTGGCCGAGATGCTCGACGCCGTCGACACCTACAGCTACGTCTTCGACCCCTACGTCCCCGAGCTGGTCACCGGCCAGCTGTCCGACGACCTGACCAGCATCGCGACCGACCTCGAGAACGGCCTGCGCCACTACCGGCTCGGCAACGTCGCCGAGGCGCTGTGGTGGTGGCAGTTCTCCTACGTCTCGTCGTGGGGCAACCTCGCCGGAGCCACGCTCAACGCGCTGGTCTCGATCGTGACCCACGACCGGCTCGACGCCGAGATCGTCGACGAGGACGAGCAGCTCGCGGCCGCCGATGAGATGCTCGAGGGCGACGGCAGCACGCCTCGGTAGACTCGGCCCTCGGAGAAGTCGAGCTACGAGGGATCGAGACAGTGGGCATTGTCGTCCAGAAGTACGGCGGATCTTCGGTCGCCAACCCCGACGCGATCAAGCGCGTCGCGCGGCGGATCGTCGACGCCAAGAAGTCCGGCCACGACGTCGTCGTCGCGGTCTCGGCGATGGGTGACACGACCGACGACCTGATCGACAAGGCGCAGGCGGTCAGCCCGGCGCCTCCGGCTCGCGAGCTCGACATGCTGCTGACCGCCGGCGAGCGGATCTCGATGGCGTTGGTCGCGATGGCGATCTCCGACCTCGGCTTCAGCGCGCGCTCCTTCACGGGTTCCCAGGCCGGCGTGATCACCGACTCCGTCCACGGCAAGGCGAAGATCATCGACGTCACGCCGGGCCGGATCGAGTCGGCGCTGGCGGAGGGCCACATCGTCATCGTCGCGGGCTTCCAGGGCGTCTCGCAGGACACCAAGGAGATCACCACCCTCGGGCGCGGCGGCACCGACACGACCGCGGTCGCCCTGGCCGCGGCCCTGGGTGCCGACGTCTGCGAGATCTACACCGACGTGGACGGCGTCTTCACCGCCGACCCGCGGATCGTGCCGGCGGCGCGCAAGCTCGCTCGCGTCGGCGCCGAGGAGATGCTCGAGATGGCCGCCGCCGGCTCGAAGATCCTCCACCTGCGGTGCGTCGAGTACGCCCGCCGCTACGACATCCCGATCCACGTGCGCTCGTCCTTCTCCCAGAAGGAGGGCACCTGGGTGATCCCGGACAGCAAGGCAGGAGACGAACAGATGGAGCAGGCGATCATCGCCGGCGTCGCGCACGACACCAGCGAGGCCAAGATCACCGTGGTCGGCGTGCCCGACAAGCTGGGCATGGCCGCCCGCATCTTCGAGGCGCTCGCCGATGCCGAGGTCAACATCGACATGGTCGTCCAGAACGTCTCGGCGGCCGCCACCGGGCTGACCGACATCTCGTTCACGCTGCCGCGCACCGACGGCCAGGCCGCCATGGGCAGGCTCGCGAAGATCCAGGACGAGGTCGGCTACGACCAGCTCCTCTACAACGACCAGGTCGGCAAGGTCTCGCTGATCGGTGCCGGGATGCGCAGCCACCCGGGCGTCACCGCCAAGTTCTTCTCCGCGCTCGCCACGGCGGGCGTCAACATCGAGATGATCTCCACCTCCGAGATCCGCATCTCGGTGATCATCGACGAGAGCCGGGTCGCCGAGGCCGTGCGCACGACGCACACCGCGTTCGACCTGGACGCCGACGAGGTCGAGGCGGTCGTGTACGGCGGGACCGGGCGATGAGTGCTCTGAAGCCGATGCGCATCGGCATCGTCGGCGCGACCGGCCAGGTCGGCGTCGCGATGCGCCAGATCCTCGAGGAGCGGAGCTTCCCGATCGAGGAGATCCGCTTCTTCGCCTCCGCCCGTTCCGCGGGCAAGGTGCTCCCGTTCGCCGGCCGCGACATCGTCGTCGAGGACGCCGAGACCGCGGACCCGACGGGCCTCGACGTCGCGCTGTTCTCCGCGGGCGCGACCACCTCGCGGGCGCTGGTCCCGAAGTTCGTCGACGCGGGCGTGATCGTCGTCGACAACTCGAGCGCGTTCCGCAAGGACCCCGCGATCCCGCTGGTCGTCTCCGAGGTCAACCCCGAGGCTGCGGCCGAGGTGATCGAGGCGGGCCGGGGCATCATCGCGAACCCGAACTGCACCACGATGGCCGCGATGCCGGTCCTCAAGCCGCTGCACGACGAGGCCGGCCTGGTCCGGCTGATCGCGTCGACGTACCAGGCGGTCTCGGGCTCGGGCGTCGCCGGCGTCGCCGAGCTGACCTCCGGCATCGCCGCGGCGGGCGACAAGGCCGACGAGCTGGCCTACGACGGCTCGGCGGTCGCGTTCCCGGAGCCGGGCGTCTACCAGCGCACCATCGCCTACAACGTGCTGCCGCTGGCCGGGAGCATCGTCGACGACGGCCTCAACGAGACCGACGAGGAGCAGAAGCTGCGCAACGAGTCGCGCAAGATCCTCGGCATCCCCGACCTGCCGGTCTCCGGCATCTGCGTGCGGGTCCCGGTCTTCACGGGACACTCCCTCGCGGTCAACGCCGAGTTCGAGCGGCCGTTGACGCCCGAGCGAGCGCAGGAGCTGCTGGCCGGCGCGCCCGGCGTCGAGCTGACCGACATCCCGAACCCGCTCCAGGCGGCCGGCCAGGACCCGTCGTACGTCGGCCGGATCCGCAAGGACGAGGGCGTCGAGGGCGACCGCGGCCTGGCGCTGTTCATCTCCAACGACAACCTACGCAAGGGTGCCGCGCTCAACACCGTGCAGATCGCGGAGCTGATCGCCCGCCGCTAGTCGGTCGGCGGCTCGACGAACGTCCGCGTCACCCAGTGCGCGGCGGCGAAGGCCCCTGCGCAGAGCAGCGGCAGCACGACGATCATTGCGTCGTCGAGCAGCGAGTCGACGAGGAACATCAGGGCCAGCACCGCGGTGAGGCCGACGGCGAGGAAGCTGGTGCTGCCCGGCTCGGGCACCTGGGCCAGGCGCAGCAGCAGCGCGCCGACGACGACCATCACCACGAGGATCACCGCGAGGAGCGGATAGCCCACGCCGCCGCACGAGGACGTGCCCTGGACGGCCTCGCAGCCGCGCAGCGAGGCCCAGGTGAGCCCGACGATCCCGAGGCCCACCACGAGGCCCGTGACGACGACAGCGAGCATCCCGCCGGGGCGGGGGACCCGGACCGGACGGCGGCGCCGCGGTTCGATCTCCACCTGGGTCGGCGCCAGTGCGGGTGACGGCGCGGGTGACGGCGCGGGAGCTGGCTCCGGCGTCGGCTCCGGTGCGGGGGCCGCAGCCGCGGGACGCCGGCGCCGGAGCTTCGGCAGCTCCAGGGACGGGCCGGACCGCCCCGTGTCGTCCTCATCGACCATGGCGGCAGCATTCCACCGGTGCGCTCCCCAGAAACCAACAAGGGCCCGGACCCGCGGTGCGGATCCGGACCCTCAGATGGTCGGGCTGACAGGATTTGAACCTGCGGCCTCTTCGTCCCGAACGAAGCGCGCTACCAAGCTGCGCCACAGCCCGAACGGCCCACCGAAGCGGACCGGGGGAAACCATACCCGAGCACCTCGGGCGCCCCGAAATCGGCTCAGGTTTCGGTACCGACCAGGGTCAGCAGGGTCGCCTCCGGTCGGCACGCGACCCGGATCCGGGCGTACGGGCTGGTGCCCAGCCCGGCCGAGACGTGCAGCCAGGAGGACTGGTGGCGGTGCAGCCCCTTCGCCCGTTCCGGCTCCAGGTCGCAGTTGGTGGTCAGGGCGCCGAAGCCCGGGACGCACACCTGGCCGCCGTGCGTGTGGCCGGCCAGGATCGCGTCGTACCCGTCCGCGGCGAACCGGTCCAGGACGCGCAGGTACGGCGCGTGCGCGACCCCCAGGCGCAGGTCCGCACCGGGATCCGCCGGGCCCGCCACCTCGTCGAGGCGGTCGTAGCCGAGGTGGGGGTCGTCCACGCCGGCGAACGCGAGCCGCAGACCGCGGACCGCGAGCTCGGCCTTGGCGTTGGTGAGGTCGGCCCAGCCGGCGCCGGTCAGCGCGTCGCGCAGCTCGCGCCACGGCAGCTCGGGCACGTCGGTGTGCCGCTTGCCGTCGTCGGGGAGCAGGTACTTGAACGGGTTGCGCAGGGTCGGCTCGAAGTAGTCGTTGGAGCCGAGCACGAACACCCCGGGGACGTCGAGCAGGGCCCCGAGCGAGTCCAGCACCACGGGCACGGCGTCGCGGTGGGCGAGGTTGTCGCCGGTGTCGACCACCAGGTCCGGCTCCAGTGCGGCCAGGTCGCGGAGCCAGGCCTGCTTGCGGGTCTGGCCGGGTGTCATGTGCACGTCGCTGAGGTGCAGCACCCGCAGCGCCGGGCTCCCGGGCGGCAGGACGGGCACCGTCACCCGGCGCAGCGTGTATGCGCGCGCCTCCGTCATCGCGTACGCCGTGACCCCGGCTCCGGCCAGCGCTCCGGCGAGCGTCAGGCGCCGGAGAATCGATAGCGGGTTCACGCGGCAAGGCTGCCA
Organism: Nocardioides caricicola; assembly: GCF_039541135.1. Classification (NCBI taxonomy): domain Bacteria; kingdom Bacillati; phylum Actinomycetota; class Actinomycetes; order Propionibacteriales; family Nocardioidaceae; genus Nocardioides; species Nocardioides caricicola. The sequence goes on along the minus strand of NZ_BAABFQ010000001.1, from coordinate 291,521 downwards.
CAATGGCCCGCATGAGTGCCCTCAAGGACCGTCTGCGCGCCGACCTCACCACCGCCATGAAGGCGCGCGACGAGGTGCGCTCCTCGACGCTGCGGATGGTGCTGACCGCCATCACCAACGCGGAGGTCGCCGGCAAGCAGGCCCGCGAGCTCTCCGACGACGACATCGTCGGCGTGCTGTCCACCGAGGCCAAGAAGCGCCGCGAGGCCGCGACCGCGTTCAGCGAGGGCGGCCGCGCCGAGATGGCCGCGAAGGAGACCGCGGAGGCCGCGGTCATCGCCGACTACCTGCCGGCCCAGCTCAGCGAGGAGGAGATCGCCGACCTCGTCACCGCCGCCATCGCCCAGGTCGGCGCCGCCGGCGAGGGCATGAAGGCGATGGGCAAGGTCATGGGCGTCGTGACGCCCCAGGTGAAGGGACGCGCCGACGGCGGCGCGGTCGCCGCGGAGGTACGCCGCCAGCTGGGCTAGCTAGCGCCCGCCGCCCGGACCGTTGCCGTTGCCGTTGCCGTTGCCGTTGCCGTTGCCCGGGCCACCCCCGTTGCCGCCGCCGTTGCCGGGCTTGTCCGGCTTGTCCGGGGGCGGCGGCGCGACGCCGGTGGAGGTGTACACGGTGATCAGGGAGCCCTTCGGCACGTAGCTGCCGCTCGAGGGCGAGGTGTAGGCCACGGTGCCGGCGGGGTTGCCGGAGGCGACCGCGCCACCCTGAATCGGGTTGAAGCCGGCGTCCTCGAGTGCCGACTCGGCCTCGGAGACGCTCATGCCCGAGACGGAGGGGACCAGGGTCGGCTCGCCCTCGATCGCGCTCTGGTCGGGCGCGACGAAGTCCTCGTTGTCGAGGCGGTCGTCGATGGCCTGCATCGCCTGGGCCCACATGGGGCCGGCGAAGCCGGAGCCGGAGACCTCGTAGATGTACTCGCCACCGATGGTCTGACCGGCGAGCTCCATCGGCCGCTGGCCCTCCTTGGTCGCGCCGGCGATCATCGCCGCGGTCGAGATCTGGGGGGTGTAGCCGACGTACCAGACGGACTTGCCGTCCTGGGTCGTGCCGGTCTTGGCCGCGGACGGCACGACCAGGCCGGTGTTGCCGATGTCGTAGCCGTAGCCGCCCGGCTCCTGGACGCCGCGGAGCACGTCGTTGACCGCGTCGGCCGTGGCCTGCGGCAGCGCCTGCTTGCAGCTCGGCAGGAAGTGCTTCAGCTCGTTGCCGTCGGCGTCGGCGATGTCGGTGACCGGCTGCGAGTCGCAGTGCAGTCCGCGCGCACCGAACGTGGCGTACGCCTCGGCCATCTCCAGCGGGCTGGCGTTGGCGACCCCGAGGGTGAACGTCACGACCCGCTCCGCGCCGTTGCCCTGGTCGTCGCCGTTCGGGTTGGTGAGCTCGACCCCGAGCGCCTTGGCGATGTTGAACGGCTCGCAGACGCCGGTCTCCCGCTCGAGCATGGCGTAGAAGGTGTTGGAGGAGGTCTGGGTGCCGCGGTAGACGTCCATAGGGCCGTAGGTGGTCGACGTCGAGACGTTCCACTCGCCGGCGAAGGGCGGCTGGCCGGGGCAGTTCTCGAACTCGTCCTGCGGGATCGTCATCTCCGCGGGCGGGTTCAGCGTCGTCGTCAGCGGGATGTTGCGGTTGACCGCGGCCGCCAGCACGAACGGCTTGAACGTCGAGCCGGCCTGGAAGCCCGCGGAGCCGCCGTACTTGGTCGGCACGGTGTAGTTGAGGAACGTCTGCCCGGCGTCCTCGCTGCGGCCCATCGGGCGGGACTGCGCGAGCGCCTTGACCGCGCCGGTGCCGGGCTCGACCATCGCGATCGCCCCGACAGCCTGGTCCTGCTTGTAGACGTTGGCGGCGACCGCGTTGTCGGCCGCGGTCTGGTCGTCGAGGTCGAGGGTGGTGCGGATGGTGAGGCCGCCGGTCCGCAGCATCTTCTTGCGCTCCTCGACCGTCTCGCCGAGCGCGGGGTTCTGGAGCAGCCAGGCGACGGCGTAGTCGCAGAAGAACGGCGCCCTGGAGTAGAGGCAGCCGTTCTTGGCGGCCTTCACGTCCAGGCCGAGGCCCATCTCCTTGGTCTTCTCGGCCTTCTCGCGGCTGATCACGTTCAGCTCGGCCATCCGGTCGAGCACGATGTTGCGCCGGGCGAGCGCCTTGTCGGGGGAGTTCGTCGGGTCGTAGCCGGTGGGGTTCTTCACCAGCCCCGCGAGCATCGCCGACTGGCGCAGGTTCAGGTCCTTGGCGTTGACGTCGAAGTAGTGACGTGCGGCCGACTGGACGCCGTACGTGCCGTCGCCGAAGTAGGCGATGTTGAGGTACCGCTCGAGGATCCAGTCCTTGGAGTACTTCTGCTCGAACGCGATCGCGTAGCGCAGCTCGCGGAGCTTGCGGGCGTAGGTGTCATCGGTGGCGGCCCGGCGCTCGGCGCGGGTGTTGGCCTGGGTCAGCAGCGTCATCTTGACCATCTGCTGGGTGATCGACGAGCCGCCCTGGACCACCCCGGAGTTCGCCTGGTTGGTGATCAGCGCGCGCAGCGTGCCCTTGAGGTCGAGCGCGCCGTGCTCGTAGTAGCGGTAGTCCTCAATCGCGACGATCGACTTCACCATGATCCGCGACACCTGCGGCAGCGAGACGTTGACGCGGTTCTCGTCGTAGATCGTGGCGATCGTGTTGCCGTCCGCGTCCAGCAGCTTGGTCTTCTGCGGCAGCGGGTCGGTCTGCAGCTCCGCCGGCAGGTTGTCCATCGCCTGGGCCACCTGCCGGGCACCGACGCCGAGCACGCCCGCGAAGGGGATGGCGAGGCCGGCGGCGATGACGCCCATCACGGCGGCGACCGCCACCATCACGAGCAGGTGGGACGCCACGCGGGCTCCCGAGAGGCGTTCGTCACGCGGCACGGACATGGCCTCAAGAGTACGGGTGCGGCGTAGCCCGTACCTAAACATGGCCCGACATGACTAGTTAGTTCGGACTATGCGTATCTCATCCGGCTGGGTCTGTCCGAATTCTCAGACGATCTTTACCTTACTGGTGGAGGGGAAGTCTTCCCGGGCAGTCATCGTGGGGATGTCTGCACGTCTCGGACTGATGTGGGGACATCAAGATGTGGGTTGAGGATTGGGCGCCCGCGGCAGCATGCCGCCAGGCGCAGCCGGACCAGCTCTTCGTGCGTGGTGCGGAACAGAACAAGGCCAAGCAGCTGTGCGCGGGTTGCCCCGTGCGCACCGAGTGCCTCGCAGAGGCACTCGACAACCAGATCGAGTGGGGGGTCTGGGGCGGCATGACCGAGCGTGAGCGACGCGCGCTGCTCCGCCGCCGGCCGAACGCCTCGTGGCGCTCGGTGCTCGAGGCGGCGCGGGAGCAGGGCAGCCCGCTCACCGCCAAGATCTCGGTCTAGGCACCCGCCAGCAGCTGACCGACCTGGCGCAGGCCGGCGAGGTCGTGGACGTCGCCGGCCAGCGCGGGCACCACCGCCGTCGGCACCTGCGGGTGCGCGGCGGCGAACCGGGCGCGCAGCAGGGCCTCGCGCTCGACCGTGCGGGTCTGGTCGGCGTGCAGCCGGAGCAGCCCGGCGGTCAGTGAGTCCGGCGCGCGCTTGCGCAGCCGGGCCGACGCGGCCATCGCCTCGTCGCCCGACAGCGTGCCGCGCGGCTGGGGCGTGGCCCGGTTGACGATGAGCCCGGCGAGCGGCATCCGCTCCTCGCCGAGGCGTTCGACGAAGTACGCCGCCTCGCGCAGCGCGTCCGGCTCCGGTGCGGCGACGACGAGGAACGCCGTCCCGTCGGCCTGGAGCAGCTGGAACGTCCGCTGCGCGCGCTGCCGGAAGCCGCCGAAGAGCGTGTCGAACGCCGACACGAACGTCTGCATGTCGCGCAGCACCTGGGCGCCGAGGATCTTGTTCAGCGCGCTGGTGATCAGCCCGAACCCCGCGCTCATCATCTTCGCCGGGCCCTTGGCGGGCGTGAGCAGCAGCCGGATGAAGCGCCCGTCGAGGAAGCTCGACAGCCGCTCGGGCGCATCGAGGAAGTCCAGCGCGGAGCGCGACGGCGGGGTGTCGACCACGATCAGGTCGTAGGTGCCGTCGCGCTGCGACTCGGCGTGGATCTGGCCGAGCTTCTCCATCGCCATGTACTCCTGGGTGCCCGCGAACGAGCTCGACAGCGCGATGTAGAAGGGGTTCTCCAGGATCTGTTTCGCCTTCTCAGGGGTGGCCTGGCTCTCGACCACCTCGTCGAAGGTGCGCTTCATGTCGAGCATCATCGCGTCGAGGCGGCCGCCCTTGCGGTTCCCGCGGCCGTTGCTGCGCAGGCCGCTGACCGGGCGCGGCGTGTTGTCGAGCTGCTCGATGCCCATCGACTGCGCGAGCCGGCGGGCCGGGTCGATGGTGAGGACGACGACCTTGCGGCCGCGCTCGGCGGCGCGCAGCGCGAGCGCCGCGGACGTCGTGGTCTTGCCGACGCCGCCGGAGCCGCAGCACACGATGATGCCCGTGCCCGGGTCGTCGATGAGCGCGTCGACGTCCATCTGCGGCACCGGTCCGGGGGCGGCGGCCAGCGGGCCGACGCGGGTGCGCGACTTCACCGGATCACCTGCTCGGCGAGGTCCTCCGCGAGCTCGTAGAGCCCGCCGAGGTCGACGCCGCCCGGCAGCCGGGGCAGCTCGTACGTCGGCAGCCCGAGGCCGGCCACCACGGCGCGCTGGCTGTCCTCGAGCGCGCGCCGTTCCGCGTGGTCGTGCGCCTCGGCGAGCAGTCCCTCGACCAGCCCGTCGCCGATGTCGACGCCGGCCTCCTTGAGGTCGGCCTCGATCTGCTCGGCGTCGAGCTTCCCGGCGCGCGCGGCCGCGAGGTCGTGCGCCGAGATGTCGCCGGGCCGGACCTGGTTCACGATCACGCTCCCGACGGGCAGCCCGGCCTGCCGGAGCTCGGCGATGCCGTCGGCGGTCTCCTGGACCGGCATCTCCTCCAGGACGGTCACGAGGTGGACGGCCGTGCGCGGCGACTGGAACAGCGTCATCACCGAGTCGGCCTGGCTCTTGATCGGGCCGACCTTGGCCAGCCCGGCGAGCTCGTCGTTGACGTTGAGGAACTGCGCGATCCGGCCGGTCGGCGGCGCGTCGAGCACGACCGCGTCGTACCGGATCGCGTTCTTGTTCCGGTTGTTGCGCTGCACGGCCTCGTAGACCTTGCCGGTCAGCAGCACGTCGCGGACGCCGGGCGCGATGGTCGTCGCGAACTCGATGACCCCGAAGCGGTCGAGCGCGCGGCCCGCGCGGCCGAGCTTGTAGTACATCGCGAGGTACTCCAGCAGCGCGGACTCGGGATCGATGTGCAGCGCGTGCACGACGCCCGGCGCGCGGCCGCGCAGGCGCAGCCCCGTCGCGATCCGGCGCTCCTCGTAGGGCAGCGGGTCGACGTCGAACATCCGGGCGATCCCCTGCCGGCCCTCGACCTCGCAGAGCAGCACCTGCCGGCCCTGGGCCGCGAGCGCCAGCGCGAGCGACGCCGCGACTGTCGACTTGCCGGTGCCGCCCTTGCCGGTGACCACGTGCAGGCGCACGCGGGACCAGTCGGGGGTGCTCGGCTGGGCTGCCATGGACCCGAGCCTAGGTCAGCGGTGGGGAGCCCTAGGATCGGCCGCATGGACAAGGTGGTGACCTCGGCCACAGAAGCCGTGGCGGACATCCCGGACGGCGCGACGCTGTCGGTGGGCGGATTCGGGCTGTGCGGCATCCCGTCGGTGCTGATCGACGCGCTGCTCACGGCCGGTACGACGGACCTCGAGGCGGTGTCGAACAACTGCGGCGTCGACGACTGGGGGCTGGGCCGCCTGCTCGCCGAGAAGCGGATCCGGCGGATGATCTCGTCGTACGTCGGCGAGAACAAGGAGTTCGCCCGCCAGTACCTCTCCGGCGAGCTCGAGGTCGAGCTGACGCCGCAGGGCACGCTCGCGGAGCGGATGCGCGCCGGCGGGTCGGGCATCCCGGCGTTCTTCACCGCCACGGGCGTCGGCACCCAGGTGGCCGAGGGCGGCCTGCCGTGGAAGTACGACGACGCGGGGAACGTCGTGGTCGCCTCGCCTGCCAAGCAGACGCAGGAGTTCGACGGCCGGGAGTACGTCCTCGAGCGCGCGATCGTCGCGGACTTCGGGCTGGTGCGGGCCTGGAAGGGCGACCGGCACGGCAACCTCGTCTACCGGGACTCCGCGCGGAACTTCAACCCGCTCGCCGCGATGTGCGGCCGGGTCACGATCGCGGAGGTCGAGGAGCTCGTCGAGCCGGGCGAGCTGGACCCCAACGAGATCCACACGCCGGGAGTGTTCGTGCAGCGCGTCGTCGCGCTGACCCCGGAGCAGGCTGCAGACAAGCGGATCGAGAAGCGAACGGTGAGGGAGCGCGCCTGATGGGGTGGACTCGTGAGGAGATGGCCGCCCGCGCGGCCTCGGAGCTGTCGGACGGCTCCTACGTCAACCTCGGCATCGGGCTGCCGACGCTGGTGCCGAACTACGTCGGCGACGACGTGGAGCTGGTGCTGCAGTCGGAGAACGGCATCCTCGGCGTCGGGGCGTACCCGTTCGACGGCGACGAGGACCCGGACCTGATCAACGCCGGCAAGGAGACCGTCACGCTGCGGCGCGGCGCCTCGTTCTTCGACTCGGCGACGTCGTTCGGGATGATCCGCGGCGGCAAGATCGACGCCGCGATCCTCGGCGCGATGCAGGTCTCGAAGGCCGGTGACATCGCGAACTGGATGATCCCCGGGAAGATGGTCAAGGGCATGGGCGGCGCGATGGACCTGGTCCACGGCGCCAAGCGGGTGATCGTGCTGATGGAGCACGTCGCCAAGGACGGCACCTACAAGATCGTGAACGAGTGCTCCCTGCCGTACACCGGCAAGGGCGTCGTCCAGCGGATCATCACCGACCTGTGCGTGATCGACGTGACGCCCGACGGTCTGAGGCTCGTCGAGCTCGCCCCCGGCGTCACCGAGGACGAGGTCCGCGAGAAGACCGAGCCCGAGCTCGTCTGACCCGATGTCACATCCGGGAACGGCTGTCTCGTCATCTCGGTGTGAACAGTCCTGAACCCATGAAGATCGCCGTGGCCGGCGGCACCGGTGTCGTCGGCCGTCACGTCGTGGACGTCGCCCGTGAGCGCGGGCACGACGTCGTCGTCCTCGCCCGGGCCGAGGGGGTCGACCTGACCACCGGGTCCGGGCTCGCCGAGCGGCTCGCGGGCGTCGACGCGGTGGTCGACGTCACCAGCGTCGCCACCCAGAAGCGGGAGGCGGCCGAGGAGTTCTTCGGCGGCGTCACCCGGCAGCTGCAGGCCGCCGCGCCGCCCCACGTCGTCGCGCTCTCGATCGTCGGCATCGACGACGTCGACACCGGCTACTACGCCGGCAAGCGGCTGCAGGAGCGGACCCTCGCCGAGGGCACCGTGCCGTGGTCGGTGCTGCGGGCGACGCAGTTCCACGAGTTCGCCGAGCAGGCGCTGCAGTTCGTCAAGGTCGGCCCGTTCTCGCTGGTGCCGCGGATGCTGAGCCAGCCGGTCGCCGCGCGCGAGGTCGCCGAGGCGCTCGTCGACCTCGCCGAGGCCGGGCCGTCCGGCCGCGTGGCCGACCTCGCCGGACCGGAGCGGCACGACATGGTCGACCTCGCCCGCCGGGTCGCGCGCGGGCGCCACGTCGTACCGGTGCGGGTGCCGGGCGCTGCGGGCCGGGCGATGCGCTCCGGCGCGCTGTGCCCGGCCGGGGACGGCCCGCGCGGCACGATCACGTTCGACGCCTGGCTGGCGGCGCGGTGAGCGACGCGCTCGCGGCGGCGTACGACGAGGAGCGGCCGCGGCTGGTCCGGGTGGCGTACGCCATCCTCGGCAGCCACGCGGAGGCCGAGGACGTCGTGGCCGACTGCTGGCTGCGGCTGGTCGCCGCCGACGAGCGCGAGCCGGTCCGCGACGTGGCGGCCTGGGCGACCGTGACGGTCGCGCGCGCCGCGCTCGACGTCCTCCGCTCGGCCCGCTCCCGCCGCGAGACCTATGTCGGGCCGTGGCTGCCCGAGCCGGTGGTGGCCGACCTCGAGGACCGGGTCAGCCTGGACGACTCGGTGCGCTACGCGCTGCTGGTCGCGCTCGAGCGGCTGACGCCGGCCGAGCGGACCGCCTGGGTGCTGCACGACATCTTCGAGATGCCGTTCGCGGACGTCGCCGCGGCGGTCGGGCGTACGCCGGAAGCCGTGCGCCAGCTCGCGCGCCGGGCCCGTGAGCACGTGGCCGCGGGCACGCCGCGGGTCGCGGTCGACGCGAGCACCCACGACCGCGTGGTCGGGGCGTTCCTCGGTGCCGCGGCCGGCGGCGACCTCGCCGGCCTGGTGCAGCTGCTCGACCCGTCGGTCGTGCTCACCAGCGACGGCGGGGGCGTGGTCAACGCCGCCCGGCGCCCGGTGGTCGGGCCGGACCGGGTGTCCCGCTTCTTCGCCGGCGTCGCCCGGAAGGAGGGTCAGGTCGAGATCGTCGACGTCAACGGGCGCACGGGCGTCGCGATGCTCGTCGACGGCCGCCTGCACTCGGTCGTCTCGTTCACCGTCGACGGCGAGCTGATCACCCGCATCGACATCGTGCTCGCCCCGGACAAGCTCAGCGCGGCGCGGTCCGCCGGGCGGTGAGCACCGACAGCACGCCGAGCGACAGCGCGAGCACGAACACCGCGAGGAACGCATCGCCGCCGGCGCGCGTCGTCGCGGCGAACACCACCCCGGAGGCCGAGAGCGCGATCGCGCCGCCGAGCGAGTCGGCGATCGAGAGTGCCGAGGAGTTGAAGCCGCGGTCGGCGTCGGACGACTCCGCCAGCATCGCGACCCCGGTCCGCGGGTAGCCGAAGCCCATGCCGGCGCCGGCCAGCACGTAGGAGCCGGCCGCCAGCAGCGGGTGGACGTCGGCCCAGACCGCGAGGCCGAGCACGCAGGTGCCGGCGGCGACGAGCAGGCTGCCGACGGTCATCGCGGCGGTGTGCGAGACCCGCTCGCCGAGCCGGGCCTGCAGCTGGCTGGCGCCCGCCCAGCTCAGCCCGACCGCTGTGAGCGCCAGCCCGGCGGTCCCGGGCGTGAGGTCCCACCGCTCCTGGAGCACGAAGACGATGTAGGCCTCGGCGCAGAAGAACGACGCGCTCAACAGGCCGCGGGTCGCGACGACGGACGGCAGGCCCGGACGGCCGACCAAGCTGCCGGCGGGCACGAGGCGTTGCAGCGCCACGACCACGAGCACGGCGGCGACGGCCGCCAGCGCCACGGCCGCGTCGTCGCGGGACCCGAGCAGCTCGAGCGCGAGCACGGCGACGGCGGCGACGAGCGCCCAGGCGAGCCGGCCGCGCGGTGCGGGCTGCTCGCTCGAGCGCGGCTCGAGCCCGCGCAGCGCCGGTGCGATCAGGAACGTCGCCGCGCCCACCAGCGCGACGACGCCGAGGAACACCCAGCGCCAGCCGACGGCGTGGGCGACGTACGCCGCCAGCGCCGGCCCGAAGAGCGAGGGCAGCACCCACGCCGCCGCGAAGCTCGCGAACACCGCCGGCTGGAGCACGGCCGGGAACACCAGGCCGACGACGACGTACAGGCAGACCGTGAGGGCGCCGCCGCCGAGTCCCTGGAGCACGCGGCCGGCGACCAGCACCTCCATGGACGGCGCGGTGCCGCAGACGACCAGGCCGAGCGCGAAGAGCACCAGCGCGACCAGCAGCGGCCGGACCGGCCCCCGGCTGTCGCTGTGGGTGCCCGCCGCGACCATGCCGACCACGCCGCTGGCGAGCGGGGCCGCGAAGGACAGGGCGTAGAGGCCGACCCCGCCGAGCTCGTCGGCGACTGTCGGCATCACCGTGGTGACCGCGGTCGCCTCGAACGCCGAGAACGCCACCAGCGCGAACATCCCGATGGTCGTCGCGGCGTACGACGGGGAGAGCAGGCGCGGGCGGGGTTCGACGGGTGCGGTCAGGGTCACGCGAGGACGGTAGAACCTCAAGTCTGATTGAGGTCAACCGGGTTGTTGCATGATGCGTGGGTGATCGCTTCGTGGAAGGACCTGAGCATCGACGCGTGCGACAACGCGCGTCTCGGGCGGTTCTGGGCCGACACCCTCGGCCTCGAGCTGCACCAGCACGAGGACGGCCTGGTGAGGCTGACCGGGCCGACGCCGCAGTCGACGGTCTGGCTGGCTCCCGTCCCGGAGCCGGTCACCGTCAAGCAGCGGGTGCACCTGGACGTGCACGCGGCCAGCGTCGACGAGGTCCTCGCCCGCGGCGCGACGGTGGCCGACGACCGGTTCCGCTGGACGGTCGTGCGGGACCCGGAGGGCGGCGAGCTGTGCGTGTTCGTCCGCGACGAGGTCCCCGAGCGACGGATCTACGAGATCGTGGTCGACGCGCACGACACGCGCGCGCAGGCCGCGTGGTGGGCGGAGGTCCTCGGGGGACGGCTGGAGGCGGAGGGCGACGGCGAGGCGGTGGAGGCCATCCCGGGTGCGCCGTTCGAGTACCTCGTGTTCGAGCCGGTGGCCGAGCCCAAGACGGTGAAGAACCGGATCCACTGGGACGTCGACGTCTCCGACGTGCGCCTGCTCGTCGAGCACGGCGCCACCGTCCTGCGCGAGCCCGACAACGAGATCTCGTGGACGGTGCTCGCGGATCCCGAAGGCAACGAGTTCTGCGCGTTCGTGGACTGACGGCACCAGATGTGGTGGTGTGAACGTCCATGAGTGACGACACCGCCGTGCTGTCCGAGCGTCCGCCGAAGTGGAAGGTGGTCGGGCCGGGGCTGGTGGTCGCGGCCACCGGTGTCGGCGCCGCCGACCTGGTCGCGACGCTCGTGGCCGGCGCGAAGTTCGGCTACACGCTGCTGTGGGTCGCCGTGCTGGGCGCGGTCATCAAGGTCGTGCTGGTGGAGGGCGCCGGGCGGTACTCGCTCGCGACCGGGCGGACCATCTTCGAGGGCTGGCGCAGCCTCGGCGTCTGGACGACGTGGTACTTCGCGCCGTACATCGTCGTGTGGGGACTCGTGTACGGCGCGACCGCGATGTCGTCGTCCGCGCTCCCGCTCGTGGCGCTGTTCCCCGACCTCTCGCTGCGCTGGACCGCGATGGTGATCGGCGTCGTCGGCCTGCTGCTGGTGTGGTTCGGCACGTACGCCGGGTTCGAGAAGCTGATGGCGGCGCTCGTCGGGGTCATGTTCGTCGCGGTCTCGCTGGCGGCTATCCGGGCCACGCCGAACCTCGGCGAGATCGTGCTCGGGCTGCGGCCGATCTTCCCCGACGACTCGATCATCAACGTGCTCGCGATCGCGGGCGGCGTCGGTGGCACGATCACGCTCGCGGCGTACGGCTACTGGCTGCGGGAGAAGGGCTGGTCCACGCCGAGGTTCATGAAGGTGATGCGGATCGACAACGCGGTCGCCTACACGGTCACCGGCGTCTTCGTGGTCGCGATGCTCATCATCGGCGCCGAGCTCTACTACTCCGCCGGCATCGCCGCCGAGACCGGCGACCAGGCGCTCGTGCAGCTCTCGGACGTCCTCGACGACCGGTACGGCGAGGTGTTCGGCAAGCTGTTCCTGGTCGGCTTCTTCGCGGCGTCGTTCTCGTCGCTGATCGGGGTGTGGAGCGGGGTGAGCCTGATGTTCGCGGACTTCGTCGGCAACCTCCGGGACCTGCCGTCCGGCCACCCCGACACCCGCACCGGCGGCCGGTACTTCCGCGCGTACATGCTGTGGCTGACCTTCCCGCCGATGCTGCTGCTCCTGCTCGACGAGCCGGTCGGGCTGATCCTGGCCTACGGGACGCTCGGGGCGCTGTTCATGCCGTTCCTCGCGGTCACCCTCCTCGTGCTGCTGAACAAGCGCCGGGCGGGCGCGCTGCCGCACTCCGCCGTGCCGGACGAGTGGCGCAACGGCTGGGTCTCCAACGGGCTGCTGCTGCTGTGCGCCGTGCTGTTCGCGGCGCTGGCGGTCAACGAGATCCGGAAGGTGCTGGGACCGTACGTCCCGCTGTGGTGACATGGCCGTCGAGCGCGAGGAGCTGTTCTTCGAGGACGTCACCGGTTGGCACGACTGGCTGCTGGCCCACCACGACACGTCGCCCGGAGTCTGGCTGGCGCTGACCCGCAAGGGCGGCACGGTCACCTCGCTGACCTACGAGGACGCCGTGCTCGAGGCGGTCTGCTTCGGGTGGATCGACAGCCAGGCCCGGCGGCGCGACGAGCAGACGACGTTCATCACGATGACGCCGCGCGGGAAGCGCAGCCCGTGGTCGGCGTCCAACGTCGCGCGGGTAGCCAGGCTCGAGGCCGAGGGCCGGATGCAGCCCGCCGGCCGGGCCGCGGTCGAGGCGGCCCGGGCCGACGGGCGGTGGGACCAGGCGGTCAGTCGAGACTGAGACCCGTCGCCGGGGTCGTCCGTGCGGCCCGGCGGGCGGGCAGCAGCGACGAGAGCAGACCCGCCACGCCCGCCACCAGCACGACGAGCACCAGCTGGCCCCACGGCAGCACCAGCGGTGCCTGGTCGACGGCCGCCTCCACGAGCGCCTGCAGGCTGACCCACGCGAACGTCACGCCGATCACGGAGCCGAGGACCGTCGCGACGACCGAGAGCAGCACCGCCTCGGCCGCGAGGGTCGCGCGCAGCTGGCGCCGGGTCAGCCCCAGGGCGCGCAGCAGCGCGTGCTCGCGGCGCCGCTCGAGCACCGACAGCCCGAGGGTGTTGCCGATGCCGATCAGCGCGATCACGACCGCGATGCCGAGCAGGGCGACGACCGTGCCGGTGAGGATGTCGAGCTGGAGCGTGACCCAGGAGCGCTCGCGGAGCCCGTTGGTCAGGTTCGCTCCGGCCGGCTGCGCGAGCGCGTCCAGGTCACCGGCCAGGTCCTCGGGGTCGGCGTCGTCGGCACGCACCCACACCGCCCAGGGCTGGGTGGCGTCGGTGAGCGCGGCCAGGGTCTCCGGCGCGACGATCGCGGCGTCACCCCAGCTCTCGCCGGAGCTCACCCGCAGCTCCACGCTGCGCTCGCCCACCTGCACCGTGACGCGCGACCGCGAGACGTCGTCGGACGGCAGCCAGATCTCGCGCGGGCCGGGCGTCGCGATGGCGGGGGAGCCGTGCACGACCGCGCCGACCTCGCCGGGCGTCACGGCCGGGAGCTCGCCGGCACCCTCGACCCGGGCCGAGACGCCGTCGAGCGCGACGGCCGTGCCGACACCTGGGACCGCCCGGACCCGGTCGAGCAGGTCGGACGGGAGCGGCTCGTCGGTCGCGGTCAGCGCCACGTCGATCGGGTGGTCCCGGTCCAGGTCCCGATCGACGGCGCTGCGGGAGCTGGCCAGCGCGACGAGGACGGCGGTCGTGAGGGTCACGCCGACGAGCAGCGACGCCGTCGTGGCCGCCGTACGCCGGGGGTTGCGCACCGCGTTCTCCGCCGCGAGCCGGGCCGGGGCGCCGGCGACGCGGCCGCCGAGGCCGCCCGCGACCCGGATCAGCGCCGGGACGATGACCGGCCCGAGCAGCAGCACCCCGGTGAACGCGGCGGCCCCGCCGAGCACCATCAGCCCGGGGCTGTTCCCCTGGATCGACAGCGCGAGCAGGACCGCGCCCAGCAGGACCGTCGCCAGGCCGGCGAGGACGCGGAGACGGCCGGCGCCGGTGTGCACGCTCGTCGAGTCGTCGGGCCGCAGTGCGGCCAGCGGGCCGACCCGGACCACCCGGCGGGTGGGCAGCCAGGCCGCGACGAGCGTGACGAGGAGGCCGGTGACGAACGCGCCGGCGTACCACCGCGGCGACGGGGTGGGGACGCCCATGCTGCCGCTGGGCAGCGCCGAGGTGGCGAGCGCGACGAGGAGGTAGCCGAGCGCGGTACCGAAGGCGAGGCCGAGCAGGGAGGCGGCGGCGCCGAGGGCGAGCGCCTCGACCCGGACCGAGCGCAGCACCTGGCGGCGGGTCGCTCCGACGCAGCGCAGCAGCGCGAAGTCCCGGGCGCGCTGGGCGAACAGGATCGAGAAGGTGTTGGCGATGACCAGGGCCGAGACGAACAGCGCGATCGAGGCGAAGACGAGCAGCAGGATCGCGAGGACGTTCACCTCGTTGGTGAGCTCGGCCTGGAGCTCCTCGACGAACTCGTCGCGGGGCTGGACCGTCGCCCCGCGGGGCAGGTCCAGGGACGCGGAGCCGGGTCCGGCGTACGCGACGGAGTCGACCCACAGGTCCTCGTCGACCGCGCGGAGGTCGTCCCAGAGGAGGTAGAAGTCGGCGCCGGCGCTCGCCGACGGGGTGTCGACGAGCCCGACGACGGTGCCCTCGAGGGTCCCCACCTCGACGGTGTCACCGACGTGCACGTCCTTGCCCTTGACCGCGTTCCGGTCGGCGACCACCTCGCCGGGCTGCTCGGGGAAGCGGCCCTCGCGCAGCTCCTGCCAGCGCAGGCCGGGGTCTTCCGCGATGCCGCCGACGCCGGCGCGCGGGTCGAACAGCCGACCGTCGACGCGGACCTGCTGTGGCGTCCAGCCGATCACGGCGGCCGCGTCGCCGGTGTCGGTGGCGTCCGCCACGATGCGAGCAGCGTCGCGGGCGTCGACCTCGGTGATGACGACGTCGGCGCCGCGGTACTGCTGCTCGACCCCGGCGACCAGGCCGGCGCGGGCGGCCGACGAGAGGAGGCTGGTCACCACGATGAACGTGACCCCGATGACGACCGCGAGGGCGGCCGATACGTAGCGGCGGGTGTGCGTGCGCAACGACGCGCGCAGGACGGTCCTCACGCCACCAGTCCGTCCGCGATCACGACGACGTCGTCGGCGTACGCCGCCGCGCTGTCCTCGTGGGTCACCATGACGACGGTCGAGCCGAGCTCGCGCACGGACCGGCGCAGGAAGCCGAGGACCTCGGCCGCGGCCTCGCTGTCGAGGTTGCCGGTCGGCTCGTCGGCGAACACGATGTCCGGCTCGCTCACCAGCGCACGAGCGATCGCCACGCGCTGCTGCTGGCCACCGGACAGCTCGCCGGGGCGGTGCCCGAGCCGGTCGCCGATGCCCAGGACGCCGACGACCAGGTCGTAGCGCGCACGAGCCGCGGCGTCGACGCGGCGCCCTGCGAGCTCGAGCGGGAGCAGGATGTTCTGGCCGGCGGTGAGCATCGGCAGCAGGTTGAAGGACTGGAAGACGAAGCCGAGGTGCTCGCGGCGGAAGATCGTCAGCGCGTTGTCGTCCATCGACTCCAGGGCACGGCCGGCGACGCTGACGCTGCCGGCGGTGGGGGAGTCGAGGCCGGCGAGGCAGTGCATCAGCGTCGACTTGCCCGAGCCGGAGCGGCCCATGATCGCGGTGAACCGGCCGGCGGGCAGGTCGAGGTCGATGCCGCGCAGGGCGTGGACGGCGGTGTCGCCCTGGCCGTAGACCCGGGTGAGGCCGCGGGTGCTCGCGGCGAGAGGGGAGTTCGTCATGACGACGACGATCCCTGGGCGCGCCGCTCGGATCGTCAGCCCGCGGACCGGACCCGGCGTACGACTCAGGTCGTACGCACCAGCCCGGTCTCGTACGCCAGGACGACCAGCTGGACCCGGTCGCGGGAGCCGGTCTTGGCGAGCAGCCGGCCGACGTGGGTCTTGACGGTCGCCTCCGCGACCACGAGGTCGGCCGCGATCTCGGTGTTGGTGCGGCCGCGGCCGATGTGCACCAGCACCTCGCGCTCGCGCTCGGTGAGCCCGCCGAGACGGCTGTCCGGGGCGGTCGGCTGCGGGTCGGGCAGCACGGCGGCGAACTGGTCGAGGAGCCGGCGGGTGGTGCTCGGGGCGACGACCGCGTCGCCGCCGTGCACGGTGCGGATCGCGGTGAGCAGGTCCTCGGGCGGCGCGTCCTTGAGGAGGAACGCCGCGGCGCCGGCCTTGAGCGCGGCGAACGCGTACTCGTCGAGGTCGAACGTCGTCAGCACGACCACCCGCGGGGCGTC
Organism: Nocardioides caricicola; assembly: GCF_039541135.1. NCBI lineage: Bacteria > Bacillati > Actinomycetota > Actinomycetes > Propionibacteriales > Nocardioidaceae > Nocardioides > Nocardioides caricicola. The sequence continues at coordinate 275,568 of NZ_BAABFQ010000001.1, read as the reverse complement.
CTCCCTGCCCGCGAGCTGCCGGGTGGTCTCGACGCCGTCCATCCGCGGCATCCGGACGTCCATGAGCACCACGTCGGCCCGGGTGACCGCGAGCCGCTCGAGCGCCTCGGCACCGTCGCCGGCCTCCCCGACGACCGACATGTCCGGCTGGCTGTCCACGAGCATCCGGAAGCCGCCGCGGACCATCTGCTGGTCGTCGACGAGGAACACGCGGATCGTCATAGGGGAAGCCTCGCAGCGACCCGCCAGCCGCCGCCCGGGCGGGGTCCGGCCTCGAACGTGCCGCCGTGCACGGCGACCCGCTCGCGCATGCCGGTCAGGCCGAGACCGCGGCCGTCGTCCTGCGCGGCGGCACCGCGGCCGTCGTCCTCGACGAGGACGGTGACCTCGTCGGCGACGGCCACGTCGACGCGGACCTTCACGTCGGGACCGGCGTGCCGGCGTACGTTCGTGAGCGACTCCTGGACGACGCGGTACGCCGTCAGCGCGACGCCGTCCGGCACCGTCGTCGTGGGCTCGGGCAGCCGCGCGTCGATGTCGTCGCCCACCACCAGGCCGGCGAGGTCGGCCAGCCCCGGCTGCGGCCGGAGCCCGACGGTGTCGCCGGAGCGGAGCAGCCCGAGCATCCGGCGCATCTCGACGAGCGACTCGCGGCCGGTCGCGGCGATGGTCTCGAGAACGGTCGCGGCGACGGCCGGGTCCTGGCGGGCGGCGTACCGCGCGCCGTCGGCCTGCACGACGATCGTCGAGAGCCCGTGCGCGACGACGTCGTGCATCTCGCGGGCGATCCGGGCGCGCTCGTCGGACGCCGCGAGGGCGACCTGCTGGGCGGCCTCGCGCTCGATCCGCTCGCTGCGCTCGACCAGCGCGTCGACGTACGCCCGGCGGGTGCGCGCCAGGGTGCCCAGGGCCCAGGCGGTGACGACGATCGTGGAGATCGTGACGGTGTAGGCGAGGACCGGGTCGGCCTCGACGGTGCCGCCGAAGCCGCGGACCCATCGGACGGCGGCGACCAGCGCGCCGGCGAGGCCGACGCCGAGCGCGGTGAGGCCGGCGGCCGTCGAGGCGTAGCGGGCGACGGAGTAGACCGCGACGGGGAACGCGACCTGGCTCCACAGCGGCGTGTCGACGAGCACCGCCTGCGCGACGCTGCCGAGCGCGACGAGCGCGAAGACCAGGCTCGGGTGGTGGCGGCGCCAGTAGAGCGGGACCAGCTGGACCAGCGACACCGTCAGCCCGATCCACCCGGCGTCGACCAGCGGGGTGGCGAGCGCCGGCAGCAGCAGGCACGTCGCGAGTGCGGCGTCGAACCACCGCTGGCCGCGCGGGCCGAGGCGCCAGGAGGTCACCCGTCGACCCTATGCGGGGGAGCGGGGCGTCCGCGTCCGACCACGGGTGGACCCGGGGTACGACTCGCGTTTGTGGACGTGGCCCGTCCCGAGACGGACTACTCTGACGGCCGTCACACGGACGACCCAGGGGGATGGTCTTGCCACGCGCGAAGCTCAGTCGTCGACTCATGCTCATGTGGCCGACCCTCGTCCTCTGCCTGGTCGTCGTCCTCGTCCTGATGTTCCTCGTGTCTCGGCTGACGTCCTCGCCGGTCCGTCCGCCCAAGCCGGTGCTGGTCGCCAGCGGGGACTGGGAACCGTACGTCGGAGCCGATCTCGCTGGCGGGGGACCGGTCTCGCGGATCGTGTCCGAGGTCCTCGAGCGTCAGGGCTACGCACCGGAGGTCACGTTCTCGACCTGGTCGCTGGCCGAGGAGCGGACCGACCGGGGGTCTGTCATCGGCGGGTTCCCCTTCGTCGCGAGCGAGTCGCGGCAACAGGACTTCCTGCTCTCCGACCCCCTCCTCGACTTCGACTACGTCCTGTTCGTCCGGCGCGACGACCAGGTGGCGCAGCGGATCAGTGAACCCAGCGACCTGGCGGCACTGCGAGTGGCCCACGTGGCCGGTTACGACTACTGGCCCGAGCTGGAGGCCGCGGTCGCGGACTTCATCGAGTACCCGACGACCGCGGCGGCCCTCACCGCGCTCGCGAACGGAGACGTCGACGTCGTACCGGACGGGCTGAAGGCCGGCGAAGCCGCGCTCTCCGCGCCCTCGTTCCTCGGGGACGCGTCCACGGTCGAGCCGCTGCCGGCGGGAGACAACGGGCTGCTCGGCTCGCACGAGGCGCTCCACTTCATGCTCCCGCCCTCCGACGAGAACCGTCGCTTCCTCGACGGCTTCAACCAGGCCCTCGCCGCGGTGAAGGCGACCGACCTGTACGCCGACGCGATCGCCGCGCTCGACACGAGCAGCGGGGACGAGGGTCTCACCGTGCAGGCGGTCGGCGACGCCGAGCTGGCGGTGCTCAGCGATGCGTCCGGCCGGCTGGTGCTCACCCCGTCCGGGACCGGCGTACGTGTCCTGGAGTGGCCGGACGAGTTCAGGTCGGGCGTCGCGAGGGTGCCGACGCGGCCGGTCATGGTCGAGGTGAAGGTGCTCGACGGCCCGTCGCAGGGCCGGATCCTGCTCGCCGACGCGCGAGCCCTGGTTCTCGGAGGGAGTGGATCGTGACCCGGATCCGACTGCTGGTGCCGGGACTCGTCGACTACCGGGAACGCCTGGGCGCCGCCGTTCAGGACCCCGGGCGCTACGACGCGTTCTGGAGCGACGCCCACGTCCCGGCGTACGCCGCGGCCGCCGCCCACGTGCCTGCTGCCGCGCTGCCGCCGTCCGCGCTCGAGATCAGCCGCACCGCCGTCCGCGGCCGGTTCAACCGCTACACGCAGATCGACGTCGACACTCTCGAGCGACCGGTCGACGTCCTGGTGCTTCGGCTCACGGGAGAGCACGTCGAGCTCGCGATCCCGCCCACGATCGATCCCACCGGCGGCACGATCATCGAGCTGCGCCTCTACGACCACGGGATCTTCACCCTCGAGGCCGAGGCCGACGTCGCCGCGGACGTCGACCTGGATGACCTGCGCGAGAGTGTCGTCGTCTGGGGCGAGAGGCTCGGTCGTGAGGTGCACGACCGCTACCTGGTGCCGATCGTCGCGGCGCTCCGCGCCCACGACCGGCACGAGGAGGTCATTGCGGAGCGGGCCGCGGGCGACGACAGCCGCGACCACGGCCGCGTCCTGTGGGTGACGCGGAGCCTGCTGGTGGACCCGGACACGCCGGGATGGCGCGACCAGGCCGCTTACTGGGTCAAGGACTCGGCCGGTCCTGCTGAACCCATGGCGGTCATCCCCACGGAGGCCGAGCCGCACGGCCATCTCGTGCGCTGGCTCAACTACCTGTTCGTCTTCCGGCCCGGGTCGACGCGAGCCGTGACCGATGCCTTCCCCGACGAGTGGACCGCTCTGAGGCTGGCGCAGTACTTCTACGCGGCGATGGAGAACATCGACGTCCAGCTCACCCATGTGTTGGCGCAGTCCTTGGCGCCTGTCCCCTCGATCTCCCTGAGCGACCTGCGGGGCGAGCTGGAGGACTGCTCCCGCCGCGCGCAGTTCATCTCCATGCACCTGCAGGACGTCACGAAGTACCTCAGCCGTGCGGTCCGAGCTGAGCTCGCCGCGATCCTGGAGTACTGGGAGTTCGAGGCGGTCGTGGTCGGGCCCGTCAACCTGAAGACTGCCGCCTGCGAGCGGCGGCTGGGCGAGCTCGCTGAGCAGCGCAACGCCAGGTCTTCCGTCTTCACCGACACGATCCTGCTCGGGATCGGCATCACGTCGATCCTCGGGACCACGGTCGCACTCACCGAGTTCGGACGCACGATGGCGGTCGATCCCGGCATGGCGGGCTACGACACGAACCAGAACGCCGTCACCAGCTGGATCGCGGCCCAGCCGGCCGACCTGCTGCTCCTCGCATCGGTGGGGATCTCCATCCTGCTGGCGGTGCTCTACACGTACTTCCGCCGCACGCAGCGCTGATGGCGGCGTTTCGAAGCGGCCTGGTCCGGCGCTTCGCACTCGTCGAGCTCCTGCTGCAGACCCAGTTCTGGTTCCCGGTCTGGTACCTGTTCCTGCGCGACCTCGGCTACGGCATCGGCATCATCGTGCTCGTCGACGCCCTCTTCCGGCTCATGGTCGTCCTCTGCGAGGTACCGATGGGCATCGTCGCGGACCGCCTCGGACGTCGCCCGGCGTACCTCGCGTTCGGGGTGCTGACGGTCGTCACCTACCTCTCGGTCGCGAACGTCGACACGACCGCGATGCTGGTCGGCGCCTGGCTGCTGTGGGGTGTCCAGTGGGCGGCCGCGTCCGGGCTGGGGACGGCGTACCTCACCGAGGCCGTCGGCCGGTACCAACCCGACGTCGGGGTCCTGCCAGCGCTCGGGGTCGTCCGAGGTGCGGCGGGGCTGGCCGGGTGTGTCTCGCTGGCATCGGCGGGCGCGCTCTACCACCTCGATCCCCGGCTGCCCTTCCTGGTGACCGCCGGCTGCGCGCTGGTCGCGGTGCCGCTGATCGCGACCCTGCCGCGAACCGGCGCGCCGGAGCCCACCTCGTCGATCCGGTTCAGCGAGCTCCGGGAGGTGCAGACGGACCGCGTCCTGCAGGCGCTGCTCCTCTGTGGTGGCCTGGTGCTCTTCTACGGGTGGAGCGTGACGTTCCTCTTTCAACCCCTGGTGCTGGCCGAGGGAATGAGCGAGCAGGCAGCGGCCTGGATGTACGCCGGGTTCGCGGCCACCGGAATCGTCGGGAGCCTGGCGGCCGCGCCGGCGTACCGGCGGCTGGGACTGTCGGCGATCGGCGTCGGGTTCGCGGCGATGGTCCTCGCCGTGACTGGCGCGGCTCTCGCGAGCGGCGTGCTCGCGGTCCTGTGCGTGCCGGTCCTCGGCTGCTGCTACTACCTGTCGCTGACGGCGTCGGAGGCCGCAGTCGCGGAACGGGCCGCCGCGAGCTCGCGGGCGACCGCGTTGTCGTTGGTCAGCGCTGCGGCCGGTCTCGGCATCGCTGCGGCGCGGCCGGCGCTGGGCATCGCCGGCGCCGAGTGGGGCACCGGGGTCGCGCTGGGTGCGTGGGCGGCGGTGGGCGTGCCACTGCTGCTCCTGCTGGCTTGGACGGTTCGCCGGGTCAGCGCTGAAAGCGCGCGAGTAGGGTGCGGGGCATGACCAAGTGGGAGTACCTGACCGCGCCGATCCTCACGCATGCGGCCAAGCAGATCCTGGACAACTTCGGGGCCGACGGGTGGGAGCTGGTGCAGATCGCGCCGGGCATGAACCCCGAGAACCTCGTGGGCTACTTCAAGCGGCCGCTCGCATGAGCGCAGCCGAGGACCGGCTGGCCGCGCTCGGCCTGTCGGTGCCCGAGGTGGCCAAGCCGGTGGCGGCGTACGTCCCGGCGGTCGTGTCCGGCGACCACGTGTTCACCTCCGGCCAGCTGCCGATGAAGAACGGCGAGCTGATGCTGACCGGCAAGGTCGGCGGCGAGGTGAGCCCGGAGGAGGCCAAGGCGTGCGCGCAGCAGTGCGCGCTCAACGCGATCGCCGCCGTGAAGTCGATGGTCGGCGACCTCGACCAGGTCGCGCAGATCGTGAAGGTCGTCGTGTTCGTGGCGTCGACGCCGGACTTCACCGGCCAGCCGCAGGTCGCGAACGGCGCGTCCGAGCTGTTCGGCGAGGTGTTCGGCGACGCGGGCGTGCACGCGCGGTCCGCGGTCGGCGTACCCGTGCTGCCCCTCGACTCGCCGGTCGAGGTGGAGATCGTGGTCCGGATCGCCTCGTGAGGGGCACCGCGTGAAGATCCCCCTCCCGCCGGTGCCGCTGCCTGAGCACCTGGTCGACGTGGCGCGCTCGTTCACCGACGGGACGAACACGCCCGCCGAGCCGCGGGACGCGGCGACGGTGATCCTGATGCGGCCGTCCGAGGACGGGCCGGAGGTCTACTACCTGCGCCGGCACGTCTCGATGGACTTCGCCGCCGGGATGGCGGTGTTCCCCGGCGGTGGCGTCGACCGTCGCGACTTCGACGCGTCGGTCGGGTGGGTCGGGCCGTCGCCCGCGGACTGGGCGACCCGGCTGGGCTGCGACGAGGAGACCGCTCGCGCGCTGGTGTGCGCAGCCGTGCGCGAGACGTTCGAGGAGTCCGGTGTGCTGCTGGCCGGTACGTCGCCGTCGTCGGTCGTCGCCGACACCACCGGCGACGACTGGGAGGCCGACCGGGTCGCGCTGGAGTCGCGCGAGCTGGCACTGACCGACTTCCTGAACCGCCGGGGACTGGTCCTGCGCACCGACCTGCTGGGCGTGTGGGACGCGTGGCTGACGCCGATCTTCGAGCCGAAGCGCTACCGCACCTGGTTCTTCGTGGCCGTCCTCCCCGACGGGCAGGTCACCCGAGACGTGTCGACGGAGTCGTCGTCGGTCGCGTGGATCCCCGCCCGCGTCGCCGCCGACCAGGCCGACGCGGAGGAGCTCGCGCTGATGCCGCCGACGTACCTCACCTCGCTGGAGGTCGGCAGCTTCGCGTCGCCGGCGGAGGTGCTGGAGGTCGCGGCGTCGCGGTCGGTGGAGATGTTCACGCCGGCCGTCGAGCCGCTCGGCGAGGGCTGGACGCTGTCGATGCCGGACCGGCTCCGGCCGCTGGTCGCCGCGCGGCACCGCTCGTGACGTCCTGGGAGGGCGGGTCCTTCGGGACGCGCGGGCGCTGCCTGCTCGCGCCGAACCCCGGGATCATGACGCTCGACGGCACGAACACCTGGGTGCTCCAGGAGCCCGGCGCCTCCGCGTCGGTCGTGGTCGACCCCGGCCCGATCGAGGACGGGCACCTCGAGCGACTCACGGCCGAGCTGGGCGACGTGGGGCTGGTGCTGCTCACGCACCACCACTTCGACCACGCCGAGGTGGCCGCGGAGTTCGCGCGCCGCAAGGGTTGCGCCGTACGCGCCCTCGAGCCGGCGCTGTGCGTGGACGCTCCTCCGCTGGTCGACGGAGAGGACCTCTCCGTGGACGGGCTCGCGCTGCGGGTGCTGACCACGCCGGGACACACCGCGGACTCGATCTCCCTGGTCGTGCCCGCCGACGGTGCGCTGCTGACCGGCGACATGGTGCTCGGCCGGGGCACGACGGTCGTCGCCCACCCGGACGGCCAGCTCGGGCCGTACTTCGACTCGATCACCCGGATGCGCTCGCTGGCGGTGTCCGGCGAGGTGCGCACCCTCTGGCCGGCCCACGGTCCGGTCCTCGACGACGCCCTCGGCGTCCTCGACCACTACCTCGCCCACCGCCGCGACCGCCTCGCCCAGGTCGAGCGCGCCCTCGCCGAGCTCGGCGTCGCGATCTCCCCGGAGCTCTCCGAGGACGACTCCCTCCCCCGCCAGGTCGTCGAGGTCGTGTACGCCGACGTCGACTCCTCCCTCTGGCCCGCCGCCGAGCTCTCCGTCCGCGCCCAGCTCGCCTACCTCTCCCAACGTTGAATCGGGACTTCCGGTCCGTCGAGTCGGGAGTTCCGGTCCGTCGAGTCGGGAGTTCCGGTCCGTCGAGTCGGGGGTTCCGGTCCGTCGAGTCGGGCGTTCCGGTCCTTTCCACAGGGGCGCGAACAGCAGGTGCGCAGCCCAGGCTGACCGGGGACGGTCCCAGCCATGGAACGCACCTGGCCCGTCGAACCCTTCACCCGCGCTGACCTCGCGTCCTGGGGACTTCTCCCGTCGGCGCTGAGGCAGGGACGGCGACGCGGCGAGGTCAGGCCGATCGTCCGCGGTGTCTTCGTCGCCGCCCACGTGCCGGATTCGCTGACGCTCAAGGCCCGCGCGGTCGCCCGGGTGGTCAGCCCGCACCACGTGGTCACCGACCGCACGGCCGCGTGGCTCCATGGTGTCGACACGTACGTACATGCCGAGCACGACGCCGGTCTGGTGACGGAGACGTGCGCGCTGCGTTGGCACGAGCCGACCACGGTGTCCGGCGTCGACGGACGCACCCGAGACCTGCGTCCCCGCGACCTGATGACGCTGTACGGCGTCTGCGTGACGACTCCGTTGCGCACGGCGCTCGACCTCGGCTGCTGCTTGAAGCGCCGGGAGGCGTTCGCGGCGATGGTGATGCTCGCCCGACTGCACGGCCTCACTGCCATCGACCTCGAGCACGAGCTCGGCCGCTACCGACGGCGTCGCGGCGTCATCCAGCTGCGCGGGCTCGTCGGCCTGGTCGAGCCGCGCATCGAGTCGCAGCGCGAGGCCTGGGTGTACCTCGACATCGCGGACGCCGGGCTGCCGCTGCCCGAGCCGCAGGTGTGGATCACGGTCGAGGGCGTCGCGACGTACCGGCTCGACCTCGCCTACCGCCGGGCGCGGGTGTGCGTCGAGTACGACGGCGAGGAGGCGCACGAGGGCCGGGAGGCCGAGGACGAGGAACGTCGTAACTGGCTGCGCCGCAACGGCTGGACCGTGATCGTCCTGCGCAACGGCGACTTCACCGACGCGAAGCGCGACCGGTGGCTCAGCGAGCTCCGTGCTGCGCTCGTGCCGGCGTACTCCAACCGCCGCTGGTGACCGAAACTCCCGACTCGAGTGACCGAAACTCCCGACTCAACGGACCGGAAGTCCCGATTCAACGTCTAGCGGGCGCGGCGGCCGAGGCGCTCGACGTCCATGATCACGACCGAGCGGGGCTCGAGGCGCAGCCAGCCACGGGAGGCGAAGTCGGCCAGGGCCTTGTTCACGGTCTCGCGGGAGGCGCCGACCAGCTGGGCGAGCTCCTCCTGGGTGAGGTCGTGGTGGACGTGGACGCCGTCGTCGGCGGTGCGGCCGAAGCGGTCGGCGAGGTCGAGCAGCGCCTTGGCGACGCGGCCGGGGACGTCGGAGAACACCAGGTCGGCGACGACGTCGTTGGCCTTGCGGAGCCGGCCGGCGAGCTGGGCGAGCAGGCCGCGGGCGACCGTCGGGCGACCCTCGAGCCAGCGCAGCAGGTCCTCGTGGGAGAGGGAGGCGAACGACGCATCGGTGACCGCGGTGACGGTCGCGGAGCGCGGGCCGGGGTCGAAGAGCGAGAGCTCACCGAACATCTGGCCCGGGCCGAGGATCGCGAGGAGGTTCTCGCGGCCGTCCGCGGAGGTGCGGCCGAGCTTCACCTTGCCGTCGAGCACGATGTAGAGCTTGTCGCCCGAGTCGCCCTCGTGGAACAGCACGTCGCCGCGGCGCAGCTTGCTCTCGGCCATCGACGCCCGCAGTGCCGTCGCCGCCTCGTCGTCGAGCGCGCTGAACAGCGGTGCCTGGCGCAGTACGTCGTTGTCCACGAAATCCTCCTCAGGAATGTCCCCGCTGCACACGGGTCCCGCGCCGAATCCTATCCAGTGGGATAGTTCACAGCGACTGGACACTCTCGGGTGGACGCTACGCCCCGTCGGCTCGGTGGTGTCGGCACCTCGCCGTACCCTGGGCGGGTGTCCGCCACCGTTGCTTCCGAGACTCGCACGAGCCTGGTCCGCCGCGCCCGGAAGATCGACCGGATGCTCGCCGAGACCTACCCCGACGCGAAGTGCGAGCTCGACTTCGACGACCCGTTCCAGCTGCTCGTGGTGACCGTGCTGAGCGCCCAGACCACCGACAAGCGTGTGAACGCCGTCCGGCCCACGCTGTTCGCGGCCTACCCCGACGCCAAGGCGATGGCGGCCGCCGACCGGGCCACGCTCGAGGGCATCGTCGGCCCCCTCGGCTTCTTCCGCGCCAAGACCGAGTCCCTGCTGAAGCTCAGCGCCGCCCTGGTCGCCGACCACGGGGGCCAGGTGCCGCCGCGCCTCGACGACCTCGTCAAGCTCCCCGGGGTCGGCCGCAAGACCGCGAACGTCGTGCTCGGCAACGCCTTCGGCATCCCCGGCATCACCGTCGACACCCACTTCGGCCGGCTCGCCCGCCGCTTCCGCTGGACCGAGGAGACCGACCCGGTCAAGGTCGAGCACGCGATCGGCGCGCTGTTCGAGAAGCGCGACTGGACGATGCTCAGCCACCACCTGATCTGGCACGGCCGCCGGGTCTGCCACGCCCAGAAGCCCGCCTGCGGCGCCTGCCCGGTGGCGAAGTGGTGCCCGTCGTACGGCGAGGGCCCGACCGACCCCGAGGTCGCGGCGAAGCTGGTCAAGACCGAGGGCAGAGCATGAGGCTCCCCCTCGCGGCCGCGCTCGTCGCGGCCGTTCTGACGCTGAGCGCGTGCGACGACGTCCCGGAGCCGGGCCGGTCGAACGTCGACGTCGGCACCCCCGAGCTCGTGAAGGCCAAGGAGCGGACCGACGTCGCGGACTGCGTCCCGGGCGACGCCACCGACGGCGGCCTGCCCGCCGTCACCCTGCCGTGCCTCGGAGGCGGGCCGGACGTCGACCTCTCGACCCTCGAGGGCCCGATGGTCATCAACCTGTGGGCGTCGTGGTGCGGGCCGTGCCGCAAGGAGATGCCGGCGCTCCAGGAGTTCCACGAGCAGTACGGCGACCAGGTGCCGGTGCTCGGCATCGACTACCAGGACCAGCAGCCCGCCGCCGCGCTCGACCTCGCGCGCACCACCGGCGTGACCTATCCGCTGCTCGCCGACCCCGGGGGCGACCTCAACGCCCAGGACCCGCTCCCGGTGATCCGGGGTCTGCCGCACCTGGTCTTCCTCGCCGAGGACGGCGAGGTCGCGTTCGTGACGCAGTCGGTCGACTCCGCCGACGAGCTGGCCGACCTGGTCGCCGAGCACCTCGGGATCGACCTGTGATCCCCGACTGGCTGGAGCCGGTCCGCGCGGGTGCCGAGGCGATCTCGGCCGACGACCTGACCAAGTTCACCCCGCCGCCGGGCGGCGACGCGCGCCGCGGGGCGGTGCTGATGCTGTTCGGCGAGGGACCGCAGGGCGGCGAGCTGCTGCTCACCGAGCGCGCCCACGACATGCGCTCCCACCCGGGCCAGGTGTCGTTCCCGGGCGGCTCGGTCGACCCGGGTGAGACCGTCGTCCAGGCGGCGCTGCGCGAGGCCGAGGAGGAGATCGGGCTCGACCCGGCGGAGGTCGAGGTCTTCGGCCGGCTGCCCGAGCTGTGGCTGCCGCCGAGCAACTTCGCGGTCACGCCGATCCTCGGGTGGTGGCGGGAGCCCGGTGAGGTGAGCATCGTCAGCCGGGCCGAGGTGCACGCCATCCACCACGTGCCGATCAGCGAGCTGCTCGACCCCGAGCACCGGGTCATGGTCCGGGTCCCACGAGGCGACTACCGCAGCCCGGGGTTCCTCATCGGCCCCGACAAGGACGTGATCCTGTGGGGGTTCACCGGCGGGATCATCGCCCGGCTCTTCGACTACCTGGGCTGGACGCGCCCGTGGGACGAGTCCCGCGTGCGTGACCTGCCGGACTACATGCTGCAGGCTGACCCCCGTCGGTCGAGGTTGCTCGACATCGAGGACGAGCACGAGGGGGACGAGACCGGGTGAACCTGCTCGACTGGCTGCTCGTCGTCCTGGTCCTCGCCTACGCCCTCTCGGGCTACTGGCAGGGCTTCATCACCGGCGCGTTCGCCACGGGCGGGCTCCTGCTCGGCGGCCTCTTCGGTGTCTGGCTCGCGCCGGTCGCCCTGGGCGACGCCGACCCGTCGCTGATGGTCTCCCTCGGCGCGCTCTTCATCGTGATCCTCGCGGCGTCGCTCGGCCAGGCCATCTGCCAGTTCACCGGGTCGCGGATCCGCGACAAGATCACCTGGCAGCCGATCCGCGCGATCGACGCGGTCGGCGGCGCCGCCCTCAGCGCGGTCGCGGTGCTCCTCGTCGCGTGGGCGCTCGGCGTCGCGATCTCCGGCTCCCGGATCGGCTCGGTCACGCCGCTCGTGCGCAGCTCGACGGTGCTCGCGAACGTCGACGAGGTGCTGCCCGACTCGGCGGACGGCGCGCTCCAGGCGTTCAACGACGTGGTCGGGACCAGCTTCTTCCCGCGCTACCTCGAGCCGTTCGCCCCCGAGCGGATCGTGGAGGTCGGCCCGGGCCCGAAGCGGCTGCTGTCGGATCCCGACGTCGAGCGGGCCGCCGCCAGCGTGCTCAAGATCCGCGGCACCAACGAGTGCGGGCGGGGCGTCGAGGGCAGCGGGTTCCTGTACGCCGACGGGCGGCTGATGACCAACGCCCACGTGGTCGCGGGCATCGACGACCCCGAGGTCATGATCGGCGACGAGTCCGTGGACGCGGACGTCGTCCACTACAACCCGGACATCGACGTCGCGGTCCTCGCGCTCGACGACGGAGACCTGCCGGTCCTCGCGTTCGACCGGACCGCGGAGGCCGAGGACGGTGTCGCGGTGCTCGGCTACCCGCAGGACGGCCCCTACAACGCGCAGCCCGCGCGCATCCGCGCCGAGCAGCGGCTCCGCTCGCCGAACATCTACGGCGACGGCGCGGTGATCCGCGAGGTCTTCTCGCTGCGCGGCCGGATCCTGCCGGGCAACTCCGGCGGTCCGATCGTGTCCTCCGGCGGCGACGTCGCCGGCGTGGTGTTCGCCGCGTCCGTGACCGACCCCGACACCGGCTACGCGCTGACCGCCGACCAGGTGGCGCAGAGCGCCGCCGCCGGGCTGACCAACACCGAGCCGGTCGACACCGGCGGGTGCGCCGGTTAGGCCGAGGTCTCGCCCTTCAGGGCCTTCGGGATCTCCCGGCCCTGCTCGATCGCCCGCTCGGGTGCGCGCACCTGCTTCATCTTGCGGACGCCGATGAAGACCAGCAGCGCGGTCACCAGGAGGTAGAACCCGAACACGATCAGGAACGCCCACTGCAGGTCGAGACCTGAGCCGCTCCAGTGGATGAGGTACACGAACGCGAACGACAGCATGATGATCGCGAGCACCAGGATGAACGCCGCGCCGGCGAACAGCCCGACCCCGATGCCGCCGGCCTGCACGCTGACCTTCAGCTCGGACTTGGCGAGCTGGATCTCCTTCTGGATCAGCGTGGAGATGTCCTTGCTGGCGTCGTGGACGAGCCGGCCGATCGTCGGGTCGGTGTTGTGGTCCTGATTCGTCGCCATGCGCGCGACCTTACAGAATCACGGCGAGTCGTCGCCCCGCTGGTAGACGTCGGGCACCCCGTCCGCGTCGGAGTCCACCTGCTCCAGCTCGCAGATCCGCCGGTACACCCGGTTGCGCGCCCGCAGCACGATCGTCGCGAGCAGACCGGCGCAGACCGAGCCGACGAGGACCCCGACCTTCGCGACGTCGTCCTCGCGGGTGCCGTAGCCGAAGGCGAGCTCGCCGATGAGCAGCGAGACGGTGAACCCGATCCCCGCGAGCAGCGACATGCCGATCACGTCGACCCAGCTCAGCTCCTCGTCGAGATCGGCGCGGGTGAACGTCGACAGCAGCCAGGTCGAGCCCGCGATCCCGATCGTCTTGCCGAGCACGAGGCCGCACATGATGCCGAGGGCGATCTGGTCGGTGAGCGCGGCGCGCAGGCCGTCGAGGCCGCCGACGTACACACCGGCGGCGAAGAACGCGAAGACCGGTACGGCGAAGCCGGCCGAGATCGGCCGGATCAGGTGCTCGAGGTGCTCGGCGAGCCCGCGATCACTGTCGCTGACGCTGGTGCGGACAGGGACCGTGAACGCCAGCGCGACGCCCGCGACGGTGGCGTGCACCCCGGACTCGTGCACGAGCGCCCAGGCGACCACGGCGAGCGGGATCAGGAGCCACCCGCGGTGGACGCCCCGCTGCGCCAGGAACCCGAAGGCCGCGATCGGGACCAGCGAGAGGAGCAGGTAGGGGACGTCGAGGTGGTCGGTGTAGAAGAGCGCGATGACCGTGATCGCGAGCAGGTCGTCGACCACGGCGAGCGTCAGCAGGAACGTGCGCAGGCCCGACGGCAGGTGGGTGCTGATGACCGCGAGGATCGCGACGGCGAACGCGATGTCGGTCGCGGTCGGGATCGCCCAGCCGACGAGGTCGTCGGTCCCGAGGTTCCACAGCACGAAGATCACCGCGGGCACCGCCATGCCGCCCACGGCGGCGATCACCGGCAGCGCGGCGCGCCGCGGGTCGCGGAGGTCGCCGGCGACGAACTCCCGCTTGAGCTCGAGACCCGCCACGAAGAAGAAGATCGCCAGCAGCCCGTCGGCCGCCCACGCGCCGAGGCTGAGGTCCAGGTGCAGGTCGAACGGCGTGAAGCCGACGACCGTGTTGCGCAGGTCGAAGTAGGCGTCACGCCAGGGGCTGTTCGCCCACACGAGGGCGACGGCCGCCGCGATGATCAGCAGCAGGCCGCCGGTCGCCTCCGCGCGCAGGATCTCCGCGGTCCGCGAGCTCTCGAGGAACGAACCTCGGGAGAAGAGCCTCTGGGGCGTGCCGTCCGCTTTGCTCACGGTGCTCCTGATGGGTCGGTGACAGAGCTGCCGACCAGACTTCCCGGCTCACCTGCCCTCACCCTACCGGCGCCCGGCGCCCACCAGTTCCAACGTCCGAACAGCTGCATGGTCGCGGGCAGCAGGACCATGCGGACCAGCGTGGCGTCGACGAGGACCGCGGTCGCGAGGCCGAGCCCGAACATCTTGGTGGCCGGGTCCTCCCCGAGCACGAAGCCGAGGAACACCGCGATCATGATGAACGCCGCCGAGGTGATGACCCGGCCGGTGCGGGTGAGGCCGTGCACGATCGCGCCGCGGGTGTCGCCGGTGGCGTCGTACTCCTCGCGGATCCGTGACAGCAGGAACACCTCGTAGTCCATCGAGAGCCCGAACACCACCGCGAACATGAACATCGGGATGAACGAGACGACCGGGACCGTCGACTCCAGCCCGATCAGCTCCGCACCCCAGCCCCACTGGAACACCATCACGAGGACGCCGTACGCCGCGCCGATGCTGAGCAGGTTCATCAGGGCCGCCTGGAGCGGGATCAGCACCGAACGGAACACCACCGCCAGCAGCAGCGCGGACAGCAGCAGCACCGCGGCGACGAACCACGGCAGCCGCTCGTTGACGCGGGCACCGACGTCGGCGAACCCGGCGGTCTGCCCGCCGACGTGGGCGCTGGCCGGGCCGTCGCCGAGCGCCTGCGGGATGACCTCCGTGCGCAGCCGCTCGGTGGTGTCGTACGTCGCCGCGTCCTGCGGGCCGGTCGTCGGGTCCGCGACCAGGGTGGCGATGTCGCCCGACACCGTCGGCGGGAGGACCGACGCGATGCCCGGGTCCGCGGCGACGGCGTCGCGCAGCGGGCCGAGCACGGCGGGGTCGCCGGCGGTGTCGACGACCACGAGGAGCGGGCCGTTCACGCCGGGGCCGAAGCCGTCGGCGAGCAGGTCGTAGGCGCGTCGTTCGGTGCGCGTCTCCGGCAGGGTGCCGTCGTCGGGGATGCCGGCGCGCAGCGCGAACGCCGGGAGGGCGAGCAGCACGAGCACGCCGAGCACGCCGAGCACGTACACGCGCGGGTGCGAGACGACGTGCTCGACGCGGCGCTGCCACCGCTCGTCCGAGCGGGTGCGCCGCGCCTGGCCGCGGGTGCCGTTCACGCGGTTCCCGGCGATCGCGAGCAGGGCGGGCAGCAGGGTGGTCGACGCGAGGACCATCACCAGCACGATCGTCGACACCGCGAAGGCACCGGCGGTCATGAACGGCACGCCGGCGACCGTGAGACCGAGGATCGCCACGACCACGATCCCGCCGGCGAGCACCACGGACGCCCCGGCCGTGGACACCGCTCGCGCGATCGACTCGCGCAGCGGCACGCCGTCCGAGAGCTGCTCGCGGTGCCGGGTGAGGATGAACAGCGCGTAGTCGATGCCCACGCCGAGACCGACCATCGAGCCGAGCACCGGCGCCCACGTGGGTACGTCGAGGTGGCGCGCGGCGAGCGTCATCGCGCCGACCGCGGTGGCCAGGCCCGTGAGGGCGACGCCGATCGGGATGCCGGCGGCGACCACGGACCCGAACGCGACCAGCAGGATCACGAGCGCCGCGACCAGGCCGACGACCTCACCGCCGGTCTCGGGCTCCGCGAACGCGAACACCAGGTCGCCGCGCAGCTCGACCTGCTGCGCCGGGTCGGCGTCGGCCCGGTCGCGCACCTCCTGGAGCGCGGTCAGGTCCTCCTTCGAGAGCTCCTCGAGGCCGGGGTACTGGATCGTCACCAGCCCGACCTGGCCGTCCGGGGAGACCACCGGATCGCTCGCGCCCAGGACGTGCGGCAGCGCGAGGGCCTCGGCCCGCACGTCGGCGAGCCCGGCCGGCGGGCTGACGACGAGCTGGGCGGTCAACCCGGCCTGGCCGGAGCCGGTCGCCTCGAGCAGGTCGGTCGCCTGCTGCGAGTCCAGGCCGGGGACCTCCATGGAGTCCGAGGTGTCCCCGCCGTACGACGCCGAGGCGGCGAGCACGACGGCGGCGACCGCGAGCCAGGCGGCGACGACGCGCCACGGGTGCAGGGCGGCGAAACCGCCGATCCGGTGCAGGAGCTGAGTCATGGCTCCAGCGTCCGGGGCCGGACCGGGGCGCCACATCGGCCGACGGGCCGGAGTCGACTCGGCCGATCGGCCGATGTGCGGAGCCGTGGTTTCCCTAGGCTGGGTGTGTGCCGAGCAGAGCCGCCCGCGCCCTCTGGGCCACGCCGAGAGTGCCGAACCCGCCCGGTCCGATGTGGCGGGACTGGCTGCTGGTCGGCGGCTTCGCGGTCACGGCGGTGCTGGAGGCGGTGTTCCGCGACGACGCCGAGTGGCGGGTGGCGTCCCTCGCCGTCACGCTCGCGGTCGTCCCCACGCTCCTGATCCGGCGCACCCGCCCGCTCGAGGCGATCGCGCTGGCGTTCGGCACCGTCATCGTCTTCAACTTGGTCGCGATCCTCGGGGGTGCCGACGAGGTCGTCGGGCTCAACGCCACGGCGTTCGTGCTGCTGCTGCCGTACGCCCTGCTGCGGTGGGGCTCGGGCCGCGACGTCGTCGCCGGTACGGCGGTCGTTGCGGTGGCCGCGGTCGTCGGGATCGCCCAGGACCCCAGCGCGACCGCGGGTGAGCTCGTCGGCGGCTTCGTCGTGCTGTCCCTGGCCGAGTCGCTCGGCCTCGTGGTCCGGCTCGCGACCAGCGCCCAGCACCGGGCCCGGCACGACGTGCGGGTGCGCGAGCGCGAGCAGCTCGCCCGCGAGCTGCACGACACGGTCGCCCACCACGTGTCCGCGATCGTCGTCCGCGCCCAGGCCGGGCGCGTGGTCGGCGCGACCCGGCCGGAGGCGGCGACCGAGGCCCTCGAGGTGATCGAGGGCGAGGCGACGCGGACGCTCGCCGAGCTGCGCACGCTGGTGTCCGCGCTGCGCGAGGACGCCGACGCCGAGCTCACGCCGATGCAGGGGCTCGGCGACCTGGAGCGGCTCGCGGCGGCCACCGGCGGAGCGCCCCGGGTCGAGGTGACGGTCACCGGCGTCGACGACGTGCGGCCAACGGTCGGCGCCGCGATCTACCGCATCGCCCAGGAGTCGATCACCAACGTGGTCCGGCACGCCCGGCACGCCACCGCCGTCGAGGTGCGGGTCGCGGGGGAGGGCGACGTGGTGCGGCTGACCGTGCGCGACGACGGCGACCCGGCGCCGCCGGACCGGGGCACGTCCGGGTACGGCGTCATCGGCATGACCGAGCGCGCCGCGCTGCTCGGCGGCACGCTCGAGGCCGGGCCTGGCCCGGAGCGCGGCTGGACGGTGTCCGCGGTGCTGCCCAGGGAGGCCGGATGACGATCCGGGTGCTGGTCGCCGACGACCAGGAGATCGTGCGGACCGGCCTGCGGATGATCCTCGACGCGCAGCCGGGCATCGAGGTGGTCGGCGAGGCCGGCGACGGCAGGACCGCGGTCGCGCTGGCCCGCGAGCTGCGGCCGGACGTGTGCCTCCTGGACATCCGGATGCCCGAGATGAACGGGCTCGAGGCCACGATGCTGCTCGCCGGCCCGGACGTGGTGGACCCGATCGCGGTCGTCGTGATCACGACGTTCGACCTCGACGAGTACGTCCACGGCGCGCTGCGGGCCGGTGCGCGTGGGTTCCTGCTCAAGGACGCCGGCCCGGAGCTGCTGGTCCAGGCCGTGCACGCGGCGGCCCAGGGCGACGCCCTGATCGCCCCGAGCGTCACGGTCCGGCTGCTCGCGGCGTTCGCCGCGACGGCGAAGCCCGCGCCCGCCCAGCCGGTCGAGCCGCTCACCAGCCGCGAGGAGGAGGTGCTGGCCGCGGTCGCCCGGGGCCGCACCAACGCCGAGATCTGCGGCGACCTGCACATCAGCCTGAGCACGGTGAAGACCCACATCGCGAGCCTGATGACCAAGCTGGCCGCCCGGAACCGGGTCGAGATCGCGATGTGGGCCTACGAGACCGGGCGGGTCAGTCCTCAGCCGTAGGGGAGCTGAGCCCCTTCGAGATCAGGTCCATCACCGAGCTGTCGGCGAGCGTCGTCACGTCGCCGACCTCGCGGTGCTCGGCCACGTCCTTCAGCAGGCGCCTCATGATCTTGCCGGAGCGGGTCTTCGGCAGCTCCGGGACGATCATGATCTGGCGCGGGGTCGCGATCGGGCCGATCTCCTTGCGGACGTGGGTGCGCAGCTCCGAGACGATGTCCTCGCCGCCGTCGCCCGCCTCCTCGCGCAGGATCACGAACGCGCAGACCGCCTGGCCGGTGTCCTCGTCCTTGGCGCCCACGACCGCGGCCTCGGCGACCTTCGGGTGCGACACCAGCGCGGACTCGATCTCGGTGGTCGACAGCCGGTGGCCGGAGACGTTCATGACGTCGTCGACGCGGCCGAGCACCCAGATGTCGCCGTCCTCGTCCTTCTTGGCGCCGTCGCCGGCGAAGTAGAAGCCGTGCTCGCGGAAGCGCGACCAGTAGGTGTCCTTGAACCGCTCGTCGTCACCCCAGATCGTGCGCAGCATCGACGGCCACGGCTCGGTGAGCACGAGGTAGCCACCGGAGCCGTTCGGCACCGCCTTGCCGTCGTTGTCCACGACCTCGGCCGAGACGCCCGGGATCGCGGTCATCGCCGAGCCCGGCTTGCCGGCGGTCACGCCCGGCAGCGGGCTGATCATGATCGCGCCGGTCTCGGTCTGCCACCACGTGTCGACGACCGGCGTGCGGTCGCCACCGATGACGTGGCGGTACCAGACGTAGGCCTCCGGGTTGATCGGCTCGCCGACCGAGCCGAGGATCCGCAGTGACGACATGTCGAAGCGGTCGGGGATCTCACGACCCTGCTTCATGAACGAGCGGATCGCGGTGGGAGCGGTGTAGAAGATCGTGACCTTGTAGTCCTGGATGATCTTCCACCAGCGGCCGCGCTCGGGGCTGTCCGGCGTGCCTTCGTACATCACCTGCGTCGCGCCGTTCGCGAGCGGCCCGTAGACCATGTACGAGTGGCCGGTGACCCAGCCGATGTCGGCCGAGCACCAGTAGACGTCGGTGTCCGGCTTGAGGTCGAACACCGCCCAGTGCGTGTACGACGTGCCGACCAGGTAGCCGCCGGTCGTGTGCAGGATGCCCTTCGGCTTGCCGGTGGTGCCCGAGGTGTACATGACGTAGAGCGGGTGCTCGGCGTCGAACGCCTCGGGTGTGTGCTCGGTCGAGGCGGCGTCGACGACGTCGTGCCACCAGACGTCCACTGCCTCGTCCCACGCGACGTCCTGGCCGGTGCGGCGCACGACGAGCACCTTGTCGACCGTGTGGCCGTGCGCGGCGGCCTTCTCGCGGGCCTCGTCGACGGCCGGCTTCAGCGCCGCCGCGGAGCCGCGCCGGTAGCCGCCGTCGGAGGTGACGATGACCTTCGCCTGGCAGTCAACCAGCCGCGACGCCAGCGCCTCGGACGAGAAGCCGCCGAACACCACGGTGTGCGGTGCACCGATGCGGGCACAGGCCAGCATGGTGACGACGGCCTCGGGGATCATCGGCAGGTAGATCGCGACGCGGTCGCCGGTGGCCACGCCCAGCTCGGTCAGGGCGTTGGCGGCCTGGGAGACCTCGTCCTGCAGCTGCGCGTAGGTGATGTCGCGGCTGTCGCCCTCGGGCTCACCCACCCAGTGCAGCGCGACCTTGTCGCCGCGTCCGGCCTCGACGTGCCGGTCCACGCAGTTGTACGCCGCGTTGAGCTTGCCGCCGACGAACCACTTCGCGAACGGCGGGTCGTCCCAGTCGAGCACCCGGTCCCACTTCTGCGCCCAGTCGAGCCGCTCGGCCTGCTCGGCCCAGAAGCCCTCCCGGTCGGCCTTGGCGCGGTCGTACGCCTCGGCCTTGAGGTTCGCATCCGCTGCGATCTCGGCCGGCGGCTCGAACCGACGCTCCTCCTTGAGGAGGTTGGACAGGGTCTCTTCGCTCACGATCACTCCTGCGGTCTGACGAGGGAAGTAGTGGTACCCGCCACACTAGGACGTGGCGGGTACCGGATGGACAGGGGTCAGTGCTGCACGGCCTGCTCGGCGCCTGCGCCGGTGAGGGCGCGGACCTCGAGCTCGGTGTAGCGCTCCTCGGCCGTCGGTTCCCGCGACGTCACCGTCCCGAGCCAGCCCAGGAAGAAGCCCAGCGGGATGGACACGATGCCGGGGTTCTCGAGCGGGAACCACGAGATGTCGATGCTGGTCGGCAGGAGCGAGAGGTTCTTCCCGGTGTTCGGGTCGATCCCCTTGCCGGACATGATCGGCGAGAAGATCACCAGGCCCACCGACGAGATCAGGCCGCCGTAGATGCTCCAGACCGCGCCCCGGGTGTTGAAGCGCTTCCAGAACATGTTGTAGACGATCGACGGCAGGTTCGCCGACGCGGCGATCGCGAACGCGAGCGCGACCAGGAAGGCGATGTTGAGCCGCTGCGCCGGGATCGCCAGGAGGATCGCGATCAGGCCGATGACGCACGCGGCGATCCGGGTGACCCGGAGCTCCTGCGCCTCGGTGGCCGTGCCCCGCTTGCCGACGCTGTTGTAGAGGTCGTGGGCCACGCTCACCGACGAGGCGAGGGTGAGGCCCGCGACCACGGCCAGGATGGTGGCGAACGCGACCGCGGAGATCAGTGCCAGCAGGACGGCGCCTCCGGTCGTGCCCTCGCCGCCGCCGACCGCCTCGGCCAGCAGTGGTGAGGCCAGGTTGCCTCCGGAGGCCGCGACCTCGGCGTACTTGTCCGAGGTCAGCATCGCCGCCGCACCGAAGCCCAGCACCAGCGTGAACAGGTAGAAGGTGCCGATCAGGCCGATCGCCCAGAGCACCGACTTCCGGGCGTCCCGCGAGGTCGGCACGGTGTAGAAGCGGATCAGGATGTGCGGGAGACCCGCGGTGCCGAGCACCAGGGCGATGCCGAGGCTGACGAAGTCGATCTTGCTGGTCGTCGAGACGCCGTACTTCAGCCCGGGCTCCAAGAACGCCTGGCCCTTGCCGCTGTTGGACGCGGCGGTGCCGAGGAGGTCGGAGAGGTTGAAGCCGAACTCGGCGAGCACCAGCACCACGATCAGCGCCGAGCCACCCATCAGCAGGACCGCCTTGACGATCTGCACCCAGGTGGTGCCCTTCATGCCGCCGACGGTGACGTAGAAGATCATCAGCGCGCCGACCACGAAGATCGTGAGGTTCTTGGCCGCTTCACCGTCCACGCCGAGGAGCAGCGCGACGAGGGCGCCGGCGCCGACCATCTGGGCGAGCAGGTAGAAGATCGAGACGACGACCGTGGACGTCGCCGCGGCCGTGCGCACCGGGCGCTGCCGCATCCGGAACGCCAGCTGGTCGGCCATCGTGTAGCGACCGGAGTTCCGCAGCATCTCCGCGACCAGCAACAGCGCCACCAGCCACGCGACGAGGAAGCCGATCGAGTACAGGAAGCCGTCGTACCCGCTCAGCGCGATGGCGCCGGAGATGCCGAGGAACGACGCCGCGGACATGTAGTCGCCGCCGATGGCCAGGCCGTTCTGGACGCCGGAGAACCCGCGTCCGCCGGCGTAGAAGTCCGCCGCGCCCTTGGTCTGCCGGCTCGCCCAGAAGGTGATCGCGACCGTCAGCAGGACGACGAGGAGGAACAGCGTGGTGGTGAGTGCCTGGTCGCCGTCCACGTCAGCGCCCCCCTTCGTTCGTGCCGCGGGTCAACCGGAGGTACTGCTCGTCGAGCGTGCGGGCCAGCGGGTCCAGCCGCGCGGTGGAGTAGCGGCTGTAGAGCCAGGCCAGCAGGAACGTCGTCACGAACTGGAGCAGGCCGAAGACCAGCGCGACGTTGATGTTGTCGACGATCTGCTTGCTCATGAAGCCGGGCGCCCACATGCTCATCAGCACGTAGAGCAGGTACCAGGACAAGAAGGCGACCGTCGCGGGGAACACGAAGGCGCGGTAGGCGCGGCGCAGCTCGTGGAAGTCCGGCTCGCTGTGCAGCTGGTCGTATGCGGGATCGTGACGAGCCGCTTGTTCGTGCGGCTCCTGGTTGACGTCGGCCACGGAACACCTCTTCTCTGGGCGGTTCACTGGGCTGTGCGCTGGGCTGTGCGCTGGGCTGTGCGTTGGGGGGCACCCGGCTGTGATCGCCGTCACCCTGCCCAGCGCCTACCCGGGGCGGCAAGGCCGCGAACCCGCTCAGCGCCGAGCGGCCCCGGTCACGTCGGTGAACGGTCGCTTCCGTGCGACGAGCGGTCGCTTCCGCCGCAGATCGTCCGGAACCGGGCGCGTGAGGTCGTGAGGAGAAGTTGACGTTTCCGGTACGGCGGCCTGGTCCGGGTGAAACGTCCGGCGCCGAGATTGAGTGGCATGACGAGTGCGCAGAGGCCCGGGCGGTGGATCGACGACTGGCGGCCGGAGGACGCCGAGTTCTGGGAGAACGGCGGCAGGCAGGTCGCGCGACGCAACCTGGTCTGGTCGATCTTCGCCGAGCACCTCGGCTTCTCGGTCTGGCTGATCTGGAGCGTGAGCGCGGCGTTCCTGCTCCAGATGGGCTTCTCGTTCAGCCCCCAGCAGCTGTTCCTGCTGGTCGCGCTGCCCAACCTCGTCGGCTCGCTGCTCCGGCTGCCCTACACGTTCGCGGTGCCGAAGTTCGGCGGCCGCAACTGGACGATGATCAGCGCCGCGCTGCTGCTGGTCCCGACGCTGCTGTTCGCGGTTGCGGTGCGCGACCCGGGCACGCCGTACTGGGTGTTCTGCCTGATCGCCGCGACCGCCGGCTTCGGCGGCGGCAACTTCGCCAGCTCGATGGCGAACATCAACTTCTTCTACCCGGCCGCCAAGAAGGGCGCCGCGCTCGGCCTCAACGCCGCGGGCGGCAACGCGGGCGTCGCGATCATCCAGCTGCTGCTGCCGGTGCTCGTCGGGGGCGCCGGGATCTTCGGCCTCGTGCAGGCGTCGGACGGTGGGATCCACCTGCAGACCGCCGGGTTCGTGTACGCCGGGCTCGCGGTCTGCGCGGCGGTCGCGGCGTACCTCTGGATGGACAACCTCACCAGCGCGACGAGCAAGCCGCGCGAGCAGCTCGCGGTGGTGCGCAAGCCGCACACCTGGATCATGGCGTTCCTCTACATCGGGACGTTCGGGTCGTTCATCGGCTACTCCGCCGCGATGCCGCTGCTGATCAAGCTGAACTTCTGGGTGCCGGAGCCGGCGCCGCTCGGCACCGGGATCTTCTTCGCCTACTACGCGTTCCTGGGCGCCGCGGTCGGCTCGCTGACCCGGCCGTTCGGCGGCTGGCTGGCCGACCGGTTCGGCGGGGCGCGGGTCACGCTCGGTGCGTTCGTCGGGCTGACCGTGTTCACGCTCTGCATGCTCTGGACGCTGACCCAGCTGGCGCCGAACCCGACGGCCGACCCGTCCATCGCCTCGGACAACCAGTCGTGGTTCCCCTGGTTCCTCGGGTTCTTCCTGCTGATCTTCGCCTCGACCGGCATCGGCAACGGCTCGACGTACAAGATGATCCCGTCCATCTGGCGCCGCGAGGCCGAGGAGACCACGGCCCCGGGGACACCGGAGCGGGCGGCCGCGCTGTCCGCCGCGACCAAGCAGTCCTCGGCGGCGCTCGGCGTGATCGGCGCGGTCGGCGCGATGGGCGGCTTCCTGATCCCGCTGGCGTTCAGCTCGCCGTGGGTCGACGACCCGCTGTCGGCCACCAAGGGCGCGTTCGTGGTGTTCACCTGCTTCTACGTGGTCTGCGCGCTGGTGACCGTGGCGGTGTACCTCCGCCGCCCGTCGCGTGCGACGAAGCTGGCGATGGCCGGGATCTGAATGACCACGACCCACTGCCCCTACTGCTCGCTCCAGTGCGGGATGGTCCTCGAGGGCCGTCGCACGCTGGAGGTGCAGCCCTGGGCGGAGTTCCCCGTCAACGAGGGAGCCCTGTGCCGCAAGGGCTGGACGGCCACCGGCCTGCGTGGGCACCGCGAGCGGCTGACCACGCCGCTGGTGCGCGACCGCGCGACCGGGGAGCTGCGGGCGGCGGGGTGGGACGAGGCGCTCGACCTCGTCGCGGGCCGGCTCCGTGCGCTCCAGGCGGAGCACGGGAAGGACGCCGTGGGCGTCTTCGGCGGTGGTGGTCTCACCAACGAGAAGGCGTACTCCCTGGGCAAGCTCGCTCGGGTCGCGCTCGGCACCAGCCAGATCGACTACAACGGCCGCTGGTGCATGTCGTCGGCCGCGTCAGCGGGCAACCAGGCGTTCGGCATCGACCGCGGGCTGCCGTTCCCGCTCGCCGACATCGAGCACACCGACGTCCTGGTGCTGGTCGGCAGCAACCTGGCCGAGACCATGCCGCCGGCCGCGCGCCACCTCGACCGGCTCCGGGAGAACGGCGGCCGCGTGGTCGTCATCGACCCGCGCCGGACGCCGACCGCCGACCGCGCCGACGTGTTCCTCCAACCGGTGCCCGGCACCGACCTGCCGATCGCGCTCGGGCTGCTGCACCTGATCGACGCCGCCGACGCCGTCGACGAGGAGTACGTCGCCACGCGCACCACCGGGTGGGAGGACGTGCGACGTACCGCCGCCGCCTGGTGGCCCGAGCGGGTCGAGCGGGTGAGCGGGGTGTCCGCGGCCGAGCTCCGCGAGCTCGCCGAGCTCGTCGGGGACGCCGAGAAGGTCATGGTGCTGACGGCGCGCGGCGCCGAGCAGCACGCGCAGGGCACCGACACCGTGCTCGCCTGGATCGCCGTCGCGCTCGCGCTCGGCATGCCCGGCAAGGAGCACGCCGGGTACGGCTGCCTGACCGGCCAGGGCAACGGCCAGGGCGGGCGCGAGCACGGCCAGAAGGCCGACCAGCTGCCCGGCTACCGGATGATCGACGACCCGGCCGCGCGCGAGCACGTCGCCGGGGTCTGGGGGGTCGAGCCGTCGTCCCTGCCGGGCAAGGGCAGGTCGGCGTACGAGCTGCTCGATGCGCTCGGCACCGACGCCGGGCCGAAGGCGCTGCTGGTGTTCGGCAGCAACATCGTCGTGTCCGCGCCCAACGCCACCCACGTCGCCGCGCGCCTCGCCTCACTGGACCTGTTGGTCGTCGCCGACCTCGTCCTCAGCGAGACCGCGGCGCTCGCCGACGTCGTGCTGCCGGTGACGCAGTGGGCCGAGGAGACCGGCACGATGACCAACCTGGAGGGCCGGGTGATCCTGCGGCAGCAGGCGGCCGCGCCGCCGGACGGCGTGCGCAGCGACCTCGACGTGATCGCAGGCCTCGCCGCCCGCCTCGGGCACGACTTCGCCACCGACCCGGAGGAGGTCTTCGCCGAGCTCGGCCGGGCCTCGGCGGGCGGGAAGGCGGACTACTCCGAGATCACCTACGACCGGATCCGCGCCGAGCACGGCGTGTTCTGGGGCACCCCGCGGATGTTCGCGGACTCGTTCGCACACGCCGACGGCCGCGCCCGGTTCGTCCCCGTCGAGCACCGCGGCCCGGCCGAGCCGGTCGACGCGGCGTACCCCCTGCACCTGACCACCGGCCGGGTGCTCGCGCAGTACCAGTCCGGCGCCCAGACCCGGCGGGTCCGCGAGCTGCCCGACGCCGGCCCGTTCGTCGAGCTGCACCCGATGCTGGCCGACCGCATCGGCGCGTACGACGGCCGCCCGGTTGTGGTCAGCACCCGCCGCGGCGAGCTCAAGGCGCCGGCCCGCGTGGTCGACACGATCCGCCCGGACACTGTGTTCGTCCCGTTCCACTGGGTCGGCGCGAACCGGCTCACCAACGACGCGCTCGACCCGTCGAGCCGGATGCCCGAGTTCAAGGTCTGCGCCGCGGCGGTGACCGCATGAGCCGCATCGTCATCGTCGGCGCCGGCATGGCGGCCGCGCGCCTGGCCGACGGGCTCGCGGGCCGCCCCGGTCACACCGTCACCGTGCTCGGCGACGAGCAGCACGCGCCGTACAACCGGATCCTGCTGTCCGCGGTGCTCGAGGGCACGCACAGCCCCGACAGCCTGCGGCTGCCGATGCGAGACGTCGATCTCAGAGTCGGCGCCCGCGCCGTCGAGATCCACCGCGCCGAGCAGGAGGTCGAGCTCGCCGACCGCTCGCGGGTGCCGTACGACGTGCTCGTGCTGGCGACCGGCAGCATCCCGACGCTGCCGCCGATCCGCGGCATCGTGCGGATCGACGGCCGGCTGGACGGCCGCGTGCACGCGTTCCGCAGCCTCGACGACTGCCTGCGTCTCGACGCCGCGGCCCGGCACGCGCGCAGCGCGGTGGTCGTCGGCGGTGGGCTGCTCGGCCTGCAGGTCGCCCGCGCGCTGAGCGTGCGCGGCCTCGCGACCGAGATGGTCGAGGGCGGTGACCACGTGTTGCGCAGCCAGGTCGACGCCAAGGCCGGCGCGATGCTCGCCCGTGACCTGAAGCGGCTCGGCACCGCCGTCTACACCGGCGCCCGCGCCACCCGCCTGACCGACGCGGGACTCGTCCTCGACAACGGCTTCACCCTCGACAGCGACCTCGTGGTGCTGACCGCAGGCGGCCGCCCGTCGACGGCGCTGGCCCGCCGCGCCGACCTGGAGGTGCGCCGCGGCGTGGTCGTCGACCACCTGCTGCGCACCAGCGACCCCCGCATCCACGCGATCGGCGACTGTGCCCAGCACGGCTCGCAGGTCACCGGCTTCGTGCCCCCGGCCTGGGAGCAGGCGGCACTGCTGGCCCGGCACCTGAACGGCGAGGACGTGAGGTACGACGGCGCCCGCACCGTCGCTCGGCTGCGGGCCACCGACCTCGACGTCGCGGTGCTCGGCGATCCGGAGCGCACCGACGGCGAGGTGGTCGAGATGTCCAACCCGGTCACCGGCAGCCACCGCAAGCTGGTCGTCCGCGACGGCGTCATCGTCGCCGCCACGCTCGTCGGCGACCTGTCCCGCATCGGGCTGATCACCCAGCACTACGACCGCGGCACCGTGCTCGGCCGGCACGAGGCCGGCGCCCTGCTGATGGCCGAGCGCACGGTCGCCCCCGTCGTCCTGCCCGACGACGCCGAGGTCTGCGCCTGCGCCGGCGTCAGCGCCGGCCGGATCCGGGCCTGCGCCTCGCTCGACGAGGCCCGCGACACCACCCGCGCCACCACCGGCTGCGGCGGCTGCCTCTCGGCCGTCCGCGAGCTCGTCAAGGAAGGAGCCCCCGTATGAGCCCCCACCTGAGGAAGAAGCTGGTGGTCGTCGGCCACGGCATGGTCGGCCACCGCTTCGTGCAGGCCGCCATCGAGCGCGGCCTCACCGAGACCCACGACGTCGTGGTGATCGGCGAGGAGCCGCGCCCGGCGTACGACCGGGTCGCACTGACGTCGTTCTTCGAGGTCGGCGCCAAGGCGCTCAGCCTGCTGCCGCAGGGTCGGTACGACGACCCGCGGGTCACCCTGCGCACCGGTGCCGAGGTCGTGGCGGTGTCGCCGCGGCAGCGCATCATCACGCTGAGCACCGGCGAGGACCTGCACTACGACGAGCTGGTGCTCGCGACCGGCGCGTACCCGTTCGTCCCGCCGGTGCCGGGCAAGGACCTCGAGAACGTCTTCGTCTACCGGACCATCGAGGACCTCGAGCTGATCCGCAAGGCCGCCAAGCGGGCCAGGAGCGGCGCGGTCGTCGGTGGCGGCCTCCTCGGTCTCGAGGCCGCGAACGCGCTGCGCCAGCTCGGCCTGGAGACCCACGTCGTCGAGCTCGCGCCGCGGCTGATGGCCGTCCAGGTCGACGCCGCCGGCGGCCGCACGCTGAGCCGGCACGTCGAGCAGCTCGGCCTCACCGTGCACACCGGCGCGATGACCGAGGCGATCCTCGGCACCACCAAGGTCACCGGGATGGCGCTCAAGGACCGCAAGCCGCTGGACGTCGACATCGTCGTGTTCTCCGCCGGCATCCGGCCCCGCGACCAGCTCGGACGTACGGCGGACCTGGCGCTCGCGGAGCGCGGCGGCATCCTGGTCGACGAGCGCTGCCGCACCAGCGACGAGCACATCTGGGCGATCGGCGAGTGCGCGGCACCGAACGGCGTGATGTACGGCCTGGTCGCCCCCGGCTACGCGATGGCCGAGGTCGTCGTCGACGCGCTGCTCGGGGGTGGTGGCACGTTCGAGGGCGCCGACATGTCCACGAAGCTCAAGCTCCTCGGCGTCGACGTCGCGAGCTTCGGCGACGCGCACGCGACGACCACCGGCGCGCTGGAGCTCGTGTACTCCGACGCCGTCACCGGCGTCTACAAGAAGCTGGTGATCAGCGAGGACGGCAAGCAGCTGCTCGGCGGCGTGCTCGTCGGCGACGCCTCGGCGTACGGCGTCCTGCGGCCGATGGTCGCCACGTCGACCAACCCGGGCATCGAGCTCCCGGAGAACCCCGAGGACCTGATCCTCCCGGCCGGCCGCGGTCTCACCGAGATCGGCCTGCCCGACGAGGCGCAGGTCTGCTCGTGCAACGACGTGACCAAGGCCGACATCATCGCGGCGGCCGCGGCGGGGGAGACCACCCGGGCCGGCAGCACCTGCGGCTCCTGCAAGGCGCAGACCAAGAAGATCATCGAGGACTACTACGCCAGCCAGGGGCAGTCGGTCGACCGCAGCCTCTGCGAGCACTTCCCGCTGACCCGGCAGGAGCTGTTCGACGTGGTCGCGGTGCACGGCTACACGCGCTTCGACCAGGTCGTCGAGGGGCACGGCACCGGCCGCGGCTGCGACATCTGCAAGCCAGCGATCGCGTCGATCCTGGCCTCGCAGCTGGGCGGCCACGTGCTCGACGAGGGCACCCGCACGCTGCAGGACACCAACGACGCGTACCTCGCGAACATCCAGCGCAACGGCACGTACTCGGTCGTGCCCCGCATCCCCGGCGGCGAGATCACGCCCGAGAAGCTGATCGTGATCGGCGAGGTCGCCCGCGACTTCGGCCTGTACACGAAGATCACCGGCGGCCAGCGGATCGACCTGTTCGGCGCCCGGATGGAGCAGCTGCCGCAGATCTGGCGACGTCTGGTCGACGCGGGCTTCGAGTCCGGGCACGCGTACGGCAAGTCGCTGCGCACCGTGAAGTCCTGCGTCGGCTCGACGTGGTGCCGGTACGGCGTCCAGGACTCGGTGCAGCTGGCGATCGACCTGGAGCTGCGCTACCGAGGGCTGCGCTCGCCGCACAAGCTCAAGGGCGGCGTCAGCGGCTGCGCCCGCGAGTGTGCCGAGGCTCGCGGCAAGGACTTCGGCGTGATCGCGACCGAGAAGGGCTGGAACCTCTACGTCGGCGGCAACGGCGGCGCCACCCCGGCGCACGCCCGGCTGCTGGCCGGCGACCTCGACACCGAGACGCTGGTCCGCTACCTCGACCGGTTCCTCATGTACTACGTCCGCACCGCCGACCGGCTGCAGCGCACCGCGCCCTGGATCGACGCGCTCGACGGCGGGCTGGACCGGGTCCGCGAGATCGTCGTCGACGACGCGCTCGGCCTCGGGTCGGAGCTCGAGGCGGCGATGGCCCGGCACGTCGACGGCTACTTCGACGAGTGGAAGGCGACGATCGACGACCCGGAGAAGCTGGCCCGGTTCGTGTCGTTCGTCAATGCACCCGACGTACCGGACCCGAGCATCAGCTTCCGCGAGGAGCGCGGCCAGATCGCCCCCGAGACCGTGTCCCTGGGCTCGACCATCCCGGTGGGTGCACCGTGATCCCCGTCTGCCGGGTCGACCAGATCGAGGTCGAGGGCGGCGTCGCCGCGCTGGTCGAGGGCGCTGCGGTCGCAATCTTCCGGACACACGACGGAAACGTCTTCGCGATGTCGAACTGGGATCCTTTCTCGCAGGCGTCGGTGCTGGCTCGCGGCATCGTGGGCACCCGCGGGGGTGTCCCGTTCGTGGCTTCGCCGATGCACAAGCAGGCGTTCGACCTGCGCACCGGGCAGTGCCTCGACGACGCGGAGGTCCGGGTCCAGACGTACGACGTCCGGGTCGACGACGGCCTGGTGCTGATCGGCTCGCCCCAGGAGACTCCCTAGGAGACGTCGAGTGACTGAGTCCCTTCCGTTGAGCGGCTTCCGCATCGGCGTGACGGCCGCGCGGAAGGTCGAGGAGCAGGTGGCGCTCCTGGAGCGCCGCGGTGCGGCGGTCGAGTGGGCGCCGGCACTGTCGACGGACCCGAACCACGTCGAGGACGACGAGCTGCGCGCGGCGACCGACGAGGTGCTGAGCCGGCCGGTCGACATGTTCCTCGCGACCACCGGCATCGGGATGAAGACCTGGTTCGCCGCCGCCGAGCGCTGGGGGATCCTCCCAGAGCTGCTGGCCTCCCTCGAGTCCGCGGAGATCCTGGCGCGTGGGCCGAAGAGCGTGGGCGCGCTGCGGCGCTTCGGCCTGCGCGAGCTGTGGGCGCCGGAGTCCGAGTGCTTCGAGGACGTCCTGCTGCACCTGCGCGGCCGGTCGCTCGACGGGATGCGGATCGTGGTGCAGGAGCACGGACAGTCGCTGTCGATGGTCGCGCACGCGCTGCGCCGGCAGGGCGCCGACGTCACGACCGTCACGGTCTACCGGGTCGAGTCCGCGGACGACCCCGAGCCGATGTTCAAGCTCATCGACCTGATCGCCGACGGCGAGCTGGACGCGGTGACGTTCACGTCCGCCCCCGCCGTCGCGGCGCTGATGGAGGCGGCGGGCTCCACCGGCCGCCGCGAGCACGTGGTGTCGGCGTTCCAGGCGGACGTGGTCGCCTCGTGCGTGGGGCCCGTCACCGCCGCGGCGTTCGAGATGTGGGGCGTGCCGACGATCTACCCCGAACGTTCCCGGCTGGCCGCGATGGTCAAGCAGCTCGAGACCGAGCTCCCGTCGCGCCGCTCCGGCCTCGCGATCGAGCTCGCCAGCGGCCACCAGCTGCTGCTGCACGGCGAGGACGTCCTCCTCGACGGCCTCGAGGTGAAGCTGTCGCCGGCCCCCGCGGCCGTGCTCCAGGCGCTGGTCGCCAACCCCGGCAACGTCGTCTCGCGGCAGGCCCTGCTCGCGATGCTGCCGTCGGGCACGGCGAGCTCCGAGCACGCGGTGGAGATGGCGGTCGCCCGGCTCCGCGCCGCCCTCGGCACCCGCGCCGTCCAGACCGTCGTCAAGCGCGGCTACCGGCTGGCCGTCGGAGGGGCGCCATGAGGCTGGTGACCGTCGCGCACGGGACGCGGTACGCCCCGGGCAACGACGTCGCGCGTGCCCTGACCGCCGGCGCCGGCGAGCTCCTGGGCATGCCCGCGGTCGCGACGTACGTCGAGCTCGCGGAGCCGCTGTTCGCCGAGGTGGTGGCGACACCCGAGCCGACCGTGGTGGTGCCGCTGCTGCTCTCGACCGGCTACCACGTCCGGCACGACCTGGCCGGGACCCGCGCGCTCGGGCCGCACCCGCTGCTCGCCTCGGCGCAGGCCGCCCGGCTGCAGGCGGCCGGCGCCGAGCCCGGCCGGCCCGTGGTGATGGTGGCGGCCGGCTCCACGGACCCGCTCGCGACGCGCGACCTGATGCTGGCCGCTCTGCACCTGTCCGCCGCGTGGGGCGGTCCGGTCCGCTGGGCGACCCTCGCCGGGCTCGGCCGACGGCCCGCCGAGGTGGTGCGCGCGGACGACGCGGTGTCGCCGTACCTGCTGGCGCCGGGGCACTTCGGTGACCGGCTGCGCGCCGAGTGCGCCGCCGCCGCGGTCGTCGCCGACCCGATCGGGGCGCACGCCGACGTGGTCGACCTGGTGGTCGAGCGCGCCCGGGAGCAGATGGCCGCGCGGCGTACCGCGTGAGCGTCAGCCCCGGTCCACCTCGACCACCTCGGGCGTGTGCAGCCGGACCAGGAACCGGCCGGCGTGGCCGGGGACCCGGTCGGGAGTGAGCAGGCTGACGGCGACCATGGTGGACAGCGCGAGCGGCACGGTCCACGCCGCCGGGTGGCCCATCAACGTGTCCGCCCAGCCGTCGGCCGTCGACGACGCGAGGGTCCACCCGATCGCGGTCGCGCAGCCCACGCCGCCGGCGAGCAGGCCCGCGATCGCGCCGGCGTCGGTCAGCCGGCGCCACCAGATCCCGAGCAGCAGCAGCGGGCAGAACGTCGAGGCGGCCATCGCGAACGCCAGCCCGACCGCCCGCGCGACGCCGAGGTTCGGCGCGGCCAGCGCGACCACGCACGGGACGGTCACCGCGACCACCGCGCCGAGCCGGAACGCCGCGACGCCGCCGAGCCGGCGCTCGCCCCAGAAGCGCCCGGTCACGTCCTGGCTGAGCACGCCGGCGACCGCGATCGCCAGCCCGGACGACGTCGAGAGGAACGCCGCGAACGCGCCGGCGGTGACCAGGCCGGTCAGCAGCTCGCCGGCCGGCCCGTCGACCATGATCCGCGGCAGCTCGAGCACGAGCGCGTCCGCACGGCCGGGCTCGGCCAGCTCGGGCGCGTAGATCCGGCCGAGGGCGCCGTACACCGGAGGCAGCAGGTAGAACACGCCGAGCAGGGCCAGCACGACGAGGGTGGTGCGCCGCGCGGCCCGGCCGTCGGGGTTCGTGTAGAAGCGCACGACGACGTGCGGCAGGCCCATCGTCCCCAGGAACGTGGCGATGATCAGCGAGTAGGTGACGTACAGGCCTTCCATCCCGCCGGGCGCGAGCGGCACCGACCAGCCGTCGCTGCCGGAGGTGCGCGGTGCGGAGTCGGAGGCCCACACCGCGAGCAGCACCATCGCCGGCACCAGCAGCGCGGTGAGCTTCAGCCAGTACTGGAACGCCTGCACGAACGTGATCGAGCGCATCCCGCCCGACGTGACGTTCGCGAGCACCACCAGTCCGACGATCACCGGCCCCAGCCAGGTGGGTGCCCCGACCGTCGCCGCGAGGGTGATGCCGGCGCCCTGGAACTGCGGCAGCAGGTAGAGCCAGCCGACGGCGACCACCAGCAGCGAGCAGGCCGCGCGGACGCCGCGCGAGCCCAGCCGGGCCTCGGCGAAGTCGGGCAGCGTGTACGCGCCGGAGCGCCGCAGCGGTGCCGCGACCAGGACCAGCAGCACCAGGTAGCCGGCCGTCCAGCCGACCGGGTACCAGAGCATGTCGGCCCCGAAGGTCAGCACCAGGCCTGCGACGCCGAGGAACGACGCCGCGGAGAGGTACTCGCCGCCGATCGCGCTGGCGTTCAGCCGCGGGCGCACCGTCCGGGACGCGACGAAGAAGTCGCTGGTCGTCCGCGAGAACCGCAGGCCCCACGTCCCGATCCCGAGCGTGGCCAGCGTGACGAGGGTGACCGCGACGACGCCGGGGGCAGCGTCGAGGCCCGGGCTCACCGGTCCGCCTCGGACACCAGCTCGGCGAAGTCGCGCTCGTTGCGCTCGGCCCGGCGTACGTAGACCCAGCCGAGCAGCAGCAGCGTCGGGTAGACCGCGACGCCGAGCAGCAGCCACCCCAGCGGCAGCCCGAGCACGTGGACCTCGGCGAGCTCCGGCGCGAGGTGGAACAGCAGCGGGAGCACGCCGACGGTCAGGGCGAGCACGAGCAGGATCCCGATCGCGAGCCGCAGCTGCTCGCGCAGCAGCGAGCCCATGTAGACCCCGCCCAACCGGGTCTGGTCGTCGATGTCCGCGGTCCGCGTGACGGGGGTACGGCGGCGCGACGGGCCGGTGACCCGCACCCGCTCCGACGACGGCCCGGTGGTCACGGCCCGTTCCTGGCGGTGCCGGACCGGCTCTGCATCAACAGCTCGCGCAGCTCACGGGTGTGCCGGCGGCTCACGCCGAGCTCCGCGGGCGGCTCGCCGACGACGACCGTGCAGCGGCCGCCGTCCATCCGCACCTCGCGCACGTGGGCGAGGGAGACCAGCAGCGAGCGGTGGATCCGCACGAACCCGTCGCCCGCCCACTCGTCGGCCAGGGTGGCCAGCGGCGTGCGGACCAGGTAGGACTCGGGACCGACGTGCAGCCGGGTGTAGTCGCCGCTCGCCTCCACGTGGCTGATGTCCGAGCGGTGCACGAAGCGTGTGACCCCGGCGCGCTCCACGGCGACCTCGGGGTCGTCGCCGGCCGGGGTCCGCTCGCCCTCGACGACGCGGCGGATCGCCTCGGCGAGCCGGTCGGCGCGGACCGGCTTGAGCACGTAGTCGACGGCCCGCACGTCGAAGGCCTCCACGGCGTGCTGCTCGTGCGCGGTGACGAACACGATCGGCGGCGGAGTCCGGAACCGGCGCAGCACCTGGGCCAGCTCCAGCCCGGTCAGCCCCGGCATCTGGATGTCGAGGAGCACCACGTCGACGTCGGACTCGCGCAGGATCCGCAGCCCCTCGGTCGCGGAGTCGCTGGTCAGGACCTCGCCGACCCGGTCGTCCTCCGCGAGCAGGTAGGCGAGCTCGTCGAGCGCGGGCCGCTCGTCGTCGACGACGAGCACGCGCAGCGGCGCGTCGCGCCTCACGCGTGCACTCCCGGAGCGAACTTCGGCACCCGCACGACCACCTTCGTACCCAGGCCCGGGGCGGTCTCCACCACCAGCCCGAAGTCGTCGCCGAACGCGTTGCGGAGCCGCCCGTCGACGTTGCCCAGCCCGGTCGAGTCGAGCGAGGTGTCGCCGGCCAGCGCGCGCCGTACGACGTCCGGGTCCTCGCCCATGCCGTCGTCCTCCACCTCGATGACGCACTCCTGCCCCTGGTCGCGAGCCACGATCCGGATGTGCCCGCCGCCCTCGGCGGACTCCAGCCCGTGGCGCACCGCGTTCTCGACCAGCGGCTGGATGCAGAGGAAGGGTACGGCGACCGGGAGCACCTCCGGCGCGATCCGCAGCGTCACCTGGAGTCGGTCGCCGAAGCGGGCCTGCTCGAGCAGCAGGTAGCGCTCCACCGAGCGCAGCTCCTCCGCGAGCGTCGTGTACTCGCCGTGCCGGCGGAACGAGTACCGGGTGAAGTCGGCGAACTCCAGCAGCAGCTCACGGGCCCGGTCGGGGTCGGTGCGCACGAAGCTCGCGATCGCGCCGAGCGAGTTGTAGATGAAGTGCGGGCTGATCTGGGCCCGCAGCGCCCGGACCTCGGCCTCCATCAGCCGGGTGCGCGAGGCGTCGAGCTCGGCGAGCTCGAGCTGGGCGCCCACCCACTGCGCGACCTCGTCGGCGGCCCGGGCCAGGCCGGCGGTGGGGTGCGCGGCGAACACCTGCAGGGTGCCGACCACGCGCTCCTCCACGACCAGCGGGCTCACGATCGCGGTGCGGATCTCGCAGCCGGACTCCGTGCACGGGAGGTCGGAGCGGTCGAACATCCGGGTGC
Organism: Nocardioides caricicola; assembly: GCF_039541135.1. NCBI lineage: Bacteria > Bacillati > Actinomycetota > Actinomycetes > Propionibacteriales > Nocardioidaceae > Nocardioides > Nocardioides caricicola. Next base: position 240,023 of record NZ_BAABFQ010000001.1, on the reverse strand, counting down.
TGCCGCGCTCCACCGTCGCGGCCGCGAGGTCGCGGCTCTGCCCCTCGTGGTGCTGGCCGGCGCCGTGCCACGCGAGCGACCCGGCCAGGTCGGTCAGCGCGACCGCCGGGCTGCTGCCGAGCAGGTCGTGCAGGTGCCGGATGCTGCGCTCGGCGCTGTCGCGGGTGAGCCCCGCCCGCAGCGCGGGTGCGGCCAGCGACGCGCTGTGCAGCGTCCGGAACGTGGCCCGGTCGGCCTCGGTCCCCAGGTGCCGCCGCCGCCAAGGTCTGGTCACGGCGACCACCATGCCAGCCCGGCCTAGTTCACGTCCTGCACGAGCTCTCGCTCGCCGAGCGGCTGCGGCGGGCGGTTCGAGTCCGGGTGCAACCGAGCGAACGCCGCTACCTGCTCCGCCGACCAGGTCACCGGCGTCTCGAGCACCGACCACGCGACGCCCTCCGTGCACGGCGGGGTGGTCAGCGACCCGTCGTACCGGAACGTCTCGAGGTCGGCAGGGAGCAGGGCGAGCGGGTCGACGTCGGCGGTGGTCGCCATCGGGTCGTCGCCCTCGCCGGGCACGTGCGCCAGCACGTCGTCGACGAGGGGGTTTCCTGCGCCGGGCTCCACCAGCACCGCGAGCACCGCGAGCTCGCCGTCCTCGCCCTCGTGGACCAGGTGCACCTCGGCGGCGTACGGCACCCCGTCGACGTGGTGCTCGCTCGGGGTGTGGACGTGGAACTGCCGCAGCGCGTAGGTCTCGCCGTCGCGGGTCATCGTGCCGGCGTCCTCCAGGGTCGTCTGGACGGAGTGGCCGGTGTCCGCGACGGTCGCCGGAGAGGTGCGGTAGTCGAGCTCGAGGTCGACGAGCTCCTCCGGCACGGCGTCCGCGAGGTCGACCGGAGACTGCTCGGTGCCGCTCGCGCACGTCTCGCCCCACGCGTCCACGTCCGCGTAGCTCCACTCGTGCGCCTCGTGGGCGTCGTCGAGGTGCGCGTGGTCGTCCTCGTCGTCGGAGCAGCCGGCGAGCAGGGTGGTGAGGACGGCTGTGAGCAGCACGAAGCCGCCGAGAGCCGTGCTGCGCAGGGCGGCCACGGCCCAGACGCTAGCGGAAGTCGATCAGCAGCACGTCCGGATCGGCGCCGTCGTCGGTGACCGGTCCGGGCTCGCGGCGGGTCTCCTCGGTGCTGCCGCCGGCCGCCGGCCGGTCCACGACGGTGCCGCGGTAGCAGCTGGCGCGGTACGGCAGCTGCATGCCGTCCATGCCGCGGCCGTAGTCGTCGTAGAACGCGACGACCTCGGCGAGCTTCTCGGCGCGGGCCTCGGCGTCGAGGACGGCGACGTTCGAGCGGGACAGCGCCAGCTCCTGGATCGACGTGCGGTCGACGACCTGCCAGTGCCGGAACGTCTCGGTCTCGACCGGGTCGAACAGCGGCGTCGCCTCGAGCACCTCGCCCGAGTCCTGCTGGTCCTGGGACCCGATGAGCGCGCCCAGCTTGCGCACCCACGGGATCCGCTCGTCGCGCTGGTTCCACACCGCGGCCAGCCGGCCGCCCGGCTTCAGCACGCGCGCGATCTCCGGGAACGCCACGTCGTGGTCGAACCAGTGCAGCGCCTGGGCCACGACGACGACGTCGTACGACGCGTCCGGGGCGGGGATCGCCTCCGCGGACGCGACCGACGTCCGCACCTCGGGGAGCCGCTCGCGCAGCTTCTCCAGCATCTGCTCGTCGGGGTCGGTCGCGTGCACGTCGTGGCCGAGCGCGACCAGGACCTCGGTCAGCTTGCCGGTCCCGGCGCCGAGCTCGAGCACGGTGACCGGCTGCTCGCCGACGAGCCAGGCGGCGGCCTCCCGGGGGTACGACGGGCGGGCTCGGTCGTAGGCGTCCACGACGGAGCCGAAGGAGCGGGAGGGATCGGTCATCGGGCCCACCGTACCCGCAGATACCGTTGTCTCCCGTGACCCTCGAGCCGCTTGCCGCCCTCGCGTCCCTGGAAGGCGTGCCCTCGGCTTTCGCCGCCGCCCGCGACGGCATCGACGTGATGCTGCGCGACCGCGGGCTGCGCCGGACCTCGCCCGAGACCACCGCCGAGAGCCTGCTGCGCGGCGCCCACGCCAGCGCGGTGCTGGAGGGCTCGGGCTCGTCGCTCGCCGAGGTGCGCGACGGCACCGGCGACGAGATCGCGGCCGACGCGGTGCGGGTCTCGGTGGAGCTGCTCGCGCTCGCTCCGGCGCTGAACAGCGCGCCGCTGCAGGCGCTGGCGCGGATCCATGCGCTCGCCGCGGCCGGCTCGCTCGAGGCGTTCCGCGGCCGGCCGCGCGACGCGGCGTCGGCCGACCACCTCCGCGGCGTCGGCGAGCTGTTGACCGAGCCGACCACCGCGCCCGCGCTCGTGGTGGCGGCGGTCGTGCACGCCGAGATCGCCACGGCCGCGCCGTTCGGCTCGCACAACGGGATCGTCGCGCGGGCGGCCGAGCGGCTGGTGCTCGTGGCCCGCGGCGTCGACGAGAAGTCGCTCGTGGTCCCCGAGGCCGGGCACCTCGCCCTGCGGCCGGCGTACGAGTCGAACCTGCGGGGCTACCGCGAGGGCGGCCTGGCCGGCGCGCACGCGTGGCTGCTCTACGCGGCCGAGGCGTACGCCGCCGGCGCGGAGGCGAGCCCGCTGCGGCGCGACGCCGAGTGACCATGCGAGGAGACATGCGAACGGCACCCGGCTGTCTCGATGTGATTGGTCCGGGTGCCGCCGCTGACACGTGACGCCGCTGGCTACCAAGCGTGCAACATCTAACTACTGCCCCGGGGAGTTCCCGGCAGCAAGCGCCCTGTAGGAAGGGTAGATCGCCGCGTGGGTACCCGGCTCACGTGCTGTATCTGGAGTTCTGCCCACCTGTGTACGCCTCTTCACCGCGACGTTCAAGGGTTGACTTCCCGGGCCGCGTTTGGATCAGGCGTAGCGGCGGGCCAGGTCGCTGCCGGTCGGCCGCTGCGGCAGCCCCAGGTGCTCCGGCGTGATCGCCGCGCCGTCCGCCGTACGACCGGTGAGGTAGACGACGACCCGGTCGGCGTCCGCGCCGAGGCGTCGGCGCAGGGCGTCGTACGAGACCCGCAGCACGTGCTCGAAGGTGGCGGTGCCGTCGACGTCGACGACTCCGCTGAGGGCACCGGAGGAGTACTGCAGATGGTTGTAGGCGACGTCGAAGTCGATGACCCCGGGCACCTGACCGAGCGCGGTCGCCACCTCGGCGGTGACGTCCTCCTCGTCCGGCCGGGAGCGGCCGAGCAGCCGCGAGACCAGTCCGCTCACGGGCGGCCTCCTCGGCTCACGGGGACGTCGACGGCGCTCACGCTGCCGCCGGGAGTGACGAAGAACGGCGAGAGCGAGGCCTGGTACTCCCGCAGGATACGGCCGGCGTCGGTGTCGGCGCCGAGCTCGTCACGCACCGACTGGGCGTACTCCACGTAGCTGTGGTTGACGCCCGCCTGCCAGAACTGGCCGGGGCTGTCGAGGGTGACCACCGGCTGCCGGTCGGGGGAGAGGTCCGAGGTGGTGATCCCGCCGAGGTCCAGCCGCGGCACGATGTCGAGGCCGTGCTGCACCTGCAGGACCCGCACCGAGGGGTCGACCGCCACGTGGTCGATCGGGGCGCCGTAGGTGAGCACGTTCGTGACGCCGTACCGCTCCACGAACGCGCGGTCGGAGGCGAGCGTCGCGGCGATGATCCCGCCCTGGCTGTGCCCGACGAGCATGACCGGGGCGCCGGGCGGGATGTCCGCGCGCTGCATCGCCAGCTCGACCGACTGCGCGGCCGCGGTGGGGTTGCCTGCGACGAGGTGGAGGTTCGCGGTGAGGTCGCGCCCGGTGGCGCCGGCCGACGGGCTCCAGCTCTCGGTGCCCGGGATCGAGACGACGTACGCCGGCGTCCCGGAGCCGTTGTCGACGCGGGTGATCCGCACGTCGCCGTTGCTGCCCGGCTCGGCGCCGACCTGGTAGCTGTCGGTGACGCCCTGCATCAGCGACGGCAGGTCGGTGGGCCGGGCGACGACGGGGTGGAACTGGCCGGCCTGGCTCGGGTCGGTCGGTGCGGCGACCGGATCGCCGGCCAGGCCCGGGCCCTCGGCGAACCAGTGCGGGTCCTCCCCGGTGATCGCGCCGACGACCGCGCCGGCCGCGGCGCCGACCGTCGAGAGCGCGCTGGCGGCGAGGGCGGCGACCGACCAGTCGCGCCGGCCGGTGAGGACGTCGACGACCTTGGACTCGAAGTCGACGACGCCGTCGCCGGTGCGCAGCAGCCCGGCCAGCAGCGCGCCGAGGTGACCGCCGGCGGCGGCCTCGGTGCCGGACGCCTGGTCCTGCGCCTGCGCCTCGCCGTCGAGCAGCACCGCCAGCGCGGCGAGGTGCTGGGCGGTGGCGTCGAGGGCCGGGCGCTCCTGCTCGCGCCAGCTGTCGCGGACCCGCTCGGCGTCGGTGCCGGTCCAGTCGAAGGACATCAGCACGGTGTCGAGACGCTGGGCGAGGTCGGTGATCTGGTCGGCACCCTGGCGGATGTCGGCGCCGGCCCGGCGGCCGGCGTCGGTGTCCATCCCGTGGGTGACGGTCATGACACGGCCTGCCCCACGAGGGCCTCGAGGGCGCCCGTGACGTCCCAGACGAGGAGGTCGGCGAGGTCACCGGACCGGGCCAGCCGGACCGCGCCCGGCTCGGCCGACCACAGCTCGTCGTCGGTGGCGAACCAGGTGCGGACGACCGTCCCGGTCGCGATCGCCACCATCGCCCGGCACTCCTCCGCCCACCCCGGCCCGGGCACGCGGTCGGGCGCGGCGGCGCGGTGGGACGGCGGGTCCGCACGCAGCTGGTCGAGCGGCGGGAGCAGCTCGCGCACCGTCGGCCACAGCTCGACGGTCGGGAACTCGGTCGACTGCCCGGCCTCGTCGAGGAGGACGCCGCGGCTGCCGGTGATCCGGATGTCGACGCGCCGGGTGACGTCGTCGTACGTCGTGACGAGGCGGAGCTCGACGCTCGGAGGTGTCATGTCGCGACGCTAGGTCGCGGCGCCGGGATCCGGGCAGGTGGAACGTTCCGCCCTGTCCGGGCCCAGGTGTCCCTAGGCGCCGAGGCGGCGCTTGCGGGCGTTGGCCCACAGCACCCCGCCGACCGCGACCACGCCGCCGACGGCGAGCGCCGCGAGCGTCGGCTTCGCGGGCGGGAGCGGCACCCGCGAGCGGAGCGCGACCGGCTTGGTGAACACCAGCACCGGCCAGCCCTTCTCGGCGGCGACCCGACGCAGCTCCTTGTCGGGGTTCACGGCGTGCGCGTGGCCGACCGCCTCCAGCATCGGGACGTCGGTCACCGAGTCGCTGTAGCCGTAGCAGCTCGCGAGGTCGTAGCCGAGCTCGGCGGCCAGCTCCTCGATCGCGCGGGCCTTCTCCTCGGCGTACGCGTAGTACTCGATGCCGCCGGTGTAGCGCCCGTCCTCGATCTCCATGCGGGTGGCGATCACGCGGTCCGCGCCGAGCATCTCGGCGATCGGCTCGACCACCTCGGCGCCGGAGGCCGACACGACCACGACGTGGCGGCCGGCCAGGCGGTGCTCCTCGATCAGCCCGACCGCCTCGTCGTACACGAGCGGGTCGACGATGTTGTGCAGGGTGTCCGCGACGATCTCGCGGACCGTCGCGACGTCCCAGCCGGCGCAGAGCTGCGACATGAACTGCCGCATCTTCTCCATCTGGTCGTGGTCCGCGCCGCCGACGAGGTAGACGAACTGCGCGTACGCCGACCGCAGGACCGCCCGCCGGGAGATCAGCCCGCCGGCCTGGAACGGCTTGCTGAACGCGAGCGTGCTCGACTTGGCGATGATCGTCTTGTCGAGGTCGAAGAAGGCCGCGGTCGGCATGGCGCCAGCCTAGGTGGGTCCGGCCCACCTTTTGTCCACAACGCCGGACTTGAGCCGCCTTGTCCACAAGGGCGTCCGCCGCGCCGTCCTCCTGTCGGGGCGCGCGGGAACCATCCTTCGCATGACCGCACCGCTGCTCATCACCCGTGACCAGTCCCTCCTCGACGAGCTGCTCCGGCTCGCCGCCGCGGCCGGGGTCGCGCCCGACGTCGCCGGCGACGTGGGCGCGGCGCTGCGTGGCTGGGGTGCGGCGCCGCTGGTGCTGCTCGGCGCCGACGTCGCGGAGGAGATGGCGCGCGTCGCCCCGGCCCGCCGCTCACGGGTCTACCTCGTCGCGTGGGGCGTGGTGCCCGACGAGCTGTTCCGGGTCGCGCTCGCGGTCGGCGCCGAGAGCGTCGCGCAGCTGCCCAGCAGCGAGGCCTGGCTGACCGAGACCCTCACCGACCTCGGGGACGCCGAGCCCACGCAGGGCCTGGTGGTCGGTGTGATCGGGGGCAGTGGCGGTGCGGGGGCCACGACGTTCGCGTGCGCGCTCGGGCAGGTGGCGGCGCGGTCCGGCCGCGCGGTGGTGGTCGACGCGGACCCGCTCGGGCCCGGGATCGACCGGGTGCTCGGCCTGGAGGAGCGCCACGGGGTCCGGTGGGACGGGCTGTGCCAGACGACCGGGCGGCTCAGCGCGCGGTCGCTGCGCGAGGCACTGCCGCGGCGGGAGGGACTCGGTGCCCTCACCTGGCACGCCGGCCCGCCGGGCACGCTGCAGGCGTTCGCGGTCCGCGAGGTGCTGTCCGCCGCCCGGCGCGGGCACGACCTCGTGGTCGTCGACCTGCCCCGTACCGCCGACCCGGTCGTCGACGAGGTGGTGGCGCGCTGCGACCGGCTGCTGGTCGTGGCGGTGCCGACGGTCGCCGGGGTCGCGTCCGCCGTCCGGATCTGCGCCCGCCACCGCGACCCGACGTCGGTGCGGCTCGTGCTGCGCGGCCACGGTGTCGAACCGGCGGCGATCGCGCGCGCGACCGGCGTGGCGGTGCTGGCCCGGATGGCCGACCAGCGCGGGCTGGCGGAGGCCATCGACCTCGGCCTCGGCCCGGTCCGCTCGCGACGCAGCAACCTCGGTCGTGCCGCGACCGAGGTGCTCGACCAGCTCTCGTTGATCCAGGCGGCGGCATGACCACCGCCTCGACGGGCAGCGACGACCTCGAGGCGGTCCGCGACCGGCTGGCCCGCAGCCCGGGCGAGCTCACCCCGCACCGCGTCGCCGAGGCGCTGCGCGAGACCGGCCGCCCGGTCGGCGACGCCGCCGTGCTCGCGGCGTACGAGACCCTGCGTCGCGACGTCGTCGGCGCCGGCCCGCTCGAGCCGTTGCTGCGCACCCCCGGGGTCACCGACGTCCTGGTCAACGGTGCCGAGCGGGTCTACCTCGACCGCGGGTCCGGGCTCGAGCCCACCACGGTCCGCTTCCCCGGCGAGGACGCCGTGCGCCGGCTCGCGCAGCGGCTCGCCGCGCTCGGCGGTCGGCGGCTCGACGACAGCACGCCGTACGTCGACCTCCGGCTGCCGGACGGCACCCGCTTCCACGCCGTGCTCGCCCCGCTCTCCCGTCCCGGCACGCTGATCTCGCTGCGCGTCCCGCGGCCGAGCACGTTCACCCTCGACGAGCTCGTGCACCTCGGCACCCTCACGGCCGAGACCGCAGCGCTGCTGGAGGACGTCGTCGCCGCCCGGCTGGCGTTCCTGGTCAGCGGAGGCACCGGCTCCGGCAAGACGACGCTGCTCGCGGCGCTGCTGTCCCGCGTCGACCCGGAGGAGCGGATCGTGCTGGTCGAGGACGCCAGCGAGCTGCGCCCCGACCATCCTCACGTCGTCGCGCTGGAGGGCCGGCCGCCCAACATCGAGGGCGCCGGTGCGGTGGAGGTGCGGGCCCTGGTCCGCCAGGCGCTGCGGATGCGGCCGGACCGGCTCGTGGTCGGGGAGGTGCGCGGCGCCGAGGTGGTCGACCTCCTCGCGGCCCTCAACACCGGTCACGAGGGCGGCTGCGGCACGCTGCACGCGAACTCCGCCGTCGACGTGCCCGCACGGGTCGAGGCGCTGGCGCTGGCCGCCGGCCTCGGGCGGGAGGCCGCGCACAGCCAGCTCGCCTCGGCCGTGCACGTCGTGCTCCACCTGGCGCGCGGTCCCGACGGGACGCGTCGGCTCCGGCAGGTCGCCGTGCCCGACCGGGGCGCCGACGGGCTGGTGTCGATGCGCCCGGCTCTCGAGGTCGACGGCGCCGGCCGGCTGACGCCGGGCCCGGGCGCCGCCCTGCTCCGCTCGTGGTTGCGCCCGTGACCGCCCTGGCGGCGGGCTGCGCCGCGCTGGCGGTGCTGCTGGCCCTGCGGCCTGCGGCCCGGCTCGCCACCCCGGGCCCGGCTCGTGCACCCGCCGCAGCCCTGGTCGCGGTCGGCGGCGCCGTGCTGGTGCCCCAGCTCGGAGCGCTCGCCCTCGTGCTGGCCGGTGCGGCCGTCGGCGTCCACGCGTTGTGGCGCCGACGGCGCCGCCGGCGCGCCGCGGAGGCGGTGGCCGCGCAGGTGCAGGAGGCCTGCGAGCTGCTGGCCGGTGAGCTCGCGGCGGGCCGGCCGCCGGGTGAGGCGCTGGACCGAGCGGCCGCGACCTGGTCGCCGCTGCTGCCGGTGGCCGAGGCGTTCCGGGTCGGTGCCGATGTCCCCACGGCGCTGCGTGAGGTCGCCGCCGGGCTCGACGGCGCGCGCGACCTGCGCGTGGTCGCGGCCGCCTGGCAGGTCGCGCACCGCACCGGGCAGGGGCTGGCCGCGGCGGTCGACCGGGTGGCGGAGTCGCTGCGCGCGGCCGCGGGCACCCGGAGGCTGGTGGCCGGTGAGCTCGCCTCGGCGCGCGCGACCGCCCGGCTCGTGGCCGGCCTCCCGGTCCTCGCGCTGGCCATGGGCTCCGGCGCCGGCGGCGACCCGTGGGGGTTCCTGCTCGGCACTCCCGCCGGGCTGGCCTGCCTCGCCGGCGGGCTGGCGTTCGGGTTCGCCGGGCTCTGGTGGATCGAGGCCATCGCCGCCGAGGCGGAGCGCGCCGGATGACGGCCTGGGCCGCCGCGGCCTGCGCGGGCCTGGCCGCCGCGCTCGTCCTCCCGGTGCGACCGGCGCTCCGGCCACCCGCCCGCGCGGCCGGCTCCGCCGGCACGGGCTGGCTGCACCGGTACCGCTGGTGGTGGTGTGCCCTGGCGGGTCTCGGCGCCCTCGTGTTCGTCGGCGGCCGCGCCGGGCCCCTCGTGGCGCTCGCCACCGCCGCCGGCGCCTGGGTCGTCATCGGGAGGGCCGAGCCGGCCGAGGTGCGCCGCCGGCGCGAGGCGGTGCGCCGCGACCTGCCGTACGTCGTGGAGCTGTTCGCCGCCACCCTGCGCTCCGGCGCGGCGCCCGACGTCGGCATCGAGCTGGTCTGCGCCGCGCTCCCGGGGCCGGCCACCGACCGGCTGTCCGGCGTCGCGGCCCGGCTCGCGCTCGGTCTCGACCCCGCCCAGGTGTGGTCGGGGATCGCCGACGACCCGCAGCTGGGCCGGCTCGGGCGGACGCTGGCGCGTGCCCACCAGTCCGGTGCCCCGGTGGTCGCCGCGGTCGAGCGGCTCGCCGACGACCTGGCGCGGGCGGCTCGGTCCGAGACCGAGGACCGCGCCCGCGCGGTCGGCGTGAAGGCCGCGGTGCCGCTCGGGTTGTGCCTGCTCCCGGCATTCGTGCTGATCGGGATCGTGCCCCTCGTGGTCGCGCTGCTGGCCGGCCTCGAGCTCTGAGCCGGCCCACGAACCGTCCACCGCGGCCCGTGCGACCGGCTCGTCCACAACGGTCCGCGACCGGCCGGCAGAACGTCCCCGGTCTCGCCGAGGGTCGTCGTGTCGGCCGCATCGGGCGGCCGGGAAACGGAGTCCTGTCCATGTCCCTCACCCAGCTCTCGCGCCGCACCCGCGCCGACCAGCGCGGCATCACCACCGCGGAGTACGCCGTCGGCACTGCCGCGGGCGCAGGCCTCGCGGGCCTGCTCTACAAGCTGCTCACCGGCGGTTTCGGCGACCAGCTCCTCAAGACCCTGTTCGACCACGTGCTCGGGCTCCTGGGGATCGGGTAGTGGCGCGCCGCACCGAGCGCGGGGCGGCCACCGCCGAGCTGGCCATGGCGCTCCCGCTGCTGATCGCGGTGACCATCGGGCTGGTCTGGCTGCTCGCGGTCGGTGCGGCGCAGGTGCGCGCGGTCGACGCCGCACGCGAGACCGCGCGCGCCGTGGCCCGGGGCGACAGCACCGCCGAAGCCGTGGCCCGGGGCCAGCGCGTGGCGCCCGAGGGAAGCCGCGTGAGCGTCCACGACGACGGCACCGAGGTGACCGCGGTGGTGGTCGGCCGGGTCACCGGTCCGGGTGGGCTGTTCTCGAGGCTGCCGTCGGTGACGGTCTCCGCCGAGGCGGTGGCGGCGACCGAGGTGACCGGGGGAGCACCGTGAGGGGCGAGCGCGGCTCGGCGAGCCTGTTCGCGGTCGCCTGCCTCGCGGTGCTGCTCCTGCTCGGCGCGGCGCTGGGGGTGGTCGCGGCGATCGTGCATGCGCACCGGTCCGCGCAGTCGGCCGCCGACCTCGCCGCCCTGGCCGCGGCGGGCGCCGTCGGTTCCGGGGATCCCTGCGCCGCAGGCGCTCGGGTGGCGGCGGCGAACGGCGCGGGGCTGGAGTCCTGCGTCGTCACCGGTCGCGAGGTGACCGTGCGCGTGACCGTCCGCGGCCCGCGCTGGCTCGGCCAGGACCGCGACCTGGCCGCCGAGGCTCGTGCGGGTCCCGGGTGAGCGCCGTCAGGCAGGTGGGCAGTGTGGGTGGGTCGTCACGATGCTGCCCTCGAAGACGGTGCCCATGTCGGTGCTCGGCAGGGTGGGGTTCGCCCAGGCGCGCAGCCCGACCTCGGGCGCCGTGCCGTACCGCTTCCGCGCCACGGTGACGTGCAGGGTGCGGTCCCGGTCCGAGCCGCTCCAGCAGCGTCCGCCCTCGTCGGCGTTCAGCGCCTGACGCCGGGTGACCCGGTCCCCCGGCTCGAAGCCGCCGTACTGCATGACGACGAACTGGGTGCCGTGGATGTAGGCCGTCGCCCAGGGCGCGTCAATCGAGATCGACGTGCCGCGGGTGCGGTCGGCCGGGATCTCGAAGACCACCTTGCCGTGCCGGACCTGGCGGTACGGCACGCTCCAGTACGAGTCCGGGTCGGCTTCGTCGTACTGCACCAGGCCGAGCTGGCAGGTCGGGCAGCCGTCGACCTTGACGGTGATCCGCACGGTGTCCTCGGCCCCGGCGCTGGCCGGGCTCGTCGTGGTGCCGACGGTGGCGCCCGCGACGAGGGTCGCGGCGGCGAGAGCGATGGCCGTCAGTCGACGTCGCATGGTGCCTCCCCAGACGTTGGTCCCTAGACGTTGCTCCGCGCAGGCTAGGACGAGACGGCGGCGTCGGTCGCGGCTGTCTGGACGGGCTCGGTCAGGTCACCAGTTCGAGCGGTCGTCCTTGACGTCGCCCCCGCGCTCCTCCTCGTGCTTCTCGAGCTTCTCGGACAGCTCGCTGAGCTTCTTGCTCTCGCGGCGCTGGCGCAGGCTCCGCTTGGTGCCGAACTTGCCGATCGAGAAGCCCCACCACAGGGCGAGGCCGCTGCCGAGGCCGACGAGGAACATCGCCAGGGCACTGATGTCGGTGCCGAGCAGCTCCACGGTCCCCTCGGCTGTGAACACGGCGCCCACGATCGCGAGAGCACCGGCGGCGATGAGGATCAGACCCAGAACGACCATGGGCGGAGGCTACTCCGCCGGAGCCCCGGTGAGCAGCACGTCGAGGAGTGCGCAGGCGCCGAGCTTGTCGAGGGGGTTGTTCTGGTTGCCGCACTTCGGGGACTGGATGCACGACGGGCAGCCCTCGTCGCACTCGCACGCCTCGATCGTGTCCCGGGTCGCCCGGAGCCAGGAGCGGGCCGCGTGGAAGCCGCGCTCGGCGAAGCCGGCGCCGCCCGGGTGCCCGTCGTAGACGAAGACCGTGAGCTGCCCGGTGTCGGGGTGGACGGCGGTCGAGACGCCGCCGATGTCCCACCGGTCGCAGGTCGCGAACAGCGGCAGCAGGCCGATCGAGCAGTGCTCCGCGGCGTGGGCGGCGCCGGGCAGGTCGCGCCCGGTAAGCCCGCCCTCGGTCAGGGCGTGCTCGGGCACCGTCCACCAGACCGCCGCGGTGCGCAGGGAGCGCTCGGGGAGGTCGAGCGGCTCCTCGCCCAGCACCTCGCCGCCCGGCTGGCGACGCTTGAGGAACGACACGACCTGGTGGGTCACGTCCACCTCGCCGAACGACAGCCGGCAGTCGCCCCAGGCGCGGTGCTCGCGCTCCTGCACGATCGAGATGTCGGTGATCTCGCGCGCCGAGGTTGAGTAGTCCGGATCGGCGCGCTCGATGACCGCCGCGTGGTCGTCGAGGTCGAGCGAGCGCACCAGCCAGGTCTCCCCGCGGTGCACGTACACCGCGCCCGGGTGGGCCGTGCCGTGGGCGCTGGAGGCGTCGACGGTGCCGATCATCCGGCCGGTCCCGGCCTCGACCAGCTGCACGGGCGAGCCGCCGGTCGAGCGGATGTCGGCGAGGTCGCTGGCCCGGCGCCGGTCGGTCCAGAACCAGCCGCGCGGCCGCTTGCGCAGCAGCCCGCCGTCGGTGAGCGCGTCGACCACCTCGCGCGCGGTCGGGCCGAACAACGGCAGGTCCGCCTCGGTCAGCGGTGCCTCGTGCGCGGCCGCGCACAGGTGCGGGCCGAGGACGTAGGGGTTCGACGGGTCGAAGACCGTGGCCTCGACGGGCCGGCCGAGGAGGGTCTCCGGGTGGCTCACGAGGTAGGTGTCGAGCGGGTCGTCGCGGGCGACGAGGATGCCCAGGGCGTCCTGGGCGCCGCGGCCGGCGCGGCCCACCTGCTGCCACAGCGCGGCGCGGGTGCCGGGGAAGCCGGCGATGAGCACGGCGTCCAGGCCGCTGATGTCGATGCCGAGCTCGAGGGCGTTCGTCGCTGCCAGCCCGGTGAGCTCGCCGCGGCGCAGCGCCTCCTCGATCGCCCGGCGCTCCTCGGGCAGGTAGCCACCGCGGTACGACGCGACCCGCCCGGGCAGCGAGGGGTCGACCTCGGCGAGCAGCTCGGCGGCGGTCATCGCCACCTGCTCGGCGCCACGACGCGAGCGGATGAACGCCAGGGTGCGGACGTCCTCGGTGACCAGGTCGGCCAGCAGGTCGGCGGCCTCCGACGAGGCGGCGCGCCGCACCGGGGCGCCGTTCTCGCCGGTGAACGAGGTCAGCGGCGGCTCCCACAGCAGCAGCGACACCTCACCGCGCGGCGAGTCGTCGCCGGTGATCGCCATGACGTCGAGGCCGGTGAGCCGCCCGGCCGCGACCTCCGGCTCGGCGACGGTGGCGGAGGCGAGCACGAAGGTCGGGGAGGCGCCGTACGACGCGCAGACCCGGCGCAGGCGGCGCAGCACGTGCGACACGTGGGCGCCGAACACGCCGCGGTAGTGGTGGCACTCGTCGACGACGACGTACTGCAACGAGCCGAGGAACGACGCCCACCGCGCGTGCCCGGGCAGCAGGGAGCGGTGCAGCATGTCGGGGTTGGTGAGGACGTACTCCGCGTGGTCGCGCGCCCAGTCCCGCTGCTCGCGCGGGCTGTCGCCGTCGTGGGTGGTGACGCGCACGTCCGTACCCAGCGCGGAGATCCCGGCGAGCTGGTCCTGCGCGAGCGCCTTGGTCGGCGCCAGGTACAGCACGGTCGCCCCGCGCTGCCCCCGGGAGCCCCGGGCCGCGCGCACCGCCGAGAGCGCAGGCAGCTGGTAGGCCAGGCTCTTGCCGGAGGCCGTCCCGGTGGCGAGCACGACGTGCTGACCCTCCTGGGCGGCCTCGGCCGCGATCACCTGGTGCCGCCACGGCCGTTCGATGCCGCGGGCGCGCAGCGCGGCGACCAGGTCGGCGTCGGCCCAGACCGGCCAGTCGGCGTGCGTCGCGGCGCGCGCGGGGAGCACCTCGAGGTGGCGCAGCCGGTCCTCGCGGCCGGGGACGGCCGCCAGCCGGTCGACCACGCCGCGCACCCCCGGCACGCGGGAACCGAGCGTCGACGTCACCTCTGCATTGTCCTCCACGGCACCGACACCGGACCCGGTCCGGCCCCGCTCTCGCCCCGTTCCCACCCCGTCTGCGACACTCTCACCTGTGGACAGTGGGCGGCTTTTGTGCGCTCGGGTGCACGAGCGTGGTTTCATGGTGCTGGCCGGATGTCGGGTTCCATGCCGACGAGCCCTCCGGCAACCGAACATTTTGCGGGAGACATAGGTGGACCTGACTCTGACCACGCGCGAGGCCGGTGGCAAGACCATCGTGGCCGTCGGCGGCGAGATCGACGTCTACACGGCCCCCAAGCTGCGCGACAAGATCACCGAGCTGGTCGCGGACGGCGTGTACGACATCGTGATCGACATGGAGGAGGTCGAGTTCCTCGACTCGACCGGGCTCGGCGTCCTCGTGGGCGGCCTGAAGAAGGTCCGTGCCCACGACGGCTCGCTCCAGCTGGTCTGCAACCAGGACCGGCTCCTCAAGATCTTCCGGATCACCGGCCTGGCGAAGGTCTTCGTGATCCACGAGTCGGCGGACGCGGCGCTCGCCAGCAGCTGACCGGTACGACTTCCTCGACCCCGGCGTCCTCGGACGCCGGGGTCGAGTCCATTTCTGAGTCCATCTCGGTCCATCTCCGGGCGCATCCCTGCCACACATCTCCTCGCTCCGCAGCGACTCACCGCGACTCGCCGTGTGGCTCGGGTCACATCCCCGTGCGTTCGGGCGGTCTCTCGTGCGTAGACTCCGCCGCACGTCCGTGAGACATGAATCACTCTCTTCGAGGAGGAACGCATGACGGGGATCGCTCCCGCAGTCGTGGAAGTCTCCGGAGGCAACCTCGTGCTGGTCATCGTCGTCGCACTGATCGCGCTCGGCGCGCTCGCGATGGCGGCGATGTTCCGCCAGGAGGTACTTGCCGCCGGTGAGGGCACCGACAACATGAAGAACATCGCCCAGGCGATCCAGGAAGGTGCCAACGCGTATCTGCAGCGACAGTTCCGCACGCTGGCGATCTTCGCGGCGATCGCGTTCTTCGCGTTGCTGGCCCTGCCGGCCGACGACTGGGTGGTCCGCGTCTTCCGCTCGATCTTCTTCCTGGTCGGCGCCGGGTTCTCCGCCAGCATCGGCTACCTGGGCATGTCCCTGGCCGTGAAGGCGAACGTCCGCGTCGCGGCGGCCGCGAACACCGAGGGCCGCAACACCGCGATGAACATCGGGTTCCGCACCGGCGCCGTGGTCGGCATGGCCACCGTCGGCCTGGGCCTCCTCGGCGCGAGCGTCGTGGTCATGCTCTTCGAGGACGAGGCCCCGCACGTGCTCGAGGGCTTCGGCTTCGGCGCCGCGCTGCTCGCGATGTTCATGCGAGTCGGCGGCGGCATCTTCACCAAGGCCGCCGACGTCGGCGCCGACCTGGTCGGCAAGGTCGAGCAGAACATCCCCGAGGACGACCCGCGCAACGCCGCGACCATCGCCGACAACGTGGGCGACAACGTCGGCGACTGCGCCGGCATGGCCGCCGACCTCTTCGAGTCGTACGCCGTCACGCTGGTCGCCGCGCTGATCCTCGGCTCCCAGGCGTTCGGCGACAAGGGCCTGGTCTACCCGCTGCTGATCCCCGCGATCGGCGCGCTGACCGCGGTCGCGGGCGTGTACCTCTGCAAGCCGCGCACGGGCGAGAACGGCCTGGTCACGATCAACCGGGCCTTCTACCTCTCCGCCGGCATCGCCGCGGTCGCCTCGGTGGTGCTGTCGTTCATCTACCTGCCCACCAGCTTCGTCGAGCTGCAGGCCGGGACCGGGCGCAACCTGCTCGACCAGTTCGTGCTCGCCGACACCCCCGACGGCAACCCGGCGCTGATCGCCTCCGCCGCGGTCGTGATCGGCATCGTGCTGGCGGCGGTCATCCTCGCCCTCACGGGCTACTTCACCGGCACCGACTACCGCCCGGTCAAGGACGTCGGCAAGACCTCGGTCACCGGCCCGGCGACCGTGATCCTGTCGGGCCTGTCGGTCGGCTTCGAGTCGGCGGTCTACACGACGCTCGTCATCGGCGCTGCCGTCTTCGGCGCGTTCCTGCTCGGCGCCGGCTCGCTCTCGATCGCGCTGTTCGCGGTGGCCCTGGCCGGCTGCGGCCTGCTCACCACCGTCGGCGTGATCGTCGCGATGGACACCTTCGGCCCGGTCTCCGACAACGCCCAGGGCGTCGCGGAGATGTCCGGAGACGTGAGCCCCGAGGGCGCGCAGATCCTCACCGAGCTCGACGCGGTCGGCAACACCACGAAGGCGATCACCAAGGGCATCGCGATCGCGACCGCCGTGCTCGCCGCGAGCGCGCTGTTCGGCTCCTACATCGGCTCCGCGCTCGACCAGGTCGTCGAGGCCCGGGTGCCCGAGTCGAAGGCCAGCGACCTCGGGTTCCTGGTGTTCAGCCCGGACATCCTGGTCGGGATGCTGCTCGGCGTCGCGGTGGTGTTCCTCTTCTCCGGTCTGGCGATCAACGCCGTCGGCCGGGCCGCCGGCGCGGTGGTCCTCGAGGTGCGCCGCCAGTTCCGCGAGATCCCCGGGATCATGGAGGGCACCGGACGTCCGGAGTACGGCCGCGTCGTCGACATCGTGACCCGCGACTCGCTGCGCGAGCTCACCACGCCGGGAGTCCTGGCGATCCTGGCGCCGATCGCGGTCGGCTTCGGCCTCGGCGTCGGCCCGCTGGCGGGCTTCCTCGCCGGCGCGATCGCCGCCGGTGCGCTGATGGCGGTCTTCCTCGCCAACTCCGGCGGTGCGTGGGACAACGCCAAGAAGCTGGTCGAGGACGGCCACCACGGCGGCAAGGGCTCGCCGGCGCACGAGGCCACCATCATCGGTGACACCGTGGGCGACCCGTTCAAGGACACCGCCGGCCCGGCGATCAACCCGCTGCTCAAGGTGATGAACCTCGTGTCGCTGCTGATCGTGGGCGCCGTGGTCAGCATGACGCTCGGCGAGGACAGCAACCGGCCGCTCTCGATCGTGATCGGACTGGCGGCGTTCACGGGCATCGTGGTCGCGGTCTACATCTCGAAGCGCCGCCCGGTCGCGATCGACGCGTCCGACCCGGGGGTGCCGGCACCGCCGCCGCCGCCTCCGCCGCCGACCGCTCCGCCTCCGCCGCCGCCGAGCGACCCGGCGCCGACGCAGCAGATCGAGACGCACTAGCACGGCCGTCGTGGCCCCACCCGAGGTGATCGGGTGGGGCCACGGCGCTGTGGAGGTCCTACGCTCATGGGGTGAACGCCGCTTCGATCTCCGAGCTCCCGGCCCGGCTCCGGGCCGCGCTCGTCATGGCGGGCTTCACCTACGACGGGGTCGCGGACGTGCTCGGGCCGACGGCGTTCGCCGCGCTCAACCGCAACGAGACCACCCCGGGGCTACGCCGCACCGCCGGCGGCTGGCCGTTGGAGACGCTGATCCGGCTGTTCCTGCTGCAGGCGCCGGTCGAGCTCGCCGCCGCGCAGCGCGCGCTGCCCGGCCTGGTCGACCGGCTCGCGGTCGAGGGCATCCTCGAGCAGACCGTCGGCGAGGTGGCCGCGCGCCTGGACGTCCGGCCGTACGCCACCGACGACCAGCACCTGTGGGTCGTCAGCGACCTCACCCCTGGCCTGGACGGCAGCGCGAACCGGGTCGGCGCCGACCACGTCCTCGGCATCAGCCCGGCGTCCACCTCCCTCGCGCAGCTGACCCTGCGCGAGCCCGTCGGGCGGTCGCTCGACCTCGGCACCGGCTGCGGGGTGCAGGCCCTCCACCTGGCGCGGCACAGCGACGCCGTCGTCGCCACCGACGTCAACCAGCGGGCCCTGCGGGTCGCTCGCTTCAACGCGGCGCTCAACGAGGTGGCCGACCGCGTCGACGTGCGCGACGGCTCGTTCTTCGAGCCCGTGGCCGGCGAGCAGTTCGACCTGATCGCCACCAACCCGCCGTTCGTCATCTCGCCCGCAACGGGAGAACAGCTGGTCTACCGAGACTCCGGGCTGCCGGGCGACAGCGTCGTCGAGCACATCGTCCGCACCGCGCCCGACCACCTCACCGAGCACGGCTGGTGCCAGGTGCTCGCCAATTGGGTGGTGCCCGCGGGCGGCGCGTGGCAGGAGCGGATCGCGGGGTGGGTGCCCGCGGGCTGCGACACGTTCGTCGTCCAGCGCGAGCTGATCGACCCGGCGGCGTACGTCGAGCTGTGGCTCAAGGACGCCGGCCTGCACGGCACCAACGACTACCTCGTGCGCTACGACACCTGGCTGTCGTGGTTCGAGGAGCAGGGCATCGAGGCGATCGGCTTCGGCTGGATCAACCTGCGCCGCAGCGGCGGCTCGGCCATGGAGTTCCTGGAGTGGCCGTACGACGTCGAGCAGCCGATCGCGCCGGCGATCCGCGACTGGGGCCGCGCGACCGACGCGACGGTCGACCTCGACTCGCGCCTGGTGACCCGGGTGGACGTGCGTCAGGAGACGCAGGGCGCGCCCGGTGAGGCCGACCCCGAGACCGTCGTGCTGCGCCAGCAGCGCGGCCTGCGCCGGGCCCGCCAGGTCGACACGGTCGAGGCGGCGTTCGTCGGCGCCTGCGACGGCGACCTCAGCATCGGCCAGATCCTCGACGCGGTCAGCCAGCTGCTCGACCTCGACCCGGCCCAGACGCGGGCGACCTACCTGCCGGTCGCCCGCGAGCTCGTGCGTGAGGGCTTCCTGCAGGCGTGACTACCGGAGCAGCCCGTCGAGCACGACGGACTGCTTGCCCTCCTCGCTGCCCAGCGTGCCGCTGACCTCCAGCCGCAGCGTCGGCACCGGCTCGCAGGACGCCTCCAGCACCCGGACGGTGCCGGTGTCGCCGACCGAGCTCGACAGCTCGTTGCCGTCGGGCGCGCCCTCCGTGTCCGCGATGAACACGTTGATCGGCTCCGGGCTGGAGCCGCCCGGGCCCTCGATCGGGTACGTCAGGACTGGTCCGCCCTCGAGCTCGGACACGATGCCCTGGATCAGGACGAACGGCTTGCTCACCGTGGCGTCGTCGTCCTCGATCGACCCGCTGAACTCGATCGGGCTGTAGGCCCAGATCCGGTCCGGCGTCGGGGTGTCGATCGGCTGGTCGCCGTTCGCCACCGGCGGGTCGCACGAGACCGTGACGTCCGGGAACGCGACGGTCGAGCCGTCGGGCCGGGTCATCACCAGCGTGCTGGTGGGCCCCGGCGGCTGGTCGGTCGCGATCGTGCGGCCGTCCGGGTCGTCACCGCCACTCAGCGCGACCGCCGTGCCGACGCCGGCGACCAGCACGAATGCCGTTCCGCCGGCCACCGTCGCCCGGCGGCGGCGCCGGCGGGCCGTGACCCGGCGGGCGACCCGCTCCTGCGCGTCCAGGGGTGGTGCGAGCGCGCTGTCCAGGCGCTCGAACCCGTCTCGGATCTGCTGCTCGGTCATGCCGTGTCTCCCGTCGTGGTGCGCAGCGGGCCGTGCTCGCGCGCGTGCTCCCTCAGCCGCTCCGTCCCTCGGGACAGCTGGCTCTTCACCGTTCCTTCCGAGCAGCCCATCCGCGCCGCGATGCCGCGCACGTCGAGGTCCTCGACGTAGCGCAGCGCCAGCGCGGTGCGCTGCCGTGGTGAGAGGGTCGCCAGCGCCTCGACCAGCCAGGCGTCGGTGTCGCCCACGACGTCGACCGGCGCCTCCTCCGACGGGCCGCCGAGCAGCGGCAGCTCGCGCCGCAGCCGGCGGAGCCGGTCGATGTTCAACCGCACCATCACGGTGCGCGCGTACGCCGCCGGCTCGTCGAAGCGGGTCCGTCCCCACCGCTCCCCGAGCCGGGCAAGCGTCTCCTGGGTCAGGTCCCACGCGTCGTGCTGGTTCGCCGTCAGCGCATGCGCCAACCCCAGCAGGGGCCGGGTCTGCACCGCCACGAAGTCGGCGAAGTCGAGGTCGTTCGTCCGGTCCATCCCTCGGCCTCCGAGTCGTCAGTCGTGCCTCTCACCTACCCTCTTTTGACGACGGCGACCGCGCGAACGTTGAGGGCCGCCGGGAATGTGTTTCGGAGCGTTCGCGCTACCGTGTTCGGCCGGAGCACCCCAGAAGCAGGAAGAAAGAAGTCCCAGTGGCTCACAAGTTGGTGATCGTCGAGTCCCCGGCGAAGGCCCGCACCATCGGCGGGTACCTCGGCCAGGGCTATGTCGTCGAGTCCTCCATCGGCCACATCCGCGACCTCCCGAACAGCGCTGCGGACACCCCGGCGAAGATCAAGGACAAGCCGTGGGGTCGGCTCGCCGTCGACGTCGACAACGGCTTCGAGCCGTACTACGTCGTGCCGCGGGACAAGAAGGCGCACATCACCAAGCTCAAGGGCCTGCTCAAGGACGCCGACGAGCTCTACCTCGCCACCGATGAGGACCGCGAGGGTGAGGCGATCGCCTGGCACCTCCTCGACGAGCTGAAGCCGAAGAACATCCCGGTCAAGCGGATGGTCTTCCACGAGATCACCAAGCCCGCGATCCTCGCGGCCGCCGACAACCCGCGCGAGCTCGACATGGACCTCGTCGAGGCCCAGGAGGCGCGCCGCATCCTCGACCGCCTCTACGGCTACGAGGTCAGCCCGGTGCTGTGGAAGAAGGTCATGTCCGGCCTGTCCGCGGGCCGGGTGCAGTCCGTGGCGACCCGCCTGGTGGTGGCCCGCGAGCGCGAGCGGATGGCGTTCAAGGTCGCGTCGTACTGGGACCTCGAGGGCACGTTCGACGCCGGCGCCTCCAAGGAGCCCCGGATGTTCCCGGCGAAGCTCCACTCGATCGACGGCGCCCGCGTGGCCGGAGGCTCGGACTTCAGCCCGGACGGCCTGCTCAAAAGCAAGAAGGACGAGCGCGTCCACCTCGACCGCACCGCCGCCGAGGCGCTGGTCGCCGCGCTCAGCGACACGACGTACGACGTCCGCTCGGT
Source organism: Nocardioides caricicola (assembly GCF_039541135.1). Classification (NCBI taxonomy): domain Bacteria; kingdom Bacillati; phylum Actinomycetota; class Actinomycetes; order Propionibacteriales; family Nocardioidaceae; genus Nocardioides; species Nocardioides caricicola. Next base: position 219,078 of record NZ_BAABFQ010000001.1, on the reverse strand, counting down.
CGAGGCCAAGCCGTACCGCCGCTCGCCGTACGCGCCCTTCCGCACCACCACCCTCCAGCAGGAGGCCAGCCGCAAGCTCGGCATGAGCGCGTCGGTGACCATGTCGGTCGCGCAGCGCCTGTACGAGAACGGCTTCATCACCTACATGCGTACCGACTCGACGACGCTGTCGGACGCCGCGATCAACGCCGCCCGGGCGCAGGTCCGTGAGCTGTACGGCGCCGAGTACCTCCCCGACGCCCCGCGCACCTACGCCAGCAAGGTCAAGAACGCGCAGGAGGCGCACGAGGCGATCCGCCCGGCGGGGGACTCGTTCCGCACGCCGGCGCAGACCGGGCTGACCGGCGACCAGTTCCGGCTGTACGAGCTGATCTGGATGCGCACCGTCGCCTCGCAGATGAAGGACGCGGTCGGCCAGTCGGTGTCGGTGCGAGTCGGCGGCGCCGCGTCCGACGGCCGCGACGTCGTGTTCGCCGCGTCCGGCCGCGTGATCACGTTCCACGGCTTCCTCAAGGCCTACGTCGAGGGCACCGACGCCGGCAAGCGCAGCGACGACGACCAGGTGCCGCTCCCGGACCTGCACGAGGGTGACGCGGTCAGCGCCGCCTCGCTCACCGCGAACGGCCACGAGACCAAGCCGCCGGCCCGCTACACCGAGGCCACGCTGATCAAGGAGCTCGAGGACCGCGAGATCGGGCGACCGTCGACGTACGCCTCGATCATCGGCACCATCCTCAACCGCGGCTACGTCTACAAGAAGGGCACCGCGCTGGTGCCCGCCTGGCTGGCGTTCTCGGTGATCCGGCTGCTGGAGGAGCACTTCCCGCGCCAGGTGTCCTACGAGTTCACCGCCGGCATGGAGGACGTGCTCGACGAGATCGCCGGTGGCCGCAAGGACCTCAAGACCGAGCTCGGCGAGTTCTACTACGGCTCGGACTCCGTCGTCGGCCTCAAGCCGCTGGTCGACGGGCTCGGCGAGATCGACGCCCGCGAGCTCGCGACGTTCCCGATCGGCACGCCCGAGGACGGCATCAACCTCCGGGTCGGCCGCTACGGGCCCTACCTCGAGGGTCCCGACGACGAGGGCACGCCGTTCGCCGTCCGCGCGAACGTCCCCGACGACCTGCCGCCCGACGAGCTGACCGTGGCCAAGGCCAAGGAGCTGCTCGCGAACCCGGCCGGCGAGGAGATCGAGCTCGGCGTCCACCCGGAGTCCGGGCTGCACATCGTGGCGAAGAACGGCCGCTTCGGGCCGTACGTCACCGAGGTGCTGCCGGAGGACGCGAAGAAGGGCGACAAGCCGCGCACCGGCTCGCTGTTCAAGTCGATGTCGCTCGACACGATCACGTTCGAGGACGCGCTGAAGCTGCTGTCGCTGCCGCGCGTGGTCGGCGCCGACCCCGAGTCCGGTGAGGAGATCACCGCCCAGAACGGCCGCTACGGGCCGTACCTCAAGAAGGGCACCGACTCCCGCTCGCTGGCCTCCGAGGACCAGCTGCTCACGATCACCCTCGACGAGGCGCTGCGGATCTACGCCCAGCCCAAGCAGCGCGGCCGGGCCGCGGCCGCCGCGCCGCTCAAGGAGCTCGGCGAGGACCCGGTCTCCAAGCAGCCGGTCGTGGTGAAGGCGGGCCGGTTCGGCGAGTACGTCACCGACGGTGAGTACAACGCCACCCTCCGCAAGGAGGACACCGTCGAGTCGATCACGCTCGAGCGCGCCGCGGAGCTGCTCGCCGAGCGCCGCGCCAAGGGCCCGGCCAAGAAGGCGGCCAAGAAGGGCGCGAAGAAGGCGCCTGCCAAGAAGGCGGCCAAGAAGACCACCGCGAAGAAGACGACCAAGAAGGCCGCGGCCAAGAAGTCCTGACGCCCGGGCGTGGGTGGTGTCGTCGCAGGTTCACCAGGTGATGTGGGTGAACCTGCACTTCCCACGGCCTGCACGCCATGGGAAGTGCGGGTTCGTCTGCATACCGTGGTGAACCGACACCGGCCACACCGCGACGGCTAGCCTGCGCGCATGGCCGCGAGCAGCCGGAAGCGCCAGCCCACGATGACGGACGTGGCCGCGCTGGCGAACGTCTCCCACCAGACCGTCTCGCGGGTCCTCAACGACCCGGCGACGGTCCGGCCCGAGACCGCGGCCCGCGTGCAGGAGGCCATCGCCGAGCTCGGCTACCGGCGCAACCTCTCGGCCCGGCTGCTGGCGTCGAAGCGGTCGAGCCTGATCGGGGTCGCGATCTGGGGGACCAGCCAGTACGGCCCGCAGCAGGTGCTGCTCGCGCTCGACGCCGCCGCACGCAAGGCCGGGTACCGGCTCTCGGTCAGCACGCTGCACGAGCTCACCGAGCGCGACACCCACGAGGCCGTCGACGAGCTGCTCCAGCTCGGCGTCGAGGCGGTCGTGCTGATCGTGCCGCGCGAGTCGGTGCTCCAGCTCGACGATCCCGGCCTGCCGATGCTGGTCGTCGAGGGCGACCTGTCGCGGGTGCCGTTGACCGCCGGCGTCGACAACGTCCAGGGGGCGCAGCTCGCCACGCGGCACCTCCTGGAGCTCGGCCACCGCACCGTGGTCCAGGTCGCCGGCCCGCCCGGCTGGGCCGAGGCGACGGCGCGCGTCGAGGGGTGGCGGCTCGAGCTCGAGGCGTGGGGCCGGCCGGTGCCACCACTGCGCTGGGGCGGCGACTGGAGCGCGCAGAGCGGGTACGCCGCCGGCGCCTCGCTCGCGCGCGACCCGGAGGTGACCGCGGTCTTCGTCGCAAACGACCAGATGGCGATCGGCGTGATCGCCGCGCTGCGGGCAGCGGGCCGGCGGGTGCCCGAGGACGTCTCGGTCGTCGGGTTCGACGACCTCCCGGAGGCGGCGTACCTCGATCCGCCGCTGACCAGCGTCCGGCAGGACTTCCTCGAGCTCGGCCGACGCGCGATGGCGCTCCTCGAGCGGGCGCTGGCCGGCGAGGAGCAGCCCACGGTCGACCTGGTGCCGACCACGCTCGTGGTCCGGGCGTCGACCGCCGCGCCTCGCTAGCCCGGTCGCGGCGCGGCCTTGACGGCGCGTAGAGTGAGCGCTCACAATTCGTGAGCGCTCACACCGGGCGGACGAGGAGGCGGGCCATGACGTTCGTGATCGGCGTGGACTTCGGCACCCTCTCGGGGCGCGCCGTCGTGGTCCGGGTGTCCGACGGTGCCGAGGTCGGCACCGCGACCCACGACTACCCGCACGGGGTGCTCGACCGGGCGCTCCCCGACGGCACCCCGCTCGGCCCGGACTGGGCGCTGCAGGTCCCCTCCGACTACGTCGACGTGCTCAGGACCGCGGTGCCCGCCGCGATCCGCGACGCCGGAATCGACCCGGCCGAGGTGATCGGGATCGGCACCGACTTCACCGCCTGCACGATGGTCCCGACCACCGCCGACGGCACACCCCTCAACGAGGTCGACGGCAACGCCAGTGACCCGCACGCCTACGTGAAGCTCTGGAAGCACCACGCCGCACAGCCACAGGCCGACCGCATCAACGCCCTCGCGGCCAAGCGCGGCGAGCCCTGGCTGGCGCGCTACGGCGGCCTGATCTCGTCCGAGTGGGAGTTCGCCAAGGGCCTGCAGCTGCTCGAGGAGGCGCCGGCGACGTACGCCGCCACCGAGCACTGGGTCGAGGCTGCGGACTGGATCGTCTGGCAGCTGTGCGGAACCTACGTGCGCAACGCCTGCACCGCCGGCTACAAGGGCATCTTCCAGGACGGCACGTACCCGACCCGCGAGTTCCTCGCCGAGCTCAACCCCGACTTCGCCGACTTCGTGGCGGACAAGCTGGAGCACGAGATCGGCCAGCTCGGCGCGGTGGCCGGCCGGCTCACCGCGGAGGCCGCGGCGTGGACCGGGCTGCCGGAAGGGATCGTGGTCGCCGTCGGCAACGTCGACGCGCACGTGACCTCGCCGGCCGCGCAGTCGACCGAGCCGGGCCAGATGCTCGCGATCATGGGCACGTCGACCTGCCACATCATGAACGGCGAGGTGCTGCGCGAGGTCCCGGGCATGTGCGGCGTCGTCGAGGGCGGCGTCACCCCGGGGCTGTGGGGCTACGAGGCCGGGCAGTCCGGCGTCGGTGACATCTTCAACTGGTTCGTCACCCACTCCGTGCCCGCGTCGGTCACGGAGGAGGCCGCGGCGCGCGGGCTGTCGGTCCACGAGCTGCTCACCGAGAAGGCGAGCGCCCAGGCCGTCGGCGAGCACGGCCTCGTCGCGCTGGACTGGCACAGCGGCAACCGCTCGGTGCTGGTCGACCACGAGCTCAGCGGACTGGTGGTCGGCCTGACGCTGGCGACCCGGCCCGAGGACGTCTACCGCGCGCTGATCGAGGCGACCGCGTTCGGCGCCCGCACGATCGTCGACACGTTCAACGAGGCCGGCGTACCGGTCCGCGAGTTCGTCGTGGCGGGCGGCCTGCTCAAGAACCCGCTGGTCATGCAGATCTACGCCGACGTGCTGGACATCCCGATCTCGGTGATCAGGTCCGCACAGGGCCCGGCGCTCGGCTCGGCGATCCACGCGGCGGTCGCGGCCGGCGCCTACCCGGACATCCACGCGGCCTCCGCGGCGATGGGCGGCGTCGAGCGCGCCGCCCACGAGCCGGACCCGGAGCGCGCCGCGGCGTACCGGGAGCTCTACGCGGAGTACCGCACCCTGCACGACTACTTCGGCCGCGGTGCCAACGAGGTGATGCGCCGGCTCAAGGCGATCCGGCGGGAGGCGCACCGATGAGCGCCGAGCTGAAGCGCCTGCGCGAGGAGGTCGCGGCGCTGCACGCCGAGCTGACCCGCTACGGGCTGGTCGTGTGGACCGCCGGCAACGTGTCCGGCCGGGTGCCCGGCGAGGACCTGTTCGTGATCAAGCCGTCCGGCGTCTCGTACGACGAGCTCGACGCCGACGCGATGGTCGTCTGCGACCTCGAGGGCAACCTCGTCGACGGCACGCGGGCGCCGAGCTCGGACACCGCCGCCCATGCCTACGTCTACCGGCACATGCCCGAGGTCGGCGGGGTCGTGCACACGCACTCGACGTACGCCACCGCATGGGCCGCGCGCGGCGAGCCGGTGCCGTGCGTGCTCACGATGGGAGCCGACGAGTTCGGGGGCGAGATCCCGATCGGTCCGTTCGCGCTGATCGGCGACGACTCCATCGGCCGCGGCATCGTCGAGACGCTGCGCGGGAGCCGCTCGCCGGCCGTGCTCATGCAGAACCACGGCCCGTTCACGATCGGCACGGACGCCCGCGCGGCGGTCAAGGCGGCCGTGATGGTCGAGGACGTCGCCCGCACCGTGCACATCTCGCGCCAGCTCGGCGCCCCGCTTCCGATCGCCCAGGAGCACGTCGACGCGCTCCACGACCGCTACCAGAACGTCTACGGCCAGGCCGGAGGGAACGCGTGACCCAGAACAAGCAGCAGGAGATCTGGTTCCTCACCGGGAGCCAGCACCTCTACGGGCCCGAGGTCCTCGACCAGGTCGCCGCGAACTCCGCCGAGATCGCCTCCAAGCTCGACGCGTCGCCGCAGCTGCCGGTCCGGGTGGTCACCAAGCCGGTGCTCACCGGCGGCGACGCGATCCGCCGCGCGCTGCTCGACGCGACCGCGGACGACGCGTGCGTCGGCGTGATCGCGTGGATGCACACGTTCAGCCCGGCGAAGATGTGGATCACAGGTCTCGACGCTCTGCGCAAGCCGCTGCTCCACCTGCACACGCAGGCGAACCAGGCGCTGCCGTGGGCCGAGATCGACATGGACTTCATGAACCTCAACCAGGCCGCCCACGGCGACCGGGAGTTCGCCGCCGTCCAGACCCGGATGGGCGTCACCCGCAAGACCGTCGCCGGCCACGTCGACGACCCCGAGGTCGCCCGCCGCGTCGGCGTCTGGGCGCGCGCCGCGCTCGGCCGTGCCGAGATGACCGGCCTCAAGCTGGCTCGCTTCGGCGACAACATGCGCAACGTCGCGGTCACCGAGGGCGACAAGGTCGAGGCCGAGCGGCGCTTCGGCGTCTCGGTGAACACGTGGGGCGTCAACGACCTGGTCGCGGTGATCGACGCGGTCGCCGACGGCGACGTCGACGCGCTCGTCCAGGAGTACGCCGACACGTACGACGTCTCGCCCGCGCTGCTGCCCGGCGGGGACCGCCACGAGTCGCTGCGCTACGGCGCCCGCATCGAGGCCGGCCTGCGCGGCTTCCTCGCCGAGGGCGGCTTCACGGCGTTCACCACGAACTTCGAGGACCTCGGCGGGCTGCGCCAGCTCCCCGGCCTCGCCGTCCAGCGACTGATGGCCGACGGCTACGGCTTCGGCGGCGAGGGTGACTGGAAGACGTCGGTGATGGTGCGGACCCTGAAGACGGTCGCGGCCGGCCTGCCCGGCGGCACGTCGTTCATGGAGGACTACACGTACCACCTGGTGCCGGGCGAGGAGAAGATCCTCGGCGCGCACATGCTCGAGGTCTGCCCGAGCATCGCGGGCGAGCGGCCGAGGCTGGAGATCCACCCGCTGGGCATCGGCGGTCGCGAGGACCCGGTCCGGCTGGTGTTCGACGCCGCCCCCGGTGACGCGGTCGTCCTCGGCCTGGCCGACCTCGGCGAGCGGTTCCGCTTCGTCGCCAACGAGGTGGAGGTCGTCCCGCCGGACGCACCGCTGCCGAACCTCCCGGTCGCCCGCGCGGTGTGGCGACCGGCCCCCGACCTCCGCACGTCGACCGAGGGCTGGCTGATGGCCGGCGGACCGCACCACACGGTGCTGTCCACCGCCCTGACCGCCGAGCACCTCGAGGACCTCGCGGAGATGACCGGCACCGAGCTGGTGCTGATCGACGCCGACACCACGGTCCGCGGCCTGGCGAAGGAGCTGCGGTGGAACGCGGCGTACCACCGGCTGGCGCAGGGGCTGTGACGGGCCGCGACCGGGGCGGCCGCGGAGTCGGGGCTCGCGGGCTCCAGACACTAGGCTGGCGTCCCGCCGCGGATCAGGCTTGATCGTCACACACCAACTGCGATCGGTCCGCGGCGGCCAACGCTGACGACGGCCCCGAGACCTGCCCCTCTTGATTTGGGCGGGCTCGGGGCCTCGCCGGTCCACTCGCATCGTGCCGCGGCGTCGTGGGTACCGACGGCGGCATGGCCCTCCAGAGCTCTCGTCCCCTTGCCGTGGCCCTCGTGGTGCTCGCCGTCATCGTCGTCGGGCTGGGCGCATTCCTGCTGATCGGGCTGCTCCAGGACGACAAGACCGACATCGACCCGCAGAACGGCGAGGTCGTGACCCTCGTTCGCTGACCTCGGCGCACGCCGTCGGCCCCGCCGCCTAGGCTGTGCCCGTGAGCACCCCCGGGACCTACGCCGAGACCGGCGTGTTCGTCTGCTTCGAGGGTGGCGAGGGTTCCGGGAAGTCCACCCAGTCCGGGCTGCTGCGCGACTGGCTGACCGGCCAGGGATACGCCGTACGACTCACGTTCGAGCCCGGCGACACCGCGGTCGGCAGGCTGCTGCGCGAGATCGTGCTCAGCCCCGAGACCGGCGAGCTCTCCGACCGCACCGAGGCCCTGCTGTACGCCGCCGACAAGTCCGAGCACGTCGACACCGTGGTGATGCCCGCGCTGGAGCGCGGCGAGGTCGTGATCACCGACCGGTACGTCGACTCGATGCTGGCCTACCAGGGCGCCGGCCGCGCGCTCGACGTCGACGAGGTCGAGCAGGTCGCCCGCTGGGCCACCCACGACCTGCGCCCGCACCTCACCGTCGTCCTCGACCTCGAGCCGGCGCACGGGCTCGGCCGGTTCGACGAGCGAGACCGGATCGAGGGCGAGTCGCTGGAGTTCCACCTACGCGTCCGCGACGGGTTCCTGCGGATGGCGAAGGCCGACCCCGACCACTACCTCGTGCTCGACGCGCGCGCGGGCATCGACGAGATCGCGGCCGCGATCCGCGAGCGCGTCGCGCCGCTGCTCACCCGGGCGGCCCACGGATGACGGTCTGGGACTCGCTGGTCGGCCAGCGCAAGGTCATCGAGACCCTGGCCGCCGCGGTCGACGGGCACGGCATGAGTCACGCGTTCCTGTTCACCGGGCCTCCGGGCTCCGGCCGGTCGAACGCCGCGATCGCGTTCGCGGCCGCCCTGCAGTGCCACAGCAACGGCTGCGGTGGGTGCCAGGAGTGCCGCACCGTCCTGGCCGGCAGCCACCCCGACGTCGAGGTGGTGCGGACCCAGAAGCTGTCGATCGGGGTCAAGGAGGTCCGCGACCTGGTCCGGCACTCCGCGATGGCGCCGGTCGGTCGCGGCTGGCAGATCATGATCGTGGAGGACGCCGACCGGCTGACCGAGCAGGCCTGCAACGCGCTCCTCAAGGCGATCGAGGAGCCGGCCCCGCGCACGGTCTGGATGCTCTGCACGCCGACGGTCGAGGACGTGCTCCCGACGATCCGCTCGCGCTGCCGGCTGGTCACGCTGACCACGCCGACGGCCGCGGACGTCGAGGAGTTCCTGCTGCGCACCGAGGGCATCGACCCCGCGCACGCGGCGTACGCCGCTCGCGCCAGCCAGGGCCACATCGGGCGGGCCCGGGCCCTGGCGCGCGACGAGGACACCCGCAACCGGCGCCGCGCGGTGGTGGCGATCCCGGCGAAGCTGACCTCCCTCGGCGCCTGCATGGACGCCGCGGCCAGCCTCAACGAGGTCGCCAAGCAGGAGGCCGAGGTGATCACCGCCGACCTCGACGCCCGCGAGAAGGTCGAGCTCGACGCGGCGTACGGCGTCGTCGAGCGCGGCCGCCGGCCGAAGGAGTACGCCCCGGCGCTGCGCGAGATGGAGAAGGACCAGAAGACCCGCGCCAAGCGACGCCACCTCGACGTGGTCGACCGCGGCCTGATGGACCTGGCGTCGGTCTACCGCGACGCGATCGCGCTGGCGGCCGGGTCGGGCACCACGCTGGTCAACGAGGAGATCCGCCGCGACGTGGAGCTGCTCGCGCGGGTCTCGACGCCGGAGACCAACCTGCGCCGGATCGCCGCGATCTTCGAGGCCCGCGAGCAGATGCTGGAGTTCAACGTCCAGCCGCCGCTGGCGCTGGAGTCGATGATGCTGGCCCTGGTCGCGCCGGAGGCGAGGGCCGGATGACGATCCGTCGCGCGGTCGCGCTCCTCGTCGTGCTGGGCCTGGTCCTGGGCTCGGCGCTCACGGCCGCGGTCGTGCTGCTCGCCGACGACAGCCCGTCCGCGAGCCCGTCCGGCGTGCCGACCACGACCCCGGAGCCCGGCGCCACCGACGCGCCGAGCCCCGACCTCGCCCCGTTCTACTCCCAGCAGCTCAGCTGGGACTCGTGCGGTGACGGCAACCTGTGCGCGCTGCTCACGGTCCCGCTCGACTACGCCGACCCGACCGGCGAGACCATCGAGATCGCGGTCCTCAAGGTGCCGGCCTCCGAGCCCGGCGACCGGATCGGCTCGCTGGTCGTGAACCCCGGTGGCCCCGGCGCCCCCGGCACCGACTACGCCGCCAACGCCGCGCAGGTGTTCCGCTCGCCGATCACCGACGTCTACGACGTCGTCGGCTTCGACCCGCGCGGCACCGGCTCCAGCGCGGCCGTCGACTGCCTGACCGACGAGGACCTCGACGAGTACGTCGCCGAGGACCCCGACCCCGACACCGACGAGGAGGTCGCGCAGTACGAGCACTGGGTCGAGGCGTTCGGCGCCGGCTGCGCGGACCGCTCCGGCGACCTGGCCGCGCACGTGACCACGATCGAGGCGGCCCGGGACATGGACGTCCTCCGCGCGGCGCTGGGCGAGTCCGAGCTGGCCTACTTCGGGGCGTCGTACGGCACCAAGCTCGGGGCGACGTACGCCGACCTGTTCCCCGACCGGGTCGGGCGGCTCGTGCTCGACGGCGCGGTCGACCTCTCGATCTCCTCGCGCGAGCTGAGCCTCGAGCAGGCCGCGGGCTTCGAGACCGCGCTGCGGGCCTACGTCCAGCACTGCGTCGACGAGGGCGACTGCTTCCTCGGCGACTCCCTCCAGGACGGGCTGGACCGGATCAAGGGCTTCCTCGACGAGGTCGACGCGCAGCCCCTCGACACCGGCGGCGACCGGCTGCTGGAGGTCGGCAACGCCTTCTACGGCATCGTGCTGCCGCTCTACAGCCGCGACTACTGGACGATCCTCGACGAGGCGCTGCAGGCCGGCTTCGACGGCGACGGAGCGGTGCTGCTGCAGCTCTCCGACCTCTACAACTCGCGCGGCCCGGGCGGCTACACCGACAACAGCTCCGAGGCCATCTACGCGATCAACTGCCTCGACGACCCGTACGCCATCACGGCCGAGGAGGTGCCCGCGAACCTCCCCGACTTCGAGGAGGCCTCGCCGACCTTCGGGACCGTGTTCGCGTGGGGCCTGATGAGCTGCGGCGGGATCCGCGTGCAGTCGACCGAGCCCGAGCGCGACGTGCGCGCCGCGGGGGCGGCGCCGATCGTGGTCATCGGGACGACCCGCGACCCGGCGACGCCGTACGACTGGGCCGTGAACCTGGCCGAGCAGCTCGAGTCGGGCGTGCTGATCAGCCGCGACGGCGACGGCCACACCGGCTACAACTCCGGCAACGACTGCGTCGACGAGGCCACCGAGGCGTACCTCATCGACGGCGCGGTCCCGGAGGACGGCCTGTCCTGCTGACATGACGAGGCCCCGGAGAGGGTGCGTCCCCGGGGCCTCGGATCAGGGGTGAGCGTCAGCTGATCAGCTCGTCGAGCCGGGAGTACGCCGTGGCGTCTCCCTTGACGACGCGGCTGGTCTCGCCGTCGATGCTCACCGGCACGTCGCCCGCAACGGTGATCCGGCGGACCTCGCGGTACTGCTCGTCGAAGTCCGCGACCGCGTAGTGCTGCGTGGCGCGGTTGTCCCAGATCGCGACGTCGCCCTCCGCCCAGGTCCACCGGACCGTGTTCTCGAGCTTGGTCACGCGGGCCTGCAGGAGCTGGAAGAGGTTGTGCGACTCGGCGCTGTTGAGGCCGACGAAGCTCTTCACGAAGTGGCCGAGGACGAGCGAGCGCTCGCCGGTCTCCGGGTGCACGCGCACGACCGGGTGCTCGGTCTGGAAGAGCACCTTCGTGAACTCCTTGCGGCTGAAGACGTTCTCGCGGTCGTGCTCCTGCTCGGCCTTCTCCGACTGCGCCGCGTAGTCGTAGTCGTTGGTGTGCAGCGCCCACAGGTTGTCGACCAGCGCCTTCAGCGGCGCCGGGAGGGTCTCGTACGCCGTCACGGTGTTGGCCCAGTTGGTGGTGCCGCCGTACGCCGGGATCGCGACGCCGCGCAGCACGCTGAACGCCGGGACGCGGTCGACGAACGTGACGTCGGTGTGCCAGGAGTTGGCCGCCATGCCTTTGTTGGCCGCGAGCGCCAGCACCCGCGCGCTGCCGGTGTTGACGGTCGGGTGGGCGGTCGTGAGGGGGCCGAGCAGCTCGGCGAACGCGATCTGGCCCTCGTCGTCGAGGTGGTTCTGGCCGCGGAAGAACACGACCTTGTGCTCGAGGATCGCGGACCGGATCGTCGCCACGGTCTCCGGTGTGAGGTCGCCGGCCAGGCGGACGCCGTCGATGCGGGCGCCGATGCGGCCACCGATCTTGGTCACGGTCACGCCGGTCGCGGGGCCGGTCGTGGGGCTGGTCGCAGTGCTGGTCTCGCGGTCGAGGCTGATGGTCATGGGAGTCCTTTCTCCTGAGGTACTGCCGCAACTGTCCGGAGCCCGGCGGCCCGGGAGAAGGGTTTCTCTCACGGTGAGGCGAATGCGTGTCGTGGTTTGAGACCGCGCCGGGCATCCGCTATTAATCACTTATTGTCAATCAACACACACGACTTTGAGGAACGAGAGAGGGTGCGGGGTGCAGCGGTCACCGATGGTCGTCATCTCCCGGGGCAGGCTCGCCCCGGCGGCGACGCGCGTCCTCGAGGAGCTGCGTGGTTCCGGCCCGCTCGCCCGGGACCAGCTGAGCCAGGCGACCGGGCTCAGCGGGGCGACCATCGCCCGGGCCGTGACGGCCCTCGCCTCCGCCGGGATGGTCCGCGAGCGCCGCGACCTCACCTCCAGCGGCGCGGTCGGCCGCCCTGGTACGCCGGTGGAGATCGACCCCACGACGTACGTCGTCGTCGCGGTCCACCAGGGCGTCCTCGAGACCACGGTCGCGCTGACCGACCTCGCCGGACGGGTGGTGGCGAGCGAGTCGCGTCCCCACCCGCTCGGCGGGCGAGTCGACCTCGAGCTGATCGGCCGGCTCGCCGCGGGCCTGCTCGGGGCGTCCCCCGGTCGGGTACCACTGTCGGCCGGACTGGTGGCGCCGTGGCGCGACCTCGGCCTCGACCAGCAGCAGACCGGCGCCGAGCTGCAGGAGATCCTCGGGCTCGACGTCGCGACCGCCGACCACATCGCTGCGGTCGCGGCCGCCGAGTTCATCCATCGCCGGCACGGCGTCGGCGGCATCACCACCTACGTGTACGCCCGCAACTCGGCGGGCTTCGTGATGGCGGTGGACCGTGGCTCCCAGATCGAGGTCTCCCGGGTCGGGAGCCTCACCCACTTCCCGGCCGGCACGGACGTGCCCTGCCACTGCGGCCACGCCGGCTGCCTCTCCGCCAGCGCCGGCGACCAGGTGCTCGCCCAGGAGGCGTACGCCGCCGGGCTGGTCGAGCGTCCCCGGATCGAGGAGGTCTACCTCGCCGCGACCGCCGGGTCCGAGCACGCGACCGCACTGCTGCGCCGGCGGGCCCGGCTGCTGGGGCGGATCGCGGCGACCGTGCGCGACATGGTCGATCCCGACCGGCTGATCCTGGTCGGGCAGGCGTTCACCGGCTACCCACCGCTGCTCGACGACGTGGTCGCGTCGTTCGACGCGACCACCCGGCTGCCGGCCCTGCGCCCGACCTTCACCCGCTTCGGGGCCGGGATCCAGGCGGTGGCCGCCGGCACCGTCGCCCTCGGTCCGGTCTACGACGACCCGATCGCGGCCGCGCCGCGGCGCGCGGCGCCCTCGGGCCGATGTCAGGGCGCCGCGCCCTGCGCCGAGCACGCGCTCGCCTGACCGTCACCTCCATCCAGATCTGCACAGCCCCTGTGAAAGCCCTGCCGAAAGGACGCCCCCGTGCGTAGAGACCATCGTTCCCCCATCGTGCGCAGCCTGGCCCTGGCGGTCGCCGGCGCCCTGGCCGCCAGCGTCCTGACCGCCTGCTCCTCGGCCGTCGGCGAGGCCGACAACGGCGGCTCGAGCTCCGCCCCGGCCGACGGGGGCGTGCTCAAGATCGGGTCGACCTCGGACATCGTCCCGGCCACGATCTTCACCAACTCCTCGGACTCCACCAACACGCTGATCGGCGCGGTGTACGAGAGCCTGGTCGACTACCCGCTCGACAGCCTCGAGCCGCAGCCGCGGCTCGCGACCTCGTGGCAGCTCGCGGACGACGGCAGGTCCCTCACCCTCCAGCTGCGGGACGACGTCACGTTCCACAGCGGCCGCGAGTTCACGAGCAAGGACGTCGAGTTCAGCATCAAGACCTGGGCCGACCCGGTCTGGACCGTCCAGCTCCAGCGCACCGCCGCCGCCGTCACGGGCTTCGACACCAGCGACCCCCACGCGATCACCCTGGAGTTCGCGCACCCCCTGAGCAACGTCTTCGACCTGCTCGACATGCTGCCGATCATCGACAGCGAGAGCATCGGCGAGCTCCAGGAGGGCAAGGCGTACGTCGGCACCGGTCCGTTCGTCTTCGAGTCCTGGACGCCGAGCTCCCAGCTGGTGTTCTCCCGCAACGACGACTACTGGGGTGAGCAGCCGCACCTCGACGGCATCGAGGTCGACATCGTCGCGGACCCGCAGGCGCAGGTCTCCCAGCTCCGCTCCGGCCAGCTCGACCTGGTGACCGGGGCGTCGTACCGCGACCTGGAGACGCTCAGCAACGACGGCAAGTTCGACGTGACCGGCTTCGAGGGCGCGGCCCAGCAGATCTACGTCGGCGCCGACCTCGCCAACCCGCAGCTCGACGACGTCGAGCTGCGCAAGGCGATCGCCTACGCGGTGGACCGGGAGCGGATCGTCGACGAGGTCTTCCGCGGCAACGCCGAGGCGATCAACCTGCCGTGGCCGGACTACTCGCCGGCGTACGACGCGGCAGCCAACGAGACCTACGCCTACGACCCGGCGAAGGCCAAGGAGATCGTCGCCGGCCTCGGCGACCAGCCGGTGCTGCCGCTGGCCTACCCGGCCGGCAACGCCAACTACGAGTCGGTCGCGCAGATCGTGCAGGCGAACCTCGAGGCCGCCGGCCTCGAGACCGAGCTCCAGCCGACGGAGTACAGCCAGTTCATCAAGCAGCTCATCGGCGGCACCTTCGGTGGCCTGTGGATCCTCCAGCACGCCTACGCCCACTACACGCCGTCGACCCTGGCGGTGAGCGCCTACCCGTTCAACGCCGACAAGAACGCCTCGCACTTCGAGTCCGCGGAGTACAAGAAGCACGCCGAGGCGGCGTGGACGGCGAAGAGCGGGACCGCACCCGAGGCGATCGAGAGCTACCAGGCCCTGAACAAGGACCTGCTCGACAACCTGTTCCTGATCGAGCTCGCGCTGCTGCACTTCCAGGTCGCCTCGGCGCCCGACGTGCAGGACTTCACGATGTCCAAGCGCGGTGAGCTCGACTTCCGCTCGACCTACCTGGCGGACTGAATGGGTGCCTACCTGGTCCGGCGGGTCCCGTCGGCGCTGGTCGTCCTGGTGATCGCCTCGTTCGCGATCTTCGCGATGGTGCGGCTCGTGCCGGGCGACCCGGTCGCGACGCTGGCCGGGCCGGACGCCACCCCCGAGGCCCGGGCGGCGATCGAGGCCGACCTCGGGCTGGACCAGCCGCTCGTGTCGCAGTACGTCACCTGGCTCGGCCAGCTCGCCCACCTCGACCTGGGCACGTCGTACCGGATCGGCGGGCAGGTCTCGGACCTGGTCGCCGACGGTGCGGTCAACACGATCGTGCTGACCGTCGCCGCCCTGGTGCTGGCCGTCGCCGTCGCCCTGGTCTCGAGCGTGCTCGCCGTGGTGCTCGACAAGAGCTGGGTCAACGCCGCGCTCTCGTTCGGCAACACGCTGGCGATCGCGCTGCCGACGTTCGTGACCGGGCTGGTGCTGATCCTGCTGTTCGCCGTGGTGTTCCCGGTGCTGCCCGCCGGCGGCACGCCACCGGACGGCTTCATCGCGCGTCCCGACATCGCCGTGCAGTACCTGCTGCTGCCGGCGGTCTGCCTGGCGCTCGGGGCCGGGGCGGCGCTGACCCGGTTCCTCACCGAGGCGCTGCGCACCGAGATGCGCCAGCCCTACGTCACCACGGCGCGGGCGCTGGGCATCTCCCGGCGCCGGATCGTCCTGACCCAGGCGCTGCGCAACGCGCTGCCGTCGACGGTCACGGTGCTGGGCATCCAGTTCGGCACCCTGCTCGGTGGCGCGGTGCTGGTCGAGGCGATCTTCACCTGGCCGGGCCTCGGCGGGCTGATCGAGGACGCCATCTCGGGGCGGGACTACCCGCTGGTGCAGGTGCTGCTCCTGCTGTCGGTCGCGGTGTTCGTCGTCGTCCAGCTGCTGACCGACATCGTCCACGCGTGGCTCGACCCGCGCGTCCGCATCGCAGGAGGGGGCACGGCATGAGCGAGTCCTTCATCGACGTCGCGGCGCCCGAGGTCCAGGCGCCGCATCCCGACGAGCAGTTCGACCAGCGCCGACGTCCGAGCATCTGGTCGGCCCTGCGTCACGGGAAGGGGCTCGTCGGGGTGATCCTCGTGGGCGCCGTCGTGGCGCTCGGGCTGCTCGCGCCGCTGCTCGCCCCGCACGCACCGACCGAGCAGATCGCGGGTGCGAACCTGGTCGGACCGTCCGGGGCGCACTGGTTCGGCACCGACGAGGTCAACCGGGACATCTTCTCGCGCACGCTCTACGGCATCAGGACCGACCTGATCGTGGTGTTCCTGGCGGTGCCGATCGGCGCGAGCATCGGCATCCTCGTCGGCCTGGTCAGCAGCTGGTGGAGCTTCACCGACGTGATCGCCCAGCGGGTCTTCGACCTCGTGCTCGCCTTCCCGACCCTGATCCTGGCGATCGCTCTCACGGCGTTCGTGGGGCCCGGGCTGCGCACGGTCTTCTTCGTCATCATCGCCGTGGAGCTCCCGGTCTTCGGGCGGCTCACCCGCACCTCGGTGCGCACGGTCCGGGAGATGCCGTACGTCGAGGCCGCGCACGTGGTCGGCGCCGGCTCGCTGTGGCAGCTGCGTCGCCACGTGCTGCCCAACTCCATGGAGCCGCTGCTGGTCCAGCTCGCGGTGTCGATGTCCGTCGCGGTCTTCATCGAGGGCGCGATGAGCTTCCTCGGACTCGGCGTACGTCCACCCGAGCCGTCGCTCGGCTCCCTCATCCGCGACGGCGTCCGGAACATGTACGACGCGCCGTTCTTCGCCGTCGGACCGCTCGCCGTCGTCGTCGTGCTCGTCCTCGGCCTCCTCCTGGTCTCCCAGGCGCTCGCCGAGGCGCGCCGTGCGTAGCAAAGGAACTGCCATGACCGCACCTGTCCTCGAGGTCACCGACCTCGCCATCTCCTTCGCGCACCCGCGTCCCGCCGTCGTCTCGGTGAGCATCACGCTCGGCGAGGCCGAGGTGCTGGCGCTGGTCGGCGAGTCCGGGTCCGGCAAGTCGATGACCGCCCGAGCCGTCATCGGCCTCCTCCCCGAGGGCGCCGTGGCGACCGGCTCCGTGCGGTTGCGGGGGGAGGAGGTCCTCGGCCTGCCGGAGGACCAGCTGCGCCGGATCCGCGGTCGCCGCGTGGCGATGGTCTTCCAGGAGCCGCAGACCGCGCTCAACCCCGTGCGCACCATCGGCTGGCAGCTGAGTGAGGCGCTGCGCGCGCACGGCAGGGTGCGCGGCAAGGCGGCCCGCGAGCGCGCGATCGAGCTGCTCCGCGAGGTCGAGATCCCGGACCCCGAGGAGCGGCTGGGCTTCTACCCCCACCAGCTCTCCGGCGGCCAGAAGCAGCGGGTGGTGCTCGCGCTCGCGCTGGCCAACGAGCCCGAGCTGCTGCTCGCCGACGAGCCGACCACCGCGCTGGACGTCACCGTGCAGGCCGAGATCCTCGCGCTGCTGCGCCGGATCCGGGACCGCACCGGGACCAGCATCGTGATCATCACCCACAACATGGGCGTGGTCGCCCACATCGCCGACCGCGTGGTCGTGCTCCGGCAGGGCGAGGTCGTCGAGGAGGCGGAGACCCACGAGCTCTTCGCCCGCCCGCGGCACTCCTACACCCGGCAGCTGCTCGCGGCGGTCCCGCGCCTGCCCGTCCCCGGGGAGATGCACGCCGTACCGGAGCCGGAGGACTCGGCCGGCGTCCCGGCCCTGGAGTACGACGACGTGCGGGTCCACTACGGCTCGCGGATGCGCGGGCGGGTGCTGCCCGCGGTGGACGGCGTCACGCTCCGGCTCGACCGCGGCCAGGTGCTCGGGCTCGTCGGGGAGTCGGGGTCCGGCAAGACCACGCTCGGCCGGCTCGCGGCCGGCCTGGTGCCGCTCGCCGGTGGCCGGGTCCGGGTCGGCGGTGAGGACCTCGCCGCTGCCCGGGGGCGCCGTCGCGTCGACCTGCGGCGCCGGCTCGCCTTCGTGCACCAGGACCCCGAGGCCTCGCTCGACCCGCGCTTCTCGATCGGCGACGCGATCCGCGAGCCGCTGGACGTGCACGGCGTCGGGAGCAGGAGGTCGCGCGACGAGCGGGTGCTCGAGCTGCTGGACGCCGTCCGGCTCCCCGCGTCCTTCCTGCAGCGGCGACCGCGCGAGCTCTCGGGCGGCCAGCGGCAGCGGGTCGCGCTCGCGCGGGCGCTGACCCTCGACCCCGAGCTGCTCATCGCCGACGAGCCGACCAGCGCGCTCGACGTCTCGGTGCAGGCGGAGGTGCTCGAGCTCTTCGCGAGCCTGCAGCGCCGGCTCGGCTTCGCCTGCGTCTTCATCAGCCACGACCTGGCCGTCGTGAACAAGGTCGCCGACCAGGTCGCCGTGCTGCGCGCCGGGAAGGTCGTCGAGTCCGGCCCGGCCGCGCGGGTGTTCGGCGACCCCGCCCACGAGTACACCCGCCGGCTGCTCGACGCCGTGCCCGTGCCCGACCCCACCGTCCGCGACGCCACCGGCCCGGCCCTGCGTCAGCACATCGCCTAGGAGATCCCCATGGACCGCACCCACCTCCCCTTCGACGGCGCCCGCCCGGCGTACGACGCGGCCGTCGACGTCCGCGACCAGCGCGGCGACCTGCCCGACCGCCCGCTCGCGCGGGCTCCCCAGGGAGCACCGAACGTGCTCCTCGTGCTGCTGGACGACATGGGCTTCGGTGCCTCGTCCGCCTTCGGTGGGCCGTGCCGGATGCCGGTCGCCGAGCAGCTCGCCGACGGCGGGCTGCGCTACAGCCGCTTCCACACGACCGCCCTGTGCTCGCCGACCCGGGCGGCCCTGATGACCGGCCGCAACCACCACGCGGTCGGGATGGGGACGGTCGTGGAGATCTCGACCGGGCGACCGGGCTACGACGCGACCCGCCCGCTCAGCGCCGGCACCCTCGCGCAGACGCTGTCCTACAACGGCTACGCGACCGGCGCGTTCGGCAAGTGGCACCAGACCCCGTCGTGGGAGCAGACCGCTGCCGGGCCGTTCGACCGGTGGCCGACCCGCGAGGGCTTCGACCGGTTCTACGGCTTCCTCGGCGGGGAGGCGAGCCAGTTCGAGCCGACCCTGGTCGAGGGGACGACGTTCGTCGACCCGCCCCGCACCGCCGAGGAGGGCTACCACCTGTCCGAGGACCTGGTCGACAAGGCGATCGCCTGGGTGCGCGAGGTCCGCACCCACGCGCCCGACAAGCCATGGTTCTGCTACCTGCCGTTCGGCGCGACGCACGCGCCGTTCCAGGTGCCGGAGGGCTGGGCGGAGAAGTACCGCGGCGAGTTCGCGCACGGGTGGGACCGCCAGCGTGAGCTCACCCTCGAACGGCAGAAGGAGCTCGGGGTCGTGCCCGCCGACACGCAGCTCGCACCGTGGACCCCCGGCGTCCCGCACTGGGACGAGCTCTCCGACGACGACCGCCTCGTGGCCGAGCGGCTGATGGAGCTGTACGCCGCCTTCGCCGAGCACACCGACGCGCAGGTCGGCCGGCTGGTCGAGGCGCTGCGCGAGGCCGGCGAGCTCGACAACACCATCGTCCTCTACATCCTCGGTGACAACGGGGCCTCGGCCGAGGGCGGCATCGAGGGCACCCTGAACGAGACCCTGCGCCTCAACGGCATCGAGGACGACACCGCGCGGATCCTCGGCCAGCTCGACACGCTCGGCACGCCCGACAGCTATGCGCACTACCCGACCGGCTGGGCGGTCGCGATGGACACGCCGTACCAGTGGACCAAGCAGGTCGCGTCGCACTACGGCGGGACCCGCAACGGCCTGGTCGTGCACTGGCCCGACGGGATCGCCGCGCGCGGCGAGGTGCGGCACCAGTGGCACCACGTCGTCGACGTGCTGCCGACGCTGCTCGAGTCGGCCGGTGTCCCGGTCCCGGCCGTGGTCGACGGCGTCGAGCAGCAGCCCCTGGACGGCGTGTCGTTCCGGTACTCCTTCAACGACGCAGGAGCTCCGGAGCGGCACGTCACGCAGTACTTCGAGATGTTCGGCAACCGCGGCATCTACCACCACGGCTGGACCGCGGTCGCCAAGCACAAGACGCCGTGGGCGACCGCCCAGCGCGACACGCCGCCGATGGCGGAGGACCGGTGGGAGCTGTACGACACCCGGTCGGACTGGAGCCAGGCGCACGACCTGGCCGAGACCCACCCCGAGCGGCTGGCCGAGCTCCAGGAGCTGTTCCTGGCCGAGGCGCGACGCAACCACGTGCTGCCGATGGACGACCAGCTGTCCGGGCGGTTCGACGCCCGCACGGCCGGCCGGCCGGCGCCGCCGCAGCGGATCCGGCTCGCAGCGGGAGCCGGGCGGCTGCGCGAGGACGCCGTACCCAGCCTGAAGAACACGTCCTTCGCGATCCGGGCGGCGCTCCTCGCGGACGCCGGCACCGAGGGCGTGGTCGTCGCCCAGGGCGGCGGCTTCGGTGGCTGGTCGCTCTACGTGAAGGACGGGCTCCTGACCTACGCCTACAACTTCGGCGCGGTCTCGGTCACCCACGTCCGCGCGACGTCACCGCTGCTCGCCGGGGAGCACCTCGTCGAGGTGCTCTTCGCCTACGACGGCGGTGGTCTCGGCCTGGGCGGCGACGTCCGGCTCGTGGTCGACGGCGAGAAGGTCGGCGAGGGGCGCGTCGACCGGACCCTGCCGTTCTTCTACTCGATGGACCAGACCC
This sequence comes from Nocardioides caricicola, assembly GCF_039541135.1. Taxonomy (NCBI): domain Bacteria; kingdom Bacillati; phylum Actinomycetota; class Actinomycetes; order Propionibacteriales; family Nocardioidaceae; genus Nocardioides; species Nocardioides caricicola. Next base: position 198,663 of record NZ_BAABFQ010000001.1, on the reverse strand, counting down.
TCGACGTCGGCATCGACCGCGGCACGCCGGTCACGCCGGACTACGGCCGCGCAGCCCGCGGGTTCGCGTTCACCGGCACCCTCCGCGAGGTGGTGATCGAGGCGGGCGACGACGCCCTCCAGCCCTCCGCCGACCAGCTCCTCAAGGCGACCCTGGTGACGCACTGAGGGGCTAGCGCCCGCCGAGCATCCGGCCCAGCCCGACCAGCCCGGAGCCCATCAGCTCGAGCCAGCTGAACGAGTCGTCCCAGACCGCGATCCGCCCGTCCTTGAGCTCGAACGTGCCGCGCACCCGGAACGACGTGCTCCACGAGCCGTAGCCGAGGACGTCGGTGCGGTCGGTGAGCACCACGTCGTCGTCGGCCGCGACGTGGTGCCACTCCACCGCGAAGGTGACGCCTCGGCGGACCATGTCGCGCAGCATCGCGTGGACCCGGTCGCCGCGGTAGGTCGGCATCCCGGTGTTGCGCCACTCGACGCCGGGGTCGAGCAGGACCAGCGCCTGCTCGATCTCGTGGCGGGACAGGTGATCGAGGAAGTCTCGGACGGTCTGCTCGGCGGCCATGCTGCCACCGTAGGCCGGGTCACAAGGGTTCGGCGATGGCCTGGATCCGCGCGGTCGCCAGCTCGATCATCAGCCGGGCGGCCGGCGAGAGGGTGGCGCCGGTGCGGTGCACGACCGAGAACGTGTCGTACTGCCGCGGCCGCAGGGTCGTCCAGGTCGCCTTCGGGGCCAGCCGGGGGAGCAGCTGGAGGGCGGCACCCTTCGGGATCACGGAGTCGGCGTAGCCCAGACCGACGAGCTCGACGGCGGTCTCGATGTCCTCGACCTCGATCCGGGTCTGCGGGTTGCGGCCGGTCTCGTGCAGCATCCGGCGCAGGGTCTGTCGCGTGGAGTCGACCGCGCGGTACGTCGTCTCGGCCATCACCAGCGAGGCCAGGGACAGCCGGTGCGCGGTGACGGGGGTGGCGGTCCGCGCCGGGTCGGCGCTGATGTAGACGAGCTCCTCGCGCGCGACCGGCGTGACGGTCATGCCCTCGCTCTCGACGGTGGCGACGGCGAGCATCGCGGCCTCCAGTCGGCCGCGGCGCAGGTCCTCGGCGACCTCGGTGGAGTTCTGGCCGACCAGCTCGACGCGGACCCCGGGGTAGCGCGAGAGGACGTCGGCGATCAGTCCCGCGCCGGCGTACAGGCGGGCGATGCCGAACATCCCGAAGCGGATCGTGCCGGTCTCGAAGCTCTTCACCTGCTGCACCGACTGGCGGGCCTCGTCGACGCTCGCCAGCACCCGCTCGGCGTGGGGGCGGAGGGTGTCGGCGACGGTCGTCGGCACGACCCCGCGGCCGACCCGGCGGAACAGCTGGACGCCGAGCGTCTTCTCCAGGCCGCGGATCTGCTCGGACACCGACGGCTGAGCGTAGCCGAGCTCCTCGGCCGCGGCGGTCAGCGACCCGTGCTCGTACGTCGCCAGGAAGCAGGTGAGCTGGTGCAGCGAGAGCATGGTCACAACACTAGGTGATCCCTATGGATTCCAAAGGAAAGCAAGGCTATCCCTATGTCTACAAGTGTCGAACAATGGAGCTGTCACCGAATGCCGTCTTCCGAGGGAGGGTCCCCCATGTTCGACCACAAGTGCACTGCGTGTGCCAAGCGCCAGCTGATCTTCCCGAGCCAGATCACCGACATGGCGACGACCGGCGCCGGCATCGTCGTCCGGTTCACCTGCTGGTGCGGCGCCGAGCAGTCGATGCTCACCGGCAAGTCCTCGACCACCACGTCGAAGGTCGTCCTCGCCGCCTGACCCCAGAGCCCTCCGCGGGGCTCGGCGTTGTCGCGTTCGCCGAGTCGCGAGGAGCCCGGACGCCGGTCCTGGTGCCGTTTTCGCGCACCGGACCGGCGTCCGTATACTTCTCCGGGTTGTCCAGCCTCGCGCGGGACAGCGCGCCGCCTTAGCTCAGTCGGTAGAGCATCTCACTCGTAATGAGAAGGTCGTCGGTTCGATTCCGACAGGCGGCTCAGGCAAGAACTGCTCCTGACCTGGCAAGACTCTGGGTCAGGAGCAGTTCTCGTTTCAGACCTCATTCAGCCGATTCCGGTGCTGAATCCGGTGCATGGACTCGCTGAGGAACATCCTCTCGGCACGGTCGAGAGGTCTACGCCGAAGGCGAACTGCAACCGAAACTGCAACCGGCGCAGAAGCCGGTGGGGCCGGTCTCTGGCGGTCACCGGCGACTATCGGTGGTCGAAGGAGTCGGGGCATGGCTCGTGCGGCTTATCAACTTTTCGGTCGTTTATCTGGTCCGCACCATGTGCAACTCGCTCATTGCCGATGCTGATTGGTCATAGCCTCCGAACTGTGGACGACGTTGCCGCGATGGATGCCGTGATCCGCGAGAACACGGAGAAGATCTGGCCCGAGGTCGTCGGCTGGAACCAGCGCGTCGCCCGGGCCTGGTACCCCGCGAAGGGGAGCGAGCTCGCGGCTGACGACTCCGCGGTCCCATCACTGGCTATTTCGCTCCTCGTCCGCATCAGCCTGGCCACCGCCTCCCAGCACCTGATGAGCGTCATCCAGCACCTCCACCACTTCGGGCCGACCACGCTCTCGCTCCACTCCATGCTGCGTACTGCAATCTGGGGAGGGGCTCAGGCCGTGTGGCTGCTCGAAGACGACGATCGGGACGAGCGGGCCAAGCGAGCGACGCAGGTCGAGTGGTACTCCCGGGACAACTACCGGATGTGGCTCAACCTGTTCAACGAGGACACGCCCGCGTCGCGGAGTCGTCAGAGCTGGGCCGACGCGAAGGACGATGCTGCGGGTCGCCTCGCCGCGCTGGGCGCCAAGCCTCCGAAGGTCGACCAGACCGGTGTCGTCCGTGCCGTGGCCAAGCGTGTGTACGCGGGCAGGCCGGGCGCTGGAACCGAGTCCGAGAACGTCTGGCGGTCGCTTGGCGCGATCGCGCATGCCCTTCCCTGGGAGCTGGACACCAGGTTCGCAGTCGACGACGAAATCGGCGACGGCCTTACCAACCGCACGATCACAGCCACGTGGTCTGACTACGCGGGCTCCCTCCAAGACGCTCACGAGTTCACTCGGCACGGTTGGATACTTCTCGATCGCCGTGGCGCTGCACCTGTGGACTAGCGGCTCCTGACACGCCGGGTGACAGCTCTCGACGGGAGCGACCTGTGTGGACAGCACGAATCGCGGCCTATCCGAAGGACGACCGCACGACGACCGCACGACGTGAGCAACCGCACGCTCTGCCGACGTGAGTAGCGATCGCCGTCTCGCGTAGCATCAACGTTGAAAGGGAGTAGTCCCCAACAGCCGCGTCGACACACTGACCCTTCGGGTCCGGTGCGGCAGGCCACCCACCCGGTGGCGGACGAGACTTTCGACCGGTACAGCGACCCCAACAAGGACGCGCACGGTCGAGAGGGTCGCGTCCGCGTCGGTCTCCTCGGCTGGGCCAAGGAGACAAACACGATGTACGCCTTCCTGCTCTCAACCGCCGTCATCTTCGTGGCCGAACTCGGCGACAAGAGCCAACTGATGGCCATGACGTTCGCGGCCCGCTACAGGGCTCGGGACGTACTGATCGGCATCACCGCCGCTACCGCGATCGTGCACCTGGCGTCGGTGGCCATTGGTGCCTTCATCGGTGACGCGTTCGCCGACTACCAGGGCGTCATCACCCTGGTGGCCGGGATCGCGTTCCTGGTGTTCGCAGCCTGGACCCTGCGCGGTGACGAGCTGACCGAGGAAGAGGCCGACAAGGCGCGTAGCAGCCGCGGGATGGCGATCGTCGCAGTCGGCATCGCGTTCTTCCTCGCCGAACTCGGCGACAAGACGATGCTCGCCACGATCACCCTCGCCACCCAAGAAGGCTGGTTCGGCACCTGGATCGGCTCAACGCTAGGCATGGTCGCCGCCGACGCGCTCGCGATCGGGGTCGGAGCCGTGCTTGGAAAGCGCCTTCCCGAACAGGTGATCAAGTACGGCGCGGCGGCACTGTTCGCCATCTTCGGCATCGTCCTGATCGCCGGGGGCGCGGGCTGGATCTAGTGGCGATGGGCGCGCCTGCCGTGCAGCGCCCCTGTGGTCGGCTGAACGCCCACGAACTGCAACGGACGTTCGCGAACTGCAACCAGAGCTGCAACCAGCTCGGACTCAGTCGAGAGGTGCGATCCGTTCGGTCGTCTCCGATGTGCCCCAGACCAGTGACAGCTTGTCGCGTCGACCAATGGTTTCGACCCGGTGAGTGAGCAGGCGCTGTCCTTGTGCCAGGTCCTGGGGGTCGTCGGCATGCAGGTGGAGGACGAGCTCGGTCGGATCGGCCGTGAGGTCGCATCGTCCCCAGTCGAACTCGACAAGAGCATGATCTCCGGTGCGCTCGACCCGTCGAACCGCCGGCGCGGGACCATGTCCTGCGCCCGGATCGTGAGCCCCGCGTCCTGCCGACGGGCCGTGCTGGAGATGACCGAGGTGCTCGCAGATCTGCGACAGGTAACGGTCAGCGCGTGAGGTCGCGACCCTTCCCTCGACGGTGGGCATGTTCGCGTTCCTTCCTGGCGTTTGCTCGGGTGAGCTTCAGCCCAGACGAGTGGTGCGGAGCCGTAGGGCGTTCGCGATGACGCTGACCGACGACAACGCCATCGCGGCAGCTGCGAGCATCGGAGAGAGCAGCCATCCGAATGCCGGGTACAGAACGCCGGCGGCGATGGGGATGCCGGCGGTGTTGTATCCGAAGGCCAGCCAGAGGTTGCTGCGGATGTTGCCCATCGTGGCCTGGGAGAGCTGGCGCGCCCGGACGATGCCGGTGAGGTCGCCGTGCAGCAGGGTGATGCCGGCGGACTCGATGGCGACGTCGGTGCCGGTCGACATCGCGATGCCGACGTCGGCGCCAGCGAGAGCGGGCGCATCGTTGGTGCCGTCGCCGGCGAATCCCACGATGCGTCCCTCGGCGCGCAGGGAGGCAACCACGTCGGACTTCCGGTCGGGGAGGACTTCGGCTTCCACTCGGTCGATACCCAGCTGTGCGGCGACCGCATGGGCCGTGACCGGGTTGTCGCCCGTGACCATGACGACGTCGATGCCGGCCTCGCGCAGCCGGGCGAGCGCGGCGGCGGTGGTGCGCTTGACCGGGTCGGCGATGGCCAGGACTCCGGCGAGCTGGCGGTCGACCGCGACGAAGACAGCAGTCGCTCCCTCTCGACGTAGGTCGTCGGCCTGTGCGGCTAGCGGGCCGGCGTCGACGCTGAGTGAGTCGAGGAATCCGGCACTGCCGACCGCGACCGCGCGGCCCTCGACGAGTCCGGTGACTCCCTTACCTGCGGGCGCATCGAACTCATCAACCCCAGGAAGCGCACGCCCTGGGGTCGCGCCGGCCGCATCGCTGGCGGCGGTGACGATAGCCCGGGCCAGCGGATGCTCTGACGGCTGCTCGACGGCACCTGCCAGCAGCAGCAGCTCGTTCTCGTCGTAGCCAGCGGCGGTCACGACACGAGTGACCGCCGGCCTGCCTTCGGTCAGGGTGCCGGTCTTGTCTACCGCGAGCGTGTTGACCTTCTCCAGCCGTTCGAGTGCGGCAGCGTTCTTGATGAGTACACCGGCCTGCGCGCCGCGGCCAACGCCGACCATGATGGACATGGGCGTAGCCAGCCCTAGCGCACATGGGCAGGCGATGATGAGGACGCTGACGGCGACGACAAGGGCGTGCGCGAACTTGGGGTCCGGGCCCACCGTGGCCCAGACGGCGAACGCGACGACCGCCGCGAGGATGACGGCCGGCACGAACCACGCCGAGACCTTGTCGACGAGTCGCTGGATCGGTGCCTGGGACCGTTGAGCGTCGGCAACCATCTGCACGATGCGGGCGAGCATCGTGTCCCGCCCGACTGCGCTGGCCTCGATCAGGAGAGTGCCGCCGGCCGTCAGTGTGCCGCCGATGACGGTGTCCCCGGCTGCCTTGGTGACGGGCATTGACTCACCGGTCACCATGGACTCGTCGACCGACGACCGACCATCGATGACGATGCCGTCGACCGGGACCTGTTCGCCCGGGCGGACCCGGAGGCGGTCGCCGGTCTGCACCTGATCAAGTGAGACATCGGACTCGACACCGTTGGCGTCGACGCGGTGCGCTGTCTTCGGCGTCAGGTCCAGGAGTGCCTTGATCGCTCCTGAGGTTCGCTCGCGGGCTCGGAGCTCGAGGACTTGGCCGAGGAGCACGAGTGTGGTGATCACTGCGGCCGCCTCGAAGTACACCGGGACGACGCCGTCCATCGTGCGGAACGAGTCCGGGAAGATGTCGGGCGCGACCGTGGCGATCACACTGAACAACCAGGCGACCCCCGTGCCCATCGCGATGAGCGTGAACATGTTCAGCTTCATCGTCCGCACGGACGTCCATCCCCGCGTGAAGAACGGCCAACCTGCCCACAGCACGACCGGCGTCGCGAAGGCGAGCTGCAGCCATGCGTTCACCCGACCTGAGATGGCGTCGGCGATGAACTCGAACAGTTCCGTGCCCATGCCGAGGATGACGACCGGGATGGACAGGGCAACTGCGATCCAGAACCGGCGGGTCATGTCGACCAGCTCCGCGCTGGGACCGTCGTCGGCGGCGACCGTCACCGGCTCCATCGCCATGCCGCAGATGGGGCAGGTGCCGGGTCCGATCTGCCGGACCTGGGGATGCATGGGGCAGGTGTACTCGGCCCCTCCTGCGCGGGCAGGCTCCGAGCCGGTCGCGCCGATTCCACTCGAGTCGGCGGCGAGATAGCTCTCCGGGGCCGCTACGAACTTGTCGCGGCACCGTGCCGAGCAGAAGTGAAAGGGCTGACCGTCGTGCTCCGCGGTCGGCCCGCCTGCGGCCGGATCGACCTCCATGCCACAGACGGGATCAGTCGCCGCGATTGCCGCAGCCGACCCATGCGCGTGGTCGTGGCCGGAGTGATCGTGTTCGTGAAGACCGTGGTTGCCGTTCTTCTCGCCCATAGCTCGCACCATACCCCTGGGGGGTATCCATCTCAAGGGCCTTTGGTCCAGTCGGTCCAAGACGAGTACCCGGTCGACTTCGCTCGACGACGTCTGTCGGTCGAGTTCGCCGCTGAACAGTCCATCGTCGGTCGCGGCGTACCAACGGGGTCCCGATGACACTCAACGCACTCGGTTGGCCGGACAGGCAGCGGGGGAGGTCCGGGGACATTCTGCGTTCATGAACTCGGGCTCGCTGCGAGCTCGGTCTAGTCGCCGAATGTTCACGACCCGTGGCGGACGTGGTGCAGAGCGACTGGGCCGGGTCAGCCGAGCAGCCCCTCCATCAGCTCGATCTCGGTGTTCTGGGCCGACTCGATGACTTCGGCAAGCTCCATGGCATCGGAGAAAGTGCCGTCCTCCTGCTCGGCCCGTGCCATCTCTACGGCGCCCTCGTGGTGTCGGACCATCATCTCGAGCCACATGTCTTGGAACTCCGCATCCGAGGCGTCCTGCAGCTCGTCCATCTCCTCTGCGGACATCATCCCGGGCATGTCGGAGTGCTCCATACCTTCCATCTGCTCCGACATGTCGTCACCCATGTCGTGGCCGGCGTTCGAGTGATCCCGCATCGTTTCCGGGACGTCCTCGTCCCACGCGGTCAACCAGTCGACCATCATCTCGATCTCGGGGCCCTGCGCGGCCCGAATGTCATCAGCAAGCTGCTGAACTTCCGGGTCAAGAGAGCGACCTGCGGTCAGATCCACCATCGAGAGGGCCTGGGCGTGGTGCTGGATCATGTCGGACGCAAAGGAGACGTCCGCCTCGTTGAAGACGTCGCCGTTGGGCGCCGTCTGGCTCGCCGACGGTGAGCCGTCGCTGGAGTCGTCGCCGCAGGCGACAAGGGTGCCACCGAGCATCGCCGAGAGGGCGACGGCTGCCGCGACGCGACGTGCCGACGATCGGGGCGCGAACTTCGTGTGGGTGTGATTGGACATGGTGGGGTCTCTCCTGTTGGCCAAGGGTGGAAAGGGGTCGCGGAATCACCGCCGCGTGAGACGTCCCGCGAGCCCGCCCAATGGGGGGACTCGGTGCATGCAGGAGCGGCGGTGTCGGACTCTCAGCACCGCTGGATGGAGAGCAGCCTCAGATCGGGCGGGGCAGGACTGCGCGCCCGCGCCCAGAACGCCGTTGCCCCAGCCGAGGCCACGGAGTCGACGAGCGCCTGCCGAATCCGCGCCCACACGCCGACACGCCAGGCGGCCACTCCAAGGAGGAGAAGCGTCGCGAGGACGGCCAAACACATCGCCGCGACCAGGGCGTCGTCGTCGCTTCGATGGTGGCCGCCGTGCCCATCGGGCGGGGTGCTTGTCGTCCTCGCAGCGCGCGAGCCGGAAGCACTCGCCCCGGCGTCGGCAGCATGCGTAGCCGCATGTGCGAACGCGGGCGTATCCATCGTGCTCATCGGCGAACGCTGCGCCACATCGATCGGCGGGCCGCCAACGCCATGTGCGGAGAGCCCGTGCATCGCCAACAGGCCGCCCAGAGCGACGAGCAGCACCAGCCATCGGCCAGCCGTGCTCATCAGGCTTCGGCCGGCTCCTCTTGCTCGCACCGGATCTCCCATCGCCGACATCGTAGGTCGCCCGCCAACCCTGCACGCCTTCGCAGTGTGGCCGGTGCCAACGCGCGCGACATTCAGCAGGCGGCAGCCGCCTGACTGAGCGGGCACAATGGGTACAAACCCAACGCACTCGCTGAGGAGGCTGGCATGACGGCCTCGATCGTCCTGGTCGCCTTCGTGATCGTCGTCGCGGCGTTCGCGACCATGAGTTCACGGCAGACTCGGGGGCGTGGCTGCTGCGCGCCGGCAGACCCAGCGGCCGATCTACGAATGAGGGACGCCCTGATGGACAGGTCGCCTTCCACCGAAGGCCGCCCGCAAGACTGACCCTGCGCCACCGCTGCGTTAAGCGCCCGGATCTCCGATGCCATCTGCCGCCGACTGGTCACCGACGCTCAATCAGCCCGCCACGCGATCACCATGCTCCGGAGCACCGCGAGGATCGACCCGCGACCAGCGATACCGTCTGCGCATGAGCGCGTCCGCTGCATCTCCAGCCGCTCCCAGCGCGCTGGCGCGCTCGAAGTCCGCGGGATTCGCCGGCGGAGCGGCCGTGGGACTGCTCGGCGGCTTGGTCGGACTGGCGGCGCGGAGTTCCGACTCCCCCTGCTCCTCGGCGTCTTCGGGTTCGCAGCACTCGCAGCGGTGATCATGAACAAGGCGATGAGCATTGTCGTCGTCACGGTTGCAATCCCCGCACGCCTGACCGCCGTGCCCTTCACAGACATCGCCGACGAATGGACCGCCGTCCTCAACCTCCTGGCCGGCAGCCTCGTCGGAGCCTGGGTCGGAGCAACCTGGGCAACCCGAATGGCCTCAGCCACCCTCTACAAGGTCCTGGCAGTCCTGCTGGTCTTCATCGCAGGCATCTTCACCGCCGAACGAATCGGCACCATCCCGACCCTCGAGCTGACCGACACGGTTCAGGTCCTGGCCGGAGTGATCGCCGGCTCGGTATCGGCATGGTTGCCGCACTCCTCGGCGTCGCAGGCGGCGAACTACTCATCCCGACCTTCGTCCTCCTGGTCGCGGTCGACACCAAACTCGCCGGATCCCTCTCACTCCTGGTCTCACTGCCCACCATGCTGGTCGCATTCTTCCGCTACTCACGCGACCAAGCCTTCACCGTGCTGGCCGCCAACAAGAGCTTCGCGATCGCGATGGCCGTCGGCTCAGTCACAGGTTCGATTGCCGGAGCACTGCTCCTCGGCATCGTGCCCGAACAAGTCATCGTCCCGCTGCTGACCGCCCTGCTCCTCTACTCAGCCGCGAAGGTCTGGCGCCACACCTGACCAAGCTCAGTCCGGCGCTCGACGACGGAGGGGGATGCATCGACCGTGCGTCTAAGTGGGCGGTTGGGTACCTCTCAATCGCCGTGGCGCTACAACTGCGGACTAGCGCTCCGGCCAGATAGCAGCTCCCGTCGGAACGTCCTAGGTGGACAGCGCGGATCGCGGCAGACGCGGATCCTCGTCAGGCGCAGCGGTTGGCACGCGCTGCCACTGCGGATGCAGTCGCTGCCACGACCCATAGACGCCGCGGCTTGGCGTGACGCGCTCGCGCGCTGAACAGCGAGGGATCGACGTCACGTTGGCAGCGGGGCCGCTGGTGGGCGATGGGAAGCGACCTCTCGGTACAGTGAAGCCATCATGTGGTCCTCGGCCTCCGCGGCTTCCCGGGGCCGACTCGCGCTGCGACCGGCCTGGGTGCTCGCCGTGCTCGTAGGCTTCTTCGCGATGCCGGCGTGCGCGACTGTTGCCACCGCGTGCTTCGGGCAAATGGAAGCGATGAGCCTGACCACAGTCACCTCGGTCGAAGCCGCGGCATCCACGTTCACGTCCAGCGTGTCGTCGGTGCTGGAGTCTGGCCGGTCGCACGAGGTTGGAACTGTCCGTCCGGCTTCGACCTCGGCGAGTTCGGAGGCCGACCGCACCGGCGACCAGGCAGTCGTGGCACTCTCCGGCGGGGGCATGCGAATGACCCTGCTGGGAACGTGCCTGACGGTCCTGATGGTCGGCGTCGGCGCCGCATTCTTGTGGCTGCGCGGCAGGCGTCGGAGACGACCGGGTTGGATTCATCCACGCTCCGTCGTGGCGGGCGCCGGACCGGGCCGGCAGCCGGACCCGCCGTCGTTGCTGCACCTGTCCATTCGGCGTTGCTGAGCAGCAACTCGCGACAACGACCCATCGAACGTGGCCGTCGTCGCGGTTGAACTGCCCCGTTGAACTGCCCGAACAGACACAGAGAGTTTCATCCCGTGAGGACATCCCCGTTCGCTGCGCTCGCGTTCACCGCAGCGCTCACCCTGACCGCGTGTGGCTCCGCGGACAGCCCCGGCGGCGGTGCCGCCCAGCCCGACCCGACCCCGTTGTCTCAGGGTGCCGCCGTCCAGGACGGCCTGGACGGCACCTCCATGCCTCCCTGGCCCGCCCCCACCGACGTTCCGGCCCGTGTCGCCGCCGCGCGCCTCGACCTCGGCCCGATGGGCACCGCCGAGCACTACCACCCCCAGCTGAGCATCGTCATCGGCGGCACCGAGGTGCCGGTCGCGGCCAACATCGGCGTCGACCCCAGCACCGGTGCCATGTCTGCGCTGCACACCCATGACGGTGACGGCACCATCCATATCGAGGCCGACACACAAGGCGAGGTGTTCACCCTCGGCCAGTTGTTCACGCAGTGGGGAGTGAGGCTGACCCGACACCAGATCGGTGGCGTGCGTGCTGAGCCCGGGCAACTAGTCGAGTTGACCAGCAACGGGTCGAAAGTCACTGGTGACCCGATGGACCTTCGGCTCGAACCGGACCAGCAGATCGTGCTGAGCCTGCGATGACGGGGACAGCCGGGAGGAGCAAGAGGCTGCGGCCGGTTCTGGTTGGCGCTGTCGTGGTGGCACTCGCCGCCGTGCTGTGGTGGCAGGTCGAACGGTGGGGCTCCGGCTCGTCGTCCGATGGGGAGCAGTCGGCCGCGAGTGCAACGTCGGGCCTGACCATGTACCCGCCCGGGGAGCGGGCGGAAGCGCCGGACCTGGAGGGGCGGACCCTCGACGGTGCTGAGTTCAGCCTGGATGAGCTTGTCGGCCATGTGGTTGTCATCAACGTGTGGGGCTCGTGGTGTGCCCCGTGCCGTGCCGAGACACCAGACCTGGTGCGGGTGGCCGGCGAGACGTCGGACCGAGGAGTCCGGTTCGTCGGCATCGATACCCGCGACAACCTTGCTGCGGCGAAGGCGTTCGCCGCAAAGTTCCGGGTGCCGTACCCGAGCGTGTTCGACCCAGACGGCCAGGCTCTGTTGGCCTTCCAGTCGGTCGTCCCGATCGCGGCCGTCCCCAGCACGGTGGTGGTCGACGCGGACGGCAACGTCGCCGCCCGGGTCATCGGCCGGGTCACCTACGCCACCTTGAGCGGTCTCATCGACGACGTCGATGGTGGCAGTGGCGGCACTGACGACGAGGGGGGCGCACGATGACGCTGCTGACTGCCGACCCTGGGCAGGTTGTCGCGTATGGCCCCCTGCTGCTGGCTGTACCGGTTGCGATGGCGGCCGGTCTGGTGTCCTTCCTGAGCCCGTGCTGCTTGCCGCTCGTGCCCGGCTACTTGGCTTATGTGACCGGTGCCGGCGGAGCCGATGCGGAGCAACGGTCTGCCGCCGACGATGCCGTCGTCGATGCTGCTGACACCGCTCGAGTTTCTGCTACGGGAGCCGCTGCTGGACCGCTCACGGCTCGCGGACGACTTCGTGCACCCAGGCGGCTTCACGCACCTAGCCGGCCCGTGGTCGGGGCGGCCCTGTTCGTGCTCGGGTTCGCCGCGGTGTTCACCAGCTACGGGGCCGCGTTCGGCGCTGCTGGCGCGTTCCTCATCACCCATCAGGATGCAATCGTCAGGGTTCTGGGGGTTCTGACCATCGGGCTCGGTCTCATGTTCGCCGGCGCGCTCGACAAGATGCCGCTCGTGAGCCGGTCGTTCCGGCCCGGCGCCAAGCCCAGGGTCGGTGTCGCCGGTGCACCGCTGCTCGGAGTCATGTTCGGCATCGGCTGGACCCCGTGCATGGGCCCAACCCTGGCCGCGGTGCTCGCCTTGTCGGTCAGTACCGGTGGCGCTGGGCGCGGAGCGCTGTTGTCATTCGCGTACAGCCTCGGCCTGGGCGTCCCGTTCCTCCTGGCGGCGTTGGGTGTCCAGCGGGCGTTCACGGTGTTCGCGTTCGCCCGTCGCCATGCTCGGGCCGTGACCCGCATCGGTGGCGCCCTCCTGGTCGTCGTTGGCGTCCTGCAGGTCACCGGCCTGTGGATGGTGATGATCTCGCACCTTCAGGTGCTGGTCGCGAACTGGCAGACGCCACTATGACCAACGGGCACCGTGCCGAGGACAGCGCCCCGACTGGCGCTGTGCGAGCTACCGCGCTCAGGGTCGGCCGAGTAGGGGCCTGGACGAACATCGCGGCTTCGGTTGCCGTCGTGGTGGTTGCTGCCGGCGCTCTGACAGCGTGTGGCGGCGACGACGGGAGACCGGCTTCGCCGGCGATCGTCGAGCAGGACCACGATGGGTACAACGGCACCTTGATCGACCCGCCTCTGCAGGTCGCGCCTGTGACCCTGCGTGACACCGGCGGCGAACCGGTGCGCCTGGACCGCGTGGGGCACGGGAACGTCGTGGTGGTCTTCTTCGGCTACACCCACTGCCCAGACGTGTGTCCCACGACGATGGCCGACCTTGCTGCCGCTCGACGCACCCTGAGTCCGCAGCTGGCTGCCAAGGTGTCCCTGGTGTTCGTCACCGTGGACCCGCGCCGCGACACTCCGCGTGTCCTTCGCACCTGGCTCGACCGGTTCGACCCCGACATCGTCGGGTTGCGCGGTCATGTCAGCCGTGTCCATCGCGCCGAACGGTCCCTGTACGCCTCCGAAAGCGGCACCGAGAGCAGTGCTGGCACCACGGGTGCGTCAGCAGCTGCGGCGCCCGAGCCCAATGAGCACGCGGCCCAGGGTGACGGCGGACACGGCGAGCACGGCGGCTCCGGGCACGAGGTCGACCACAGCAGCATTGTGTACCTGTTCGGGCCTGATGGTTCGACCGTGCTGTACACCCATCCGTCGAGCCCGCCCGAGTACGCGGCGGACTTCGCGCGCCTGCTCGAAGTGTCGTAGTGGCACCGGTCGACTCGGCGGGCCGTGTCGGGCAATGCCGCGTGCCGCAGGACTCCAGGCCGGACGTCGTCCGGTAGCGCCCGGAGACGAGGATCGGTCAGCGGAAGGCGCAGCCGCTACGCAGGCCGAGTGCCTTGAAGATGATCGCGGCTGGGCAGAAGCCGGTGATGCTGGACTGGAGCAAGTTGATGCCGACGAATGCGGTGAGCAACAGCCACCACGGCGACACGAGGGTGGCGAGCAGGGCGCTGAGCAGGGTGATGGTGCCGGCGAGTGCGAGCACGGCGCGGTCGAGGTTCATGAGTTGCTCCTGATGCGTGTGTCTATGGCGACGAGGTGGCGGGACGACTGGAGGATCGGGCGGGCTGGTCAGCCGTGGCTGAAGGTGATGGTGGGCAGGACCTTCTTGAGCCAGGCGGGGGTGTACCAGGCGGCCCTGCCGGTGAGGCGGAGCATCACGGGGAGCAGCACGAGCCGGATCAGGAACGCGTCGAGGAGGACGGCAACGCCGAGGATGACGCCCATCTCCTTGGGCGGTAGGGGCCCGGACAGGGCGAAGGTGAAGAACACCGCGACCATGACGGCGCCGGCGGCGAAGATGACCCGTCCGGAGTGTGCGAGCGCGCCGACCATGGCTTGCTTGGGGTCGCCGGTGCGCTCGTAGTGCTCCTTGGCTGAGGCGAGCAGGAAGACGGTGTAGTCCATCGCGATGGCGAAGATCATGGCGAAGAAGAACACCGGCGCCCACGCGTCCAAGAACCCCTGCGACTCGAACCCGAACAGGCCGGCGCCGTGGCCGTCTTGGAAGACGAGGAGCGCCACCCCGAATGCGGCGGCGGTGGACAGCAGGCTGGCCAGGGTGCCGAGCAGGGAGATCAGCGGCGCCTGGAGGGCGATGAGCAGCAGCAGGAACCCGAGGACCAGGACGACGCCGATGACCAGCGGGGTGGACTGGTCGAGCTGGGTCTTGAGGTCGAGGTTCTCCACGGCGGCGCCGCCGAGCAGCGCGGTCTCGGGGAGGTCGCTACGGAGCCGGTCGACGGTGTCCGCCAGGGCCGGGTCGGAGGGGTCGACGGTGGGCACGGCCTCGATCAGGGCGTAGCCGCTGCCGTCGGCCGCCTCTGTGGCCGGCATGGCGGCGGCGATGCCGGCATCGGCGCGCAGGGTCGAGTCGGCCGCGTCCGCGTCCGCGATGGGTACCAGGATCTGGAGGGCGCCGGGGGCGCCGTCGCCGAACGCGTCTTGGACGAGGTCGTAGCCGACGCGGGCGCTGGCGTCCTCGGGGAGGACCTTGATCGAGGGCATCGCGGTCTTCAGGCCCACGATCGGGGCGGCGAGGGCGACCAGCACGACCAGCGCGCCGAGGGCGAAGGCCATGGGTCGCTTCCACAGCCGCTCGCCCCAGGCAGCGAACCGGGCTGAGCCGTGTTCACGGGTTGCGTTGGTCTTTGCCCAGGGCAGTGCGAGCTTGTTGATGCGGTGGTCGAGCTTGGCCAGCACCAGGGGCAGCAGGGTCAGGGTCGCGGCGAGCACGAACACGACCGACAGCATGATGCCGCCGGCCATCGACCTGAACGACGGGGACGGGACGAGCATCACCGCGGACAGTGAGACCAGCACGGTGAGGCCGGAGAGCAGCACGGCCTTCCCGGCGGTGTCCATGGTCTCGGCAACCGCCTGCCGGGCGGTGGAACCGGCGCGGGCTCGGGCGGTGCGGTAGCGGACCACCAGGAACAGGGCGTAGTCGATGCCCAGGGCGAGGGCGAACATCATCGCGAAGTTCATCGCCCAGATCGAGACCGGCACCAGCTCGTTGATCAGCACCAGCGAGCCTGCGGAGGCGACCAGGCCGGCCAGGGTCAGCAGCAGCGGGAGGCCGGCCGCGACCAGGGCGCCGAAGGCCAGCACCAGGATGGCCAGGGTGACCGGCCAGGACATCATCTCCGAGGTCAGCATCGCGTCGAGGTTGGCCTCGTTGAAGTCCGACCACAGCAGCGAGGACCCGGTCGGGTTGACCTGCACGCCGTCGCCGGAGAGCTCCTGCAGCGGGCCCTTGAGGTCGGTGGCCACCCGGACCATCTCGTTGGTGTCGACCCCGGCCCCGGCGAGCACGACCGCAGTGGTGCCGTCCTGGCTCAGGGTCGCGCCCGGGGCGGGTTGAATGACGTCGGCGATGCGGGGCTCGGCCTCCAGCATCCGGGTGACCTCCTCGAGCACCTCGGCGCCGCGGCCCTCGGTGACCGGGGTGCCGTCGGTGGCGTGGACGACGACCTGGATCGCGGAGGAGGCGTTGCCGCCGAAGTGCTCGCGCGCGAGCTCGCGGGCGGCCACGGAGTCCGAGCCGCTTGCTTGCCACCCGGCCCCAGACAGGTTCTGCTCGACCTTGGGGGCGAAGATGCCGAGACCGACGATCAGCACCACCCAGACCAGCGTGACCAGCCGGCCATGACTGGTGACCCAGACCCCGAGACGGCCCAACGGACCCGGTCGTCCGGTCGGCCCGGGGCCAGGGGTCGGGGGCAGATCACGTGCGCGGGTGGGGGCCGAGGTGCTCATCCGTAGTTCCGTTTCCGAGCGAGTTGCGGTGGTTCCGGGAGAACGCGAGCTGAGAGCCGCATCCCCCCGGGGGGTTATGCCGAGAACTCTAAACATCCCCCCGGGGGGATGTAGAATCGGCGGCACTGGGCAGCGCCACCCGCCCAGCCCAACGCCACCGGCGAAACAGGAGAAGGAGCGGCAGTGGCCGCCTACACCATGCGAGTCACCACGCCTCATCCGTACGAGCTGGCGGTGACGGCTGTGCGTACCGAGCTCGCCGAGGCCGGGTTCGGGGTAATCACCGAGATCGACCTCGCTGCGACCCTGAAGGCCAAGCTCGACGTCGACGTCGCGCCGCAGGTCATCCTCGGGGCGTGTCGGCCCCAGCTCGCGCACCAGGCGGTGCAGGCCGACCCGTCGATCGCGGCGCTGCTGCCGTGCAACGTCGTGGTCCGTGCTGTGGATCAGGACACCACTGTTGTCGAGGCGTTCGACCCCGAGGCCATGATCGACTTCACCCACGCCACGGACGGCGACCCGCTCCACCTCGTCGCCGCAGACGCCCGCCGCCGGCTAGCGACCGCTCTTGAAGCCGTCGCCGCCCACGAGAGCTCAACCCAGGAAGTAGGACACTGATGGACCTCGAGCCGACCGAGATCAAGGCGATCATCACCCGCATGAAGCGCGCCCACGGACACCTGGGCAGCGTCATCCGGATGATGGAGGAGGGCTCCGACTGCGAATCGGTCCTCACCCAGCTCGCCGCCGTCAACAAGGCCCTCTCCCGCGCCGGCTATGCCATCGTCGCCACCGGCCTGCAGGACTGCCTTGCCGCTGGCGAGGGCATCGACGGCGTGGACGTGAAGAAGATGGAGAAGCTGTTCCTCGCACTCGCCTGATCAGCCGCGTGACCTAGGCGTGCATACGGCGGGGTCACCCACGGATTGCTCAGAGGCCGAATGCGCCGCCCTCGATCAGGATGACGAGGCCGAGCACGATAAGGACGAGTGGGAACAAGATGTGCTCCCAGCGTTCGAGCACCTCTGCGATGGGCTTGCGGGTGGCCACGAACTTGGCCGCAAGGACGAGCACGGCAACCAGGGCCAGGAAGACGATGCAATAGGCAACGAGGGCGCCCGTGCCGACCGCGAGGAACACCGGCACGTAGACCCCGATGTTGTCTCCGCCGTTGGCGAAGGTGACCGCAGCCACCGTGAGGGCACCCACGGGTTTGTCGGCCATGGAGTCATCGTCATCGTCCCCGTTGCGCCACACCTGCCAGGCGGCGAATGCGCCCAGCAGCAGTGGGATCAGACCGAAGTACGGGATGGCGTCGTCGGGAAGGAACAGTCCGGCTCCGAAGGTCACGGCGACCGAGGCGACGAGGATGCCACCGAACCCGAGGTATTGCCCGACGATGATCTTGGTGGTGGTACCTCGTTGCCCAGCTCCACGTGCGAAGAACAGCGACAAGACGATGATGTCGTCGACGTTGGTGACTATGAACAGGCCCATGGCCTGCAATGCGGAGGAGACCACGTCCATATCGTCGACGTTCCTCTCGGTTTCGAAGTTCTCTGTTGTCTTGGGACTTGGCAGGTCTGTGCCCATCGATGGCTATGCCGGCCAAGTCCGGGGCGCCGAAGGAGTGATGTCGCGGGCATTGAAGGCGACGGCTAACTCTGCGGAGGGTGGCCCGTGACTGGCGGGTTGCTGGTGTGGTCATTCGCCTGCACCGAAGCGGTGTCCGCCGTGCGTTCGGGGCGGGTGTGCAGAAGGGCGATCACGATGAAGCCGGTGACCAGGAAGGTGTCGGCGAGGTTGAAGGTGGGCCACCAGCCGGTGTGCAGGTAGTCGGTGACGACGCCGTCGTTGGCGCGGTCGACCACGTTGGCGAGCGCGCCGCCGATCACGGCGCCTCCGGCGATCCGTTCGACCCATCCGGCGCGCGGGGCCCTTCGCCAGACGTACACGGCCAGGGCGACGGCGATCGCCGCGGTGATGGCCACGACCACTGCGACGGGGAGGTTGTCGCCCATGCTGAAAGCCATGCCCGAGTTGTGGGCCAGCTGCAGCTGGAGCAGTCCGAGGTCGACCGTCGAGTCGGCCAGCCGGGCCTCCGATGCCGCCTTCGCGGCCAGATCGATCGCGGCGACCACCGCCGCTGTGAGCAGGACCGCGACGCGACCCGTTCGCGCACGCGTCCCGGCCGCTGCCTGACCGCTGCTCACCTCGCCGTGGCTTCCGTCGGTACCGCAACGGCCGTCGACGTCGTGGGTGCGGGGGGCAGGGGGCGGACGCGACCGGCGCGCACGCCGTTGCCGATCACGATGATCTCCGCGACCTCGTGGACCAGGACCACCGCGGCCAGTCCGAGCACGCCGAGCGCGGCCAGCGGGATCAGGATGGCGATCAGGAGGAGGGAGAGGCCGACGTTCTGCAGCATGATCGATCGTGCGCGGCGGGCGTGGGTCAGGGTGTGCGGGAGGTGACGCAGGTCCTCGCCCATCAGTGCGACGTCGGCGGTCTCAATGGCCACGTCGCTGCCCATAGCACCCATGGCGATCCCGACGTCGGCGGTGGCCAGAGCGGGAGCGTCGTTCACGCCGTCGCCGACCATCGCGGTCGCCCGGTCCTCGCGGAGCCGGCCGATGATGGCCGACTTGTCCTCAGGCCGAAGCTCGGCATGGACATCGGTGATGCCGGCCTGGGCGGCCAGTGCGGAGGCGGTGCGTTCGTTGTCACCGGTGAGCATCGCGACCTGGTAGCCGCCGACCCGGAGCCGGGCGACTACCTCGGCGGCCTCGGGACGCAGGTCGTCGCGGACCGCGACGGCGCCGATCACGACACCGTCGTACTCGATCAGCACAGCGGTGGCCCCCGCCTCCTGCATGCTCGTCACCGGCTCGGCGAGCTCGCCGGCGGGAATCCAACCCGGCTTGCCGAGCCTGGCCGGCCTTCCGTCGACGGTGCCGGTGAGGCCCGCGCCGGTGACCGCCTCGACGCCCTCAGCCTCGCGGTGCTCGGGGACGGCAGCCAGAATCGCTCGGGCCAGGGGGTGCTCGCTGCGGGACTCCAGGGCGGCGGCGATGTCGAGGACCTGGTCCCGGGTGTGGCCGGAAGTTGTGGCGACCTCGACGACCGTCGGTTGATTGCGAGTCAGGGTGCCGGTCTTGTCCAGGGCGACAACCCGGATTCGGCCGAGCGCCTCCAGCGCAGCGCCGCCCTTGACCAGGGCGCCGATCCGGCTGGCGGCACCGATCGCGGCGACCACGGTGACCGGCACGGAGATCGCCAGCGCACACGGCGAGGCGGCGACCAGGACGACCAGGGCGCGTTCGATCCAGGTCGCCGGATCGCCGAGGAAGCTCCCGACGATCGCGATGACGGCGGCCAGGACCATGATTCCGGGCACCAGGGGCTTGGCGATGCGGTCAGCGAGCCGCTGGGCGTCGCCCTTGCGGGACTGCTCGGCCTCCACGATGTGGACGATCCGGGCCAGAGAGTTGTCCTCGGCGGTGGTGGTGACCTCGATCTCGAGGACCCCGGTGCCGTTGATCGAGCCGGCGTACACGGTGTCGCCGGGACCGGCTTCCACCGGTACGGACTCCCCGGTGAGGGCGGAGACGTCCAGGGCGGTGCGGCCGGCGCGGATCACGCCGTCGGTAGCGACCCGCTCGCCGGGCCGGACCAGGAGCAGGTCGCCCAGGGCGAGGCCTGCGGGAGCCACGGTGACCTGGGCGCCGTCGCGCAGGATGGTGGCCTCGGCCGGAACCAGGGAGAGCAGCGCGCGGAGGCCGCGGCGGGTGCGCGCCACCGCGTACTCCTCCAGCCCCTCGCTGATCGAGTAGAGGAAGGCCAGGGCAGCGGCCTCGGCGACCTCGCCCAGGATGACCGCGCCGACCGCGGCGATCGTCATCAGCGTGCCGACGCCGATCTTGCCCTTGGCCAGCCGCTTCAAGGTGTTGGGAACGAACGTCCATGCCCCGAGGGCCAACGCGATCCCGTAGAGGCTGGCGACGGCCCATTCGGGGCTGTCGTTGAGACCCGCGAGGAACCCGGCGATCAGGAAGACCCCGGCGGCAGCGGCGAACCGCAGCTCGCTGACCTCCCACAACCGTTCGGGCTCGTGCTCCTCCAGGTCGCCGTCGTCGTTCCGGGCTTCGTCGGGGCCGCAGCCGCAGGCGTCCGTCACGGCGTTACCTCCTCTGGCGTGGTGGGGATGGTCTCGGCGGTGTGGGTCTCGCCCGGCCCGTAGTTCGGGCACAACTCAACGGCCTCACCGGTCAGGGCGAGCAACTGCTCGGCCGCGCCGAGGAGGTCTATCAGCTCGGGGTGGGCGATGGAGTAGAACATCTGTCGGCCCTCAGGTCGGCCGACAATCAGGCCACAGTCACGCAGACAGGCCAGGTGCCCCGATACGGTGCCCTGCGCCACCCCGAGGACCTCGGTGAGGTCCACCACCCGCCGCTCGCCGTCGGCGAGCTCGCGGACAATCGCCAGCCGGTTGCGGTCCGCGAGGCCATGGAACAGTGCCGCTCCGCGCCGCACCGCCGCTTCGTCTTTGGCCGGTATCATTGCCATGGCCCGATGATAGCGCCATCGGCTGATCGTCGATGCAGTTGCCTGCCGTTCCGCCCTCGCAGTCGAAGATGCTGCCCCGTCTCGACGCGCAGGTTGTCGCGCTCGACGCCGTGACGGAGGGGTGTTTGTGTGATGCAGCAGGTAGCTCTGCCGGCGCAGAACCCGAACCTTGGGCAACTCGCTCGTTGCCGGTGCCGATTGGTCATAGCCTCCGAACTGTGGACGACGTTGCTGCGGTGGATGTCGTGATCCGCGAGAACGCGGAGAATTTGGCCCGAGGTCGTCGGCTGGAACCAGCGCGTCGCCCGGGCTGGTGGGAAGAGGTGCGAGCTTCGCGGCTGACGAATCTGCGGCCCCGTCCCTGGCTATCTCGCTCCTCGTCCGAAACGGCATGGCCACCGCCTCCCAGCACCTGGTGGGCGTCATCCAACGGAGGGGTCGCGACTCCTCGGGAACAGTGGCAGAGTCGGAGACGTCCCGCGGTCGTCGAGAAGGAGCCCACAGTGCGAGTCGAGTTGCTGTACTTCGACGGCTGCCCGAGTTGGCAGGTCACCGAGGACCGGCTCACCCAAGCGCTGGCCGCGCTCGACCGCACCGATGTCGTCGTGGAGCGCCGCCTCGTCGAGACTCCCGATCAGGCCGAGGAACTGTCGTTCGTCGGATCGCCGTCCGTCCGGATCGACGGCATCGACCCGTTCGCAACCGGTCAGGAGCAGGTCGGGCTCGCCTGTCGGGTCTACGCCACGCCGGCAGGATTGAGCGGGTCCCCGGACACTGCCCAGTTGCTGGAGGCGTTGTCGTGAAGCGGGTCGTTCTCGTGGTCGTCGGCGGATACGTGCTCATCGCGGCCGGGAACCGCGTCGCCGAGCACTTCGGCGCGCGGCGGTGCGGTTGTGCCGAGGACTGCTGGTGTCGTCGTCCGGGCCTCAGCCTGTTCCGGTGGGTGTTCCCGTGGGGCCACCGATCCGCGCCCTCCGCGCAGGAGAAGGCTCACCTCGACCTCACGTAGGACATCGCGACGCGCCCGCGAAGCCCGTACATCTAGGCGGCCTTGACCCGTCAATCCCTCGGCCGCGCAAGGTCCTCGGCGCAGTGTCGGACTGACGAACCGGTGGCTCCGCGATCGGGAACCGGCCTCAAAGTGGCTCCACGCGAAGGGTTGACTTGCATACGGGAAGGATTAATACTTGCGATAACCAATCTCGTGCAAGGAGGCGCAGTGCGCTGCGAATCTCTTCTCGGACAGTCGGCTGGAACCGGTGACTACTGGTACCGGTTTGAGGCTCGACTGCGTGCGCTGCCCGCGACCGAGGACGACGCGGAGGCCCGCGCAGACCTGATCGCCACCGCGCACGCTCTGCGTTCATCGGACGGCGATGCCGCCGACCCGGAGGCGTTCGCCGACCTGGCGTACCGGTTGCGCCACCAGTTCGGGTCGACAGTCTCGTCGGAGACGCTCGCTGACGTCAGGAACAGCCTGGAGATCGAACGGGACCGACTTCTAGGGCAGGGGGTGAGTCCCGAGCTGCTGGGGCTTAGCTGAGCGAGTCTTGCTCCGGCGGGAGGTAGACGCGGCGACCTCGCGCACGGTCGTCAGCAACCTCGATTCGGCCGGACTGGATCGCCTGGTAGATGGCCTGCGAGGTGACTCCCAGGCGTGCCGCCGCTTCGCGCACGGTGTACGTGTCCGGCGGCGGGCGCGACGGGGTCGTGGCACTTGCTGGGGCGGCCTGCGTACGCGCGACGTCAGCGTTGCGAAAGCCCGCAAGTTCGGCCAAGTCGGCCCACGACCAACCGTCGTCATGCGCCCTGCGTAACAGGAGGTGGACTTCTTCGGTGACCGCCTGCGCGTTGCGTTCGATCTCGGCCCGCTTGTCGCGCAGCTCGCGGAACTGTTGCTTGAGCCGCTCTCGGTTCTCAGGGGTGCGACCGTGCGCAGTCGATGACATCGAAGGCTCGTCACGCACCTGCGGATCCTCTCACGCGGAGGCTCGCGAACTGTCTTGGGAGGTTGAGTGAACGACGACATGATCTTCGTGGCGAACGGTGTCATGACGAGCGTGCACACCAGCGACCAGTGCGCTGGAAGAGCGTATGGGTGCTGGGTGCACGAGGTGCTAAGTCACGCCTTGTCCGACGCTCCGGTTGTCTTCCGCGACGACAAGGGTACGGCGGAGCGGATCTGCGAACACGGGATCGGACATCCCGATCCGCAGGACGCTGCCTACTGGTGGCATGAGCATGGCCGTGATATCACTCCGCACGGGTGTGACGGCTGTTGCCGCCCGTTCCCGGAGTGGGCTCGGTGAGCGACTTCGATCCTTCCGGCGAAGGCATCGAGCTCCTGGGTCCGCTGCGCGCGCGAGCCGTTGCTCCCTGGCAGGAGTGGTGGCTGGGCTGCGACGAGGGATGGTGGCCCATCCTCGCGCGTCTCGCGGGAGATCTGTCGGAGATCGCTCCCGCCTGGTCACTGCAAACGGCGAAGCAGAAGTTTGCTGAGCTGCGCCTTTACGTGAATCCCGGCACTGACGATGCCGACGTCGTCCGTCGCTTCAAGGCACGGATTGAGAACGCGGAACGCGAGGCGGCTAGGACATGTGAGCGCTGCGGGGCGTCGGGCATTACCCGTCGTTCCGACTCGGGCTACCTCCAGGTCCGGTGCCGCGACTGCGCCACGTCAGACTCCTCGCACAAGTGGCTGGCTGTCGGAGGACTCCTGGTGGAGGACGGATCGATCTCTCGACTGCCGGACCGACCTACCGGCTATTGGCGGGTGACCACCGAGCACGGCACGACGTGGTGGTTCCTGTTCGACGCTGAGCAGTCAGGCTGGATGCGCGTCGAAGCCTCCGTGGAGGATCGTCCAGCCGGATCCGGAGAGCCAGTCGGGCGTTGGCGCACGCTGCGTTCGGGGCCGTGTCTGAGCGAGTGGCATGACGGCGCGAGCCGTCCGGAACCGGTCGGCGACGCCGACGGCTTCCCGGTCCCGGGCCTCGCGGTCGGTCAGGGCTTCTGGATCGGGGAGTCGATGTTCTCCGACCACTGGTGGTCGACCAACGTCGTCTCCATCGAACGACTCGGTCGCGACGATTTGCCCGCCGACGTACGCGTCCGACTGACCGAGTGGCAGCGTCGTCGTGCCCGAGCCGACGAGGACGGATGACGACGAGCGCCGATCCAAATGAACTCGACGACCTCCTCGCGCCGTACTGGTCGACCAGCCGCACGATGGAGGCGCTCAGGCTTACTGCGGACGGGCTGGCGGCGGCACGGGAGGACGGTCGTGTGCTCGGGCTGAAGACCTCCGACGGCGACTACTTCTACCCGGTATGGACCTTCGTGAAGGCCGGCGAGAACATCACAGTCAAACCTGGGGTGGCCGTCGTTCTCCGAGCTCTCCGCGGTCTCGACGGCTGGACGATCGGGGTGTTCCTGCGAATGGGCGCACCCGAGCTTGACGGCCTGACCCCCGAGGAGTGGATCGCCCAACAGCGCGACCTGGAGGTCTTGCGAGACTACGCGCACGTGTTCGCCGCCGAGATGCGGCGTCCGTGATGCGCGATCCCATGCCGTTCCTTCTCGCACGGCTGGCGGAGGACGACGTCGTCATCAACGACCTCGTGGATCAGGTGCAGACGCTTCCGCTGAGGAAGCCGCCGGCCCCTGAGGTAGCGCTGGTCATCTTCGGCCGGTCCGACCCATCTGCTGCAGCCGACCAGTTCGTCGTCTTAGACGACGAACACTCGAAGGCCTTTCGTGCTCGCTTCGAGCCCCGACGCCTGGAGCTCGATATCGAGTGTCGGCGACGGATTGCGCACGAACACCACGAGGTCGACGACGGGTCGTGCGCGACATGCCCAGTCGAGTACCCATGCCTGACGCTGCGCTACCTCACCGTGGTCTACGCCGACCATCCGGCATACGACCCCGAGTGGCACGGCGCCGACCCCGAGGCGGACGACGCACGCGCAACCGCGCGCGAGCGACTTGACTGGATCGATGAAGACCGGTCGATCGCAGAACTCCTGGGTCACGACGTCCCCGACGACGAGATCGCAGCTCAACTCGCCCTCAGCCTCACGCGAGTGCGCCGCGCCCGCGCGGACCTCTATCGACTCGGTGGCGTCGTGCCCGAGACACCGGAGGAGGTCATCGCTCGCTGCATCGTCGAGTGCGGTGACCGTGAAGCGATGATCGAGCGGCTGAAGACCTGGCCCTACACGTTCGGCACCCAGGCACCGTCAGTTGCCGAGGGCGGCACCACGGGGTCGTGGGACGACGTCGAGGACGCACTCTTCGACGGGTTGCTATCGCGCGACGAGTTCGACGAGATCCGCGCCGCGGTCGTCTTCCCGCCGGCGGCGCCGCCCGCGGCCGCGCGCCAGCGCCCACCGGTACCGCGTGCGACTCCGGGCCGGGCATCCCCATAGAGGAGGCTCGCTTCGCTCGCCGGGTCGTGGCTCGTTTCGGGTTCGTGTCGTGTCCGCTGTGCCTCGATTCGTTCCCTCCTGCCCCGTCTCGATTCACACTGTCTCCGTTTCGAACTCTCCTCGGACCGCGTATGGCTCCATGGCCTTCAACGACCCACTCCGCCCTCCTTCCAGCGACGTGACAGCCCGAAGGGCTGAAGAGTTCCGCCCGCGTGGGGTGTCCGCTGGGGATTCAGGGCGACTTTGCCGCCTTCGGCAGGGCGCCCGAAGCGGCCAGAAGCCAGCCCGAGCCGCGGCTCATGTTGTCCTGAGCGTGGGAGAGCACTTCAACTGGGGATTCAGGCGGAATTTGGCCGCTTCGACGTGGGGCTCGGAGCCGTCGGAAGCTCAACCGTGTCGTGCGCGAGCCGCCGGTTCGCGGGAAAACACGCATGTAGAAGTACGTGACCACAAACCGCACGCCACAGCTCCCGCCGGAGCGCCGCGACCATCGCCGTACCTATCCACTCAACGTCCGCGTACCGAAAGGTCCCGGCGTCTACCACCCGACTGCAACGACGCACGACATCTACTACGAGACCTTCGACGAAGTGGTGCGCCACCCTGGCGCGACCTCGATCCAGAAGGCGCGCGAACGAGCCGCCCAAGGCGACCTGAAGTTGCCGGCCGTCTACCAGCGCGAGGCACCGCGGTGGCCCGACGACTTCCTCCGTGCATCACGTCTGAACAGGGTGCTGAGTCTGCTCGGTGTCCTGACTTCGTTCCGCGCCGTCACCAACAATCAAGCGGCGGCCTTCACCGGCGATCCGTCGCTCGCCAATCCACGCAGCGACCTGATTGCCGGCCTCTTCACGTGCGGTGTGCTGGACCTCGCCCACCCTTACCTCGGCTACAGCCTCGGCGTGGCAGGAGGGAACACAACCGCGTACCAGATCGGTGACCCCGCCCTCCTCGACGAACTACGGCGTCACCTGACCTGGGCAGAGTGGTTCGCCGTCACGGGGAACCGTCGACGACCAACCGAGGCAGTCAACATCCGCCACGACATCCTCGCCGCCGAACTCGCTCTCCGTGCCGCCCACGGCCTTCGCGTCGGGACCGTCCTGGGCCCGCACTTCTCCCGATTCGCAGACCTCAACATCTGGAACGCAGTCCCAAAGAAGGGCGGCCCGGACCTCACCATCGTCCGGGACGACGGCCTGCGGATCGCGATCGAGCTCACCTCGTCGATCGGAGCCGACTTCGAGCAGAAGGTCGAGCGCTGGGCACGCCTCCTCAGTGGGAACGCGCTCGACCTGTCGGGCCAAGCCGTCATCTTCCTGGTGGCCCCGTCGCCGTCGGCAGACCCGAAGTACATCCACCAGGTACGGCGAATGACCTACAAGCACATCAAGGACGCCATGTCCGACCGCCTCGGATCGTCCCGTTGCAGAACCGCCAACCGGATCGGCATCGCGACCTGGCGCGAGTGGTTCCCGTTCGAAGGAGTCGCGAGCGAGCACTTCGCCCGCCTGACCGCGGACCGCCCGACCGGAAGCGACCCACGGTGGGAGCCCTGCAACATGTGGGACCCAAGAGCCCTGCCATTCGATCCAGACGACCGCAACGCCATGCGCGAGATCATCCCGAACGCCGCGCTCCTCACCCAGACACCCGCGCATCTGCGCTGGCCCCACCAGCCGGCACGACAGGTCGCGGCACTGCTACGCGCCGCGGCGGGCGAACCTCCGGCGATCCCGCCACGGCGCGAACGCTCCGGGACCCGCCGCCCCGGAGTCGGCCAGGGCGTCGCTGGCAATGCCTTGATCCCCCCGCGGATCCTCGGGCCGGCTGACCTTCCGAAGCGAACGTCCGCACAACTCGTCCTCGGTCGACCCGAGGATGGGGATGCCTTCGGCCTCGCCGAACCTCGGTTCGGCTACCTGTTCCCCGACTCCGTTGCGAGAAGGAAGGCCGCATGAACGATATGGCCAAGGAGCGCTCGGCACTTCAGCGAGCACGGCTTGTCCGGGCCGAGATGATCGTCGCCTTGACACAGAAGATCCTGGACGTCGATGACGTCCTTGCGGAGGCGCTGAAGCCAGCCAACAAGGCCCTGGGCACGCTCACCCTCAACCAACTCTGGCGCGCCGCCGGGAAACGAAGCGAATGGCGCGATGTCCGCGCACGGATGCTCGGCGCCCTTGGCCTCGAGTGCCCGGACAGCAAGCTCACCATCGTTTGGCTGTTCGATCCAAAGGCCGGCGGCCGCCGCTACTACGCCTACCGGGACGCGTTGAGACCGCGAACCGAACCACCGTCGACCCGATTCCCGTGGAGCAGCCGAACCTCTTCGGCCTACGACTGAGTCTGCTGCGACTCGGCCATGCCAAGCAGGAGTCCGAGTAGGCCCGACTCGGCGACGATCGGTACGCCGTAGTTCCGAGCCTTGGCGGCCTTTCCGCTCTGAGAGTCCGGGTCTGCTGCAACGAGCAGTCGAGTGCGCTTGGTCAGTCCTCCGACCTGAAGGCCCCGCTCCGCCAGCAGCGCTTCGACCGCTTCCCTCGGATGCGTCATCTGTCCGGTGAGGCAGATCAGGTCGCCAGGTGCGAGCTGGAATGCTGTGGCGACGGGTCGCGAAGCTGCGGCCTTGGCAGCATCAAGTGACATCGCGACGTCGTCAGCGTTCAGGCCCAGAAGGCGAGCAACGGCCTCGAGGTCCTTGAGCTCGGCCCTCGTGATGATGCCGTCCTCCCACGCGACCGCCGACATCGACAGCAGGTAGTCCCGGTGGATGCCGTCCAGCCGATCTCGGTCGAGACCGAGGTCTGTCGCGGTCTCGACCAGCGCCTCCTCCTCGTGTGCCGACAGGTAGCGATCGAGCAACGCCATCTCAAGGATCTCGAGGTACGAATCAACCCGGGCGTCTGAGCTCCGCGGCATGGAAGACACGATCCGGTCGAGCCAGAACTCCTCACGCACCGGCGCGCTGCCGGTTCGACCGACAAAGGCCGGGATCGTGACCTCGCAGACCGGCCAGGCATAGCGCTCAGCCTCCGACGACAAGGCAGACCACGGCGGCGGCTTGTAGGTCGCAGACATCAGATAGGCCAGGAGAGCCGCCACCGCGCGGGCATCCGCCAACGCCTCATGACTACCCGCGGCGACCACCTGCGCGGCCAGGCAGCAGTCGTTGAGCTTGCGCGACGAACTCCGCAGATGCCGACCCGACAACTCCATGGTGCATAGCGCCGGGATGTCGGGTCCAGTCCACGAGTAGCCCGCCCGCGCCAGCTCGGCCCGCAGGAACCTGACGTCGAACGGAGCGTTGTGTGCCACGACCGTCCGGCCGCCGAGCGACTGTAAGAGGAGTGGCGCCACTTCCGCGAACGTCGGCGCGCGCAGCACCTCGCGCGCCGTCACTCCGTGGATATGTGTCGGGCCGACGTCTCGTCCCGGATTGACCAAGGTCGACCACTCGGCTTCGACGGCACCGTCGCCATCCAGAAGGACGACGCCGACCTCCAATACGCGGTCATGGCGCGTCGGGAATAGGCCCGTCGTCTCGAAGTCGATGCACGCGTAGCCGGCCATTCAGACCTCCGTCAGTTCGAGCGGAGGCTAGTACCGTCGGTCAGTTGGGCATACGAGAATGCGGGACTGAACGTCACAATCCGAGGAGTTGTCTGGACTGGCTTGGGAGTCACCCGCAAGACAGCTCGCGACGTGGTCTGAGTGCGGCCGCGACCATTTGCCGACGCTGCGGACGGCGACGCTGCATTGCGCTGGGATGGCACGTTGGCGGCGAAGCAGAGCACCTACGGCGGCTTGGAGCCGAGCTGCCCCAGTGAGATGGCACTGCGGTCGCCGCTTCCTGCAACCTCCTTCTGGAGGGATGCGGGTGCGAGGGTCCGGCAACACGACCCTAGAGGAACAGCCGGTACTGGTACACGTTGTCGTCGAGCTCGGGCACGTTGGAGACGACCTCGGCGAGCTTCTGCGCGTATCCAAGAGTCACCGGTAGCTGGTTGTACGGACTGTCATTGTTCCAGTCGAGCTTCGTCAGCGCGAGGATGTCCGCGGCGAGGAGGCTGAGGTCGCCGGAGCCCGTGTAGCGGGTGAAGGCGATGGGCCGCGGCAGGCTCTTGCCGTCCGGGCTGAAGTACTTCCCGGTGATGCCGACGGGGCCGGGCCCGCGGGTCCACAGGAGTCCGCTGTGGCCGTCGTACTGCTGGATAGTTCCTCGTCGAACGGCCATCGTGGCCGGCTCGGGGCCGGTTGCGGTGGTGCCGGGGCCTTTCAGTTCGACTGCTCGCCACCGGGTCTGCTGGAGGGAGACGCACTCGATGTTGTCGGCTGCGCCCCAGGCGTCGAACACGCCCTCAATCTCGTTATCGCGCCAGTGGCTTTCCTTGTGGATGACGAAGCGTTGGGGCATCGCTCCGGCGTGCCGAAGTCGGTAGAGGTCGGCAGTTCGGGTCATGACGGCGCGCATCTCTTCGCGCGTCAGGTGAGGGTTCTTCCGGCCCCTGCGACTGCCGGTGTCGTTTGGATCGGCGGGTCCGAGGTTGTAGGCGACGAACTCGAGGCCTCCGCCTTGGGCGTCGAAGACTTGGGAGCAGCAGGTGACGAAGTCGTTGGTGGTGCCACCGCGGATGGCGTAGTGGAGGCCGACGTAGGCAGTGGGGATCGTGGTCGTCGGCGTGATGCGCCACGGGACGCCGCCGGCCTTGGCGAAGAGCGCAAGCGACAGTCGCCACGCCGTCGAATTCCACTGCTGGCTCGCGAGAGCGGAGTTCTCCCAGAGGAACTGGACCGGTATTCCGAGAGGTGCGACCTCGGCTTTGATTCGGTCGTGAAGGTCGAACCGGCCGTCGGCAGACTTGCGCAGGGATGTCCAGGTGGTGGGGAGCAAGATCGCGATGACATCCCACTTCTCGCGTTGGTCACGTAGCGCGTGGATAGCTTTGATGAGCGCGGCGACGACGTTCGCGTGCGGTTCAGTGCCGCCGTGCCGTGGAGCGTCCGGGGCGAGGGTCACGTTGCACTGCTGGTCGCTGACCCCCGCGAGCCGGACTCGGAACACGTTCTCGAACCCGGGGAAGTTGGGAACGTACTTCGCCCGGTCGGTTGCTCGGGCTGGTTTGTGGAGTTGCTTGAGGAAGTTGAACAGCCGCTGCTGCTGGTCCGTGGTCGCGATGGTTGCCACCCGAAGCTGGTCCCCGTGTGGGTAGGCGGAGTACGGGCCGTGCTGGAGGAGACCGGCGAGCGGATTCCGATGCCGGCCTCGTTGCCCCGAGCCTGCGGTGCCGAAAACAAGGATGTTCTCGTCGATCCGGTCGAACGCCGCGAGCGCGGACGAGGGCGGAGTGGCCGTCGAAGTCTGCCCGGGCCGTGACGATGGGGGAGGCGTCGGTCGGGGCGCAGACGACTGCGGGCCGGGGCGCGGCGCTGTTGGCCCGGTGGTGCTCATGCCGGCCTGCTGTAGGCGTTGGTGCGGCCGAGAACTATGCGCAGGCCTGGGCGCACGCTCGGGCGGCCCCCGCTGTCGGCCTGGGGGAGCGAGGTGAGGACGGTGGCGTCGTCTGGCGCCAACAGCCCGGACCATACGCCGATGATTGCGGCCCACTTCTCGTTGAACCGGCGCTTCGCCCAGACCTCGGCACGCCACGGGTTCGCTGGGTCGACCTCAAAGCCATCGTCACCAGTTCTACCTAGCTCGCTCCCGCGCCTTCCCGCCCCGCGTCCGGTCCCAACGCCGGCCGCGGCACCGTTGGCAGTGGCGCCTTGGGGACCGGCGTGAAGGTCGCGGGCGGGCTCTGCGATCCAGGTGTAGGGCGTGAACAGCAGCCACGAACGTCCGGCACGGATGTCGAAGGACAAGCGCACCTCTTCGGCCCAGCGTCGGTTGAGGCCGGTGGCGGTGAGGCCGTAGTTCTTGGGCAGGCTGCCGTACAACTGTCCGGCGTAGGCGTCGGCGAGCTGTGCCCGGGCGGTCCCGAATGCTGCGGGCTCGCCGTCTGCCGGTGGGGTGATGATGAGTTCGGGCGTTCCGTCCTTGCTGGTTTGCATCCGCACCGGGAGCCGCTGCGTGATCAGGTGGGCGACGACCTGCCGGAGGAGCGTCTGCTGGTGGAATGGGGTGTCGTCAGCCAGCAGGTTCAGGTGGGCCGTGGTCGCGGGCCCTGGTGCGGGCAGTGACTTTTGGTTTGCGGCGTCGGCTAGGAGCGCGACTGCGAGGTGGGGGTCGCCGAGGCAGAGCATCTCGCCGGGGCCGTTGACGACCACTGGCCATTGGTTGCGCGGATGCAGCGCTCGGCGGACCTCGGATCGTGTCCAACCGGCGGGGATTTCGACCCGGGTGACCTCGACCGACGCTTCGAGGACGGGGAGTGCGTTGAACCGGAGGACGGGCCACTGCCGCGAGTGTGCCGGGAGTGCGGCCGGGGTTCGCCTCGGCTTCGGGTGGAGACGGTCGAGGTACTGACGCAACGTGTCCTCTACATGAACCTGGCGGGCGAGCGCGGCCATGGTGTCGTCGAAGCTGTCCGCGACCACGACGGTCGCGGCGACGCCGTTGTCGGCCGCGCGGGCAAGGAGACTCCGGACCAGTTGTGAGACCTGCTCGCCGGGACGGGTGAACCACCAGACGCCGTACGGCCACGCACCCGGGATGTCGACGGTCGCTTCGAGCATTTCCATGACGCATGTGTCGCGGCCGCTATACCCACTGATGGCGATCCCGAACTGCCGGCTCACGTCGGCGACGAATTGGCGCAACGTGGCGTCTTCGCGTTGGAGCTCGTCGGTGGTGTTCTTCAGCCGCTTCTCGCGGAAGTCGCCGTGAAGCTTCAGCACCAGCGGCCACTGCCGTTCCTGAATGGCGGTCGTTGCGCGTGCGGTGGAGTCGAGGCCCGCGACGTTCAGTTCACGCGGGAGCGGAACGTCCTCAGCGGTGCCGGCGCGGCCAGCCTCGTTGATGCCCTGTTCGATGAGTCGGTCGAAGTTCGTGGTGATGACCAGGTCGCATGCGCCGGCCATGACCAGTCCGCCGAAGATCCGCTGACCGAAACCGGGCCGAACGTGCTCGATGAGCTCCCGAAGCAGCGCCTTTCGCGCGGATTCGTCGGGCAGGCACCGTTCGAACGCGGCGGAGTAGTCGCCGTCGCTGCCCAGGCGCGGCATCCCGTTCTTGCCGTCGAAGTACGTGTGGACGCGTTGAACCCAAGCGGGGTCAGTATCGTCCATCGTCTGGCGGACAAGTTGCTGTTCTACCGCGTATCGGTCGAAGAGAAGGCGGTCGCGGATCGAGGTCGCGAGTGGAACGCCGGCGGAGGCGCTGGTCCCCGCCCCGAGTAGCCATGCGAACTTCGAGCGTTGCAACGCCCAGATCGTGGTGAACTCATCGACTGAGCATGTGCGCACCGCCCCGCTCGAACTCCCAAGACTGTTCACGGGCTCGAGCGCCGTCTCTCCGCCCGTTGCGGTTTCCATGGGTGCTCCGTCCGACGTGTTCTCCGCTCGACCCCGATGCCGGTGGAGAAAGGGTACGAAGCAGCGCCGACGAAACACGGCACTTGGATGCGTTTCGGCGATGCAACGTGAGCAGTCACTCTGGTGAAGGCCGCCGGTACCTACTGACTGCCAGTCGAGTCGTCCTCTGGGACGTCCCTCTCTGTCCAGTTCGCGGCAAAGGACGTCGCGCACCTGGTCGTCGTTGTGCTCAAGAGTCTTGGTCTTCCAACAGGCTCACCGGTCGTCCGCGGAGTAGGTCGCTCCCATACGGACCCAACTCTCTTTCGGCGGAACGGGTCGCCACGCGGGCGAGAAATGGCGACTTGTCGGGCGACCTGGGGTGATTGGCCGGGAGGTGCCGGAATCCTTGAGGCAGCCGAAGGATCGCGATGCAGGTCAGGGACGTCCTTGGTCGCGACGGCCCGACTACCTTTGCGGCGTTTGCCCATCACCATAAGGAGAAGGCCGTCGAGCCGATTCCGAAAGGCGGCTCGGACAAGGGGCCCTGACAAGCGGAAACGCAGGTCAGGGCCCTGTCGTTCGCCGCTCGCCAAGCGGAAAGGCGAGAATCGGCTGCGTTGCGCGGCAGACCGGTCCTATTGCGTGACGAACTCGGCGAAGTACACGTCCATGACCTCGCCCTCGTAGGTCTCCTTGAGCTCAGCAGCGAGCTCGCTCTTCAGATTGGCGCGCTCTCCCTTCGCGAGGAGCTTCTCGACCGGCCGCCCGCTGAAGAGAGTGATCGCGGCATCAAGGGCCTTGCTCCCGTCCACCTCGACAGCTTCCTCGGTCAGCTGCAGCGCCAGCTTCACGCGGAGGTAGTGGTTATCGGCCAGGTTGATCTGGATCGGTTCGAGAAGGAGGACCTCGCCCGCCACGGGGGCCTTCGGACCGCTGTCGCGGCCAAGAAACACGTAGGCGCCGGCTCCTGCGACCACGAGGACGACCGCCACCACCAGGATGAGCTTCCGCCGACTCTTCTTGGGGCTCTTCTCTCCCGGCTCGTCGCTGGAGGACGTCGGTGCCGACTTCTTGCTCATGGACGAACTCCTGCTCTGGACTTTGCCGCGAAGGCCTTGCCTCAAGAAGTTCGGGTCACGGGCCGCCAACCTTAGCGTTCTACTAACTTTGTTAGTAGTAGTGGCGCCGGTCCATGCCTATCGTCGGGGGACGAACGGCGACGGCCTGGCTCGAGCCGGCATCACCGACGTGCGCGCCGAGCAGCTGCCGGTCGACAAGGCGACGGCCGTGCAGGAAGCGATCCGGTCCGTGCCTACGGCCATGATCGGTGACGGCATCGACGACGGCCGTGGCGGCGGCAGACGTCGCGTTCACCGGCCACGACCTCCGGCTCATCCCGCACGCCCTCGATCACGCCCGCCGCGGCCGTCGCCTGATGACGAGCAACATCGGGCTGGCCCTGGACATCATCGTCGTGCTCGTGCCGCTCGCAATGTTCGGCGTGCTCTCGCTGGCCGAGGTCGTGCTGGTGCACGAGATCGCCGAGGTCGTCGTCATCCTCAACGGCGCCCGGGCGGCCCGGGTGCGGCGCGAGCCCTCAGGTGTCCCCGCAGGCACCGGTCCGGTGCTGCAGGAAGTCGGCTAGGTTGACCGCCGTGCAGACGGTGGTCGTCAACGAGACTCGAGTCGCCTACCGCCGGGTGGGCGAAGGTCGGCCGGTGCTGCTGTGCGGCGGGACCGGCATGCCGCTCATCGCCTGGGAGACGTCAGGATTCGAGGCAGCGCTGGTCGATGCCGGCTTCGAGGTCATCAGTCACGCCGCTCGCGGCGTCGCCCCCAGTGACGCGCCGCCGCCGCCGTACTCCGTCGACGACCTCGCAACAGATGCCGCCGGCCTCGTCGACCACCTCGGACTGACCGACGTGACCGCGATCGGCTACTCCTTGGGGAGCTTCGCGGTCGAGGTCCTGGGCCGGCAACGCCCGACCTGGTTGCGCTCGGTCGTGATGCTCGCAGGTGCCGGGCCCGCCACCGCCGTACTGAACGCGACGGTCGCGATGGAGGAGGAGCTCATCGCAGCTGTCGGTCACGTACCATCGGCCACTGCGGCGTTCCAGACACTGATGACCGGGCTCCCGCCCTCGCTGATCGGCACTGACGACCCGCAGGTCGCGCAGTGGGCTGAGCTCTTTGCTCTACAAGGCGACGTGTGGACCTCGAGAGACGGCGAAGTCGGCCAGGCTGCCGCGGCCCGGGCTTGGGCGTCAGACGAATCCCGGATGGGCCGCCTCGGCGAGATCGAGGTCCCGTCGCTCGTGGTCGCCTACGAGCACGACCCGATGTTCCCGCCCGCATCCAGTCGCCTCGCGGTCGCCGAGCTGCGCCGGGGCGAGCTCGCCACGGTCGCCGGTGCCTCCCACGCAGGGCTTCTCACCCATCCGCGGGATACCGCCGAGGTGATCGTGCCGTTCCTCGGTCGATCGTGACGAGTCCGACAGCCGCGTGAATCGCCGGTCAGATCGGTGCTCCCCAACTACCGATGACGGTCTGAAGCTCGGCCACCAGCTCAGACCATGCGCCCGTCACCTGGAGAAGTCCGACCAGCACCAGCAGCACGCCGCCTGCGCGGGTGATCCACGTGCTTCGCGTACGCACCCACGCGAAGACGCGCATGGCACGGGTGAGCGAGAACGCAGCGAGCAGGAACGGGATCCCCAGACCGAACGCGTAGGTCAGGCTCAGCGCGGCGCCGCGGCCGGCGGTCGAGGACGTCGTGGCCAGCGCGAGTACCGCGGCCAGCGCGGGGCCGATGCACGGGGTCCAGCCGATTCCGAAGACCGCGCCGAGTACCGGAGCCCCGGCGAGTCCGACGCGGGGGCGCAGATCCGGCCGCAGTGTCCGGTTGAAGACCGGGATCCGCTCGGCGGCGCCTGCGAAGAGCAGGCCGAAGGCAATGGTGATGGCGCCAGTGACGCGCATCAGAGTTTCCTGATGGGTCTGCATCTGGGCGCCGAGTGCGCCGAAGAGTGCGCCGTAGGCGGTGAACACCGCCGCGAACCCCATGACAAAGAGGGTCGCGCCCGCCAGGGTCCGGCTTCGCTGGGCACGCTGTCCGGTACGGAGCTCGGACGTCACTGGCGACTCCGCACCCGCCATGCCGGCGACGTAGGAGAGATAACCAGGCACTAGTGGCAGGGAGCACGGAGTGAAGAACGACAACAGGCCGGCCAGGGCGGCCACAGGCAGCGCCACCAGGAGTGAGCCCGACAGGATGACGTCCTGGGCGTCACCCACGCCGACACCAGGTGCTGGTTCGGACGTGGGGGCAGGTGCGGGGGACGGTCACAGCAGAGTCGACCAGTAGGACCAGAACCGGACCCCGACCAGGACGAGAACCACGAGGTAGCCGCCCAGCAGGACCGGGGCGTGCCAGTCACCCAGCACCCGGTTCAACCTTGAGCGCTGAATGGCAGTGCCGAAAATCCCCACGCGGAGGTTCCGTAGCGTGACATACAGGAACGTCGGCCAGACCACTGCCCACACGACCATGCAGTACGGGCACAGGGCGCCGATGCGGTAGAGGCTCTGGAACGCCAGCCAGAGCACGAAGCCGAGGCCCAGCGTCACCCCCACCTGGAGACCGCGCCAGTACCAGGCTGCCAGCCTTCCGCCGGCGAGAAGCGTGGCGCCAGTCGTGACAAGGACCGGGAACGCGGCGACGCCAAGGATCGGGTTGGGAAAGCCGAACACCTCAGCCTGCGCGGTGCTCATGACCGAGCCGCAGTTCAGGACCGGGTTGACGCTGCAGCTCGGTACGTACGTCGGGTCGGTGAGCAGCGCGATCTTCTCGGCGATCAGGACGGACGACGCAACGAGGCCGACCATCCCGCCTAGGAGCAGCAACCAGGCGAGGGCGACCTCGTCTTGCCGCTGCGGCCGCACCTCGAGCTCCACCTGTTCGGCGGTGCTCACTTGGCGAGCGCCTCGTCGAGGGTGTCGTAGAAGTCCTGCACGGACTCGGGCTGGAACAGCTCGCCGTCGACGTAGATGGTCGGAGTTCCTTGGACGCCCAGCGACTCTCCGTCGGCGACGTCCTTGCGCACGCGGGCCAGCACCTCTTCCGACGCGTAGTCGGCGTCGTACTGCTCGAGGTCGAGACCGAGCTCCTCTGCGAAGCCTCGGAAGACGTCGTCCTTGGGCACCTGCGCCTCAGCCCAGGTCGACTGCGTCTCGTACATCTTCTGGTACATCGCCTCGAACTCGCCCTGGCGAGCGGCCGATTCCACCGCGCGCGCCGCGCGTTCGGAGTTGAAGTGCCCTTCGAGCGGGAAGTAGCGCGCCACGAAGGTCACTCGACCGGAATAGTCCTCGCGCAGCTGCTCGACGACCGGGAACACCGCGCCGCAAGCCTCGCACTCGAAGTCGAGGAACTCCACGAAGGTGACCCCGGAGTCGCCTTCCTCGCCGAGCACGTGGCTGTCCGAACGCACCAGGACCGAGTCTTCGCCGGTCTCGGCGCTGGCGGCCGGCTCGTCGCCGTCGGGGTTCACAACAAGCAGGATGATGAGCGCCGCGAGGATCGCCGCGAGCGCTGCTCCGATGCCGAGGGCTGCCTTGGTCTGGGTCCGCACGGGACCTCCTCCGTCTTCCGATACGCCGTAGTACTACGTATGATAGTAGTTGGGTGTGAATGAGTTCCGGGATCGCCCGTCCATGTCCCGGTTGTTGAGCTGGCCGTTCTTGCTCCTCGCCATCGGCCTCTTCGTGTTCATCGCGATCCGGGACGACGCCGACGACAGCACTGCTGATTCCAGCCAAGGGCCGTCGGGGGAGGGGGTAATTCAGCAGTGGGATGCCGACGACCGGGTATCGGTGGAGGACTTCGAGGGCGAGCTGCTGGATGGCTCTCGGTTTGAGTTCGATCAGGTCGCTGGCACTGTGGCGGTGTTCAACGTGTGGGGCTCCTGGTGTGGCCCGTGCCGAGTCGAGGCGCCGGCCCTACGTCAGGCGGCGCGGGAGTACCGAGCTCAAGGCGTGACCTTCGTCGGCCTGAACGTGCGGGACAACGATGCCGCGGCCATTGCCTTCGAGCGGAAGTTCCAGATCCCGTACTCCAGCATCCGCTCGGATGACTCCGGCGACGCCGCGCTCGCCTTCGGTGGTCAGCTCACGACGAACGCGGTACCGGCGACCGTCGTCGTCGACCGAGAGGGGCGCCTGGCCGCGCGGATCCTTGGCGTGGTGTCGGCAGCGACGCTACGGGCGCTGCTGGACGACGTCCTCGCCGAGCCCGCCGCCGGTGTCGAGCGGACCGACTGACGGATCGGTCGTACCGGGCAGGTGGGAGTACGCCGTAGGGCAGCAGTCGCGGGCGGCCGCCTCGACCGCGGGTACCAGGGCGAGGGCCAGCGGGGCCGCAAGCACCGCGAGCCCGGCGGTGGATGCGATCAGTCCCACCGGCCGCCGCGGCCGGTCCGCGCGCTCGGTCAGCCGACGGACGCGCTCCGCGGCGCGTCCCGAGGGGCTGCCGGACACCAGGCCGGTCGGCACCAGGGACAGCAGGGCTCGGGCGAGGTCGATCCGGTCGGGCGCGGGCCTGACCGCGTCGTCGGCCTGCATCTCGGCGAGCGCTGAGATCTGCTGGTGCGCGATGCCGAAGACGCCGAACCCGCCGAACGTGCGGCTCAAGGCGCCGGACAAGGTGAGCGCGGCGTGGTGGTGCGCCAGCAGGTGTCGGCGCTCGTGAGCCAGGACCAGGTCGAGCTGTCGTTCGGTCAACAGGTCGCACGCGGCGCTGGTGACGACCACCTTCCCGGCTCGGCCCGGGAGGCAGTAGACGAGCGGGGTGGCGTGGTCAACGAGCGTGAACCCCTCAGGACGGTCCGTTCCGACCAGAGCCAGGGTGTCGCGCTGGGTCCGGCGAAGCCCGGCCGAGTGACGCGCCTCGCGGCCGACGAGCAGGCCAAAGCGGGCGACGACAGCGGCGCTGGCGAGACCGACCAGGATCGCCACAGGCATGCCGCCCGGGGTCGCGTAGTGCTGGGCCAGAGCGTCCGAGCACGACCGCAGCACGCTCGCCACGAGCCCGCCGAGCGGGGTCTCAGGCAGGGTGACAACGACACCGGCGAGCACGAGAGCGGCCGCCGCAGAGGTGGCGAGAGCCTGCCACGCCCAGATGCCCCATGCTGGAGAGCGAACCGGCCAGGACCACGAACTAAGCATCGTGGCGCCCCAGGTCGAGGCCACGATGGCGTACATCAGCAGTGCCGCTGCGGCGATCACGGTTCTTGGGTCCGCGTGGACGCGTCAAGTGCGGCCCGAAGGTCGGCGACCTCGGACTCGTCGAGCTGGCCGACGAAGTGGAGAAGCGTCGCGCTGCGGTCGGCACTGGTCGACAGGACGTCGTCGAGAAGGCCGGCGGTGTGCGCCTCGCGGGTCATCGTCGGCGAGTAGAGGAAGGCGCGACCCTGCTTGCTCCG
This sequence comes from Nocardioides caricicola, assembly GCF_039541135.1. Taxonomy (NCBI): domain Bacteria; kingdom Bacillati; phylum Actinomycetota; class Actinomycetes; order Propionibacteriales; family Nocardioidaceae; genus Nocardioides; species Nocardioides caricicola. The sequence goes on along the minus strand of NZ_BAABFQ010000001.1, from coordinate 159,425 downwards.
CGTGACCAGTCCCTTGTCGTGCAGATGGTCCAGGACGGTCATCACCGTCGTGTAGGCCAGCGGTCGCTCTCGCTGCAGGTCCTCGAGGACGTCGCGCACCGAGACCGGCGCCTCGGCGTCCCACAGGCGCTGCATGACGGCGGCCTCAAGCTGGCCCAGCGGCTTCACGCAGGTCACGTCCTCTCGTCGTCGCCGCTCGAGCGCGCGCGTTCTCCTACCGAGGATCGTAGTTGACTTTCCTCGCGTATCTGCCGTTCGTGCTCTGCCATGCGTGCAAGCCGGTCGTTGTACGCCATCAGCTGCTGGTCACCGTTGCGGCTCTCCTGCCGGTCGAAGCGCTTCCGCTCGCGCCGATCCGCCTGCACCCAGAGGAAGACGAGGACGCCGGCCAGCAGGGCGAGCGGGTAGTCGCCGAGCGCCCATCCGAGAGAGGCGCCGAGGTACTGGTCATCGGCGAGCGTGGCGCCCCAGGTGCGCGGCAGCCCCGAGAACCAGTCCTCGGCCAGGATCGTCGTGCTGGCCATGAGCGAGACCGAGAAGAACGCGTGGAAGCCGAACACCACCATCACCATGAGCGCGCGCATCGGGTACGGCGGCCGGTGGAAGCCGGGATCGGTCCCGACCAAGCAGCCCGCGAACAGGTAGCCCGCGATCAGGAAATGGGCGGTCATCAGGATGTGGCCGGTGTGGCTGTCGAGCGAGATCTCGAACAGGCTCGTGTAGTAGAACGCGATCAGGCTGGCGACGAAGAGTGCTCCGGCGACTACCGGCCGGCCGAGGATGGATGCGACCGGGGAATGGACGGCCGCGAGCAGCCACTCGCGCGGCCCCATGGACCCGTCTGCGCGGCGGCGCAGCGCGCGCATGGCCAGCGTGACCGGGGCGCCAAGAACGAGCAGGATCGGTACCGTGGTGGCAATGGTCATGTGCTGCACCATGTGCATGCTGAACAGGACCCGCCCGTAGGCGCCCGGTGCGCCGCTGACCGCCCACACGAACATCGCCCAGCCGCCGACCCAGGCGAGCGTACGACCGACCGGCCACGTGTCGCCGCGACGTCGCAGGCGAATGACCGCCCCGGCGTACATCACGACCAGCGCCAGCGCGATCGGCGTCCAGAAGCCGTCGAGCCGCCACGCGGTGAACCACTGCGCGGCGCCGAGCGGTCCAGGCATGTCGTACCCAAGGAGGTCTTGGGCGGTGGTGAGCGGAACCTGGCTGCCCGAAGGCGGTGGGGTGCGGTTCAGGGCGACGGCGGTGCCGGTAGCGGCCAGGATGACACCCACCTCGACGCTCACCAGACGGCGGAACGTCGAGCGCACGGCGGCGTCGGCCGCGCCAGTCAGCCGGGGGATCACGCGCCGGCGATGCACCAGTCCGGCGATGCCGAGCGCCGCTGCCGCCACCGTCTTGAGGACCAGGAGCGCGCCGTACGTCGACGCGAGGTCGCGTGGGGAATCGAGCCTGATGACGGCGCCGGCGATCCCAGCGGCCGCCACGAGTAGGAAACACCAGGCGGCCAGGGTGGAGTACCGGCGAACGGTGGCCGGGAGCCCTGGGCCGAGCTCACGGCCGGCCAGCATCAGGCCGACGAGCCCGCCACCCCAAAGGCTCACCGCGACGAGGTGGGCGTACTGGGCGTCCACGGCGAGGTCGTGTCGGAGGGTTCCAGCCCCGTGGGCGGTCAACGCGATCGGCCACAGGCCGACCACGGCGAGCGCGCCCGCTACTCCGGCAAGCCGGACACCGCGGCAGGCGAGGGCGGTCAAGCCGACCACCAGCGCGATCGCAGCGCTACCGAGCAAATACCGACCGAGGTCGTAGCTCGTCGCGAAGAACACCGCCTGGTCGGCGAACCCTGCAGACCCGAGTGACTCACCCGACGCGTCGGAGAAGGTCAGCGCCACCAGTGCGAGGCTCAGGCCGGCCCAGGCGAATGCGGCGTGCCCGGCGCCGTCGACGAGCCGTCGACGCAGGCCCGTCAGCCGGTCCTTCCGGTCGAGGCCGTCGGGAGGCAGGCAGGTCACGGCCAGCGCCACCAGTCCGACGGTGAGCATGGCCGTGATGTCCCGCATGGCTTGGGCCATCGGGAGGCCGAGTTGGGTGAGCCGTCCTGGAGTCGGCAGGCCGGCGAGGCCGGGGCCAAGGCCCCCGGTGAGTGACAGCAGGCCGACGGCGACCGCTGGCGGGGTCAGTAGGAGGGCCGCCGCCGTGGGCCGCGGCATGGATCGAGTCACTTCTGATCGCTCCGCCGACGCGCGCGAAGCACCAGGACGACGGCGATGGCGATCCCAGCCAGGGCGGCAGCGACGAGAGCGCTCGAGGTGCCGGCGCCGGAGTTGGCCGACTGTTCGTCGGTCGCCGGGACGTCGTTCGAGCTGGGTTCGCTCGACGGGGTGGGTGTCGGAGCTGCTGGCAGCTGCGCCGGCGTGGGCGCCTGGAAGGTCAGGGTGCCCTCGACTGGGTGGCCGTCGGTGGAGGTGACGCGGTAGCTGACCGTCCAGGTCTGGGGCGACCCGCCGGCCAGGATCCGGTCGAGCGGTACCTCGGCGACCAGCGCGTTGGTCGTCTCGCCCTGCCGTACGTCCATCTCGCCCGCGTCCGTGGTGCCGACTTGCAGCGTGACCGTCGCCAGGCGGGGACTCATGTCCTCGGTGAAGGTGAGGGTGATGGCCGCGGGAGGCGACGTGAGACGTGCGCCGTCATCTGGGTCGGATCCGGTCAGGTCGGTGTGTGCGCTGGCGGGTGCGGCGCTCAACGCCGCTCCGAGGGTGATGACGGCGATGAGCATGATGAGGCGACGAATGCGGGCCATTGGTCCTTCTCTCGGGAGCCGGGCCAATCTACTATGTTGCGTCGTAGAAATTGGGGCCAGGGGGCATGGCCGGGAGCGCCTATGTTCGATAACATCGGCCCATGACGATGAAACAGGAGTCGACGTCGGCCACGGCTGAGCCCGACCTCGCGATTCCTTCCGCGTTGTTCCGGGCGCTGGGAGACCCGTCCCGGCTTGCGATCCTGAGGCACCTCGAACTCGGCCCGCATCGCGTTGTCGACCTCGTCGAGCACCTGGGCCTGGCCCAGTCGACGGTGTCCACACACCTTGCCTGCCTGCGGCACTGCGGTCTGGTGTTCTCGACGCCGCAGGGCCGGGCTTCGATGTTCGCGCTGGTCCCCGGCGTTCCGGTCGACGAACTGATGGCGGCCGCCGAGTCGGTCCTGATCGCGACGGACGCGGCGGCCGCGAGCTGCGTGTCCGTGGCCTCCAAGGACTCTGTTGCGATGGCGGGGGTGAACTGATGGGTGCTGGGCACAGCCACGGCGGAGGTGGTCACGCCGGTGGCAAGCACCGCTGGCGGCTGGCGGCCGCGTTCGGGATGGTCGCGACGTTCTTCGTCGTCGAGCTCGTCTTCGGGCTCCTGTCCGGCTCGTTGGCGCTCATCTCCGACGCAGGACACATGGCGGCCGACGTCGTGGCGCTCGGCGCTGCGCTGGCTGCGACGCGGATTGCGACCCGACCCGACCGCACCGGGCTTCGGACCTACGGCTCCTACCGAGCCGAGATCTTCGCCTCGGGGCTGACCGTCCTGATCATGCTCGGCGTCTCGGTGTACGTCGTCGTCGAGGCCCTCGGTCGAGTCGGCGAGTCTGTCGAGGTTGAGGCCGGTCCGATGCTCGTCGTCGGTGTCCTCGGCCTGCTCGTGAACATCGCGTCGATCATGTTGCTGCGTGGCGGCTCGAAGGAGTCGCTCAACGTCAAGGGCGCCTACTACGAGGTGGTCGCCGACGCGGCCGGCAGCGTGGGGGTCATCGTCGCCGGCCTGTTGGTGACAGCCACTGGAAGCTCGCTGTGGGACACGATCGTCGCCCTGGGGATCGGCGTGTTCGTGGCCGTGCGCGCCGTGGTGCTGGGTCGGGAGGTCCTGCACGTCCTCGGGCAGCACGTTCCAGCCGGCATGGACATCGACCAGGTGGTCGGCGACCTGGCGACCGTGCCTGGAGTCGTCGACGTCCATGACCTGCACGTCTGGACGCTGACGTCGGGCATGAACGTGGCGACCGCGCACCTGGTTGTGGCTGACGACGCGGACGCGCAGTCGGTGCTCGATCATGCGCGCACCGTCATGCGCGAGAACCACCACCTCGAGCACGCGACCCTGCAGGTCGAGGCTCGTCCGACGAAGGAGTGCACGGAGAGCACGTGGTGAGCCGGAAGCAGGCCGAGGTCATCGCCTGGTTGCGGGAGGAGCCTCCGATCGACGACCTGATCGAGCGCTTTCCAGGCGAGTGGGAGGTCCTTCGCGCCGACGCAGCTGCACGGGCCTGAGCTGGCGATGATGCCCTGCGTGCCTTCGCGCGCGCCGGGCTTGAACCAGCTCGGCAGGCCGCCGGGTTCGCCAAGCCGGCGGAGCAGCAGATCGCGGAGGAGGTGCGCCGAAGGATGCTTCTTGAGATGCTGCGCCAGGCGAACCTCGCGGCAGAGACCGGAACCTCAACTGGCCGGATCCGGTTCAACCGCTTCAACGGCACCCTGCTCCAGTGGTTGTTCTTCGACGGCCCCGGCCTGGCTCGCAAGCCGACCTCGATGGCCGCGTACCGACTGATCTGGCCGCTGGTCTGGCAACGGCGTCGCCTGCTCCCGCTGGTACGCAGACAGGGCATCTACTGCTTCTACAGTGGCGCATTCGTGAAGGCGCTGGCTGAACGCATCGCCGACCGTCCGGCGGCGGAGCTTGCCGCCGGCGACGGGACCCTGACGCGGTTCCTTCTAGCCCAGGGTGTCTCGGTTCGCGCGTCAGACGACTACAGCTGGGGAGCCCACGTCGCCTACGACCCCGAGCTCGTCGAGCGCCTCGATGCCACCAAGGCCCTGAAGCAACACGCCCCCGAGGTCGTGCTCTGCTCCTGGCCGCCCCCGGGCAACCGCTTCGAGCGCCGCATCTTCGCGACGGCAGCCGTGCAGTCCTACGTGCTGATCACAAGTCCAACCGAAGCGGACGCCGGTGACTGGGACGCTTACCGCAACCAGACCGAGTTCGAGATGGCGCACGACGCGATCCTGAGCCGGCTCGTCCTGCCTGCGGGCCGCAGCCGCGTGTACGTCTTCACGCGGAGGTAACCCGCGAACCCAGCCGCACCGACAGACTACTATGCTCAATAGTAGAAATCCCGTTGCTGCCGGAGGTCACCGTGTCGTCGAGCCCGTCTGCGGCGACCGCGTCCCTGCGGGGATGGGCTCGCTGGGCATGGCGCACGCTCACGGCGATGCGGACGGCGGTCGTGCTGCTCGCCCTCGTCGCGGCCGCTGCGATACCGGGCTCTCTCCTCCCGCAGCGCAACGTCGCGAGCGACCCGTCCGCGGTCGCCAGCTTCTACGCCGAGAACCCCGGTCTGGCTCCTTGGCTGGACCGCTTCCAGCTCTTTGACGTCTACGCGTCCGCCTGGTTCGCCTCGATCTACCTGCTGTTGCTCGTCTCCATGGTGGGTTGCGTGCTCCCACGCTCGGCCCGGCTCTGGCGCTCGGTGCGGTCGGCGCCGCCAGCCGCCCCTCGCCACCTGGGACGGATGGACCGTTACGTCGCCTGGACGAGCGACGTTCCGTCAGACGAGGTCGTGGCTCGGGCCGAAGCGACCGTGCGCGGGCTCGGATACCGCGTCGAAGTCGCCGGCACCGAGGTTCGGGGCGAACGCGGCTACCTCCGCGAGGTCGGCAACCTCATGTTCCATCTCTCGCTGCTTGTGCTGCTCGTCGGTGTCGGGGCGGGACGGTTGTTCGGCTTCGAGGGACGGGTCGCGCTCGTCGAAGGCGCGTCCTTCACCAACCTGCGGTCGCAGTACGACGCGTTCACGCCATCAGTGTGGACCGACGTCGACGGCCTCGAGCCGTTCAGCTTCACCCTCGACGACTTTGACGCGACGTTCGAGTCGGGCTCGGTCGATGCCGGCGCGCCACGGTCGTTCCTGGCCGACCTGACAGTGACGCGCGAGGGAAGCGACCCCGAGACGGTCCAGGTCCGTCCCAACGATCCGCTGGACGTCAACGAGACCAAGGCGTTCCTCACCGGTCACGGCTACGCCCCGAAGGTCACCGTGACCGACGGCGAGGGCAACGTCGCCTACTCCGGTCCCGTGATGTTCCTCCCGCTCGACCAGACCTACACCTCAGAGGGCGTCGTCAAGGTCCCAGACGCGGTGCCGACCCAGCTGGGCTTCGAGGGGCTGTTCTTGCCGACCGGTGTCATCGACGACCTTGGACCGAGGTCGGTGTTTCCCGATGACCTGAACCCCTTGCTCGTCCTGACCGCGTTCACCGGCGATCTTCAGATGGACGACGGCGCAGCGCAGTCGGTGTTCACCCTCGACAAGGGCGGCATGAAGCAGGCCCGAGGAGCGGACGGGGAACCGTTCAAGCGCGCCCTCGCGGTGGGCGAAACCATGCGGCTGCCCGGTGGAGAAGGGACGCTTCGCTTCGACGGGGTCGCCCGATTCGCGAACTTCCAGATCGCCTACGACCCCGGCAAGGAGATCTCGCTCGTGGCCGGCGTCCTTCTGCTCGTCGGGCTGACCGCCTCCCTCGCCATTCGCCGCCGGCACCTGTGGGTGCGGGTCGGACCCACGGGTGAGGTCGAGGTCGCCGCCCGGTCGGTCACCCGCCGGCCCTTGCCCGCCGGCGAGGTGGATCGGCTGCTCACCGCACTCGACGCGCCCCGGCACACCAGTTCGCCGACCCCCACCCCCGAGAAGGAAACCTTATGAACGACGTTGCCTGGGCCGAGCTCTCGAACTCGCTCATCTACTCGGCCATCGCGGTCTACGCACTCGCGTTCCTCGGCTACTGCGCGTTCGCAGCGGGACGGTCGACGACCCCAGCACCCTTACCGGAGATGAGCGTCGCGGCCGGTGCGGCGGGTACGGCCCCCTACCCCGAGGAGGCGATCCCGTCCGGAGAGCCCACGCCCGCCGGGCGGACGCAGTTCCTCGGCGCAGCGGCTATCTCCCTCACGACGCTCGCCTTCGGCCTGCACGCGGCGAGCATCGCGAGCCGCGGGATCGCGGCCGGCCGCGCGCCGTGGGGCAACATGTACGAGTTCGTCCTGGTCTGTTCGTTGGCGGCGGCCGGCGCCTTCCTCGCGACCGTGCGCAGGCGTCCCATCCAGGCGCTGGGCGTGTGGGTCAGCGCGCTCGTCTTGATCGCGCTCGGCCTCGCGGTCACCGTGCTCTACACGCCGGCTGGCGCGCTGGTGCCTGTCCTCAACTCCTACTGGCTGGTGATCCACGTGGCTGCGGCGATGATCGGCGGTGGCGTGTTCACGGTCGGCTTCATCGCAACGACGGCCTTCCTTGTTCGCACGCGGCTGGACCGGCGCGGGCGTCGTACCGGGATGCTGCCGTCCACGGAGACCCTCGGCCAGGTGGCGCACGCCGCTCACATGTTCGCGTTCCCCGTCTGGACGTTCGCGGTCATCGCTGGAGCGATCTGGGCCGAGAACTCCTGGGGTCGCTACTGGGGATGGGACCCGAAGGAGACGTGGGCGTTCATCACCTGGGTCCTGTACGCCGCGTACCTCCACGCTCAGGCGACCGCGGGATGGAGAGGCGTGAAGGCGTCGTGGTTCGCCATCGCGGGCTACGCCGCCTTCGTGTTCAACTTCTTCGGCGTCAACATGTGGATCACCGGTCTGCACTCTTACGCCGGTGTCTGATGGGCTCTCGACGATCGTGATCGGACTGTTCACGCTCGTCGCCACGCTGACGGTGCTGTACCTCGTCGGCAACGGGGGACTTCCTCGGCGCAAGGACCCAGACCGGGATGACTGAGCGCCGCTCGGTCGCACTCCTGGTCGCCGCAGTGGGTGGCCTTGTCCTGGGTGCGACGTTCGCGGGCTGGATTCCTCGTCTGCTCGCGCCCCTCGGCGTGACCGGCCTGGTCCTCTCGGTGCAGGGTCGTACTGCCCGAGAGTCCATGGCTGCTGGCTGGTGCTTCGGCCTGACCTTCATGGCCTCGACCGTCAGCTGGATGTGGCCGTCGCTGGGCGTCGGCGCATGGTTGGGACTGACCGCGGTCGAGAGCGCGTGGTTCGCCGGACTCGGTCTGCTCACGGCTGTCGTCGGCCGCCTGCCTGGTTGGCCCTGGTGGACGGCCACAGCGTGGACCGCGGTCGAGGTGCTCCGGACGTCCTGGCCCTGGGGCGGCGTGCCCTGGGGGAGGCTGGCCTTCGCCACGCCCGACACGCCGTGGCAAGCGATGCTGCCGTGGGTCGGGACGACGGGCACAACGTTCCTGCTCGCCTTGGTCGGCAGCGCGCTGGCCGGGGTGGTCCTCCGCGCACGATCGCGGCCGGCGCCGTACGTCCTGGTCGTCGCAGCGGCCCTGCTTGCCGCGGTGATGGCCGGAGTCGTCGGTCCGCTCGGCACCACCGGATCCGGGTCGGTCCGGGTGGCCGTGGTCCAGGGTGGAGTGCCGGGTTCCGGGAAGCTCGTCGTCGATCACCACCGAGAGATCACCGCTGATCATGCGGCTGAGACGCGGCGCCTGGTTTCCGGTGCCGACTGGGCGGCTGGTCCGGCGGCGTTCGTGCTCTGGCCGGAGAACGCGACGGCGGTCGACCCGACCGAGGACGCTGTCGCCGAGGCGGAGGTCGAGAGCGCCGTGGCCGCGGCCGGCGTGCCTGTGGTGGTCGGAGGCGTGACCGACGGGCCGACCTCGACAACAGCGCGCAACCAGCTGATCGCCTGGTCCGCCACGGGGCCGGGGCCGCGGTACACGAAGCAGCACCTGGTGCCGTTCGGCGAGTACGTCCCGTTGCGCGGCCTCGCGACGCGAGTGTCCCAGCGCGTCACGGACATCGGTCGCGACATGGTGCCGGGGCCGCCGGCGGCGCCGTTGCCGGTCGCCGGGCTGCGGTTGGCGACCGCGTTGTGCTTCGACGTCGCGTACGACGACGTCGTCGCCGGTCAGGTGCGTCAGGGCGCCGACCTGGTGACGGTCTCGACCAGCAACGCGATGTTCCTGGGCACCGCACAGCTCGAGCAGCAGTGGACGATCAGCCGGGTGCGGGCCCTCGAGACCGGTCGCACCGTCGTGGTGGCCTCGATCAACGGGATCTCCGGCGCCATCTCGGCCGACGGCACCGTCCAGGTAGTGCTTCCCGAGCGTGACACCGAGAGCGCGATCGTCGACGCCGAGGTGCGCGACGGTCTCACTCTCGCCGTCCGCCTTGGCTCCTGGCCAGGGCGAGCGGTGATAGCGCTTGCGGCGGCGGGGCTAGCGGTTGCGGTCGCCGGTCAGGCCTTGAAGAGCAGGAAGAGGCCGCCGACGGTGAATGCGATCATGGCCACCAGCAGCGGGAGCTGACCAGTCAGCTGGTGCCGCTTCGGCAGGATCTCGACTGCGCGCTCGTGGGCGGCGATGACCCCGAGGACGTGACCGGCGACGACCGCCACGACCTTCGTGGTTGCCAGGAAGGTCGGGTGGTAGCTGATCCAGTAGCTGATCTCCCAGTTCGCGGTGCCGAGGAAGTTGCTTCCGTTGCTGAACGGGTCGCTGAGCTGGATGAGCGTCACCTGGCCCACCTGAAGCAGGTAGCTCAGGTAGTGCGCGACCACGTAGCCAGCAACGATCGGCACCACGGAGTGCGCGAACAGGTTGGGCAGGTCTCGGCGGCGTAGGTCCTCGCCGAGGCCGGTCAGAACGGTGCCGAGCACGAACACGAGCCCGACACCGACACAGAACACGAGCAGCCCGATGTTGCCGAGCAGGTACACGGACTGGGTGCTGCCTTGCACGAACTTGATCCACGTCGTCGAGGCGTGGAAGGAGTCGTACGCCGTACTTCCGAACAGGACGGCGACGACGCCGACCAGTCCAGGGCGTGCCGGGGTGGCATCCAGGTTGGCCAACGGGCTGCGCACGACCAGCAGGTCGCCGCGTCGACCCCAGACCGACATCCGCGACACCAGGGTCGAGTAGACCTCGAACGGATCCGCGCGTTCGTAGAAGGTGCTGCCGAACAGGGCGCCGCCGACGAACATCACCGCGACATACACCGCGCACCACAGGCGGACGGGCCCGAGTTCGGTCGAGTACGGGTAGACGAGTTCCAGCCAGACGAACGCGAACAGGCCGAGCGCGGCCGGCCAGTAGCCGAGCCGTTCGGGATAGGTGAACACCCCTCGGTCGGGGTCGCCGCCGGTGACCTTCGCAAAGGCGAGGTTGATCGTGCGGACCGGGCTGATCGCCTTCCACACGGGGCCGAAGACCAGCGAGAGCGGCACCAGACCGACCCAAAGCCACACGTAGAACACGCCGAAGACCGGGTTGATGACCAGGTCCTTGCCGAACACCGCGGCCGCAGCGACGTACAAGAACAGGAGGAAGCCAGCAGTGCGCCACAGCGCACGCCACCACGAGGACTCCACGATCGTGGCCAGCCACGTCGGCGCGGGTCGGCCACTGGTCGACTCGTCGTACCTCGGAGTCCGCCACGCGACCGCGAGCACCGTGAAGGAGATGACCAGGGCAGCGGTCGCCCCCGCAATCACGAGCTCGGGCGAGATGGGCAGGTCCTTCGCGCCGCCGAGTCCGTGGGCGAACGGAATCCAGTCGGGCATTCAGCGGACCTCTAGCTGCACGATGACGTCCCGGTGAGGGTGGATCGTCCTCATTGCTGAGCGAACTCCCAGTGCCACGGCTCGGGCTTGGAGCCGTACCGCTGCGCCCACGACGGGTTGGCCCACCCCAGCCGCGGGGCGTTCTGGGTCAGCCAGATGTGCTCCGCCGAGTCGAACGACTCGATGCCGCCGCACAGGTCGAGCGCCGTCGCCCACCCGTGGTTGCTCGTCCCCGGTACGGCGGCGAGCCCAGGCTTGGCCGCCCGGAGCGCCTGCTGTTGCGACAGGCTTCGGTAGGAGTCCGTCACGCACACAGGCTCGTCGAATCGCTCTCGAAACCGTCTGTCGAGCTCCCACCATGCGGCTGCGGCCGCTGGCTCGAGCTGGCCAATACCGTCCGGGAGCTGGCACAGCTCGGCAGCGGGAAGTTGCCCGTTCGCGTAGCTCTGCGTCTCCCAGTTCGAGGTGCATTCCGCCAGCCAGTCGGGCGCGGACTCCTCGTCGCTGGTCCTGGAGCCCGATCGCGATGCAGGTTGGGGTCGTCGGGAGATGGCCGCCGCCGCGGCGGTCGGCTGGCGCTTCGCCGGCTCACTGCCCGGCGTGCTAGCCGGTGGCTCGAGGTTCGCGTTCGCTCCGGCGTTGACCTGGGCCTGCGACTCGGGGATGGGCAGCTCGACGGTCACGGCGAGCACAGTGCCTCCGATCAGAGCGGTGGCCACTGCTGCTCCCGCGCGTCGACCGGCGGAGCTTCGTGGCGCGGCGTGTCGTCCACGGGTTGGGTGGGATCGCGGCTGTGCGCGGTGGCGCCCGGCGCCGCTCTTCGCACTCCCGTGCACGCTCGATCTCCGATTCGGTCTGCCGACCGAACGAGGAGCGCCGGCCATCTCCACTACTACTATCACGTGTAGTAGTTATTGGTCTCTTCTTCGCCGGCGTCGGCACGGAGTCGAGACCTCGACGAGACTCACGAAAACTGCCCGCGAGACGCTCCCTATTGCTCATTTGCCGGGGTAGTTTTCCTACGGCGAGGTGTAGTCATTCGGAGGCTAGGCTCGCATGAACGTTCGACGCCAGAGATTCTTCTTCCTCGTTCCGATCGTCATCTCTCTCGGCATGGTTGCTGGAGCCGCGATCTCCTACGCGGTGGACAGCGGCCCGGAACCGCTCACGGCAAACGAGGTCTGACGACACGATGTCGCTGACTGAGATGGCGGCCGCATCCAGGGGCGAGCCCGGTGGGGTCGCGCCACCGTGTCCGACGAGGAGTCAGTCCAGAAGCTGAAGGAAGCCGGTCTGGAGTTCGGCCCCTGCGATCCGCTTCCGGAGGAGGGGCAAGTGATCATTCTCGGCGAGGAGCCTGATCCGGCGAGGAGAATCAGGCAGCCGTGCAATGCCCCATCGTTGGAGGCAGCAAGGCAGCCCACGAGTTGAACGTCGGCATCGCCTGCGCCACTGGCGCGCGGCTGGTCGACTGGGTCCCGGTGCGGGACAGCGGCAGTGCGTGCATCAAGGTCACGTACATCCCGAAGGCCGAAGCGGACGAGTTGACCGAGGTGCTCTGTCCCGGCGACGTGCCTTCGGTCGGCGGGACGCCGATGGGCGAGCTGGATCTGTACCGTGTCATCGATGGCGAGTGGGTGCGACATGGGTAAGAAGGCGCACGGGACTCGCCGGATCGTTGAGGAGGCCGCAGCCTCCCTTCGGATCGGACGGACCAAGATCTAAAAGCTCCCCAAGGACGGCGACCTCCGGTCGGTCACTATCGGTCGACGCCGACTGGTTCGACACGCACCGATGTCAATGCGGAGCCACTCGATCGCGCCCGCGCGCTGCGATCGGCGACCGATCGAAGGTCAGTTCGGGCTCGCGCCAGCCCGCCACGCGACCACCGCATCCTGTCCATGAACGACGCGCCGCTTCTTCGCCACGTAGTAGCGCTGCGTCGTCGCCCCGTTCGTGTGCCCGAGCATCTCTTGGGCGACCTCCACGCCGTACGTCTCGGACACCACCGTGGCGACGGTAGATCGAAAGAGGTGCGGGTGGAGGTCGGTGACTTCCGGCGCGTGCCGTTCCGCCGCGGTCCTGAGCATCCGACGCACGTTCCCGGGCCACAGCCAGCCACCCGTCCGGTTCGCGAAGACAGGATCGACCTGGCGCCGGTAAGGGGTCCGCTTGCGGTGTGCGTGGAGCGCTGCCGCTGCCTGCGGCGACAACGCCACGTCGCGGCCCGGCTCGTCGTCCTCCTCCTGGTCGCCCTTCGTGAACGCCTGGCGGTGGAGGGTCGGATCGCCCTTGCGGCTCGGCTCGACGAGCGTCGCGGCAATGCGCACCCAAGGCATTTCGTCGTCCAGGTGGACGTCGCGCCACTCGATGGCAAGGCACTCGCCGATCCGACAGCCGGTGGCGAGCATGACCTCTACTGCGAGGGACAGGACGCCTGACGGCCGAGGGCCGCCGCCCGGGTTTGGCTTCTCCCACTCGGCGACGGCAGCGAGCACCGCGGACGTCTCCTCCGGGGTGAGCGACCGAGGCGTGGCCTTGCGCTTCTTCCTCCGCCCCCGCGGTGTGATCTCGCTCGGCAGGCCTTGCATCGGGTTGGCTTTGAGAGCGCCGAGTGCGACGGCGTACCCGAACACCTGAGACAGGACTGTGCGGGTCTGACGAGTCGAGCGGGTCTTCTCGATCTCGCCGAGGCCGCGGTGGAGGCGCTCGGTCGTCACCGTCCCGATCGCCAGCCCACCCCACTTTTGGACGATCGCCTTGTCGACCTCCTGTTCGTACTTCACGAGCGTCTGATGGCGGCCCTGTCCCTTTTCTCTGCGCTCGGCGAGCCAGCTCCGAGCGAGCGTCTCGACCGACGTGCGGGCATCAAGGTCGCCCGTGGCGCCCATGCTGTGGCGCGTCGTCTCGACCTTGCGCTCCAGGGACCGACGGGCAGCGCCCTTCGTGGGGCCAGAGCCAAAGAGTTCGCGGTAGCGCCCCGAGTGGTCGCGGTAGCGAACGTATGCCTCCCACCGCGCCTTGGGGTCGTTCTTGATCTGCTCGGAGGTCATCGGATTCGCACGTGGCCGACCCTTGCTCGTGACCTCCGAGTGCCGGTCGTTGAACCACGGATCGCCGAACTCGCCCGGCTGGAGACGCTCGGCGCCCATCAGGATGCCATCCAGAGGTCGAAGCCGTCGCCACAGGCGGCGCTGATGTACGCGTCGACGTCGACGCGCCGATAGCGGACGTGGCGGCCGAAGCGGCCGAAGCGAGGGCCACGGCGTTCGGTGCGCCACCGTTCCAGAGTGCGGGTCGGGACCTGGAGGATCTCGGACACCTCAGCGGGCGTTAGGAGGGCAGGCTGGACGTGGACAGGGCTGTTGAAGTCAGTCGTCGTCATGTAACCCCCTATGCCGTTGACCCCCCTTACCGGCGGCACAGTTCTGATCCCGGTGCGGATCCCGGTGCATCGCCGCGTGATTCCGGTGCTGAGTGGGGGCTAGCGCAAAACGCGCAGGGGCCAGATTGTGCTCAGATCGCGCTCAGGAACGCCATCTCCGCGCACAGATTGACGTTTGACCCGGAAGGAGAAGGTCGTCGGTTCGATTCCGACAGGCGGCTCAGATAGACGGGCCCGTGACCTGCGAAGGCGCAGATCACGGGCCCGTAGTTCGTCTCCGGCGGACGGCGGCTGCTGACGCATCGCCACCCGCGCCGCCCATGGCGGCCGTGAACACGTCGCCGAGCCCGTTCGAACGCTCACGCAGGACCTTGGCGTAGACCGGTGGATCGACTGGACCGACCGCCAACCGAAGGCCCGCGTCAAGGGGATCCTGACGTCAGGAAGCAGGCTGACTTGGGTCAGATCTCTCGCGATCAGCCGGCCTCAATGCGCAGTAGAACGCAACGAGAGCCGGTTGGCGATCGAGGACGGGTCAGGGCCCGACTGGAGGATGTCAAGGAGGCCTTGACGTCACAGGCCGCCGACTGCGACCGTGTCGCAAACAACTGGGTTGGTTCTGTCTGTGTCCCCACCGTTCTCGGGCCTCGGCGACTTCTCACTCGGACCGTGCCCTCAAACCTGGCCTACGACCCTCAGATCGGGGCTGCTATCGGCCACTGGATCGCCGTTTACGGCTACAGCGGGAGCGGGGCTACTTCATACTTCGCCGACCCCGCGACCTACTGGTCCGGGGTGCAGCCGAAGTTCTCTTACGGAACGAACTCCTTCGTCAACACGTTCGTCCAAGCGAATGGAATTACATGGTAAGGGGCCTACGGATCTGGCTCGGGCTGGCGTGCAGCTTCGCACTCCTGAGCTGTTCCACGAGCGGGTCGGCGTCCGAAAAGTCGGCTGAGCCAAGTCGGCCGGCGAAGCAATCGGAGACGGCGTCGAGCAGTTCGCAACCGACGCAATCGCCTACGGCAACCCAGCCCGATGGGAGGAGCGTCGACGATGCGCCGCCGATTGAAGGCGAAGTGGAGATTCTGGCCCGAATCCCGTTCCTAGCTCACGACCAAACGTCGGTGATCGCGGCAGTCCATGGCCGGGAGGTCCTGTTGGACACGAGGGAGTTCAGCGGTCGAATGGGTGTCAGGCAGGCACGTCTGAGCCTCTGGCGGGTCTCCGGCTCGGGCCTGACGAAGACCGGCGACGTGCCCACTGTTCCGAACGACCATCCGCAAAATGCCCTGAACCCAGAGCTATCGGCCAAGTACGTCGTCTGGATGGAAGACCCCGACACGGAACTCACGGTGAGCCCCTGGCACCTCATGGCCAACGACCGCAGTACCGGCGCGACTGACGAGCTTGCGGCCGCGCCGGACCTAGAAGACGGCAACCCTCCGATCATGCCCCCCGGTTGGACCGGCGCCGTGCTCCGAAACGATCGCGTGTACTGGGCCCAGGTCTCCGGATCGATGCGAAAGGAGAAGTCCGATATCTGGGGCTGCACAGTTGCCGATTGCAGTCCGGCCTCCGCGATCTCCGGCGCCGCATTCCCAACCGCATCAGATGCGGGCCTCTTTGCTATCCAATCTCAGCGCTTTCTGGGGAGCAAGGGCTACGGGGATCGGTTCACCGTCGTGCGCCAGCTATCAGCAGCCTCCACCCCGGAGGTCGTCGCGACGGTCTCGCTCCGGCCCGGCGAAGTGCCCTTTGGCCTAGCGGCGGGGCCCGACGCGGTCGCCTGGGTTATCGACGGACCCGTTGACCGCATTACCGTCCACGAGCTCGCAACAGGCAGCGAAGTTTCATTTGTCTCCACTCCCTCAGGAGGCTTCGGCTACCCCGTCGTTACGAAAGACACGGTCCTGTGGGTCGAGACGACTGGGCCACGAGAGATCGGTGGCTATCTCTACGACCGCTCCCGCGACAAGGTGATGACGGTCGGCAACAAACTCGGTCTTCGGGACATCGGCGGTCAGGGTGACCTCGTGTACTGGCAAGAGGCTAGCCGTCCCAGCGCCCGCCCAGAGGACATTAGTTACGTGATCGCGAAGGTGCGCTAACCCGACGGGCAAGACGACTGGACGCTACGACACCGCGGGGCGTTGAATTCGCAGAATTCGTGAAGGCTCTCTGACTGGGACGGGTGGGTGCGCCCGCCAAGTTCGGCGGTCGGCATCGCCACCCGCGCCGATCATCGCCGCCGCAGAGCAGGGGCCGGTGGCTCGTGCGTGACTGACCTGTCGGCGCAAGCTGGCTTCGGCCTGGCTCTACGATGAGGCCGATGGCCGGAGTGCTGAGGGATGCGCGCGGGTTCAGGTCGAGCCTGCCGATGCCCGGTGCTCGCCGGCGTCCTTCGGGCGCAGCCGCTCGCTGGCTGATGCTGCTCGTCGCCCTCGGTGGTCTCTTCGCGATGCACGGTCTGTCCGACCACGCCGTCGGCCCGGTCGACGTCAGCGCTCCCGTCTCGGTGACGCACGGCGTCGAGCACGGGGTCGAGCACGGGGTCGAGCACGGCGGCGACCAGGGTGGCAACCAGGACCACCACGAGGGCCTGGTCGTCGGAGCGTGCGTCGCCGTCCTCGCCGCGATGGTGCTGACCGGGCTCGGAGCGTGGCGATCCGGATCGGCGACGCGGTTGCGAGCCGCGCTCGTAGGGGTTCCCGCCGCAGCCGTCTCGGCCTCGGTGCAGGCCCGCGCGCGAGGTCCGGCGCCGCCGGACCTGACGCTGCTCTGCGTCCAGCGGTGCTGAGGGTCGGCACCGCCGCGTCCGCGCGCCCTGGTGGCGCCGGGTCGCGGCGGACTTCCGCGACCCGTCTCAGCAACCCGTTCAGGAGAGAACCACCATGCACACCCGACGTACCCACCCCTTCCGACGCACTGCGGCCGCGGTCGCGCTGGCGACCGCGCTGAGCGTCACCCTCGCGGCCTGCGGCGACGACTCCGACGGATCCGGTGCGCCTTCAGGCACCCAGACCGCGCGCAACGGCGACGTGTTCAACGACGCGGACGTCGCGTTCGCGTCCGACATGGTCCAGCACCACGCGCAGGCGCTGTCCATGGTCGACCTGACCCAGGGGCGCCCGCTGGACCCGCAGGTGCAACAGCTCGCCGAGGCGATCCGGGCCGCCCAGGGCCCCGAGATCGAGACGATGGCGGACTGGCTGACCGACTGGGACCACGAGGTCCCGGAGACCATGCGCGACCACGCCAACGCCGGCCACGACATGGGCGGCGACATGTCCGAGCAGATGGAGGGCATGGACACCGACATGCCCGGGATGATGTCGGCGGAGGAGATGGACGAGCTCCAGCACGCCTCGGACGATGAGTTCCAGGACCTGTGGCTCGAGATGATGATCGAGCACCACGAGGGCGCGGTCGAGATGGCCCGGGCCGAGCAGGAGGACGGCGAGTTCGCCGACGCCGTCGCGCTCGCCGAGGACATCGAGACCGCGCAGCTCCAGGAGATCGAGACGATGGAGGAGCTGCTCGGCTGACGTGTCCCCGGGTTGCCGGCCGCGTCGGGTGGGCACAACGCTGACGTGACAGTTCAGCTGGTGTGGCTCTCCGACGCGGCCCAGGTCGACGTCGTCGTGCGGGCTCCCGGGCCGTGGCGCGAGCTGGTCGAGGCGGGGCCGGGGTTGCTGGTCGCGGAGACCGACGAGACCGTGTCGCGGGTCTACCACGAGGTGAAGGCGATGCTGCCCGAGGACTGTGCGCTGGTGGTCGCGCCGCTGCAGCACCGCCCCAAGGCACGGGGTCTCAGCGAGGGCACCGTCTCGTGGCTGCGCGCCCGGTTGCCGCTGCCCGACCGGGAGTAGCGGTCAGGGCTGCGGGTCGAAGCAGGCGAGGAGCAGGGCGAGGTCGTCGTCCAGCGACTGTCCGGCCGCTTCCTTCAGGGAGTCGAGCAGGTCGTCGAGCGCGGCCTCGGCCGGAGCGTCGACGAGCGCGGAGAGGAACGGCGCGGGGTCGACGAACGACCCGTCCGGGGAGCGCGCCTCGATGAGGCCGTCGGTGTAGAGCAGCAGGCGGTCGCCCGGGCGGAGGCGACCGTGGGTCGGCTCGGGGTCGGTCCCGAGCCCGAGCGGGACGCCGTGGTCGAGGTCGATCGTGCGGACCTCCCCGTCGGCGGTCACCAGGACCGGCGGCGGGTGACCGCAGGACACGATGCTGAACCGGCCGTCGTGGTCGATGTCGACCAGGACGCCGGTGACGAAGTCCTCGACGTCGGGCAGGTACGGCACCAGGCGCTGATCGATCTCGCGGGCCACCTCGGCGATGTCGCCGCCGCCCGCCGCGGCGGCGCGGAACTCACCCAGAACGACGGTCGCCGTACGGACCGCGCCCAGGCCCTTGCCGCGCACGTCGCCGACCAGCAACCGCACCGACGTGGGGCGGGCCACCAGCTCGTAGAGGTCGCCGCCGACCTGGGCCTCGACGCCGGCGGAGATGTAGCGCGCGGTGAGCGCCAACGGACCGACCCGCGGTGGCGGCGGCGCCAGGATCGCGCGTTGTGCCGCCTCGGCGACGAGCGTGACGCCGGCGAGCCGCTCGGACTGCTGCTCGAACGTCGCGGCGGTGTCCAGCGCGAGCGCGACCCGCTCGGCGATCTCCTCGAGGAACGTCAGGTCCTCCTCGGAGTACCGCCGTCCCGACTCGGCGTGGATCAGGGTCACCGCGCCGAGGATCCGGTCCCGGCCACGGAGCGGGGCGACGATCGCGCTGGTGAAGCCCATGCGCCGCAGGATCGCGCGGTGCTCGTCGTCGACGGCGGCCGCGTCGACCATGTCGGTCGAGATGAAGGTGTAGATCTCGCTGCGGCCGGTGCGCACGACGTTCGGCGCGCCGCTCGGGGCGTCGGTGTTCGTCGGGAACGCGTCGCCCACGCTCCGGGCCCACTCGGTGGTCTCGGCGTCGCGGTGCTGGATCGCGACGGTCTCGAGCTCGCCGTCCCGGAGCAGCTGGACGGCGCACCAGTCCGCGAACCGCGGCACCAGCAGCCGCACGACCTCGGCGAGCGTCGCCTCCATGTCGAGGCTGCGCGACAACGTCATGGACGCCTCGGCGAGCAGCGCGGTGCGCTGGGTTGCCGCGTCGGCCAGCTGCAGCTCGTGCGCACGCCGCAGCGCGCTGGCCAGCGCCCCGGCCAGCGAGTGCAGGAAGCCGTCCTCGGCCGGCCCGAAGGAGCCGGGCGGGAAGGTCAGCGCCAGCAACCCGAGGGTCTCGTCACCGCGGCGCAGCGGCAGCACGTGCAGGCTCAGCTCGGTGGTGTAGTAGCCGGCCAGGCTCGGGAAGGCCGCCTCGATCTCGCGCACGCTGCGGTAGTGCAGGTCGACGCCCTCGCGGGCGGCCACCGCGCCGGGCACGTCGCTGCTGAGCGGCACCTCCTGGAACTGGTCGGCCCCGTGGCCGCGGCGCCCGTCCCAGGTGACCGTGCGCAGCACCTCGTCGGGGTCGAGCGACAGCACCATCGCCGACTTCGCGCCGAGCACGGCGACGGCGTGCCCCATGAACCCGTCGGCGACCTCCTTGACCGTGCGCGCGCCGGTCAGCTCCACGGCCAGCGCGTCGAGCACCTGCTGGGCGAGCAGCTGGGTGCGCTGGACCTGCTGGCGCCGGCGCTGGTTCATCGTCGCCGTCGCCAGCGCGATCGCGCACAGCATCAGACAGGTGAGGAAGCGAACCGTCCACGCGGGCTCGCCGAGGTCGTCGTGCCACACCCCGGAGCCGACCGAGGCGACCGTCGCGACGACCGCGACCGCCAGGGTGCGCAGCGGGCTGCACCAGAACGCCGCCACGACCGCGCCGATGCCGAAGGCACCGTTGATCTGCCGCTGCGCGACGATGTCGGTGACCACCAGCATCGCGACCAGGGCGAGCCCGACCAGCCACCAGGCGCGCTCGGCGGGATCCACGGCGCGTCGCGCCGGTGCTACCTCGCCTGCCACTCCACGGGTCTCCCCTCGCGCAGCTCCGTCGTTGAGCCGCAATTATGCCGCCCGCGACGGGCGCGGTTCCGATCTTCGGGTCTTTCGGCCCGGGGGGCGGAGCGTGGTCCTACGTGACCCCCCGCGCACGACCGCACGCTGGTCGATCATCCGGCCCGGACAGCGATCACGACCAGTCGATGCTGAGGTACTGCGTCTCCTGGAACTCGCGCAGCCCGTCGCGCGCCCCCTCGCGGCCGAGGCCGCTCTGCTTGACGCCTCCGAACGGCGCGGACGGGTCGGAGACCAGGCCGCGGTTGATGCCGACCATGCCGGCGTCGATCCGCTCGCCGAGCCGGACGGCGCGGCCGAGCTCGCCGGCGAAGACGTACGCCGCGAGCCCGTACTCGGTGTCGTTCACCAGCCGGAGCAGCTCCTCCTCGTCGCGCCACACGACGACCGGGGCGACCGGGCCGAAGATCTCCTCCCGGAGGATCGTCGCGTCCGGCGCGACGTCGGCGAGCACCGTCGGCGGGTAGAAGTGGCCGGGCGCGTCCGGGAGCTCCGCCTGGTGCGAGACGCGGGCGCCCTCGCGCACGGCGAGGTCGACGGCCTCGGTGATCCGGTGGAGCGCCGCGGCCGAGATGACCGGTCCGATCGCGGCGCCGTCGGCCGCCGGGCCGACGGTCAGCTTCTCGACCTCGGCGCCCAGCCGGGCGAGGAAGTCGAACGCGACGTCACTGTGCACGTAGATCCGGTTGGCCGCGGTGCACGCCTGCCCACCGTTGCGGAACTTCGCGATCATCGTGCCCGCGACGGCCTGCTCGAGGTCGGCGTCCTCGGTGACGACGACGGGCGCGTTGCCGCCGAGCTCCATCGATGCGTTGAGCACGCGGTCGGCGGCCTGGTGCAGCAGCGTCCGGCCGACTCCGGTCGAGCCGGTGAACGACACCTTCCGCACGCGGTCGTCGGAGAGCCACGCGGACACGACCCCTGCGGCGTCGGTCGTCGTGACGACCTCGACGGCGCCGTCCGGTACGCCGGCCTCGGTGAGCAGGCGGGCGACCGCGAGCGCGGTGAGCGGGGTCTCCGCGGCGGGCTTCAGCACCACGGTGCACCCGGCCGCGAGCGCGGGACCGATCTTGCGGGTCGCCATCGCGGCCGGGAAGTTCCAGGGGGTGACGAGCGCGGCCACGCCCACCGGCCGGTGCGAGACCAGCGTCCGCACGCCGCCGGCCGGCGCCTCGCCGTACTCGCCGCCGGGCCGGACGGCCTCCTCGGAGAACCAGCGGAAGAACTCGGCCGCGTAGCCGACCTCGGCGGCGGCGTCGACCAGCGACTTGCCGTTCTCGCGGGCGATCAGCGCGGTGAGCTCGTCCTTGTCGCGCAGCATCAGCTCGTGCGCGCGGCGCAGCACGTCGGAGCGGTGCCGCGGAGACGTGCGCGACCACTCGGGGAACGCCGCGTGCGCGCGGTCGACCGCGGCGCGGGCGTCGTCGGGGCCCTGGTCGGGCACTTCGGCGACGACCTCGAGCGAGGCCGGGTCCTCGACGCGGAACGTGCTCATCGGGTCACCTCGAAGGTCGCGGCGAGCACGTCGAACGCGTCGTGCAGCAGCTCGTCGGAGATCGACAGCGGAGGCAGGAACCGCAGCACGTTGCCGTGGGTGCCGCAGGTCAGCACGATCACACCCTGGCGGTGGGCCGCGGTGGCGACCGCCTTCGCCAGCTCCGGGTCGGGGACGTCCGTGCCGGCGTGCACGAGCTCGACGGCGACCATGGCGCCGCGACCACGGATGTCGCCGATGCGGGCGTCGCGGGCCTCGATGCGGCGGAGCCGGTCGAGCAGGACCGCCTCGATCTCGCGCGCCCGGGCGACCAGGTCCTCGGCCTCGATGGTCTCGATCGCGGCTAGCGCGGCGGCACAGGCCAGCGGGTTGCCGCCGTACGTGCCGCCGAGGCCGCCGACGTGCGCGGCGTCCATGACCTCGGCCCGGCCGGTGACCGCGGAGAGCGGGAGGCCACCGGCGATGCCCTTGGCGGTGACGATCAGGTCGGGGACCACGCCCTCGCGGTCGCAGGCGAACATGTCGCCGGTGCGGGCGAAGCCGGTCTGCACCTCGTCGGCGACGAACACGACGCCGTTGTCGCGGCACCAGGTGGCCAGCGCGGGCAGGAAGCCGGCGGCCGGCTCGATGAACCCGCCCTCGCCCTGGATCGGCTCGATCACGACCGCGGCCAGGTTGGCGGCGCCGACCTGCTTCTCGATCACGTCGATCGCCTGGAGGGCCGCGACCACGCCGTCGGTGCCGCCGTCGCGGTAGGGGTAGGACAGTGGGGCGCGGTAGACCTCGCCGGCGAACGGGCCGAAGCCGTGCTTGTACGGCATGTTCTTCGCGGTCATCGCCATCGTGAGGTTGGTGCGGCCGTGGTAGGCGTGGTCGAACACGACGACGGCCTGCCGGCCGGTGTGGGAGCGCGCGATCTTCACGGCGTTCTCGACCGCCTCGGCGCCGGAGTTGAACAGTGCGGTGCGCTTGGCGTGGTCGCCCGGCGTCAGCCGGTTCAGCGCCTCCGCGACCGCGACGTACCCCTCGTACGGCGTGACCATGAAGCACGTGTGCGTGAAGGCGGCGACCTGCTCCTGCACGGCCTCCACCACCCGCGGCGCGCTGGCGCCGACCGTGGTCACGGCGATGCCCGACCCGAGGTCGATGAGCTGGTTGCCGTCGACGTCCACGACGATGCCGCCACCGGCGCGGGCGGCGAACACCGGCATCGTGGTGCCGACGCCCGCGGCGACCGCGGACAGCTTGCGGGCCATCAGGCTCCGCGAGGCCGGACCGGGGACCTCGGTGACCAGGCGGCGTTCCTGCGGGACGGTGGCGTCGAGCGTGGGCGCAGTCATGCCGCCAGTCTCGAAAGGCGTCACCTATGCTGTCCAATACCTAGTCCGTTGCAGATCGATGCCTCTGAGGCATGGGAGGCCCGGGTGCAGCTGCGGCACGTGCGCTACTTCGTTGCGACGGCGGACGCCGGCAGCGTGAGCGCCGCCGCGGCCCGGGTCCATGTGACCCAGCCCGCGCTGTCGCGCCAGCTACGCCAGCTGGAGCAGGACCTCGGCGTCGCGCTCTTCGACCGCAGCGCCGGACGGCTGGCGCTGAACCGCAACGGCCGGGCGCTGCTGCCGGCGGCGCGCGACCTGCTCGCGAGCGCCGACGCCCTGCAGCGACGAGCGGCGTACCACGCCGGCGGCGGGCTCGAGCGGGTGACGATCGCGGCGCCGACGGTCACGCTCACCGACATCGTCTCGCCGTTCGTGGCGACGATGTCGGCCGACGACCCGGTCGTCGACGTGCGCCAGGGTGACGGGCGGACCACGACCGAGCTGCTGCAGGCCGGCGCGGACCTGGCGATCGGGACCCAGCGTCCGCACGAGCCGTGGGGCTCGAGGCCCCTGGCGGTGCTGCCGGTCTGGGCCTACGTCCCGGCGGACGACCCGTGGTCCGGGCGCGAGCGGGTCGCGCTGTCGGAGCTGCTGGAGCGACCCTTGGTGGTGGGTCCGCCGGCGTTCACGGCGCGAGAGGCGCTCGACACCGCCGTGGCGACGCGCGGTGCGTCGTACTCCGGTCTCGTCGAGGCCGCGAACGGCACGATCGCCCAGGCCCTGGCGGCCTCCGGGCGAGGCGTGGCCGTGGTGTCCGACGACCCGCGCTTCGACCTCCGGCCGGTCGCGATCGACTTCGGCGAGGAGGTGCTCAGCGTGCGCCTGGTCGCCGCCTGGGACTCGCGCGGCGTCGCGGCCGCGGCGCTGGAGCTGCTGGCCCGACGGCTCGGCGCGTGGGTTGCGCAACGCTACGGGTCCGCCGCGTCGAGCTGAGGCGGGTCTGCCGGTCGGGAAACGGGCGTCCACCGCGCAGACTTCCTCCGGCGTACGGAACGATGTCCCCATGGGGACCGGGCACGCACACGGATCGCACCGAGCAGGCCCGGACGACGGGGTGGTGGTGCCGCGCGGGCCGCGGGCGGTGCTGCTCGGCTCGCTGGCCCTCGCGCTGCTCGCGACGCTGATCGGGCTGCTGCTGCTCTGGCCGGACGGCGCCGAGATCGACGAGGTTGCCGACGGGGTGAGCTTCGCGGCGCCGGGCGTCACGTTCCCGACCGCGACGGTCGAGGAGGTGCAGCCGGCCTGCGCCAGCCAGGGCCGCATCGAGGAGGACTGCGGCAACGTCGTGGTGACCGTCGACGAGGGCGCCGGCAAGGGCGACCCCGCGACGGTGTCGGTCCCGCCCGAGGTCAGCACGTCGGGCCTCACGGCGGGCGACCGGGTCAAGCTGCTGCGCACCCCGGAGGCCGACGGCATGGAGCCGTCGTACTCCTACTTCGGCACCGTGCGCACCGGCCCGCTGCTCGTGCTGCTGGCCGCGTTCGTCGTCCTGGTGCTCGTGGTCGCGCGCTGGCGCGGGCTCTTCGCGCTGTTCGGGCTGGTGTTCAGCGGTCTGGTCGTCTGGCAGTTCATGCTGCCCGCACTGGTCCTCGGCTCCTCCGGGCTCGCGGTCGGGCTGGCCGGCTCCGCGGCGATCATGTTCGTCGTCCTCTACACGACCCACGGCTTCTCGGTGCGGACGTCGGCGGCGCTGGCCGGGACCCTCGCGGGTGTGCTGCTCACCGCCGGCATCGGCGTGCTCGCGACGTCGGCCACCCGCGCGACCGGCATCGCGGACGAGACCGGCGGGATCCTGTCGGCGGTCGCCGGGGAGCTCGACTTCCAGAGCCTGTTCGCGTGCGCGATCGTCGTCGCCGGGCTCGGTGTGCTCAACGACGTCACGATCACGCAGGCCTCCTCGGTGTGGGAGATCCGCGCCGCGGCGCCGGCGGCCGGCCGGCTCGAGGTCTTCGCGAGCGGCATGCGGATCGGCCGCGACCACATCGCCTCGACGATCTACACGATCGTGTTCGCGTACGCCGGCACCGCGCTCACCGTGCTGATGCTGCTGCAGCTCTACGGCCTGCCGGTCGGGGACCTCCTCGCGACCGAGGAGATCACCCAGGAGCTGGTCCGGACCCTGGCCAGCAGCATCGGGCTGGTGCTCGCGGTGCCCCTCACCACCGGCATCGCGACCCTGGTGATGCCCGGTGCCGTCCGGGATCC
Organism: Nocardioides caricicola; assembly: GCF_039541135.1. Taxonomy (NCBI): domain Bacteria; kingdom Bacillati; phylum Actinomycetota; class Actinomycetes; order Propionibacteriales; family Nocardioidaceae; genus Nocardioides; species Nocardioides caricicola. Next base: position 134,300 of record NZ_BAABFQ010000001.1, on the reverse strand, counting down.
CCAGTCCTAGGCGTCATTTCCAGGGGTCATTCGTAGGGGTTGCGCGGCATCTCGATCTCCTCGACGGCGTCGGCCTCGACCGCGGGGGAGCCGGAGCGGCGAGCGACCCCACTCCCGTCGACCCAGGTCCCGGTGACCCGGACCCAGGTGTCCCGGGCCGGCGCCGCGTCCGCACCGTCGACCCGGACGCGCACGGCGATGGCGTCGGCGGCGCAGCAGGCGATCTCGAAGCGCGTGACGTACCACCGCCCCTCCGGGTCCTCGCTCACGAACCCGGTCAGCTCGACCCGGCGCCCGATGAGGCTCGCGCCGGCGTCGTACCGCGCCCGCACGTAGAAGTCGCCCACCGCCAGCGGGACCGGGTCGCCGGCCGGGAGCGGGCGCAGGCCCAAGACCGCTCGGCCCGGGTCGCGGTACGGCGTGCCCGCGGACCGCTCCGCGAAGTCGGCGCCGAGCGGCGGCGGGCTCACCAGGAGCAGCACCACGAACGGCGCGAACAGCAGCCACGCCGTCCGCGGCGCCGGCTCGGTGTCGCCGTGCGGCGAGAACACCAGGCCGGCCGCGAGCGCGAGGAGGACGAGCCCCGCGGCGATCAACGGCCAGCGCACCCAGTCGCGCACGTAGATCAGGTGCTCGTCGGTCCAGCCGAGCCGGATCGCGAACGCGCCGACCAGGACGAGGAGGAGCGCCTGAGCCTCCCGCTTCACAACAGCACCGTCCCCGTCAGCACGGCACACCCGACGGCGACGAGCAGGACGACGGGCACGAAGCGGGCGGCGAACACGCTGCCGAACGTGCCCGCGCCCATCGCGGCGAGCTTCACGTCCATCGCCGGGCCGACGACGAGGAACACGAGCTTCGCGGTGTCCGAGAACATCGTCAGGCTGGCCGCGACGAACGCGTCGGCCTCCGAGCACATGGCGACCACGAACGCGAACGTCGCGAGCGCCAGCACGGCGAGGACCGGGCTGCCGGCGACGGCGTCGAGGACGGCGCGGGGGAGCAGCGCGCTGACCGCGGCCGCGATCGCCGCGCCCGCCACGAGGAACCCGCCCGCGTGCACGACGTCGTGCCGGGCGCTGTCGGCGAACCCGCGCCAGCCGGTCGCGTGCTGGTGGCGGCTGGTCGCCAGCAGCGGTACGCCGCCGCCGCGCCACTGCCACCACCAGCCGACGAGGACGGCCGTGGCCATCGACGCCGCGAACCGCGCGGCGACCATGTCGGTGCGGCCGGAGAACGCGACCGCGGTCGACACGAGCACCACCGGGTTCACCGCGGGGGCCGCGAGCATGAACGTGAACGCGACCGCGGGGGCGACCCCGCGCCGTACCAGTCCGGCGGCGACGGGCACGGACGCGCACTCGCAGCCCGGCAGCGCGATCCCGGCCGCGCCCGCGGCGGGTACGCCGAGCCAGGGGCTGCGCGGGGTGAGCCGGCGGAGCCGGTCCTCGGTGACGAACGCGGAGATCGCCGCGGCGAGCAGCACGCCACCGACGAGGAACGGCAGCGCCTGGAGCACCATCGCGACGAAGATCGTGCTCCACGTCTGGAGGGCGGGGAAGTCCAGGCGGGGCACCAGCCAGCGCTGAATCAGCGCGACCAGCACGAGGCCGCCGAGCACCGCGTGACCCTGGTTCAGGCGCCGGGGCGCGACGGTAGCGGGAGTACTCACCGGCCTTACGATAATGAAAATCGTTCCAATCAGGACGCAGGTGAGACCGCGAGTCGGTGCAGGCCGCTGGCCCAGGCCGCCAGCGCGGAGGCCAGCAGTGCCGTCGAGAGGAGCAGGATCGTGGTCCGGACGTCGACCACGGTGACCAGCGCGGCGGCGAGCAGCGCGCCGAGGGGCTGCCCTCCCCACGCGATCATCCGGGCGGTCGCGTTGACCCGCGACTGCAGCTCGTCCGGCGCGAGCGTCTGACGCGCGACGATCCCGTTGACGATGACGGTCGTGGCGACCAGGTGCCATGCCGCGAGCAGGGCCGCGGCTGCCAGCCACCCGGGGCTGAGCGCCAGCGCACAGACCGCGGCGAATCCGGCCAGGTAGCCGACCGAAGCCACCAGGCCCGCGCGCCACCGGCGCCGGACGGTGGGCGCGAGCAACCCGGCTGCCGCGCTTCCGCAGGCGCCCGCGGCCAGGAGCAGGCCGAGCTCGTGGCCGTCGAGGGGGACGCCGAGCTCGTCGACGGCGAGGGCCACCTGCAGCCCCACGACGCCTCCGCTCGCGAGGCTGACCCCGATGCCGCAGAGCGTCAGCCTGCGCACGAGCGGCTCGCGCAGCACGAACCGCAGCCCCTCCGAGATCGAGCCGAGGAGGGAGGCGCCGGCCGGCCGGACGCCGCCGCCGAGCCGAAGCCCGGTCAGCAGGGCGGCGCCGGCGACGTACGCCGCCACCTCGACCCAGAGCACGTGGACCGCGCCGACCCGGGCGAGCAGGGCACCGCCGACGGCCGGCCCGGCGACCCCGACCAGGGTGCCGACCGTGGTGAGCAGGCCCTGGGCGCCGGCGAGCTCGCCGCGATCGACGAGCGTCGTGATCGAGCCGAACGCGGCGGCGTCCGCGAAGACGCCCAGGATGCCGACGGCGGTCGCGACGGCGAGGACGTGCGCGACGTGGAGCGTCGACACCTGCGCGGCGATCGGCACGCTCGCGAGCAGCGCCGCGCTCGCGAGGCCGGCGCCGGTCAGGGTCCAGGCCCGGGTGAAGCGGTCGCCCCAGGCGCCGGCGACGAGCCCGAAGGCGAGGTACGGCGCGGCCTCGAGCGCGGCGAGGGCGGCCGTGGCGGTGGCGCTCCCGGTCAGGTCGTACACCAGCACCGGAAGCGCGACCAGGCTGGTCGCCGCTCCCGACCACACCAGGACCCGGGAGAGCGCGAACCGCCGGAAGGCGGGTGAGAAGGACTGGACCGTGTTGAACATGATTCTCATTATGGTTTAGCGTTCCCCCTCGTGTCCTCCGTTTCCCGGCCGCGTCCCGGCCCCTACCTGCTGGGTCCGCGCGGCCACGCGGCCCTGCTGGCGGGGTGCGCGGTCGCCGGGGTCGCGCTGGTCCTGGTCGGAGTCGGGACCGGGGCGGTCCCGGTGCCGCTCGGCGACGTGGTCGCCACGCTCGCGCGCCGCGTGTTCGGCTGGGGTGACGGCGTCGACCTCGCGACCGACACGATCGTGTGGGAGTACCGCTTCCCGCGGACCCTGCTCGCCTTCGTCGTCGGCGCCGGCCTGTCCCTGGCCGGCGTGCTGATGCAGGCGTTGGTGCGCAACCCGCTCGCGGACCCCTACGTCCTCGGGGTGGCGTCCGGTGCGTCGGCGGCGGCCACGGCGGCGATGACGCTGGGGATCGCGGCGCTCGCGGGCCTCGGGATCCCGGTGGTCGCCTTCGCCGGGGCCGCGGCGACGATGGTCGCGGTGCTGGCCCTCGGCCGCCGGAACGGCCGCATCGACCCGCCGAGGATGCTGCTGGCCGGCGTCGCGGTGGGCTACCTGATGGCGGCGGTCACCAGCTACCTCCAGCTGCGCGCGACCCCCGAGGAGCTGGCCAACGTCCTCTTCTGGATCCTCGGCAGCCTAGCCGGTACGTCGTGGTCGGACCTGCCGGTCGCCACGGCCGTCGTGCTCCTGGCCGCCGTGCTCGTGCTGTACCGCGCCACCGCGCTCGACCTGCTCAGCCTGGGCGACGACGCCGCGAGCAGCCTCGGTGTCGACCTCCCGCGGTTCCGTCTGGAGCTGGTCCTGGTGGCCGCGCTCTGCACGGGCGTGGCCGTCGCCGTGGCCGGCGGGATCGGGTTCGTCGGGCTGATGATCCCGCACGTCGCGCGCCTGCTGGTCGGACCGGCGCACCGCCGCGTCGTCCCGCTCTCGCTGCTGCTCGGCGGCTGCTACCTGGTGCTGGTCGACATCCTCTGCCGTGTCGTGCGAGCGCCCGCGGAGCTCCCCGTCGGGATCGTCACCGCGCTGGTCGGTGCGCCGTTCCTCATCTGGCTGCTGCGCCGCGACCGGGGCGAGGTGGCCGGATGAGCGACGCCTTGGTGGTCGAGGGGCTGACCGTGCACCTCGGGGACCGCGCGGTCCTCGGTGGCGCCGACCTGCATGTCCCGCAGGGCGCGGTCGTGGGGCTGCTGGGCGGCAACGGCAGCGGCAAGTCCAGCCTCTTGCGCGCGGTGTACCGGGCGGTGCGCCCGGAGGCCGGAGTGGTCGCCGTCGACGGCGCCGACGTGTGGCGCGAGCTGTCCGCCCGCGCCGCGGCCCGGCGTACGGCCGCCGTCACCCAGATGCCCGGGCCGCTCGAGCTGTCGGTGCGTGAGGTCGTCGAGCTCGGCCGGGCGCCGCACGCGTCCGGGTGGGGCGGGCTCTCGGACGCCGATCGGTCGGCGGTGGCGCGCGCCGTGGACAGCGTCGGGATCGCGCACCTGGTCGACCGGCGGTGCACGACGCTCTCCGGCGGTGAGCGGCAACGGGTGCTGCTCGCGCGGGCGCTCGTCGGTGAGCCCCGGCTGCTCGTGCTCGACGAGCCCACCAACCACCTCGACGTCGCCGCGCAGCACGACCTGCTCGGCCTGGTGCGCGCCAGCGGCACCAGCGCCGTGGTCGCCCTGCACGACCTCGACCTGGCCGGCGCCTACTGCGACCTCGTGCACGTGCTCGCCGGAGGCCGCGTCGTCGCTCGCGGTCCGGTCGTCGACGTGCTCACGCCCGACCTCGTTCGGGAGGTGTTCGGCGTGGCCGTGCACGTCGACGCGCACCCCCTCACCGGCCGACCTCGTTTCTCGACCGCACCACTGACCATCACTCACCAGGAAGAACCGCGATGACCCGATCCCGACGCACCCGCCTCTCGGTGGGGGCGCTGCTGTCCCTGCTCGCCCTGTCCGCCTGCGGCGCCGCCCCCGAGACCGGGGCCGCGGCGGGTACCACCGCCGGCGCTGCTGGGGCGTTCCCGATGACCTTCGACTCCTGCGGCACCGAGGTGACGGTGGCCGCCCCGCCCGAGCGGGTGCTGTCGTTCTACCCGACCATGACCGAGATGATGGTGGCCCTCGGCCTGGAGGACCGTCTCGTCGGCCAGGTCAACACGCAGTACGGCACGCCGTCGGAGCGCTATGCCGCCGCCTACGACGCCGTCCGCGTCGTCACCGAGGGGGAGCCGTCCGCCGAGGCCGTCATCGGCGAGCGCCCGGACCTGCTGCTGGCCGAGCAGGACTGGCGGTTCGACGGCAAGCGGCTGCCGACGCGCGCGACGTACGCCGAGGACGGCCTGCCGGTGCTGGTGAGCGAGTCGCTGTGCGCCGACACGAAGACCGAGACCACGGTTCCCGACACCTACGAGGACCTCGAGCGTCTCGGCCGCCTGTTCGGCGTCGAGGAGGAGGCCGCCGACCTGGTCACGGAGCTGAAGGGCATCGTCGCGGGAGCGGAGGAGGCCGTCGCCGACGAGGAGCCGGCGTCGGTCGCGATCCTCAGCGTCTACGAGTCCACGCTGTACGTGCAGGCCGGTGGGCTCTACACCGACGTGCTCGAGCGCGCGGGCGGTCGCAACCTGATCACCTCGGCGCACCTGCCCGAGGGCGAGTACTACGCTGCCTGGTCCCCTGAGAAGATCGTGCGGCTCGACCCCGACGTCATCGTCTTCCCGTACAACGACGAAGAGGTGCGCGAGACCGCCCTCGCCTACATCGAGGCCCGGCTCGCCACCACGGATGCCGTGCGCAGCGATCGTGTCATCGGGGTACCGGAACCGGTGTTCGGTGGCGGCGTGCGCTCGTCCCTCGGGGTCGAGGAGGTCGCGCGGCTGCTGCACCCCGATGCGTTCACCAACTGAAAGGAACACGAATGAACAAGTCCCAGCTGAGCGACGCCGTTGCCGCGAAGACCGGCCTCAACGGATCCCAGGCCGATGCGGCCCTGGACGCCGTCCTGACGTCGATCACCGAGGCCGTCGCGTCCGGCGACAAGGTCACGCTGCCGGGCTTCGGCACGTTCGAGGCGCGGGAGCGCTCCGCTCGCACCGGCCGCAACCCCCAGACGGGGGCGGAGATCGCGATCGCCGCGACCACGGCGCCGGCGTTCAAGGCGGGCGCCGCGTTCAAGAAGGCCGTCGCCGGCGACTGAGTCGTCGTACGACGAAGGGCCGGGCTCCCTCGGGAGCCCGGCCCTTCGCGCGCCCGGGGTCGTCAGCCCTGACGTGCCTTGAGGCGCGGGTTCTGCTTGTTGATCACGTAGACGCGGCCACGCCGGCGGACCACCTGGGAGCCCGGCTGGCTCTTCAGCGAGCGCAGTGAGTTCCGAACCTTCATGTCCCCTCCTTCCTGGATGCCGTGGGACGGCCGGTGCGCGGGTCGACCAGTCCGCGGAGCACGGCCGGTGCGAGCCGCCGGGGGACGCGATGCTCCTCGCCGCCGACGACGACGGTGACCAACGACGTCGGCGTCGCCTTCCACTGCGCCCGGCGGTGCCGGGTGTTGCTGCGCGAGACGCGGCGCTTCGGGACCGCCATCAGGCCACCCGCCGCACCGGGCCGAGCCATGGTTCGAACCCGTCCTCGGCGGTCCGCCAGCTGCCCCCGGCGGCCGCCTCGTCGGGCGTCAGCAGCATCGCCTCGAACGCGTCGGCGAGGTCGCCCGGCGGGGTGCCGACCCCGGTGAGGACCAGTCGGGTCATCGGCGGGCGGGTGCCCCAGAGGTCGCCGTTGCCGATGCTCAGCTGGCCGCCGGCGCCGTCCCACACCAGCACCCGGTCCGGTCGGGTCGGCAGCCAGAAGCAGCCCCGCGAGCGGTGCCGTCCGCCGCCGAGGCGCTCGAGGTCGTCGAGCAGTCGGTCGGGGTGGAACGCGAGCGGGGAGACCAGCTCGCGCCGCCACACGTGCTTCCACTCGGTGTGGGGGAGTGGCGTCAGCGAGACCGGCGCGGTCCACGCGTCGGTGCGTCCGGGCACGTGCCGCGAGCTCGCCAGGGCCGCGGCGTCGAGGTGCTCCACCCCGCTGACCAGGGTCGCACCCGGCAGCGCCAGCGCCGCCACCAGCTCGAGGCCCGCGGGCTCCGCGGGCCCGTCGGTCACCACGACGTCGGCGTACTCCACCATCGCGGCCGCGACCTCGCCGAGGCCTCGGCGGTCGTCCTCGGAGCTGTGGACCCCGCGCTCGGCCAGGAGGTCGTCGCCGAGGAGGTCCTCGACCACGCCCGGGCCGTCGAGTGCGGCGACGACCCCGCACACCCGCAGGTGCCGCGCGAGCCGGGTGTCCCCCGCGAGGACGTTGCAGACCTGGCGGGCCTCCGCTCCGACCGGCAGGTGGGCGAGGATCGTCGACCAACGTCCGCTGCGCGCCAGCCGCTCGAGCGTCGGGACCACGTCCTCCCGGATCGCGCAGCTGACGCAGGCGTGCTCGAGGTCGATCTCGACCTGCTCCACCACGCCGGTGACGTCGCTGACGATCCGCTGCAGCACGCTGCGACCGACGTCGATGTGGTGGCGGACGGCCACGGCTGACGGCAGGTCGAACTGCAGTCCGACCATCGTCGCGGTCATCGCCTCGCGGTCGACGCCGGTCAGCAGGACCACGGGCGTCCTCATGCGCCGCCTCCGTACCGCCGGCGGAACGCCTCGACGCGTCCTTCGGTGTCCACGACGCGGCCGCGCCCGGTCCAGAACGGGTGGCTGGCGCTGGACACGTCGACGTCGACGACCGGGTAGGTCGCGCCGTCGAGGTCCACGGTCTCCCCGCCGGTCCGTCCGGCCAGGGTCGACCGGGTCAGCAGCAGCAGGTCTCCGGTCCGGTCGCGAAACACCACCGGTCCGTAGGTCGGGTGGATCCCGTCCTTCATCGGCACTCCTTTGCTAGAATGAGAATCGTTATCATTATGACGAGGGAGCTGCCTCATGTCACGTACGTGCCAGGTGACGGGACGCCGGCCGGGCTTCGGCCACCACGTCTCGCACTCGCATCGACGCACGAACCGCCGGTTCGGCGTCAACGTCCAGCGCAAGCGCTACTGGGTGCCGAGCCTCGGCCGGCACGTCGCGCTGCGGGTGAGCGCCCGCGGCATCAAGGTGATCGACGTCCGCGGCATCGACGCCGTCGTGGCCCAGATCATCCGACGCGAGGGGAGGATCTGATGGGCGGCAAGGGAAGTGACGTACGGCCGATCGTGAAGCTGCGGTCGACCGCCGGGACGGGCTACACCTACGTCACCCGCAAGAACCGGCGCAACGACCCGGACCGGCTCGAGCTGCGCAAGTTCGACCCACGGGTGCGCCGGCACGTGGTCTTCCGCGAGGAGCGCTGATGGCGAGGAAGAGCAAGGTCGCCGCCGAGCAGCGTCGCCGCCGGATCGTCGAGCGGTACGCCGAGCGCCGGATCGCGCTCAAGGACGCCATCCGCACCGCCGAGCCGGGGTCGGTGGCGCACGCCGCGGCGGTGCGAGCCCTGTCCCGCCTGCCGCGCGACAGCTCACCCGTGCGACTGCGCAACCGGGACCAGGTCGACGGCCGACCGCGCGGCTATCTGCGCAAGACCGGCACCTCGCGGATCCGGTTCCGCGAGCTCGCGCACCGCGGTGAGCTGCCAGGCATCCGCAAGGCGAGCTGGTGATCCGACTACGGTGGGGGCGTGCCGTCCCCCACGTCTGAGTCCGCGCCCGCGGCCCCTCGGCAGCGCAGCACCCGCCAGCGGCGGGCGCTGCTCGCCGAGCTCGAGGCGTCCGAGGGCTTCCGCAGCGCCCAGGACATCTACGCGGCGCTGCGGGCCGGCGGCGAGAAGGTCGGCCTCGCGACCGTCTACCGCGCCCTGCAGGCGCTCGTCGAGAGCGGCGAGGTCGACCAGGTGCAGTCCGACGTCGGCGAGGCGGCGTACCGGCTCTGCAGTCGGACCCATCACCACCACCTGGTCTGCCGGCAGTGCGGGCGCACGGTCGAGATCGCGGGGCCGGCGGTGGAGAAGTGGGCCAACCGCGTCGCCGAGGACAACGGGTATGAGGACGTCAGCCACTCGGTCGAGCTCTTCGGGGTCTGCCCGGTCTGCCAGAAGCAGGCACGGCAGCGGAAGTAGCCGCTGCATCGGCGCGGCGATCTCGGTCGCGACCCACAAGGCGACAGTGTTCATCGACCTGTCGGGCTGGCTGCCGAAGGACCTCCCGCCCGCGATGCTGCGCGCGCTGGCCCGCCGGGCCTGATCAGCCGGGCGCGGGGAAGAAGCGCACCCCGTCGGGGACGGACTCGGTGCGCGGGTCCTCGAGCCAGGCTCCGACGATCCCGGCGAGCTCGTCGGGATGGCTGAAGTTCACGGCGTGCGCGGCCTGGTCGACGACCGCGACCGCGAGCTGCTCGGGCGCCATCGCCGCGACCTCGCGGACCCGGTCGGCCGTCGGGATCAGCGGGTCGCGGCGGCCCAGCACCGCCAGCGTCGGCACCGGCGTGTGCACCAGCCGTTCCAGCGACGGGTAGCGGGTGAGCTCGCCGAACAGGCGCAACCCGTTGACCGGCCCGAACCGCACGTAGTCCGGCACGGCGACCGGGAACATCCGCGGGCTCTCGCGGAACATGTCCTTGCCGAGCTGGCCCAGCGCGCGGACGAGCGGCTGGTTCTGCGCGCCGCCGGCCGGCGACACCAGGACCAGGCGGTCCACCCGCGCGGGTGCGGCGTACGCGACCTCGAGCGCGACCGGGCAGCCCATGGAGTTGCCGAGCAGCACCGCCTTCTCGATGTCGAGCGCGTCGAGCACGCCGACCAGCGCCTCGCCGAGCGCCGGGATGTCCAGGACCCGCTCGCGCCGCTCGCTGCGGCCGTAGCCGGGCAGGTCCGGCACGACGTTGACCCACCGGCCGGCGAGGGCGCGCGCGGTGGGCATGAGATAGCTGCCGGAGATCGCGAAGCCGTGGACGTGCACGATCGGGACACCCGCACCGCGGGTGCTGCGGCGGCAGTCGACCCGGGTGCCGCCGACCCGGAGGTGCTCGGTCACCCAACCGTCGTCGTTCCGCACGGGGGGATACTCCCACGTTCGAACATATGTTCTATTCTTCGTGGATGCGGGCGAACGACCAGACGGGGCAGCGGGGCCATGTCGGCCCCCAGCACGTCTGGGTCAACGTCACCGGCGCCTCGACCGGCCGGGCGCCCGGGATCCTGCTCGACTGGCGCAGCGTCCAGGGCCGCTGGGAGGCGTACGTCGTGTGGGCCGACGGCGGGGGGAACGTGAAGCCGCGCGCGTACCTCGAGTGGGTGCGTCAGGAGCATGTGTCTCGCCGAGAGTGACCCAGGAGCCGGCGCCGGACTGGCACACTGCGCCCGTGGCCGGCTTCGACTTCGACGTGCTCGTCATCGGCTCGGGCTTCGGCGGCAGCGTCACCGCGCTCCGGCTCACGGAGAAGGGCTACCGCGTCGGCGTGCTCGAGGCCGGGCGGCGTTGGCGGCCCGAGGACTTCCCCGAGCGCAGCCGCGACCCGCGCTCGATGGTGTGGATGCCGCGGCTGGGGATGCGCGGTGCGATGCGGTTCAGCCCGATCGGGCGCACGACGGTCGTCAGCGCGGCCGCCGTCGGCGGCGGGTCGATCATCTACGGCAACACGCTGTACGAGCCGCTCGACCAGTTCTGGACCGACCCGCAGTGGGCGCACATCACCGACTGGCGCAGCGAGCTCGCGCCGTACTACGACCAGGCGAAGCGGATGCTCGGCGCCGCGCAGAACCCGCGGCTCAGCGCGGGGGACCAGGTGCTGCTCGACGTCGCCACGGACCTCGGCGTCGCCGACACGTTCCACGCGACGCAGGTCGGCGTGTACTTCGGCGAGCCCGGGCGCACCGTCGCGGACCCCTACTTCGGTGGCGTCGGCCCGGCGCGCACCGGCTGCACGTTCTGCGCCCGGTGCTTCAGCGGCTGCCCGCACAACGCGAAGAACACGCTGCTCACCAACTACCTCTACCTCGCCGAGCGCGCCGGTGCGACGGTGCACGAGCTGCGGACCGTCGTCGACGTGGCGCCCCGCGCCGGTGGCGGGTACGACGTCGTCTCGGTGCGGTCCGGCCGGTGGCTGCGGCGCCGGCGGCAGGTCCACACCGCGGAGCAGGTCGTGTTCGCCGCGGCCGCGCTCGGCACCCAGGACCTGCTCCACCGGGTCAAGCGCCGCGGGCTCCCGCTGCTGTCGGACCGGCTCGGCGAGCTGAGCCGGACCAACTCCGAGGCCGGGCTGATGGCGGTCAGCCGCTCGCGGACCGACCTGGCCGACGGGGTCGCGATCAGCGCGTCCATCCACCCCGAGCCGCACACCCACGTCGAGATCTGCCGCTACGGCCCCGGCCAGGACGCGATCCTCGCCACCAGTGCGCCGCTCGTCGACGGCGGCCCGCGCCGAGCCCTCCGGTTCGCGGGCACGGTCGTGCGCCGGCCGCTCCACCAGCTCCGGTTCGCCCTCCGCGGCCGGAAGGCCGAGCGCTCGGCGTTCATCCTGGTCATGCAGTCGCTCGACAACTCGCTGACCTCGTACCTGCGCCGGACGCCGTTCGGGCTGCGCCTCTCCACTCGGGCCGGGCGCGGCGAGCCCAACCCGGACTGGATCCCGATCGCGCACCGGATCACCCGGATGTTCGCCGACCGCATCGACGGCGAGGCGCGCGGGTCGCTGGCGGACCCGTTCGACAAGCCGGTCACCGCGCACTACCTGGGCGGTGCCGTGATGGGCCTCAGCGCGGACGACGGCGTGATCGACCCGTACCACCGCGTGCACGGCTACCCCGACCTGCACGTCATCGACGGGTCCGCGGTCACCGCCAACCTCGGCGTCAACCCGTCGCTCACGATCACCGCGCTGGCGGAGCGGGCGACCGCGCTCTGGCCGAACCGCGGCGAGCCCGACCCGCGGCCCGCACCCGGGGCGGCGTACGCCCCGCTGCCGGCGGTGCGGCCGGCCAACCCGGTCGTGCCGGACGACGCTCCGGGCGCCCTTCGCCTCTAGGGCCTCGCCTGTAGGGCCTCGACAACGCGGCGCTCGCGTGACCCACTGGTCTCATGAGCGACGAGCGAGCATCCATCCGCTACGTGGTCGACGATGTCCAGGCGGCCGTCGACTTCTACACGACCCACTTCGGGTTCACGGTGAACAGCAACGTCGCGCCTGCCTTCGCCGACGTGGAGTCCGGCCCGCTCCGGCTGCTGCTGTCGGGACCGCCGAGCTCGGGCGCGAGGTCCACGCCGGCCGACATGAACGTGCCGGGGCGCAACCGCATCCTCGTGGTGGTCGACGACCTCGACGCCGAGATGGAACGGCTCGACGCGGCCGGGGTGCCGTTCCGCAGCGACGTCGTCTCCGGCCCGGGCGGGCGGCAGATCCTGGTCACGGACCCGACCGGCAACCTGGTCGAGGTGTTCGAGCCGAAGTAGCCGCCATACTCGCGCCATGCGGATTCAGGGCAAGGTCTGGGTGGTCACCGGCGCCGGCAACGGGATGGGGCGCGAGCTGGTGCTGCTGATGCTCGCCCGCGGGGCACGCGTCGCGGCGGTCGACGTGAGCGCCGCGGGGCTCGAGGAGACCGCCCGGATCGCCGCCGCCGGAGACCGGCTGTCGACGCACGTCCTGGACATCACCGACCAGGCGGGCGTCGAGGCGCTGCCCGCGGCGGTCGTCGGGGCGCACGGCACGGTCGACGGCCTGCTCAACAACGCCGGCGTGATCCAGCCCTTCCTGCCGGTCGCCGAGCTCGACGACGCCGCGATCCGCCGGGTCCTCGACATCAACCTGATGGGCACCGTGCACATGACACGGGCGTTCCTGCCGCTGCTCGTCGAGCGCCCGGAGGCCCACCTCGCGAACGTCTCGAGCATGGGCGGCTTCTTCCCGTTCCCCGGGCAGACGATGTACGGCGCGAGCAAGGCCGCGGTGAAGCTGTTCACCGAGGGCCTGTACGCCGAGCTGCTGGACACGTCGGTCTCGGTGTCGGTGATCATGCCCGGCGCGATCGCCACCGACATCACCGCGAACTCCGGGATCGAGACGCCCACCGGCGAGGAGGGCAGCGTCCGGATGACGCAGCCCGACCAGGCCGCGCGGATCATGGTCGAGGGCATCGAGAAGGACCGGCTGCACATCTACGTCGGCGCCGACGCCAGGCTGATGAGCATCGCGATCAAGGTGATGCCCAAGGCGGCGATCAGGTTCGTGAAGAAGCAGATGGCCAAGGCGCTGACGCCCTCGGCCTAGCGGCGGTCACCGGCGGTGCGGGGCACGCCGCTCGTAGGCGTCGTTGAACGCGCCCATCGAGCGGATCAGGTCGCGGGCAGCGTCCGGACCCATCTCGGCGAGCACCGACCGCAGCAGGTCGGCGTGCACCGCCGAGTCGTGCTCGTAGAGCCGGCGCCCCTCGGCGGTCGACCGGACCGGCCGGCTCGGGCTGCCCGGGACGGTGAACCGCTCGAGCAGCCCGGCGCGCACGGCGCCGTTCACCTGGCGGTTGATCGTGGACAGGTCGAGGCCGAGCTCGTCGGCGAGCTCGCGCAGCGTCTTCGGCTGGTCGTCCGACAGCACCCACAGGAGCTTGAACGCCGACGACTCGAGCTCGACGCCCTCAACGGCAGCGTGCCGCCGCTTGCCGAATCGGAGCAGCTCGTCGGCGAGCTGGTGGAGCAGTGACTGCTCGGTCGTACGCCGGACCCGGGTGGTCATGTGACCGAGGTTACCGTAGCCATGTGCATCATGCATATGTACGATGCACAAGTGAGCGACCTGAAGACAGCGAGCGAGGCCGAGCCCCTGGTCGACCAGGGACGGCGCGGCGCGATGCTGACGGTGATCGTCCTGTGCTTCAGCGGCATGAGCGTCGCCCTGATGCAGACGCTGGTCATCCCGATCCAGACCGAGCTCCCCGAGTTCCTCAGCACCACGCCGTCGAACGCCGCGTGGGTCGTGACCGCGACGCTGCTCGGCGCCGCCGTGGCGATGCCGATCGCGGGCCGCCTCGCCGACCTCTTCGGCAAGCAGCGGGTCCTCGTCGGCAGCTCGGTGCTGCTCTTCGCCGGCTCGGTCACCTGCGCCCTCTCCTCGACCATCGGACCGGTGGTCGCGGGCCGCGCGCTGCAGGGGTTGGCGATGGGGTTCATCCCCGTCGGCATCAGCCTGATGCGCGAGGTCGTGCCGCCGGCGATGGCGACCACCGCCGTCGCCGCGATGAGCGCGACGCTCGGCGTCGGCGGCGCGATCGGCCTGCCGCTGTCGGCCTGGGTCGCGCAGGCCGGTGACTGGCACGCCCTCTTCTGGGTCGCCACCGGCCTCGCCGTGCTCGTCGGCCTCGGCACCTGGTTCCTCGTGCCGCACGTCCACGACGCCCACGACGGCACCTTCGACCTCGGCGGCGCCGTCGGGCTGGCCGTCGGCCTGGTCGCCACCCTGGTCGGCATCTCCAAGGGCAACACCTGGGGCTGGGACTCCGGCCGCACCATCGGCTGCATCGCGCTCGGCGTGGTCGTCCTGCTCGCCTGGGGCTGGTACGAGCTGCGCCAGGACGAGCCGCTCTGCGACCTGCGCGTCACCGCCCGGCGGCCGGTGCTGCTCACCAACATCGCCGCGATCGCGATCGGCTTCGGGATGATGGCCCAGGCGATCGTGTTCCCGCAGCTGCTCCAGATGCCCGCCGAGACCGGCTACGGCCTCGAGCAGACCATGCTCGAGGCCGGTCTCTGGATGGCCCCGGGCGGCCTGATGATGCTGGCCCTGGCGCCGGTCTCGAGCTGGATCATGCGGACGTACGGCGCGAAGTACGCCCTGGCGCTCGGCGCCCTCGTGCTCGGCGGCGGCTACCTGCTGTCGTTCTTCCTGATGGACGCGGCCTGGGAGATCGCGGTCGCCGGGATCATCTGCTCGGCCGGCGTCGGCATCGGGTACGCCGCGATGCCGACGCTGATCATGGACGCGGTGCCGATGAACGAGGCCGGCTCCGCGGTCGGCATCAACGCGCTGATGCGCTCGGTCGGCACGACCGTCGCCTCGGCGGTGATGGCCGCCGTGCTGACGGGCATCACGATCGCCGGCACGGGCGTCCCGTCCGAGGGTGCCTTCAAGGTCTGCTTCCTCGTCGCGACCGCGGCCGCCGTGCTCGGTGCGGCCCTGGCGCTGACGATCCCCAGGGCCGACCGGGCCCAGTAGCTCAGACGGCCGGGACCGCGCGCGGCTCGCCGTTGTAGAACAGGTCGGTCATCTCCTCGAGGCTCCACGTCGGCGAGAGCACGGCGAACAGCCGGCCGCCGTTGCGGGTCGGCGCCTCGACCCAGACGGCGTGGTCCCCGCTCGTGGGCTCGGTGCCGACCCACGCGCGGACGCCCTCGGGCGCCTCGATCTGCTCGGCGCCGGCGGGCACCTCGCCCGGATCCATCAGCGCGTAGAGGTCGTCGGCGCGGGGCTCGCCGGCCGCGTGCCGGTAGGTGAACGCGTAGCCCGCGACCTCGATCGTGTCGGTCACGAGCCTCGGCGCCGGCGGGGTCGGGGTGCCGGTCGGCGCGGCGCTCGGTGGCACCGGCGCGTCAGCCGGCGCTCCGACCATGACCGCGCCCAGCACCGCGGCCGCGACCGCCGTGGTCGCGAGGGGTACGGCGAGGCCCGGGCCGGTGCGCGGGGTGGGTACTCGGCCGGCGTACCGCAGGCCGTCGGTCTCGGCGCGGAACGCGCCGCCCAGCTCACGGGTCAGGTCGTCATCGGTCAGCATCGGCGTTCTCCTTCTGCGAGGTGAGCACGCTCCGGAGCCGGTCCAGGGCGCGTGAGGTCTGTGACTTGACGGTGCCGGTGGAGCACCCGAGCGCGGCCGCGGTCTCCTCGACCGTGAGGTCGTCAAAGAACCGCAGCACCAGCACGGCCTGCTGTCCCGGTGCCAGCTGCCGCGTGGCGCGCAGCAGCAGGTCCCGGTCCAGCAGCGCCTCGTCGGCGGGTGCCGCGACGTCGACGTCGAGGGCCCCTTCCGCGGGACGGCGCGACAGGTCGCGCCAGCGGTCCTTGGCGAGGTTGACCACGACCCGACGCGCGTAGGCCTCGGGCTGCTGGCGCGCCGTGCGCCACCGCCGGGCGGTGCGCAGCAGCGCGGTCTGCACGAGGTCTTCTGCATGGCCGCGGTCGCCGCACAGCAGGTACGCCGTACGCACGAGTCGGTCCGCGGACGCGGCCACGAACTCGTCGTACGCCCGCCGCTCGCGGCTCGGGATCATCGGAGGCTCCGTCTGTTCACACCTGTCACAACTCCGTGGGCTGCCCCTAGGTTGTCAGCCGTGATCCTCGATGACTTCCGGTTGACCGACCAGGTCGCGATCGTGACGGGCGGCGGTGCGGGGATCGGGCGCGCGATCGCGGTCGCGTTCGCCGAGGCCGGCGCCGACGTGGTGGTCGCCGCGCGGACCCAGGGGAGCCTCGACGAGACCGTGCGGGCGATCGAGGCGACCGGCCGGTCCGGTCTCGCGGTCGTCGCCGACGTGATGGTCGAGGAGGACCTGGAGCGCCTGGTCGCCGCGACCCTCGAGCGCTTCGGCAAGGTCTCGATCCTGGTCAACAACGCCGGCGGCAGCCTGCCCCGGCCGGCCATGCAGACCTCGCAGCGCTACCTGACGACCGCCCTGCACTTCAACGCGGTCGCGCCGTTCCTGCTCAGCAAGCTGGCCGCCCAGGCGATGGTCGACACCCACGGCAGCGGCTCGATCGTGAACATCTCGTCGCGCTCCGGCGACCTGGTGATGACCTCGATGCTCGCGTACGGCGCCGGCAAGGCCGCGCTCAACATGATCACCCAGAACCTCGCCGCGGACCTGGCCCCGACGGTGCGCGTGAAGGCGATCGGCGTCGGCGGCGTCGCCACCCAGGCGATGGACTTCGTCATGAACGACGACGGGCTGCGCTCGACGTACGAGCAGAACACCCCGATGGGCCGGATCGGCCAGCCGCGCGACATCGCGGCCGCGGCGCTCTACCTCGCCGCGCCCGCGTCGTCCTGGGTCACCGGCGTGGTGCTCCGCGTCGACGGCGGCACCACCGCGCCGTCGTTCGACATCCCGGTGCCGCCGCTGGAGCCGCGGGGCTGACCTCCGCCGCCGGCGTCACAGCTAGCGGGCGAACATCTCCAGCCACGCCTCGCCGTCGGCGCCGAGCTCGCCGTTCGCGGCCGCGACCTTCGCCCACTTCCGCGTCGCGCGCAGGAACGTGGCCGGGTTGTAGACGTCCTCCTCGCTCGACCAGCGGTTGTCCCCGGCGTAGGTGAGGATCGTCAGGTTGCTGGCGCCGTGGCGCGCCCCGTCGCCGGGGTCGCGCATGTCGTTCCAGACCTCGCACACGATCCGGCCGCGCTCCTCGTCGACGACGTACCAGTCGATCGGGAAGCCGGGCATCTCGCTGCCGGGGAACGTCGTCATCGTCCGCACGATCCAGTCACGGATCTCCTCGCGGCCGTGGAACGTCCCGTACGCGTGCTCGACGTACGTCGCGTCCTCGGTGAACAGGTCGGCGAAGCGCGACCACTCGCCGGAGCGGGCGATGTCCGCGACCTCGTCCTGGTAGTGGCGGAACGCGGACTCGAGCTCCTCGCGGGCGTAGGTGGGCATGGCGGGACTGTAGGGGCCTTGCGCCGGAATGGGAACACGTTCTAAATTGGACAGGTGTCCAACTCCACCACCGAGCGCCTCCTCGAGGCCGGTCGCGAGGAGCTGCGCGCCGTCGGGCACCAGACGCTGACGATCCGGATGGTCGCCCAGCGTGCGGGGGTGTCGTCGGCGACGGCGTACACCTACCTGGAGTCGAAGAACCGGCTGTACGCCGAGCTGTTCTGGCGGTTCCTGGTCGAGAACGAGCAGGAGCCGGAGGGTGCCGACGCCGTCGCGCGGGTCCGGTCGGTCACGCGGCACCTCGCCGACCGGCTGGCCGAGGCGCCGGAGCTCGCGGCGGCGGTGACGCCCGCGCTGCTCGGCCCCGACCCGGAGGTCGACGAGCTGCGGCTGCGCATCGGCGCGGAGTTCGTCCGCCGCTTCCGCGACGCGCTCGGCCCCCAGGCCGACCCCGCGGTCCTCGAGGCGCTCGCGCTGGCGTTCTCCGGGGCGCTGCTCCAGGCCGGGATGGGACTGATGACCTACACCGAGATGGCCGACCGGCTCGACTCGGTGGTCGCCGTGATCATGAAGGGCAACGTGGCATGAGCACCACCGCTGACATCGTCTTCGACCCGTACGACTACGGCTTCCAGGAGGACCCGTACCCGACGTACCAGCGCTGTCGTGACGAGGACCCGCTGCACCACAACCGGGACCTCGACATCTGGTTCCTGACGCGGCACGCCGACATCCAGCACGCGATCCGCACCGAGGGCGTCTACTCCAACGCGATGGGCGTCTCGATCGAGAAGAGCGCCTGGGGTCCCGAGGCCCACAAGACCATGTCGTTCCTCGGCATGGACCCGCCGCGCCAGCAGCGGCTGCGCAAGCTGGTCTCCAAGGGCTTCACGCCGCGCCGGGTCACCGAGCTCGCGCCGCAGATCCAGCGGCTCACCGACCACTACCTGGGCCAATGTCTCGAGCAGGCCGGAGACGGGAAGGGCTTCGACTGGATCGCCGACTTCGCCGGCCGGCTCCCGATGGACGTCATCTCCGAGATGATGGGCGTGCCGGAGTCGGACCGCCAGGAGGTCCGCCGGCTCGCCGACCTCGTCGTGCACCGTGAGGAGGGCGTGTACGACGTCCCGGCCGCAGGCATGGCCGCCGCGCTCGACCTCGTCGTCTACTACGCCGACATGGTCGAGCAGCGCAAGAAGCGCCCGACCGAGGACCTCACCAGCTCGCTGCTCGTCGCCGAGATCGACGGCGACCGGCTCACCGACGACGAGATCATCGCGTTCCTGTTCCTCATGGTCGTCGCGGGCAACGAGACGACGACCAAGCTGCTCGGGCACGCGCTGTTCCACCTGTCCCGGCACCCCGAGCAGTTCCAGAAGGTGTTCGCGGACCCGGCCCAGCCGGACGACCTGGTGGTGCCGTGGATCGAGGAGACCCTGCGCTACGACACGTCCAGCCAGATGCTGGCGCGGCACCTGCTGCAGGACGTCGAGCTGCACGGCAAGGTCGCGCCCGCCGGCTCCAAGCTGGTGCTGGTGCTCGGCTCGGCCAACCGCGACGACCGGGTGTTCTCCGACCCGGACCGCTACGACATCTTCCGCGATAAGGACGAGGTCGCCCAGCTGCTCAGCTTCGGTGGCGGCCGGCACTTCTGCCTCGGCGCCAACCTGGCCCGGCTCGAGGCGCAGATCGCGCTGCGCGAGCTGGTCCGCCGGGTCGGCCACGTCGAGGTGGACCACGACCGCTGCGTGCGCGTGCACTCGCTGAACGTGCGCGGCTTCGCGTCGGTGCCCGTGCAGATGGAGGTCAGGTGAGCAAGTACGCCCAGCCCGAGCGGCGACCGGCCGTCGTCACCGGCGCGTCCGCCGGCATCGGCGCGGCCACGGCGCTGGTGCTCGCGTCGGCCGGCTACCCGGTCGCGCTGGGTGCCCGTCGTGCCGACAAGTGCGACGAGGTCGCGGCCGCGATCCGCGAGGCCGGGGGCGAGGCGTTCGTCCACCCGCTCGACATCACCGACCCCGGGTCGGTCCAGGACTTCGTGAAGGCGGCGACCGCCGACCTCGGCGACATCGAGGTGCTCGTCAACAACGCCGGTGCGGTCGGCCCGGGCGTGGTGCACGACGTCGACAGCGAACGGTTCGCCCGCGAGCTCGACCTCAACGTCGTCGGCGCGCACCGGATGGTGCACGCGATCGTGCCGGGCATGGTCGAGCGCCGCCGCGGCGACGTCGTCTTCGTCTCCAGCGACGTCGCGGTCCGCGCGCGGCCGTTCATGTCGTCGTACGCCGCCGGCAAGTGGGGGCTCGAGGGCATGGCGCACGCGATGCAGATGGAGCTCGAGGGCACCGGCGTCCGGGCGTCCATCGTCCGGCCGGGCGGCACCTGGAGCGAGATGGGCAGCGACTGGGACCCCGAGCAGGGCGCCGACGTGCTCAACCACTGGGTGCGCTTCGGCTTCGCCCGACACCCGCACTTCCTGAAGCCGCAGGCGATCGGCCAGGCGATCAGCACGATCGTCTCGGCACCGCGCGGCGTGCACCTGAACCTGGTCGAAGTGACCCCCGAGGCTCCCGTGGAGGACCGATGACCCAGCAGATCAAGGAAGTCTCGTACGCCGTCCCGGACGACGGCCACGGCCACCTGGCCGAGATGCGGGTGGACCCGGTCGGCCTGTTCCAGCGGGTGTACGACGAGTGCGGCGACATCGGCCGGTTCCGGCTGGCCGACAAGGACGTCGTGCTGGTCTTCGGCGAGGAGGCGCAGGAGCAGTTCTTCCGCGCCCCGGACTCGACGCTCGACCAGGCGGCGGCGTACCCGTTCATGACCCCGATCTTCGGCAAGGGCGTGGTGTTCGACGCCTCCCCCGAGGAGCGCCAGCAGATGCTGAAGAACCAGGCGCTGCGGGGCGACATGATGCGCGGGCACGCCGCGACCATCGAGGCCGAGATCAACCGGATGGTCGCCGACTGGGGCGACGAGGGCGAGATCGACCTGCTCGACTGGTTCGCGGAGCTGACGATCTACACGACGTCCGCGTGCCTGATCGGCAAGCCGTTCCGCGAGGAGCTCGACTCGTCGTTCGCCCACCACTACCACGACCTCGAGCGTGGCACCGACGCGCTGGCGTACGTCGATCCCTACCTGGACATCGAGTCGTTCCGCATCCGCGACGCCGCGCGCGAGAAGCTGGTCGAGCTGGTGCAGGGCATCATCGACCGCCGCAAGGAGCGCGGCACGGTCGCCAAGGAGGACCGCGACCTGCTCGACGTCCTCATCTCGATCGACATGAGCGCCGACTACATCACCGGCATCTTCATCTCGATGATGTTCGCGGGGCACCACACCTCGTCGGGCACGGCGTCGTGGGCGCTGATCGAGCTGATGCGCAACCCCGAGACGATGTCCGCCGTCGTCAAGGAGCTCGACGAGCTGTACGCCGACGGCTCCGAGGTGTCGTTCCAGGCGCTGCGGTCGATCCCGGTCCTGGAGTCGGCGCTCAAGGAGACGCTGCGCCTGCACCCGCCGCTGATCATCCTGATGCGCGTCGTGGCCGAGGAGATCGAGCTGGCCGGGCACACGATCCCGACCGGCACGGTGGTGGCCGCCTCGCCGCGGGTCTCGAACCGGATCGCGTCGGACTTCCCGAACCCGGACTCGTTCGACCCCGGCCGCTACATCGACCCGCGCCAGGAGGACCTCCAGAACCGCTGGACCTGGATCCCGTTCGGCGCCGGCAAGCACCGCTGCGTCGGCAACGCGTTCGCGATGATGCAGATGAAGGCGATCTTCTCGGTGATCCTGCGCGACTACGAGTTCGAGATGGCGCAGCCGTCGGAGTCGTACCGCGACGACACCTCGAAGATGGTGATCCAGCTCGAGCAGCCCTGCCGCGTGCGGTACCGCAGGAGGGCGAAGTGACCTTCCGCGTGGTCGCCGACCTCGGGCTGTGCCAGGGACACCAGATGTGCCAGGGCGAGGCGCCCGACGTGTTCGGGTTCGACGAGGCGGCCGACCTGGTGACGGTGCTCCAGGAGCACCCCGACGATTCAGCACGGTCCGACGTGGAGTCGGCCGTGAGGTACTGCCCAGCGATGGCGCTGGCGATCGAGGAGGAAGCGTGACCGCTCTGAGCAGGGCCGACATCGAGGAGTTCTGGGAGTCCTGGCTGGACATCAACCGGAAGGCGGAGGCGTCCGGCGACTGGCGCGTCATGGCCGAGTGGTACGCCGAGGACGCGACGTACGGCTGGATGCTGACGCCCGACGAGCACTTCATGGCCGTCGGCCGCGACCAGATCCGGGACTGGGCGATCGGCATCGAGATGGACGGCTTCGACGGCTGGCACTACGACTACATGGCCACCGTCATCGACGAGAAGAACGCGATGGTCGTGGGCTTCTGGAAGCAGCGCGCCGGGATCATCGACGACTCGACCGGCAAGGAGTTCGAGATCCCCGGGCTCGGCGGCAGCTGGTTCGGCGTCGAGCGGCAGCCCGACGGGGAGCTCAAGTTCGCGTGGCAGCGGGACTGGTTCGACTTCGGCGCGATGGCGCACACCATGGGCCGGGTCGTGAAGTCGGGCAAGGCGCCGGACACGCTGATGAAGCGGCTGCAGGTCTTCGGTCTCGAGGTGCCTGGGCACTACCGACCCGAGGACCTCCCGTCGACGGTGTGGCCGCCGCCGGTCGAGGCCGGGGAGTACGTCACGCAGGAGGAGGCCCGATGAGCCTGCCGCCTCCGGCGCAGCAGCTGATCGACGGCAAGCTGGTCGGCGCCGCGGCGACGTACCCGATCCTCAACCCGGCCACCGGCGAGGAGATCGGCGTCGCCCCCGACGGCACCGCCGCCGACGTGGACGCCGCGATCGCGGCCGCCCGCCGCGCGTTCGACGAGACCGACTGGTCGACGAACACCGAGCTCCGGCTGCGCTGCCTGCGCCAGCTGCACGCGGCGCTGCTCGAGAACGCCGAGCCGTTCAAGGCGCTGACCACCGCCGAGGTCGGCATGCCCGGCTTCATGATGGGCGCCGCTGGCTTCGACGTGCCCGTCGAGGGGCTGAAGTGGGTCACCGACCTGCTGGAGACCTACGAGTTCGAGACCGACCTCGGTGTCGCGTCGCCGATGGGGATCGCCTCGCGGCGCACGGTGCGGCGCGAGGCGGTCGGCGTGGTCGCGGCGATCTCGCCGTGGAACGTCCCGACCCAGATCAACCTGGCCAAGGTCGGCCCGGCGCTGGCCGCCGGCTGCACGGTCGTCCTCAAGCCGGCTCCGGACACCCCGTGGGTGGCCGCCGAGCTCGGTCGGCTGGTCGCGGAGCACACCGACATCCCGGCCGGCGTCTTCAACGTCGTGACGCCGCGGTCGAACGACGTCGCGTCCCAGCTGACCACGGACCCGCGCGTCGACATGGTGTCGTTCACCGGCTCCACCCAGGTGGGCAAGGCGATCATGGCCGCGGCCGCGCCGACGCTGAAGAAGGTGTTCCTCGAGCTCGGCGGCAAGTCCGCCGCGATCGTGCTCGACGACGCCGACGTCGCCTCGGCCGCCGGGGCCACGGCGTTCACCGCGTGCATCCACGCCGGCCAGGGCTGCGCGATCACCACGCGGCTCGTCGTACCTCGTGAGAAGTACGACGAGGCCGTGCAGGTCGCCGCGGCGACGATGGAGTCGATCGGGGCGAAGGACCCGGCCGACCCGGGCGCGATCTGCGGCCCGGTGATCTCGCAGGTGCAGCGCGACCGGGTCGAGGCGTACCTACGGCTGGCCGAGGAGGAGGGCGGAACGTTCGCCACCGGCGGCCGCGTGATCGACCAGGCCGGGTTCTGGGTCGAGCCGACCGTGGTCGCGGGCCTCGACAACTCCTCCCGGCTCGCGCAGGAGGAGATCTTCGGACCGGTGCTCGTGGTCATCCCGCACGACGGTGACGACGACGCGGTCCGGATCGCCAACGACTCGGCGTACGGCCTCTCCGGCTCGGTCGAGTCGGGTGACCTCGACCGGGCCAAGGCCGTCGCCGCGCGGATCCGCACCGGCACGATCGCCGTCAACGGAGGCGTGTGGTTCAGCCCGGACGCGCCGTTCGGTGGCTACAAGCAGTCCGGCATCGGCCGGGAGATGGGCGTTGCCGGCTTCGAGGAGTACCTCGAGACCAAGACCGTCGCGGAGCCCGCCTGAGCGATAGTCCCTAACGTTTTGGCTGCCGACACGCCGGTGGGGGCGACCAGAACGTGAGGGACTATCCGAGTTTCGACAGAGGAGACACATGAGCAGCAGGTTCGAGAACAAGGTCGTCGTGGTCACGGGTGCGGCGCAGGGCATCGGGGAGGCGTACGCACGCGCGCTCGCCGCCGAGGGTGCGTCGGTCGTGGTGGCCGACCTCAACGTCGAGGCGGGCGAGAAGGTCGCGGCCGACATCGGCGGGCTGTTCGTGCGCTGCGACGTGTCCTCGCACGAGGACGCGGCGGCGCTGGTCGCGGCGACCGTGGAGCGCTTCGGCGGCATCGACGGGCTGGTCAACAACGCCGCGATCTACGGCGACATGGCCTTCGACCTGCTGATCAGCGTGGACTGGGACTACTACCGGAAGTTCATGTCGGTGAACATGGACGGCGCCCTGGTGATGACCCGCGCGGTCTACCCCGAGCTCCAGAAGCGCGGCGGCGGCTCGATCGTGAACCAGTCGAGCACCGCGGCGTACCTCTACTCCGGCTTCTACGGCCTGGCCAAGGTCGGCGTGAACGGCCTGACCCAGCAGCTCGCCCACGAGCTCGGCGGCATGAGGATCCGCGTCAACGCGATCGCCCCCGGCCCGACCGACACGCAGGCCACCCGCACCCAGGCCGGCGACGCCGCCAAGGAGCTGGTGAAGGGCCTCGCGCTCAAGCGGATGGGGCAGCCCGAGGACATGGTCGGCGCCTGCCTGTTCCTGCTCTCCGACGAGTCCGCGTGGGTGACCGGGCAGATCATCGCCGTCGACGGCGGACAGACGTTCCGCGCATGACCGACGTGACCAGGGTCGGCTTCATCGGCCTCGGCAACATCGGCAAGCCGATGGCGCTGCGGCTCGCCGCCGCCGACGGCATCGACCTGTGGGTGTACGACGTGATGCCCGAGCCGGTCGCCGAGCTCGAGGAGGCCGGCGCCCGCGGTGCCGCGAGCATCGCGGCCATGGCGACCCGCTCCGATGTCATCTGCGTGATGGTGCGCGACGACGACCAGGTCCGCGAGGTGCTCGGCGAGATCCTCGGCGTCGCCGGCGACGGGCAGACCGTCGTCATCCACTCGACGGTCGCGCCCACCACGCCGGCGCAGCTCGCGGACACCGCGGCGCGGCACGGCATCAAGGTGGTCGACGCCCCGGTCAGCGGAGGCGCGATGGGCGCCGCCGACGGGACGCTCGCGATCATGGTGGGCGGCAGCGACGAGGCGTTCGCGGCGGCGCGGCCCGCGCTCGAGGCGATGGGCTCGCTCATCACGCACGCCGGCCCGATCGGCGCCGGCACGAAGTTCAAGCTGGCCCGCAACCTCATGCACTTCGTGGCGTTCACCGCCGCGACCGAGGCGCAGCGCCTGGCCGAGGCCGCCGGCCTCGACGTGGCCGAGCTCGGCAAGGTCGTGCGCCACACCGACCAGGTGACCGGGGGGCCGGGCGCGATCATGCTGCGCGACACGGCCGCGCCCATCCAGGAGGGCGACTTCTGGATGGGCGTCTACGAGCACGTCTGGGCGCTCGGCAAGAAGGACCTGACGTTCGCGATCGAGCTCGCGGACCAGCAGGGTGTGGACGTTCCGCTCGCGCGACTGTCGCTCGAGCGTCTGAGGGAGGGGCTTGGCCTTGGGTAAGTTCGACGATCTTCCGGAGGCGCGGCGCAAGGGCCTCGAGAAGATGGAAGAGGTCTACGGCTTCGACATGACCGATGGCACGGGTGACTTCTTCCGCTACACCGCGGAGCACCTGTTCGGCGACATCTGGCAGCGCCCCGGCCTCTCGACGCGCGACCGGCGCCTCTTCCTGATCGGGATGCTCGTCGGCCAGCGCGCCAACGACGTACTCACCATCCAGATCCCGGCGGCCCTCGCCAACGAGGAGCTGGACGCCGAGGCGCTGCGCGAGCTCGTCATCCTCGCCTGCCACTACGACGGCTGGCCCAACGGGTCGCGCATGAACGCCGTCGTCGAGGACAGCATCGCGAAGGCCAACCGCGGCTCCTGAGGCCACTGTTCGGGCAGAACCTGACCTTCTCGGCCGAAACTTCGCCCCAGAACGTCAGGTTTCCCCGGTGGGCCGGGGAAACCTGCAGAGCGAACAGCTACGCCCACCGCGGCACGATGAACACCCCGTCGGCCTCGACCGTGACGCCCTCGGCGTCGGCGAGGGTGGCGACGACGTACACCTTGCGGCCGTCTTCCCGGTCGATGCGGCCCTCGAGCCGCAGGGGGCCGAGCGGGGTGCCGCGCCGGTAGCGCATGGTCAGCGTGCCGGTGAGCGTCACCCGGCTGTGGCCGGCACTCGCGGTCTCGCCCATGAGGTGGTCCAGCAGCAGCGCGGCGACGCCGCCGTGCACCAGCCCCGGCGGTCCCTCGTACGCCGCACCGAGCACGACGTCGGCGTGCAGGAGGCCGCCCGGGTCGCGCACGAGGTGCAGCGGGGGAGCGAGGGCGTTGCGCTGCCCGACGACGGCGTTGCCCCAGTTCCACGCCCGGGCCTCGGAGTTGAAGCGGACGCCGGCCGGGCCGTCGAGCTGCCGGGCGCGCAGCCGCGCCACCAGCGCCTCCACGTCGGCCTGGGTCCGCCGGATCGTCGCGTCGTCGACGGTGGTGCGGATCGTGGCGTCCACCAGGTCCCGCACCGCGTCGGCCAGCGGCCGGTAGAGCGCCTCGAGCCGGTCGATCTCGCTGCTGGGGGTCTCGTCGTGGACGAACTCGCCGATGCTCACCCGGGACTCAGACCGGGGTGATGGGCAGGGAACGCCGCGGCTCGAACGCGAACGACGAACCGGTGCTGAACCGGGTGACCGCGACCTCGGGCAGCTCCTTCGCCGGCTCGCTGCGGCGGACCAGCGTGGCGGTCCAGCCGGGGGCCTCGGTGTAGTCGTCGACCTCGACGTCGAAGTGCGGGTCGACCGCCTGCACGATCGCCTGCAGCGGCCGCGGACTCGCCGGCCCGCACAGGCTGATCCAGGCGCCGTCCTCGGCCGCGGGCGACGGCGTGACGCTCAGCGAGAAGCCCTCGACGCCCGCGGTGACGTACGCCGCGGGGTTCAGCAGCGGGTGCAGCTCGAGCACCCGCATCGCCGCGGCCGCGGTGGCCGGCAGGTCCAACGCCCGGTGGATCCGCTCGGCACCGATCCCGGCGACGCCGGTGAGCTGCTTGGTGGCGATCTCGATCGCCTGCGCCTCGTCGGTCGCGCGCTGCCGGACCGCGTGCACGTAGGACAGGTTCAGCAGATGCATCTGCAGGCACACCTCGTCGGCGATCCGCACCAGCGCGGAGTGGGAGAACGCCCCGAAGTCGACGTCGGTGAGCAGCGGTCCCGCGTAGTCCGCGGCGCCCTCGTCGGCGGGGTCGATCGGGTCCAGCTCGACCGTGGCCGCGCGGGTCTGCTCGATCACGTAGTACGGCGCGAGCGGCTCGACCGGCGGGTGGGCGTCGTCGATGACCACCGTCCACGCGCAGTGCGGGTGCCGGTCGGCCGGTGTCCGCGGCGGGCGGTGGACCGGCCGCACCTGGGCGCGGGGGTTGGTCGCGACCGCGGTCGCGTCGAACGTCGGGTCCTCGATGTCGTGGCACATCGAGCGGACGTAGTCCTCGCCCATCGGCTCGACGTCCATGAGGGCGCCGCAGTGGTCGAGGTGGAACGTCCCGTGCCAGGGGTCCTGCACGTCGTACCGGAAGTCCATGAACTGCGGTGGGGCGCCGATGTCGAGCTGGAGCCCCTTGAAGATCGTGACGACGTCGGTGCCCTCGTAGCGCAGCGCCCGCTGCATCCGGCGGGTGTAGATCGGGCTCGCCCCGGCCCACTCCTCGATCGCGATCTGGGCCATCTCCTCGCGGCCCCAGGCCGAGATGCACCAGGCCATGCCGGAGCGGTCGATGAGCTGACCGATGAGCAACAGCTCCGGCACGAGGGTGGCGAGCTCGGCGCGCGACAGGCCGGCGTAGCGACTGGACACGTGTCCAAGAGTAGAACCTGTTCCAGTCTGCGGGAAGTCCCAGCGCGCTCCCAGTCGGGACCCAAGTCGGCCCCCAGCAGGTCTCAAGTACGTCGCCCCAGAGTGTGTCTGTCGGAGCAACCGGCCCGACGCCCCTCTGAAGGGAGGTACCGCTTCCCGAGACCGACAGGACCACCCATGAACCTGATGCTGATGACCGCCATCGCGGTCAGCGTCGCCGGCGCGATCGCCTTCCTGGCGACCGCGACCGCGTCGCCGAGCACCCGGCGCCGCTCGGAGGAGCGCCGCCGCCGCTACGTGAGCCGCCACCCCGGCCTGGTGAACCTCGGCGACGTCGAGCGCCGCCTGGCCGACGAGCTGCCCGCCCACCACCACGACTTCGTCCTCGCCCGGATCGCCCGCCAGAAGATCGACGCCCACACGCTGTGGTCCTGGCTCGACCGGTTCGGCGCCGAGACGCTCGTCCTCGCCCTGGCCGCCGACAGCGGTTACGCCGGCCTGCTGCGCCGGCTGCGCGGCGACCACCTCGACCGCGAGGAGCTCGAGCTCTTCGCGGGCTTCAACCACCCGGAGCTGTTCGCGCTCCGCAACCGCACGTTCGTCTGACCCCACCCCACACCCCGACCTAAGGAGCACCCCATGTTCGATCTGTCCGCCTACGCGCCGTACGTCGTCGCCGCGCTCGTGTTCGGCTGCCTCGCCGCCGGCCTGGCCACCGCGACCATCGCCCGGGTCGCCTACGACACCGTCCGCACGCCCCGGTCCCGCCCGGTCGTGCTCGTCACCACGGAGCGGTCGTCGGTCCGTGCGGCCGCCTGAGCCCCACCTCTCGTCCGCGCCGGGGAGTCATGACTCCTCGGCGCGGACGTGCTCGGTCCGCATCACGTAGTCCTTCTCGGGACCCCGCGCCTGCCACTCGACGCTCCAGCGCCCCGCGCCGACCTCGATGAGCCCGCGGTAGTGGTCGGGCGCGCACGGGTGGTCCACCCACGCGCCGACCGCCCAGGGGTGGAAGAGCCGCCCGTCCTCGAAGTGCACGTCCCAGGACTCCCCGTCGGACACGACGTACAACGTCCGGCTGACCGGGACGCTCCGGCCGCCCCACGTCATCGTGCCCTCCTCGCTCCACCGCACCCGGCCCGGTGCCTCGAGCCGGAGCGTCGCCGAGCCGCGCACGTCGCGCCGCTCGCCGGCCAGCCGGTCGTCGACGACCCGGGTCAACGACCAGGTTCCGAGCAGGGCGGTCGGGTCGGTCATGGCGCGACGGTACCCGTGTGGAAGGGTGCTCCGGTGCCTCCCCGCAAGCGCTCGCCGCGCCCGCCGATGCCCGTCCCCGCCGGAGCTCGCGAGGTCTTCACCGACGGCGCCTGCGCGGGCAACCCGGGACCGGGCGGCTGGGCCTGGGCCGTCGACACGTCGGTCTACCACTCGGGCCGCGAGGCCGCCTCGACGAACCAGCGGATGGAGATCCGGGCGGCGTACGAGGCCGTGCGCGCGCTCGACGGGCCGCTGCTGGTGGTGAGCGACTCGACGTACGTTGTGAACTGCTTCCGCGACGCGTGGTGGCAGGGCTGGCTGGCCCGCGGCTGGACCAACAGCGCCCGGCAGCCGGTCGCCAACCGCGACCTCTGGGAGCCGTTCGTGGAGCTGGTCGCGGCGCGCGGCGACGTCGCGTTCGCGTGGGTGAAGGGTCACTCCGGCCACGTGATGAACGACTTCGTCGACCGGCTCGCGGTCGCCGCCTGCCGCGGCGACGGGTGATCCGGCACCCATTCGCCGGACACGGGCGTGGCCTCCGGGGCTCCCGTGACTTCTGAGGCTAGCGTGACCGTTCAGCCCATCAGACCCACGGAGGGGAAGCCGCGTGGTCCGTTTCGGACGCCGTGCCGCGCCCTCCCCTGCCCGGAACCGGTCGGCGTGGGCAGGGCCGCCACCGCTGCTGATCCTGGTCACCGTCGTCGGGCTGCTGGCCGCCCCCTTCCTCGACCACGAGACCGCGACCCCGGAGGCCGAGCTGGCCGCGGCTACGTCTTCCGTCGTGGGCCCGCGGTTCCTGGAGCCGCAGCTGGTACGACGACAGGTGCTGGCGCCGGTGCGCGGCGGCCTGACCAGCACCGGGCTGAAGCCCGTGCAGCTCAAGCCGGTCACGGTCGGCGTCGCGAGCATGAACATGTTCCGCCAGCTGTCGAGCGCGCAGGCCGCCGCGGACGCGCGCGCCCTCACCCGGCACTCCGGCGTGGACGTGGTCGGCTGGCAGGAGGCGTACCCGTTCACGGGCGTCCTGCGCGGGCTGCGCGGCTGGGACACCCAGACCTTCTCGGTCGGCAAGCGGGCCACCGAGCTCGCGGTGTCGTGGCGCAGCAAGGACTTCAGGCTCGTCTCCGCCCGCCAGATCAACGTCGCCCGCGGCGTCAGCCCCCAGGCAGGTCGCTACCCGTTCCCGAACCGGCAGGTCGCGATCGTGACGCTGGAGCACCGCGCGACCGGGCGGCTGCTGACCGTGCTCAACACCCACCTGCCGTGGGCGATCGAGGACCTCGACCGGCCCGGCCACTGGACCCCCACCATCAACACGTCCCGTGCCCGGCGGCAGCTGACCCGGCTGGCCGAGACGATGCGACAGGCCGACGGCCGGTGGGTCGTCGCCACCGGCGACTTCAACTTCGACGCCGGCGCTGACGCGCGCAACCAGGCCCCGGGCGGTCCGGTGCGGTCAATGGGCCGGGTCGCGGTGTCGTCGTACCAGCGCCTCGGCCGCGAGGTGCTGCCGACGTTCCCGGAGAACGGTCGGCGTATCGACTACGTCTGGGCGAACCGCGCGGCGTACGAGGACGGCCGGATGGAGTTCCTCGGGCACTGGGTCCTGGGTGGTCTCAACAGCGACCACAATGCGCTGGTCGCGCGGCTGCGGCTCGACTGAGCGCTACAGCTCGACGCGCTGGCCGTGCTCGGCGAGCAGCACCGTCGCCGTCGCGCCCGCCATCGCCTCGACGAAGCGACGGCCGGGGGAGCGGAACAGCAGCTCGTGGTTGGCGCGCTTGAGCGACTGCATCCCCACCGGCCAGAACGTGCCCCAGTGCACGGGTACGACGGTGGTCGCGCCGACCAGCCCGACCGCGCGGGCCCCGTCGACGGGGTCCATGTGGCCGTCCTCGAGCGTTGGGCCCCAGCCGCCGATCGGCACCAGCGCCAGGTCGACGGGGCCGACATCGGCCATGTCCTCGCGCAGCTCGGTGTCGCCCGGGAACCAGAACGAGCGCCCGCCGGCGTCGACGCGGAACCCGAGCGCGGGCCCGACGGCCTTCGACTGCGGGCCGCGCCGTCCCTCGTGCGTCGCCGGCAGCACGGTGATCCGCACGCCGGCGACCTCGAGCACGTCGCCGGGGACGACGCCGCGGACCCGCTCGGGGTGGTGCCGTGCGAGCAGCGGCTCGCCGCCCTTCGGAATCACGAAGGGGACGTCGCTCGCGAAGCGCTTCAACGAGCCCCGGTGCAAGTGGTCGGCATGCAGGTGCGAGACCACGACGACGTCGGCGTCCCAGGCGTGCTCCGCCGGGCTGGCGGCGTACCGCCTCAGGTGCGCGAGCCGGTCGGTGAACAGCGGGTCGATCGCCACCCGGACGCCGTCGATCTCGACGGTCACCGACGCGTGGCCCCACCACGTGAAGGCGAGGTCTCCGGTGCTCACGATCGCACTGTAGTGCGGGTCCCGACCACGGCCTGGCCGTCGATCACGGCGTCCAGGCCGGCCGCGGTCATCAGCGCAGCGCTCACCGGGGCCTGGCGGTCGCTCGACTCCACGAGCAGCCGCCCGCCGTCGGCCAGCCAGTCCGGTGCCCCGTCGATCACCCGGCGCTGCACGTCCAGTCCGTCGGCGCCGCCGTCGAGGGCAACCCGGTGCTCGTGGTCGCGTGCCTCGGGCGGCATCGTCGCGATCGCCGCGGTCGGGACGTACGGCGCGTTCGCGACGATCACGTCGACCCGCCCGCACAGGTCGCGGGGGAGCGCGTCGTACAGGTCGCCCTCGTGCACGCGCTCGAGGTTGCGCCGGGCGCAGGCGACCGCGGCCGGATCGACGTCGGCGGCGTGCACGTCGATCCCGGGGACCGCGCTGGCGAGCGCGGCACCGAGGGCGCCGGTGCCGCAGCAGAGGTCGACCACGACGTCGCCGGCCCGCAGGCCGCGCGCGGCCCGGCGCACCAACGCCGCCGAGCGCTGCCGAGGCACGAAGACGCCCGGTGCGACGGCGATCCGCAGGCCGCAGAACTCCGCGAACCCGACCACCTGCTCGAGCGGCTCCCCGGCGACCCGTCGTTCCACCATCGACGTGAGCGCGGCCGCGTCCGTCGCCTCCCGGAGCAGCAGCGCGGCCTCGTCCTCGGCGAACACGCAGCCGGCCGCCCGGAGGGTGGCTGCCAGCAGGTCCGGGTGCATGGCGGATGATGCTGCCATGCCGAGCGTGTCGACCCAGATCACCTACATCGTGGTCGGGTACGCCGCCCTGGTCGCCGTGCTCGCCGCTGTCGCCGCGGTCCGCGGTGGCGAGCGGCCGCGCTGGCTGGACCAGATGGTGTGGATGCTCGAGCTGCTGCTGGGGTTCCGCGCGCTGGCGGGCCTGTCGGCGTTCTCCGGCGACGGACCGGACTCGACCTCGACGTACGTCGGCTACCTGCTGGCGTCGGTGTGCGTGCTGCCGATCGCGATGAAGTCGATCGAGGGCGACCGGGCCGTGTGGTCCTCGGCGGTGGTCGCCGTCGCGGCGATCGCGGTCGGGGTGCTCGTCGTCCGGCTGGAGATGACTGCGTGAGCGCGCCGCGATCCGGGCCGCACAAGGTCCTGCTCGCGCTCTATGCGCTGTTCACCCTCGCCGCCGGTGCTCGGGCCCTGGTGCAGCTGACCACGCAGTACGACGACGCCCCGGTCGCGTACTGGCTCTCGCTCGTCGCGGCGGTGACCTATGCGCTGGGGTGGTACGCGATCCGGTCGGCGTCGGAGGGCCGGACGGCGTTCGCCAGCGTGATGCTCTGGGTCGAGCTCGCCGGCGTGCTGATCGTCGGCGTCCTGTCGCTGGTGAAGGACGAGTGGTTCCCGGAGCCGTCGGTGTGGTCCGACTTCGGCATCGGCTACGGCTTCGTCCCGCTCGCGCTGCCGATCGCCGGGCTGCTCTGGCTGCGGCGGCAGAAGGCTGCCGAGGTTCAGGCGGACGACCGGTCGTAGGTGAGGAACAGCGTCCCGCTGTCCAGGACCGTGTGATCCGTGAGCTCCCAGAGCTGCGGGTCGAAGCCTGCGGTCCGGCCGAGCAGGGGGAGCCCGGCGCCGAGGGTGAGGGGTGCGAGCTTCACGACCACCCGGTCGATCTCGTGGCGCAGTGCGCCGGCGATCTCACCGCCTCCGACCAGCCACAGATCCTTGCCTGCCTCCTCCTTGAGCCGGCGTACCGTCGTCACCGGGTCTGCTTCCACGATGACGGCCGGGTCCGGTGGCGTCAGGGTGCGGGAGAACACGATGTGCCGCAGGTGTGGATAGGCGTCGGTGACGCCGGCAGCCAGTCCGATCTCGTAGCTGCGCCGCCCCTCGAGTGCGGTGTCGAAGCACGATCCCTCGTCGGTGATCCCGAGCGCCTGCCGGGCCGGACCGGGCAGGGTCTCGGGGTAGTGCGCCACCAGGTGGTGCAGGTAGTCGTCGCCGATCGGCCAGTACCCGCCAGGCCCGGAGGGGTCGCTCCCGGCGGGGTCCGTGACGAAGCCGTCGAGGGTCGAGGCGATGAAGTAGACGAGCTTGCGCACGCTGGATGTCCTTCAGTGAGGTCGGGTGGTGGGCGTGGGTCAGGCCGCGTCCTTGCGCGGTCGTCCGCGCGGGCGCTTGCGGGCCACCGCCACGCCCTGGAGCACGAGGCTGCCGCCCCACACGCCCCACGGCTCGCGGCGCAGCAGCGCGCCCTCCAGGCAGGAGCGCTGGATCGGGCAGGTCGCGCAGAGCGCCTTCGCGGTCTCCAGGACCTCCGGGGCGTCGGCGAACCACAGCTCGGGGTCGTGCTCGCGGCACGGGACGGAGTCTTCGGGCACGCCGTCATCTTACGAGACGGTCCGGTTCGTCTCTACTGAATATTCGCGATCACGAGACGGTGCGGTTCGTTAAGGTGGCGGCCATGACGCCCCCGGAACCGCGCCGCCGGAGCGCCTCGGCGCACCTCGCGATCCTCGAGGCGACGTGGGAAGAGGTCGTCGAGAAGGGGTACGCCGGCCTCACCGTCGAGGGCATCGCCGCGCGGGCGGGCGTCGGGAAGCAGACGGTCTACCGCTGGTGGCCGTCGAAGGCGGCGGTGCTCCTGGAGGCGTTGAACGCCCGGACCGCGCAGACGTCCGACTTCCCGGACACCGGCGACATCGCCGCGGACCTCGCCGGGCAGATCACCGGGGTGGCCGAGTTCCTCGCCTCCGACGGGGGCGTGGTGTTCAAGGCGCTGCTCGCGGGCGCGCAGTCCGACCCCGAGCTCGCCGAGGACATCCGGCGGCAGGTGATCGAGCCGCGGACGCAGGCCTGCGCCGACCGGCTGGCGAAGGCGCAGGCCGCGGGCGAGCTGCGCGCGGACGTCGATCCCGTCGACATCGTCGAGCTGGTCTACGCGCCGCTCTACTACCGGCTGATCCTCGGGACCCGCCCCATCAGCGCTCCGGACATGCGCCACCAGCTCGACCGCGTCCTCGCCGGGCTCCGAGCCTGAGGCTGTCGCCCAACGAGAACGTGTTCTAGATTCGGGGGTGTGAACGACGTCTTCGCACCCGCGACCCTCGGGCCGGTCCAGCTGCGCAACCGGACCGTCAAGGCGGCCACGTTCGAGGGCCGCGCGCCCGAGGGGCAGGTGACCGACGCGCTCATCGACTACCACCTCGGGCCGGCCCGCGGCGGGGTCGGCATCACCACCGTCGCCTACCTCGCGGTCGCGCCCGAGGGGCGCACGCACCGCGAGCAGATCGTGGTCGGCGAGCACTCCCTGGCCGGGCTGACCCGGCTCGCTGACGCGATCCACGACGCGGGCGCCGCGATCGCCGGTCAGGTCGGGCACGCCGGCCCGGTCGCCAACGGCCGGTCGAACGGCGTACACGCGCTGTCGGCGTCACGGATGCCGTCGCCGCTGTCGATGCAGATGATCCGCTCCGCGACGTCGGCCGACCTGGCCCGGATCACGAAGGACTACGTGGCCGCCGCCCGGCTGCTGGTGCGCGCCGGGTTCGACGTGCTCGAGCTGCACATGGCGCACAGCTACCTGATCTCGTCGTTCCTCGCGCCGGGACTCAACCGCCGCAAGGACGAGTGGGGCGGCTCGCTGGAGAACCGCGCCAAGCTCGGTCGGCAGGTCGCGCGCGCCGTACGTGACGAGGTCGGCTCGTCGGTCGCCGTCACCGCGAAGGTGTCGGTGTCGGACGGCTTCAAGGGCGGAGTGACGACCGACGAGGCCGTGGAGTACGCCGCCATGCTCGACGCCGACGGCACCCTGGACGCACTCCAGCTCAGCGGCGGCTCGTCGCTGATGAACCCGATGTACCTCTTCCGCGGCGACGCGCCGGTCGCGGAGTTCGCCGCGACCATGCCGCCCCTGGTGCGCTTCGGCATGAAGACCCCGATGGGTCGCGGGTTCCTGAAGCGGTACCCGTTCGAGGAGGCGTACTTCCGCGACAAGGCGCTGCGCATCCGCGAGGCGGTCTCGATGCCGCTGATGCTGCTCGGCGGCATCAACCAGCGCGCGACGATGGAGCAGGCGATGGCCGACGGCTTCGACTTCGTCGCGATGGGCCGTGCCCTGCTCCGCGAGCCCGACCTCGTCTCCCGGCTGCAGTCCGATCGCGCCGCCTCGGGGGTCTGCATCCACTGCAACCGCTGCATGCCCACCATCTACTCCGGCACCCGCTGCCCGGTCATCACGCCGGAGCCGATCCAGCTGTAACGCGGGGTTAGACCCACTGGTGACCCGAAATTTCGGGGTGCCTAGAGGGTCTAACCCCGCGTTACAAGCGGCGGCGACCCCTTCCCAGCAACTAGAACATGTTCTAGATTGCGCACATGTCGCAGCCACTGAAGGTCGTCGTCTGGTCCACGGGAACGGTGGGGAGGCACGCCATCGCGGGCATCGATGCCCACCCGGACCTCGAGCTGGTCGGCGTCTGGGTGTCGAACCCGGCCAAGGACGGCAAGGACGCCGGGGAGCTGGCCGAGCTCGGCCGCGAGCTGGGGGTGCTGGCCACCACCGACAAGCAGCGGCTCCTGGACATGAAGCCGGACGCGATCGTGCACACCGCGATGACCGACGACCGGGTGTTCGAGGCGATCGAGGACCTGATCGGGTTCCTGGAGGCGGGCGTCAACGTGACCTCGAGCGGCCCCGTGCTGCTGCAGTGGCCCGAGAAGATCCTGCCGCCCGAGCAGATGGAGCGGATCACCCGCGCCGGCGAGCGCACCGGCGCCAGCCTGCACGTCAACGGCATCGACCCCGGCTTCGCGAACGACGTCCTCCCGCTCAGCCTGACCAGCCTCAGCCAGCGCATCGACGAGGTCCGGGTCATGGAGATCTGCGACTACTCGACGTACTACCAGCCCGTCGTCATGGGCGACCTGTTCGGCTTCGGCCGGCCGATGGAGGAGGTCGGGTTCCTCTGGGCGCCGGGCATCTTGAGCATGGCGTGGGGGAGCGTCGTACGGCAGATCGCGGCCGGCCTCGGCATCGTCCTCGACGAGCCGCTGGAGGAGAAGGTCGACCGGCGCCCGGCCGAGCGCGACACCGAGTCCGTCTCGGGCGACGTCAAGGCCGGCACCATGGGCGCGGTCCGCTTCGAGCTGATCGGCAAGGTGAACGGCGTGCCGCGGGTGATCGTCGAGCACATCACCCGCACCGACCCCGCCCAGGTTCCGGAGTGGCCGAGCCCGCCGGAGGGCGACGGCTGCTACCGGATCGTCATCAAGGGCGAGCCGTTCATGCAGTGCGACTTCGTGCACCACGGCGAGCACGGCGACCACAACGTCTCCGGGATGATCGTGACCGCACAGCGGATCGTGAACGCCGTACCGGCCGTCGTCGCCGCGAAGGGCGGACTCGTCACCGCGCTCGACCTGCCGCTGGTCACCGGCAAGGGACTGGTGAGCGCGTGAGCATCCTCGACCGCTTCTCGATCGACGGCCAGGTCGCGATCGTCACCGGCGCCGGCCGCGGCCTGGGCGCCGCCACCGCCGTCGCGCTCGCCGAGGCCGGCGCCGACGTGCTCATCTCCGCGCGGACGGCGGAGCAGCTCGAGGTGGTCGCCGAGCAGGTCCGCGCCACCGGCCGCCGCTGCGTCGTCGTCCCCGCCGACCTCAGCGACCTCGACGCGGTCGCCGGCCTCGCGCAGACGGCGTACGACGAGCTCGGCCGGATCGACACGGTCGTGAACAACGTCGGCGGCACGTTCCCCAAGGAGTTCCTGAAGACGAGCCCGCGCTTCCTCAACGAGGCGTTCAGCTTCAACGTCGCGACCGCGCACGCACTCACCCGCGCCGCGGTGCCGTTGATGCTCCAGCAGGACGACGGCAAGCAGAAGAGCGTCGTCACGATCAGCTCGATGATGGGACGCACAGCGGACCGCGGGTTCGTCGCGTACGGCACCGCCAAGGCCGCGCTCGCACACTGGACCAAGATGGCGGCGCAGGACCTCTCGCCGCGGATCCGCGTCAACGGCATCTACGTCGGCTCGATCCTCACCAGCGCGCTGGAGTTCGTCGCCGGGCAGCCCGAGCTGATGGGCCAGCTCGAGGGCAAGACCCCGCTGGGCCGGGTCGGCGAGCCGGAGGACATCGCGGCCGGCGTGCTCTACCTCGCCTCGAAGGCCGGGCAGTACGTCACCGGCAAGCTGATCGAGATCGACGGCGGCATCCAGCAGCCCACCCTGGACCTCGGGTTCCCCGACGTGGCCCCGTAGGGTCACGAGTCGTGAGCAGCTCGACCCCGACCGCCTTCGCCGTCTCGCCCGACTCCGGGGAGCACTGGAGCAAGGAGGGGGCGTGGCAGGTCGCCGAGGGCATCCACCGGATCCCGCTGCCGCTGCCGATGGACGGCCTCAAGGCCATCAACGTCTACGTCATCGAGACCGACGACGGGCTCACCCTGATCGACGGCGGCTGGTCGATCCAGCTCGCGCGCGACCTGCTGGAGCGCTGCCTGAAGGACGTGGGCTACGGGTTCGGTGACATCAGGCGGTTCCTCGTCACCCACGTGCACCGCGACCACTTCACGCTGGCGACCGTCCTCGGTCACGAGTACGGCGCGGACGTCGCGCTCGGCCGGGGCGAGGAGCCGGCGCTCGACCTGCTCAACGACCCCGACCTCGACCAGAACCCGTTCCTCGACGTGCTCCGCAGCGCCGGCGCGCACGAGCTCGCCGAGCTGTGGGCGGCCGGTGCGCCCGAGGCCCCGGACATGTCGATGTGGACCTACCCCGACACCTGGCTGGAGGGCGACGTCCGGATCCCGGTCGGGGCGCGGACCATCGACGCCGTGCACACCCCGGGCCACACGCCCGGCCACTACGTGTTCGCGGAGAAGGACGCGGGGCTGCTGTTCGCGGGCGACCACGTGCTCCCGACGATCACGCCGTCGATCGGGTTCACGGTGCCACCGACCCCGGACCCGCTCGGCGACTTCATGGCGTCGCTGACCAAGGTGCGGGCGCTGCCCGACCTGCAGGTCCTGCCGGCGCACGGCCCGGTCGCCCCGTCCTCGCACGCGCGGGTCGACGAGCTGCTCGCGTTCCACGACCGCCGTCTCGAGCTCAGCCTCGCCGCGCTCGCCGACGGGCCGGCCACCGGCTTCACCGTCGCCCACACGCTCGGGTGGACCCGGCACGAGAAGGCGTACGACGAGCTCGACGAGTTCAGCCAGGGCATGGCCGCGATGGAGACCAAGGCGCACCTCGAGCTGCTGGTCGCGCGCGGGCAGGTGACCCGCGAGGAGACGCCGGACGGCGTGCGGTTCGCGGCGGCTGACTGACTGTTCAGCCCGGTGTTAATGTCGCCGACATGGCTGAGGCGGCGCCCCCGACCGAGAACAACGAGGCGCGGCGCCGGACGATGCTGGAGGCGGCAGCCCAGCTGATCGCGGAGCGCGGCTACGGAGAGACCCGGATCGCCGACGTGGCCAAGCGCGCGGGCGTCAGCTCGGGTCTGGTCATCTACTACTTCGGCACCCGCGACCGGCTGCTGGTCGACGCGCTGCGCTACTCCGAGGAGAGCTTCTACGAGTACGCCGCCCAGGCGATGACCGAGGTCGTCGACTTCCGCGAGCGCCTGACGATGATCGTCGACTGGTGCTGCGTCCCCGATGGGGACGGCGACATCCCGGAGTCCTGGGGCCTCTGGCTCGACGTGTGGGCGACCGCGTTCCGCCACGACGAGGTCGGCGCGGCCCGCATCGCGCAGGACCGGCGCTGGCGCGACCTGGTCGAGGAGGTGGTGCGCGACGGCCAGGCCTCCGGGGACGTGACCCGCGAGGTCGACGTACGCCGCTTCGCGTTGACGTTCACGATGCTGCTCGACGGCATCGCCATCCAGGTCGC
Organism: Nocardioides caricicola; assembly: GCF_039541135.1. Classification (NCBI taxonomy): domain Bacteria; kingdom Bacillati; phylum Actinomycetota; class Actinomycetes; order Propionibacteriales; family Nocardioidaceae; genus Nocardioides; species Nocardioides caricicola. The sequence goes on along the minus strand of NZ_BAABFQ010000001.1, from coordinate 94,999 downwards.
GCTGTCGGACCCCGACGTCACCGCGGCCGTCGCCTACGACCTCGCGATCGGGTACGCCGAGGAGCAGCTCGGGCTCGCCCCGATGCCGCGGCGTTCCTAGCGCTTCTCGGCGCAGCGGATGCACAGCCGCGCGACCGGCCTGGCCTCGAGCCGGCCGTCGCCGATCGGCTGGCCGCAGCGCTCGCAGACGCCGTACGTCCCCGCCTCCAGTCGCTCCACGGCTGCGTCGATCTCGGCCAGATGGCGCTGGGCGTCGCGCACCAGCGTCGACACCTGCGACCGCTCGAACGCGATCGTCGCGCCCTCCGGATCGTGCTCGTCGTCGGCGTTGGTGTCCTTCGATGCAGCCACGATCGCCTGGAAGTCGTCGGTGAGGTTCGCGAGCCGGTGCAGGGTCTCGGCTCGCTCGTCCTCGAGGCGAAGGTAGGCGTCCACGAGACCCATCGTGCCCCCTCGCGGTCGAGCAGGATCGAATCCCGCCCACCGTTCGTGAGATGGCTACGCCTCCCCGTCGGTTGCTCCGTCCGCCTTCTCCTCGGCCAGCCGTTCGATGACTTCCTTGAACTCGATGAACGGATCGATGCCGGGCAGGACCTTCACGAGGCTGCCGAGAACGATGTCTGCACTTGCCAGGGTGCGGCCGAGGTGCCGCAGCGCGCGTTCACGGAACCTGGGGCGCTTTCCCGTCAGCCTTCCGAACATCCGGCCCGCGAGGCGCCCGCGCGAGACGTCGGGCGGGCTTGTCCCCGGAGCCTCGGACTGGTCGTCAGAGTCCTCGAAGTCGATGCGGACGAGGTCACGAGTGCGTTGCCACGCGAGCAGCTTGAAGTCCAGCTGCGCATCCGTGAGGCCCACGCGCTCCAGCGTCCCGGGCGGCAGGGCGTAGATGCCCGCGATGACGTTGTCCTGCTCGGTGATCATGGACTGCACGCTCTGCCACGCTCCGGGCATCACGCCCAACATGTCGGCGAGCAGGGGCACGTCCCGGCCTCCGCCGTCTAGCGGGAACAGCGATAGTCGCATGGCGACGACCGCGTGCAGGTCGTCGTGCACCGCGGCCACGAACATCGCGAGCCGGTCGCGGTCAGGGTCCGAGTGGTCGGGCTCGTACGGATCCGGGCCCGGTGGCTCGAAACCGTCGTACGGGTCATCGCGGTCGTACGGCACGTCGGGTTCCGGCTCGCTCTCTCCGTGTACCTGCATCCTGGCAACCTCCCGTGTTCGTCACATCGGCGATGGGCGAGTCGTGGTTCCAGGTCACGCCTCGCGCGGAGTCTCTCGCGCGTAGGCCTCCCACGACGACAGGATCGGGCCGGAGACGTCCCAGTCGGTGGGGGCCTCGAAGTACGACGGGTGGTGCTTCTCGGTGTACGCGCGGATCGCCGGCGGGACGTCGTCGAGCCCGCGGATCGTCTTGCGGCTGTGCAGCCGCCCGGTCATCACGCCGCCCTCGAGGCCGGAGCCGCCCATCCGCATCCACGGCCAGAACGGCGAGACCCGCGAGAAGCCGGCCCGGAAGTGGGCGGAGGCGAGGTCGCGGTCCTCGAGCTCGGCCTTCGAGGTGTAGATGACGAAGTGCTCCGAGGGGTTGATGGTCTCCCCGGTCGAGGACCTCGGCCAGCCGGACGGCGTGACCGGGTTCGGGTACTCGTGGGCGTAGTCCCACTCGAGCAGCACCTCGTCGCCGTACACCGCCCACGGGAGGATGAACGGCAGCGAGCCGTCGGCGTTGGCGTCGACGTTCTCGTTCATCGCGACGCCGTGCTCCTCCGCGTCGCCGACGTACAGCCGCGGCATCTCGAGGGTGAGCTCGCCGCCGATCCTGTCGTTGAGGAACGGGAAGACCTCGACGGTCTCGCCGGTGAACGGGTTGTCCCAGGTCTCGATGACCTCGCCGCTGCGCAGGTCGTAGAAGAAGCCGGTCTCCTTGCCGCGCATCTGCAGCCGCTCGTCCGCGCCCTCGCCGACGAAGCGGACCTTGGTGATGCCGGTGCCGGCGTACCCGAACAGGGGCTGCAGGCGCTGGGTGCCGATCGAGGCGTACATCGCGCCGTGGAACGTCGACACGAGCGGGTCCTCGCTGAACGTCCCCCACGTCTTGCCGAACGCGTAGAGGTTGTCGCGCGGCGACGCCGCCAGGTCCAGCGGCACGGAGTCGTTCCCGGAGTTGGTCACGGCGTCGGACGCTAGCAGCGGCGCCTGCCAGGATGGCGGCATGCATCGCGTGGTGGGACCGCTGCTGGCGGTGACCGTCGCGCTCGTGCTCGCCGACTCCGCCGTGGTCACGCTGGCGCTGCCGGACATCCTCCTGCACCTCGACACGACCGTGGCCGAGGTGGCGTGGGTCCTGATCTCGTTCAACCTCGTGCTCGGCCTCGTCGTCGTGCCGACGGCTGTCGGTCTCAAGCGCGTGGACCCGCGCTACCTCGGCGCCGTCGGCATCGCGGGCTTCGCGGCCGCGTCGGCGTGGTGCGCGGTCGCGCAGTCGATCGAGGTGCTGATCGCGGCTCGCTGCCTCCAGGCGCTCGGCGGCGCGCTCGTGCTGGTCGGCTGCCTGGAGCTGCTCGTCTCCGTGTACGGCGAACGTCGCGGCATCGCGACCTGGATCACCGCCGGCGTCATCGGCACCGCCACCGGTCCGTTCGCCGGAGGCCTGCTGACGCAGGCGTTCTCGTGGCAGTCGATCTTCTACGTGCAGGTGCCGATCGCGGCGCTCGCGGTGCCGGCCGCCCTCGCGGTGCGCGCGGCGATGCCACCGCAGACCGAGCCGGTGCGGCACAACCCCGCGGTGCGCCCGAACCTCACGCTCGCGTTCCTCTCCGCGGCGCTCACGGCCGCGCTCTTCCTGCTGGTGCTGCTGCTCGTCGACGGCTGGCAGCACTCCCCGGCGGCGGCCGCGATCACCGTGTCCGTCGTACCCGTCGCCGCGCTGGCCGCCCGCCCGCTGGCCCGGCTCCTGACGCCGACGTCCGAGGTGGAGATCGGCGTCGGCTGCTTCCTGATCGCCGGGGGTCTGGTCGGTCTCGCGCTGCTCCCGGACGCCGAGCTGGCGTGGACCATCGCGCCCCAGGCGCTGATCGGGCTCGGCCTCGGGCTGACCCTCGACCAGCTCACCGTGCAGGCGATGCACCTGCGGGTGCCCCGCGTCGAGCACGCGAGCTGGACGATCGGCGCGCGCCACCTCGGCGTGGTCATCGGGCTGGCGATCCTCACGCCCGTGTTCGTCGGTGACCTCCAGGACGCCCAGGTCCCGGCGCAGGAGGCGATCACCTCGCTCGTGCTCGACGCCCCGATCACCGCGCAGGAGAAGGTCGCGCTGGCCCGGTCGCTCGGCGAGGAGCTGGCCGACCAGCAGGAACAGGTGCCGAACCTCCACCGCGCCTTCGACCAGACCGAGTTCGAGCCCGGGTCCCGCGCCGCCGCGGCCCAGCTCGAGCGCGACCTCAGCGACCAGGTCGAGCGCGCGGTCACCCGGGCGTTCCGCGACTCCTTCCTCGTCGGCGCCGGCCTCGCACTCCTCGGCCTGCTCGTCGTGGTCTTCCCCCGGAGGCGGGCATGAGACGCCTCGGCCTCCCGATCGTCGCCGTCCTCCTGGTGGCGGCGGTCCTCGGCGTCCAGCTCGCGTACGGCGGCGCGTCGTACGAGCCGCTCCCGTCCGCCGACCCCTGCGCCGAGCGCACCGTCGACTCGCAGTCCGACGGCATCGACGGCCTCACCGAGCGGCTCGTGCTCCACGGCGTCGACAACGCGGGCTGCATCCTCGGCGTCAGCCGGGAGGAGTTCGTCCTCGACCTCGCCCAGAACGGCCAGCCGACCGACGACCAGGTCGACGCGCTGCGGGAGGGACTGCTCCAGGCGGTCGGCGAGATGGAGGAGGACGGCACGATGCCGCCGGCGTCCGAGCTCGTCGACGACGCGCTCGACCAGGCCGAGCTCGACGGCTGGCTGGAGACGCTGATCCGCGCGATCCCCGACTCGGCCGTCGACGCGGCGCTGAAGACCGACGACGTCCTGGCCCGCGCGATCGAGGACCTCGACCTCCGCGAGCTCCTCTCGAACGTCGACGACCAGGACCAGCTGAACGCCCAGGTCGAGGCCGCGGTCACCCAGGCGGTCAAGGACTCGCTCATCGACCGGGTCCGCAACCTCCTCTAGCCTCGGCGCGTGACCCGAGACCTCGACGTCGTCCTCGTGGGCGCGACCGGATTCACCGGCGCGCTCGCCGCCGAGCACCTCGCGCGGACGGCGCCGGCCGACCTGCGCTGGGCGCTCGCGGGCCGGAGCCTCGAGAAGCTCTCGGCCCTGCGGGAACGCCTCGCGGTCGATGCCGAGCTCGTCGTCGTCGACAGCCACGACGCCCCGGCGCTGCAGACGCTCGCCGAGCGGTCCCGCGTCGTGATCGCGGCGGTCGGGCCCTACCTCGAGCACGGCGACCCGCTGGTCGCCGCCTGCGCCGCCGCCGGCACCGACTACGTGGACCTGACGGGCGAGCCGGAGTTCGTCGACCGCACCTACCTGCGCCACCACGAGACCGCGGTCGCGAGCGGCGCCCGGCTGGTGCACGCGTGCGGCTTCGACTCGGTGCCGCACGACCTCGGCGCGCTCTTCACCGTCCGCCAGCTGCCCACTGCCGACCGACCGGTCCGGCTGCGCGGCGTCGTCCGCGCCGAGGGCAGCGTCTCGGGCGGCACGTTCGCCTCGCTGCTCGGCGTCGCCTCGCGGATCCCGCAGATGCGGACCGCCGCGCGGGAGCGCGCCGCCGCAGAGCCGGCGCCCGCGGACGGCCGGCGCGCCCGTCAGGTCACGCTGCGTCCGGGCCGGGACACCCGCCTCGGGTACTGGCTGCTCCCGCTGCCGGCCATCGACCAGGCGATCGTGGCGCGCAGCGGTGCCGCGCTGCCCGAGTTCGGACCCGACTTCACCTACTCCCACGCCGCCGGCATCCGGCACGCGCCGGTGCTGGCCGGAGCCCTCGGCGGCATCGCCGTCGCGCTGGCCGCGGCGCAGGTCGGGCCGGTACGCCGCTTCCTGACCGGCCGGCTGCCGTCCGGCGCCGGTCCCTCCGACGAGGTCCGCGGCCGCTCGACGTTCACGGTCGACTTCGTCGCCGAGTCGGGGCCGACGGTCGTGCACACCCGGGTGAGCGGGATGGACCCCTACGACCTCTCCGGCATCGCGCTGGCCGAGAGCGCGCTGTGCCTGGCGCTCGACGACAACCCGCCCACGGCCGGGCAGGTCACGACCGCGCAGGCCATGGGGACCGCGCTCACGGCGCGGCTCGAGCGCGCAGGCGTGCGCTTCGAGGTCGTCGACGTGGAGTGAGGCCGAGGGTGGCGTCGAACCTCAGCGGCTGAGCCGCATCGGGATGTGCGGGATCCCGTCCTCGAGGAACTCCGCGCCGTCCGGCTCGAAGCCGAACGTCGCGTACCAGCCCGCCAGCGGGGACTGGGCGTCGAGCACCACGTCGCGGTCGCCGGCGACGTCCATCGCGGCGCGCATCAGGACGTCGGCGAGCCCGCGCCCGCGCGCCTCCGGGGCGAGCACGACGCGACCGATCCGCCACGCGGCGGGGTCGTCGAGCACCCGGGCGTAGCCGAGCAGCCGGTCCCCGTCGCGCAGCAGCACGTGCCGGGTGCCGGGCTCGGTGTCGCGACCGTCGAGGTCGGGGTACGGGCACGCCTGCTCGATGACGAACACGTCCTGGCGCAGCCGCCAGACGTCGTACGCCTCGCGCGCCGACAGCTGCTCGAAGTCGACGGTCACGATGTCCGGCACGGTCTCCACGGAAAAACCCTGTCACAGAACGGGAACGACAGGTGTCTCATGGTCATCGCCGACCCGAGGATCCCCCATGAACGCCGAATCGACCGACGTCTTCGTCACGCACCGGAACCTGCTGTTCACGGTCGCCTACGAGATGCTCGGCTCGGCCGCGGACGCCGAGGACGTGCTCCAGGAGGCCTGGCTGCGCTGGGTCGACGTGGACCGCGCCGACGTCCGCGACGAGCGGGCGTACCTGGTCCGCATCGTCACCCGGCTGTCGCTCAACCGGATGCGCGCCAACGCCCGGCGCCGCGAGACGTACGTCGGGCCGTGGCTGCCCGAGCCGCTGCTCACCACCCCCGACGTCGCCGAGGACGTCGAGCTCGCCGACAGCGTGTCGCTCGCGATGCTCACCGTGCTCGAGACGCTCGGCCCGACCGAGCGCGCGGTGTTCGTGCTGCGCGAGGTCTTCGACTTCGGCTACGACGAGATCGCGGTCGCGGTCGACAAGACCCCGGCCGCCGTACGCCAGATCGCGCACCGCGCGCGCAGCCACGTCGCCGAGCGCAAGTCGCGCAGCGAGACGACGCAGGCGCAGTACGAGCGGGTGCTCCGGCAGTTCATGCACGCCGCCTCCACCGGCAACGTGCAGGCGCTGATGGACGTCCTCGCCCCCGACGTCGTCCTGGTCTCCGACGGCGGCGGCGTGAAGCGGGCCGCGCTGCGCCCGATCCTCGGGGCCGACAAGGTGGCCCGGTTCCTGACCGGCGCGAGCATCGACGTCCCGGTGACCCTCGAGCTCGTCAACGTCAACGGTGCCCCGGGCATCCACATCCTCCTCGACGGCCGGATCGAGACCGTCGTCTCGGCCGTGCTCGAGGACGGCCTGATCGCCGGCCTGTACGCCGTGCGCAACCCGGAGAAGCTGGCCCGCGTGGACACGGTGGTCGCGCTGACGAGGTGAGGTACTAGTCTCGGCATCACAAGACAGGGGAGCACGCCTGGCGTGCTGAGAGTGCGGATCCGCCGCAGACCCTATGAACCTGCTCCGGTTAGTACCGGCGAAGGGAGTCCCGAATGAGATCTGTGCGTGCCTGTGCGCCGATGCTGGCGCTGGCCCTGGCGGCGACCGCCTGCTCGACGGTCGGCGAGAGCTCGGGGAGCGAGGAGCCGGGCGACGGCGCGACACCGACCGAGGTGGTGCTGGTGACCCACGAGTCGTTCGCGCTGCCCAAGAAGCTGGTCCGGCAGTTCGAGGAGCAGACCGGCTACGACCTCGTCGTGCGGGCGTCCGGCGACGCGGGTGTGCTCACCAACAAGCTCGTGCTCACCCAGGACAACCCGCTGGGCGACGTCGCGTTCGGCGTGGACAACACGTTCGCCTCGCGGGCGCTCGACGAGGGCGTGTTCGCGCCGTACGACGCCCCGCTGCCCGAGGGCGCCGAGCAGTACCGCCTCCCCGGCGACGAGGAGAACGCGCTCAGCCCGGTCGACAACGCCAGCGTGTGCGTGAACGTCGACGACACCTGGTTCGCCGACCAGGACCTCGCGGTGCCGACCTCGCTCGACGACCTCGTCGACCCGGCGTACGAGGACCTGTTCGTCACGCCCGGCGCGGCCACGAGCTCGCCGGGGATGGCCTTCCTGCTCGCCACCATCGGGGCGTACGGCGAGGACGGCTGGCAGGACTACTGGGCGTCGCTGATGGACAACGGCACCCAGCTCACCGACGGCTGGTCGGACGCCTACCAGGTCGACTTCACCCAGGGCGGCGGCAAGGGCGACCGCCCGATCGTGCTGTCGTACGACTCCTCGCCCGCGTTCACGATCGCCGAGGACGGCACCAGCACGACCAGCGCGCTGCTGGACACCTGCTTCCGCCAGGTCGAGTACGCCGGAGTCCTCGCAGGCGCGGCCAATCCCGAGGGCGCCGAGGCGCTCGTCGACTTCCTGCTGGGCCCGGACGTGCAGGCCGCGCTGCCGGAGAGCATGTACGTGTTCCCGGTCGACGCCTCGGTCGAGCTGCCGCAGGAGTGGGCGGAGTTCGCGGAGCAGCCCACCGAGCCGCTGACCGTGGACCCGGAGGCGATCGCCGAGAACCGGGACGAGTGGCTGCGCGAGTGGAGCGACATCACCTCGCGATGAGCGCTCGGGCATGAGGCGGTTGCTCGCCCTGGCGGGGCTGGCGGCGGTGCCGCTGGCCGTGCTCGGCGTGTTCTTCGTGCTGCCGGTCAGCGGGATGCTCGCCGAGGGCTTCTGGGCCGACGGCACCTTCGACCCCGGCGCGGTCGCCGAGGTGCTCGCCCGGCCGCGGACCCAGCGCGTCATCTGGTTCACCGTGTGGTCGTCGGTGCTGGCGACCGCGTGCGCGCTGCTCCTGGGCGTGCCGGCCGCGCACCTCCTGCACCGCCGGAGGTTCCGCGGGCGCGCGGCCCTCCGGGCGCTGCTGCTGGTGCCGTTCGTGCTGCCGACCGTCGTGGTCGGCGTGGCGTTCCGGGAGCTGATCGGCGAGGCCGGCCCGCTCGGCTTCCTCGGCTTCGACGGGTCCGCGGGCGCGATCGTCGCCGGCCTGGTGTTCTTCAACGTGGCGGTCGTGATCCGTGCGGTCGGCGCCGCATGGGAGTCCCTCGACGCGCGCCCGGCCGAGGCCGCGGCCTCGCTCGGCGCGGGTCCGGCGCGGGTGTTCCTCACGGTGACGCTGCCCGCGCTGCGACCGGCGATCGTGTCCGCGGCCAGCGTGGTCTTCCTGTTCTGCGCGACCGCGTTCGGCGTCGTGCTCACCCTCGGTGGGCTGCGGTACTCCTCGGTCGAGACCGAGATCTACCTGCTCACCACGAACCTGCTCGACCTCCAGGCCGCGGCCGCGCTCTCGATCGTGCAGCTGCTCGCGATCACCGCGCTGCTCGTGGTGACCAGCCGGCTGCGGGCGGTACCGGACCCCACGCTCGCGCGCTCGACCGCCCGGCCGCCGCGGGTCGCCCGCGGCGACTGGCCGGGCGTGCTCGCCGTCCTGCTCGTGGTGGTGCTCGTCGGGCTGCCGATCGCCGCGCTGGTCTCGGGCTCGCTGCAGGTCGGCGACGGGTGGGGTCTCGACAACTACCGCGCGCTCACGACGGAGGGGTCGCGCCAGGCGCTGCTCGTGCCGGTCACCCAGGCGCTGGTCACGTCGCTGCGTACGGCGGTCGACGCGACCTGGATGTCGCTCGGCCTCGGTCTCCTCGTGGCCGTCGTGGTCACCCGGCGCTCGCGCACCCGCACGGAGCGCCGCGCGCGGAGCCTCCTCGACGGGCTGTTCATGCTGCCGCTCGGGGTCTCCGCGGTGACGCTGGGCTTCGGCTTCCTCATCACGCTCGACGAGCCGCCGCTGGACTTCCGTGACTCGCTGCTGCTGGTGCCGATAGCCCAGGCGCTGGTGGCGCTCCCGCTGGTCGTGCGCACCCTCGCGCCGGTCCTCGGCGGCATCGACGACCGGCAGCGCCAGGCCGCCGCGTCCCTCGGCGCCGGCCCGCTGCGCACGTTCGTCACCGTCGACCTGCCGGTCATGTGGAAGCCGTTGCTCGCCGCGGCCGGGTTCGCGTTCGCGGTGTCGCTGGGCGAGTTCGGCGCGACCTCCTTCCTCGCCCGCGACGACAACCCGACGATGCCGATCGTGATCTTCCACCTCATCGGCCACCCCGGTGCGATGAACTACGGCATGGCCCTCGCCGCGTCCGTCGTGCTCGCCGCCACCACCGCCGTGGTGATGCTGCTGGTCGAGCGGCTGCGCGTCCCGTCGGTCGGAGCGTTCTGATGCTGAGCGTCGAGCACGTCTCCGTCTCGTACGACGGCGCGCCCGCGGTCGTCGACGCCTCGCTGAGGCTCGACGACGGCCAGGTGCTCGCGGTCCTCGGGCCCAGCGGCTCCGGGAAGTCGACGCTGCTGCGCGCGATCGCCGGGCTCGAGCCGCTCGCCGCCGGCCGGATCCGCTGGGACGGCGACGACCTCGCCGGCGTCCCGACGCACAAGCGCGGCTTCGCGCTGATGTTCCAGGACGGGCAGCTCTTCAACCACCTGACGGTCGCCCGCAACGTCGGGTACGCGCTGCGGCTGCGGCGTACGCCGGACGCGGCGACGCGGGTGCAGGAGCTGCTCGAGCTCGTCGGGCTGCAGGGCTACGGCGACCGGCTGCCCGGCACCCTCTCCGGCGGGGAGCGGCAGCGGGTCGCGCTGGCCCGCTCGCTCGCGGTGCAGCCGCGGCTGTTGCTCCTCGACGAGCCGCTGTCGGCCCTGGACGCCGAGCTACGCGAGCGGCTCGCCAGCGACCTGCGCGACATCCTGCGCGCCGCGGGCACCACCGCCCTGATGGTGACCCACGACCACGAGGAGGCGTTCGCGGTCGCCGACCGGCTGGCGGTGATGCGCGCCGGCGGTGTGGTCCAGGAGGGTGAGATCGCCGAGGTCTGGCGCGCTCCGGCGGACCCCGCGACCGCGCTGTTCCTCGGCTACGCGCGCGTCCTCGTCGGGGATGCGGCCGCGACCCTGCTCCGCGCCGCGGGGCTTCCCGCGGCGCCGGCGGTCGCCGTACGGCGCTCCGCGCTGGTGGTCGCCGACGACGGCCCGCTGCGTGGCGTGGTGGTCTCCGGGCGCGCGACGCCGGGCCAGATCCGGCTGGTGGTGGACGTCGACGGGGTCGGCGAGATGGATGCCGTGGCCCAGCACGGATCGCACCCGGCGCCCGCGGACCGGGTGGCCCTGACCGTCGACGGTGGCCGTCTCGCGGTGACACCGTTTGGCCGGTGATCAGGGGACTTCCCTACACTGACCTGCGTGTATCGCCGCGCCTACGTCTTCCTCGTGGTGAACGCGGCTGTGATGCTGGTCTGGGCTGCGCTCACCGCGTGGCACCTGGACCGCCCCCTGATCGACCCTGAGGGCAGCTTCCTCGGCCCCTCGTGGCTGCGGCTGCCGATCCTCTGCCTGGGCGCGCTGTTCCTCGACCTGGTCCCGCGCGCGGTGTGGATCTCGCGCGGCCGGGTCAGGAAGATGCCCGAGCTGGTCCGCGAGCGGTGGCACCAGCACTGGTCGCGCGAGCGGCTGCTGCTGGTGATCCTCGGCATCGCCTGCTTCTACGTGATCTACGTCAGCTATCGGAACCTCAAGTCGTTCCTGCCGCTGGTCACCGACCGCATGTACGACCGCGAGCTGCACATGCTCGACCGGGCGCTGCTGTTCGGCCACGACCCTGCGCACGTGCTGCACGACCTCCTCGGCACGGTCGTCGTCGCCCACCTGCTCTCCAGCTTCTACCTGCTGTTCATCCCGATGGTCGCGATCCTCGTCACCGTCTGGCTGGTCTGGTCGAGCAACCTCTCCTACGGCTGGTGGTTCGTGACCGCGCAGGGTGTCGCCTGGACGCTCGGCACGATCTCCTACTACGCGCTGCCGACGCTCGGCCCGGGCCTGGAGTACCCGTACCTCTACGGCCTCGCGCACACGGGCACGACCGACCTGATGAACTCCCTGGTCAACGCCCGGCACGGCGTGCTGTGGGCCGACGGCCAGGCCCAGACCGTCGCGGGCTTCGCGAGCCTGCACACCGCGATCTCGCTGCTCTGGGCGCTGATGGTGCAGTACACCGTCCAGTCGCGCTGGGTGAAGATCGTCTTCTGGGTCAACTTCGCCCTCACCGTCGTCGCCACCTTGTACTTCGGCTGGCACTACATCGCCGACGACATCGCCGGCGTGATGATCGCGTTCGTGTCCTTCTACCTCGGGGGCATCGCGAGCGGCCAGAAGTTCGACAAGGGCGGCCTCGCCTCGCACCCGACGACCACCACGTCCAAGGTCCCGGTCGACAACTAGCGCGGAGCGTGGTCCAGAGCACTCTCCGGACCCCGCTTGAACCCCGGCTGACGTGGGTAATCAGCCGCCATGGCCACCGACACCGCCGCACCCCCGACCGGCTACGTCCAGCCCGAGATCGACGTACCCGCCCTCACCGCGCTGCTCGACGGTCGGTACGCCGACGTCCGCAACCTGGTCCGCACGAACCTCGCTGAGTACGCCTCGATCCTCGACGAGGCCGACGAGCTGTCGATCGACGACTTCCGTGAGCGCGTGAAGGAGGTCGTGGTCGAGATGGCCGCGACCGGGCAGACCGGGATGGGCTTCCCGGAGCAGTACGGCGGCGGTGGGGACATCGGCGCGTCGATCGCGGCGTTCGAGACCCTCGCGTACGGCGACCTCTCGGTGCTGGTGAAGGTGGGGGTGCAGTTCGGCCTGTTCGGCGGCGCGATCCTGCAGCTCGGCACCCAGCACCACCACGACGCCTACCTGCGGGACCTCATCACCGGCAAGCTCATGGGCTGCTTCGCGATGACCGAGACCGGCCACGGCTCGAACGTCCAGGCGCTCGGCACGGTCGCGCGCTACGACGTCGACGCCCAGGAGTTCGTGATCACCACGACCACCGAGTCGGCGCGCAAGGACTACATCGGCAACGCCGCCAGGCACGCGCAGGTCGCGGTCGTCTTCGCCCAGCTCGAGGTGGGGGACCGCTCGGAGGGTGTGCACGCGTTCGTCGTCCCGATCCGCGACGGCGCCACGCCCTGCCCCGGCGTCCGCATCGAGGACGACGGCCGCAAGATGGGCCTGAACGGTGTCGACAACGGCCGGATCTGGTTCGACGGGGTGCGGGTCCCGCGCACCGCCCTGCTCAACCGGTTCGCCGACGTGACGCCGGAGGGCGTGTACGAGAGCGCGATCGACAACCCCAACCGGCGCTTCTTCACGATGCTCGGGACCCTGGTCCAGGGCCGGGTCTGCGTCGGCGGCGCCGGCATCAACGCCAGCAAGGTCGCGCTCGCGATCGCCACGAAGTACGCCGTGCGCCGGCGCCAGTTCGAGGCGACCTCGGACGAGCAGGAGGAGCTCCTCCTCGACTACGGCCTGCACCAGCGCCGGCTGCTGCCGCTGATCGCGCGCACCTACGCGCTGCACTTCGCCCAGGAGGTGGTCGCGCTCCAGCTGCACGACGTGTTCTCCGGGCACACCGACGACGAGCACACCCGCCGCGAGCTGGAGTCGCGCGCGGCCGGCACCAAGGCGCTCGGCACGTGGCACGCGACCCGGACCATCCAGGAGTGCCGCGAGGCGTGCGGGGGAGCGGGATACCTCGCGATCAACCGGTTCGCCGCGCTCAAGGCCGACACGGACGTGTTCACGACGTTCGAGGGCGACAACCACGTGCTGCTGCAGCTCGTGGCCAAGGGGCTGCTGACCGACTACGCCAGCGGGTTCGAGGACCTCGACCAGCTGGGCATGGTCCGGTTCGTCACCAACCTCGCCGTCGAGACGGTGGTGGAGCGGACGTCGGCGCACAAGCTGTTGGAGCGGGTCCGCGACCTGCTGCCCGGCGGCGACGAGTGGGACCAGGAGGCCGGGCTGCTCGATCCGGCGTACCAGCTCGCGATGCTGCGCTACCGCGAGGAGCACATGCTCGCCGGCGTCGCCCGGCGGCTGAAGCGCGGGATCGACCAGGGCACGAACCCCGGCGAGGTCTTCTCGGCGGTGCAGGACCACGTGATCGCGGCCGCCAACGCGCACGTCGAGCGCCTGGTGCTCGAGGCGTTCGTCGACAAGGTCCGCGCCCTGCCCGACGGCGACACCAAGGTCGCGCTGAGTCTGCTGTGCGACCTGTTCGCCCTCTCGACCATCGAGTCCGACCGCGCCTGGTTCATGGAGCACGGCCGGCTGACCGTGCAGCGGTCGAAGGCGATCAGCCGCGAGATCGGGGGCCTGTGCCGCAAGGTCCGACCGCTGGCCGTTGATCTTGTCGACGCGTGGGGGGTTCCCCCGGAGATGCTCCGCTCGCCCGACCTCGTCGCGGGACCCATAAATACTTAGCGCTCGCTCAGTCAAGCGGAATGGCATGTTACGCGGAGGTGTCCAGACAACTGCCTTCCGCGGAAGAGATTCATGGTTCTATTACTTCCATGGAAACTACCCATGGCCTCGGGACCGGGAACCGGTCTGCGGCCGCACCAGCGCTCCCGGCCGCGACCGAGGCCATGATCGTCGAGCACATGCCCCTGGTCGGACACATCGTCCGGGAGACCATGGCTCGAGTTCCCTCGCACGTGGACCGCGACGACCTCACCTCCGCCGGCCTGACCGCCCTCGTCATGGCCGCGACCGCGTTCGACGCCGAGCGGGGAGTGCCGTTCAACCGGTACGCCGCGACGCGGGTCCGCGGCGCGATCGTCGACGAGCTGCGCAGCATCGACTGGGCCTCGCGCTCGGTGCGCCGCCGCTCCCGTGAGCTGGACGCCACCCGCGCCAACCTCGCGAACGTGCTCGGTCGCGTGGCGACCCCGGCCGAGGTCGCCCAGGCCGCCGGCATGAGCGTGAGCGAGGTCGCCGCGAACGACGAGGACGTGGCCCGCGCCCAGGTGCTCTCGCTGCACGCCTCCGAGGACGACGCCATCGGCGAGCGCCTCGTCAGCACCACCCCGAACCCGCTCGCCGTGATCGAGCAGAAGGAGCAGCTGACGTACCTCGTCGAGGCCATCGCCGAGCTGCCCGAGCGGCTGCGCCTGGTCATCGAGCAGTACTTCCTCGCCGAGCGGCCGATGGCCGAGATCGCCGCGACCCTGGGCGTCACCGAGTCGCGGATCTCGCAGCTGCGCGCCGAGGCCCTCGTCCTCCTGCGCGACGCGCTCAACCACGAGCTCGACCCCGACGCGCTGGCTCCCGAGGCCAAGCCCGAGGGGTGCGCCGCCAAGCGCCGCGAGTCCTACTTCGCCGCCGTCGCCGACCGGCACGCCGCGGGCGTGCGCCGGCCCGTGCGCGGCCAGCGGATCAGCATCAGCGCCTGATCCGTCCAGATCTGGCTGACCCGGGCGGACGTCGCCTCCGCCGGTCAGCCGTCAGGACCCGCACGACACGCCTGTGGCGTACGGCGTGTCGTGCGGGACTCACCGGTCAGCCGGCGAGACCCGCAGCGGAGCTCAGTGTCCGCCGGTCGCCTTGAGCCGGTCGAACGACGCGTGCACCTCGGCCTCGGCCTCGGTGCGGCCGACCCACTCGGCGCCTTCGACGGACTTGCCGGGCTCGAGGTCCTTGTAGACCTCGAAGAAGTGCTGGATCTCGAGACGGTCGAACTTCGAGACGTGGCTGATGTCGCGCAGGTGCTCCAGGCGCGGGTCGCTCGCCGGGACGCAGAGGACCTTGTCGTCGCCGCCGGCCTCGTCGGTCATGCGGAACATGCCGATCGCGCGACAGCGGATCAGGCAGCCCGGGAACGTCGGCTGCTGCAGGATGACCATCGCGTCGAGCGGGTCGCCGTCCTGGCCGAGGGTGTTCTCGATGAAGCCGTAGTCGGCGGGGTACGCCGTCGACGTGAACAGGGTCCGGTCGAGACGGAGGCGGCCGGACTCGTGGTCGACCTCGTACTTGTTGCGCTCACCCTTGGGGATCTCCACCAGCACGTCGAACTCGAGCACGTCTTCCTCCGCCATCGTCATCTCGTCGGGGCCCGCGGAGCGGGCGCCGTCCAGTCTCGCGCACAATGACCGCAAACGCGCAGTCGGAAGGGGTGAACAGTGGGCCGACGTGACGTACGCCACGGCTCCCGGCTCGCCCTGTGGCTCCCGGTGGTCCTGGTGCTCGCCGTGCTCGCGGCGGCCACCACGGTCCTGCTGCTGGACGACAGCCCGGCCGAGCCCGAGACGCCGGCCGCCGTGCCGCCGCCGCCCGGGCTCGACCTGCCCGAGGTCGTGGCGCCCGCTCCGGTCGCCGCGCCGGCGGCCGGTACGCCGGACGCCGCGAAGGTCCGCCGCGCCCTCGCCGGGCTCATCGACGACGCCGACCTCGGTCCGCACGTGCTCGCCACGGTCGCCGGGCTCGACGGCACCGTGCTCTACTCCAGCGGGACCGGCGCCGCCGTACCCGCCTCGACGCTGAAGCTGCTCACCGGCGCCGCCGCGCTGGAGACGCTCGGCCCGGACCACACGTTCGCGACGAAGGTCGTGGCCGACGGACCGCGCCGCGTGGTCCTGGTCGGGGGCGGCGACCCGCTGCTGTCCGCCGAGGACCTGGCGAAGCTCGCCCGCGCGACCGCCGCCGAGGTGACCGGCGCCGTCCGGGTCGGCTACGACACCTCGCTGTTCAGCGGTCCGGACGTCAGCCCGCACTGGCCGGCCAGCTACGTGACCGAGGGCGTGGTGTCGCCGATCCAGGCGCTCTGGGTCGACGAGGGGCGCGACGCCGACGGGTACGGCCGGGTCGCCGATCCCGCGCGCGCCGCCGCGGAGCAGTTCGCCGCCGCGCTCGCCAAGGCCGGCGTCCGGGTGAGCGGCGCCCCGGAGGAGTGGTCCGCGCCCGGAGGCACCGCGCTGGCCGAGGTCAGCAGCGAGCCGCTGTCGCGGATCGTCGAGCACACCCTGGAGTACAGCGACAACGAGGCCGCCGAGGTGCTCGCCCGCCACGTGGGCCTCGCGTCGTCGGGCCGGGGCTCCTTCGACGCGGGCGCTCGCGGCGTGCTCGAGACCATCGAGGCGCTCGGCGTACCCCTCGCCACCGCGCGCGTGTACGACGGCAGCGGGCTCTCCCGTGACAACCGGCTCGAGCCCGCCACGCTGACGGCGCTCCTGGAGGTGGCCGGCTCGGCCGAGCACCCGGACCTGCGCGCCGTGCTGACCGGGCTGCCGGTCGCCGCGTTCACCGGTTCGCTGAGCGAGCGGTTCGACGGCGCGGAGGATCCCGGCCGCGGCTTGGTCCGCGCGAAGACCGGCACGCTCACGGGGGTGAGCGGGCTGGCCGGCACGGTCACCGACCGGTCCGGCTCGCCGATGGTGTTCGCGTTGCTGGCCGACCGGATCGCGCTGCTGGACACCCTCGACGCGCGAGACGCGCTCGACGACATCGCCGGTGCGCTCGCCGACTGCCGTTGCGGGGGCGCGGGTACGGTCGCTCCATGAGCGCGGGCATGGTCGACTGGTCCCTGGCGGTGTCCGTGGGCTCCCGGCTGGCCGGTGAGGGCCCCGAGATCGGCCGGGCCGAGGCCGCGTCGGTGGTGCAGGAGCTTCGCGACGGCGCGAACCGCTCGACCGGGCTGGTCCGCGACTTCACCGGCCTGGTGGCGGCCGACCGCACCGCGCCGATCCTCGTGGTCGACCGGGCCGGCTGGGTGCAGGCCAACGCCGACGGCTTCGCCACCGTTCTCGCCCCCGTGGTCGACAAGCTCACGTCCAGCGGCAAGGCCCCGTCGGGGCTCGCCCGCTCGGTCGGCTCCCGGGTCACCGGCCTCGAGGTCGGCGCCCTGCTCGGCTTCCTCGCCGGCAAGGTCCTCGGTCAGTTCGACCCGTTCCACGAGCCGGCCGGCCGGCTGCTGCTCGTGGCGCCCAACATCGTCCACGTCGAGCGCGAGCTCGACGTCGACCCGCACGACTTCCGGCTCTGGGTGTGCCTGCACGAGGAGACCCACCGCGTGCAGTTCACCGCCGTGCCCTGGATGGCCGGCCACCTGCTCGGAGAGATGCACGCCATCGCCGACAGCCTCGAGCCGTCGACGGTCATCGAGGACGGTGTCGCCCGGCTCGGCCAGGTGCTCCGGGGTGGCACGGACGGCGCCAGCCTGATCGACGTGATGGGCACCCCCGAGCAGAAGGAGATCATCGACCGGGTCACCGGCGTGATGTCACTGCTCGAAGGGCACGCCGACGTCGTCATGGACGGCGTCGGCCCGTCGGTGATCCCGTCGGTCGCCTCGATCCGCAAGCGCTTCAACAAGCGCCGCAAGGGTGTCGGCGTCCTCGACCGGTTCCTGCGCCGGGCGCTCGGCCTGGACGCGAAGATGGCGCAGTACCGCGACGGCGCGAAGTTCGTCCGCGCGGTCGTCGACAAGGCCGGCATGGACGAGTTCAACGCGGTGTGGGCAGCTCCCGAGAACCTGCCCTCCAAGGCCGAGATCGCCGATCCGCAGGCGTGGATCACCCGAGTGCTGTGACGCTCCATCCGGCCGTCGCGGCGGTGCGTCTCGGCGTACGCCGCGCGCTCGGCGGCCTCGAGCCCGGACGGACCGTGGTTGTCGCCTGCTCCGGCGGCGCCGACTCGCTCGCCCTGCTGGCCGCGACGGTCTTCGAGGGACGCAAGGCGGGCTGGCGCGTGGTCGGCGCGACGGTCGACCACGGCCTGCAGGCCGGCTCCGCCGACCAGGCCGCGCGGGTCGTCGAGCAGATGGCCGCACTCGGGGCCGACGAGACCTTCAGCGCCACCGTGCGGGTGGAGGCGAACGGCCTCGGCCCGGAGGCCGCCGCGCGCCGGGGGCGGTACGCCGTCCTCGAGGAGATCGCCGAGCGCGTCGAGGCGTCCGCGCTGCTGTTCGGGCACACCCGTGACGACCAGGCCGAGACCGTGCTGCTCGGGCTGACCCGCGGGTCCGGCGGCCGGTCGCTGGCCGGGATGCGCCGCCGCTACGACCTGGTGGTCCGGCCGCTGCTCGACGTCGCCCGCGCCGACACGGTCACGGCGTGCCAGGTCGAGGGCATCTCCTACTGGGACGACCCGCACAACAGCGATCCGGCGTACACCCGTGTTCGGGTGCGCCGCACGGTGCTGCCGATGCTCGAGGAGCAGCTCGGGCCGGGGGTCGCCGAGACGCTCGCGCGCACCGCCGACCAGCTCCGCGACGACATGGACCTGCTGGACGACGTGGCCGAGTCGGCGTACGCCGGACTGGCCGGCCTGCCCGTCGACGGGCTCCTCGACCAGGCGGCGCCGATCCGCCGACGCGTGCTGCGGCTGGCCGCCCTCGCGGCCGGTGCGCCGGCCGCGGAGCTGTTCCACGAGCACGTCCTGGCGATGGACGCGCTGCTCACCGACTGGCGCGGGCAGAAGTGGGTCGACCTGCCCGGGCACCTGCGCTGCCGGCGCGTCGACGGACACCTCTCGATCTCGAGGTAGCCGACACGTATCAGGAGCGGGATCGGCCGCTCCTGGTCCTTCAGGTCCGGCTCGCCCGTGCCGATACCTCTTATCAAGCGGTTCCCGCCCGGAGCCGCCCGAGTTCGCGCACACTGGACGTGCGCCACCATCAACCTGGGGGGACCGATGTCCTGGCTTCGTACCACCGCTGCGCTGCTCACGGGCGCGGTCCTGCTCGTGCCGCAGGTCCTGCCGGCGTCCGCGTCGACCACGCACTCCGCGCTCCCGGCCGCCCCGGCGGCCAAGGTGAGCCCGGTCCCGCTGGTCCAGGGCGTGGTCGCCGACCAGTTCGGCAACTTCGTCGACGGCGTGATGGTGCGGGCGACCAAGGGCGGCACCGCGGTGGCGTCGGCCGAGACGTACGCCAGCAAGCGGGCGTCCGGTCCGCAGCACGGCTACTTCTTCCTCGAGGTCGGCAAGCCGGGCACCTACACGGTCACGCTGTCCAAGAAGGGCTACGAGACCGTCACCTTCTCCGGCATCGAGGTCAAGCGGCCCCGCCAGAAGGTCAGCCTGGGCGCGATCGAGATCGAGAAGACGCCCGAGCCGACCACGACGTCCGCCGCCCTCGTCAGCCGCAGCGTCACGACCAAGGCCCGCGGCGCGGTCGTCGTGAAGGTCGCGGCCAAGGCGACCAAGAGCCCGGTCGGCGAGGTCGAGATCCGCGAGGGCGACAAGGTCGTCGGCAGCGCCGACCTCCGGGCCAGCGGCCGCGGCACCGTGACCGTCGTCCTCGGCAAGCTGGGCAAGGGTGGCCACGTGCTGAAGGCCCACTTCCTGGGCTCCGACACCCTCGCCCCTTCGGCCTCGAAGCAGGCGATCACCCTCGTGGTCGTGAAGGCGCGCAAGTGAATTAGTCTCTCCGCATGGACTCGTCCCACGTGGAGAACGACCTCGTCAACGTCCTCTTCACGGAGGAGCAGATCCAGGGCCGGCTGCGGGAGCTGGCGAAGGACATCGAGGCCGACTACGAAGGCCGCGACATCCTGATCGTCGGCATCCTGCGCGGCGCGGTGATGGTGATGGCCGACCTGGCCCGCAGCTTCAGCCGGCACCTCGAGATGGACTGGATGGCGGTCTCGTCGTACGGCTCCGGGACCAAGTCCAGCGGCGTCGTCCGGATCCTCAAGGACCTCGACACCGACATCTCGGGCCGGCACGTGATCATCGTCGACGAGATCATCGACACCGGCCTCACGCTGTCGTGGCTGACGTCGAACCTCACCTCGCGCAACCCCGCGAGCGTCGAGATCTGCACCCTGCTGCGCAAGCCCGAGGCCCTGACCATGCCGGTCGAGGTGAAGTACGTCGGCTGGGACATCCCCAACGAGTTCGTCGTCGGCTACGGCCTCGACTACCGCGAGCGCTACCGCAACCTGCGCGACATCGGCACCCTCGCCCCCCACGTCTACAGCTGAGACTCCCCGTCGAATCGGGACCTCCGGTCCGTTGAATCGGGACATTCCGTCCGTTGAGTCGGGAGTTTCGGTCAGAGTCGGGCCGTCCACGCCCGACGCGCGGCAGCCGCCGCTGGATCGGCCTGCGACAATGGGACCGGTGACGCGTACCCCTGTACCGTCAAGCGTTCCGATGAGTTCGTCCGAGAGAAGCCTGTGAAGCGCATATTCAAGGGTCCCTGGCTGTGGATCGTCCTGGCCGTGGTGGGCGTCCTGCTCGCCCTGCAGTACCTCGCACCCAACCGGGGCGGCGAGGAGATCGAGTCCTCCGACATGCTGGACCGGATCTCCTCGGGCGAGGTCAAGGAGATCACCTTCGTCGACGCCGGCGAGCAGCAGATCAAGGCCGTGCTGGACAACGGGGACAAGGTCTCGGCGTTCTGGCTGGACGGCACCCAGGCCGAGATCGAGGCCGAGGTGCAGGAGCAGGTCGAGGCGGGTGAGATCGAGAAGTACACCGTCGACGTGCCCAAGCCGAGCCTGCTCGGCTCGATCCTGGCGACGCTGCTCCCGTTCGCGCTCATCATCTTGCTGTTCCTGTTCCTGATGAACCAGGTCCAGGGCGGCGGTGGTCGCGGGGTCATGCAGTTCGCGAAGTCGCGGGCGAAGCTCATCACCAAGGACATGCCGAAGACGACGTTCGCCGACGTCGCTGGCTGCGACGAGGCCATCGAGGAGCTCGGCGAGATCAAGGAGTTCCTCCAGGAGCCGGCGAAGTTCCAGGCCGTCGGCGCCAAGATCCCCAAGGGCGTGCTGCTCTACGGCCAGCCCGGTACCGGCAAGACGCTCCTGGCTCGCGCGGTCGCGGGCGAGGCGGGCGTCCCGTTCTACTCGATCTCCGGCTCGGACTTCGTCGAGATGTTCGTCGGCGTCGGCGCCTCGCGCGTCCGCGACCTGTTCGAGCAGGCCAAGGAGAACGCCCCGGCGATCGTCTTCATCGACGAGATCGACGCCGTCGGCCGGCACCGCGGCGCCGGCATGGGCGGCGGCCACGACGAGCGCGAGCAGACGCTCAACCAGCTGCTGGTCGAGATGGACGGCTTCGACGTCCGGGGCGGCGTGATCCTGATCGCGGCCACGAACCGGCCCGACGTCCTCGACCCGGCGCTGCTGCGTCCCGGCCGCTTCGACCGGCAGATCCAGGTCGACGCCCCCGATCTCTCCGGCCGCCAGCAGATCCTCCAGGTCCACTCGCGCGGCAAGCCGCTCGCCCAGGACGTCGACCTGCGCTCGGTCGCCCGTCGTACGCCGGGCTTCAGCGGCGCCGACCTCGCCAACGTGCTCAACGAGGCCGCGCTGCTCACCGCGCGCGGCAACCAGAAGCTGATCACCAAGGAGGCGCTGGACGAGGCGATCGACCGCGTGATCGCCGGCCCGCAGCGGCGCACCCGCCTGATGAGCGAGAAGGAGAAGCTGATCACGGCTTACCACGAGGGCGGCCACGCCCTCGTCGCCGCGGCGCTCCCCGGCACCGACCCGGTGCACAAGATCACGATCCTGCCGCGTGGCCGGGCGCTGGGCTACACGATGGTGCTGCCCGACGAGGACAAGTACTCCCAGACGCGCTCGCAGATGCTCGACACACTCGCCTACATGCTGGGCGGCCGGGCCGCGGAGGAGCTGATCTTCCACGACCCGACCACCGGCGCGGGCAACGACATCGAGAAGGCCACGAACCTGGCCCGGGCGATGGTCACCCAGTACGGCATGACCGAGCGGCTGGGCGCGATCAAGCTCGGCGACTCCAACTCCGAGCCGTTCCTCGGTCGCGACTTCGGCCACACCCGGAACTACTCCGAGGACGTCGCCGCGATCGTCGACGAGGAGACCAAGAAGCTGCTCGCGACCGCCCACCAGGAGGCCTTCGAGATCCTCGAGGAGAACCGCGACGTCCTCGACGCGCTGGTCCTCGAGCTCTTCGACAAGGAGACCCTCGACAAGGACCAGGTCGCGCGGATCTTCGAGGCGCTGCGCCGCCGTCCCGAGCGGCCGGCGTGGACCGGGTCCGACCAGCGCGTGCCGTCGACGATCCCGCCGGTCGAGATCCCGCAGTGGATCAAGGACCGCGTTGCGGCCAACGGCGCCGCTCAGGCGGAGGAGCAGAGCGGCGCGATCCTCACGCCGCCGAGCTCCGGTGGCGACGTGCACGGCGACCCGGGCACCGGCGGCGCGACGGGTCAGGCGCCCGACCTTCCGCCGCGATGACCGACTCGATCCGGCCGGACGCGCGCCGGCCCGACGAGATCCCGCCGTTCGACCACGCGCGGGCCGAGGCGGCTGTGCGCGAGCTGCTGTTCGCGATCGGGGAGGACCCCGACCGTGAGGGGCTGCACGACACCCCGGCGCGGGTGGCGCGGGCGTACGCCGAGCTGACCGCGGGCCTGCGGATGGCACCCGAGGACGTGCTGACCACGACGTTCGACCTCGGTCACGACGAGATGGTCCTGGTGCGTGACATCGAGCTGTGGTCGATGTGCGAGCACCACCTGGTGCCGTTCACCGGTGTCGCGCACGTCGGCTACATCCCGGCGGAGTCCGGCAAGATCACCGGGCTCTCCAAGCTCGCGCGCCTCGTCGACGTCTACGCGAAGCGGCCGCAGGTGCAGGAGCGGCTGACCACGCAGGTCGCCGACGCGCTGATGGAGCTGCTCGACGCCCGCGGCGTGATCGTGGTGATCGAGGCCGAGCACCTCTGCATGACCATGCGCGGCGTGAAGAAGGCCGGCGCGCGCACCATCACCTCCGCGGTCCGTGGCTCGATGCTGTCCAACGCCGCCACCCGGGCCGAGGCGATGGCGCTGATCCACCGCCGCTAGCTCGGCGAGTTTCTCGTCGAGTGACGTGAAATGGTCCTGAAAACACTCGATCCGGGGCCGTTCGGCGTCACTCGACGGTCCAGGGGCATCACCCCAGCGGCTCCGACTCCACCTCGAAGAACTCCTGGTACTCGCGCACCCGCTCGCGCAGCGCGCCCTCGTCGAGCCCGGTCTCGCTGAAGGAGTACCGCTTGAGGCTGCCGGCCTGGTCGCCCGGGTGGGCGTCGAGGAACGCGCGCATCCGCGACTCCGCCTCGGCGGTGAGCTCGAGACCGATCTCGTCGTAGATGCGGCCGACGGCGCCGATCAGGTCGTGCCGGATGTCCTGGTACCGCACGTCGACGACCTGGCCGGGACCGAACAGCCCGTCGCGGCGTGCCTGGAGCGCCCGGTCGAGCCCCACGGGGATGTCGTCGCCGTACTGCGCCGCCAGCCGGGTCACCTCGAAGTGGTCGGTGGTCATCTCGCGCAGGCTCGCGCCGAGGGCGCTGATCGATGCGATCACCTTGAGCGGGTCGCGGTGGGTCTGGATGACGACGGCGTCCGGGTACTCCGCCAGCAGCGCGGGCAGCGCCCACAGGTGCGCGGGCGACTTCAGCAGCCAGCGCTCGGCGTGGTGCTCGGACTGCAGGTGCTGGAGGAACCGGCGGTGCCAGCGGTACGCCGGCGCCATGTCGGCCTCGTGCAGCAGCCAGCGGTTGTACGCCGGGACCTCGAACTGCAGCGAGTGCTGCATGGACCGGAAGTCGCTGGTGAAGATCCGCACGTCCTCCTGCGCCAGCCGGGCGCCGAGCTCGTGGAAGGAGGTGAAGCCGGGGATGAACGACTCGACCAGGTCGAAGCCGGCCTGGCACTCCTCGATCCGCGGGTCGGTCCAGAACGTCTCGGTGCGCGGCGCGGGGACCGGGCGCTCCAGCTCCCAGCTGATCGGGGCGCGGTTGGCCGGGTCCTGGGCCATCAGGTCGTGCAGGATCGTGGTGCCGGTCCGGGGTTGGCCGACGATCACGATCGGCCGGCGTACCTCCTGGGCGGCGACCTCGGGGTGCTCGGCCCGCCAGGCCTCGATCCGCAGCCGGTTGGCGAGGTCGCCGACGATGCCGTCCTCGGCGACCCCGACCCCGATCTCGTTGAGCCGGGCGCTCTCGGTGAGCGACTCGAGGTAGACGTCGAGCCCCTCCTGCCAGCTGTCCGACCCGAAGTCGTCGTGCCCGGCGGCGTCGATGGCTGCGGCGACCAGGCGGTCGCGGCGCTCTGCGGTGGTGATGACCGTCACACGGCGGATAATACGGGCTCTCACCCGGGAGTCCAGGGGGTCCGGACCACTAGCCTCGTGGCCATGCCCAGGTCCCCGCTGCTCATGGGCGTCGTCAACGTCACGCCGGACTCCTTCTCCGACGGCGGCCGCTGGCTCGAGCCCGAGGCGGCCGTGCGGCACGGCCGCGAGCTGCTCGCCGCCGGCGCGGACATCCTCGACATCGGCGGGGAGTCGACGCGGCCGGGCGCCACGCGGCCCCTGGTCGGCGAGGAGCTCGGGCGGGTGATCCCGGTGATCTCGGCCCTGGCCGCCGAGGGCGCGGTCGTCTCGGTCGACACCATGCGCGCCGAGGTCGCCGAGGCCGCGGTCGGTGCCGGCGCGACGATCGTCAACGACGTGTCCGGCGGGCTGGCCGACCCCGGCATCCTCGACGTGGTCGCCGCCAGCGGAGCGACGTACGTCGCCATGCACTGGCGTGCGCACGCCGACCACATGCGCGACTTCGCCGTGTACGACGGCCCGGGTGGCGTGGTCGCCGCGGTGCGCGACGAGCTCGCGGTGCGGGTCGACGCGATCCTCGCCGCCGGTGTCGCACCCGCGAAGATCGTGCTGGACCCGGGCCTGGGGTTCGCGAAGCGTCCCGAGCACAACTGGGAGCTGCTGCGGCACCTCGACGTGCTCCAGGGCCTCGGGCGCCCGCTGCTGGTGGGTGCGAGCCGCAAGTCGTTCCTCGGTAGTCTCCTCGCCTCCGGCGGCGCCGCGCGTCCGGTGGGGGAGCGTGAGCACGCCAACACCGCGCTCACCGTCCACCTCGCCCAGCAGGGCGTGTGGGGCCTGCGGGTGCACGACGTACGTGCCGCGAGCGACGCCCTCCAGGTGGTCGCGCGGCTCAGCGAGCCAACGACGGAGGAGTGACGATGGTCGACGAGCTGAGCGTGACCGGGATCGAGTGCTACGGCCACCACGGGGTCTTCGAGTTCGAGCGGCGCGAGGGCCAGGTCTTCGTGATCGACCTCGTGCTGGGCATCGACACCAGCCCGGCCGCGGCCTCCGACGACTTGCAAGACACCGTCGACTACGGGAGTCTCGTGGCCTCGGTGAAAGCCGCCGTGGAGAAGGATCCGGTCGACCTGATCGAGACCCTGGCCCAGCGGATCGCGGACGTCTGTCTCTTGGACGGTCGTGTTGAATGGGCTCGGGTCTCCGTTCACAAGCCGGACGCACCCATCGACGCGACGTTCTCGGACGTCGTGCTGACGATCACCCGGAAACGCGAGGGCCGCCGTGACTGAGACCCCCAACCCGAACATCGTGGACGCCGACACCCTGACCGGTGAGATGCGTCCGATCCGGCGGGCGGTGCTGGCCCTCGGATCGAACCTCGGTGAGCGGATGGCGAGCCTCCAGGGCGCGGTGAACGCACTCGCCGACACCCCGGACGTGTGGATCACGGCCGTGTCGCCGGTCTACGAGACCGAGCCGGTCGACTGCCCGCCGGACGCCAAGACGTTCCTCAACGCCGTCGTGCTGATCGACACCACGCTGGCCGCCACCCGGCTGATGGACCGCGCGCTGGCGATCGAGGACGCCTTCGAGCGTGAGCGCAGCGAGGTCAAGAACGCCCCGCGCACGCTGGACGTCGACCTGATCGTGGTCGGCGACCGGCGCAGCAACGAGGACTTCCTGCGGCTGCCGCACCCGCGCGCCGGCGAGCGTGCGTTCGTGATGCGGCCCTGGCTCGACGTCGACCCGGGCGCCGAGCTGCCGGGCCACGGTCCGGTCGCCGACCTCCTCGAGGGGGCTGACCAGAGCGGGATGAAGCTGCGCGACGACCTGGTCCTCCAGTTCCAGTGACCCACCGGTGAGCGCCGACCCGTCCGGCGAGCCGCCGGCTGGGCGGCTGCGGCCCACCACCGCCGGCGCGCTGACCCTGTGGGGCGTCGTCGGCCTGGTCGGCGGCTGGGCGCTGCGCCCGCTCGCGGAGCAGGTCCGCGACACCGCGCCGATCGTGACCTGGGCGCAGCCGCTCGCGCTCCTGCTGGTCGCGGCGATCCTGGGCGCCACGGCGTTCTTCACCTGGCGCACCCTCCACGTGCACGAGGAGCGGCTCGAGCCGCAGCAGGCGGTGAACCGGCTGGTGCTCGCCCGCGCCTGCGCGCTGGTGGGCGCCCTGGTGGCCGGCGGCTACCTCGGCTACGCCCTCAGCTGGGTCGGCGTGGACACCGAGCTGGGGTCGCAGCGGGTGTGGCGATCGGTCATCGCTGGTCTAGCCGGCATCGCGATCGTCGTCACCTCGCTGCTCCTCGAGCGAGCGTGTCGCGTCAAAACCGAGGAGCATGAGTCCTAACCTGCCTGCATGTCTTCCCCACAGGCACGTCCGTCCGCGCGCAACCGGCGCCGGCAACGCAGCACCCGCCTGACCCTCGCAGCCGTCCTCGTGGGCGTGGCCGCGGTGGTCGTCGGCGGCGCGATCGCGAGCGGTACGCCGCTCCTGGTGTCGATCGCGGCCGTCCTGGCCGTCGTCCTCGGCGCGGCCGCGTCCCGCATCACCTACTCCGAGCTGACCGTCGCGCGCCGTGAGGCCGCCCGCGACCGGGCCGCCCAGGCCCAGGCCTACCGCGACATCACCGTCGAGCGCACCGCCGAGAACGCCGCGTTCGTCGACGAGATGCGGTCGCGACAGGAGCTCCACGAGGGCATCATCGTCGAGCTCGAGGACGCGCTCGCCGCGGCCCAGCAGCGCGCCGGCGACGCCGCCCGGCGGCTGGCCGCCGAGACGCGCCGGCACAAGGCGGCCGAGCAGGACAGCCGCGACGCGACGATCCGGCTCGAGCAGAGCCGGGCCGGCGCCGAGGCGCGCGCCAACGCCGCGCAGCTCAAGGTCGCCGAGCTCGAGCAGCAGCTCGACGTCGTACGTGCCGAGCTCGCGACGGTGACGACCGCCTGGCAGGCGGCCGAGGCGCACAAGCGCGTGATCTGACCCTCAGTCACGTTTCAGCCTCCTCCCCGTGCGGGAGGAGGCTGACGTGCTTCCGGACGACAACCGCTTCCTGAGCGACCCCGAGGGCGTCGTGGGCGACGCCGACGGGCTGCCCGACGGCTGGGCCGTCGACACGCCCGACCCGGCGGACCGCTTCGACGTCGCCCGGCTGGCGCACCTGCTGCGCAACCACGAGCGCCACGGCCGGGGCTGGGCGGGCGCGTCGGTCGACGACGTGCTCGTCGAGGTCTCCGAGCACGGGCTCCGGATGCGCGAGAACGTCGTGATCCGCGACGGCGAGGGCGAGATCCATGCGTGGGGGAGCGTCCACGACCGGTCGGTCGGCCGGATGCTGTTCGTGCACATCGTCGAGCGCGACCTGCCCGACGACGTCGCCGACCGGTGCTCCGACGTGCTCCTCGCGTGGGCGGAGGCCCAGGCCCGCGCCGTGGGCGCGGCCCGGGGGCTGGAGACGCAGCAGATCGACACCGGCACGTTCGAGGGCGACCAGCGCCAGGCCCGGTGGCTGGAGGGGGCCGGGTTCAGCAAGGTCCGCACCTGGTGGCAGATGAGCCGGCCCGTCGCGGTCGACGAGGAGGAGCTCGTCGAGACCCCCGACCACTGGGAGTCCGGCGGCGTGGTGTTCCGGCTGGTGCGCCGTACCGGCGACGGGATGCCCGACGAGGACGACCTGCGCGAGATCCACGACGTGCTCGAGAGCGCGTTCACCGACCACTTCAACTCCAGCGAGGAGACGTTCGAGGAGTTCCTCCACCGGCTGCGCGAGGACCCGGGTCACCGCTGGGACCACTGGTGGCTGGCCGAGATCGTCGACGGGGACGCCCCGCAGCCGGTCGGCGCGCTGATCGGCACGGTCTCCGAGAGCAGCACCGGCCCGGACGGGTCGTACGTCTCCTACCTGGGTGTGCTCGAGGCCGCCCGCGGCCGCGGCGTCGCCAAGGGGCTGTTGCGTACGATCATCGCCGACGCGGCCCAGCGCGGGCGCGACCGCGTCGGCCTCGAGGTCGACGCCGACTCACCGACCGGCGCGGCCGGGCTCTACACGTCGATGGGCTGGGAGACGAAGTACGTCACCGAGTCCTGGCACCGCGACGTCCCGGTGCGATAGTCCCTAACGTTTTGGCTGTCGACACGCCGTGGTGGGCAGCCAGAACGTGAGGGACTATCGCGCGGCGGCCATCTCCGCCAGGGCCGCGCGCAGCGCGCGGTGAACGCCGTTCGGGGTCAGGACGCCGACGAACTGGGAGCCCTGCTTCACGCCGACCAGGCCGCGGTCCTCGCGCAGCAGGACGGCCAGCGCGTCGCCGAGCGTGGTGTCCGTGTCGATCACGGCGTCGAGGTCACCGGTGCGGACGCCGTCCAGGGGCTCGACGTGCGCCGGGTCGAGCGGGATCACCGTGAGCCGGCGCAGCCCGCTCGTCGAGCCGACGAAGTCCGCGACGAAGTCGTCGGCCGGGCGGCCGAGCAGCCGCGCTGGGGTGTCGTACTGCGCGAGCCGCCCGCCGGTCGCGAACACCGCGACCCGGTCGCCGAGCCGCACCGCCTCGTCGATGTCGTGGGTGACGAACACGACCGTCACGCCCAGCTCGTCCTGCAGCCGCAGGAACTCGTCCTGCAGGCGCAGCCGCACGATCGGGTCGACGGCGCCGAAGGGCTCGTCCATCAGCAGCACGGGCGGGTTGGCCGCGAGCGCGCGGGCGACGCCGACGCGCTGCTGCTGCCCACCCGAGAGCTGGTGCGGGTACCGGTCGGCGTACGTCGCCGGGTCGAGCCCGACGAGCTCGAGGAGCTCGGTGGCGCGCTGGCGCGCCTTGGCCTTCGACTCGCCGTACAGCAGCGGGACCGTCATGACGTTCTGGATGATCTTCTGGTGGGGGAACAGCCCCACCTGCTGGATCACGTAGCCGATCCCGCGGCGCATCTCGACCGGGTCCTGGCCCGTCACGTCCTGGCCGTCGATCTCGATCGACCCGGTGGTCGGCTCGATCAGCCGGTTGATCATCTTCAGCGTCGTGGACTTGCCGCAGCCCGACGGCCCGACCAGGCACACGAGCTCGCCGCGCTGCACCTCGAGGTCGAGCTGCTGCACCGCGACGGTGCCGTCGTCGTAGGTCTTCCCGACCCCGCTGAGCCGGATCATGGGCCGGGTCATGGGCGGGGTCATGGCGTCGGAACCGGTACCGTCCATGCGGTGACCCTACTCGCGGCCTCGGCAGCCGCCAGTGAGCCCAGCTGCTACAGCCGTCTCACGAACGAGTGGTTCTGCGGGCAGTACCTGCGCGACTACCAGCAGGAGATCACCGACGCGACCGTGCAGCACCTCGGCATCACCCTCGCCGCGGTCATCCTCGGCGTCCTCATCGCGTTTCCCCTGGCCCTGGTCGCCCGCCGGCTCCCGCGGCTGGAGACCGCCATCTTGGGGACGGCGACCGCGATCTACACGATCCCGTCCCTCGCGCTGCTGCCGCTGATGGTGCCGTTCACCGGGATCAGCGCGACGACCGTGGTGATCGCGCTGGCGCTCTACGCGCTGACGATCCTGGTGCGCAGCATGCTCGAGGGCCTGCGCTCGGTGCCGCCCGGCGTGCGCGAGTCCGCCCGCGGCATGGGGTACGGCGCCACCCGGCTGCTGTTCCGCGTCGAGCTCCCGCTCGCGCTGCCGGTGATCATGGCCGGCCTCCGCGTGGCCACCGTGTCGACCGTCGCGCTGACCACGGTCGGGTCGCTGGTGTCGTACGGCGGGCTCGGCAACCTGATCAAGGACGGCGTCACGTCGAACTTCCGCGCGGAGCTGATGACGGCGTCGATCCTGTGCGTGCTGATCGCGGTGCTGTTCGACGTGCTCATCGTGTTCTCCCAGTGGCTGCTGACGCCGTGGGCCCGGGGGGTGCGCTCGTGACCGTCCTCACCGACACCTGGGACTACCTGACCGACCCGGCCAGCTGGACCGGCGACGACGGGATGCTGCACCTGCTCGTCGAGCAGCTGCTGCTGAGCTTCACGGCGCTGGCAGTCGCAGCAGCCATCGGGCTGCCGGTCGCGCTGTGGCTCGGACACCTCGGCCGCGGCAACCTGCTCGCGATCAACGTCTCGAACGTCGGGCGCGCCGTACCCACGTTCGCGCTGCTGGCGTTCCTCGTGACCGCCGACTGGCCGGGCACGGCGGACTTCGGGCCGTACGGCCGCGCCGGGCTGGCCACGATCATCGCGCTGACGCTGTTCGCGCTGCCCCCGATCATCACCAACGCCAACGTCGGGATCCGCGAGGTGTCGCCCGCGGTGAAGCAGGCCGCCGACGGCATGGGCATGAGCGGCTGGCAGAAGTTCACTCGCGTCGAGCTGCCGCTCGCGGCGTCGATGGTGCTGCTCGGGCTCCGCCTCGCCGTGGTGCAGGTCTGGGCGACCGCCACGATCGCCGCGCTGGTCGCGGGCCCGGGACTCGGCAACGTGATCACCGAGGGCTTCTACCGGACCAACTACGGCCAGGGCATCGCCGGCGCCGTCGTGGTCGCGCTGGTGGCGCTGGTGCTCGAGGTGCTGGCCGCGCTGGCCCAGCGGGTGCTCGACCCGGCCCCGCGCGCATCGTCACCGAAACGTCGTCGGGGAATGTCGGCGCCCGCACCTATGGTTACCGAACCGGCCGACGATCCGTCGGCCTGAGCACGACCGGACACGCGCGGCTCCGTCGCGGGACACAGAAGGTGATGCAATGCAGGTACGACGTTCCCTCGCCGCGGTTCTAGCCGTCGGCTCCCTCCTCCTCGCCACCGCATGTGCCGGTGACGACCTCTCCGACGGCGACGCCGCCGACGACGACAGCTCGACCCCGGCGTCCGCCGACAAGGGCCCGGTCCGCATCGCCAGCCAGAGCTGGCCGGAGGCGGCGCTGCTGGCCTCGATGTACGACCAGCTGCTGACCGACGCCGGCTACGAGACCGACGTGAAGCTCGTCGACACGCGCGACGTCTACATGGCGACGTTCCCCGACAGCGTGGACGTGGTGCCCGAGTACGTCGGCGGCATCGTGAACTTCCTCAACGCCCAGGAGAACGGCGCCAAGGCCGAGCCGTTCACGGCCGGTGACGGTCAGGAGCTGGCCGACCAGGGCCAGGCGCTGCTCGACGGCGCCGGGGCGACCCTGCTCGACCTGTCGAGCGCGACCGACACCAACGCGTTCTTCGTGACGCAGGAGTTCTCCGACTCCGAGGGCGTCACGACGCTCTCGGACCTGGAGGGCCAGTCGGTCGTGCTGGCCGCGGCGCCCGACTGCGAGGGCCGCCTCGACTGCGAGGCCGGGCTCACCGAGCAGTACGGCATCGACATCTCGAAGATCCTGCCGCTCGGGTTCGCCAGCGACCAGACCTACCAGTCGGTCCTCGACGGGGAGTCGCAGCTCGGCCTGACCTCCACCACCGACGGCACGCTCGCGTCGCAGGGCCTGGTCCTGCTCGAGGACGACAAGCAGATCCAGCCGGCGCAGAACCTCGTCCCGATGGTGAGCACGTCGTTCCTCGAGGCGCACCCGGACGTCGCCGACGTCCTCAACGCGCTGATGGCCGCGCTGACCACCGAGAAGCTCACCGAGCTCAACGGCGAGATGTCGATCGACCGCGAGAAGGCCGAGGACGTCGCCCGCGACTTCCTCGAGGACGAGGGCCTGCTCAGCGACGACTGAGCAGCGCTACACGCGCACCTCGAAGTCCCGCAGCGCGAGGGCCGCGGGGTCGACGGTCGCCGGGTCCAGGCCCGGCACGTCGATCCGCGGTCCTCGCGGCGTTCGCACCTGCGGCACCGGCCCCCCGAGCGTGGCGACGTACTCCATCACCCGGGTGGCGTCGTCGCGCCGGCCCGACTCCACCAGCCAGCCGGTCAGCCGGTGCACCGGGGGCAGCCCCGAGTGCACCAGCGAGCGGGAGCCCCAGAACTCCCGCACCCCGGCGACCAGCAGGTCCCACCAGGCGTCCGAGCAGCCGGGGATCTCGGCGAAGTAGCGGTGCATGTCGCCGGCGAGCACCCGGTCGTGGAAGACCTTGCTCACCTTCTTCGACCCGAACGCCTCCACGGTCGCCAGCGACATCCGTTTGGTCGTCCACCGGTCGCGCAGGTCGTCCAGCGACGACCGCTGCTGCGTGATCGAGGAGCCGTCGTGCCGGATCCGCCAGTGGTAGACGACCTCCGGCACGATCGCGACCCGCCGGGCGCGGACGTACGCTGCCGTGGTCGTCGGCTGGTCCTCGTAGCGGATGCCCTCGGGCCAGGCCAGCTCCGCGCCGTCCCAGAACGGGCGGCGGAACAGCTTGTTCCACGCGAAGACGTCGCCGAGAAGCTCCGGGTGCTGCTCGATCGGCAGCGTCAGCCGGTCCTTGTGCAGCCGGCGCATCCAGGGCAGCTCGCTGACGGTGTCGCCGTCGAGCCGGGCGACCGAGCCCGTGGCGAAGTCCGCGCCGGTGCGGGTCAGCTCCCTGACCAGCACGGGGTAGGCGCCCGGGGGCACGACGTCGTCGGAGTCCGCGAACGCCAGCAGGTCTCCGGTCGCGTGCCGCACTCCCTCGTTGCGCGCGGCGCCGAGTCCCCGGTTCTCGGTGTGCACGACCAGCACCCGCGGGTCGCGGGCGGCGTACGCGTCGGCGACGGCTCCCGACCCGTCGGTCGAGCCGTCGTCGACGACCACGACCTGGAGGTTCTCGTGGGTCTGGGCGAGCACGCTGTCGAGCGCGGCGGGCAGGTACGCCTCGACGTCGTACACCGGCACCACCACGCTGAGCAGCGGTGAGCGCCGTCGCAACCTCATGGCCGCACCGTATCGAGGGTTAGAGTCCCTCCTCGTGACCGACTACCCGCGCACGGTGCTCTTCGTCGCCGGCGCCGGCCGCAGCGGCACCAGCACGATGGCCGGCCTGATGCAGATCCTCGGCCTCCACGTGCCCCAGCCCGAGGTGGTCGCGGATGAGAGCAACCCGAAGGGCTTCGGCGAGCCGCAGTGGGTGGTCGAGAACCACGACCGGCTGCTGCGCGACGCCCTCGTCCAGGTCAGCGACGCCCGCCCGGACGCGTGGGTCGAGACCGACCGGATCTCGGGCCACGCGCGCGAGCAGGAGCGCGCGGCGCAGTGGCTCGAAGGGCACTTCGCGAGCGGGTCGGAGCTGGTGGTCAAGGACCCGAGGTTGAGCTGGTTCCTCACGCTGTGGAGGGCCGCCGCGGCGCGCACGGGCGCCCGCCCGGTCTTCACGACGATGCTGCGCCCG
The DNA here is from genome assembly GCF_039541135.1 of Nocardioides caricicola. Lineage (NCBI taxonomy): Bacteria > Bacillati > Actinomycetota > Actinomycetes > Propionibacteriales > Nocardioidaceae > Nocardioides > Nocardioides caricicola. The sequence continues at coordinate 61,499 of NZ_BAABFQ010000001.1, read as the reverse complement.
CCGGCCGAGGTGGTTGGCAGCCGGCAGACCTACTACCAGAGCCGGCTCGGCTCGGCCCACCTCGCGGCCTCCTGGCTGAACGTGCTGCTGCACACCGAGCTCGCGACCCGGGGCAGCGACCGCGCGTTCGTCCGGTACGCCGACCTGCTCAGCGACTGGAAGCGCGCGGTGCTCCCGCTCGGCGAGCAGCTCGGGCTCCAGCACGTGCAGCACGCGAGCCCCGCGGCGATCGAGGAGGGCGACCGGTTCGTCGACCCGGACCTGCGGCGGATGACCCAGACCCTCGAGGACCTGGCGCTGCCGCCCCGGCTGCACGAGCTGACCGCGCAGACCTGGGCCGAGCTCAACCGGCTGGCCGAGCCGGGCGGCGACACCCCCGAGGTGCACGAGGCGCTCGATGAGCTGCGCGCGGGCTACGTCGACCTGTACGCCGAGTCCGAGGCGATCACCCGGTCGTCGGTGGTCGCCGCGGAGCAGCGCGGCCGCCGTACCGCTGCGAAGCCCGCGGCCCCCGCGCCGTCCGCCGCGGACCGGGTCCCGCACGGGGTCCGCGCGCTGGTCCCCGCCCGGGTCCGCCGCGGGCTGCGGAAGGCGCTGCGCCGGCCCCGGTCCTGAGCCGTCGGCGGTGTCGCGCAGGTCACGTGCGCGGCGGGTTACCGCGGACTGGACCGGCGCGTACATTCGGTGACGTCGGGGTAAGAACGCCTCGACAGAAGCCACAGACGAGCACACCGTCCGGTACCCACACCGGCCCCGCCCCGCAGCTCAGGGAGGGGTGGTCGGAGGGACTGGAACGAAAGGTTCGACACCCATGACGCACCGCATCGGCGTCGTCGGCGCAGGCCGCGTCGGCGCCGTCCTGGCCGCCGCCCTCGAGGCCGCGGGCCACCACGTGGTCGCCGCCGCCGGCGAGTCCGACGCCTCCCGTTCGCGCATCGCCGACCTGATCCCCGGCGCCCGGCACGGCAAGCCCTCCGACGTCGCGCGGTCCGCGGACCTGCTGCTGCTCACGGTCCCCGACGACATGCTCGAGAACGTCGTCACCGTGCTCAGTGACAGCGGGGCCATCCGCCCGGGTCAGTACGTCGTGCACACCTCCGGCCGCCATGGTCTCGCGGTCCTCGAGCCGGCCCGCCGCGTCGGCGCGCGGGTCGTCGCGATGCACCCCGCGATGACGTTCACCGGCACCGCCCTCGACCTGGACCGCCTGCCGGGCTGCGTGTTCGGCCTGACGGCCGGGGACGACGAGAAGGCGTTCGCCGAGGGCCTGGTCGCCGATCTCGGTGGCCGCCCGATGTGGGTGCCCGAGCAGATGCGCACGCTCTACCACTCCGGTCTGGCCCACGGCGCCAACCACCTGGTCACGCTGGTGACCCAGGCGATGGAGCTGCTCGCCGCCGCCGGTGCCGACGACCCCGCCGGCACTCTGCGCCCGCTGCTGACCGCGGCCCTCGACAACGCGCTCGAGCACGGCGACGCGGCGCTGACCGGCGCGATCGTGCGCGGCGACGTCAACACCGTGCGCGCCCACCTGGCCGACATCACCGCGAACGCCCCGCACACGATGCCGTCGTACGTCGCCCTCGCCCGCGACACCCTCGACCGGGTGGTGACCGACGGCCGGGTGCTGCCGATCCGCGCGAACGCGATCCGCCGCGTCATCGACCAGGCCGAGCGGGCCGCCGTACTCCAGGTCGCGCGGCGCCGATGACTTCCAGCCCCACCCTCGCCCCCACGCGCGAGGAGCTCGCCGCGCTGCTCGCGGACCGGTCCGGCCCCGTCGGTTTCGTGCCGACGATGGGCGCGCTCCACGAGGGTCACGCCAGCCTGATGCGGGTCGCCCGGGAGCGCGTCGCCAGCACGGGGCAGAGCGGTCCGGTCGTCGTCTCGATCTTCGTGAACCCGCTGCAGTTCGGTCCTGGCGAGGACCTCGACCGCTACCCGCGCACCCTCGACGCCGACCTCGAGCTGTGCGCCGCCGAGGGTGTCGACGTCGTGTTCGCGCCCAGCCCGGACGAGGTCTACCCCGGCGGAGAGCCGCAGGTGACGGTGCACCCCGGGCCGCTCGCCGAGATCCTCGAGGGCAGGACCCGCCCCGGCCACTTCCGCGGTGTGCTGACCGTGGTCGCGAAGCTGTTCGGCCTGGTGCGCCCCGACGTCGCGGTGTTCGGCCAGAAGGACTACCAGCAGCTGGCGCTGATCCGGCGGATGGTCCTCGACCTCAACATGCCGGTCGAGGTCGTCGGCGCCGAGACGGTCCGCGAGCCCGACGGCCTCGCGCTGTCGAGCCGCAACCGCTACCTCGACGCCGAGCAGCGGTCCGAGGCCGTCACGCTGAGCCGCGCGCTGTTCGCCGCGCAGGAGGTCGCGCACTACGGACCGGACGTCGCCCTCGACGCCGCCCGCGCCGAGCTGCGCGCCGCGAAGAGCGTGGATCTGGACTACCTGGTGATCACCGCACCCGACCTGGGCGAGCTGCCCGACGTCGTACCCGCCGGAACCGAGGCGCGGGCGCTCATCGCCGCCCGG
>NZ_BAABFQ010000001.1:0-58928 GCF_039541135.1 Nocardioides caricicola | reverse complement strand
CGACTGGAGGACCGCTGATGCTCCGCACGATGATGAAGAGCAAGATCCACCGCGCCACCGTGACCCAGGCCGACCTGCACTACGTCGGGTCGGTCACCGTCGACGAGGACCTCCTGGACGCGGCCGACCTGCTGCCCGGCGAGCTCGTGCACATCGTCGACATCACCAACGGCGCCCGGCTCGAGACGTACACGATCGCCGGCCCGCGCGGCTCCGGGGTGATCGGCATCAACGGTGCCGCGGCCCGCCTGGTGCACCCCGGCGACCTGGTGATCCTCATCGCGTACGCCCAGATGGACACCGCCGAGGCCAAGGAGCTCAAGCCCCACGTGGTGTTCGTCGACGCCGACAACAAGATCCTGGCCACCGGGTTCGACCCGGCCGAGGCCGTCGCGGGCACCGGACTGGTGCGCGGCGACCAGCTGGCGCAGCGGTAGCCTGCGCCAATGTCCACCGCTCCGGTACGCCGCGTCCCCGGACGCCTGATCGCGCCGGAGCCCGGCTGGACCACGACCGCGGACGTCGTGGTCGTCGGGTCCGGCATCGCCGGACTCACCGCGGCGCTGCGGCTGCGCGGACAGGTCGAGAAGATCCTGGTCGTCACCAAGGACGTGCTCGCGGCCGGCTCCACGCAGTGGGCGCAGGGCGGCATCGCCGCCGCGCTCGGCCCGGGCGACACCCCCGAGGAGCACGAGCAGGACACGCTCGTGGCCGGCGCCGGGGCGTGCGACCGCGAGGCCGTCCGGGTCCTGGTCAACGAGGGCCCTGAAGCCGTGCGCGAGCTGATCGCGCTCGGCACGAACTTCGACCACGACCCCGACGGCGAGCTGTCGCTGACCCGCGAGGGCGGCCACCACCGCGACCGGATCGCGCACGCAGGCGGCGACGCCACCGGTGCGGAGATCCAGCGGGCGTTGATCGCCGCGATCGAGCAGGCGCCCGAGATCGAGGTCGTCCAGCACGCGCTGGCGGTCGACCTGCTGCTCGCCGAGGACGGCGGCGTCGCGGGTCTCACGCTGCACGTGATGGGGGAGGGCCAGCGCGACGGTGTCGGCGCGGTGCTGTGCCGCGCGGTGGTGCTCGCCAGCGGCGGGCTCGGCCAGGTGTTCTCCCAGACGACCAACCCGGAGGTCTCGACCGGCGACGGGATGGCGGTGGCCCTGCGCGCGGGCGCCGAGCTCCGCGACCTGGAGTTCGTGCAGTTCCACCCGACCGTGATGTACCTCGGGCCCGAGTCCCACGGCCAGCAGCCGCTGATCTCCGAGGCCGTGCGCGGCGAGGGCGCGTTCCTCGTCGATTTCGAGGGCACCCGCTTCATGCAGGGCGAGCACGAGCTCGCCGACCTCGCGCCGCGCGACGTGGTCGCGAAGGCGATCATGCGCCGGATGATCGACACCGGGCAGCCGCACATGTGGCTCGACGCCCGGCACTTGGGCAAAGAAAGCCAGGGGAGCGAAGCGACCTCCGGCGACGGTTATCGAGGAGCGAGCGAAGCGAGCGTCTCGAGATACTGGGAGCGGCGCTTCCCCACGATCCTCGCGACCGCGCGCAGCCACGGCATCGACCCGGTCACCGACCTGATCCCGGTCGCGCCCGCGTGCCACTACGCCTCCGGCGGGGTCCGCACCGACCTCTGGGGCCGCAGCACCGTGCCGGGCCTGTACGCCACCGGCGAGGTCGCGTGCTCCGGCGTCCACGGCGCCAACCGGCTCGCGTCGAACTCGCTCCTCGAGGGCCTGGTGTTCTCCCGCCGCATCGCCCAGGTCCTGCCCGGCGAGCTGCGGCCGCTGCAGCCGCCGGCCCCGGACACCCGAACGCCGGGCCTGGTGCCCGGCGGCCTGCGTCGCGACCTCCAGGAGATCATGACCACCCGGGTCGGCGTCCTGCGCCACGCGTCCGGCCTCGCCGACGCCACCGGCATGCTCGACAAGCTCGCCGGCGTCGCCGCGGAGGTCGTCGACCAGGAGTCGTGGGAGACCACGAACCTGCTCACGATCTCGCTGTCGCTCGCCGACGCCGCCGCGCTCCGCGAGGAGACCCGCGGCTCGCACTGGCGCGAGGACTTCCCCGAGCGCGACGACCTCCGCTTCTCGGGGCACTTCGACACCGTCATGGACGACGGCGTGACCACCCTGGAGCTGCATTGACGCCGTACGACGACGAGCTGGCCGCCGCCGGCCTCGACCCCGCCGCGGTGCTGGCGCAGATCCGCGAGGCGCTCGCCGAGGACCTTCCCGCCGGCGACGTGACCTCCCTGGCCACCATCGCCGCCGAGGCGCAGGGGACCGGGGTGTTCGCCGCCCGCGAGGCCGGTGTGGTCGCGGGCCTGGGTGTCGCGGCGCTGGTCTTCCACGAGGTCATGGGCGACACCGTGACGGTCACCGACCGGGTCCCCGACGGCACCCGCGTGGAGCCCGGCGACGTCGTGATGCGCGTGTCCGGGCCGACCCGAGGGCTGCTCACCGCCGAACGCACCGCCCTCAACTACGCCAGCCACCTCTCGGGGGTCGCGACCGCGACCTCGCACTGGGTCGAGGCGCTCTCCGGCACCCGCGCCCAGGTGCTCGACACCCGCAAGACGCTGCCGACCTACCGGGCGCTGCAGAAGTACGCCGTCCGCTGCGGTGGCGGCGTCAACCACCGGTTCAGCCTCAGCGACCGGGCGATGGTCAAGGACAACCACGTGGTCGCGGCCGGCGGCGTGGTCCCCGCGTTCCAGGCGGTCCGCGCGGCCTACCCCGACTTGCGGGTCGAGGTCGAGGTCACCGACCTCGACCAGCTGCGCGAGCTGCTCGACGTCGGATGCACCGAGATCCTGCTGGACAACATGGACTCCGCGACCTTGGCCGAGGCGGTGCGGCTGAACGACGCACGAGGGCCGGCCGGGCGCGCCACCCTCGAGGCCTCCGGCGGGCTCACGCTGGAGCGTGCCCGTGAGGTCGCCGAGACCGGGGTCGACTTCATCTCGGTCGGCGCGCTCACCCACTCGGTGAAGGTCTTCGACCTCGGGCTCGACCTCAGCGAGGGCTGAGATGCTCCTCGCCGCCGACATCGGCAACAGCCACACGCAGCTCGGCCTGCTCTCGGGCGGGGAGGTCACCGCCGACTGGCGGATCTCCACCGACGAGCGGCGTACCGCCGACGAGTGGGCGGTGCTGCTGCGCGGCCTGCTCGGCCCGGCGATCGACGACGTCGACGGCATCGCGGTCTGCTCGACGGTCCCGGCGGTGCTGCACGAGTGGCGCGACATGCTGGCGCGGCACCTGGCCGACGTCCCCGCCGTCGTCGTGGAGCCGGGGGTGCGCACCGGGATCCCGGTGCTGATGGACAACCCGCGCGAGGTCGGCACCGACCGCATCATCAACGCGCTCGCGGCGGTGCACGAGTACGGCGGTCCCGCGATCGTCGTCGACTTCGGCGGCACCGCGACGACGTTCGACGTGGTCAGCGCTCAGGGGCAGTACGTCGGCGGCGCGATCGCGCCCGGAATCGAGATCTCGCTCGAGGCGCTCGGGCGCCGCGGCGCGCAGCTGCGCAAGGTCGAATTGCTGCGGCCGCGCTCGGTGATCGCCAAGAACACCGTCGAGGCATTGCAGTCGGGAATGGTTTTCGGCGTCGCCGCCTCGGTCGAGGGAATTGTCGCCCGGATGGTCGAGGAGCTGGGTGCCGAACCGGGCGACGTACGCGTGATCGCCACGGGCTACCTGGCTCCGCTCGTCCTCGGCGAGTGCCGCGCTTTCACCGATCACGCGCCCTGGCTGACGCTGCGCGGGCTCGAGCTCGTATTTGTGCGAAATCGCTAATCGCGCGCCCGCTGTCGGTTTGGATTTGTGTGCGCGCGTGAATTGCGTGGCATGATGTCGTCGGTTTTCAATTCAATTCGACGAATTCACAAGTGAGGTCCAGCGAATGGCCCAGAAGGTCAACATCGTTCTCGTCGACGACCTCGACGGCAGCGAGGCCACCGAGACCGTGACGTTCGGTCTCGACGGAACGACGTACGAGATCGATCTCAACGACAAGAACGCCGCCGCCCTGCGCGACGCCCTGTCGGGGTACGTCGGCCACGCCCGCAAGGTCGGCAACGCGCCGCGCCGGGGCCGCAAGGCCGCCGCGACGGCCGGGGACGGCGCCAGCGCCAAGGAGATCCGCGACTGGGCCCGCGACAACGGCTACGACGTCCCCGAGCGCGGCCGCGTGTCGGCCGACGTGCGCGAGGCCTACGCCAAGGCCCACTGACCCACGTACGCACCGAGTCGGCGCAGTCCTCCCGCGTGGAGGCTGCGCCGACTCGGCGTTTCGGGTCGTGTTCGCTCTCAGCGGACCGGTCTGGGCTGATTCGGGGGAACGCGTAGGCTGTCCGCGGGGTTAGTTGTCTTCGTAGCCCCCTAGAGCTTCAGGAGCGATACGCATGTTTGAGCGGTTTACCGACCGAGCCCGCCGGGTGGTCGTGCTGGCCCAGGAAGAGGCCCGCATGCTCTCCCACAACTACATCGGGACCGAGCACATCCTGCTCGGCCTCATCCACGAGGGCGAAGGTGTCGCCGCGAAGGCTCTGGAGAGCCTGGACATCTCGCTCGAGGCCGTGCGCGCCCAGGTCGAGGAGATCATCGGCCAGGGCCAGCAGGCGCCGAGCGGGCACATCCCGTTCACGCCGCGCGCCAAGAAGGTCCTCGAGCTGTCCCTGCGCGAGGCGCTGCAGCTCGGCCACTCCTACATCGGCACCGAGCACATCCTGCTCGGCCTGATCCGGGAGGGCGAGGGCGTCGCCGCCCAGGTGCTGCAGAAGCTCGGCGCCGACCTCAACCGGGTCCGCCAGCAGGTCATCCAGCTGCTCTCCGGCTTCCAGGGCAAGGAGTCGTCCGGCGCCGCCGCGGCCGCCAGCGCCACCGGCAGCGACGCGCCGTCGTCCTCCCTCGTGCTCGACCAGTTCGGTCGCAACCTCACCCAGGACGCCCGCGAGGGCAAGCTGGACCCGGTCATCGGCCGGGAGCAGGAGATCGAGCGGGTCATGCAGATCCTGTCTCGCCGTACGAAGAACAACCCCGTCCTCATCGGCGAGCCCGGCGTCGGCAAGACGACGATCGTCGAGGGCCTGGCCCAGGACATCGTCAAGGGCAACGTCCCCGAGACGCTCAAGGACAAGCAGATCTACACGCTCGACCTCGGCGCGCTGGTCGCCGGGTCGCGCTACCGCGGTGACTTCGAGGAGCGCCTGAAGAAGGTCCTGAAGGAGATCCGCACCCGCGGCGACATCGTGCTGTTCATCGACGAGATCCACACCCTCGTCGGCGCCGGCGCGGCCGAGGGCGCGATCGACGCCGCCAGCATCCTCAAGCCGATGCTCGCTCGCGGTGAGCTGCAGACGATCGGCGCGACCACGCTCGACGAGTACCGCAAGTACCTCGAGAAGGACGCCGCGCTGGAGCGCCGCTTCCAGCCGATCCAGGTCGCCGAGCCGTCGATCGCGCACACGATCGAGATGCTCAAGGGCCTGCGCGACCGCTACGAGGCGCACCACCGCGTGACGATCACCGACGAGGCCCTGGTCTCGGCGGCGACCCTCGCCGACCGCTACATCTCCGACCGCTTCCTGCCGGACAAGGCCATCGACCTGATCGACGAGGCCGGCTCGCGGCTGCGGATCCGCCGGATGACGGCGCCCGCGGACCTGCGCGAGTACGACGACAAGATCGGCGAGGTGCGCCAGCGCAAGGAGGCCGCGATCGACGGCCAGGACTTCGAGGCCGCCGCGCGTCTCCGCGACGAGGAGAAGCAGCTCATCCTGAAGAAGTCCGAGCGCGAGAAGCAGTGGCGCGCGGGCGACATGGACGAGGTCGCGGAGGTCGACGAGGAGCTGATCGCCGAGGTCCTCGCGGTCGCCACCGGCATCCCGATCGTGAAGCTCTCCGAGGAGGAGTCGACCCGGCTGCTCAAGATGGAGGACGAGCTGCACAAGCGGGTCATCGGCCAGGACGAGGCCGTCAAGGCGCTCAGCCGGGCGATCCGTCGTACCCGTGCCGGCCTGAAGGACCCGAAGCGCCCCGGCGGCTCGTTCATCTTCGCCGGTCCGTCCGGTGTCGGTAAGACCTGGCTGTCCAAGACGCTCGCGGAGTTCCTCTTCGGCGACGAGGACTCGCTGATCCAGCTCGACATGTCGGAGTTCGGCGAGAAGCACACCGTCTCGCGGCTGTTCGGCTCGCCTCCGGGCTACGTCGGCTACGAGGAGGGCGGCCAGCTCACCGAGAAGGTGCGCCGCAAGCCGTTCTCGGTCGTGCTCTTCGACGAGGTCGAGAAGGCGCACCCGGACATCTTCAACAGCCTGCTGCAGATCCTCGAGGAAGGTCGCCTGACCGACTCGCAGGGCCGGGTGGTCGACTTCAAGAACACCGTCATCATCATGACCACCAACCTCGGCACCCGCGACATCGCCAAGGGCCTGAACCTCGGGTTCTCCTCGGCCGGTGACGCGGCGGGCTCGTACGAGCGGATGAAGGGCAAGGTGTCGGAGGAGCTCAAGCAGCACTTCCGCCCGGAGTTCCTCAACCGTGTCGACGAGATCATCGTGTTCCCGCCGCTGTCGCAGGAGCAGATCGTCCACATGGTCGACAACATGGTCGCCTCGGTGGAGCTGCGGATGCGCGACCGCGACATGCGCATCGAGCTGACCCAGGCCGCGAAGAACCTGCTCGCCGAGCGGGGCTTCGACCCGGTCCTGGGCGCCCGCCCCCTGCGCCGCACGATCCAGCGCGAGATCGAGGACGTGCTCGCCGAGAAGATGCTGTACGGCGAGGTCGGCCCCGGTCAGATCGTGCTGGTCGGCGTCGAGGGCGAGGGCCCGACCGCGACGTTCACGTTCGCCGGTCAGAAGATGGGTGAGCTGCCCGACCTGCCCCCGTTCGAGGCCGCCGAGGTGACCGCGACCGACACGCCGAGCGAGGGTCCCGACGACTCCGACAGCGGCACCGACGTCCCGCGCACCACGGACTGACCCAGCTCCACCACACCACCACGGCCCGCCCCGGACTCCGGGGCGGGCCGTCGTGCGTTGGTGGTGCGGGTCGTCGCAGGTTCACCATGGTGCCCTGGTGAACCTGAGGTGCTCGGACAGCATGCCGAGCGGGAGATCTACGCCGCTCTAGGTGAATCTAGGGCAACGCGTAGACGTCCGGAGCGGCGTGCACGAGCAGCCCGTCCTCCACGAGCGAGGCCAGGCAGCGGACCCGCTGGCCCTCGTCGCTCCACGCGGCGTCCAGCCGGCTGCGGTGCACGGGGCCGTCGCTGTCGCGCAGGACCGCGAGCAGCCGCCCCCGGCACTGCCGGTCGGTCCCGGCCCACGCCTGGGTCTTGCGGGGCGGTCCGTCGTACGCCGGGTGGCCGGCCGACCGCCAGGCGCAGAGCCCGGCGATCGGGCAGTCGGCGCACCGGGGACTGGCCGCCGTGCAGACGAGGGCGCCCAGCTCCATGACCGCAACCGACCAGGTCGGCGCGTCCTCCTCCCCGGGGAGCACCGCGAGCGCGACCTCGCGCTCGGCCTTGGTGACCGCCGGGGCCGGGAACTGGACGCCCTGGATCGCGCGCGCGAAGACCCGGCGCACGTTGGTGTCGAGCACGACGTGGCGGCGTCCGTAGGCGAACGTCGCGATCGCTGCCGCGGTGTAGTCGCCGATCCCGGGCAGCGCGCGGAGGTCGTCGTACTCCTCCGGCACCTCGCCACCGTGCCGCTGGACGATCGCGGTGGCCGCAGCGTGCAAGCGCAGCGCCCGGCGCGGGTACCCCAGCCGACCCCAGGCGCGCACCGCCTCACCGCTCGGCTCCGCGGCCAGGTCGGCGGGCGACGGCCAGCGGCTCAGCCACTGCTCGTGCACGGGCAGCACCCGTGCGACCGGGGTCTGCTGGAGCATGAACTCCGAGACCATCACCGACCACGCCGACGCCGAGGGTCCGCGCCACGGCAGCTCGCGGGCGTGCTCGTCGTACCACTGCAGCACCGGCTGATGGAGATCACTCATGTCCGGGCCATTGTCGCCGGTGTGGCACCGCCAGCCGGAGCGGGCCCGTGACTAGCGTTTGCCGCATGCCAGCCATGACCCGCGGACCGCTGCCGGCGCGCGTCTACTGGACGCGCAGGATCTTCGTGCTCGGGACCGCGCTGCTGCTGGTCTTCGGCATCGCCCGGTTGCTCGGCAACGGCAGCGACGCGGCCGACGACGGCGCGGCGCAGCTCACCGCCGACACCACGACCACGTCCGCCTCGCCGTCGGCCGAGGCCTCGGCCACTGCCGGCGAGACCGGGAAGCCGGGCAAGGGCGGCAAGAACGGCAGGAAGACCACGTCGCCGGACCCCACGCCGACGCTCGCGGCGCCGACCGGCACCTGCAGCGGCGCCGACGTCGCCGTCACGCCCCAGGCGAAGAACGCCGTCGGTGGTCGCCCGGTGCTGATCGTGCTGCAGCTGCGCACGATGGTGTCGGAGGCCTGCACCTGGCGGGTGGGGCCCGACGCGCTCGCGGTGTCGATCACTTCCGGCGACGACGACATCTGGTCGAGCCGCGAGTGCCGCAAGGCGATCCCGGTCCGCGAGGTCGTCGTCCGCAAGGCGGTCACCACCAACGTCGGTGTCACCTGGAGCGCGAAGCGCTCCGACGAGACCTGCTCGCGGTTCACCGACTTCGCGATGCCGGGCTGGTACCACGTCACGGCCGCGGCCCTGGGCGGTGAGCCGTCCGACCTGCAGTTCGAGCTCGTGAAGCCCACCCCCGCGACGATCACGCGGACGATCACCCCGAGCGCGACGGCGTCCGCGACCGGCCGGCCGATCACGCCGTCCGGCAAGCCGTCGAACAAGCCCTCGGGCGCGGTCGAGCCGGACTGACCTGTCGTCGACAGATGACCAGCTAGACGTAGCGCTCGAGGATCGTCGACTCGGCCAGGCGGGACAGGCCCTCGCGGACGCTGCGCGCGCGCAGCTCGCCGACGCCGTCGACGGCCTGGAGGTCGTCGACCCCGGCCGAGAGCAGCTTCTGCAGGGTGCCGAAGTGGTCGACCAGCCGGTCGACCACCGTGGGTGGGAGCCGGGGGACCTTGGCGAGCAGCCGGTAGCCGCGCGGCGCGACGGCGCCGTCGAGGTGCTCGCCGTTGCCGAGGCCGAGCGCCTTGGCGGCGGCCGCGGGGTCGACCAGCTCGGTCGACGACAACGCCTCGAGGCGGTTGAGCAGCTGGTCGGGGGTCTTGGAGCGACGCCCGGCCGGCAGGTAGTCGCGGATCACCAGCTCGCGCTCGGTGTCGACGCCGGTCACCAGCTCCTCCAGCTGCAGCGACAGCAGTCGGCCGTCGGTGCCGAGCTCGAGCACGTAGTCCTCGATCTCGCTGGCGATCCGGGTGACCATCTCGAGCCGCTGCGCGACCACGGCCACGTCGCGGACGGTGACGAGGTCCTCGATCTCCAACGCAGACAGGGTGCTCGACACCTCGTCGAGGCGGAGCTTGTAGCGCTCGAGCGTGGCCAGCGCCTGGTTGGCGCGCGAGAGGATCTGGCCGGAGTCCTCGAGGACGTGGCGGGTCTCGCCGACGTACGCCGCGATGATCTGCATCGACTGCGACACCGAGATCACGGGGAAGCCGGTCTGCCGGGCGACACGGTCGGCGGTGCGGTGCCGGGTGCCGGTCTCCTCGGACGGGATGGTGTGGTCGGGCATCAGGTGCACGGCCGCGCGCAGGATCCGGGTGACGTCCTTGTCCACGATGATCGCGCCGTCCATCTTGGCCAGCTCGCGCAGGCCCGTGGCCGTGAACGGCACGTCGAGGGTGAACCCGCCGGTGGCGATCGAGTCGACGACCTTGTCGTGGCCCATCACGATCAGCGCGCCGGTGCGGCCGCGCAGGATCCGCTCCAGACCGTCGCGCAGCGGGGTACCGGGGGCGATGGTGGCGAGTGTCGCGCGCAGGCGCAGCGTCTCGTCCGAGCGATCCGTGGCCACCTGCGGTCCTCCCCGTGTGTGCGCGGCGTCGACGGCCGCAGCACGGAGTCTAGGGTCTCCCTCCCGCTCCGCGCGCAGACCGGTATCGAAGCGTTATCGAGCGTCCACCGCGTGCGGACGCTCGTGCTCGGCCTGCAGCAGGTGCAGCAGCCGCAGCGCGGAGCGCACGTCCGGCACGTCGAGCACGCGCATCCCGTCCACGGTCCACGACTCCGGCGAGCGGGCCGGCGGGCGGCCGGCCTCGGTCGGGACGACCGCGAGCTGGAAGCCGAGCCGCGCGGCCTCGGACAGCCGCAGCGGCAGGTCCCGCACCCGGCGCAGCTCGCCGGACAGCCCGATCTCACCCATCGCCACGACGCCCTTGGGCGCCGGGACGCCGCGGCTGGCCGACGTCAGCGCGATCGCCACCGCCAGGTCGCTGGCGGGCTCGACCACCCGGGCGCCGCCCACGGTCGAGGCGAACACGTCGAGGGTGTGCAGCCGGACCTGGCAGTGCTGCTGCAGCACCGCCATCACCATCGCGACGCGGGAGGAGTCCAGCCCGGACGTCGTACGACGCGGTCGCTCGGCGGCGCTGTGGGTCACCAGGGCCTGCACCTCGGCGAGCATCGGGCGCCGGCCCTCCATCGTCACCGCGACGCAGGTGCCGGGGACCATCGCGTGGTGGTTCTCCACGAAGAGGCCGGTCGGGTCGGTGACCGCGGTGATGCCGTCGGCCCCCAGGTCGAAGCAGCCGACCTCGTCGACCGGGCCGAAGCGGTTCTTCATCGCGCGCACCATCCGGAACCGGGAGTCCCGGTCGCCCTCGAAGTGCAGCACCACGTCGACGACGTGCTCGAGCACCCGCGGGCCGGCGATCGACCCGTCCTTGGTGACGTGGCCGACGATCACCGTGGTGATGTTGCGGGTCTTGGCGACCCGGACCAGCGCGGCGGCGACCTCCTTCACCTGGGTGACGCCGCCCGGGACCCCGTCGATGCCGGAGGCGCCGATGGTCTGGATGGAGTCGACGACCAGCAGCGTGGGGCGGACCTGCTCGATGTGGGTGAGCACCGCGCCGAGATCGGTCTCGGCCGCGAGGTAGAGCTCGTCGTGCACGCCGCCGGTGCGGTCGGCGCGCAGCCGCACCTGGGAGGCGGACTCCTCGCCGGTGACGTAGAGGGTGCGGTGCCGGTGCCGCGCCGTCTGGGCGGCGACCTCGAGCAGCAGCGTGCTCTTGCCGACGCCGGGCTCGCCGGCCAGCAGGATCGCGGCCCCGGGCACCAGGCCGCCACCGAGCACCCGGTCGAGCTCGGGCACGCCGCTGCTGCGGAACGTGGAGTCCTCGACCGACACCTGCCCGATCGGCACCGCGGGCCTGGTGACCGGGCTGGCCGTCGTCCGGCCCGCCGGCTCGCTCGCGGCCTCGGCGACCGAGCCCCAGGCCTGGCACTCGCCACACCGGCCGACCCACTTGCCGGTCTCCCACCCGCACTCGGAGCAACGGAAGGAGGGACGCGGCGACTTCGGCATGGCGGGAACGCTACGGGGCGGCACCGACACCAGGTGGGACGCATCGCGGCCGTGGCCGGATCGGGTGCCCTATGGTGGGGTTGGAACGATCAAGACGATCCCAGCACGTCGAGGAGGGTGGGGTTGTCCAGAACGCCCGGCCGAGCGTCCGCGCTCCAGCCTGCCCTTCCGCCGACGCTCGCGGACGTCGCCGAGCGCGCCGGCGTCTCCCGGCAGACGGTCTCGAACGCGGTCAACAACCCCGACCTGCTGCGCGCCGACACGTTGACGCGGGTGCAGGAGGCGATCGCGGAGCTCGGCTACACGCCGAACCGCGCCGCCCGGAACCTGCGCACCCGCTCGTCGCAGCTGATCGGGCTGCGGTTCACGCCGGTCCAGGAGGGCACGGCCAACGCCACCATGGACCGGTTCGTGCACTCGCTGGTGGAGACCACGCGCGAGGCCGGCTACCACGTGCTGCTGTTCGCCGGTGACGCCGTCGACCCGGTCGCGGGCTACCAGGACCTGCTGAGCTCCACGGCCGTCGACGCCTTCGTGGTCACCGACACCTACCTCGGCAACCCGCAGGCGACCTGGCTGGAGGAGCGACGCGCGCCGTTCGTCGCGTTCGGCCGGCCGTGGGAGCACCCGGAGGCGCGGCACCCCTGGGTGGACGTCGACGGCGCCGCCGGGACCGAGCTCGCGACCAACCACCTGCTCGGCCGTGGCCACCGCCGGATCGCCTGGATCGGCTGGCGCAAGGACTCCTGGATCGGCGAGGACCGCCGGTCCGGCTGGCTGCGCGCCATGCACGCGCGCCACCTCTCGACCACCGGCCTCGCCTCCCGCGTCGAGGACACCGTCGCCAGCGGCCGCGAGGCCAGCTCGGTGCTGCTCGACGAGGCCCAGCCGACGGCGTTCGTGTGCGCCTCGGACACCCTCGCGATGGGCGTGCTGCAGACCCTCGACGAGCGCGGCCTGCGGGCCGGACGCGACGTCGCGGTCGTCGGCTTCGACGACTCCCAGGTCGCGCAGGTCGTCCCGCGTGGCCTGACCTCGGTGCGCCAGCCGCTCGAGGAGGTCGCGGTCCACATCGTGAAGGCGCTCGAGGGCCTGCTCACCACGCCGGCCGTCGTCGGCCCCGGCGTGCTGCTCGCCCCGACGCTGGCCCTGCGCGGCTCGACGTAGCCGAGCCGCGACCGACGTAACCCCCGCGCCGGGACCCCCGTTGAGGCTGCCGTGCGCGCCTCTCGTCGTTCCGTCCTGACCGCCGCCGGCCTGACCGCCGCCTTCACCGGCCTCCCCGGGGTGGCCCGAGCCGCCGTCCCCGTCACGCGCGAGGAGCACCGGGCCGTCGTCATCGGCTCCGGCTTCGGCGGCAGCGTCGCCGCCCTCCGGCTCAGCCAGGCGGGTGTCCCGGTCACCGTCCTCGAACGCGGCCGCCGCTGGCCGACCGGCCCGGACATGGACACGTTCCCCACCGCGCGCACCATGGACAAGCGGGTGCTCTGGTACGGCACCACGCCCGAGGGCGTCCGCGCCGCTCAAGCGCTCGTCGGCGAGCCGATCGACTTCGAGCCGTACGTCGGCCTGGTCGAGGCGGTCGTCGGCGTCAACATGGTCGCGTTCGTGCCCGCCGCGCTCGGTGGCGGCTCGCTCTCCTACGAGGGGGTCTCGCTCCAGCCGTCCGCCGACGTCTTCCACCGGATCTTCCCGGCCGGCCTCGACTACGAGCTGCTCGACCGCGTCCACTACCCGCGGGTGGCGCGGATGCTGGACCTCGCCACGGCGCCCGACGAGCTGATCGGCTCCAAGAGCTACCACCCGGCCCGCTACTTCAAGATGCGTGCCGGGGCGGCCGGCTACGCGGTGGAGAAGCTGCGGATGCCGATCGACTGGAGCTACGCGCTCGCGGAGCTGCGCGGGGAGATGAAGCCGTCGTACACCAACGGCGACTGCTTCCTCGGCGTCAACAACGGCGGCAAGAACTCCCTGGACGTCACCTACCTCGCCCGGGCCGAGGCGACCGGCAACTGCACGATCCGCACCCACCACAACGTCAGCAGCATCGGGCGTGCCGCGGACGGCCGCTGGGTCGTGCACGCGACGCGCACCGACGACCGCGGCACCGCGCTGGAGGAGAAGGTCATCACGACCGGCGCGCTGGTGCTCGCGGCGGGATCCACCGGCACCAGCCGTCTGCTCGTCGAGGCCCAGGCGCACGACACGATCCCGGACCTCCCGGAGGCGGTCGGGGAGTGCTGGGGCACCAACGGCGACCGCATCTACGTCTGGACCAACCCGTTCACCGACTTCGGGGCCGAGCAGGGCGGCCCGTGCGTCTACGGGTCGATGGACTGGGACGACGCCGCGACCGCGAACACGATCGTGCAGGCCGCGATCCCGCCGTTCGGTGTCAACCCGCGCTCGACGATGGTGATCGGGTACGGCATGACACCCGACCGCGGCCGGTTCGCGTACGACGCGGTCACGGGCAAGGCGGTGCTGAGGTTCCCGTTCCTCGGTGACCAGGCGAGCTACCGCGTCATCGACCGCCGCATGCGGGAGATCGTCGGCTCCCACGGCACGCTCCTCGACACCAACGCGGCGCTGGCCAGCACCTGGCACGGCCTGGGCGGTGTCGTCATGGGCCGCGCCTGCGACGTCCAGGGCCGGGTGCTCGGCCAGCGCGGGCTCTACGTGCTCGACGGCGCGCTGATCCCGGGCTCCACCGGTGCTTGCAACCCGTCGATGACGATCGCGGCCGTGGCCGAGCACGCGATGGACGCCATCGTCCGCGAGGACGTCGGCACCGTCATCTAGAAGTGCCGCCACCAGAGGTTGACCGCGTAGTCGACCTCGGTGCCCTCGTGGGTCGACAGCACCTCGTCGGCGACCTCGCGCGCGAGCTCGATGCGGACGACGTCCTCGAGGTCGGCCCGCGACGCGAACGACCACCGCATGTCGACCGGGGTGCGGCTCCACCCTCGCGTCGACCAGAACCGCTCGACGGCGACCGGGTCGACCTCGGGGTAGCCGCGCCGGAACCACGCGCCGAACGTCGAGCGGGTCGGGTCGTTGTCGATCACGAACGCCGTGCCGCCGCGACGTACGACGCGGTCCAGCTCGGCGAGGCCGGGCTCGCAGCCGGGGCCGAAGAAGTAGGCCCAGCGGGCGTGCACGACGTCGACGGACGCGTCGGGAAGCGGCAGCGACTGCGCCGTCCCCTGGTGCACGGTGACGTTCGGCAGCCGGCGGGTACGGCGCCGCGCCAGTGCGGCCAGGTCACCGTGCGGCTCCACGCCGACCACCGCTGCCGCGGTCGAGGCGAACCACGGCAGGTGGAACCCGGTGCCGCAGCCGACGTCGAGCACGGTGCGACCCGACCAGCTCGCGACGTCCTGCATGGCCGCGGCGATGCGCCCGTCGGGGTCGACCGCGCGGTTCTCGATCTCGTACGTCGCCGGGGTGTTCCAGATGTTGGGGCTCGGCCGAGCCCCGGGCGAGACCGTCAGAGACGGACCAGCCCGTTCGGCGTCTGGACCTGCACGGCGAGGATGCCCGGGGTGCCGTTGGGGGCGACCCACTCGACCTTCACGTCCTCCAGCGGCGCCTCGACGGTCTCGCCGAGCCAGTCGCTGACGCGCTTCGGGTCACCGGCGATCTCCAAGCAGGCAAGGGAGAACGCCTCGTCGGCGCCGGCGCTCGGGTGCATCGCCGCCGGGCTCTCCCACTGGATGAAGAACGGCAGCTGCGGGTCCGCGATCAGGCCGTTGATGCCGATCTGCTTCCACTGCAGGTTCTCGCCGTCGGGGCGGTGCCGGTTGCCGTTGACGGCCTCGCGGCCGAGCCGCTGCTCGACGACCGTGATGTCGCTGACCGCGACGACCCAGCCGAGCCAGCCGCCACCGAGCGCCGAACGGGCGCGCACGGCCTGGCCGAACGGGGCCTTGTCCGAGGCGGGGTGGTCGAGCACCTCGACCACTTCGATGTAGGTGTTGCCGGCGAGCGGCAGGATCATGTTGCGAGTGCCGAAGCGGGGGTGGACCCCACCGTCGACGAACTCCTTGCCGAGCAGCCCCCCGATGCGCTGGGCAGTGCTGGCGAGGCCATCAGGGCCGGCTGCGAAAGAGAGATGGTCCAGGCGCATACAAGAATTCTCGGCGTGTGCCCGACGTCACTGAACATCGGGGTCGCTTCTTCTTGACGTCGAGACAGTTGCGTGGACCGTCAGCGCGGGTCGGCCGGATGCAGCGCCAGCGCCGAGCGCGACCGCACGTGTGCGTCGCAGTGCCGCACCAGCTCGACGTACGCCGGACGCCCCATCAGCGCGACCAGCTCGGCCTCGTGGGTGACGTACACGGGCTCCGGCGCGACGTGCGCCTCGGTGTTGCCCGAGCAGTACCAGTCGAGGTCGTGACCGCCAGGACCCCAGCCCCGCCGGTCGTACTCGCCGATCGAGACCTCGGTGTACGTCGACCCGTCCTGGCGCGTGACCTCGCGGAACGTACGCCGGATCGGCAGCTGCCAGCACACGTCGGGCTTGGTCTCGACCGGGTTCTTGTCGATCACGTACGCCAGTGCGTGCAGGGCGCAGCCCGCGCCGAGGTGGAAGTCGTTGCGGTTGTGGAACACGCACGCCTGCTGGCCGTCGACGGTCGTGGTGCGGGTCTTGCGCTCGCCGTCCTCGTCGACCTCGACCCAGTCCTTGCGGCGGACCCCGCGCCCCTTCGGCTTCTGCTGCCACAGCTCGCCGTCGAGCATCTCGACGTACTCCGCCACCCGCTTCTCGTCGTCCTTGTCGGCGAAGTGCGCGCCGAGCGTGCAGCAGCCGACGTCGGGAGCGTCGGCGTAGATGCCCTGGCAGCCCTGACCGAAGATGCACATGTAGCTCGACGTGAGCCAGGTGAGGTCGCAGCGCAGCACCTCCGACTCGTCGGCCGGGTTCACGAACTCCACGAACGCGCGGGGAAACACCAGGTCGACTTCGGGCACGGCCCAACCCTACGTGCCGAGGACGCGCCCCCTAGTACCGTGGCCCCATGCGCCTGGGCGTCCTCGACATCGGGTCCAACACCGGGCATCTCCTGGTCGTCGACGCACACCGGGGTGCGGCCCCGCTGCCGGCGTACTCCTACAAGGAGCCGCTCCGGCTCGCCGAGCACCTCGACGACGCCGGTGCCGTGTCGCAGCAGGGGATCGACGCGCTCGCCGCGTTCACGACCCAGGCGATCCGGGTCGCGGAGGACAAGGGCTGCGAGGACATGCTCGCGTTCGCGACGTCCGCGGTCCGCGACGCGGTGAACTCCGAGGCGGTGCTCGCCGAGGTCGAGCAGCGCAGCGGCCAGGCGATCGCGGTGCTCTCCGGTGAGGACGAGGCGCGGCTGACGTTCCTCGCCGTACGGCGCTGGTTCGGCTGGTCGGCCGGCCGGCTGTCGGTCTTCGACATCGGCGGCGGCTCGCTCGAGATCGCCGGCGGCGCGGACGAGGCGCCGGACGTCGCCTGGTCGCTGCCGCTCGGCGCCGCTCGCCTGGCCCGTCAGCACTTCGCCGGGCGGGTCCCCGACGAGGACGAGATCCGCGCGCTGCGCAAGCAGATCCGCGCCGAGATCGCCCACGACGCCGGGCGCCTGTTGCGCGCCGGGGTGCCCGACCACGCCGCCGCGACGTCCAAGACGTTCCGCTCGCTCGCCCGGATCTGCGGTGCCGCCCCGTCCGCGGACGGCCCGATGGTGCCGCGCTCCATCCCGGCCTCGACGCTCGGGGAGTGGATCCCCAAGCTGGTCGCGATGACTCCCGACGAGCTCGCGTCGCTCCCGGGCGTCTCGGCCAGCCGCAGCCACCAGATCGTCCCGGGGGCGCTGGTCGCCGAGGCGGTCATGGACATCTTCGACCTCGCCGCGCTGGAGGTCTGCCCCTGGGCGCTGCGCGAGGGCGTGATCCTGCAGCGTCTCGACCAGATCACGGGGCGGGGCTGAGTCATGGCACGGATCGGTCTCTCGACGGTCTCGGTCTACCCCGAGTCCTCCGCGCACGCGTTCTCGTACGCCGCCTCGCTCGGCTACGACTCGATCGAGGTGATGGTCGGGATCGACGCGCTCAGCCAGCAGACGGCTGCGATCCGGCAGCTCTCCGAGCACCACGGCATCCCGGTGTCGGCGGTGCACGCGCCCTGCCTGCTGTTCACGCAGCGGGTCTGGGGCACCGAGCCGTGGGGAAAGCTCGAGCGGTCCGCCGAGATGGCGCACGCGCTGGGCGCTGAGGTGGTCGTCGTGCACCCGCCGTTCCGCTGGCAGAAGCAGTACGCCGCGAGCTTCGTCGACGGGATCGCGGCGCTCGAGGCGTCCACCGGGCTCAAGTACGCGGTCGAGAACATGTACCCCTGGCGGGCCTCCAGCCGCCGCGGGATGGAGATGTACCTGCCCGGCTGGGACCCGTCGGAGGAGTCCTACGCGAACATGACGATCGACCTGTCGCACGCGTCGATCGCGCACTCGGACGTGATCGAGATGGCGCAGCGGATGGGCGAGCGGCTGCGGCACATCCACCTCACCGACGGCACCGGGTCGGCGAAGGACGAGCACCTCGTGCCGGGCCGCGGCTCGATGAACGCCGCCGCGTTCCTGCGCCACCTCGCGTCGGTCGGCTTCGACGGCGAGATCGTGCTGGAGATCAACACCCGCAAGTGCAAGGACCCCGTCGAGCGGGAGGCGGACCTGCGCGAGTCGCTGGAGTTCGCGCGCGAGCACTCCGTCATCGAGACGCCGTGAGCCCGGCGGCTCCGCGTCGCGGCCGCCGTCCGGGAGCGCCGGACACCAGGGCCGCCATCCTGGCCGCCGCCAGCGAGCGGTTCGCCGCGCAGGGGTACGCCGGGACCTCGGTCCGGTCGATCGCCACGGCCGCTGGCGTCGACGCCGCGCTGGTGCACCACTACTTCGGCACCAAGGACGACCTGTTCGTGGCCGCCCTGCAGCTGCCCGTCGACCCCCGCGAACGGCTGGCGGCGGTGATCGCCAACGGGCCCGAGGGGGCCGGCGAGCAGATGCTGCGAGTCTTCCTCTCGGTCTGGGACGATCCCGAGCTCCAGCTCCCCCTGATCGGTCTCGCGCGCAGCATCCTGGAGCCGTCCGGGCAGCGGCTGCTGCGTGACGGCTTCCTGCCCGCGGTCCTGCTCCCGGTCGGGGTCGCGCTCGGGATCGACCGTCCCGACGTCCGGATGCCGCTGGTCGCCAGCCAGGTCATCGGCCTGATCGTGACCCGCTACCTGCTCGCGGTCGAGCCGCTGGCCTCCATGCCCGCCGAGGACCTGGTCGTGGTGTACGGCCCGACCATCCAGCGGTACCTGACCGGCCCGTTGCCGTAGCTGGCGCGCGGATTCCCCGGTGCACCGGTGAATCCCGCACTCATCGACCGTCGCCCCTGGGACGTGCAGGAACTGCCTGAGACGTCCCTTGCCCGCGACCGCACCGAGGCGCATAATTCATCACATGATGAAAAACGCCGTGGAGATCCGCGCCCTGTCTGTCGAGCGTGGCGGGCACGCGGTGCTCGACCAGCTGGACCTCACGATCGGTGGCGGGGTGACCGGCCTGCTCGGGCCGTCGGGCTGCGGCAAGTCCACGCTGATGCGCTGCCTGGTCGGCGTGCAGAAGGTCGCGGGCGGCACCGTCCTGGTCTTCGGCCGGCCCGCCGGCAGCCGGGCGCTGCGGGAGAAGGTCGGCTACGTCACCCAGGCGGCCAGCGTGTACGACGACCTGACGGTCGCCGAGAACCTGCGCTTCTTCGCGCGCGTCCTCGGCGTCGGTCCCACGGAGGTCGACCGCGTCGTGGAGGCGGTGGACCTCGCGGCCCAGCGCGACCAGGTCGTGGGCCGGCTGAGTGGCGGTCAGCGCAGCCGCGCCAGCCTGGCGGTCGCGCTGCTCGGCACGCCGGAGCTGCTCGTGCTCGACGAGCCCACGGTCGGCCTCGACCCGGTGCTCCGGGTGGACCTCTGGGCGCTGTTCCACCGGCTCGCCGACGCGGGGACCGCGGTGCTCGTCTCGAGCCACGTGATGGACGAGGCCGAGAGGTGCGACCGGCTGCTGCTGATGCGCGAGGGCCGGGTCATCGCCGACGGCACGCCCGCGGAGATCAAGGAGAAGGTCGGGGC
Organism: Nocardioides caricicola; assembly: GCF_039541135.1. Taxonomy (NCBI): domain Bacteria; kingdom Bacillati; phylum Actinomycetota; class Actinomycetes; order Propionibacteriales; family Nocardioidaceae; genus Nocardioides; species Nocardioides caricicola. The sequence goes on along the minus strand of NZ_BAABFQ010000001.1, from coordinate 39,308 downwards.
GGACGACATCGAGTCGGCGTTCCTCGCGATCGTGCACGAGGACGCGTCGTGAGTCCCCGGATCCTCGGCGCGGTCGCCGCCCGGGTGCTGGTGCAGATCCGCCGGGACCACCGCACGCTCGCGATGCTGCTGGTGCTGCCGTGCGCCCTGATCACCTTGCTGTGGTGGATGTTCGAGGACACCCCGGTCTTCGACGCGGTCGGTCCGGCGCTGCTCGCGATGTTCCCGTTCATCGTGATGTTCCTGGTGACCAGCGTGACCACGCTCCGCGAGCGCAGCGGCGGCACACTCGAGCGGCTCCTGGCGATGCCCATGGGCAAGCTCGACTTCCTGCTCGGGTACGGCGTCGCGTTCGGCGTGGTCGCCGCCGCCCAGTCGGTGCTCGCCGTCGGCATCAGCGTCGGGTTGCTCGGCCTCGACGTCGAGGGACCGGTCTGGCTGCTGACCGTGGTCGCCGTCGTCGACGCCGTGCTCGGCACGGCGCTCGGGCTGTTCGTCAGCGCGTTCGCGCAGACCGAGTTCCAGGCCGTGCAGTTCATGCCGCTGATCGTGATCCCGCAGATCCTGCTGTGCGGTCTGTTCATCCCGCGCGACCAGCTGCCCGACCTGCTCGGCGCGATCAGCGACCTGCTGCCGCTCAGCTACGCCGTGGACGCCATGCAGACGCTGACCACGACGAGCGAGACGGGCGAGGTGTGGGGCGACCTCGCGGTCGTCGCGGCGTTCGCCGCCGGCGCCCTCGCGCTGGGTGCGGCGACCCTGCGGAGGCGGACCCCGTGACCCACCCTGGAATCGGGGATCGGGCACGTCGCGACGTAACCTGAGAGGCATGTCGCTCCTCCGTCAGCCGCTCCTCCTCCTCGCGCGCAGCGCGCAGGTGAAGAAGCTCGTCAGCACCATGCCCGTGTCGTCCGGCATCGTCCACAACTACGTCCCCGGTGAGACCACCGAGGCCGCAGTGGGCGCGACCGCCGTCCTGGAGGCCGACGGCCTGCGGGTCACCCTGGACTTCCTCGGTGAGGACACGCTGGACGCGGAGCAGGCCGAGGCGACGGTCCAGGCCTACCTCACGCTCCTGGAGCAGCTGGCGCACCAGGGCCTGACCCGCGACGCCGAGGTGTCGGTCAAGCTCAGCGCGATCGGCCAGTTCCTCCCCGAGAACGGCCACAAGATCGCGCTGGAGAACGCCCGCACCATCTGCCGCGCGGCCCGCAACGCCGGCACCACGGTCACCCTGGACATGGAGGACCACACGACGATCGACTCGACGCTGTCGATCCTGCGCGAGCTGCGCAAGGACTTCCCCGAGACCGGCGCCGTGCTGCAGGCGATGCTGCACCGCACCGAGGCCGACTGCCGCACGCTGGCCCACGAGGGCTCTCGGGTCCGGCTCTGCAAGGGCGCCTACCTCGAGCCCGAGTCCGTCGCGTTCCAGGACAAGCTCGACATCGACAAGTCCTACGTCCGTTGCGCGAAGGTGCTGCTGGAGGGCGAGGGCTACCCGATGTTCGCCACCCACGACCCGCGGATCGTCGAGATCGTCTCGTCGCTGGTCAGCCGCTACGGCCGCGACCAGGGCAGCTACGAATACCAGATGCTGTACGGCATCCGCCCCGACGAGCAGCGCCGCCTGGCGGCATCCGGTGAGACCGTGCGGGTCTACGTCCCCTACGGCACCGAGTGGTACGGCTACCTGATGAGAAGGCTCGCCGAGCGTCCGCAGAACCTGACATTCTTCCTGAGGTCCCTGATCTCCAAGAAGTAGTAGAAGGCGAGCCCATGTCCCAGACCGCCATCCTCGGCGCCGGTGTGATGGGCGAGACCCTGCTCTCCGGCCTGGTCCGCGCCGGCCGTCGGGTCGACAACCTGCTGGTCGGGGAGAAGCGCGCCGAGCGCGCCCGCGAGCTCGAGGAGCGGTACGGCGTCGCCGTGGTCGGCAACGTCGAGGCGGCCGCGAAGGCCGACACCGTCGCGATCGTCGTGAAGCCCCAGGACATGGGCGACCTGCTCGACGAGATCTCGGGGTCGCTGCGACCCGGTCAGCTGCTCGTGTCGCTCGCGGCCGGCATCACCACCGCGTTCATCGAGTCCCGGGTGCCCGAGGGCGTCGCCGTCGTCCGGGTCATGCCGAACACGCCGGCGCTCGTCGACGAGGGAATGGCCGCGGTCTCGCCCGGCTCGCACTGCTCCGAGGAGCACCTCGCCGAGGCCGAGGCGCTGATGGCCTCGGTTGGCAAGGTCGTGCGGATCCCCGAGCGCCAGCAGGACGCGGTCACCGCGATCTCCGGCTCGGGGCCGGCGTACATCTTCTACGTCGTCGAGTCGATGATCGAGGCCGGCGTCCATCTCGGCCTGCCCCGCAACACCTCCACCGACCTCGTCATCCAGACGCTGGTGGGCTCCGCGAAGATGCTCCGCGAGACCGGCACCCACCCGACCGTCCTGCGCGAGCAGGTCACCTCGCCGGCCGGCACCACCGCGGCCGCGCTGCGCGAGCTCGAGGTGCACAAGGTCAGGGCGGCGTTCCTGGCCGCGATGGAGGCCGCGCGGGACCGTTCCCGCGCGCTCGCCGAGGGCAGCTGACGGCACCGTCGCCCAGGCGCGCGCCGGCCCGTCACGACCGGACCGTCTGCAGCAGCCCCACCACGTCGTCGACGAGACCGCGGACCACGGGCAGCCGCGAGAGCTTCACCAGGCGATCAACGACGGGGACGATCCCGGTGACCAGCTGCCGGCTGCGCTGCTGGCCAGGGCTGTCGTCGTACACCCAGAACAGCACCACACCCATCTGCAGCAGCCACAGCAGGCGCGGGAGCTCGGGCTTCAGCGCTGCGAGCGGCTTGGCGTCGGAGCCGTCGACCAGCCGGGCGAAGAGCGCGATGCTCGTCTCGCGGGCCGGTGCCGACTCCGGGCTGAACGGCGACAGCGGGCTGCGCGGATCGGCGGCGTTCCTGAAGAACTGGCCGGCGAACTCGTGGTGCGGCTCGGCCACGTCGAGCCAGGCGAGCAGCACCGCCTCGAGCCGCGCGCCGAAGCCACGCTCCGCGTCGAGGACCCCGGTCACCGCCGCGGCGTGCTCGTCCTGGATCTGGTCGTAGAACGCCTGGACCAGGTGCTCCTTGGACCCGAAGTAGTAGTACGCGTTGCCGAGCGACACCCCGGCCTCCGAGGCGATCGAGCGCATGGTCGTCCTGTCGTAGCCGCTGCTGCGGAACAGCCGCAGGGCGGCGTCGACGATCCGGGCCCGGGTCTGCTCGGCCTTGGTCGTGGTCACCGCGGCACCTTGAACGCGTTCAAGTCGGCCATGGGCCGAGCCTACGAGAGTCACAGGCCGATCGCCGCCTCCGCGGCCGCCAGCACCGGCCCGGTCACCTCCCGGCAGCGGGCGGCACCGGCGTCGAAGATCGCGGAGACGTACGCCGGGTCCGCAGCCAGCTCGGCGTACCGCTTCTGGATGGGCTCGAGCTCGGCGACGACGGCGTCGGTGACCGCGCGCTTGAGGGCGCCGTACGTCGCGATGCCGTCGGCCGAGCCGCCGCACGCGGTCAGGATGTCGAGCAGGTTCGAGACGCCCGGCTTCTCGGGCGCCGGGCGCACCGCGTCCGTGCCGGTGTCGGAGTCGGTGACCGCCCGCGCGACCTTGCGGCGTACGACGTCGGGGGAGTCGAGCAGCAGCACCACCCCGGCCGCGTCGGCGTCGGACTTGCCCATCTTGCGGGTCGGGTCGTCGAGCCGCATGACCCGCGCACCGGCCGGCGGCACCGTGATCTCGGGGACCGTGAACACCGGGCCGTAGGTGCGGTTGAAGCGGATCGCGAGGTCGCGGGTCAGCTCGACATGCTGGCGCTGGTCCGCGCCGACCGGGACCTGCTCGGCGCGGTAGAGCAGGATGTCGGCGGCCATCAGCGCCGGGTACGTGTAGAGCGAGACCCGGGTCGAGTCGACGCCGCGGCCCTTCTCCTTGAACTGGATCATCCGGTTGAGCTCGCCCGTGTACGCCGTGCACTCGAGGAGATAGGCGAGCTGGGGGTGCGCCGGCACCCGGCTCTGGAGGAACAGCGTCGACTCGTCGAGGCCGACCGCCAGCAGCAGCGCGGCGGTCTCGCGGACCAGCGACCGGAGCCGGGCCGGGTCGTGGGTGGTGGTGAGGGCGTGCAGGTCGGCGATGCCGTAGAAGCAGTCGGCGTCGCCCTGGCCGGCGGCCATCGGGCGCAGCGCGCCGAGCAGGTTGCCGAGGGTCAGGTGGCCGCTCGGGGTGAGCAGCGAGAGGTTGCGGGACATGTGAACTCCTGGAGGTGAGGAGCCCACGGGTCGGCGGGAGAAGCAGAACGGCCGCCCGTGGGCGGCCGATAGGTGACGTGCGTGCGCGTCGAGAGGTGGTCCGCCCTCAGGCGGGCCACCAGAACATGGGACGCGTCAGCACGGGACCAGGGTAGCGGTACCGTCCACCCATGCCCGCGTGCCAGGGACCGGCGACGGTCGTGTTCGACCAGAGCCTGACCGAGTACGACTTCGGCCCCGACCACCCGATGGCCCCGATGCGCGTGGACCTCACGATGCGGCTCGCGGCCGACCTCGGCGTCCTGGGCGCCGGGCTCCGCCAGGTCGCGGCGCCGATGGCGAGCGAGGACGTGCTCGCCACCGTCCACGACCCGGCGCTGATCGAGGCCGTGCAGCGGGCGGCGCACGACGAGCGGTTCGGGCTCGGGACCGACGACAACCCCGTGTTCTCCGGCATGCACCACGCGTCGGCCCACATCGTCGGCGCCAGCGTGGAGGCGTTCCGTCAGGTGTGGTCGGGGGAGTCCCTCCACTCCGCGAACATCACCGGCGGCCTGCACCACGCGATGCCGAAGCGGGCCAGCGGCTTCTGCATCTACAACGACGTCGCAGTCGGCATCCAGTACCTCCTCGACCAGGGCGCCCAGCGGGTGGCGTACGTCGACGTCGACGTGCACCACGGCGACGGCGTCGAACGGATCTTCTGGAACGACCCGCGCGTGCTCACCATCTCCCTGCACGAGACCGGCCAGATGCTGTTCCCGGGCACCGGGTTCCCGGCCGACCTGGGCGGCCCGGACGCCCTGGGCTCCGCGGTCAACGTCGCGCTGCCGCCCGGCACGTCGGACGGTGGCTGGCTGCGCGCGTTCCACGCGGTCGTCCCGCCGCTGCTGCGCGAGTTCAGGCCGGACGTCCTCGTCACCCAGCACGGCTGCGACTCGCACACCGAGGACCCGCTCGCGCACCTGATGCTCACCGTCGACGGCCAGCGGGCGGCGTACCTCGCGCTCCACGACCTGGCCCACGAGGTGGCCGGTGGTCGCTGGGTCGTGACCGGGGGAGGCGGGTACGCCGTCGTGGACGTCGTGCCGCGTGCCTGGACGCACCTGCTGGCGATCGTCGGCGGCCGGCCGCTGGCGCCCGACACGGAGACGCCGGACTCGTGGCGCGAGCACGTGCTTGCCCGGCTCGGACGGGGCGCGCCGCACCGCCTCACCGACGGCCGGGACCCGATCTACCGCGACTGGTCCGAGGGCTACGACCCGGACACCTGGCTCGACCGCGCCGTGCACGGGACCCGGATGGAGGCGTTCCCGCTGCACGGTCTCGACCCGATGCCGTGACGCTCACGCAGAGAGCTGCTGACTGGACCAGCGCAAGCCGACACGCCGGGTCACCCGAGCTACTTTGGTGAACCCCTTCCCCACGAGTCACATCAGGCTCTATTCTCACTGAGCGCGACGCGTGCACTCACCGGTGGGGAAGCCGGTGGCGCGTCAGACAGAAAGTATGTGGTGCACGATGGCTACCAGCTCCGGGGACATCTCCGACTCGAAGTTCCTGACCGTCGCCGAGGTCGCGTCGATGATGCGCGTGTCCAAGATGACCGTCTACCGGCTCGTCCACGGCGGCGAGCTGCCCGCCGTCCGCGTCGGCCGCTCCTTCCGCGTCCTGGAGAGCGACGTCGACGAGTACCTGCGCAAGAGCTTCTACAGCGCCGGCTGATCTCGCGCCGACCGGCCGATTCTGCTGGGGGACGACCTCCGGATAGGCTTGGCCGGTCCCGTGGGCCGTTCCCGGGGACCGCAGTACTGCGTTGAAAGGTTTCCCTGTGGGTTCTGTCATCAAGAAGCGGCGCAAGCGCATGGCCAAGAAGAAGCACCGCAAGCTGCTGAAGAAGACGCGCGTCCAGCGTCGCAAGCTCGGCAAGTAAGGCCGCTCGCGTCCGAATGGGCAGCGCCGGCAGGGTCGTCCTGGTCACCGGGGTCTCGCGCGACCTCGGCCGGCGATTCGCGCGCGCAGCCGCGGACGATCCCACCGTGGCGCGGGTCATCGGCATCGATGCCGTCCCGCCCCGCGGTGACATCGGCGACGTCTCCTTCGTGCGCGCCGACATCCGCAACCCGGTCATCGCGAAGGTCATCGTCAAGGAGGACGTCGACACCGTCGTCCACATGAGCGTCATCTCCACCCCCGGCAGTGCCGGCGGGCGGAACACGATGAAGGAGCTCAACGTCATCGGGACGATGCAGCTGCTCGCGGCCTGCCAGCAGGCGCCCGAGCTGCGCGCGGTGGTCGTGAAGTCGACCACAACGGTGTACGGCGCCAGCAGCCGCGACCCCGCGATGTTCACCGAGGACATGGAGCCGCGGCGGGTGCCTCGTGCGGGGTACGCCAAGGACGTCGCCGAGATCGAGGGCTACGTGCGCGGCTTCGCCCGGCGCCGGCCCGACGTCCGGGTCACGATGGTCCGCGCCGCGAACATCATCGGCCCGGAGGTCAACAGCCCGCTGACGTCGTACCTCCGGCTTCCCGTGATCCCGACCGTGCTCGGCCACGACCCGCGCCTGCAGTTCCTGCACGAGCGCGACCTGATGGCCGTGCTGCGCCACGCGATGCTCACCGACGTCGCGGGCACGTTCAACGTCGCCGGCGACGGCATCCTCAAGCTCTCCCAGGTCGTCCGCCGGCTCCAGCGGCCCAGCGTCGGCCTCCCGACGTTCGCCGTGGGCGGCGTGGGCTCCGCGCTCCGCTCCGCGCGGCTCGCCGACTTCTCGCCCGAGCAGCTCGGGCTGCTGACCTACGGTCGCGGGGTGGACACCACGCGGATGCGCACCGAGCTCGGCTTCGAGCCGGAGTTCACCACCGCCGAGGCGCTCGCCGACTTCGGCTCCACCCTGCGCCCGACCGGCGGGCGCGCCGACCGCGTCCTCGCCCAGCTCGAGGCGAGCCTGCCCGCGGGAGCCCGGCATGGGTGACGCCGAGATCATCCCGATCGGCACCCGCGGCCGTCCGGGCCGGGGCGCCGGCAAGACGTCGTCGTCCGCCGCGCGCGGCCTGGCACCCACCGCCAAGCCCGCCGCCAAGCCCACCGCCAAGCCCGCCGCCAAGCCCGAGCCCGCGGCGGTGGCTCCGGTCAAGGCCGCCCCCAAGCCGAAGCCCAAGCCGAAGCCCAAGCCCAAGCCAGCGCCGGACGAGGTCGAGGTCGAGGTCGCGGCGCCGCGCCCGCCCGCGACCACCGTGGACCGTGACCCGGCCGCCGGGATCCCGGTCGGCGACTGGCTGGCCGCGATCCAGGTCGGCGCCCGCGAGGTGTTCGGGGAGCAGTGGGAGCCGCAGCTGGCCCAGTTCCTGGCGTTCCTGCGCCGGCGGGTCACCGGCGACTACACCGTCGACGAGTACGGCTTCGACCAGGAGATCACCCAGCGGTTCTTCATGGCGACGCTGCGCCCGATCGCGGAGAAGTGGTTCCGCATCGAGGTCCGCGGGGCCGAGAACATCCCCACGACCGGCGGCGCGCTGGTGGTCTCCAACCACTCCGGCACCGTCCCGGTCGACGGGCTGATGACAATGGTGTCGATCTACGACGCGACCGGACGCCACCTGCGCCCGCTCGGCGCCGACCTGGTGTTCAGGATGCCGTTCGTCAGCACCCTCGCGCGCATGGGCGGCACGACGCTGGCGTGCAACGAGGACGCCGAGCGGATGCTCAGCGGCGGCGAGCTGGTCGGGGTCTGGCCCGAGGGCTTCAAGGGCATCGGCAAGCCGTACTCCGAGCGCTACAAGCTGCAGCGCTTCGGGCGCGGAGGGTTCGTGGCGGCCGCGCTCCGCACCGGCGTCCCGATCGTGCCGCTGTCGGTGGTCGGCGCCGAGGAGATCTTCCCGCTGGTCGGCAACCTGCCGTCGCTGGCCCGGCTGCTCGGGCTGCCGTACATCCCGATCACGCCGTTCTTCCCCTGGCTCGGCCCGCTCGGCCTGGTGCCGCTGCCGTCGAAGTGGCTGCTGGAGTTCGGCGAGCCGATCCGCACCGACGAGCTGGACGAGGGCGCGGCCGACGACCCGATGCTGGTCTTCAACGTGACCGACCAGGTCCGCGAGACCATCCAGCAGACGCTGTACACGCTGCTCATGCAGCGTCAGTCGGTCTTCCGCTAGCCCCCGGGGTCGCTGGAGCCGCTGCGTCAGTCCTGCGGCTCGGCCACCTGGCCGGTCAGCGGGTCGATGACGCCCTCGAGGATCTGGCCGACGCCGTCGAGCAGGTCGGACACGATCGGCACGCGCGGCGCCTGGGAGTCGGTGCTCCCGCCGCCCGCGCCGCCGCCGGTCAGGCCGTTGACGAGGTCCTGGAGCGGGTTGCTGCCGTCGACGTTCTCACTGCCGGGCAGCAGCGTGCCGCCGGGGTTCACGCTGCCCGGCGGGATCTCCTCGCCGTCGACCTGCGGGAGCTGGGTGCCCTCGCCCTTGCCGTTGCCGCGGTTCTTGCCGCCGTTCTGCGGCTGCTCGTCCACGGTCGGCGACGGAGGCAGCGGCACCGGGAGCGGCTCGGCGGCCACGAACACCGGTGGGATCGACTCGATCGGCTGACCACCACAGGTCGGGCACTGCTGGGCGGCCTCGGTGTCGATGTTCGTCAGGACGCCGGCGGCGCGGATCAGCTCGTCGCGGGCCGCGGGCGGCACGAGCGGCTCGAGGGCCGCGAGCTGGTCGAGGCTGGACGACGCGAAGTCGCGCAGCTGGGCGATCGAGGCGGCGTTGCCGTTGTTGGCGTAGTCAGCGAGCAGCAGGTCGGCGGCCTCGGTCGCCTGGTCGGAGAACGTGTCGAGGGTGCGCTCGATGCGCGCCTCGTCGACGGCGTCCGGGTCGCCCTGGCGGGTGAGCGCGTCGACCTCGTCCAGGCGGGACGACGCGCTCGCGAGCACGGTGCTGCCGCGGCTGGCCTCGCCGACGGAGATCCCGGTGTGCACGCGCTCGATGACGCGCTTGACCGGGTACAGCGAGTCGCCCGGCAGCGCGGACTGGGAGGCGACCGCGATCGAGGTCGTGGCGCCGACGATCGCGATGCCGCCGACGACGGCGGCGAGCCGGCGCTCGCGGGTGGGCCGGCGGTCGGGCAGCTTCAGCTTGGAGACGTCGGCCGGGACCAGCGCGGTGTCGGCCTCGGCCAGCAACCGCTCGCGCAGGTCGGCGACGAACTCGGGCCGGGCGGTGACGGGCGGCATCGCCCGCATCGCACCCACCAGCTCGAGCAGGTCAGCGTCGTGTGCGTCGACGGTCGAGTCGCCCTCGACCATCGCGTCGAACCGTTCGGCGCGCCGTTGCGCCGAGAACCCCCATGTCATGTCCACCTCAACGAGGTGTGCGGCGGCGAGGTTACGGGCGCAGACGGGCCTACGTAAGCGATTTCGGTGCGGCTGCGCATCAGTCCCGGAGCCCTTCCGGCATCAGCTTCGCCAGGTTGCGTACGCCGCGCAGCTGGAGCTGCTTCACGGCGCCGTCGCTGCGGCCTAGGACGGCCGCGGTCTCGGCGATGCTCATGCCTTGGAGGAACCGCATCACCAGGCAGTCACGCTGCTCGGACGGGAGCTCGGTGAGCGCGCGGAGCAGGATCTCGTTGGTGAGCCCGGCCAGCACCGTCGACTCGGGGCCGTCGGTGGCGTCGTCGTGCAGGCCCATGTCCTCGGTGGTGAGCTCGAGGCGGGTGCGGCCGGCCTTGAAGTGGTCGGTGGCGAGGTTGCGGGCGATGGTCATCAGCCAGGCGCCGAAGTCCTTGCCCTGCCAGCGGAAGTTGTTCATGCTCCGCAGCGCCCGGAAGAACGTCTCCGAGGTGAGGTCCTCGGCCAGGGTGCTCGAGCGGGTCCGGTAGAAGAGGAAGCGGTAGACCGACGACTGGTAGTGGTCGTAGAGGAGGCCGAACGCCTCGGAGTCGCCCTGGCGGGCGAGCTCGACGAGCGCGATGAGGCGGGACCGCTCGGCCTCGTCCTCCTCCGACGAGGCGGCGAGGTCGGCGTCGCCGTACCCGCTGCCGCCCGGACCGTCGGTGTCGGTGCGGCCGCCGGCGACCGCCTCCATGGCCAGCCAGCCGGGTCCGGAAGCGGGTGCGGGGCCGGACGCCGCGAGCGGGACCGGGGCCTCGGTCAGCAGCGCGTCGGCCACGAGCCGGCGCAGGGCATCCAGCCCGCGCACGAACTCGGTGTCCTCCCACGCCATGTGTGACCCCTCCCGGAATCGTCCCCTCCGCAGTCTTCCCCGATCGTAAACATGAGTTACGAAATGGGGAACCGGTCAGGGGCGGCGACCCTTGAGCGCGACGCCGGCCGCGACGGTGCCAGTGACGGCGCCCGCGACCGCGCCGACCAGCACCCCGGCGCGCAGTGCCTTGCGCCGGGTGCGGTAGTCGCGGACCCGCCAGCCGTGCTCGCGCGCGTAGGCGCGCAGCTTGGCGTCGGGGTTGATCGCGCAGGGGTCCCCGACCAGCGACAGCATGGGCAGGTCGTTGTAGGAGTCGGAGTACGCCGAGCAGCGGCTCAGGTCCAGGCCCTCGCGAGCGGCCAGCGCCTTGATCGCCTCGCCCTTCGCCGGTCCGTGCAGCATGTCGCCGACCAGGTGCCCGGTGTAGACGCCATCGACGTGCTCGGCCACGGTGCCCATCGCGCCGGTCAGGCCGAGCCGGCGGGCGATGATCTGGGCGATCTCGATCGGCGCGGCGGTCACCAGCCAGACCCGCTGGCCCTCGTCGAGGTGCATCTGGGCGAGCGCGCGGGTGCCCGGCCAGATCCGGTGCGCCATGCCCTCGTCGAAGATCTCCTCGCCGAGCTCCTCGAGCTCCTGCACGGTGTGCCCCGCGATGAAGCTGAGCGCGGAGGCCCGGGCGTCCGCCACGTGGTCGGGGTCCTCGACCCCCACGAGCTGGAAGTAGGCCTGCTTCCAGGCGGCGCCCAGGATCTCGCGGGTCGTGAAGAACTTGCGCTTGTGGAGCCCGCGAGCCAGGTGGTAGATGCTCGCGCCCTGCATCACGGTGTTGTCGACGTCGAAGAACGCCGCGCTCTCCGAGTCCTGCGGAGCCAGCAGTGCCGACTCCACCTCCGCTGCCGCGGCCGCAGCCTCCCCCGCCAGCGCGGAGCGCGACTGCAGGTTGCGCGGGCGGGTCCGCTTGTCCTGGGCCCGCTTGTCGGGGGGCGGTGTCACAAGGGGCAGGGTAGACCGGTGTGGAAGTATCCCCACATGTCTGACGTCCGGGACGTGGCAGAGCTCGCGGCAACAGCGGCCGCCGAGCACCCTGACCGGCTGGCCCTGGTCGAGGCCGGCGGGCGCAGCCTGACCTGGGCCGAGCTCGACGACCAGGTCGGCCGGATGGCCACCGGCCTCGGGGTCGCCGGAGTCCTCGGCGGGCACCGTGTGCTGATCGCGCTCGGCAACCGGCTCGAGTTCGTGACCACCTACCTCGGCGTGCTGCGCGCCCAGGCCGTCGCGGTCCCGGTCAACCCGGGCTCCCGCCCGGGCGAGCTCGCGCGGATGATCGCGGACTCCGGCTCCCGGCTGGTCGTCGCCGACGCCGACACGGTCGCCGCCGTGCGGGAGGCGGTCGAGACGCTCGAGACGCCGCCGCGCGTCGCGGTCGTCGGCGAGCCGTCGTACGACGAGCTGCTGGCCGAGGCGGCGCGGCCGACGCCCCCGCTGCAGGACCCCGAGAAGCTCGCGGTGCTGCTCTACACGAGTGGTACGTCGGGGCTGCCCCGTGCCGCGATGCTCACCCACCGGGCGCTGCTGGCGAACGTCGAGCAGGTCGCCCAGGTCGAGCCGCAGATGATGCACGGCGACGACGTGGTGCTCTGCGTGCTGCCGCTGTTCCACGTCTACGGCCTCAACGCGGTCCTCGGCGGCGTGCTGCGGCACCGCGCGAAGCTGGTGTTGGTGGAGCGGTTCGACCCGCACGAGACGCTGTCGCTGATCGACGACGAGGCCTGCAGCGTGGTCCCGATCGCGCCGCCGGTGTTCGCGTACTGGCAGGGCGAGGAGCACCTCGAGGAGCACCTCGGCCCGGTCCGGCTGGTGCTCTGCGGCTCGGCGCCGCTGTCCACGGACGTCGCCGAGCAGTTCACGGCTCGCACCGGCATCCCCGTGCACCAGGGCTACGGCCTCACCGAGGCCGCGCCGGTCGTGACCAGCACGCTGTGCAGCACGGTGCGTCAGCCGGGCTCGGTGGGCGCGGCCCTGCCGGGCGTGGAGATCCGCCTGGTCGACGAGCTCGGCCACGAGCCGGACGGCGACGACCCGGGCGAGATCCAGATCCGCGGCGCGAACCTGTTCAGCGGCTACTGGCCCGACGGCGCCGGGGGACCGGACGCCGACGGCTGGTGGTCGACCGGCGACGTGGGCTTCCTGGACGCGGCCGGCGACCTGTTCCTCGTCGACCGGCTCAAGGAGCTCGTGATCGTCTCCGGCTTCAACGTCTACCCGACCGAGGTCGAGGACGTGATCGAGGAGGTCGACGGCGTCCAGGACGTCGCGGTCATCGGCGTCGACGACCCGGTCACCGGCGAGGCGGTCGTGGCGTACGTGCTGGCTCCCGGCGTCAGCCCGATCACCCTGGTCGACCAGGTTCGCGAGCACTGCGAGCGGCGGCTCGCGCGGTTCAAGGTCCCGACCCGGATCGAGGTCGTCGACGAGCTGCCCAAGACCGTCACCGGCAAGGTGCAGAAGGGCCGGCTGCGCGGGATGGAACGGCGCAAGTCGCTGGGGATCTTGGAGTGACTGCTCGCGTCACCCTCTACTCCCGCCCCGGGTGCCATCTCTGCGACGACGCCCGCGCGGTGATCGAGCGGGTCTGCGCCGACCTCGGCGAGGAGTACGTCGAGGTCTCCATCGACGACGACCCGCGGCTGCAGGAGCGCTTCGGCGAGGAGATCCCGGTGACGTTCGTCGACGGTCGCCAGCACGACTTCTGGCGCGTCGACGAGACCCGGCTGCGAGCCGCCCTGACGTCGTGAGCGACGGCGCGTCCTGCGCTCGCTGCGCTCGTCACAGGTTCACCACGGTATGGGGGTGAACCTGCAGTTCCCACGGTCTGCAGGCCATGGGAAGTGCTGCTTCGACTGCATCCCCTGGTGAACCTGGGACCACGCCACACACCACGCCACACACCCCCGCTGGACCGAGCCGGGACCCCGGAGGGCGTGGCTCATCTCACATGTGCTAGCCCGCCCGCTGGGACGGCTACTCCTCGGTTTTGTTCTCGCGTTCACAAACTCCTACAGTGAACGGGCCGTCGGGGGCCGGAACTGTCCGACTCCGCCGGCTAGATCACGGAGACGAGACCAGTGACCGCACGGACCTCCCCGGAGAGCGCTCGGGACATCCCCGAGGCCACCGTCGCGCGACTGCCCGTCTACCTGCGGGCCCTCGTGACGCTCTCCGAGAGCGGCACCGTCACTTGCTCGAGCGAGGAGCTCGCGGTGGCGGCCGGCGTGAACAGCGCCAAGCTGCGCAAGGACCTGTCCTACCTCGGCAGCTACGGCACCCGGGGCGTCGGGTACGACGTCGACTACCTGCGCTACCAGATCGCCCGCGAGATCGGCGTGACCCAGGACTGGCCCGTGGTCATCGTCGGCATCGGCAACCTGGGCCAGGCGCTCGCCAACTACTCCGGCTTCCGCAGCCGGGGCTTCCGGGTCGTGGCGCTGCTGGACGCCAACCCCGAGCGGCACGACGAGGTCGTCGCCGGCCTCGACGTACGCCCCTTCGACCACCTCGAGCAGATCGCCCGCGACCACGCGGTCGCGATCGGCGTGATCGCCACCCCGGCCGTGGCCGCGCAGGACGTCGCGGACCGGATGGTCGCGTGCGGCATCACCAGCATCTTGAACTTCGCTCCGACCGTGCTGAACGTCCCCGACCAGGTCGACGTCCGCAAGGTCGACCTCTCGATCGAGCTGCAGATCCTGGCCTACCACGAGCAGCGCAAGACCCACGGAGCCGCCACGTGAGCGTCCTCGTCGTGGGCATCTCCCACAAGTCGGCCCCGGTCTCGCTGCTCGAGCGCGTCGCGCTCGACGGCCCCGGCGTGCACAAGCTCATCGACGACGTGACCGCCTGCGAGCACGTCAGTGAGGCGACCGTCATCGCCACGTGCAACCGGCTCGAGATCTACGCCGACGTCGACCGTTTCCACGGCAGCGTCGAGGACGTCTCCCGGCTGCTCGTCGGGCGCGCCGGCGAGCGCACCGAGGCGATGCTCCCGCACCTCTACGTCCACTACGACGACGGCGCGGTCTCGCACCTGTTCCAGGTCGTCGCGGGCCTCGACTCGATGGCGCTCGGCGAGGGCCAGATCCTCGGCCAGACCCGCGACGCGCTCAGCGCCGGCCAGGAGATCGGCAGCGTCGGCCCGGCGCTGAACTCCCTGTTCCAGCAGGCCCTCCGGGTCGGCAAGCGGGCCCGCGCCGAGACCGACATCGACCGCGTCGCGCCGTCGCTGGTGACCGCCGCGCTCGACCGCAACCCGCACGCCGTCGACCTCACCGGCAAGCGGGTGCTGGTGCTCGGCGCCGGTGCGATGGCCGGCCTGGCCACCGCCACGGTCTCGCGCCGCGGCGCGGCGAGCGTGACCGTCGCGAACCGTACGGCGGGCAACGCCGCCCGCCTCGCCGGGGAGTACGGCGCCCGCCCGGCCCAGCTGTCGGAGCTCGAGGCCGAGCTGGCGCTCGCCGACGTCGTCGTCTCCTGCACCGGAGCCGCCGGCGTGCTGGTCACCGCCGACATGGCGGAGGCAGCGAACCCCGACGGCCGCGCGCTGGCGCTCATCGACCTCGCGCTCCCGCACGACATCGACCCGGCCGTCGCCGACGTTCCCGGGGTCGTGCTCACCAACCTGGCCGAGCTCGCCGCCGAGCTGCGCGACTCCGACGCCGGCCGCGAGGTCGAGGCGGTCCGCGCGATCGTCACCCAGGAGGTCGCGGCGTTCCTCGCCGCCCGCCGCCAGTCCAGCGTCACCCCGACCGTGGTCGCGCTCCGCTCGATGGCGACGTCGGTCGTGGACGCCGAGATGGAGCGCCTGGCCGGACGGCTGCCCGACCTCGACGAGGCGGCCCGCGCCGAGGTGCTGCACACCGTGCGGCGCGTGGCCGACAAGCTCCTGCACCAGCCGACCGTGCGCGTGAAGGAGCTCGCCAACGAGGACGGCGCCGTCTCGTACGCCGCCGCACTCGCCGAGCTCTTCGCGCTCGACCCCGAGGCCGTCGACGCCGTCACGCGACCGGAGGGGCTGTCATGATCCGGATCGGCACCCGCGCCTCCGTGCTCGCCACCACCCAGTCCCGCTGGGTCGGTGAGCAGATCGCCGAGCGGCTCGGCCGCGAGTTCGAGCTGGTCGAGATCACCACCGACGGCGACCGGAGCCAGGCCGCCGGGACCTCACTCGCGGGGGCGACCAGCACCGGCGTCTTCGTCAACGCCCTGCGCGACGCGCTCGTCGACGGTCGCATCGACGTCGCCGTGCACTCGCTCAAGGACCTGCCGACCTACCCCCACGAGGGGATCGTGCTCGCCGCCATCCCTCCTCGCGAGGACCCGCGCGACGTCGTGGTGGCCCGCGACGGGCTCACGCTGGGCGAGCTGCCGGTCGGCAGCAGGGTCGGCACGGGCTCGCCCCGCCGGGCCGCGCAGCTGCACGCGCTCGGTCTCGGTTTGGAGGTCGAGGGCATCCGTGGGAACGTCGACACCCGGATCGGCAAGGTTCGAAACGGTGAGTACGACGCCGTCGTGCTCGCCCGAGCCGGGCTGGCCCGGATCGGACGCCTCGACGAGGCGACCGAGGTGCTCGACCCGCTGCAGATGCTCCCCGCCCCGGGGCAGGGAGCGCTCGCGGTCGAGTGCCTCGCGGAGGGTGACCTCGGCGAGGTCCTCTCGGGGGCCCTCGACGACCGGTACACCCGGGCCGCGGTCGAGGCGGAGCGAGCAGTGCTGGCGACCCTCGAGGGCGGGTGCTCCGCACCGATCGGGGCGCTGGCCGAGGTCGTGGAAGGCGAAGAGGAACAAGAGCTCTGGGTGCGAGCAGTGGCGCTCTCACCCGACGGGGTGCTCACGGTGCGGATGTCCGCATCGGGTGACCCCGCCGACGCCGTGGGCGTCGGCACCCGGCTGGCGAACGAGATGCTCGCCGACGGAGCAGCAGGACTCACCGGTACAGCAGACAAGAGGCAGAACGCATGACGCGAGGCAACACCAACTCGACTTCGGGCACCGCCGCCACTTCGGGATCCACCCGGGGTTGGGTGTCGTTCGTCGGCAGTGGTCCGGGCGACCCCGGCCTGCTGACCGTGCGTGCCGTCGACCTGCTCCGCCGGGCCGACGTCGTCGTCACCGAGGCGCCCGAGCACCCGGCCCTGGTCCGCAGCGTCCTCGGGATCCCCGAGCCCGACCCGGAGGCCGAGACCCCGGTCGACGCCAGCGGCCCCGAGCTCGTCGACGGCGGCTTCGGCGAGGACGGCCAGCCGCTGACCCACGCCGCGCGCGCCAAGGTCGTGGTCAAGCAGGCCAAGCGCGGCCTGCGCGTGGTCCGGCTGATGGCCGGCGACCCGTTCCTCTACGCCTCCGGTCCCGAGGAGGCCCAGGCCTGCGTCAAGGCCGGCCTCGGCTTCGAGATCGTCCCGGGCGTCTCCTCGGTCGCCTCGGTCCCGGCGTACGCCGGCATCCCGCTGACCACCAAGGACCACCGGGAGATCGCCGTCGTCACCTGCGGCGACAAGGTCGACTGGAGCCGCTACGCCGACAAGCGCACGCTGGTGCTGCTGTCGGCCGTCGGCCAGATCGGTGACATCGCCAAGGCGCTGGTCGCCGCCGGCCGCCCGGCCGAGACCCCGGTCGCGATGACCCGGGTCGGCACCACCACCGAGCAGGCCACGGTCACCTCGACCCTCGAGCGGATCGCCGCGGACGCCCGTGCCGCCCGGATGGCGCCGCCCGCGATCACGGTCGTCGGCGACGTCGTCGACCTGCGCGAGACGCTGTCCTGGTTCGAGACCAAGCCGCTGTTCGGTTGGCGGGTGCTGGTGCCGCGCACCAAGGAGCAGGCCGGCTCGGTCTCCGAGCGCCTGCGCGGCTACGGCGCCGTCCCGGACGAGGTCCCGACGATCTCCGTCGAGCCGCCGCGCAACCCGCTGCAGATGGACAAGGCCGTGCGCGGCCTGGTCGAGGGCCGCTACGAGTGGATCGCGTTCACCTCGGTCAACGCCGTCCGCGCGGTCCGCGAGAAGTTCGAGGAGTACGGCCTGGACGCCCGCGCGTTCTCCGGGCTGAAGATCGCGGCGGTCGGCGAGAAGACCGCGCAGGCGATCGCCGCCTGGGGCCTGCGCGCCGACCTGGTCCCGTCCGGCGAGCAGTCCGCCGCCGGCCTGCTCGAGGACTGGCCCGAGTACGACGAGCTGCTCGACCCGATCAACCGGGTCTTCCTGCCGCGCGCCGACATCGCGACCGAGAACCTCGTCGCCGGCCTGGTCGACCTGGGCTGGGAGTGCGACGACGTCACGGCGTACCGCACCGTCCGCGCGGCCCCGCCGCCGGCGCCGACGCGCGACGCGATCAAGACCGGCAAGTTCGACGCCGTCGTGTTCACGTCGTCCTCGACCGTGCGCAACCTCGTCGGCATCGCCGGCAAGCCGCACCCGTCGACGATCATCGCCGTGATCGGCCCCGCGACCGCGAAGACCGCGGAGGAGCACGGCCTGCGGGTCGACGTGCTGGCGCCCAAGCCGGACGTCGACGTGCTGGTCGACGCGCTCGCCGACTTCGGCGCCTCGCGCCGGGCGGCCCTGGTCGACGCCGGCCAGCCGGTCACCAAGCCGTCCGACCGCAAGCCCTCCGCGCGCCGGAAGGCCAGCACCTCCCGATGACGACCGACGGTCTCGGTCCCACCATCCGGCCCCGGCGCCTGCGGACCACCGCGGCGCTGCGCCGGATGGTGGCCGAGACCTCGGTCGAGCCGCGCCAGCTCGTGCTGCCGCTGTTCGTGCGCGAGGGGATCTCCGACCCGCAGCCGATCTCGTCGATGCCCGGGGTGGTCCAGCACAGCCGCTCGACGCTCAAGGCGGCCGCCGCCGAGGCCGCTGAGCTCGGGCTCGGCGGCGTGATGCTGTTCGGCATCCCCGAGCACAAGGACGCCACCGGCTCGGGCGCGATCGACCCCGGCGGGATCCTCAACCTCGCGATCACCGACGTGGTCGGCGAGGTCGGCGACGCGCTCACGGTGATGAGCGACCTGTGCCTCGACGAGTTCACCGACCACGGCCACTGCGGCGTGCTCACCGCCGACGGCAAGGTCGACAACGACCGGACGCTCGCGGCGTACGCCGAGATGGCCCGCGCCCAGGCGCACGCCGGCGTCGACATGGTCGGCCCCAGCGGGATGATGGACGGGCAGGTCGCGGTGATCCGGGACGCCCTCGACGCCGCCGAGCACACCGACGTGTCGATCCTGGCCTACTCCGCGAAGTACGCCTCCGCGTTCTTCGGCCCCTTCCGCGAGGCCGTCGACTCCTCGCTGCAGGGCGACCGCCGGACCTACCAGCAGGACTCCGCGAACGCGGTCGAGGGCGTCCGTGAGGCGCTGCTCGACGTCGACGAGGGTGCCGACATCGTGATGGTGAAGCCGGCGCTGGCCTACCTCGACGTGATCCGGCGGGTCCGCGACGCGGTCGACGTCCCGGTCGCGGCGTACAACGTGTCGGGGGAGTACGCCATGGTCGAGGCGGCCGCCGCGAACGGCTGGATCGACCGCGAGCCGGCGATCCTCGAGACGCTCACCGCCATCCGGCGCGCGGGCGCGGACGTGATCTTGACCTACTGGGCGGCCGAGGCGGCTCGCTGGCTCGGGTCGTCCGCCTGACGCGGGTCTATAGCCACCTGAGAGGCGGACGACCCGTCATCAGCGGTGCGTGTAGTCGTACACGCACTGGTCGAACGGGTCGTCCTTCTTGAGGATGTTGTCGATGTAGCCCTCGAGCGTGCACTGCAGCACCGCCTGCGCGTGGGTGAGCAGCGCGTCGAGCGGCGGGATCGACGTCGACGGGAGCGGCGGCAGGCTCGGCGTCGGCAGCTGTCCGCCACCACCGGGGTTGGCCGGCTCCGAGGGCTGCTCCGAGGGCTCCTCGGTCGGCTGCTCGCTCGGCTCCTCGGTCGGCTGGCCACCGCCGTTGTTGTCCGGGTTGTTGTTGCCCTGGCCGCCGCCGTTGTTGCCGTGCTGGCCGCCGTGGTGCTGCTTCGGGGGCTCCACGGGCTCGGCGGGCAGGAGGTAGCCCGCGGACGTGGTGCCGTTGGGCACGGAGGTGAACTCGCCGTCGAGGTAGGCGTTCATGATCGAGACGACCAGGTCGACGTACTGCGTGCTGTGGTTGTAGCGGTAGATCGCCGCGCGCTGGCCGCGGACCGTCTCGAGGTCATCGGCGCCCGAGCAGAGGTAGACCGCGGTCCCGAGGGCCGCGTCGTCGACGTCCTGCGGGTTGCGCTTGCCGTCGCCGTCGGCGTCCACGCCGACGACCGACCAGGTCGACGGGATGAACTGCATCGGGCCGATCGCGCGGTCGTACTTCGCGTCCGAGTCGTACTGCCCGGCGTCGGTGTCGGAGATCCGGGTGGTGCCGTTCGTGCCGTCGAGGGCGATGCCGTAGATGCCCGGCTTGGCGACGCCGTCGCGGTCGAGGGTGTTGCCGTTGACGCGACCGTGGTCGGACTCGACCTTGCCGATCGCGGCGATGAGCTGCCACGACAGGTTGCAGCTGCGGTCCGCGGAGTTGATGACGGTCTCGGCGCGCTGGTAGGCGGCGAGCGCCGCGGCCGGGATGCCGGAGGTGCTGACCCGGGAGGCGACCTCCTGCGGGTTGCCGCGCAGGCCCGGAGCGACGCCGCCGTCGAGGCCGCTGCCGCCGGAGACGCTCGCGGGCGCCTCGATCGCGGCCGTCGGCACGCTGGAGCCGTCGGGCAGGGTGGTGTCCGGGCTGGCGTCCGCGCTGACCGCGGTGACGCCGCCGACTCCGGCGATGCTGGCGGTCCACGCGGCTGAGAGCACGGCGAGCGGCACGATCGCCATCGCCTTGTGCCCGCGTCCGAAGCGTGCAGTCGACATCGTGAGCTCTCCCTGTCCCTCTCGACCCGGTGTGCTCCCTCAGCACGGGGTGACCGAACCAACGAGTGCCGTCACTACCAGTTACGGTACGCCGCCCCCGCATCGGTTCGTCCGGTAACCCCGAGACGACCGTTCCCGCAGGTCATGACGGTGAAACACGTTGCTGTTCAGAAAGTGGTCCAGCCCACCTCCCCGGCCCCCGGTCCGGACCTCGAATCGGCGCTGTTGGCCCTCTCGGCGACAATGGCCCGGTGACCGGACCGACCGCTCCACCGACTGCCGCCAGCGCCGCGCTCTTCGAGCGGGCCCGGGCCGTCACCCCCGGCGGGGTCAACTCCCCGGTCCGTGCGTTCAACGCGGTCGGTGGCACCCCCCGCTTCATCCGCTCCGCGGCCGGCGCCTGGCTGACCGACGTGGACGGCAACGAGTACGTCGACCTGATCTGCTCCTGGGGCCCGATGCTGCTGGGCCACGCGCACCCCGAGGTCCAGGCCGCGGTCGCGGCGGCCGTCGCGCGCGGCACGTCGTACGGCACCCCGACCGAGCCGGAGGTGGAGCTCGCGGAGGAGATCGTCGCCCGCGCGCCCGTCGAGAAGGTCCGCTTCGTGTCGTCCGGCACCGAGGCGACGATGTCCGCGATCCGGCTCGCGCGCGGCTTCACCGGCCGCGACGTCGTCGTGAAGTTCGCGGGCTGCTACCACGGCCACGTGGACTCGCTGCTGGCCTCGGCCGGCTCCGGGCTGGCGACGTTCGCGCTGCCGGGCACCCCGGGCGTCCCCGAGTCGTCGACCGCGCTCACGATGGTGCTGCCGTACAACGACCGGGCCGCGGTCGAGAAGGCGTTCGCCGAGCACGGCGACCGGATCGCCTGCCTGATCACCGAGGCGGCGCCGGGCAACATGGGCGTCGTCCCTCCGGAGGCCGGGTTCAACCGGTTCCTCGCCGAGACCTGCGCCCAGCACGGCGCGCTGTTCATCAGCGACGAGGTGATGACCGGCTTCCGTGCCTCGAAGCAGGGCCAGTGGGGCCTCGACGGCGCCGTCGAGGGCTGGACGCCCGACCTCGTGACGTTCGGCAAGGTGATGGGCGGCGGCTTCCCGGCCGCGGCGTTCGGCGGCCGCGCCGACGTGATGTCGCGCCTCGCGCCCGATGGTCCCGTCTACCAGGCCGGCACGCTGTCGGGGAACCCGATCGCCACCACCGCCGGTCTCACCACGCTGCGCCTGGCGACCGACGACGTGTACGCCCACATCGGCGCCGCGGCCGACACCATCAAGACCGCCGCCGCTGACGAGCTGAGCAAGGCCGGTGTCGCGCACGTCGTCCAGGCCACCGGCACGATGTTCTCGATCTTCTTCATGGACACGGCCGTGCGGGACTTCGACGACGCGTCGAGGACCGACTCGCGGGCGTACGCCGCGTTCTTCCACGCGATGCTCGACCACGGCGTGTACCTCCCGCCGTCGGCGTACGAGGCCTGGTTCCTCTCCGCCGCCCACGACGACCGCGCCGTGCAGACGGTGCTCGACGCCCTGCCCGTCGCCGCGCGTGCCGCGGCTGCCGCCCAGGAGACTCCAGGAGCCACCTCGTGAGCCAGACCCCCGACACCGTCGTCCACCTGCTGCGCCACGGCGAGGTGCACAACCCCGAGGGCATCCTCTACGGCCGCCGCGACGGGTTCCACCTGTCCGACCTGGGCCGCACGATGGCGCAGCGGGTCGCGGACACCATCGGCGACCGCGACATCGTGCACCTGCGGGTCTCGCCGCTCGAGCGCGCCCAGGAGACCGCGCAGCCGCTCGCGCAGGCGCGCGGCCTGGAGATCGTCACCGACGAGCGGGTCATCGAGTCCACCAACAAGTTCGAGGGCATCAGCTTCGGCGAGGGCGCGATGACGATCGTCAAGCGACCCCGGCTCTGGAAGCACCTCTACAACCCGTTCAAGCCGTCCTGGGGCGAGCCGAGCGCCACGATCGTGGCGCGGATGATGGCCGCGGTCGAGGACGCGCGGAAGGCCGCGGTCGGCCACGAGGCGGTCATCGTCTCCCACCAGCTGCCGATCTGGACGACCCGCCTGCACGTCGAGGGCCGGCGCCAGCTGCACGACCCGCGGCGCCGCGAGTGCACGCTGTGCTCGCTGACCTCGCTGCACTTCGTGGGCGACCGGATCACCCAGGTCAGCTACTCCGAGCCGGCGGGCGACCTGATCCCGATCAAGGACAAGAAGGCGCCGTTCTCGGCCGGCGGCGCGCCCGAGGCGGACCGGCCCTGACATGTCCCGTTCCGTCCTGGGCGCCCTGACGCTCGCGTGCGCACTGCTGCTCTCGACCGGCTGCTCCTCCCTCGAGGGCACCGGTGACAAGGGCTACGTCTCCGGCAACGGCGAGGTCCAGATCGTGAAGGCCACCGACCGCGGCGACCCGGTCGAGTACGCCGGCGAGGACCTCGAGGGCGACCCGATCGCGCTCGCGGACTTCCGCGGGAAGCCGACCGTGGTGAACGTCTGGGGCTCCTGGTGCGCCGAGTGCGTCGCCGAGGCGCCGGACCTGGTCGACGCCGCGGAGGAGCTCGGCGACAGCGCGAGCTTCGTCGGCATCAACCTGCGCGACGGCTCGACGGCGCAGGCGCTGTCGCACGACGAGAAGTACGGCGTCGAGTACCCGTCGTTCTACGAGCCGGACGGCAAGGCGTTGCTCGCCTTCCCCGGCGTCCTCACCCCGCGCGCCGTGCCGGCGACCGTCGTCCTGGACGCCGAGGGCCGCGTCGCGGCGAGCATCCTCGGCCCGATCCCGTCGACCCAGACGCTCGTCGACGTGGTGGAGGACGTCGCCAGCGATGGGTGAGTGGTTCCAGGACACCGCGCTGTCCGGGTCGATGCTGCTCGCGATCCCCGTGGCGCTGATCGCCGGGCTGGTGTCGTTCTTCTCACCGTGCGTGATCCCGCTGCTGCCGGGCTACCTGTCGTACGCGACGGGACTGTCCGGCGCGGACCTCGCCAACGGGGTCGCGGGCACCCGGCGTGGCCGGATGTTCCTCGGCTCGCTGCTGTTCGTGCTCGGCTTCACGGTCGTGTTCGTCATCCTCGGCACGGCCTCCGGTGCGCTCGGCGCCTGGCTGGTCACGTGGAGCCGTGAGCTCTCCGTCGGCCTCGGCGTCCTGATGATCGTGCTCGGGCTGGCGTTCGCCGGGTGGCTGCCGTTCCTCAACCGGGACTGGCGGATCCACCAGGTGCCGGCGGTCGGCCTGGCCGCCGCGCCCGTGCTGGGCTTCCTGTTCGGGCTGGGCTGGACGCCGTGCATCGGCCCGACCCTGGCGGCCATCACGACCCTGGCGGTCAACGAGGGCACCGCGGCGCGCGGCGGCTTCCTGTCCGCCGTCTACGCCCTCGGGCTCGGGATCCCGTTCATCCTCGCCGGCCTCGCCTACGAGAAGGCGCTGTCGGCGATCTCGTGGGTTCGCCGGCACCAGCTCTGGGTGATGCGGGCAGGCGGGCTGATGCTCGTCGCCGTCGGCGTCCTGCTGATCACCGGGTGGTGGGCCGACGCCGTGACCTGGATCCAGGTCAACCTGGTCGACAAGTCCGAGGTGTCGATATGAGCACGTCGTTGAGCACCCGTCCTCCCGAGGACGACCGCAAGCCCGGTGAGCTCGGCTTCGTCGAGCTGCTGCGCTGGGTGTGGCGCCAGGTCACCTCGATGCGCACCGCGCTGATCCTCCTGCTGCTCCTCGCGCTCGCTGCGATCCCGGGGTCGGTCGTCCCGCAGGCCGGCGTCGACGCCCTCAAGACGTCCAACTGGCAGGCGGACCACCCGAAGCTGACGCCGATCTACGAGCGGCTCAGCCTCTTCTCGGTCTACGACTCCCCGTGGTTCTCGGCGATCTACCTGCTGCTGATGCTGTCGCTGGTCGGCTGCATCGTGCCGCGCACGTGGCACTACTGGCGCGGGATCCGCGCGAAGCCGCCGGCCGCGCCCCGCAACCTGACCCGCCTCCCGGACCACGCGACGTACCACTCGACGGAGGAGCCGGACGTCGTCCTGGAGCGCGCGCGGACGGCGCTGCGCAAGCAGCGGTACCGGCTGTCGGTCGCCGACGACGCGGTCTCCGCCGAGCGCGGCTACCTGCGCGAGGTCGGCAACCTGCTGTTCCACCTGTCGGTGCTGGTGGTGCTGGTCGGCTTCGCGATCGGCAGCCTGTTCGGCTACAAGGGCGGCGTGATCCTCGTGGTCGGCAACGGCTTCTCGAACACGCTCACGCAGTACGACGACTTCGACCCCGGCAGCCTCTTCGGGGCCGACGACATGGAGCCGTTCTTCCTGGAGGTCGACGACTTCGACATCGACTGGCTGACCGAGGGGGCCGCCGCCGGCCAGGCGCGGGGCTTCGTCGCGCACACGACGTACCAGGAGTCGCTGGACTCGCCGGAGAAGTCCTACGACCTCAAGGTCAACCACCCGCTCACGATCGGGAACACCGACGTGTTCCTCATCGGACACGGCTACGCGCCGGTGATCACGGTGAAGGACGGCGACGGCGACGTGGTCTACAGCGGCCCGACGATCTTCCTGCCGCTCGACCAGACGTTCCAGTCGATCGGCGTCGTCAAGGCGAACACCGCCGAGCCGACCCAGATCGGGCTGGAGGGCGAGTTCTACCCGACCGCCGCGTTCAGCGACCGCACCGGCACCTACTTCTCGGCGTTCGGCGACCTCGGCAACCCGATGATCTCGATGCTCGTCTACACCGGCGACCTCAACATGGACGCCGGGGTGCCGCAGTCGGTCTACTCGCTCGACAAGTCCGACGCCCCGATGCTCCGCAAGAAGAACGGCGCGCCGTACCGGGTCGACCTGCAGCCCGGCGAGGAGGTCACGCTGCCGAACGGCATCGGGACCGTGAGCTTCGACGGCGTCGAGCGCTGGACCAAGCTGCAGATCAGCCAGACCCCCGGCAAGTGGATCGCGCTGGCCGGCGTCGTGCTGGCGCTGGTCGGGCTGCTCGGCTCGCTGTTCATCCGGCCACGGCGGGTGTGGGTTCGCGTCCGCCGTGACGAGCACGGCACACTGGTCGAGGTGGCCGCCCTCGACCGGTCCGGCGGCGGAGACACGGCCGTCGTCGTCGACGACCTGGTGGCCGCCCTGCAACGAGAGGACAAGTCGTGAGCAACGCCGCGTGGGAGACCCTCAGCAACCAGGCGGTCGCCGCCGCCGGGATCGTCTACTTCCTCGCCCTGCTGGCGCACCTGATCGAGTGGAGCGCGCTGCGCTCCCTCCCCGTGGCCGCCGGCGCCGAGCGGCAGAGCTCGGTCGACATCCCCGGGGGCGTCGCCGTCGCGACCGGCCCCGACGAGGAGGCCGAGGCCAAGCTGCGCCGGACCGAGCTGTTCGGCCGGCTCGGCTTCCTGCTGACCTGCCTGGCGGTGGCGGTCCACCTGGTCGCGCTGGTCGCGCGCGGGATGGCCGCCGACCCGAACCGCGTGCCCTGGGGCAACATGTACGAGTTCACGCTCGCGGGCAGCTTCGTGGTCGCGCTGATCTACGTGGCGCTCTACCACCGGCTGCGGCTGGCCTGGATGGCGCCGATCGTCGTCGCGTTCGTGCTCTCCGTCCTGATGGTGGCCGCGATCTGGCTCTACGCGCCGGTCGCGCCGCTCACCGAGGCGCTGACGTCGTACTGGCTGGTGATCCACGTCGTCTCGGCGATCATCGCCACCGGCGCGTTCACGATCGGCGGCATCACCTCGGCGATGTACCTCGTCAAGGTGCGCGGCTCCGAGAAGACCACCGGGTACGTCGCGCGCCTGCCGCAGCCCGAGGTGCTGGACCGGGTGTCGTACCGGCTGCACGCCTTCGGCTTCCCGGTGTGGACCTTCGCGGTGCTGATCACCGGCCCGATCTGGGCGCACCAGGCCTGGTCGTCGTACTGGAACTGGGACCCCAAGGAGGTGTGGGCGTTCATCACCTGGGTGGTCTACGCGGCGTACCTCCACGCGCGCACGACGGCCGGCTGGAAGGGCCGCAACGCCGCGATCCTCGCGCTGGTCGGCATGGCCACGCTGTGGTTCAACTTCATCGGGATCAACTACTTCTCGACGACCAGCCAGCACTCGTACGCCGACGGCGCGCCGGCTGTCGTGGAGCGGCGCTAGCCGCTCCTAGCTGGGCTCCGGGTCCTCCGGGTGCTTGCGCTTCCGGTCGAGGTCGCGCAGGAAGTCCGGGTCGTCGTCGGGGCCCATCACCCGCGGCGGCGGCTTGGGCCGGCGTGGGGCCGGGGCAACGCCGCGCCGCTGGATCACCCGCACGGTGAAGTAGACGGCGACCGCGATGAGGATCACCACGAGCAGGAATCTCAGCACCCCTCCAATGTAGGCGGTGCGTGGTCGCGCCTACCCTGATGGGGTGAAGGAGTTCTGGATCTACACCCTGCTGCGCCTCGTCCTGTTCCTCGGCTCGTTCGGGATCGTCGCGGGAATCTGGGTCCTCGTCGCCGACGAGGTCCCGGTGTTATGGGCCGTGGTGATCGCGTTCGTGATGAGCGGCCTCGGGTCGTACTTCCTCCTCAACGGCCCCCGCGAGGCGCTGGCGCAGCGGGTCGACACGCGCGCGCAGAAGATGTCGACCAAGTTCGAGGAGATGCGCGCCAAGGAGGACGCGGACGACGCCTGAGGCCGGCAGTCGCCGATGCCGCTTGTAACGCGCGGTTTTGGAGACTAGGCACCCCGTTCTGGCGGGGATACCAGAGCCCAGAACACCGCGTTACAAGCGAGCGCGGGGGTCGGTCAGACGTCGTCCCAGTCGCTGCGCTCCAGCGGACGCTCGGACGGCCGCGGCGCCGCACTGATGGCGTAGCCGAGCACCACGAGCGTGATGAGCGCGGTGCAGCAGCCGAGGACGAGCAGGCCCTTGCCGACCGCGGCGTCGGCCGGGCTCGGCGGGTCCTCGATCATCACCGCACTCGACACGGCCAGCAGGATCGTGACGAGGAGGCCGGTTCCGAACGCCCAGCCCGAGAGGTCCTTGTTCACGGACCCACTCTGGCAGCGTCAGCCGCCGACGGCGAGCGCCACGCTGACCAGGGCCGCCCAGAGCAGCTCGGCTAGACCGGTCTGCTGGAGCACGGGGATCAGCTGCGGGCCGGTGGCGCCGCTCATCACGGTGCGGCCGGCGGGGACGGCGAGCAGGAGGTAGCCCAGCCCGACCAGGGCCCACAGGGTCGTCGTGACCGCGACGAGGGCGACCGCACCCGCGGCGGAGACCACCAGTGCGCCGTACAGCCCGCGGGTGCGCCGGTCACCCAGCACGACCGCGAGGGTGCGCTTGCCCGCGAGGGTGTCGGTCGGGATGTCGCGCAGGTTGTTCGCGACCAGGATCGCGCAGGCGAGCGCGCCGATGCCGACCGCGGCCCACAGCGACGCCCACTCCCAGGTCTCGGTCTGGACGTACGTCGTCCCGACCACGGCGACCAGGCCGAAGAACACGAAGACCATCACCTCGCCGAGCCCGAGGTAGCCGTACGGCTTCGAGCCGCCGGTGTAGAACCACGCGGCCAGCACCGAGACCAGCCCGACCAGCACCAACCACCAGGCGGTGGTCGCGGCGAGCACCAGCCCGGCGACCGCGGCCACGCCGAACGCCAGGAAGGCCGCGCGCTTCACCGCGGCGGGCGTGGCCGCCCCGGAGCCGACCAGCCGCATCGGCCCGACGCGGTCCGCGTCGGTGCCGCGGATGCCGTCGGAGTAGTCGTTCGCGTAGTTCACCGCGACCTGGAGTGCCAGCGCGACGACGAGCGCGAGCAGCGCCTTCCACCACACGCTCTGCCAGTCGTCCCAGGCGCCGACGTACGCCGCCACGCCGGTGCCGGCCAGCACCGGGGAGAGCGCGGCCGGGAGCGTGCGGGGCCGCGCGCCGGCGAGCCACTGGGAGGAAGTTGCCACGACCCGAGATTCAAGCAGTACTCGACTGCTCTAGCCTCGGGCGGGTGGAGATCGAGCGGCTGGCGGAGTGGCTCGCGGCCGATGACCCGGCACCCTGGATCGTCGAGACCTCCGGATCGACGGGCGTGCCCAAGCGGGTCCGCCTCTCCCGGGCCGCGGTCCTCGCGTCCGTGCACGCCTCCGCGCGCCGCCTCGGCGGCTCCGGCCGGTGGCTCCTCGCGCTGCCGTCGTCCTACGTCGCGGGCCTGCAGGTGATCTGCCGGTCCCTGGTCGCCGGGCACGAGCCGGTGGTCCTGGAGGACCACCCGTCCTTCGCCGACGCCGCCCGGGACGCCGACTTCGTCTCGCTCGTGCCGACCCAGCTGCACCGGCTGCTCGACACCGACGCCGACGCGCTGCGCTCGTTCCACACGGTGCTGCTCGGCGGCGGTCCGATCGACCCGGGCCTGCGCGCCCGCGCCGACGCGGCCGGCGTGCGCGTGGTCGCGACGTACGGCTCTGCGGAGACCGCCGGAGGGTGCGTGTACGACGGCTTCGCGTTGGACGGCGTCGCGCTGAAGATCGACGCCGAGGGGCGGATCCGGATCGCCGGCCCGACCCTGTTCGACGGGTACGACGGCGACCCGGGACAGACCGCCGAGGTGCTGGTCGACGGCTGGTTCCTGACCTCGGACGCCGGCCGGCTCGACGAGGACGGCCGGCTGCAGGTGCTCGGCCGGATCGACGACATGGTGGTGACCGGCGGCGTGAACGTCCCCGCGCCGGCCGTGGCCGCGCGACTGCGTGAGCACCCGGCGGTGGAGGCCGTCGAGGTCCTCGGCGTTCCCGACCCGGAGTGGGGCAACCGGGTCGTCGCGTTCGTCGTGGGCTCGATCTCCGCCGAGGAGGCGCGCGACTGGGTCGGCGCCACGCACCCGCGGTCCTGGGCGCCGCGCCAGCTCGTCGCGCTCGACGCGATCCCGCTGCTCCCCAACGGCAAGGCCGACCGGCTCGCGCTCAGGGAGCTGGCATGAAGGTCTTCAGCCTGCCGATGCGCACGAGGTTCCGCGGCATCACGGTCCGTGAAGGCGTCCTCTTCCGGGGTGCTGCCGGCTGGGGCGAGTGGAGCCCGTTCCTGGAGTACGACGACGAGGTCGCCGAGCCCTGGCTGCGCTGCGCCGAGGAGGCCGCGGCAGGCGACTGGCCGGCGCCGGTGCGCGACGCCGTACCCGTGAACGTCACGGTCCCCGCCGTCGGGCCGGAGCAGGCGCACGCGATCGTCACCCGCGGCGGCTGCCGGACCGCGAAGGTCAAGGTCGCCGAGCCCGGCCAGACCCTGGCCGACGACCAGGCGCGGCTGGAGGCGGTGCGCGACGCGCTCGGGCGCGACGGACGGATCCGCGTCGACGCCAACGGGCTCTGGGACGTCGACGCCGCGGTCGCCGCCATCGCGGCCCTCGACCTGGCCGCCGACGGCCTGGAGTACGTCGAGCAGCCCTGCCGAGCGGTCGAGGACCTGGCCGCCGTGCGTCGCCGCGTGTCGGTGCCGATCGCGGCCGACGAGTCGATCCGGCGGGCCGCCGACCCGTACCGGGTGCGGGAGCTCGGCGCCGCGGACGTCGCGGTGCTCAAGGTGCAGCCGCTGGGCGGGGTGCGGGCCTGTCTCCGGATCGCGGAGGACATCGGCCTGCCGGTCGTGGTGTCGTCGGCGCTCGAGACCAGTGTCGGGATAGCGGCCGGGGTCGCGCTCGCGGCCGCGCTGCCGGAGCTGCCGTACGCCTGCGGGCTGGCGACCGTGCAGCTGCTGGAACGCGACGTGGTGACCGACCCCCTGCTGCCCGTCGACGGGATGCTGCCGGTGCGGGTCCCGACCGTCGACGAGTCGCTGCTCGACGCCGCCCCCGACCGGGTCGCGCACTGGGAGGCCCGGCTCGCCGCCGTCCGCGCGGTGCGGCAGGATCGACGTCCGTGACCTCCACCGCGCTGGCCCGTCAGGTCGTCACCGCCCTGATCGAGGCCGGTGTCACCGAGATCGTGGTCGCGCCCGGCTCGCGCAACGCGCCCTTGTCGTTCGCGGCGTACGACGCCGCCGCGGCCGGGCTGGTCCGGCTGCACACGCGCATCGACGAGCGCACCGCGGGCTTCCTCGCGCTCGGGCTGTCGCGCAACCACCGGCGCGCGGCGGTGATCTGCACGTCCGGCACGGGCGTCGCCAACCTCCACCCGGCGGTCCTCGAAGCCGCTCACGCCGACGTCGACCTGGTCGTGGTGACGGCGGACCGGCCACCGCGGCTGCGCGGCACGAGCGCGAACCAGACCACCGACCAGGTCGGCATCTTCGGGCCGCTCGTCCAGACGCAGGACGCCACCGGCCCGCTCGAGCTCCTGACCACGGGTCCCGTCCACGTCAACGTCCCCCTCGACGAGCCGCTGGTGCCCGAGGACCGGTGGACGCCGGAGTTGACGCCCGGCCGTCCCGCCGAGCACCTGCGCGCGACGGTGCAGGTGACGATCCCGACCGGTCCGCGCACCGTGGTCGTCGCCGGCGACGACGCCGGCCCGCCCGCGCGCGTGCTCGCCGAGCGCGCTGGCTGGCCGCTGCTGGCCGAGCCGTCGAGCGGCTCGCGCACGGGGGAGAACGCGATCCGCACCTACCGCCTGCTGCTCGGCGGCGAGCTCGGCGACCGCGTGGAGCGCGTGGTCGTGTGCGGACACCCGACGCTGTCGCGGCCCGTGAGCCGGCTGCTCTCGCGCGCCGACGTCCAGGTCGTCGACACGCCCGCGCGCGGCGTCTGGCACGAGCGGCCGTTCCCCGTCGACGAGCGCCTGGTCGTGGTGCCCGGCGTGGAGCAGTCGGACGACCCGGCCTGGCTCGAGGAGTGGCGGACCGCCGACCGTTCGGTCTCGCGCCAGCTCGACGCGCTGCTCGCGGCCGAGCCCGACCTGACGCCGCACGAGGTCGCGGGCGCCGTGGCCCAGGCGTTCGAGGAGGGCGCGCTGCTCGTGGTGGGCGCCTCCAGCCCGATCCGCGACCTCGACCTGATGGTCCCGCGCTACCGCGTCGGCGCCCGCCGCAAGGTGCTCGCGAACCGCGGCCTCGCCGGCATCGACGGCACGATCTCCACCGCGATCGGCGCCGCGCTCGCGCGGCCCGACAGCACGCGGTCGCTGGCGCTGATGGGCGACGTGACGTTCCTGCACGACTCCAACGGCCTGGTGATCGGCCCCGGCGAGCCGGTGCCGGACCTCACGATCGTGGTCGTCAACGACGACGGTGGCTCCATCTTCTCGATGCTGGAGCAGGGGGCGGCTGCGTACGCCGAGCAGCACGACCGGCTGTTCGGCACCCCGCACGGCGTCGACCTGGCCAGCCTCTGCGCGGCCACCCGGACGCCGCACCTGCGGGTCACCAGCCTCCCCGAGCTCGAGCAGGCGCTGGCCAGCCCGAACGGCGGCATCGAGGTCATCGAGGCCGTCGTACGCCGGGACAACCGCCGCGCCTTGGACGAGCGGATCCGCTCCTTGCGCCCGTAGGACAATGTCCCGGTGGACGTCGCCCTCTTCCTGATCGCACTCGCCGTCGGCGTCCTCGCCGGCGTCGGCGTCTCCCGCTGGGTCGGGATCCCGTCGCCGCTGCTGCTCGTCGTCGCCGGTGTCGGCGCGTCGTTCCTGCCGTTCGTGCCGCAGGTGCACCTCGAGCCCGAGGTCGTCCTGATCGGGCTGCTCCCGCCGCTGCTGTACGCCGCGGCGATCTCGTCGTCGCTCGTCGACTTCAACGCCTACCGGCGCCCGATCCTGCTGCTCTCGGTCGGCGCCGTGGTCTTCACGACCCTCGGCGTCGGCTGGGTCGTGCACGAGCTGATCCCCGGCGTGCCGTGGGCGGTCGCGATCGCGCTGGGCGCGGTCGTCGCGCCGCCGGACGCGGTCGCGGCGACCGCGATCGGACGCCACATCGGGCTGCCGCGCAAGATCGTGACGATCCTCGAGGGCGAGTCGCTGTTCAACGACGCCACCGCGCTCGTGCTGCTGCGTACCGCCCTCGGGGTGGCCGCGGGCACGGTCGCGATCTCCGCCTGGGGGATCGGCCTGGACTTCCTCGTCGCCGCGGCCGGCGGCATGGCGATCGGTCTCGCGGCGTACTACCTCGTCGCCCGGCTGCGGCGGCACATCACCGACCCCGCGGTCGACGTCGCGCTCTCGCTGGTGGTGCCGTTCTTCTGCTACATCGTCGCCGAGGAGGTCCACGTCTCGGGTGTGATCGCCGTCGTCGTCGCCGGCCTGCTGCTCGGTCACCGTGCGCCGGTGCTGCAGACCGCGCAGTCGCGGATCGCGGAGCGGATCAACTGGCGCACGGTCTCCTTCCTGCTCGAGAACACCGTCTTCGCGCTGATCGGCCTCCAGGCCCAGTGGCTGTTCCAGGACCTCGCCGACAGCGACCTCGGCGCCGCCCGCATCGTGACCGTCTGCCTGGCGACCCTCGCCGCGGTGATCGTGCTGCGGCTCGTGTGGGTCATGGGCTCGCGCTGGGTGCTGTTCCGGCGGCCGCGCGACCGCGACGCCAGCCACGCGCCGCCGCCGTGGTCGTTCATGTTCCTGCTCGGCTGGGCGGGCATGCGCGGCGTCGTCACGCTCGCGGCGGCGTTCGCGATCCCCGACACCACCGAGCACCGCGAGGTGCTCTTCATGATCGCGTTCACGGTCGTGGCCGGGACGCTGCTCATCCAGGGACTCTCACTGCCGTGGTTCGCCCGCAGGCTGCGGGTCCCGGCGCCCGACCCGCTCGACGACGCGCTGGCCCGCGCGACGCTCCTGCAGCAGGCGTCGAAGGCAGCGCTCGAGGAGCTGGACACGATGGAGTACGACGACCCGGCCGGCGTCGTCGAGCTGATCCGGCAACGGCTCGACCAGCGCAACTTCGCCGCCTGGGAGCGCCTCGGCACGCAGAGCGACCAGGAGTCCCCGGCCGCGCTGTACTACCGGATCCGCAGCCAGCTCATCGACGCCGAGCGCGCGCGCATCCTGGAGATCCGCAGCGCCGGTCAGGTCCCCTCCGAGGTGGTCGCCGACGTGCTGGCGATGCTGGACGTCGAGGAGTCGATGCTCGACAGCGCGGAGCAGGAGCGCGACGAGACCGCGGCGTACGCCGCTCGTCGCTGGCAGATCGGCGACCTCTGTGCGGACCTCGAGCAACACCCCGCCGTCGACGAGGAGCCGGCGACGTTCTGCCAGACCTGCCTGGACGCCGGCACCCAGTGGGTGTCGCTGCGGCGCTGCCTCACGTGCGGGAACGTCGCGTGCTGCGACTCGTCGCCGCTCCAGCACGCCACCGAGCACTTCCACGACACGCAGCACGCGGTGATGCAGTCCGCCGAGCCCGGCGAGAACTGGCGGTGGTGCTACGTGCACCACCTGACTGCATGAGTCAGTCGTTGATCGCGTAGACCAGGGACGGGGCGCTGACCTCGGGCCCGGTGACCAGCTCCGCCGTGGCCACGGGATCGACGTCCGACTCCTCGTCCTCGGGGCTCGGCGTCACAGGTTCACCTGCATCACATGGTGAACCTGCGACAGCTGGCTAGCTCAACTGCGCGCGAACCGGATCGGGAACTTCACCGCGCCCGTGTTGCCCGACACCGGCAGCCACTCACCCGGGCCGTCGGGGACGGCGTCCGGCATCCGCTGAGCCAGCAAGGGCAGCGCGACCGCCATGTCGGTGCGGGCGACGAAGTGTCCGAGGCAGTGGTGGACGCCCGCGCCGAACCCGTGGTGCGGCGGGCGCTGCTGGGTGATGTCGAACGCCGGGTCCGGCATCGCGGACGGGTCGGTGCCGGCGCTGTGCGAGAGCGTCTGCACGATGCCGCCCTTCGGGATGTGCAGGCCCTGGAACTCGAGGTCCTCCAGGGCCTCCCGGGTCACCCAGGTCACCGTCGGGTTGACCCGCATGACCTCCTCGACCGCGTTCTCGCCCAGCTCGGGCCGCTCCGCGAGCAGCTTCCACTGGTCGGGGTGCTTCAACAGCGTCTGCAGCGCGAGCCCGAGCTGGTTGCGCGTGGTCTCCATGCCGGCGAAGGCCAGGAAGACGAGCGCGACCCCGAGCTCGTGCTCGCTGAGCCGGTCGCCGTCGTCCGTCGCCTGGACCAGCGTCGTCACGAGGTCGTCGCGCGGGTGCAGGCGGCGGTCGGCGACGACCTCGCCGACGTAGCCGTAGAGCCCGTCGAGCGCGGCCTCGATCCGCGGCACCTGGTTGCCCACGTCGATGGAGAACGACGCGCCGAGGTCGTCGGCCCAGTGCGCGACCTGCGGCCAGTTGTCCTCGGGCAGCCCGAGCAGCACGCAGATGATGCGGGCGGCGTACGGCTCCGCGAACTCGCTGATGAACTCGACCTCGCCGCGGCCGGCGAAGCCGTCGATGAGCTCGTTCGCGAGCGCCTGGAAGCGCGGCCGCATCGCCGCGATCGTCTTGTTGCGGAACGCCGGCATCAGCAGCCGGCGGATCCGCGAGTGGTCCTCGCCCTCGAGGCTGAGCAGCGTCTCCTGCCACCAGTCCGAGAACATCCCGGAGTGGATGCCGTTCTGGGCCGGCCAGCGCGCGTTGCCCTGGCGGAACCGGCGGTCGCGCAGGATCGCGCTGACCTCGGCGTACCGCAGGATCGCCCAGCCCCAGTTGGTCTCGACGTACCAGGAGTCGTCCCGCGCCTCGTGGACCGTGGGTGAGGTGACGTCGAACGTCGGGTCGGACAGGTCGAAGTAGGTCATGGCCGCACCATTCTGATCTCCCAGGTCCCGAGGTCGTCGTAGAGCTCGACCGGCGTCCCGGCGTCGTCGCGGGTCGGACCCACGGTCGCGAGGCCGACCAGCTCACCGTCGGCCTCCGCGAGGATCCGCGGCGGCCACGGTGGCATCGTAGAGACATGAGGATCACGAAGTTCGGGCACGCCTGCGTCCGCATCGAGCACGACGGCACGACCGTCGTCCTGGACCCGGGGATGTTCACCGACGCCGAGGCCGTCGACGGCGCCGACGCCGTCCTGGTCACCCACGAGCACTTCGACCACCTGCTGGTCGACCACCTGCGCGCGACCGACGCACCGATCTACACGATCGCCGCGGTCGAGGCCGCGATCCGCGCGGACGCTCCCGAGGTCGCCGAGCGGGTCACGGTGATCTCGCCGGGCGACTCGTTCGACGTCGGCCTGCCCGTGCGCGCGGTCGGTGAGATGCACGCGGTCATCCATCCCGAGTTCCCGCGGATCTTCAACAGCGGCTACGTGATCACCGCCGGCGGCGCGAAGGTCTACCACCCGGGCGACGCGCTGACGGAGCCCGGCGAGTCCGTCGACGTGCTGCTCGTGCCGTCGTCGGCGCCGTGGCTGAAGGCGTCCGAGGCCGTCGACTTCGCCCGCGCCGTGAAGGCGCCGCGCAACCTCGCGATCCACGACCGGATCTACACCGACGCCGCCCACGGGATCCTGGAGCAGCACATGAACGCGTTCCTCCCCAAGGAGGGGCTGGAGTACGTCCGCCGCGCGGACGGCCAGGATCTCTAGCGGCGTACCCGACTTGGGGGAGGCGGCACCGGCGTCGACCCCACGGGTGCGCGGGTCGACCTAGCGTCCGCCCCATGATGGCTCGCGCTCTGGTCGGACTGCTGCTTCTCCCGGCCATGCTGGTCGCCGGCCCCGTCGAGACCTCGACGGCCTCCGGGCCGGCGGTCTCGGCGGCGGACATGCGGTTCACCCCGGCGATCATGACGATCGCCGTCGGCCAGTCGGTGATCTGGGGCTTCCCGGACGCCGTCGCGCACACGAGCACCTCGGACCAGGGGTTCTGGGACAGCGACACCCAGTCGGACGGCTCCACGTTCAGCCGCACCTTCCCGTCGGCCGGCACGTTCCCGTACCACTCCTCGCACCACCGGGAGATGACCGGCAAGATCCGGGTCCCGGTCACCCGCGCCGGATCCACGGCGGACGGGTGGACGCTCACCTGGGCGACGACGTCCGCGACCCGCACCTTCGACGTCCAGGTCAGGAAGGGGAAGAAGCCGTGGCGGGTCCAGTGGAACCGCACGGCCAGCGTGGGCGGGTCGTTCGAGCGGAAGGGCACGTGGTCGGTGCGCGTGCGGACCCATCAGGGTTCCTCGACATCCGGCTGGTCGCCGGTGGTCACGGTGACGACGCGCTGAACGCCAGCGATCAGCCCGTGGTGAGGGCGTCGCGGACCGGCACGAACTTCGCCTGGGACTCGGCGAGCTCGGCCTCGGGGTCGGAGTCGGCGACGATGCCGCAGCCGGCGAACAGGCGCACGGTGGAGCCGGAGATCGCCGCGGAGCGCAGCGCGATGCCCCACTCGCCGTCACCGGAGGCGTCCATCCAGCCGACCGGGCCGGCGTAGCGGTCGCGGGCCATGCCCTCGATCTCGGTGATCAGCTCGGTGGCGACCGCGGTCGGGGTGCCGCCCACCGCGGCGGACGGGTGCAGCGCCTCGGCCAGCTGCAGCGACGACACGGTGGTCGCGTCGTGCACGACGCCCGCGACGTCGGTCGCGAGGTGCATGACGTTCGGAAGGTGCAGGACGAACGGCGCCTCGGGCACGTTCATCGACGAGCAGTGCGGCTCGAGCGCGTCGGCGACCGAGCGGACGGCGTACTCGTGCTCCTCGAGGTCCTTCGACGAGCGGGCCAAGGTGGCGGCCAGCGCGAGGTCGCGCTCGTCGTCGCCAGTCCGCCGGATGGTGCCGGCGAGGACGCGCGAGGTGACCAGTCCGCGCTCGCGGCGGACCAGCATCTCCGGGGTCGCGCCGAACATGCCGTCGACGTTGAACGTCCAGCACATGGGGTACTGCTCGGTGAGCCGCGCCAGCGGCCAGCGCACGTCGACGGGCTCGGTCGCGGTCGCGACGAGGTCGCGGGCCAGGACCACCTTCTCGAGGTCGCCGCGGCTGATCCGGGCGACGGCGTCGGCGACGACCGACATCCACTGCTCGCCGTTCAGGGCGCCGTCGGCGAAGCTCACCGCGACCGGTGCGGCCGGTGGCTCCGCCGGCGTGGGCACGACGCTGACGTCGCCGACGGTCGTGAGCCAGGCCAGGTCTCCGCGCCGGCCGACGACCACCTGCGGCAGCACCAGCACGGAGTCGCCGGGGTCGTCGCCGAAGGCGAACGACCCGAAGGACACCATGCCGGTGCCGGGCTCGTTGACCTCGTCGTGCACCTCGGTGCGCGCAATCAGCTCGCTCCACCACTTCGCAGCGTCGGCGAACCGGGTGGCGCCCTGGGTGCGCACCTCTGCCGCGACACCCCAGCCGACCAGGCCGTCGCCGCGCCGCAGCCAGGTCACGGGCCGGTCCGCGGGGACCAGGTCGAGGAGCTTCGCCGCCGCGTCGAGGTCGAGGCGGACGGTGCGCACGGTGAGCGTCACGGCCCCGAGACTACTCAAGGACCCCGCGCGGAGCAGGTTCCGGGAGCCGGGGTACCGTCGAATCCCGTGAGCGCCACCACAACGTCAAGCCGGGTCCCCATGATCGTCGGGATCGTCCTCGGTCTCCTGATCCTCACCAGCATGGTGCTGTTCTCGGTCGTGCTGCCCGAGGCGACAGGTGACGACGAGGGGTCCGAGACGCACGAGTCGCTGTCGTTCACGCTCCCCGACACCCTGCCGGGCGGGTACGCCGCGGCCGACCTCGAGTCGTCCTTCGACGGTGGCGAGCTCGCCGCGCAGGCCGCCGCGATCGCCGAGCAGCAGGGCGGCAGCACGGAGTACGGCAACGAGGTCCTGCCGGAGGTGCTGGACACCTCGGCCGTCACCCGCAGCTACGTCGTCAACGGCACCGAGGCGGTGTTCGTCCAGGTGATGCAGGCCGAGGGCGGCGCGTTCTCGCCGAGCTCGCTGACCGACCCGGAGTCGACCGACGGTGCCGGCGGCATCACGATGCAGAAGGTCGGCGACGGCGTCTGCATCCTGACCTCCGGGGCGACCCAGATGGGCGCTCCGGGCCCGACCGCGAGCGAGTGCCAGGTCTCCCACGACGGCGTCACCGTCCAGGTCAGCTCCGACACCGTCGCGGCCGAGGACCTCGTGGGCCTCGCTGCCGACGTCTTCAAGGCCGCGGTCGAGCCTGCCGCCTAGGCCCCGTAGTCTCTGCGCGTGGTCCGCGCAGAGCTCGACAAGCAGCCGTCCGACGTACGTCGCATGTTCGACGCCGTCGCCCGCCGCTACGACGTCACCAACGACGTCCTCTCCCTCGGGCAGGACCGGCAGTGGCGCAAGGCCGTGATCGCGGCCGTCGACCCGCGCCCGGGAGAGCGGGTCCTCGACCTCGCCGCCGGGACGGGCACGTCGAGCCAGCCGTTCGCGGACCGCGGCGCCGAGGTCGTCCCCTGCGACTTCTCGCTCGGGATGCTCAAGGTCGGCAAGGCCGCCAAGCCGCACCTGCCGTTCACGGCCGGCGACGGCACGCAGCTGCCGTTCGCGGACGACACGTTCGACGCGGTGACGATCTCCTTCGGGCTGCGCAACATCGTCGACCCGCTCGCCGGGCTCCGCGAGATGCGCCGGGTCACCCGGCCCGGTGGCCGGCTCGTCGTGTGCGAGTTCAGCCACCCCACCTGGGCGCCGTTCCGCACCGTCTACGTCGAGTACCTGATGCGGGCGCTGCCGCCGGTCGCGCGGGCGCTGTCGTCCTCGCCGGACGCCTACGTCTACCTGGCCGAGTCCATCCGGGCCTGGCCCGACCAGCAGGGCCTGGCCAAGATGGTCGAGGCGGCCGGCTGGCAGGCGCCGGAGTGGAGCAACCTCTCCGGCGGCATCGTCGCGCTGCACCGCGCCACCGCCTGACGCTCTTCGCGGCTGATTCGCTGAGTCACAGGTTCACCATGGTGCCCTGGTGAACCCGCACTTCCCCTGGCCTGCACGCCATGGGAAGTGACGGTTCGCCTGGCGGTCTCAACTGGTGATTGCAACGCCTGTTGGTCGTGTTGGGTCTGACAGTAGGCGGTCAAGG